>NZ_JBVJRC010000005.1:0-333538 GCF_055608005.1 Lentzea sp. NPDC036955 | reverse complement strand
GCGGCACCCACATCCTCACCGGCAGCGGCGACAACACCGCACGCACCTGGGACCCCACCACCGGACAACCACTCCACACACTCACCGGACACACCGAGTGGATTCAGGCAGTCGCCTGGTCCCCCGACGGCACCCACATCCTCACCGGCAGCGGCGACAACACCGCACGCACCTGGGACCCCACCACCGGACAACCACTCCACACACTCACCGGACACACCGGCGTGATCAACTCCGTGGCCTGGTCCCCCGACGGCACCCACATCCTCACCGGCAGCCACGACAACACCGCACGCATCTGGGACCCCATCACCGGCAAGCAAGTAGGCACCTACCTGGTGTTCTTCCCCGAAGAAGAGTTCGCCGTCATCGACTCTAAAACCGAAGAGCTGGTCGGCTGCACCGACGGCGCATGGCGCTGGCTCGGCTGGCAGGTCGTCCGCGACGGCCACATCGACCGCCTGCCGGCGGAGACCTTCGGCCCACTCCCCCCAATGCCCGAGTAGGCAACAAAAAACGGCTCGGCGGCCGGACCCGATCCAAAGATCAGCCCGGCCGCCAAGCCGCAAAACAAAGCCGAAGAACTCAGCCGTTCAGAACCGCCCGCGACATCACAACGCGCTGGATCTGGTTCGTGCCCTCGTAAATCTGCGTGATCTTCGCGTCCCGCATCATCCGCTCCACGGGGAAGTCCCGCGTGTACCCCGCCCCACCGAACAGCTGCACGGCATCGGTGGTGACCTCCATGGCCACGTCCGAAGCGAAGCACTTGGCCGCAGCGGTGATGAACCCGATGTTCGCCTCACCACGCTCAGCCTTCGCAGCGGCGACGTACACCATGTGCCGCGCGGCCTCGATCTTCATCGCCATGTCCGCGAGCATGAACTGCACGCCCTGGAAGTCCGAAATGGACTTCCCGAACTGCTTGCGGTCCTTGACGTACGCGACCGCGGCCTCCAGGGCACCCTGCGCGATGCCCACGGCCTGCGCACCGATCGTCGGACGCGTGTGGTCCAGAGTGCGAAGAGCCGTCTTCAGGCCGGTACCCGGCTCACCGATGATCCGGTCGGCAGGGATCGTGCAGTTCTCGAAGTAGATCTCCCGGGTCGGCGAGCCCTTGATGCCGAGCTTGCGCTCCTTGGGGCCCACGGAGAACCCGGGGTCGTCCTTGTGCACCACGAAAGCCGAGATACCGGCGGACTTCTTGGCCGCCTGCGGGTCCGTCACCGCCATGACCGTGTACCAGGTGGACTCGCCGGCGTTGGTGATCCAGCACTTGGTGCCGTTGAGCACCCAGTGGTCGCCGTCCAGCAGAGCACGCGTGCGCATCGAGGCGGTGTCCGAGCCGGCCTCGCGCTCCGACAGGGCGTAGGAAGCCATCGCCTCACCGGAGGCGATGGACGGCATGACGAGCTGCTTGAGCTCCTCCGAGGCCGACAGGAGGATCGGCATGGTGCCGAGCTTGTTCACCGCCGGGATCAGCGAGGAGGACGCGCAGACGCGGGCCACCTCCTCGATCACGATGCAGGTGGCGACGGAGTCGGCGCCCTGGCCGTCGTAGGACTCGGGGACGTGGACGGCGGCGAAGCCGGCCTTGACCAGGGCGTTGTGGGCCTCCACCGGGAAGCGCTCGTTCTCGTCGACCTCGGCCGCGTACGGCTTGATCTCCTTCTCGGCGAGCGAGCGGACGGCCTCTCGCAGCGCCTCGTGCTCCTCGGCGAGCTGGTAGGTGCCGAAGCTCGGGTTCACCTTGTTACCTCCCGGTAGTGAGTACTCGGCACGATGTTAGCGCCCGTTCACACCGGGCGCCGCTGTGCCGTTGAGCACTCAGAGGGACTTCTGCAGAGCCGCGTCCTTGTCTAGTACGAGCTGCTCGAGTTCTGCCTGGAAGCGGGCCATGCGCTCCTGCAACGCCACATCGGACGAAGCCAGCACCCGCACGGCCAGCAGGCCCGCGTTGCGCGCTCCACCCACCGAGACGGTCGCGACTGGGACGCCTGCGGGCATCTGCACGATCGAGAGCAGCGAGTCCATGCCGTCGAGGTACTTCAGGGGCACCGGGACGCCGATGACCGGCAGCACCGTGGCGGAGGCCACCATGCCGGGCAGGTGGGCGGCGCCGCCCGCGCCGGCGATGATCACCCGCAGACCGCGCGACGCCGCGGAGGACGCGTAGTCGAGCATGCGCTGCGGGGTGCGGTGGGCGGAGACGACGCTCACCTCGAACGGCACGTCGAACTCGGCCAGTGCCTCGGTGGCGGCCTTCATCACCGGCCAGTCCGAGTCGCTGCCCATGATCACGCCAACCTGAACCGCACTCACTGCGCGCTCCGCTTCTCTTCGCCGTGGATGTCGTACCCGTCCGACCAGACGCCGGTGGACAGCCAGTCCGCCGCCAGCCGTGCGCGCGTGCGGACCGTCGTCATGTCGTTGCCGAGGAACGTCACGTGGCCGACCTTGCGGCCCGGCCGTTCCTCCTTGCCGTAGAGGTGCACGTGCGCGTCCGGGAAACGGGCGAACAGGTGGTGCACGCGCTCGTCCGGGCCCATGGCGGGCGGTTCGGTGGCGCCCAGCACGTTCGCCATCACCACGGCCGGGGCCATCAGGTCGGTGCGGCCGAGGGGGTAGTCGAGGACCGCGCGCAGGTGCTGTTCGAACTGGGAGGTGCGGGCGCCCTCGATGGACCAGTGGCCGGAGTTGTGGGGGCGCATGGCGAGCTCGTTCACGACGACGCCGGAGGCGGTCTCGAACAGCTCCACGGCCAGCACGCCCACGACACCCAGCGCGTCGGCGACCTTCAGGGCCAGCTCCTGGGCCTCGTCACCGTCCAGCGCGGGGGCGGGGGCGAGGACCTCGACGCAGATGCCGTCGGACTGCACGGTCTCGACGACCGGCCACGCGGCACCCTGGCCGAACGGCGAGCGCGCCACCACGGCGGCCAGCTCGCGGCGCATCGGCACGCACTGCTCGACCATCAGCGGTGTCCCGGCCTCCAGCAGCTCGGGCACGACCCGTTCGGCGCCCGACGGGGTGTTCAGCATCCACACGCCACGGCCGTCGTAGCCGCCGCGGACCGCCTTCAGCACGCACGGCCAGCCGTGTTCGGCACCGAACCGCAGCACGTCGCGGACGTCGTTCACCTCGGTGAACGGCGGCACCGGCAGGCCCAGCTCCGCCAGCCGCACCCGCATCTTCAGCTTGTCCTGCGCGTACTGCAGCGCGTCCGGGCCGGGGTGCACCTTCACGCCCTCGGCGACGAGCGCGCGCAGGTGGTCGCCGGGCACGTGCTCGTGGTCGAACGTGACCACCTCGCAGCCCTTCGCGAACGAGCGCAGCGCGTCGAGGTCGGTGTGCGTGCCGAGGACCACGTCGCGCGCCACGAGGGCGGCGGGGTCGTTCTCCGAGACGGCGAGCACGCGCAGCGACTGTCCGAGCGGGATCGCGGCCTGGTGGGTCATGCGGGCGAGCTGCCCGCCGCCGATCATTCCGACGACGGGGAGACGGGTACGGGAGTCCACGGTTCAGGCAGCCTACCTGCACGTTCCGCAACCGCCGAACGGTGCCTGCTGAACGGCCACACCCCCAGTGGAGCCGTTCAGCAGGCGAGCGGGACCGGCCTACCCCTGCGCCGGGGCGGGGGCGACCGGAGCCGTCGAGACGTCACGGCGGTGCGAACGCGAGGGTCGCCAGCCGCCGCCGTTGCGCAGCAAGCGGAACGTCAGCCACAACGCCGCCGCGGCCAGTGCCGCGCAGACGCCGAACTCGATCCAGCGGAAGACGTCGATGCGGTCCGCCGGCTGGTAGTCGGTGTAGGTGCCGATGGCGGAGCCGGTGCGGCGCATGCAGCCGTTGGGGACCAGGCCCGCGCACTGGTCGGGCACGGGCACCGGTTCCAGGTCGCGGCCGACGAAGCCGTCGCCGATCTTCAACGCGTCGTTCGGCACCGCCGGGTTCTGGTCCCAGCGCGCGATCGAGCGGTGCACCGGCAGGTAGCGGTCGCGGGCCACCACGGCGAGCACGGTCCGGACGACGGTGTAGCAGACGAGGGTCGCGGCCATGGCGGTGAGCGTGTGCCGGGTCAGCAGACCGGCCAGGACGCCGATGGCGAGGCCCAGCAGCGCGTACCCGACCTGCACCACCCAGTTCGCCTCGAACATCGACCACGACCGGTCCTCGCTGCCGCCCAGGCCGTCGTCGACGCCGACCAGCGCGGCGAGCACCGCGGCGAGCAGGCCGAGCACGACCAGCTTGCCGCGCAACCACTGCGCGGGCGTGACGTCCTGACCCCAGGCGACGAAGTAGGTGCGTTCCTCCAGCTCGCGGGCCAGCAGCGGGGCGCCCCAGAACGCCCCGACGACAGCGCCGAACCCGAGCTGCACCACCAGGCCGTAGAACGCGGCCAGCGTCATCGTCACCTGGAAGTGCCGCAGCTCCGCCGACACGAGCCCGTACGCCGCGAACAGGGCGAGGGCCGAGGTCGTGGTGATGGCCCAGCGGTGCTGGCGCCACGTCAGCCAGATCATCGTCTCCGCGTTCACGCCGCACGCTCCAGGTGTGCCACGACCAGCTCCTCCAGCGTCACGTACCGGGCGGTCCACGGCTCGTCCACCCGGGCACCGCCGGAGCGCACCAGGAACGTCGACTGCGCCTGACCGTGCCTGGCCAGCACCACCGGTCCCTCCACCGGTGGCTGCAAGGCGTGCGGGCCGGTGTAGAGGACGTGCTCCTCCAGCAGCTCGTCGGTGTCGCCGTCGACGAGCACGCGGCCGTCGTGCATCAGCAGCAACCGGTCGGCGACGCCACCGATCTCGGCGACGACGTGCGTCGAGAAGACGAGCGTCATGCCGTTGTCGGAGACCTCGGTCAGCAACGCGCTCATGACCCTGCGGCGCGCCAACGGGTCCAGTTCGGACAGTGGTTCGTCCAGCAGCAGCACGTCCGGGCGTGCGCCCAACGCCAGCGCCAGCGTCACGTGGGTGCGCTGGCCGCCGGAGAGGTCGCCCATCTGCAGCCGGCGCGGCACCTTGAACCTGGTCAGCCACGCGTCGGCGAGGTCGTTGTGCCACACCGCGTTCATCCGCCGGCCGAACTGCAGGACGTCCGCCACCTTGAAGTTGCGGTAGATCGGCTTGTGCTGCGGCACGTACGCGACGCGGCCCGCGACCGCCGTGTGCCCCGACTCCGGGGGCAGGTGCCCGGCCAGCACGTTCAGCAGCGTCGACTTGCCGGAACCGTTGGCGCCGACCACGGCGGTGACGCTGCCCGGCGGCAGCTCGAAGGAGACGCCACGGATGGCCCACTTCGAGACTTCGGCCGCGACCACGCTCATTGCGCTCCCCTGCTCAGCACCTCGCGCAGCAGCGCGTAGATGTCGTCGTCCTCCAACCCGGCGGCGCGTGCCCCCGCGACCCAGCCGGCGAGCGTGACCCGCAGCGGGTCCAGGTCCTCGGGGGCGGCGGACCCCAGGGACGCCTTGACGAAGGTGCCGGAGCCCTGGCGGGCCTCGACGAGACCGGCGAGCTCCAGCTCGCGGTAGGCCTTCAGCACGGTGTTCGCGTTCACCCCGCTGCGCGCGACGACGTCGCGGACCGTCGGCAACCGGTCGCCCGGCTGCAACCAGCCGAGCCTCATGGCCTCCCTGACCTGCTGCCCCAGCTGCAGGTACGCCGGAAGGCCACTGCCGCGGTCGACGTGGAACTCGACCACACACGCTCCCCAGATTGTGCTACTGAACTAAGACAATAGAACACTTCTCGCGCCGTTGTGAAGTGCACGCGGGGAGCTTTCGTACTCCAGGAGCGCACGCGGGGGCCCCGCGTTCCCCAGAAGGGAACGTGGGGTCCCCGCGTGACGGTGGGGAACGGGGAGCGCGCGGGCGCGGGACAGGGGGGTCAGCGTCCGAGCGACGTGAGGAGGGCGCAGGCCTGGGAGTGGGTGTCGGGGAGGCGTTCGGTCCACACCTTCGCGGGACCGGCCGGGCTGACGTGCGGGTCGTCGGCGAGCCGGTCCGCGCTGAGGACGCGCAGGTTGGAAACGCGGCGCGCGAGGGTCTCGTCGCGGCGGGCCAGCACCGCGGCCACGCTCGGGCCGAGGGTCGCCAGGGTCTCGCCGCCGTCGAAGACCGTGCGCAGGGCGTCGGAGGCCAGCGTCATAGCGACCACGCGGGACCAGCCCGTAGCGCGGTGCGTGTCGAGGCGCAGCAGCACCAGCGCGTAGTCGAGCGGCACGACCGGCGTCTCGCGGTACACCTCGCCCAGCCGCGTCCGCAGGTAGGCGGTGGTGGCCAGCCCGGTCAGCGGGTCCTCGGCCGCGCAGTCGCCCGCCTGCCTCGTCACCACGTCCGCCCACCCCAGCGCCGTCGTGCGCACCATCCGCGACGGGAGCGCGTCGACGTCCGGCGACACGACGTGCGACTCGTCGGTCAGCACGGCGTGCAGCGCCGCCAGGTCGAGCAGCGTCTCGCCGAGACCGGCACCCGCCTCGGCACGAGCCCGGCCGAGCCGCACGAGCGCGTCGGAGGGGTCGGTGCCCTCCGACACCGCCGCGCACACCTCGTCGACCTCGGCGAGCGGCCAGTCTGCGGGGAACGCCCAGCCCGCGGCCATCGTGGCGGTCCGCCATCTGGCCTTCAGCAGGCGTTCCGCTTGTGCGACTCCCACCCGGTCCGTCTCCCTTCTCCGTGGATTCCAGGTGGGAGACGCGCCCGTGCCCGGCTCGTGACGCAACCCTCGCGGGGGATTGAGATGACTCTTCCGCGGGCCGTAGGTCACACTGGGCGCGCGAGGAGGGGAAAGAATCTTGGCGACCGTTCCTGCAGACGTCCAGGGCCCGAGCGACGCGGAACTCATCGAGTCCGTGCGCGGAGGGACCATCGACGCCTACGGCCAGTTGTACGAACGGCACGTCTCGGCGGCCTACAACCTCGCCCGCCAGTTGGCCCGCTCGCAGGCCGAGGCGGACGACCTGGTGTCGGAGGCCTTCGCGAAGGTGCTCGACACGCTGCGCGCCGGCCGCGGCCCCGACTCGGCGTTCCGCGCGTACCTGCTGACCGCGCTGCGGCACACCGCCTACGACAAGACCCGCCGCGACAAGAAGGTCGACCTCACCGAGGACATGACCGACGTCGCGCCGCCCGTGGCGTTCAGCGACACCGCGGTCGCCGGTCTGGAACGGTCGCTCGCAGCGCGCGCGTTCGCCGCGTTGCCCGAGCGTTGGCAGACAGTGCTCTGGCACACCGAGATCGAGGGCCAGTCGCCCGCCGAGGTCGGCCCGCTGCTCGGGTTGACGGCCAACGGCGTGTCCGCGCTCGCCTACCGCGCCCGCGAGGGCCTCAAGCAGCAGTACCTGCAGATGCACCTGGCCGAGACCGACGCCGAGCGCTGCAAGGCGACCGTCGACCGGCTCGGCGCGTGGACCCGCGCCGGTCTGTCCAGGCGCGAGGCGACGCAGGTCGAGGCGCACCTCGACGAGTGCTACCGGTGCCGTTCGCTGGCCGCGGAGCTCGCCGACGTCAACGGCGCGCTGCGCGGGTTCGTCGCCCCGCTGGTGCTGGGCGCGGGTGCCGCCACCTACCTCACGGTCGCGGGCGCGACCAAGGTCGCCGTCGGTGCCGGTGCCGCCGCGGGTGGCGCGGGCGCGGCCGGTGCCGCGCTGCCCCGCCAGCTGCTCACCGTCGGTGGTTCCGCCGCCGCGGTGGTGGCCGCCGTCGCGATCGCGCTCGCCTCCGGTGGCGGCGAGCAGGCGCCCGCGCGGGTGCAGGCCGAAGCGCCGCCCGCGCAGACGGTCGTCCAGCCGCCGCCCCCGCCCGCGGTCCAGGTGCCGACGCCCGTCCCGCCACCTCCGCCGTCTCCGCCGGCGCCGGTCCCGACTCCGGAACCGGCACCCGAAGCGCCGGTCCCCGCCCCGCCGCCGCAGGCGCCACCGGCCGAGGAGCCGGCTCCGCCGCCGCCCGCCGTGCTGACCCCGACCGTCCCGACCGGGTTCACGCTCACGCCCGGCGAGGAGGCCAAGGACCTGCCGATCACCGTCCGCAACACCGGCGGCACCGCGGCACCGCCCGCGAGCATGGTGCTCACGCTGCCACCGGGCGTGCTGTCGACCGGCGGGCCCTCGTCGTTCGCCGCGCGCCTGCTGCAACCGGACGGCGCCGCCGACCAGACCGTGAACTGCCCGGCCGGCAGCGGCGTGATCACCTGCACGACCCCGCAGGGCATCGCCCCCGGCGGGCAGGCGACGTTCCTCTTCCGGCTGCGCGCCACGCCCGAGGCGGTGACCGGCGTCATCACCGGCGCCGTCAGCGCGGGCACGGCGATCAGCGTGAACGTCAGCGTCGGCGTCGAGGTGCCGCCGGTCAACGACGACATCGAGCTCACCGCCTCGACGTGGCACCAGGTGTTCTGGGACCCGCGGGTCGACGTCCAGGTGCGCAACCGCGGACCGCGGCCGGGCACGCTGAAGCTGGAGCTGTCCGCGTCGTCCGACGTTGTGGTGTTCACGCCGTACCGCGACTGCACGCGCACGGACAGGAACGTCCTCCGCTGCGTCGCGGACCTCGAACAGGGCGCGAAGTTCCGGATGTCCGCGTGGGCGTTCGGGCCGCCGCACCGGGGCGGGTCGATCACCGTGACCGCCACCCTGGGCAACGCGACGAAGTCGGTGACCGTGCCGGTGAAGGGCCGGCCGGACCACTGGCCGGTCGACCCGGTGGAGCCGCCGGCCCCGGCCCCCGTGCCGACGACCGAGCCGGCGAAGCCGACCGAGCCCACGAAGCCGGGCCGGACGACCGAGCCGACGAAGCCGTCCACGCCGGTCGAACCGACCACCCCGGCAGTGCCTCCGGTCCCGGTGCCGACCCTGCCGCTGCCGTCCACACCACCGTCGACCACGGTGCCGGTGCCGCCCACGACCACTCCGCCCACGACGCCACCGCCCACGTCGGAGCCGTGCGAGCCGCCGCCGGTGTGGCGGCTGCCGCTGATCCCGGACCTCCTGCCGTGGCCGTGCCGGACGCCTGAACACTGATTTCCGGACATTCCAGACCAATCCGGACGTTGCGGAAAGTAACACCCCGGGGCGATGGCCGTTACCTTGATCCGTAAGCTGGCGCGGTGCTGCCGATCGCTCGCAAGGTCCTGAGCTGGTTCCCCGAACCTCTCCGGTTCCTCATCAACAAGCACCGTGAGCTGATCCGGTTCGCCGTCGTCGGCGGCACGACGTTCCTCATCGACAACGGCGTCTGGTACGCGCTGAAGCTGACGATCCTGACCGACAAGGTCGTCACGGCCAAGGTCATCGGCGTGCTGGTGGCGATCATCGCCTCGTACGTGCTGTCGCGCGAGTGGTCGTTCCACACCCGCGGCGGCCGCGAGCGCCACCACGAGGCGGCGCTGTTCTTCCTGGTCAGCGGCCTGGGCGTGGCGATCAACATCCTGCCGCTGTGGCTGTCGCGGCACCTGTTCGGCCTGCAGGCGCCAGCCGTGCCGGCACTGACCGAGGAGATCGCCGACTTCGTGTCCGGCTCGATCATCGGCATGCTGCTCGCGACCGGGTTCAAGTTCTGGGCCATGCGCCGGTGGGTGTTCCCGGACGCCGGTGCCCGGCCTGACCGGCGAGTTCACCCGATCTCCGTAGACTCGTCTCGTGTCACTATCCGAAACAGTGGTCTCCCGGTTTCCGGAACCGATCCGGTCGATCGCGCTGAAGCATCGTGAACTGGTCAAGTTCGCCCTGGTCGGGGGCACCTGCTTCATCATCGACACGGTGCTGTTCTTCGGCATCAAGACCCTGGTGCTCCCATCGCACCCGGTGACGGCGAAGATCATCGCGACCCTGGTCGCCACGATCGTGTCGTACGTCCTGAACCGCGAGTGGTCATTCCGCACCCGAGGCGGCCGCGAGCGGCATCACGAGGCCGCGTTGTTCTTCCTGGTCAACGGGATCGGCATCGTGCTGAACTCGGCGCCGCTGTGGGTGTCGCGCTACCTGTTCGACCTCCAGGAGCCGCACGTCACGCGGGTGACGGAGGAGCTGGCGGACTTCCTCAGCGCGCAGATCGTCGGCACGCTGGTCGCGATGGCGTTCCGCTGGTACGGGTACAAGAAGTGGGTGTTCCCCGAGGAGAACGCCCGCAACCAGCGCCCCCTCGACGACGAGCAGGCGCTCGGCCACTCCTGACCCCCTCCCCGAAGATGCGGGAGGGCTAACGGGGCGTGCTCGGCGCCTTCCAGGGGATGCCGATCACGTCCTTGGCCTTCGGGACCGGCAGGAACACCGCGAACGTCGCGGGCCGTGCCGTCGACAGCTCCAGCCGCCCGCCGTCCGCGTCGACGAGCGCGCGGGCCAGCGCCAGGCCCACGCCCGTGGAGCCACCGCCGGACACGCCACGCTCGAAGATGTGCGCGGCCAGCTCATCCGGCACACCGGCGCCGCCGTCGGACACCTCGACCACGACCGTGCCCTCCTCCCCTCGCGCGGAGACGACGACGGAACCCTCGCCGTGGCGCAGGGCGTTGTCGAGCAGCACGCCGATGGCCTCGCGCAGACGGGCGGGCGTGGCGCGCGCGAGCAGGCCATCGGGCACACGGACGCGCAACGCACGACCCTGGCTCTTGACCTGTTCGCGCCATTCCTCGGCGATGGCGGTCAGGGCGGGGCGCATCTCCAGCGGTTCCGCATCCACGGCACGGGCGGCGCGGGCGGCGGCGAGGAGCTCGTCGAGGACGGCGGCCAGGCGTTCGGCCTGTTCGAGGGCGGCACGGGCCTCGGCGGCCGTGTCGGGTTCCGGGTGCTCGGCAAGGGCCTCCAGGCGCAGCTGCAGTGCCGTCAGGCGGCTGCGGAGCTGGTGGGAGACGTCACCGACGAGCTCACGTTCGCGTTGGACGAGGCGGGCGAGGGCGGTGGCGGAGGTGTCGAGGGCCTCGGAGACGGCGTCGAGCTCGGGGATGCCGAAGCGCTGGCCGTCCTCGCGGAAGTCGCCGGCACCGAGGCGGGACGCACGGGTCGCGACGTAGATGAGGGGCCGCGACAACGTCTGCGCCGTCACCAGCGCGACGACCGTGCCGGTGCCGACGGAGAGCGCGAGCAGCAGCAGCACCAGGCCCGCCACCTGGTACTGCGTGGTGTGCATGGGACCGGAGGGGATCTCCAGCCGCACGGTGCCCTGCTGGGCGATCGTCAGCTCGACGGTCAGCGGGTCGGCACCGGGCGACGGACCCGTCACGGTCGTCGCGCCCCCGGACACCACGGTGAGGCGGCCACCGGTGGGAACGGCGAACTTCACGGCCTCGACGTCCAGGACCTGCCGGCCGGCGATCTGGTCGTCGAGCTTGGTCGCGATGCTCTGGGCGCGTTCGGTGAGGTCGCCGCGGGCGCTGTCCTCGACGAGCGTCAGCGCCGAGTAGCCCAGCGGGAGGCCGAGCACGAACCCGGTGACGGCGACGGCGAGCAGGATCGCCCGCAGGATGCGGCGGCGCATCAGTCGGCGTTGAAGCGGAAACCGCGGCCGCGCACGGTCGCGATGCGCTTCTCCGCGGAGTTCGGGGTGCCGTCGCCGAGCTTCCGCCGCAGCCACGACATGTGCATGTCGAGCGTCTTGCTGCCCTTGAGGTCCGGGTCGTTCCAGACCTCGGAGAGGATCTCGTCGCGGCTCACGACCTGACCAGCGCGCTGGATCAGCACCTTGAGCAGCTCGAACTCCTTGTTCGCCAGCTGGACCTCCCCGCCGTCGACGGTCACCCTGCGCGCGGCCAGGTCGACCCGCACGCCGTTGACCTCCAGCGTGCCGGGCGCGCGGCGGCGCAGTAGGGCGCGGATGCGGGCCATCAACTCGGCCAGGCGGAACGGCTTGGCCACATAGTCGTCCGCGCCCGCGTCCAGGCCGACCACGAAGTCGACCTCGTCGGCACGGGCCGTGAGCATCAGCACCGGGATGCCCCTGCCGTTCTGCCGGAGTCTGCGGCACACCTCCAACCCGTCCATGCCGGGCAGTCCCAGGTCGAGCACCAGGAGGTCGATGCCCCCGGTGATCGCGGCGTCGAAGGCGCTCGGCCCGTCCCCGACGACCTGCACCGAATAGCCCTCCCGCGTCAACGCGCGGGAGAGCGGTTCCGCGATGGCCGGGTCGTCCTCGGCCAGCAACACCACGCTCACGGCAATCAGACTATTCGTGGAACGATCGCCGCGTGTCACGCCACGATGCTGATCTCGAACTCGCCCTGCGCCTCGCCGACGCCGCCGACGCGATCACCGCCACCCGGTTCCGCTCCCACGACCTCGCCGTGGAGCGCAAACCGGACCGCACCCCCGTGACCGACGCCGACATCGCCGTCGAGGACGCCGTCCGCGCGCTGCTCACCGCCGAACGCCCCGACGACGTCGTCATGGGCGAGGAACGCGGCGGCACGCTGGACGCCGCACGGGTCTGGGTGCTCGACCCGATCGACGGCACCAAGAACTTCCTGCGCGGCGTGCCGATCTGGGCGACGCTGATCGCCCTGGTCGTCGACGGCGTGCCGGTCGTGGGCGTCGTGTCGTCCCCCGCGCTGGGCCGCCGCTGGTGGGCCGCCGCGGGCGGGGGCGCGTTCGCCTCCGACGCCGCCGGTGAGCGGGCGATCTCCGTGTCCGGGGTGCGGGAGCTGGAGGACGCCTACGTCTCGACGACCGACCTCAAGACGTGGGTGCAGTACCGCACCCGCGAGTCGTACCTGCGGCTGGTCGACGCCACCTGGGAGAGCCGCGCGTTCGGCGACTTCTACCAGCACTGCCTGGTCGCCGAGGGTGCGATCGACCTGGCCCCGGAAGCGGTCGCGAACCCGTGGGACATCGCGCCGTTCCAGGTGCTGGTGACCGAGGCGGGTGGCCGCTTCACCTCACTGGAGGGTGAGGAGCGCTACGACGCCGGCAACGTGCTGACGTCGAACGGCCACCTGCACGAGGCCGCTCTCACGCTGTTGGCGCCGTGAGGGTTCCGCGTGCGACCTGGGCCCAGGCGAGGCGGCCGAAGAGGTAGTGGCACGCCACGCTCTCGTCGTCGAACCTGGCCCAGTCGTACCGGTTGCCCTGCTCCTGCCAGAACACCTCGTAGCCGTCCTCGGTGAGGACGCACCAGCGCTGGTCCGCCTCCTCGCCGATGCTGACGACGTCGTCCGGCACACCGATCCTGGTCAGCCACTCGGGCAGCGTCTCGACGTTCATGCGGTGATCTCCGTGAGGTAGCCGAGCGCGACGAGGTCGGCGACCGGGTGGGTGGTGCGGTACCGCGCGCCGCCGCCGGGCTGGCCGAACCAGGGTGCGCTGATCGTGCGGTGGACGGGCAGGTCGCGGACGACCCGGTAGCGGCGGTAGCCCTGTCCGGCGCTGTGCGGGGGCAGGGACCGCTCCGCGTACGGCGTGCCCGCGGTGCTCAGGACCCGGCCCTCCGGCGTGCCGAACCGGTCGAGCTCCGCGCCCGCCTGGAGCACCTCCGGCCGGCTGGCCTCGTAGCCGCCCTCGCGTTCGGCGGGCCACCTCGGCTCGCCGTCCTCGGTGAGGAAGAGGGCGTCCCAGTCGCGTTCGTGCATGCCCGCCAACGGGTCGTAGCCCTCCAGCAGGGCCTGCACGACCGGGTGGTCCGCGCCGAGCCCACCGGTCGGCTCGAACGGCCGCGGGGTGGACGGGTCGACCAGGTCCGCCCGCGGGTGGTCCTGCGGGGCGAACCGGGCGACCGGCTCGGTCTCCTCCTGCTTCGGCGCGGGCAGCTGGCGTGCGGGCTTCGGGGCCAGTCGCGGGGGCTGGCCCGCGCTGAGGAAGACCGCCATGAACCAGCTGCCGACCGCGGCCGCCGTGTAAGCGTGGCGGGCGATGTCGTAGGCGATGCCGGGCGCACCGGCCAGTGCCTGCGACTGGTCGCGGTTCTCCAGGCGGTCGGCGATCGGGCTCGACTGCTGGCCGAGGTCCACGCCGGGGGCCACCGGGGCCGAGACGAGGGTGTCGCCGGGGTTCGGTGCGGTGGAGCCACCGGTCGCGGCACCGCCGGGCGCGTCGTCGGCCGGGTCGGGCAGGCCGTCCTTGAGCAGGGCGTCCTTCGCCGGGTCCTTGGCGAGGCCGTCCTTGGTGAGGCCGTCCTTGGCACCGGGCTGGCCCTGACCGGACTGACCGGACTGGCTGGATTGGCCGGACTGGCCGGGACCGCTCTGGCCGGTCTGGGTGCCGAGCTGGCCCGGCTGGTTGCCGAAGGCCTGGCCCGCCGCACCCGCGGCACCTGCCGCGCCGGGCGCACCCGCCTTGCCCGCCGCGGACTGCGCACCCGGACCGGACTGCGCGCCGGGGCCGGACTGGGCACCCGGCTGAGCCGTGCCCTGGGCCGCGGCCTGGGCACCGGGCTGAGCGCCGACCTTGGCACCCTGCTGGCCCTGACCCTGCTGGCCCTGACCGGTCGCACCGGCCTGGCCCTGCTGACCGGCGACCGCGGCACCCGCGTGGGCCGCTGCGGCCGGAGCCGCGCCGACGGCACCGGCAGCACCACCCACCGCGCCACCGACACCACCGGCGGGTCCGCCGATCGGGCCGGACGGGCCGCTCATCCCCGGGCCGGCGGGTGCGTTCGGAGCGCTCGGGGCACCGGTCTGCGGGGCCGCGGGCTGGTTGTGCAGATCGGGCGTGAACGGGCGGTCGAGGACCGCGGCACCTGCGGCCTGCGTAGTGCCCTCGGCGACGGGGCCGAGGCTGCCGTGGACGCTCGGGATGGCGTCGGCGGCGTGCTGCGCGACCGGGGCGACGGCGTCGGCGACCGGGCCGAGCACCTGCGGCAGGACCTGCGGGCCCTGGCCGCGGCCGGGGCCTTCGCCACCGCGGCCGGGACCGTCGGCAGGACCCTGGCCCCCACCCTGGGCGGGACCGTGGCCCTCACCGCGACCCTCACCGCGGCCGTGCCCGTCACCGGGGCCGTCGACCGCGTCGAGGACCGGTGCGGCGGCCTCGCGGCCACCGGGGACCGCGTCGAGGACGGGCGCCACGACGGCGGCGGCCGGTGCGGTGACCGGGGCCGCTGCGTCGAGGACGGGTGCGGCGACGTCGGTCACGGCGCCGACCACCGGGGCGACCGGGGCGGTGACCGCGCCGAGCACGGGTGCGACCGGTGCCGTCACCGCGCCGACCACGGGGGCCACGGGTGCGGTCACGCCGGACACGACCTCGGCGACCGGGGCGGTGACACCGGTGACGACCTCGCCGACGGGCGCGAGGACGCCGCCGAGCAGACCGCCGGGAGCGCCACCGAGGTTCAGGCCGGGGCCGTGGGAGCCGGGCGCGGTGTTGACCGGCTGGCCGGCCTGGCCCATGTCGACCCCGTTGTCCAGGCGGATGGCGGAGGTCAGGGTGTTGGTCAGGTTCGCGACGTTGGCCGCGGCGCCGCGGATCAGCGTCTCGAGGCCGAGCAGCGCGGTCTGGTTGCCGGTGCCGGCGGCGGCCTTGGCGGCGTCGTTGTTCTTCGCGAGCGTCACGAGCTCGCGGACGATCTCGACCTTGGCGGCACCGACCTGCTTGGCGGCGTGGTCGAGGCGCGCGGCGGCGGCGTGGCAGCCCTTCGCGGCGCGCTGGAGGTCGCCGTCGGGTGCCACGACCTTGGTCCACGTACCGCGTGCGGCGTCACCGGTCGCGCCGTGCAGGCTCTCGAACGCGCGGCCGGCGGCGCCGTCGGCGGAGGCACCCAGCCGGGTGATCTTGTCGCCGGCCTCGCGCCAGGCCGTGGCACTGGCGCGCAGCTTGTCCTCGTCCGCCTTGGGCCACGAGACGCCTGCCTTGGCGGCGACCTCGGCGAGTTCGGCGGGAAGCTCGATGCCCATGTCAGCCGTCCAACCTTCTCATCGCGGTCGCGTTGCTCTCCTCGACGTGCCGGTACGTCTCCGCGGTCTTGGCGAACTTGTCGCCGACGCCGCCGAACGTGGTCGCGACCGAGGTCAACGCCGCGGCCGTGGAGTTCGCGGGACCCACGTGCGAGTCGGCGAAGCTGCGCCCGGCCGCGTCGTCGCCCCAGCAGGCACCGAGCGCCGACAGCGTCTTCTCGAGCGCACCCGTGACCTCACCGGCCTGCGCGGCGAACCCGCGCAGCTCGCCGGCACCGGCGTCGAGCCGGCCCAGATCGGCGTCGTACCCGGTCATCGCGCCCTCCTGTTGATGAGCTCGGAGTCGAGCCAGCTCTCGCGCTGCTCGTTGTCCTCGTCGTCGTCCACGCGCCGGCGCGCGGGCTGCTGACCCAGGACCGCCCGGTTGTCGTCGAGCCCGTACTCGTCCGGCTTGAGGTCCGCGGTGCCCGCGACCAGCGCCGCGGGGTCCGTGGCGGCGGGCAGCACGGCGCTCAACGCCTGGTAGGTGCCCTCGGCGGCCTGCGCGGCAGCGGCGGCCACGGTGCGCACGACCAGCTCGGCGAGCTGCTCCGGCCGGTGCCGCCGGTAGGCCACCTCGGACAGTTCCAGCGCCGTGAGCTCGCCGCGGCCGCCCACCGTCGCCGTGACCGTCCCGTCCGGACTGCTCGCCCGCCCGGCCACGGTCGCCAGCTCGCGCTGAACGGACGCCAGCTGCTCGCGGCTGCGCCGGTAGTCGGCCATCAGCTCCTCGACCTGCGCACGGTGGTCGTCCACCGAGTCCCCCTCACACGCATAGCCCTGGGCTCGGGCTGCTTGGACGCCGTTGCCATTAGATCGGTTCCCGGCGACTTCAGTTACGTACGATCAACGACGTGTTCGCCTTCGAGGATCTGCCGGCAGGCCGAATCATCCCGCTCGGCGAGGTGGTCGTCGACCGGGACGAGATGGTCGACTTCGCCCGGAAGTTCGACCCGCAGCCGTTCCACCTGGACGAAGAGGCTGGCCGCGACTCGATTTTCGGTGGGTTGTCCGCTTCCGGCTGGTACACCGCGTCCCTCTGGATGCGCGTCTACGTCGACAAGGTCCTCTCGAACTCCACCGGGCAGGGCTCGCCGGGGGTGCGGGAGCTGCGCTGGCTCGCGCCGGTGTTCGCGGGCGACCGGCTCGCGTTCGAGGTCGAGGTCCTCGGCGCGCGGCTGTCGAAGAGCCGGCCGGGGCTCGGGCTCGTGGAGATGCGCGGGTCGGCCCTGCGCGGTGACGAGCTGGTCTACCGGTTCGAGTCGACGGGGATGTTCGGCACCCGCGGCTGACCGGACCCGCTACCCCGCCAGCGCCCGCACGACCCGCGACGGGCTCGGCCGCCCGAGCCGTTCCGCCATCCACACCGACGTCTCGACCAGCTTGTCGAGGTCCACGCCGGTCTTCACGCCCAGCCCGTCCAGCATCCACACCAGGTCCTCGGTGGCGAGGTTCCCGGTCGCCGACTCCGCGTACGGGCACCCGCCGAGCCCACCGGCCGACGAGTCCACGGTCGTGACGCCGCACCGCAACGCGGCCAGCGTGTTCGACAGCGCCTGGCCGTAGGTGTCGTGGAAGTGCACGGCGAGCCGGGAGACGTCGCTGAACTCGCCCAGCAGCGCCTCGACCTGGCCCGGCGTGGCGACACCGATCGTGTCGCCGAGCGAGAGCTGCGAGCAGCCCAGGTCCAGCAGCCGTTCGCCGACGGCCACGACCTGGGAGCGGGGCACCGCGCCCTCCCACGGGTCGCCGAAGCACATCGACACGTACCCGCGCACCGACAGGCCCGCCGCCAGCGCACGGGTCACCGTCGGCTCGAACATCTCGAACTGCGAGTCCAGCGTCCGGTTCAGGTTGCGCGAGGCGAACGTCTCGGTGGCCGACGCGAAGATCGCGATGTGCGTGACGCCGGCCTCCAGTGCGCGGTCGAGGCCGCGCTCGTTCGGCACCAGCACCGGGTAGGTGACCCCGGCCCTGCGGTCGAGGCCGGCCAGCAGCTCGGCGGCGTCGGCCAGCTGCGGCACCCACTTCGGGTGCACGAAGGACGTGGCTTCCAGGACGGACAGACCGGCGGTCGCCAGGCGGTCGAGGAACTCGATCTTCACCTCGACCGGCACGACCGCGGACTCGTTCTGCAGGCCGTCCCGCGCGCCGACCTCCCAGATCGTCACCGACGACGGCAGCGAACCGGAGCCGACCACGTCGGGCAGGCCGACCTCACGCGCGCCCATTGATGGTCCTCTGCTCGAAGTCGTCTTCGGGGTTGTCGTTCATCTCGCGGTACAGCAAGGTGTGCACCTTCTCCACGGACGGTACGTCGTCGATCGGGATCGGCGCGTCCGACGCCGACTCGACGACCAGGGTGCCGCAGCCGAGCACGCGGTCGACGAGGCTCTGCTCGAACCGGACGCTGTTCACCCGCGACAGCGGGATGTCCAGGCCGGTGCGCTTGACCACGCCCTCGCGGTAGATCACCCGGTCCGAGGTGATCACGAGGTGGGTCGTCCGCCAGCGGGCCAGCGGCACGAGCGTCAGCCCGACGACCAGCAGCAGCGCGACGACCGCCAGCACGGTCCAGGCGATGCCCGCCCACGACAGGTCACCGACGAGCCCGGCCAGGTACGTGCCGAGCACGACCACCACCAGCAGCCAGAACACCGGGAGGACCAGCACCTTCCAGTGCGGGCGCCGGTGGATCACGACGTGCTCGCCGGAGCTCAGCAGGTCGTCGGGGTAGGCCATGGGACAACCCTAGCTACGCAGGGCGCAAATGCACCACGTCACCAGCGGACACGCCGTGGTCGACGCCGTCGGTGCCGCGCACGACGAGGGTGCCGTCGGGCTCGATCCGCTGGGCCGTGCCTTCGAGCTGCACGCCACCGGCGAGCTCGACGCGCACGCGTTGCCCGACGGTCGCGCAGTGCTCCTGGTACTCCTCCAGCACACCGGACTCCACGGCGTCGCCACCGTTCTTGCGCCACACGCCTTCCAGCCCCGCCAGCTCGACGAGCAACCGGAAGGCCAGCTCGCCGCGGTCCAGCTCGCTCGCGCCCACGTCGGCCAGCGACGTCGGGGCGAGCCCACCCGGCGCGGGCTGCACGTCGTCCGGCAGGGCCGCGACGTTCAGGCCGATGCCGACCACGACGGCCGGCTCCACGCCCGCGGTGATCTCGGACAGGATTCCGGCGCCCTTCTCGCCCTTGGCGCCGAGCAGCAGGTCGTTGGGCCACTTCAGCGCCGCCTCGACCCCGGTCGAGTGGGCCACCCGCACGAGCGCCAGCCCGGCGATGAGGTTCAGCCACGGCAGCCGCTGCGCCGACACGTCCGCCGGCCGGAACAGCACGCTGACGTACAGCCCGCCCTCCGGCGACGACCAGCTGCGCCCGCGCCGGCCCTGCCCCGCGCTCTGCTCCAGCGCGATCAGCACGGAGCGGTCCCGCGCGCCCGCGACGGCGGCGGCGGTGAGGTCCGCGTTCGTGGAGGCGGTGGTCTGCACGACGTCGAGCGCGGCGTACGGACCGTGGGGTGCGACCAGCCGCGCGCGCAGCGCTTCGGCGTCGAGTGCGGTGTCCATCGCGCCAGGCTATTGGAACGGAAGAGGGTACGTGCGATCGAACACGACCAACAGGTTGCCGTGACCTGGACAACTGCACGGGGCAGTTCAGCAATGGTCTCGTTAGGCTGCGAGCCCATGAGCAGTGCGACCGAGCCGATCGGAAGCGTCCCCGGCGACGCTTCAGGCGCTCCCGACGTCCACACCACCGCGGGCAAGCTCGTTGACCTCTACCGGCGCAACGACGAGGCGGTCCACGCCGGCTCGGCGCGCGCGGTCGAGAAGCAGCACGCGAAGGGCAAGAAGACCGCCCGCGAGCGCATCGACCTCCTGCTCGACCCCGGCTCGTTCGTCGAGCTGGACGAGCTGGCGCGGCACCGCTCCACGAACTTCGGGCAGGAGACCAACCGCCCGTACGGCGACGGCGTGGTGACCGGTTACGGCACCGTCGACGGCCGTCCGGTGTGCGTGTTCTCCCAGGACGTCACGGTGTTCGGCGGCTCGCTCGGCGAGGTCTACGGCGAGAAGATCGTCAAGGTCATGGACCTGGCGATCAAGACCGGCCGCCCGATCATCGGCATCAACGAGGGCGGCGGCGCGCGCATTCAGGAGGGCGTCGTCTCGCTCGGCCTGTACGGCGAGATCTTCACCCGCAACGTCCGCGCGTCCGGCGTGATCCCGCAGATCTCGCTGATCATGGGCTCGAACGCGGGCGGGCACGTCTACTCCCCCGCGCTGACCGACTTCGTGGTGATGGTCGACCAGACCTCGCACATGTTCATCACCGGCCCGGACGTCATCAAGACGGTCACCGGCGAGGACGTGACGTTCGAGGAGCTGGGCGGCGGCCGCACGCACAACACCAGGTCCGGCAACGCGCACTACCTCGGCAGCGACGAGGAGGACGCCATCGCGTACGTGAAGGAGCTCCTCTCGTACCTGCCGTCGAACAACCTGTCCGACGCGCCCGCGTTCGAGCCCACCCTGGCCGCCGGCTCGATCTCCGACTCGATCACCGACGACGACCGCGCGCTGGACACGCTCATCCCGGACTCCGCGAACCAGCCGTACGACATGCACGAGGTCATCAACCGCGTGCTCGACGACGGCGACTTCCTGGAGGTCCAGCCGCTGTTCGCGCCGAACATCCTGGTCGGCTTCGGCCGCGTGGACGGCCACTCCGTCGGCGTCGTCGCGAACCAGCCCACCCAGTTCGCCGGCTGCCTCGACATCGACGCCTCCGAGAAGGCCGCGCGGTTCGTGCGCACCTGCGACGCGTTCAACATCCCGGTGCTGACGTTCGTGGACGTGCCCGGCTTCCTGCCCGGCACCGACCAGGAGTGGAACGGCATCATCCGCCGCGGCGCCAAGCTGATCTACGCCTACGCCGAGGCCACCGTCCCGCTCGTCACCGTCATCACCCGCAAGGCTTACGGCGGCGCGTACGACGTCATGGGCTCCAAGCACCTCGGCGCCGACATCAACCTCGCGTGGCCCACCGCGCAGATCGCCGTCATGGGTGCGTCCGGCGCGGCGAACATCGTGCACCGCAAGAAGCTGGCCGCTGCGGCAGCCGGTGGTGAGGACGTCGACGCGTTGCGCGGCCGGTTGCAGCAGGAGTACGAGGACGCGCTGTGCAACCCGTACGTGGCCGCCGAGCGCGGGTACGTCGACTCGGTGATCCCGCCGTCCTACACGCGCGGGTACGTGGCGCGGGCGTTGTCGATGCTGCGGGACAAGCGGGAGACGTTGCCGCCCAAGAAGCACGGGAACATCCCGCTGTGAGCGCCGCGGACGAGCAGGCCGCTCCCGAACGGCCGTTGCTGCGGGTCGTCAAGGGCGCGCCGGACGACTACGAGCTGGCGGCGCTGACGGCCGTCGTGGCCGGGCTGGCCGCGGGTGGGCCGGTCGAGGACGCGCCGGCGCCGCGGTCGGAGTGGGCCAACCCCGCCCGGCGGGTGCGCAGGCCGTTGCAGCACGGGCCGGGGGCGTGGCGCGCCTCGGGTCTCCCCGGCTGATCCGGCGTCTGCAAGTACCACCGACTGCCAGTCGGTGGTACTTGCAGACGCCTTCTGGCTAGCAGGGAACGCGGCGGCTCGTGAAGTCGAGGCCCACGGCCACCTCCCGGCACCGTTCCTCACCGTCCACCCTCAGCTTCAACGTCCAGAACACGCTGCCGTACGACTCGGTCGTGCGCAGCACCTGTGCGTCCTGTGTGGGCAGTGGCTGCCGGGACCGCAGCGCGGGTTCGACCTGTGCCAGCAACGCGTTCTCCGCGCGGTCGGCAGGGTTGGCGAACGGCCAGACGGGTACGCCGTAGCCGATGGGGTCGCTCGCGAGCACGCCTCCGACGGCACCGGCGCCGAGGAGGGCGCCGAGCGCGACGAGGAGTGCGGCGGTCCGTCTGCGCTTGCCGTCGCGATCGGGACCGCGTTCGGTGAGGACAAGCACCCAGCGCTTCACCCCACCGAGGGTGCCGACGGAAGAGGAGAGCGCGCATCAGTAGTCCTACGCAATCAGCAGACCGGGCTGCCTGGCGTGCCGTGTACGCCCTTTGCGTCGGTTTCTTCATGACGTTGCTGGACACCACGATCGTCAACGTCGCGATGCCCTCGATGCAGGCCGGGCTCGGTGCCTCGCTGAACGACATCATCTGGGTGAACAGCGCCTACCTGCTGGCGTTCGCCGTGCCGCTGCTGATGACCGGCCGGCTCGGTGACCGGTACGGGCCGAAGCGGCTCTACCTGATCGGGCTGCTGCTGTTCGTGCTCGCCTCGCTGGCGTGCGGGCTCGCGGGCAGCTCCACGGCGCTCATCGCCGCCCGCGCGGTGCAGGGGCTGGGGGCCGCGGCCATGACGCCGCAGACGATGGCGTTCATCACGCACCTGTTCCCGGCGGACCGGCGGGGTGCCGCGCTGGGCACGTGGGGCTCGGTCGCGGGACTGGCCACGGTCTCGGGACCGCTGCTGGGCGGTGTGCTGGTCACGCACCTGGGGTGGCAGTGGATCTTTTTCGTGAACATCCCGATCGGGGTGGTCGCGCTGGTCCTGCTCGCGCTGTGGGTGCCGGACCTGCGGCCCGGCCGGGCGCACCGGTTCGACGTGCTGGGCGTGGTGCTGTGCTGCGCGGGGCTCGGGCTCGTGGTGTTCGGCATCCAGAACGGCGAGCACTACGGGTGGGGGCGGGTCGCGGGACCGGTCACGATCCCCGAGGTCGTGGTGGCCGGGGTGGTGGTGCTGGTGGCGTTCGTGCTCTGGCAGGCGGCCCCGCGCAACCCGGAGCCGCTGCTGCCGCTGCGGATCTTCCGCAACCGCAACTTCTCGCTCGGCAACGTCGCGAACATCGCCATCGGGTTCACGGTCACCGCCTTCTTCGTGGCGCTGGTGCTGTTCCTGCAGACCGTGCCGAAGCTGTCGCCGCTGATGGCGGGCCTGGTCACGGCGCCGGCGTCGCTGATGTCCGGCACCACGGCGATCTTCGCGGGGCGCTGGTCGAACCGGGCGAACGCCAAGGTGCTGCCGATCAGCGGGTTCGTGCTGCTGGCGGTGAGCATCGGCACGATGACGTTCCTCCTGCACGACGGCAACCAGTGGGTGCTGGTCCCCTCGCTCGTCGCGCTGGGCGTCGGCATGGGGCTGGTGTACTCGCCGCTCACGAACATCTCCATCCGCACGGTCGACCGGTCGCTGCTCGGTGCGGGTTCGGGCATCTACAACACCTCGCGGCAGTTCGGGAACGTGCTGGGCAGCGCCGCGATGGGCGCGGTGCTGCAGGTGGTGCTGGCCGCGACCGGCGACTTCACCACGGCGGTGCGGGCGACGTTCTGGATGCTGATCGCGGTGCTCCTGGTCGGGCTGGTCGCCGCGGTGGCCTTCCGGCCCGTGACCCCGGCGACCGCACCCCCGGGGAGCGCACCGCCCGTGCCAGACTCCGGGCGTGCACCTGATCCTGGCCTCCCAGTCCCCCGCTCGTCTTAGCGTGCTGCGGGCGGCGGGCATCGAGCCCGTCGTCCGCGTGTCCGGTGTCGACGAGGACGCGCTGGTCGCCTCGCTCACCGACCCGACGCCCGAGGAGACGGTGGTCGCGCTGTCCGCGGCCAAGGCGGAGGCGGTCGAGCACGACGACGAGTGCGTGGTGATCGGCTGCGACTCGATGCTGCTGTTCGAGGGCGAGCTGGTCGGCAAGCCGGGCACGGTCGAGGTCGCGCGGGAGCGGTGGCAGCGGGTGGCCGGCAAGAGCGGTGTGCTGATCACCGGGCACACCGTGCTGCGGGTGTCCGGCGGGGAGGTGGTCGGCCGGGCGTCCGCGGCCGAGTCGACGACCGTGCGGTTCGGCACGCCGGCCGCCGAGGAGCTGGAGGCCTACCTCGCGACCGGTGAGCCGCTGCACGTCGCGGGCGGCTTCACGATCGACGGGCTGGGCGGCTGGTTCATCGACGGCATCGACGGCGACCACACCTCGGTGATCGGCATCAGCCTGCCGCTCACCCGGCGGCTGCTGGGCCGGTTGGGTGTTCCGGTGTCCACACTCTGGTAGCCCTGGTCACACTTCCTCCCAACAGGGAAGATTGCCCCCAGCGGACGCGTTGGGGGTACGCGGTGAACGAGTATTTGACGCGTCGTCGGACCATCGACCACGGACGCAGGACGAGCACGGGCTGTACGGGCTGACCGCCCCCAGCCCCCTTTCGCTCATCCCTGCCCAGGAGATGTTCCAGTGTCGATCGTCCAGACATACCGCAAACCCAAGGTCTTCGGCCTGACCGTGCTCGCCGCGCTCGTCCTCGGCGCGCTGGCCGGCTGGCTCGGGAAGGGCACGTGGCTCGCACCCGTGCTCGCCTGGATCGGCGGCAACTTCACCAAGCTGCTCCAGCTCACCGTCATCCCGCTCGTGTTCACGGCGATCGTCGTCGGCATCGCGTCGCTGCGGCACCTCGGCGGCGGTCGCACCGCCGCGCGCCTGGGCGGCAAGACGTTCCTGTGGTTCGGCATCACGTCGCTGGTCGCCGTGCTGATCGGCCTCGCCGTCGGCGCGGTCCTCAAGCCCGGCCAGGGCGTGCAGATCGAACCCGCCGCCGGTGCCGTCGACAAGCTCGCCAAGCGCGCGTCCGGCTCGTGGAGCGCGCTGCTCGACAACCTGGTCCCGTCGAACATCTTCAGCGCCTTCACCGAGGGCGACGTGCTGCAGGTCGTGTTCATCGCGGTGCTCGTCGGCTTCGCGGCCTACGCGCTCGGCGACAAGGCCGCGCCGTTCACGAACCTGGTCCGCTCGTTCTTCGACATCGTGCAGAAGGTCGTCGGCTGGATCATCCTGCTGGCCCCGATCGGCATCTTCGGCCTCATCGGCAACGCCGTCGCCACGTACGGCAACTCGTTCGTGCGGCCGCTGTTCTCGTTGATCGTCGCCGTCTACCTCGGCACCGCGATCGTGCTGTTCGTCGTCTACCCGGTGCTGCTGAAGTTCGTCGGCAAGGTCTCGCCGGTCGAGTTCTTCCGCAAGTCGTGGACGGCCATCCAGTTCGCGTTCGTGTCCCGCTCGTCGGGCGCCACGCTCCCGTTGTCCCGCAAGGCAGCCACGGACCTCGGCGTCTCGCAGGAGTACGCGAACTTCGCCGTGCCGCTGGGCACCACCACCAAGATGGACGGCTGCGCCGCGGTCTACCCGGCCGTCGCGACGATCTTCATCGCGAACCTGTTCGGCATCCAGCTCTCGGTGTGGCAGTACGTCGGCATCGTCGCGGTGGCCGTGTTCGGCGCGTTCGCGACCGCCGGCACCACCGGCTGGTACACGATGCTCACCCTGACGCTGGGCGTCATCGGCCTGCCGCCGCAGGTGATCGCGACCGGTGTGGCCGTGGTCTACGCGATCGACCCGATCCTCGACATGATGCGCACCGCGACGAACGTGGCCGGGCAGATCACCGTGCCGGTCGTGGTCGCCCGCAGCGAGGGCCTGATCGAGGACGGCGCTCCCGCCGAGAAGGAACTGATCAACGCCTGACGCCTAGGCGTCGGTGCAGGGACGGAGCTGGGACAACCTCGGCGCCGGTGCGGGCCAGCCTGGCAGCTGCTCCCGCGCCGGCGCCGCCTGCGTGCAGCCGATGTCCGGACCGAGTGCGCTGAACACCTGCACGAACGCGTCGCGGCACTGACCGCCGCACGCGAGCTGCGCGGCGACGATGTCCGCGACGCCGTCCTCGTCGACGTCGTGCAGCCCCAGGTAGGCCGCGCTCGCCAGGTACGTCGTCTGGATGCGCGACCACGTGCCGTTCTTGCGGACCAGCACCTCGCCGAGCACCTCGTCGTTGTGCGGGCCGCGCACCAGGCACACGCTGACCGCCGACGCGTGGCACAGCAACGAGTCGGCGGTGATCGTCGCGCCCGCCTCGGCGGTGGTCATCTCGAAGATGAACGTGCCGGTCTCCCCGGTCACCCTGATCCGCCCGCCGCCGGTGCCGCCGAGCAGCTCCACCATGTCGCCGCCGACCGACCTGCCCACGACGGACTGGCAGACGGTGGTGCCGCAGCGCATTCCCCCGCCGCTGCCGGACTGGCCCGAACCGGTGTGGTCGGGACGCTGGGAGTAGGCGAACACCAGCCCCGCGACGACCACGGCGGCAGCGACGACGGCGACCACCCGCGAGGACCTGGCTGCACCCACAGAGCAGATTGTGGCGGATGGGCCCACGATGGATGTGAAGTGAGCCGTCTCTCCCTCTCCCCGTTCACCGGTTTCCGTAGACTGCGGCACCAGCCAGAGCCGTAATTGCCGGTCCCAGCAGGAGGTACGACGCCGTGTCGCTGCGCAAGGTCCTCATCGCCAACCGCGGTGAGATCGCCGTCCGGGTCATCCGCGCCTGCAAGGACGCCGGGCTGACGAGCGTCGCCGTCTACGCCGACCCCGACCGGGACGCGCCGTTCGTCCGGCTCGCCGACGAGGCGTTCGCGCTCGGCGGGAACACCCCCGGCGAGAGCTACCTGTCGATCGAGAAGGTGCTGGCCGCCGCAGCGCAGTCCGGTGCCGACTCCGTGCACCCCGGTTACGGCTTCCTGTCCGAGAACGCCGAGTTCGCGCAGGCCGTGCTGGACGCGGGCCTGGTCTGGGTCGGCCCGACCCCGCAGGCGATCCGCGACCTCGGCGACAAGGTGACCGCGCGGCACATCGCGATGCGCGCCGGCGCGCCGCTGGTGCCCGGCACCAAGGACCCGGTGTCCGGCCCCGACGAGATCATCGCGTTCGCCGAGGAGAACGGCCTGCCGATCGCGATCAAGGCCGCGTTCGGCGGCGGTGGCCGCGGCCTGAAGGTCGCGCGGACGCTGGAGGAGATCCCCGAGCTGTTCGACTCCGCGGTGCGCGAGGCCGTCACGGCGTTCGGCCGCGGCGAGTGCTTCGTCGAGCGGTACCTGGACAAGCCGCGCCACGTCGAGGCCCAGGTGCTCGCGGACACGCACGGCAACGTGATCGTCGTCGGCACCCGCGACTGCTCCCTGCAGCGCCGCCACCAGAAGCTCGTCGAGGAGGCGCCCGCGCCGTTCCTGACCGACGAGCAGCGCGCCACCATCCACTCGTCGGCCAAGGCGATCTGCCTGGAGGCCGGCTACCACGGCGCCGGCACCGTCGAGTACCTCGTGGGCCTCGACGGGTCGATCTCGTTCCTGGAGGTCAACACCCGACTGCAGGTCGAACACCCGGTGTCGGAGGAGACCACGGGCCTCGACCTGGTGCGCGAGCAGTTCCGCATCGCCGCGGGCGAGAAGCTGCGGTACACCGAGGACCCGGCGCCCCGCGCGCACTCGATCGAGTTCCGGATCAACGGTGAGGACGCCGGCCGCGGCTTCCTGCCGGCGCCGGGCACCGTGACCACGTTCGTGGCGCCGTCCGGGCCGGGCGTGCGCGTGGACGCCGGTGTGGAGAGCGGTTCCGTGATCGGCGGGCAGTTCGACTCGCTGCTGGCCAAGCTGGTCGTGACCGGCGAGACCCGCGAGGAGGCCCTGGCGAGGGCCCGGCGCGCGCTGGACGAGATGGTCGTCGACGGCATGGCGACCGTGCTGCCGTTCCACCGCGTGATCGTGCGCGACGCGGCGTTCACCGCCGAGAAGCCCGAGGGCTTCACCGTGCACACGCGGTGGATCGAGACGGAGTTCGACAACCGGATCCCGCCGTTCTCCGGTGGCGCGGACGCCGCCGCCGAGGAGGCGCCGCGGCAGACCGTGGTGGTCGAGGTCGGCGGGCGGCGGTTGGAGGTGTCGCTGCCGGGTGACCTCGCGGTGGGCGCGCGTCCGGCCGCCGGTGGTGCCGCCGTGAAGAAGCCGGCGAAGGCCAAGCGCGCGGGCGGCGGGTCGGCGGCGGTGTCCGGTGACGCGGTGGCGGCGCCGATGCAGGGCACCATCGTGAAGGTGGCCGTGGAGGACGGGCAGACCGTCGCGGCCGGGGACCTGATCGTGGTGCTGGAGGCCATGAAGATGGAGAACCCGGTGACGGCGCACAAGGCGGGCACCGTGACGGGGCTGGCGGCCGCGCCCGGTGACCCGATCACCCAGGGCACCGTGATCTGCGAGCTGAAGGACTGACAGCTCAAGCATCTGCGGGGGAAGCAGGGTGGGGGCTCGCCTACCATTGAGGGGTGAGCGACCCGGCACGGGACATCCGCATCGGCGACACCGAGCGCAGCCAGGCGTTGCAGGTGCTCGGTGAGCACATGAGCGCGGGCCGCATCGACGTGGACGAGTACGGCGAGCGGTCCGCGCGGATCACCACCGCGAAGACCCGCGGTGAGCTGCTCGCGCAGTTCCGCGACCTGCCGGACCCGCGGCCGCAGTTCGCCGTGCCGACGCCGATGTTCGACCAGCCCTCGGCCGTGCCCGCGCGCCGCTGGGAGGGCGCGGTGGTGCCGGTGGTCGGGGTCGCCGTGGTGATCGCGTTCTTCGTGCTCGTCAAGAACCCGCTGATCTTCCTGCTCATCCCCGCCGTCGCGATCCTGTGGGGGCAGTGGAACGGGCGCCGGCGGTGAAACCGCTGCTGCTGCTCGACCTCGACGGGGTGCTGCGCGCGTACCCGCCGACCCCGCCGGACATCGCCGCCGTCGCGTTCGAGCCCGGTCTGCTGCACCGGGCCGTCACCGGTGAGATCACCGACGCGCAGTGGCAGGACGAGATCGCCAGGACGATCCCCCGCGAACGGGTCGACGCGTGGGCGGCGGGCGGTGAGGTCGTTCCCGAGGCCCTGCACCTGGCCCGGCTGGCACGCCGGCAGTGCTTCGTGGCGCTGCTGTCGAACGCGACCACGCGGCTGGAGGCGGACCTGGCCGTGCTCGGGCTCGACGGGGAGTTCGACGCGGTCTTCAACTCCTCCCGCCTGGGCGTCGCGAAGCCGGACCCCGCGATCTACCGGCGGGTGCTCGACGAGCTCGGCCGCACCACGGCGGTGTTCTGCGACGACAGCGAGGAGAACGCCGTCGCGGCGACCGCGGCTGGGTTGGACGGCGTGCACGTGCCGGACGTGCGGGCGCTGCGGGTGGCGCTGGCCACGCGCGGGCTGATCCCGCCGACCGTGCTGCTGGTGCTGCCCGACCGCGACGAGGCCGAGGAGCTCGCCACCGAGCTGCTGGGAGAGGGCTGGGCGCCCGTGCGGGTACACCGGGACATGCTGGCCGGTGAGGACGACGCCGAGGACGTGGACTGGGTGGTCGAGCTGACCACCGCACCGGACGGCTCCCCCGCCTCCGCGCACCGCGACGAGCTCGACGAGCTGGCGGAGCGGCACGACGGGTTCGCCGCGGAGCACTAGCCTCACCCGCGTGGAAGCAGTCGAGATCAACGCCGGCGAGTACTACCTGAGGGCGTTCCGGCGGGACGACCGGATCAACGACGTCCCGGCGATCACGGCCGCGTTCGCCGACGAGGAGACGCGCCGGTACATGCCGAGGATGGGGCTGCACAACGAGGCGGCGGCCGAGATCTTCATCGACTACCTGACCAACGGCTGGACCTACGAGCAGCGCGTCTCGTGGGCGGTGTGCGACGCGACGACGGCCGAGCTGCTGGCCGGTGTGGTGATCCGCGACCTGGACCTGAAGTTCGGGCTCGGCGAGATCACCTGCTGGACGCAGCCGGAGCACCGCGGCCGTGGCGTGCTGACGATCGCGCTGAACTCGACGCTCGCGTTCGCGTTCGGCGGGCTGGGCGTGCACCGGGTCGCCTACCGGCACGCGGCGTCGAACAAGGCGTCGCAGCGCGTCGCGGAGAAGTGCGGGTTCACCCTGGAGGGTCGACTTCGCGACGAGGCGATAGTCGATGAGCAGCGAGAAGACATGTTGCTCTGGTCTCGCCTGGCCACGGACCCCTTCCCGGAGCAGCTACGGTGACCGGCCATGCGGATCCGAGCGCTCCTCACCGCCGCGGTGGTGGTGCCGGCGCTGGCGCTGACCGGGTGCACGACCGGGCCTGAACGCAGCTCCGGCGACAGCAGTGCCCCGCCGCCGGCGCCCACGTCCTCGGCGACCAGGCCGTCCCTGCCGCCCCGGCCGCTGGCGGTCCCGCTGGACGAGGTCGACCCGTGCGCGGTGCTGACCGCCGACCAGCGCACGGCGCTGAGCCTGGACAGCCCGCCGAACCCGTACGTCGAGACGAGCTTCAACGGCGCGAAGGCGTGCTCGATCCGCAGCACGACCAGCGGCAACGTCGCCCGCCTCGCGCTCGTCCTGGTCTCCGGCGCCGACGTGTGGATCTCGGAGAACGCCCAGGTCGAGTACGTCATCGGGGCGATCGAGGGGTTCGCGGCGATTACTGTCCGCACACCCGGGATCGACGACGTCTGCAACGTCGAGGTCGACGTCGCCGAGGGCCAGTTCCTCGACGTCATGTTCCGCGACGGCGGCAATTCCAGTGGCGCGCAACAAGATCATTTGTGTCTCGGGGCCCAGCGGGTGGCGGAGGCCGCGATGGCCAGTTTGACCCAGAAGCGCTGACCCACACGGGGGGAAGTCACCCGTTGCACTCCACAGCGTTACCTTCGGTGGTTAGAGTGGCTGAGCGCTTGCAAGCACAACCGCCGGAGGTTCCACCATGCCGCCAGGGGGACGCAGCGGGGCTGACTCCTCGCCGCCCGTCCAGCACGAGCTGAACGTGGAGCCGGACGCGATCCCCGCGTTGCGCAGCACCTTCTCAGCCGCGTTGACGAAGCTCGACAAGCAGATCGAGCTCGCCGTCACCGAGTTCCGGGTCCGCCCGTGGGCCGGCGACCCGGTCAGCGCCGAGGCAGCGGAGAAGTTCAACGAGCGGTCGGTCACCGACGGCGACTCCGCCCTCGAGGCGCTGCAGAACTACCAGCGGCAGCTGAAGACGGCGATGGACAACCTGAACCAGATCGAACGCCAGTACCGCGTGGTCGAGGGCGACAACACGGGCCTGATGGGGAAGAGTGGTTGCTGAGATGGTGGAGCACCGCTGGCAGGGCTACAGCCACGAGGAACTCTACGCGCGCATCCACGCCGGTCCCGGCGCTGCTGCCTCGCACACCTCGGTCGAGCGCTGGGCCGGTGTGTCCAGTGCGCTGAGCGAGATCAACGACGACCTGCACCGCGGCATCGCGAAGTCCGGCGCCCGGTGGCAGGGCAGGGCGGCCGAGCAGGCCGCCGCCGGCATGAACCCGCTCGCCGCCTGGGCCGACGGCGCCCGCGGCGGAGCCGACGTCATGCGCTACTCGGCCGAGCTGCAGGCCGACCACATCGCCAAGGCCCGCGCCGACATGCCCGCGCCGGTGAAGGTGACGGCGGAGCAGCCGAACGCGCTGGTCAGCGGCATCGTGCACCTCTTCGGCGGCCAGACCGACCACGAGCAGCAGGAGGCGGCAGCGGACTCCGCGGAGCGCCGCGCCCGTGAGGTCATGGCCACCTACGCGTCGTCCACGACGGCGAACACCTCGACGCTGGGCCAGTTCACCCAGCCTCCGCAGCTGCAGATCAGCGCCTCGGGCATCACGTCGAGCAGCGGCCCCGGCGTGCACACGCCCGGTGGCTGGGTCTTCGGCCCGCACGGCGGCACGGGCACCGGTCCGCGCACCCGCACGGGCTCCGGCTCGCGCGGCTCGACCACCGCGCCCCCGCGTGGCGGCAGCGGCACCGCTCCGGGCACCACGACCCGCAGCTCGGGCGTGTCGCCCGCGGCGACCACGGGCAGGGGCACCGGTTCGACGTCGCTGTCCTCGGCCGGCCCGGCCGGCACCGCGGGCACGTCCGGTCCGGCGGGCACCGGCGCGGCCGGCGTCGGCACCACGGGCGCCGTGCCCGGTCAGCGCACCGGCAACCGCTCTTCGTCCTCGGCCGGCACCGGTGAGGTGAAGGAGATGGAGGAGGGCGCGACCGCGTCGTCGTCGGCGGCCGTCGGCCAGATGGTCGGCCACACCGCGACGGTCAACAACGCGGGTGGCGCCCACGGTTCGTCGATGGGCCCGCTGGGCACCGTCGGCGGGCAGAACAACGACCGCGTGCACCAGCGCTCCGTGCCGTTGCCGCAGTCGTACGACCCGTTCGGCGGCATGGGCCCGCGCAAGGGCGAGGACGAAGAGGACCTTGAGCACAAGGCCGCCGACTACCTGCGCGAACGCGATGACATCTACGGGATCGGCAGCTACGCGCTGCCGGTGATCGGGGAGAGCACGACCGACTGATGACGCTGCTGGGCCTGGACCTCGGGACGAGTGACACGCGCGACCCGGTGGTCATCTCCGCGCTGGAGTTCGACGTCCTCTGGGAGCACCTCGGCCTGGAGACGATGCCGCTGGTGCTCAAGGTGCCCTCACCGGGCAAGACCCGCGAGGAACGCCGCGTGCTCGAGGACCAGGTCTGGCGCCAGCTCGGCGCCCGCGGCCTGGGCGGCCCGCGGTCGCTGGACCCGACCCTGGAAGACCTGCTGCACGTCCTCAACCGCCCGCAGCGGGAGATCGACGCCCGCCTCTGGCTGCACGAGCGCAGCGTCCGCCTGCTGGCGGCCGGCAAGGGCCAGGCCGGTGTGCTCGCCGTCCTCGACGGCGGCCAGCTCCTGCTGCGCCCCGCGGAGGCCGACGGGCTGCCCCGTGAGGCCCTGACCGTCCTGCCGTCCGCGCCGGCCGGGGAGGGCCACTCCATCACCCTGCCGTCGGCGGACCTGGACGCGGCGGCCTCCTCGGCGGCCTCACCCGAGGACCTGGAGGCCGAGCTGCGCTCCCGCGGCCTGCGCGCCGACGACGCCCACGCGCTGGCCGACATGGTCCGCGACGCCACGCACCGCGGCCAGTTCGGCGCGGCGGCCCGCGACAAGTGGGGCAAGCGGGTGCGGCCGGACCGGGTGATCTCGTTCTACGACACGCCTCAGGGCCGCTACCTGCAGATGCGCCGGGCCTCGGAGGGCAGGCCGCCGTGGTCGACGATCACCCCGGTGGACTACCGCCGGCTGCACCACCACCTGGTGGAGCTGCTGGAAGAGGCCACCGGCCAGCCGTTCTGACCCGTCACGCGCCCCTTCGCCCGCCTGCTGAGGTGCACGCGGGGAGCTTTCGTGCGCTGTGAGCGCACGAAAGGGCCCCGCGTGAGGGCAGCGGCGCGGGGCGCGCAGGGAGAGGGAGCTAGGGGCCGATGCCCTGGCAGGGGCGGGTCCGCAGGTCGTTGACGTAGTCGTGCGGAGCGCCGGCGGCCTCGGCCGCGTCCGCCACGACGCCGATGTACCGGGCGGAGGGCAGGCCGCCCTCGTACGCGTCGAGGACGTACAGCCAGGCCACCACGGACCCTTCGAGGGTCTGCACCCGCAGCCTGATCTTCTTGTACAGCCCGAGCGCCCCCTCCCACCGGTCCAGGCGCGACTCGTCGCGCGGTGAGACGTCGTAGAGCACGCAGAACGTCTGCTGGTCCGGCTCTTCGACGATGGTGGCGAGCGCACCCTCCCAGCCGAGGTCCTCGCCGCCGAAGGTCAGACGCCAACCCACGAGCCAGCCGGTCCCCGCGAGCGGGGAGTACGGGGCTCGCTCCATCATCTGGTTCGGATCCATGTTCGACCCGTACGCGGCATAGAGCGGCACGTCCGACAGAGTAGCGACTCGACGATCAGCTTTCGGTCCTGGCGACACGGCGGTTCGCGACAACGCGTACGGTTGTCCCGGCCAGCAAGCACGCAGAAGGGAACTGATCGTGACCCGCATCGTCATCATGGGCGGCGGACCCGCAGGTTACGAGGCAGCCCTGGTTGCGGCTCAGCACAGCGCTGACGTGACCCTGGTGGAGACCGACGGGGCGGGTGGCGCGTGCGTGCTGTACGACTGCGTGCCGTCGAAGACCTTCATCGCGTCGGCGGGGGCCCGCAGCGCCTTCCGCAACGCCGGTGAGCTGGGCATCCAGACCAACAACGACCAGGCGGCGGTCGACCTGCCGGTCGTGCACGGCCGGGTGAAGGGGCTCGCCCTCGCCCAGTCCGCCGACGTGCGGGCGCGGTTGCAGCGCGAGGGCGTGCGGCTGATCAACGGCCGGGCCCGGTTCGCGGACGGTTCGAAGGGGCTGGCCCAGCACCGCGTGGTCGCGACGACCCCGGACGGTGCCGAGGAGGTCCTGACCGCCGATGTGGTGCTCATCGCAACGGGTGCCACCCCGCGCGTCCTGCAGGGCGCCGAGCCGGACGGCAAGCGCGTCCTGACCTGGCGGCAGATCTACGACCTGCCCGAGCTGCCCGAGCACCTGGCCGTCATCGGCTCCGGTGTGACCGGTGTGGAGTTCGCCAGCGCCTACACCGAGATGGGCGTGAAGGTGACGATGGTCTCCAGCCGGGACCGGGTGCTCCCCCACGAGGACGCCGACGCGGCCGCGGTGCTGGAGGACGTGTTCGCCGAGCGCGGCACGGCCGTGGTCAAGCACGCGCGCGCGGACAAGGTCGAGAACGTCGGCGACGGCGTCCTGATCCACCTGGAAGACGGTCGCACGATCGAGGCGTCGCACGCCCTGATGACCGTCGGTTCCGTCCCGAACACCGACGACATCGGTCTCGACAAGATCGGCATCGAGCTCGGGCGCGGCGGTTACATCCCGGTCGACCGGGTCAGCCGCACGAACGTCAGCGGCGTCTACGCGGCCGGCGACTGCACCGGTGTGCTGCTGCTCGCCTCGGTCGCCGCCATGCAGGGCCGCATCGCCATGTGGCACGCGCTGGGCGAGGGCGTCAGCCCGATCAAGCTCAAGACCGTCGCCGCGAACGTCTTCACCAACCCCGAGATCGCGAGCGTCGGCATCAGCCAGCAGGCGATCGACTCGGGCGAGGTGCCGGCCCGCACGATCATGCTGCCGCTCGCCACGAACCCCCGCGCCAAGATGGAGGGTCTGCGCCGAGGCTTCGTGAAGCTGTTCTGCCGCCCGGCCACCGGCGTGGTCATCGGCGGTGTCGTGGTGGCGCCGAACGCGAGCGAGCTGATCCTGCCGATCGCGCTGGCCGTGCAGAACCAGCTGACCGTCGAGCACCTCGCGACGACGTTCTCCGTCTACCCGTCGCTCTCGGGCTCCATCACCGAGTCCGGCCGCCAGCTCATGCGGCACGACGATCTCGACTAGGTAGCTCAGACCTCCCCCGGCAACCGAGGCGCCCTCCGGGGCGTCTTCGGGGTGCGAGTTCCACTCAGGGGGAGAAACAGATGAAGCGCATTTTCGCGACCGTCGTCGCGCTCGGAGCCACGTTCGCATTCGCACATGCAGCGGGTGCACAGGAGAACGCCGGGTTCACCCTGGACAGGAGCGAGTACCTGCCGGGCGCACCGGTCGGGGTCACCGCTGACCAGGGGCACAACTGCGTCGGACCGGTCACCTCGAAGGGTTTCGCCGCGCCGATCGAGCTCGAGAAGAACCAGCCGAACCTCCTCGCAGGTCGCGGGACCGCTGTCGACCAGAACGGTGAGTACGAGGCCACGGCGACCTGCGGGGGCAAGCCGGTCACGGTCAAGTTCAGGGTGGTCGAGACGTTCTACTTCTTCCCGGACGACGTGGTCGAGGCGGGCGGCACCATCGACGTGCACCGGCAGGTCACGGCGATGTGCACGGGCCCGGTGACGTCCGCCGGGTTCGTCGAGCCGATCGACATCGTCTACAAGACCGAGGGATCGTTGCGGAACGGTCGCGGCAAGGTCGTCGACACGCCGGGGACCTACGAGGCGTCGATGCAGTGCTCCGGCCAGACCGCGACCAGGAAGTTCACGGTCAAGGCCAAGGCCGGACAGCCCGCGGCGAAGCCGAAGACGCCGATCGTGAAGCCCAAGGGCGCGCCGCAGACCGGCGGCGGGGGCACGGCCCGGTGAAGCGGCTCGCCATCGCGGTCGTGGTGGTGGCACTGGCGCTGCTCAGCGCCTGTGCCACCCCTCCCGCGGCAGAACCGCGGACGACCCCGCCGCCGAGCGGTTCACCGGCGCACCCGACCGGTTCCGCGGCACGAACGGTCGCCGAGAAGGGCATGCCACCGTCGGAACCGACCGAGGTGCGCATCCCGAAGATCGGCGCCACGTCGTCACTCGTCCCGCTCGGCCTGAACGCCGACGAGACGGTCGAGGTGCCGCCGGTCGAACAGCCGATGCAGGCCGGGTGGTACCGGCTCGCACGCACTCCCGGCGAGGCCGGTCCCGCGATCCTGCTGGGTCACGTCGACGGGCTGAAGAAGCCGGGGATCTTCTTCCGCCTCAAGGAACTGGTCGCCGGTGACGAGGTCGAGGTGTCCAGGAAGGACGGCACCACGGCCAGGTTCCGCGTGCGCAAGACCGAGCAGATCGCCAAGGCCGGTTTCCCCACCGAGGCCGTCTACGGCGACACCGCCGAACCCGAGCTGCGGCTGATCACCTGCGGGGGCAGCTTCGACGAGGCCGCGCACAGCTACCGGGACAACATCATCGTCTACGCGACGCTGATCTGAGGAAAAGGCCGCCTGTCGGCAACCGAACCGCCCGCTCGGGCGTGTTCGGTACCAGCAGTCCATGTGCCCGAGGGGGGAGAGACAGCCATGATCAGGTCAGTTGCCGCGCTCGCGGCCGTCGGCGTGGTGTTCGCGCTCACGCCGATCGCCGCTGCCCAGGAGGACGTCACGCCGAAGTTCTCGCTGGGGGGCGAGGTCTTCCCGCACGCTTCCGAGTTCACCGCGACGATCGAGGAGGGCACCTGCCCCGGCGGTCCGACGTCGCTCACGTCGCCCGGCTTCGCGACGTTCGACCTGGCCACCCTGCGCGGCAGGTTCGCCGACGTGCAGGGCCCGTTCGCGGCGTACCTGGAGTGCAAGGGCACCAGCGCACAGGGGGTCGTGCGCTACCGGCTGGACAAGCCGCAGCCGCCGGTGCCCCCGTTCGACGGCCGGTTCCTCGACAAGGAGGTGTACGCGCCGGGCGAGACGATCAAGGTGCAGGTCACCGGGTACTCGTTCTGCCCCACCGCCGAGTCGAACGGCTTCGTCGCACCGATCAGCCTCCCGAACAACCCCGGGGGCAGCGCGCACGGCGAAGGCAAGGCGACCGGCACGCCAGGAACGTACGAAGCGACGGTCCACTGCTACAAGAACCAGACCTTCGTGAACACGTTCACCGTCAAGGCCCCGCCGACCACCCCGCCGACCTCCACGACGCCTCCGGCAGCGCCCACGGCCAAGCCCAAGCCGCCCATCGTGAAGCCCAAGGGCGCGCCGCAGACCGGTGGAGGCGGCACGGCCTGATCACAGTTCGGCACTGTCCTGGCCGGACGAGCAACCCGACCACTGGATGTGCGTCAATGGGTTCGTGGGGACTCGTGTCTTGATCGCGGTGCTGAGCGTGGCCCTGGCCGGCACCGCCTGCTCGCAGCCGGCGCCGAAGCCGACGGCTGCGACGAGCGAGAGCGCACCGCCGCCGGTGGTGTCGCCGCTCGGCAACTCGGATCCGATGGAGCTGAGAGTCGAGCGCATCGGCGTGCGGTCCTCGCTGATCCAGCTGCCCCTCGGCGCGGACGGCGCCGTGCAGATGCCCCCGGCCAACGAGGGCATGCAGGCCGGCTGGCACCAGACGCAACCGAAGCAGTGGATCATCGTCGGGCGGATCGAGAGCAACGGGGCCCGCGGCGTGTTCTACCGGCTGAACGACCTGGCAGAGGGCGACGTCGTCGAGGTGTCCAAGAAGGACGGTTCGGTGGCGCGGTTCACGGTGACGCGCACCGAGCGGGTCATCCGCGACGACTACTTCGCCGAGGCCGTGGCGAAGGACGCGGACCAGCAGGGGCTGCGGCTGATCACGTGCGGCACCCGCGACAACGTGATCGTGCACGCTGTTTGACGGCGAGTTCGTGCCGGTCGTCCGGCACGAACTCGCCGTGCCGTGACTCCTAGTCCTCGACCCAGTCGAAGGTCTTCGTGACGGCCTTCTTCCAGTTCGCGTACTCCGACGTGCGGCGGGAGTCGTCCATCTGCGGCTCCCACTGCTTGTCCATCGCCCAGTTCTCGCGGATGTCGTCCTCGGTCTTCCAGAACCCGACGGCGAGCCCGGCCGCGTAAGCGGCGCCCAGCGCGGTCGTCTCGGCCACGACCGGCCGGATCACCGGCACGCCCAGGATGTCCGCCTGGAACTGCATCAGCAGCTCGTTCACGACCATGCCGCCGTCGACCTTCAACGCGGTGAGGTCCACGCCCGAGTCGGCGTTCATCGCGTCGAGCACCTCGCGCGTCTGGAACGCGGTCGCCTCCAGCACCGCGCGCGCCAGGTGGCCCTTGTTGACGAACCGGGTGAGGCCCACGATCGCGCCGCGGGCGTCGGAGCGCCAGTAGGGCGCGAACAGGCCGGAGAAGGCGGGCACGAAGTACGCGCCGCCGTTGTCCTCGACCGACCGCGCGTGCCGCTCGACCTCGGCCGCGTCGCCGATCATGCCGAGGTTGTCGCGCAGCCACTGCACCAGCGAGCCGGTGACGGCGATCGAGCCCTCCAGCGCGTACACGGGTGCCGCCTCGCCGATCTTGTAGCAGATCGTGGTCAGCAGGCCGTTCTCGCTCATCACCTTCTCGGTGCCGGTGTTGAGCAGCATGAAGTTGCCGGTGCCGTAGGTGTTCTTGGCCTCGCCGGGCGAGAGGCAGGCCTGCCCGAACGTCGCCGCCTGCTGGTCGCCGAGGATGCCCGCGATCGGCACGCCGGCGAGCGCGCCGCGTTCCCGCACCTGGCCGTAGACCTCCGAGGAGGACCGGATCTCCGGCAGCATCGACATCGGGATGCCCATGTCGGATGCGATGGAGGAGTCCCACTGCAGCGTGTCGAGGTCCATCAGCATGGTGCGGGAGGCGTTGGTCGGGTCGGTGACGTGCACGCCGCCGTTCACCCCGCCGGTCATGTTCCACAGCACCCAGGTGTCCATGTTGCCGAACAGCAGGTCGCCCGCCTCGGCCTTCTCGCGGGCGCCCTCGACGTTGTCGAGGATCCAGCGGACCTTGGGGCCGGAGAAGTAGGTGGCGAGCGGCAGGCCGACCTTGGCCCGGTAGCGCTCCTGGCCGCCGCCCAGCGCACCGAGCTCGGTGACGATCCGGTCGGTGCGGGTGTCCTGCCAGACGATGGCGTTGTAGACGGGCTCACCGGTGTTGCGGTCCCACACCACCGCGGTCTCGCGCTGGTTGGTGATGCCGACGGCGACGATGTCCGCGGTGGTCAGGTCGGCCTTCGCGAGCGCGCCGGCGGCGACCTGGCGGGTGTTCTGCCAGACCTCCTTCGGGTCGTGCTCGACCCACCCGGCCTTCGGGAAGATCTGCTCGTGCTCCTTCTGGTCGACCGACACCACCCGCCCGGAGTGGTCGAAGATCATGCAGCGGGTCGACGTGGTGCCCTGGTCGATCGCGGCCACGTACTGGGTCATGCGCGTGTGTCCTTTCAGACCGGGAGAACCAGGTAGAGCAACGCCGCGAGTGCGCCGCCGACCAGCGGGCCGACGACGGGCACCCACGAGTAGCCCCAGTTTGCGCCACCCTTGTTGCGGATGGGCATGAGGAAGGCGTAGGCGATGCGCGGACCGAGGTCGCGAGCGGGGTTGATGGCGTACCCGGTGGGGCCGCCCAGCGACGTGCCGATGACCAGGACCACGAACGCCACGCCCGCGTAGCCGAGCGCCGAGTTGCCGAACTGCGGCAGTCCGCCCTCGGCGGCCTTCGCGGACGGGGACAGCAGGACCCAGGCGACGAGCACGAACGTGCCGATGACCTCGGAGACCGTGTTCCACAGCGCGTTCGGCACGGTCGGCCCGGTGGCGAAGATGCCCAGGGTGTTCTGCGGTTCGTCGTGGGTGTCGAACTGCAGTTTGTAGGTCGCCCAGCAGAGCATCGCGCCGATGATCGCACCGGCCATCTGCCCGAGGACGTAGAACGGGACGTCACCCCACGGCGTCTTGCCCGCGATGGCGAGCCCGAACGTGAGGGCGGGGTTGAGGTGCGCACCGCTCGGGTTCGCGATGCTCGCACCCGCGAAGACCGCGAACGCCCAGCCGACGTTGACGAACAGGAACCCCGTGCTGTTGCCGAGCGTGTCTTTGAGCACCTGGTTCGCGACCACACCGGTGCCCAGGAGGATGAGGACCGCCGTCCCCAGCACCTCCCACACGAAGATCGAGCCTGCACCCACCGTCGGCCTCCTTCGTCTGCGGCCAGGAGGAGCGCACACCCGGACGTCAGGCCGCGCTGCCCGCCTGCAACGTGCTCGGACGCTATTACCGGGCTGATCAGTTGTCCACGCGAGGTGGGTTCGCCGGGCCGTTTTCAGGCCGTGGGGACCCGGTGCGCTCGCCCGTGGGCGGAGGTCGGTGACTGCAGGTAACGTGATCCGCGAGTCGGCACAGGGGAGGCATCCGTCGTGGCCACGAGCAAGGACGCAGCTGAAGCACCGCAGACCCCCGTCGCCCCTCCGGTCACCGGCGGGCTGGGCCCCGCCGAACGCGAGGAGGCGTGGCAGCGCCTGGGGTCCGAGACGTTCGACGTCGTCGTGGTCGGCGGTGGCGTGGTCGGCGTCGGCGCGGCACTGGACGCGGCCACGCGCGGCCTGCGGGTGGCCCTGGTGGAGGCCCGTGACCTGGCGTCGGGCACGTCGAGCCGGTCGTCCAAGCTCTTCCACGGTGGCCTGCGCTACCTGGAGCAGCTGGAGTTCGGCCTGGTCCGCGAGGCGCTGCGGGAGCGCGAGCTGATGCTGACCCGGATCGCGCCGCACCTGGTGAAGCCCGTCGCGTTCCTCTACCCGCTGACCAACCGGATCTGGGAACGCCCCTACACCGCGGCCGGCCTGTTTCTCTACGACACGATGGGCGGGGCCCGGTCCGTTCCCGGGCAGAAGCACCTCACCCGTGCGGGTGCCCAGCGGCTCGTGCCCGCGTTGAAGCGCGACGCGCTGATCGGCGGCATCCGCTACTACGACGCCCAGGCCGACGACGCCCGGCACACGATGATGGTCGGCCGCACCGCCGCGCACTACGGCGCCGTCGTGCGCACGTCGACCCAGGTGATCAGCTTCCTGCGGGAGGCGGACCGCGTGTCCGGCGTGCGGGTCCGCGACGTCGAGGACGGCCGTGAGGTCGACGTGCGGGCGCACGCGGTGATCAACGCGACCGGTGTGTGGACCGACGAGCTGCAACGGCTCTCGGGTTCGCGCGGCCGGTTCCGGGTGCGGGCGTCGAAGGGCGTGCACATCGTCGTCCCGCGCGACCGGATCGTGGCCGAGGCGGGCATGATCCTGCGCACCGAGAAGTCCGTGCTGTTCGTGATCCCGTGGCGCAACCACTGGATCGTCGGCACCACCGACACCGACTGGAACCTCGACCTCGCGCACCCCGCCGCGACCAAGCACGACATCGACTACATCCTCGAACACGTGAACTCCGTGCTCGCGACGCCGTTGACGCACGACGACATCGAGGGCGTCTACGCGGGTCTGCGCCCGTTGCTGGCCGGTGAGTCCGACTCGACGTCGAAGCTGTCGCGCGAGCACGCCGTGGCACGGGTCGCGCCCGGTCTGGTGGCGATCGCGGGCGGCAAGTACACGACGTACCGCGTGATGGGCGCCGACGCCGTGGACGCGGCGCAGGTCGACGTGCCGGGCCGCATCCAGCCGTCGATCACCGACAAGGTGCCGCTGGTGGGTGCCGACGGCTACCACGCCCTGGTCAACCAGGCCGACCAGCTCGCGGCCAGGCACGGCCTGCACCCGTACCGCGTCCGCCACCTGCTGGACCGCTACGGCTCGCTGGTGCACGAGGTCCTCGGCCTGGCCGCGGGCAACCCGGAGCTGCTCAAGCCGATCACCGCGGCCCCCGACTACCTCCAGGTCGAGGCCGTCTACGCGGCGTCGCACGAGGGCGCCCTGCACCTGGAGGACGTCCTGACCCGCCGCACCCGCATCTCCATCGAGTACGCGCACCGCGGCGTGGACTGCGCGGAGGCCGTGGCCCGCCTGGTGGCCCCGGTCCTCGGCTGGGACGACGACGCGGTGAAGCGCGAGGTCGAGGTCTACAACGCGCGGGTCGAGTCCGAGCGCACCTCGCAGACGAAGGCGGACGACCAAGCTGCGGACGCCGTTCGTGCCGCGGCTCCCGAGGCCCGTCCGCAGTTGACCGAACCCGTGAGCTGACGAGCCGGCCTCGGGCATGCTGGGCGGCATGCCCGGGGTCGATCGTCGAACGTTCCTGAAAGCCACTGCCGCCGCCGGTGCCGCCGGTGCCGCCGTCACCGGCACCGCGCACGCCACCACCGCACCCGTCTTCGAGCACGGCGTCGCCTCCGGTGACCCGCACCCGGACGGCGTGCTGCTGTGGACCCGCGTGGTCACCGACGGGCCGATCCGCTGGGAGGTGGCCCGCGACGCGTCGTTCACGCACGTCGTGGCACGCGGCCGCACCCTCACCGGCGCCCACCGCGACCACACCGTGAAGGTCGAGGTCTCCGGCATGCGCCCGGCCACCCGCTACTACTACCGCTTCACCGCCGCCGACGTGGTCTCCCCCGTCGGCCGCACCAAGACCGCTCCCCGCCCGTCCGCCGACTGCGGCTCGCTGACGTTCGGCGTCGTCTCCTGCGCGAACTGGATCGCCGGCCACTTCGGCGCCTACGGCTACCTCGCCACCCGTGACGACCTGGACGCCGTGATCCACCTCGGCGACTACGTCTACGAGTACTTCGAGCCCGGCGTCCGCGTCACCGAACCGCAGCACGAGTGCGAGACGCTCGACGACTACCGCACCCGCCACGCCCAGTACAAGACCGACCCGCACCTGCAGGCCCTGCACGCGGCGCACCCGGTCATCGCGACCTGGGACGACCACGAGTCGGCGGAAAATTCCTCGTCCATCGGCTCCCCTGTCCACGACCCGGCCACCGAGGGCCCCTGGGGCGCCCGCCTGGCCGCGGCCACGCAGGCCTACTTCGAGTGGATGCCGGTCCGCGAGGGCAAGCTGACCCGCCGCCTGCACTTCGGCCGCCTCGCCGACCTCACCATGCTCGACCTGCGCAGCTACCGCACCGACACGACCATCCTGGGCACCGCCCAGCGCGCCTGGTTCACGTCCGCGCTGACCGACGGCCGCGCCCGCTGGAAGCTCGTCGGCAACTCGGTGATGCTGGCCCCGCTGAAGATCCCGCCCCTGCCCGGCCTGCCGCCGACGAACACCGACCAGTGGGACGGCTTCCCCGCGGACCGCGAGGTCGTGCTGCGCGCCCTCGACCGCGCGGGCATGAAGAACGCCGTGTTCCTGACCGGCGACATCCACTCGTCGTGGGCGATCGACGTGCCGTTCGGCGAGGGCACGGTCGCCACGGAGTTCGTCTCGACCTCGGTGACCTCGGACAACTTCGACGAACGCATCGGCGTGCCGCCGCGTTCCGCGTCACGGCAGATCGAGGCCCAGTTCCGCGCCCTGAACCCGCACGTGAAGTTCGTGGAGCTCGACTCGCACGGCGCGCAGGTGCTGACCGTGACGCCGGAGCAGGTGCGGATGGACTGGCACTACCTCGCCGACAAGCGCGACCCGAACACGGCGGTGACTCTCGCGCACTCGTGGCGGACGCTGCACGACACCGCTCAGGTGGACCAGGTCCTCTGACGCGAACGGCGTCTGCAAGTACCACCAACCACGTGGTTGGTGGTACTTGCGGACGCCTTCACAGCTAGGCGAGGGCGGCCAGGGCCGTGTGGACCAGCACGCGCACCCCGACGAGCAGGGCCCGTTCGTCCAGGTCGAACGTCGGCTGGTGCAGGTCCCGCTGCTTCTCCACCCCGTTCCACACGCCGAGCCGCGCGAACGACCCGGGAACGTGCTCCAGGTACCAGCCGAAGTCCTCACCGCCGGAGGACTGCTCGGTGCCGGCCAGCGCGTCGTCGCCGAGTGCGGCCTCGATGCCGGCGCGCAGGATCTGCGTCGACTCCCGCTCGTTGACCACGGGCGGGACGCCGCGGCGGTGGTGCAGGTCGAACCCGACGCCGGTCGGCAGCAGCAGACCGGTCACCAGGTCCTTGACCAGCGGTTCCAGCTCGGCCCAGATGTCGCGGTCGCCGGTGCGCAGGGTGCCGCGCACCAAGCCGTCCTGCGGCACCGCGTTGGGCGCCTCACCGGCGTGGACGGCACCCCACACCAGCACGGTGCCGGAACGCGGGTCGACGCGGCGGGACAGCATCGTCGGCAGGCCGGTGATCACCGTGCCCAGCGCGTGCACCAGGTCGGCGGTCAGGTGCGGCCGCGACGTGTGGCCGCCCGGTGACGAAAGCCGCAGCTCCAGCAGGTCGGAGGCGGAGGTGATGGCGCCGATGCGCGTGCCGATGCGGCCGACCTGCAGGCGCGGGTCGCAGTGCAGGCCGAAGATCCGCTCCACACCGTCGAGGCCACCCGCGGCGAGCACGTCGAGCGCTCCGCCGGGCATGACCTCCTCGGCCGGCTGGAACACCAGCCGCACCCGTCCTGGCAGCTCGGTGGCGGAGGCCAGTGCCAGCGCAGCGCCCAGCAGGACCGTGGTGTGGGCGTCGTGACCGCACGCGTGCGACACACCGTCCACAGTGGACGAGAACGGCGAGCCGGTGTTCTCGTGCAACGGCAGGGCGTCCATGTCGGCGCGCAGGGCCACGATGCGGGGACCGCGGCCGATGTCGCAGATCAGGCCGGTGCCGCCGGGCAGCACGCGGGGCTTGAGGCCCACCTCGCGCAGCAGCTTCGCCACCAGCTCGGTGGTGTTGTACTCGCGCCGGGAGAGCTCGGGGTGGGCGTGGATGTGGCGGCGCCACGCGACGACGTCCGAGGCGTGTGCCTTCAGCCAGTCGTCGAGCCAGGCGGGGCCGCGGCCCTCTCCGAGATCATCCACAGGAGACATGCTCACCCCGGTGGGGTCGACGAGCATCTCAGGGGAGGAAGAAACCGCAGCGCCGGAAAGGCGGGAGTCCAGGACCGTCATGCGGCACCTCCGCTGGCCAGCAGGCGTTCCCGCTGCTGGGGGTCGGTGGCTGTCGCGATCGTCGTCCAGGCCATGGCGAGTGCTCCGTCGAGCATCGCGCGATCGGCCGATGCCGACGCACAGGCGGTCGCGAACTCTTGTTGGTGGTTCACCGCGTCTCCGCAGTCGATGGCAATGGTCGGGTGGATTGCGGGCAACACTCTGGTGACGTTGCCCATGTCGGTGCTTCCGATCTTCCTGCCCGCTTCCTCTTCTCGGGAGAGCGGCCGTCGCCCCAGCTCGGTGGCCGCGTGCCGGTAGGCATCGGCGAGCCACGGGTCGGGGGTCAGCTCGGCGTAGATCGGCGAGACCTGCACGACCTCATGGGTGCAGCCGGTCGCCAGCGCTCCGGCCCCGAAGCAGTCCCGGATCCGGTTCTCCAGGCGCTGCAACGATTCCAGGTTCTCCGCCCTCACATCGAACATCGCCGATGCGCGGGCGGGTATTACGTTCGGGACCGTGCCGCCGTTCGTCACGATGCCGGTCACCATCTGGCCGGGCTCGAGGTGCTGCCGCAGCAGGCTGATCGAGATCTGCGCGACGGTGACCGCGTCGGCGGCGTTGATGCCCAGGTGCGGGGCGGCGGCCGCGTGTGACGGCTTGCCGCTGTAGTGCACCTCCAGGTCGGTGATGGCGAGCGAACGCGCGGCGCACGACTCGTACGGCGCGGGGTGCACCATCATCGAGAACGAGACGTCGTCGAACACGCCCCGCTCCAGCATCAGCACCTTGCCGCCACCGACCTCCTCCGCGGGCGTCCCGATCACCTTCACGGTGACACCCAGGCGGTCGGCGACGTCACGCAGCGCAAGAGCGGTTCCCACCGAAGCGGCAGCGATGACGTTGTGCCCGCACGCGTGCCCGACCTCGGGCAACGCGTCGTACTCGGCGCACAGTCCCAGCACGAGCTCGCCGTCGCCGAACGTCGCGACGAACGCCGTGTCCAGGCCGGCGACACCGGACTCGACCTTGAAACCCTCGCGGGCCAGCAGGGAGGTGATCTTCTCCGCGCTGCGGTGCTCCTCGAACGCCAGCTCCGGTTCGGCGTGGATCGAGTGCGACAGGTCCACCAGCGCGTCGGAGTACCGCTCGACGGTCGAGCGTGTGCTGATCTTCAAGTCGGTACCCATTTGCCACCATCCTGCATCACCGCCCCCAGGACGCGACGCGCTGATGATGATCAACCGGCTGGCCGGTCGCAGCGCTGCGCCGAGCGGCGAGCGAGTTTCGGTCTGACCGATCAACGATGACGCAAATGGCCGAGAAGCACGCTTAACTTTGACTATTACGTCCCATCAGGTGGGACGCGGCGTCTCAGGCGAACACACCTCGAACGTCCTCGAGTCAGCCCTTCTTGGCCGCTCGCGCCTTCTTCCACGCCGCCCACCGCTTCTTGTTGCGGTAGTAGACGATCGTGAACAGCACCAGCGCGATGCCGCCGATCCACAGCTTCTGCTTGGTCTCCTGCCGCACCTCCGGGGACGGCTCCTGCGGCGAGTCGAGGGCCGGACCGGGGTTCGCCGTCGTCTGCGCCACCACCACCGCGGGGGCGTTCGCACCCTCGTCGGCGACCGATGTCCCGGCGATCCCGAAGACGCCCATCAGCGCGAACACGCAGGCCAGCAGCAACCTCGACATGCCCTGAACTCTACAACGAATACCACGATCGAAGGTCACCCAAACTAGTTACGCACTCACCCAGCGTCGGCCTGGAAGGCTTTCAGGATCTGCTCCGCGGCGAGTGTCGCGGTGAGTTCCCCGCTGCGGACCTTCTCCTCCAGGGAGGGTGCCGACGCGCGCACGGCCGGGCTCTCGCGCACCTGCCGCCACAGCGAGTCGCGGACCATCATCCAGGTCCAGTCGACCTGCTGGCGCCGCCGGCGTTCGTCCAGCTCCCCGGCCTCGCTCAGGGTCGTCCGGTGTTCCAGCACGCGGGACCACAGCTCGTCGAGACCGACCCCGGTGAGGCCGGAGCAGGTGAGCACGGGCGGGTGCCACACCGCGTCCGGCGCGCGCAGCAGCTTGAGCGCGCCCGCCAGCTCACGTGCGGCCTTGCGGGCGTCCAGCTCGTGCTCGCCGTCGGCCTTGTTGACCGCGATGACGTCCGCGAGCTCCAGGATGCCCTTCTTGATGCCCTGGAGCTGGTCGCCGGTGCGGGCGAGGGTGAGGAACAGCGAGCAGTCCGTCATGTTGGCGACGGCCACCTCGGACTGCCCGACGCCGACCGTCTCGACCAGCACCACGTCGAACCCGGCCGCCTCGACCAGCACGATCGTCTCGCGGGTGGCCTGGGCGACGCCGCCGAGCGTGCCGGAGGTCGGCGAGGGCCGGATGAACGCGTCCGGGCTCACCGACAACCGCGCCATCCGCGTCTTGTCGCCCAGGATGCTGCCGCCGGTGCGGGTGGACGACGGGTCGACGGCGAGCACCGCGACCCGGTGGCCCCGCTCGACCAGCATCGTGCCGAGTGCGTCGATGAACGTGGACTTGCCGACGCCGGGGACACCGGTGATGCCGACCCTGACCGCCGCGCCGGACTTCGGCAGCAGCTCGACGAGCAGCTCCTGGGCCTGCGCGCGGTGGTCGGCGCGGGTCGACTCGACCAGCGTGATGGCCCTGGCGAGCACGCTGCGGTTGCCGCCGAGCACACCCTTCGCGTACTCGGCGACGTCGATCGCCCTAGCCATGGTGGCCGAGCTGGTCCGCGAGCTTGACCAGGAGGTCCTTGGCGGCGTCGGCGATGACGGTGCCGGGTGGGAAGATCGCCGCCGCTCCGGCGGCGTGCAGCTCGTCGAAGTCCTGTGGCGGGATGACGCCGCCGACGACGATCATGATGTCGGCGCGGTCGAGGTTGGCCAGTTCCTCGCGCAGGGCGGGTACCAGTGTGAGGTGCCCGGCGGCGAGGGAGGAGACGCCGACGATGTGCACGTCGGCTTCGACGGCTTGGCGGGCGACTTCGTCGGGTGTCTGGAACAGCGGGCCGACGTCGACGTCGAAGCCGAGGTCGGCGAACGCCGTGGCGATCACCTTCTGGCCGCGGTCGTGCCCGTCCTGGCCCATTTTGGCGACCAGGATGCGCGGGCGGCGGCCTTCCTGCCGCGCGAACGTGTCGACGACCTCGCGGCAGGCGTCCACGTTGGACACTGGGCCGACCTCCTGCCGGTAGACACCGGAAATGGTGCGGATCTGCGCGGAGTGCCGGCCCCACACCTTGCCCAGCGCCTCGGAGATCTCGCCGACGGTGGCTTTGGCGCGGGCGGCGCCGATGGCCAGCTCCAGCAGGTTTCCCCCGCCGCCTGCCGCGTTCGTCAGGGCTTCGAGGGCACTGTCCACGGCGGACTGGTCGCGTTCTTCGCGGAGCCTGCGCAGTTTCTCCAGTTGCTGTGCGCGCACGCCGGCGTTGTCGACCTTGAGGACCTCGATCTGCTCGTCGCCGGTCACCGGGTACTTGTTGACACCGATCACCGGTTGGCGGCCGGAGTCGATGCGCGCCTGCGTGCGCGCGGCGGCTTCCTCGATGCGCAGCTTCGGGATGCCCTCGTCGATCGCGCGGGCCATGCCGCCGGCCTTCTCGACCTCGCTGATGTGCCCCCACGCCTTCGCCGCCAGCTCATTGGTGAGCCGTTCGACGTAGGCGCTGCCACCCCACGGGTCGATCACCCGCGTGGTACCCGACTCCTGCTGCAGCAGCAGCTGCGTGTTGCGGGCGATGCGGGCGCTGAAGTCGGTGGGCAGTGCGAGCGCTTCGTCGAGTGCGTTGGTGTGCAACGACTGCGTGTGCCCCTGCGTCGCCGCCATGGCCTCGACGCAGGTGCGCGCGACGTTGTTGAACACGTCCTGCGCCGTGAGACTCCACCCGGACGTCTGGCAATGGGTGCGCAGGCTGAGCGACTTCGGCGACTTGGGCTCGAACCCGTTGACGAGCTTGGCCCAGAGCAGCCGCGCGGCCCGCATTTTGGCGATCTCCATGAAGAAGTTCATGCCGATGGCCCAGAAGAAGCTCAGCCGCGGTGCGAACCTGTCGACGTCGAGCCCGGCTGCCTGGCCGGCGCGCAGGTACTCCACGCCGTCGGCGAGGGTGTAGGCGAGTTCCAGGTCGGCGGTCGCGCCCGCTTCCTGCATGTGGTAGCCGGAGATCGAGATGGAGTTGAACTTCGGCATGTGCTCGGAGGTGTGGCTGAAGATGTCGGAGATGATCCGCATCGAGGGCTGGGGCGGGTAGATGTAGGTGTTGCGGACCATGAACTCCTTGAGGATGTCGTTCTGGATGGTCCCCGTGAGCTGCTCCGGCCGCACCCCCTGCTCTTCCGCGGCCACCACGAACAGCGCGAGGATCGGCAGCACCGCGCCGTTCATCGTCATCGACACCGACATCTTGTCGAGCGGGATGCCGTCGAACAGGGTGCGCATGTCGTAGATGGAGTCGATCGCGACACCGGCCATGCCGACGTCACCGGCGACCCGTGGGTGGTCCGAGTCGTACCCGCGGTGCGTGGCCAGGTCGAACGCGACCGACAGGCCCTTCTGACCGGCCGCGAGGTTGCGCCGGTAGAAGGCGTTCGACTCCTCCGCCGTCGAGAACCCCGCGTACTGGCGCACGGTCCACGGCTGGTTGACATACATCGTCGGGTACGGGCCGCGCAGGAACGGCGCGACACCGGGATAGGTCCGCAGGAAGTCGAGACCGTCGAGGTCCTGCGGCCCGTAGACCGGCTTGACCGCGATGCCCTCCGGCGTCTCCCACACGGGCAGATCGGTCTCGTACTTCGCCGACGGGAGCGAGCCGAGGTCGACGTCCGCGAAGTCGGGGATCATCGCTGCACTCCCAGGAAGTCGTAGGTGCTGTTCAGGATCTCCAGCGCCGGGCAGCCCGCGTACACGCGGCCGTCGACGTCGGCATCGGTCTTCTTGCCGGCCAGGAGCACCCGTGCCGCACCGGCTTTCCGCAGCGCTTCGACGGTGTCGACGGCCAGTTCGGCGTAGCTGGAGTCGCTGCCGCACACGACCGCGATCTTGGCGCCCGAGCCCGTGAACCTGTCCGCGACCTCGTCGGCGGTCTTCGTCGGGCCCGCGCTCGGGGTGGCGAAACCGCCGGCGTTGAAGAGGTTGGCCGCGAACGTGGCGCGTGCGGTGTGGGCGGCGACCGGGCCCAGGGTGGCGAGGAAGACCACGGGGCGTTCGGGCTGAGCGTCGGCGAGGTCGCGCAGCTCCTCGAAGGCCTGTGCATAACGCACCCGCGGCAGCCCGAAACTGTCAGACCCGCCTGAGATGATCGGGATGGGGGGTGCGTCCCCCCAGGGGGCCTGCGAGTCGGTATCGATTCCGAAGGGCGGGGTCACGGACACCGGGGAGGCCGAGGCGGGCGCGGGTGCGTGAGGCGGGCGGACCACCGGCTTCTCGGCCAGGTCCGGGAACTCGCTGACCCCCGTGATCGGGTCGCTGCGGTCCGCCAGCCGGGCCGACCGCCGCGCCCACGTCTCCGCGATCCGCGAGGCGACCAGCGCAGAGGCGTCCGGCAGCCCACCGGCCCGTTCGAGCTCCTGGAACCACGTCCACGCCGCCACGGCCAGCGACTCGGTCAGCTGCTCCACGTACCAGGACCCCGCCGCCGGGTCGATCACCGCGCCGAGGTGCGACTCCTCCAGCAGCAGGTTCTGCGTGTTGCGCGCGATCCGGCGCGCGAACTCGTCCGGCAGCCCGATCGCCGCGTCGAACGGCTGCACCGTCACCGCGTCGGCACCGCCCAGACCGGCGGCCAGGGTGGCGACGGTGGTGCGCAGCATGTTCACCCACGGATCACGGCGCGTCATCATCGCCGACGACGTCACCGCGTGCTGCACCTGCGGCACGTCCACGCCCGACACCTCGCCCACCCGCGCCCACAACCGGCGCGCCGCACGCAGCTTCGCGATCGTCGCGAACTGGTCCGCCGTGGCCGCGAAACGGAACTCCAACTGCGCGAACGCCGACTCGACCGACAGACCACCGGAAACCAGAGCACGCAGGTACGACACGGCCAAGGCCAGCGACGCACCCAGCTCCTCCGAGTCCGACCCGCCCGCGTCGTGGAACGGCAACGCGTCCACCACGACCGTCCGCAGGCCGGGGAACCGCGACACGGCGTCCCGGATCACCGGCAAGGTGTCCGCCGACGGCACCAGGGCCAGGTTGCCGCGCACGTCGGCGGCCAGCAGCGGCGCCTGGTCGTAGATCCGCAGCATCGTCCGCGCCGCCTCGACGTCACCGTCGAGCACGACCGGTGCGAGGTCGAGGTAGACGCCGTCGAGCAGGCGCTCCAGCGAGGAGGCGGGCACGGCGAGCCACAGCGACGTGACGCCGCCTTCGAGGTCGTTCATCAGCGCGACCGGGTCGGGCACGACGTGGCGCTGGCGGACGTCCCAGCCCTGCTTGACCGGCGCGAGCGCGTAGGGGGTGCCGAGCGCGTCGTCCGCGGTGTAGAGCGGCTGGAGGGAGAAGCCGTCATAGGTCTGGGTGACCAGGGAGTCGAAACTGGCGCCGGTCTTGCTCAGCACGGCGTCGACCAGGTCACGCCACTGTTCCCGCGACGCCGCGGGGAACTCGTTCGGGCGGAATTCGGCGGGCAAGGCCAACTCCATCATGCGTTGCAGTGTCACCGACCGGTACGCGCTCGGCTATGTGAGGTTCACCGCCGTTAACGATGCAGCAAGTGTCTCAGGAACAATGGACCGGTGGACGACCAGGAGCGCTTGATCGCGGCTAGGTACCGGCTGCTGCACCTGCTCGGCCAGGGTTCCATGGGCACGGTCTGGGCCGCCCACGACGAGGTGCTCGGGCGGCAGGTGGCCGTGAAGGGCATCCTGCACACGCCCGGCATGCCCGACGCCGAGGCCGCCCAGCTGCGCGAGCGCACGATGCGGGAGGCGCGCGCGGTCGCCGCGCTGTCGCACCCGAACCTGGTGACGCTCTACGACGTGGTCCAGCACGACGGCGACCCGTACGTGGTGATGGAGCTGGTGCCCTCGCGCAGCCTCGGCGAGGTGCTGAAGGAACAGGGCTGCCTCACCGAGAAGCAGGGCGCGGCGGTGCTGGACGCGGTCGCGGCGGCGCTGGAGTCCGCGCACCGGGTCGGGATCACGCACCGCGACGTCAAACCGGGCAACGTCCTGATCGCCGACGACGGGCGGGTGAAGCTGACGGACTTCGGCATCGCGCGCAACGTCGCCGAGGCCACCATGACCGCCCGCGGCATCACCCTCGGCACGCCCGCCTACATCGCGCCCGAGGTGGCGCAGGGCGGTGACGTGTCCGCGGCGGCCGACCGGTGGTCGCTGGGCGCCACGGTGTGGGCGGCGATGGCCGGTGAGCCGCCGTACGTGGGCCGCAACGTCATGCAGACGATCAACGCGGTCATCCACGGCGACGTGCCGGTGCCCGCGGGCGCCGGGCGGCTGGCGCCGGTGATCAGCGGGCTGATGCAGAAGGACCCGGACCAGCGGATGTCGCTGGTCGACGTGCGGCGCAAGGTGTACCCGCTGCTGCCGGAACCGGGCACGGACGCGTTCGAGGCGCGTGCGCCGCGCACGCCGCCGGTGATCGTGCGGCCGAAGCCGAGGATCGAGCCGGACGCACCGCTGGCCGCCGATCCGGGGCCGCTGCCGTTCCTGGTCACGCGGTCGACGGCGCCGGAACGCACGCCGGTGGGCAGGACGTTGGTGCTGGTCGCGGCGGTCCTGCTGTTCCTGGTGGGCTCGGGCGGCGGGTTCGCGCTGACGCGGCTCGTGGCCGGGGCGCCGCTGCTGCCGCCGGCCCAGCAGGGCGCGCCGACCCTGCCGACGCTGCCGGCCTCGCCGACGTTCGAGCAGCGCACCGAGGACGCGGTGACCGCGATCGGCGACCAGGGCGGCAAGTTCACCCTGAAGGTGGACAAGAGCTGGACGAAGTACGCGGAGCAGCGCGCGGCCGACCAGCGCGTGCCGGCCTCGGCGGTGGTGCACTTCGTGTCGCCGCCCGGCGCGTACGAGGTGGCGGTGCAGCGGTTCCCCGACTTCTACCCGAAGCGCCGGATCGCCGAGTACGTGGCGGCCGTGCAGGCGCGGTGGGCGACGCGGTTCTACGGCGGCGAGAAGGTGCCGACGCCCAACCTCGCAGGGCCGCGGTCGGAGGACGGCATCCAGTTCGTCTACCGGACCGTGGAGGGCGACGAGGCGACCGGGCTGCGGCGCTCGCACTTCTCCCGCGTGCTCCCCCACGGCACCGACCTGTGGGTGGTCGAGGTCACCGTCCCGACCGAACAGGAGGACGCGGCACGGGAGCGCCTCTTCGACGCGATCGCATCGACATTCGCCCCGGTTTAAGCTCTCGCGGTGACTCCAGAAGAGCTGGCCGGCAAGGCCGCGGAAGAGATCCAGGACCGCACCGGCGTGGCGAAGCACGACATCGCGATCGTGCTCGGATCCGGCTGGCGACCCGCCGCCGACGTGATCGGCGAGCCGGTCGCGGAGATCCCCGTCGGGGAGCTGACCGGGTTCGAGGCGCCGACCGCGCTCGGCCACGGCGGCACCATCCGGTCCGTCGAGGTGGGCGGCAAGAAGGTCCTCGTAGTCCTCGGCCGCACCCACGGCTACGAGGGCAAGGGCGTGCAGAAGGTCGTCCACGGCGTGCGCACCGTCGCCGCCGCGGGCGTGCGGACGGTCGTGCTGACCAACGCCGCCGGTGGCCTGCGCCAGGGCATGTCCGTCGGGCAGCCGGTGCTGATCTCCGACCACCTCAACCTGACCGCGCTGTCGCCGCTGGTCGGCGCGCGGTTCGTGGACCTCACGGACCTGTACTCGCCGCGGCTGCGCGAGGTCGCGCAGGAGATCGACCCGTCGCTGGAGGAGGGCGTGTACGCGGGGCTGCCCGGTCCGCACTTCGAGACGCCGGCCGAGATCCGCATGCTGCGCACCCTGGGTGCCGACCTGGTGGGCATGTCGACCGTGCACGAGGCGATCGCCGCGCGGGCAGAGGGCGTCGAGGTGTTCGGGTTGTCGCTGGTCACGAACCTCGCCGCGGGCATCACCGGTGAGCCGCTGAACCACCAGGAGGTGCTGGACGCCGGTGCCGCCGCGGCCGAGCGCATGGGCACGCTGCTGCGCGAGCTGGTGGACCGCGCATGAGCCTGACGCCGGCACTGCGCGACGCGACGTTCCGGTGGATCGCCGACGACCCCTCCGCGGCCACCCGTGAGGAGCTGCAGGGGGTGCTGGCGCGGGCGATGGGCGGTGACGCCGCGGCGCGCGAGGACCTCGCCGACCGCATGGCGGGGCCGTTGACGTTCGGCACGGCCGGGCTGCGCGGTCCGGTGCGGGCCGGTACGAACGGCATGAACGTGGCCACCGTGGTCCGCACGACGGCCGGTCTGGCCGCCTGGCTGAAGGCGTCCGGCGCTGCGGGGCTCGTCTTCGTCGGCAGGGACGCGCGCCACGGGTCCGAGGAGTTCGCCGTCGCCGCCGCCGAGGTCATGGCGGCAGCGGGCTTCGACGTGCGGGTGCTGCCCGGCCCGCTGCCGACGCCGGTGCTCGCCTTCCTGGTGCGAGCACACGGTGCGGTGGCGGGCATCCAGATCACCGCGTCGCACAACCCGCCCGCGGACAACGGCTACAAGCTGTACCTGGCCGGCGGTTCGCAGATCGTGCCGCCGTCGGACGCGGAGATCGAGCGGGCGATCGAGGCGGTGCCCGCCGCGGTGTCGGTGCCGCGCGCCTCGACGTACTCGGTCGTGCCGGACGCGGACGTCGACGCCTACCTGGACCGGGTCGCGTCGCTGCCCAGCGGCACCGCGCGGACGTTGAAGATCGCGTTGACGCCGATGCACGGCGTCGGCGGCCAGTTCGCCGTGGAAGCGTTGCGGCGCGCGGGTTTCACCGACGTGCACGTGGTGCGGTCGCAGGCCGTGCCGGACCCGGACTTCCCGACGGTGGTGTTCCCGAACCCCGAGGAACCCGGTGCCGCGGACGAGCTGCTCGCGCTCGCGGACTCGGTGGACGCCGACCTCGCCATCGCGCTGGACCCGGACGCCGACCGCTGTGCGCTGGGCGTGCGGGACGGGTCGGCGTGGCGGATGCTGCGCGGCGACGAGACGGGCGTGCTGCTCGGCTCGCTCGTGCTGTCCACTGTGGAGAGCGCGGACCCGTTGGTGGCCACGACGATCGTGTCGTCGTCGCTGCTGAAGTCGATCGCCGAGGCGCACGGCGCGCGGTACGCGGAGACGTTGACGGGCTTCAAGTGGCTCGCGCGTGCCGGTGACGGCCTGGTGTTCGCCTACGAGGAGGCGCTGGGCAACTGCGTCGACCCGGAGTTCGTGGCGGACAAGGACGGCATCTCGGCCGCGGTCGTCGCCGCGGACCTGGCGGCGGGCCTGAAGGCGGCCGGGCGGACGTTGCTCGACGCGCTGGACCAGCTCGCGCTGGACCACGGCCTGCACCTGACCGACCAGGTGTCGTTGCGCTACACCGACCTGTCGCTGATCGGCGCGACGATGGCCCGGCTGCGCGCCGAACCGCCGGCGGACTTCACGTCCGAGGACCTGCTGCCCGGCGCGGACGTGCTGCGGTGGACGGCCCCCGGCGTGCGGGTGATCGTGCGGCCGTCCGGCACCGAACCGAAGCTCAAGGCTTACCTGGAGGTCGTCGAGCCGGTCACGGACGGACTGGAGTCCGCCCGTGCGGCGGCGCGGACGCGGTTGGCGGAGCTGCGGGAACGGGTGACAGCGCTGGTCAGCTAGCTCCCGGCGTCAGCCGGCGAGAGCGATCAGCAGGCACAGCACCGCGAGGGCGAAACCCCCGCCGGCCACCCAGTAGGCCCTCCTGGTCGGCGGGGCGACCGCGGTGCGGCGTCCCTCCGTCACGGCCGCGACCGCGATCCGGCCGAAGATGTAGGCAACCGAGCAGAGCCCCACGCCGAGTCCGAGCAACATCGTGTTGACGTCCCACGGGCTGTGGTCGAACCCCGGCCACAGCGACGCGAAGAGGGGCCCGATCCCGATCATCCCGATGCCGATCGCGAGGCCGAAACCCCAGGTGATGCGACGCTGTCGAGGACTCGTGGTCAATAGGGCGGTGGTCTTCATGGTCCCTCCTGTGTACACCTTCTAGGACGTCTTCCCGGCCGCGGGGTTGCGTTGCAACACCAGGAACGCCTGCGGCCCTGCCTCGTCCACACCCCTCTGACGCACGAGCCTGGCCACTTCGTTGAACCCGGCCGCGGTGGCGTTGCGCACGGTCTCGTCGACGTCGTGCCAGTAGACGTCCAAATCCACATCGTGGCCGTACGCGTGGTCGAGGTGCCGTTTCTCGTCACCCGCTTTGAACGCGTGCAACAGGTATCCGCCGGGCTTGAGCACGCGGTGGAACTCCCGCCACGGCACGTCCTGCGCCGGCATGTGCACCGTGGAGTACCAGACGACCGCGCCGCCGAGGCTCTCGTCCGCCAGGTCGAGCGCCGTGATGTCGCCCTGCCGGAAGTCGAGGTGCGGGTGGTGCTGCTTGGCCTGGGCGAGCATGCCGTCGGAGAGGTCGACGCCGAACACGTCCAGGCCCAGCTCGTGCAGGTGCTGGGTGATGCGGCCGGTGCCGCAGCCGAGGTCACCGACCCGTCCCGCAGCCAGCTCGGCGAAGGCGCGCGTGATCGCGGCGTCGAACGGGCGGCCGTCGTGGGCGTCGGGGAGGAGCCGGGCGTAGCTGGCCGCAACAATGTCGTAGCTGACACGGGTCATGGTCATCTATCTTGCCGCGCATGGAGTACACCCGGCGTGACCTGGCCCTGGCCTACCTCGAGGCGTATCCGGTGCCGGAGCACCACGAGGTGGACCCCGAGTCGCTGTACGCCCGCATGAAGACCTACCACCGGCAACTGCTGCGCGGCCTGAAGCAGCTCTTCGGCTTCGACCTGAACGACGACCAGCTGCTGAAGTTCTTCTTCCGCAGCGTGGCGTACTCCTACCGCGGCAACCGCCACCCGCTCTCCGGCGTGCTGGAGGGCGGCCTGCTGGTCAAGCGGTTCGAAGGCACGGACGTCATGGACAGGTGCGTCGAGCTGGCCACCCTGCACGAGCGGACGCAGGAACGGCTCGTCGACCTCACGGTGGAGATCCTCGCACTGGCCAAGCCGGACGACGGAACGGTCGTGACGACCGAGCAGCTCCAGGCCATCGGCGTGGACACCGCGGAGCCGACCGACCCCGACGGCGACTGGCTATAGCTTTGACCGCCATGAGGCTGCTGATCGTCCACCACACGCCCTCGCCCGCCCTGCAGGCGATGTTCGAGGCGGTCGTCTCCGGCGCCACCACCCCCGAGGTGGAGGGCGTGGAAGTGGTGCGCCGAGCCGCGTTGTCCACAACCGCTGTGGATGTCCTGGAAGCGGACGGCTACCTGCTGGGCACACCCGCGAACCTGGGCTACATGAGCGGTGCGCTGAAGCACTTCTTCGACACCGTGTACTACCCGTGCCTGGACTCCACGCGCGGTCGCCCGTTCGGGCTTTATGTGCACGGCAACAACGACACGACCGGTGCGGTCAGGAGCGTGGAGACCGCCACGACCGGCCTGGACTGGGTGAAGGCGGCCCAGCACGTGGTCGTCACGGGCGAGCCGGGCAAGGCCGACCTGGAGGCGTGCTGGGAGCTCGGGGCCACCGTCGCGGCCCAGTTGTCCACATGACCCCAGAGTTGTCCACAGCCACTTGTCCCCACCCTGTGGACAACCCTGGGGATGGATTCGAACAGGTGTTCTAACGGCCGATCGAGCTCATGTCCGGGTACCGGTCGCCGGCCACCGCGGACGCCGGAACGGCGGCCTCGATCGCGGCCAGGTCGGCCTCGGACAGCTCCAGGGCGGCCGCCGCGACGTTCTCCTCCAGGTACTTCAGCCGCTTGGTGCCGGGGATCGGCACGACGTCGGACCCGCGGTGCTGCACCCACGCCAGCGCGAGCTGGCCCGCGGTGACGCCGCGTTCGTCGGCCAGGGCGCGCAGGTCGGCGACCATCTTCAGGTTCGCGTCGAGGTTCGCGCCGGAGAACCGCGGGTTCGCGGCGCGGAAGTCGCCCTCGGCGAAGTCGGCGGAGGAGGCGAACCGGCCGGTCAGCACGCCGCGGCCGAGCGGCGAGTACGGCACCAGGCCGATGCCGAGCTCGCGTGCGGTGGGCACGATCTCCGCCTCGATGTCGCGCGACCACAGCGACCACTCGCTCTGCAGCGCCGTGATCGGGTGGACGGCGTGGGCGCGGCACAGCGTCTCGGCGCCGGCCTCGGACAGGCCCAGGTGGCGGACTTTGCCCTCGGCCACCAGCTCGCCCATCGCCCCGACGGTCTCCTCGATGGGCGTGTCCGAGGGCACCCGGTGCAGGTAGTAGAGGTCGATCACGTCGACCCCGAGCCGCTTCAGCGACCCCTCGACCGCCTGCCGCACGTAGGCGCGGTCGCCCCGCACGCCGCGGCGGTCGCCGTCGCGGACGATGCCGAACTTCGTGGCCAGCACCACCGAGTCCCTGCGGCCGGCGATCGCGCGGCCGACCAGTTCCTCGTTGGTGTGCGGGCCGTACATGTCGGCCGTGTCGATCAGCGTCACGCCGAGCTCCAGGGCCCGGTGGATGACCGCGATCGACTCGGTGTCGTCGCCGGCACCGTAGAACTCCGACATCCCCATGCAGCCGAGCCCCTGCGGCCCGACCTCCAGTGAACCGAGCTGACGGGTCACGCCGTCGCCTCCAAATCGCTCTCGACCACGGCGTAGTGGTCGATCTTGTAGTCCAGCACCTCGAGGCACGACTGCAGCTCCGCGATGCGGGCGCGGACGTCGGTGCGGTGTTCCACGAGGATCTGCTTGCGGCGGCCCGCCGTGTGCTCGCCGCGGTGCCTGAGCTGCGCGAACTCGCGCATCATGCGGATCGGCATGCCGGTGGTGCGCAGGCGGGTCACGAAGGCCAGCCAGCCGAGGTCTTCCTCCGAGTAGACGCGGCGGCCACCCGAGTCGCGGGCGGGCGGGTCGACGAGCCCGATTCGTTCGTAGTAGCGCAGGGTGTCGATGGACAACCCGCTGCGCTGCGCGGCCTGGGCTATCGAGTAACTCACGAAATCGACGCTAAGACCTGGAGTGCGCTCTAGGTCAAGCGGAATCCTTGGGCAGCCCCCACGCCTGGAGGTGGCCAGCCATCTCGGCCACGTCGATCTTGTCCCGGCCGAGGGCGCGGACGAGGTCGAGCGCGTCGTCCTCGTCGGCGTCGATCCAGTAGCCGTTGATGTCGCACATCGTGACGGCGGCGACCCAGCCGAGCCGCCAGTTGCCCTCGACGAGAGGGCGGGTGCGGACGATCGAGTCGAGGAGTGCGGACGACTTCAGCCACAGCGTGTCGTACGCCTCCACGCCGAGCACGGTCGCTCGGGGGCGGTACGCCGCCGTGTCCAGCAGCCCGATGTCCCTCACGACGAGGTCACCACCGGTCACAGCCGTGGCCAGCACCAAGAGGTCCCCGGCGTCGAGGTAGGAGATCACAGCACCCAGTTGATCACAGACGTCCGACAGTTTCAGGAAGATCCGAGCCTATCCAAAAGACCTCGGTACTTGGGCAGCACCCTCCCGAGGACCTCGCCCAGCTTCTCCTCCTGCTGCATGCGCTGGTAACGATCCGCGATCGCCAACCGCACGACCTCCTGCTTGGAGCGCCCCTCGGCCGCCGCGAGCTCCGCGAGCCGCAGGTTCTCCTCCTCGGTCAACCGCAAGGTCATCGCCATTCCCGGCACGGTACCAATGTGATACCACTCAGGCCAGGGGCCATTAGGATTGCGTGATGCCCAGGCCCAAGACCCACGACGACGCACTGCGCCGGCGTCTGCTCGAGCGGGCGGGCGAGCTGCTCAGCACCAGGGGACCCGACGCGGTGAGCCTGCGCAGGATCGCCACCGACGTCAACACCTCCACCACCGCCGTCTATTCCCTCTTCGGCGGGAAGCCGGCGTTGCTGGAAGCGCTCCACGACGAGGCGTTCAGCCGGTTCGGGGCGAACCTGGCCGCGGTGCCGACCACCGACGACCCGGCGGAGGACCTGCTGCAGATCGGTCTCGCCTACCGGCGCGGCGCGCTCGCGGACCCGCGGTTCTACTCGGTGCTGTACTCCAAGGTCGTCGAGCCGACGAAGGAGATGAGCCGCGCGGCCGGCCGGACGTTCGCGCCGGTGCGCAACGCGGTGCGGCGGGCGATCGAGCTGGGCGTCTACCGGGACGAGGACCCCGAGCAGATCGCGATGTCGATGTGGGGCATCGCGCACGGGCTGGTGAGCCTGGAGCTCAACGGGAACCTGCCGCGCGGAGTGGACGCCGCCGCCACGTACGAGCTGGCGTTGCGCGCGCACGGCCGCGGCTGGCTGGCGGAGACCCCGTCGCGGAAGTGATCCCGTCGCGGAAATGACGGAATCCGGGGAGGCGGCCGCCGCGAAACCTCCCCGGACCCGCTGAACTGTCCCAACGGGACAGTTCGCCTGTGGTGCGGCGTCTACCTGAGGGCGCCGTCCAGCGCCTTGATCAGCTCGCCGTTCGCGGTGTCACCGTCGAGCGACCAGATCATCGCGCCGCCGAGGCGGCGGTCGTTGATGAAGCGGGCCTTGCGCTTCATCTCGGTCGCGTCGTCGTAGGTCCACCACGTCTTGCCGTCGTAGATCCACGCGAAGCCCGCGCGCTCGTCGCGGTGGACCTTGTAGGTGTTGCCGGGTTCGGAGAGCTTCGCCTTGATGCGGTGGAAGTCCTCGTAGCCGTTCTCGTACTTGGCGGGCGCGGGCACACCGGTGCCGAACAGGCCGTTGCGGGTGCCGGGTGCGACGCCGTCCCAGCCGCGGCCGTAGAACGGCACGCCGAGCACGGCCTTGGAGCGCGGGGCACCGCGCGAGAGCCACGCGTTCACCGTCACCTCGGAGCTGAACTCGAACTCCGACGGGTCGCCCTTGGGCACGCGCAGCGCGGACTGCTGGTTCGCCGCCGCGTCCCACGCACCGTGGTAGTCGTAGCCCTGCAAGGTGCCGAAGGTGAGGTAGCAGAACACCTTCGCGACCTCGAAGCCCCGGTCGACCTGCCTGGGGTCGGCCGGCAGGAACGCGGTGAGGTCGCGGTTCCAGCCCATCTGCTTGCGGTACTCGGCGAGCAGCTTGGTGAAGTTCTGCTTGTCCTCGGGGCGCACGACGTTCGGCGGCGTCGGGTTGCCCTCGCTCGCCGGCCACTCCCAGTCGAGGTCGACGCCGTCGAAGACGCCCTTCGCGGCGCCCTCCGGCAGCCCCGGCAGGTTGCCCTTGATCCACATGTCGGTGCACGACTTGACGTGCGCGGCGCGCGACTCGGGGGTCAGCGCGGCGTTGGAGAAGTACCGCGACCCCGTCCAGCCGCCCAGGGAGATGTTCACCCTCAACCCGGGGTACTTGGCCTTGAGCTGCTTGAGCTGGTTCAGGTTGCCCATGAGCACCTGACCGGCCTCGTCGGCCTTGCCGCTCACCGACTGCTCGGCGGTGTGGGGCATCTGCCAGTCCGCCCACGGGTCGGCGCTGACGCACTTGCCCGACTCGTCGAGGAACCCGAACGCGTAGTTCAGGTGCGTGAGCCGGGCCGCGGCCCCGCTGTCCACGAGGTTCTTGACCCGGAAGTTCCGGTCGTACACGCCCCACTGGATGAAGTACCCGACCGTGCGGGTCTTCGAGTACCCGTGGTGCCCGTTGGTCTCGACGTCGGCGTTCGCGGGCGCGGAAGCCAGCGACGCGGACAGGGCGCCGACCGCGAGTGCGGCGACACCCCATCTCCGTCTGGACATGTGACTCCTCAGTCAGATCGCGGCAGCGGCGATGCGGTCCACAGCACGATAGGCCTGAGGTCTAGACCATTGCTACGTCCGATCGGAGGTATGTCCTAAACCGCCCCGTACAGACGGTCACCGGCGTCGCCCAGGCCGGGCACGATGAAGCCGGAGTCGTTCAGCCGCTCGTCCACCGACGCCGTGACGAGGCGCACCGGCAGGTTCGAGTCCTCCAGGTGGTTGATGCCCTCGGGAGCGGCGAGCACGCACACCGCCGTCACGTCCGTCGCGCCGCGCTGGATCAGCAGCCGGATCGTGTAGGCCATCGAGCCACCGGTCGCGAGCATCGGGTCGAGCACGAGCACCGGCCGCCCGGCGAGGTCCTCCGGCAGCGACTCCATGTACGGCGTCGGCTGCAACGTCTCCTCGTCGCGCGCGAGCCCCACGAACCCCATCTGCGCGTCGGGGATCAGCTTGTGCGCCTGGTCGGCCATGCCGAGCCCGGCCCGCAGGACCGGCACGAGCAGCGGCGGGTTCGCGAGCCTGAAGCCGGTGGTCCGCGCGACCGGCGTGTGCGTGCGGTCCTCCTTCAGCGGCGCCTCCCGCATCGCTTCGTAGACCAGCATGACGGTCAGTTCGTGCAACGCCGCGCGGAACGCCGCGTTGTCCGTGCGCGCGTCGCGCATGGTGGTGAGTCTCGCCTTGGCGAGCGGGTGATCGACGACGAGGACGTCCATGCCCGACACCGTAACCGCTGGGCGAACCCGGCAAGGTGTCCAGAGTGGACCAGGCCGCCGTCGTGAACACCGTTAACTCGGCGGGTGTAGGGTCAGCCGCGTGACGGACCACGTGCGCATCGGAGTGCTGGGCGCGGCCAGGATCGCGCCGACCGCTGTCATCCGCCCCGCCCGCTCCTCGACCGCCGCCGAGGTGGTCGCCGTGGCGGCCCGTTCCACCGACCGCGCGCAGGCGTTCGCCGACCGGCACGGCATCGCCCGCGTGCACGGTTCCTACGAGGCCCTGCTCGCCGACCCGGCCGTGGACGCCGTCTACAACCCGCTGCCCAACGGCCTGCACGGCCGCTGGACCCTGGCCGCCCTCGAAGCCGGCAAGCACGTGCTGTGCGAGAAGCCCTTCACGGCCAACGCCGCCGAAGCCGCCACCGTCGCGGCCGCCGCCGAGGCCTCCGGCCTGGTGGTGATGGAGGCCTTCCACTACCGCTACCACCCGCTGGCCCAGCGCGCGGCCGAGATCGTGCGGTCCGGTGTGCTGGGCCCGCTGCGCCACGTCGAGGCCTCCGTCTGCTTCCCGCTGCCGGTGTTCTCCGACATCCGCTACGACTACGCGCTCGCGGGCGGCGCGATGATGGACGCCGGCTGCTACGCAGTGCACATGGCCCGCCTGCTCGGCGGCGAGGAGCCCGCGGTCCGCTCCGCCCACGCCCTGCTGCGCGCCCCGGCGATCGACCGGGCGATGCGCGCGACCCTGCGCTTCCCCTCCGGCCACACGGGTTCCGTGCACGCCTCGCTGTGGTCGGCCACCGTCCTCAAGCTGTCGATGAGGGCCGTCGGCGAGGACGGCGTGCTGACCGTGCTCAACCCGCTCGGCCCGCAGCTCGCCCACCGCTTGTCGTTGCGGCTCAAGGACAGGCGCTCGGTGGAGACGTTCGGCCGCCGCTCCACCTACGCCCACCAGCTCGACGCGTTCACCGACGCGGTCCTGCACGGCAAGCCGTTCCCGACGACGGCGGACGACGCGGTGCGGAACATGGCGGTGATCGACGCGGTCTACCGGGCCGCCGGTCTGCCGGTGCGCCGGCCGAGCGCCTGAGCTCCCGCCCCGCCCACCTCGTCCGCCCGCCCGCCTCGCCCGCCCCGTCGAGGAGAGCGACCGGCGGACCACCTGATCAGGGTCCTGCCCCACCCGTTCCGGGAGTCAAGAACCCGCTCCGCACCTCCGAAGTTCTTGGAGTCCAGACAAGACGCGGAGGTGTGAACGGTGATGATCGAGCAGAAGCCCGTCCGGCAGCGGTGTGAGTCGCCGCTGCTCATCCTGGTCGTGTCGGTCACCCTCGGGGTGCTCATCGGCGCGTTGCCGCGGCTGTGGCTGCACGAGCCGGCCCTCGCGTGCGGTCTCGCGCTGCTCCTGGTCGCGGCTTTCGCGATCACGGTCAAGTACGCACCGAACCGCAAGTGAGGGTTCTAGACTCGATCGGGTGAGCGACGAGCTGGTACCGGCTGACCAGAGTCACCTGCGCGCCTCGGACGCGGACCGGGAACGGATCGCGCAGGTGCTGCACGAGGCGACCGCTGAGGGGCGCCTCGACATCCACGAGCTGGACGAGCGGCTGACCGCCGTCTACGCCGCCAAGACCTACGGTGAGCTCGCTCCCATCACCGCCGACCTGGTGCTCAACGGGCTGCCGCAGCCCGCGGTGGGACCGCAGCACCACTCCGCTGTCGACCACCGCGTCGGCGGTGAGCCCGGCAGTGCCGTGTCGGTGGCGTTCTGGTCCGGCGTCAACCGCAAGGGCGACTGGGTGGTGCCGCGGCTGCACAACGCCGTGGCCGTCATGGGTGGCGTCGAGCTCGACCTGACCCACGCGCGGTTCGCCGAGCAGGAGGTCACGATCAGCGTCTTCGCGTTCTGGGGCGGGGTCGAGGTGCGCGTGCCCGACGACATCAACGTGAAGGTCGACGGGTTCGGGCTCCTGGGCGGGTTCGAGGACAAGGCGCCGAGCCGCCGGTACATCCCCGGCGCGCCGACCGTGCGGGTCACCGGGCTCGCGATCATGGGCGGGGTCGAGGTCAAGGGACCCAAGAAGAAGAAGTCCAAGATCTTGCGCGAGCTCCTGGACTGACATCGGCCCCGACAGCGGGCCCGAAGCTGTCGCAAACGGCGCTGACCTGCGCGAACCCGCTCACTTAGGACGGGCGTCCCATTCCGCCTAGACTCCGGACCATGGCTGCTCCTACGACACTGCCGTCGGCCCTGGCGGACGCCGTGCGCGACGAATCGTCGCTGCGGCGCTTCCTGCACGGCCTTCCCGGCGTCGACCAGGTCGGCGTCGAGCAACGAGCCGCGGGCCTCGGCACGCGGAGCATCAAGAAGGCCAGCAAGCTGCACGCCATCGACCTGGCGATCAGCATGGTGGACCTGACCACGCTCGAAGGCGCCGACACCCCCGGCAAGGTCCGCTCGCTCGCCGCGAAGGCCCGCAGGCCCGACCCGGAGCGGCCGGACGTGCCGCAGGTCGCCGCTGTCTGCGTGTATCCGGACATGGTGAAGACGGCCGTGGACGGCCTGCAGGGCAGCGGGATCGGCGTCGCCAGCGTCGCGACGGCGTTCCCGAGCGGCCGCAGCACGATCGACGTCAAGCTCGCCGACACCCGGTTCGCCGTCGAGCAGGGCGCCGCCGAGGTCGACATGGTGATCGACCGCGGCGCGTTCCTCTCCGGCCGCTACGGGCTGGTGTTCGAGGAGATCGTCAAGGTCAAGGAGGCCTGCGGGGACGCGCACCTCAAGGTCATCCTGGAGACCGGTGAGCTGGTGACCTACGACAACGTCCGCCGCGCCTCGTGGCTCGCGTTGCTCGCCGGCGGCGACTTCATCAAGACCTCGACCGGCAAGGTGCAGCCCGCGGCGACGCTGCCGGTCACGCACGTGATGCTGCAGGCGGTGCGGGACTGGAAGACCCAGACCGGCGAGCTGCGCGGGGTCAAGCCCGCCGGTGGCATCCGCACGACCAAGGACGCGATCAAGTACCTGGTGGCCGTGAACGAGGTGGCCGGCCCCGAGTGGCTCGACCCGCACCTCTTCCGGTTCGGCGCGTCGACGTTGCTGAACGACCTGCTCATGCAGCGGCGGACCCAGTTGGACGGCCACTACAGCGGCCCGGACTACGTGACGGTGGACTGACACATGTGGGAATACGCCCCCGCGCCCGAGTCGCGGGCCATCGCGAACCTCAAGCCGAACTACCGGATGTTCGTCGACGGCGAGTTCGTCGAGGGCTCCGGCGAACCGCTCAAGAGCATCAACCCCGGCACCGAGGAGGTGCTGGCCGAGGTCTCCACCGCGTCGAAGTCCGATGTGGACACCGCGGTGACGGCCGCACGCCGCGCCTACGACCGCGTGTGGTCGAAGATGCCCGGTGCCGAGCGCGCCAAGTACATCTACCGGATCGCGCGCCAGATCCAGGAACGCGGCCGCGAGCTCGCGGTGCTGGAGTCGCTGGACAACGGCAAGCCGATCAGGGAGTCGCGCGACGTCGACGTCCCCACGGCCGCCGCGCACTTCTTCTACCACGCGGGCTGGGCGGACAAGCTCTCGTACGCGGGCTACGGCCCCGACCCGCGCCCGCTGGGCGTGGCCGGTCAGGTCATCCCGTGGAACTTCCCGCTGCTGATGGCCGCGTGGAAGATCGCCCCGGCCCTGGCCTGCGGCAACACCGTGGTGCTGAAGCCCGCCGAGACCACCCCGCTGACCGCGCTGGTGCTCGCCGAGATCATCCAGCAGTGCGACCTGCCGCCGGGCGTCGTCAACATCCTCCCCGGTGCCGGTGACGTGGGCGCGACCCTCGTCGAGCACCCGGACGTGAACAAGGTCGCCTTCACCGGCTCGACCGAGGTCGGCAAGATCATCCAAGGCAACCTGGCCGGCACGGCGAAGAAGCTCACCCTGGAGCTCGGCGGCAAGGCGGCGAACATCGTGTTCGACGACGCCCCGCTCGACCAGGCCGTCGAGGGCATCGTCAACGGCATCTTCTTCAACCAGGGCCACGTCTGCTGCGCCGGTTCCCGCCTGCTCGTGCAGGAGTCCGTCGCCGACGAGCTGTTGGAGAAGCTGCACGCCCGCGTGTCCACGCTGCGCGTCGGCGACCCGCTCGACAAGAACACCGACGTCGGCGCGATCAACTCCCGCGAGCAGCTCACGAAGATCCAGGAGCTGACCGAGTCGGGCGAGGCCGAGGGCGCGGTCCGCTGGACCTCCTCGTGCCCGTTGCCGGACAAGGGCTTCTACTTCGCCCCGACGGTGTTCTCCAACGTCTCGCAGGCGATGCGCATCGCCCGTGAGGAGATCTTCGGCCCGGTGCTGTCGGTCCTGACCTTCCGCACCCCGGAAGAGGCCGTGGCCAAGGCCAACAACACCCCGTACGGCCTGTCGGCCGGCGTGTGGACCGAGAAGGGCTCGCGCATCCTCTGGATGGCGTCGAAGATGCGCGCCGGCGTGGTGTGGTCCAACACGTTCAACCGCTTCGACCCCACCGCCCCGTTCGGCGGCTACCAGGAGTCGGGCTTCGGCCGCGAGGGCGGCCGCACCGGTCTGGAGGCCTACCTCGATGTCTGATCGCATCTCGGTCGCGAAGACCTACAAGCTCTACATCGGCGGCGCCTTCCCGCGTTCCGAGTCGGGCCGCTCCTACCCGGTGACCGACACCAAGGGCGCCTTCCTCGCCAACGCCGCCCACGGCTCCCGCAAGGACGCCCGCGACGCCGTGACCGCGGCCCGCAAGGCGTTCGGCCCCTGGTCCGGCGCCACGGCCTACAACCGCGGCCAGGTCCTGTACCGGGTGGCCGAGGTCCTGGAGGGCCGCCGCGAGCAGTTCACCACCGAGGTCGCCGTCTCCGAGGGCGTCGCGGTGAAGAAGGCCCAGTCCCTCGTGGACACCGCCATCGACCGCTGGGTCTGGTACGCGGGCTGGACGGACAAGATCGCCGCGGTCCTGGGCTCCTCGAACCCGGTCGCCGGCCCGTACTTCTCGTTCAGCACCCCGGAACCGACCGGCGTGGTGGCCGTACTGGCCCCCCAGCAGTCGTCCCTGCTGGGCCTGGTCTCGGTCATCGCCCCGGTGATCGCCTCCGGCAACACCTGCGTCGTCATCACCTCGCAGGACCGCCCGCTCCCGGCGATCACGCTGTCCGAGGTGATGGCCACCAGCGACCTGCCCGGCGGCGTCGTCAACATCATCACCGGCCACACGGCGGAGATCGCCCCGTGGCTCGCCTCGCACGCGGACGTGAACGCGCTGGACCTGACCGGCGCCCCCGAGTCGCTGCGCGCGGACCTGGAACGGTCGGCCGCGGGAACGGTGAAGCGGGTCCTGCGCATCCGGCCCGACGAGGACTTCACCCGCGAGCCGGACCTGTCCCGGTTGCGGGCGTACCTGGAGACGAAGACGGTCTGGCACCCGATGGGGGTGTGAGACCTCAGCCGGCGGCGTAGGTCTTGCCCTGCGCCGCCAGCTCCTCGCCGAGGATGCGGACCGCCTTCGGGCCGACGCCGTGGATGCTCAGCAGGGTCTTCGCGGAGACCTCGGTGAGGGAGTCGAACGTGGTGTAGCCGTGGGCGGCCAGCTCACGGGTGGCGACTTTGCCGATGGCACGCGGGAACTCGGTCTCAAGCTGTTCGCTCATGGCCACATTCTGGCGTTGTGGACGCCTGTCGAACCGAAGGCTCGCGTTCGTGACCGAGCCGAAGGCGAGGCGTCCAGAGCTCTTCCTCGGGCGGTTCCGCGGTGGGTGGCTTCCCCGTCTAGCGCTCCGATCGTCCTGCCGGGCCTGGGGAGGGATGTCAACCGGGCACGCTCTTCGCCCGGTTGACATCCCTCCCCAGGTCTGGCGCGCTCTGGTGCGCTAGGCGGGGCAGACGCCCACCGCAACGCAACCAACAACGCAACCGGCAGCCGCACAAAGCAACAGGCGTGCCATCAACCCACGAACGGCGCCGGCGGCTTCTTTGGGAGTGTCGGGGTCTGGGGCGGAGCCCCAGGAACAGCCGACGAGCCCCAGGAACAGCCGCGACGGCTCAGGAGTTCACCAGCCCCGCCCGCCAGGCCCACGAAGCGATCCCCACCCGGTTCTTCACGTTCAACTTCGTCTGCACCGACGCCAGGTGCGTCTTCACCGTCGACAACGACAGGTACAACGCCCCGGCGATCTCCTGGTTCGACAGCCCGCGGGCGACCTCCCGCACCACGTCCTGCTCCCGAGCCGTGAGCAGCCCGAGGTCCGGCCGCGACGCGGGCCGCGCGAAGTGCTCCAGCATCCGCACGGTCACCTGCGGCGAGATCAGCGCGTTCCCGGCGGCTGCCGCCCGCACGGCCTCCACCAGCAGCGCGGGCCCGGCGTCCTTGGTCAAGAATCCCGAAGCGCCGTTCTCCAGAGCCGTGTGCACGTACTCGTCCAGGTCGAAGGTCGTCACCACGACGACCTTGGTCGAGGTCACGGACAGCTTCTTGGTGACCTCCAGCCCGTCGAGACCGGGCATGCGGATGTCCAGCAGCGCCACGTCCGGCTGGAGTTCCCTGGCGGCGGTCACCGCGGTCACGCCGTCGGGCACGTCGGCGACGACGGTGATGTCGGGCTGCTTCTCCAGGATCATCCGAAACCCGACGCGGACCATCTCCTGGTCGTCGGCGATGAGGACCGAGATCACTTGGTTCCTTCCAGTGGCAGTTCCGCGAGCACCTGCCAGCCGTTCTCGCGCGGGCCGGCGGAGAACAGGCCGCCGAGCAGGTCGACGCGTTCACGCATGCCCACCAGACCGTACCCACCCTGGTTCAGCTCGCCGGGGCGGCCGTCGTCGGCGACCACCACGCGCAGTGCTCCCGCGGGGGTGCGGGAGATGTCGACGTCGACCGCGGTCGGGGACTCGGCGTGCTTGTGCACGTTCGTCAGGGACTCCTGGACCAGGCGCAGCACCGAGCGGCCCAGCTCCGGGGGCACGACCTCGGGCAGGTCCATGCGCAGGCGGGTGGTGAAGCCGAGCTCGCGGGTGCGTTCGACGGTGGCGATCACGTCGGCGGCGAGGTCGGTGGTGGCCACGTCGTTCTCGCCCTGGCGCAGGGTGCCGACCAGGCGGCGCATCGCGCCGAGGGCCTCCGTGCCGCTGCGGACGATGCCGGGCAGCAGGCGGTGGGCGGCGCGCGGGTCGTCGTCGGAGACCTCCAGCGCCGCCTGGGCCTGGATGAGCATGCCGGTGACGTGGTGGGCGACGACGTCGTGCAGCTCGCGGGCCAGGACGATGCGCTCCTCCTTCTGCGCGTCGGTGACGGCGGCGGCGATCAGGCGGCCGCTCTCGGAGTCGCGGGCGCGGAAGTACAGGCCGGTGCCGACGGCGAGGAAGCCGAGGACGAGGGAGCCGAGGACCTCGTTGTAGTTGTAGGACGCGAGCCAGTTGTCGCGGATGATCGCGGCGAACACGCTCACGGCCATCAGCGAGCCGACCGACCAGGTGGCGGAGCGGCGGGGTTCCTCGCGCACGACCACAGCGGTGAGCACCAGGCAGGCGGCGGTCTCGGCCACGGTGAGCGGGCTGAGGACCGTCGGCAGGTTCACGTCGAACAGCCGGACCACGAACGACGCCACGAAGATCGACGCCACGGTCACCGGGATGGTGAAGGCGCGGGACCTGAACGACGCCACCGCCGCGATGCAGGGCGGCACGCTGAGCAGCCACACCAGGGCCTGCGAGCTCGTCGGCCCCGACATGAAGATGAGCTCGGCGAGCATCAGCAGCGCGAGCCCGGCGGCGATCGGCCATTGGCCCCGATGACTGTCCACGGGAGACAACGGTAGGACCACCGAACCGTTCCGGCCTCGGTCATCCGGCTGATCCGGTGTGTCGTCAAGGCTGAGGTTTCCCCGGCGCGGACCCGGCACCGTCAGCACCATGAATTCGGTTCTGGCCGCTCGTGGCCTCGTCAAGACCTACGGCGACGTGCACGCGCTCGCCGGGGTGGACATCGACATCTCGCCAGGTGACGTGCTGGCCGTGGTCGGCCCGTCCGGTTCCGGCAAGACGACCCTGCTGCACGTGCTGTCCGGAATCCTGCGGGCCGACGGCGGTGACGTGTTCCTCGACGGGCGCGCGATCGGGGAGCTGAGCGAGACGGGGCGCAGCGAGCTGCGGCGCACGGCGTTCGGGTTCGTGTTCCAGTCCGGCATGCTCGTCGCCGAGCTCACGGCCGAGGAGAACGCCGCGCTGCCGATGCTGCTCGGCGGGCGCTCGCGCGAGGAGTCGCTCGGCGCGGCCCGGCTGTGGCTCGCGCGGCTGGGCCTGCAGGGCATGGAGCAGCGGCGGCCCGGTGAGCTGTCCGGCGGCCAGGCGCAGCGGGTCGCCATCGCACGGGCGCTGGCGCACCGGCCGCGGGTGGTGTTCGCGGACGAGCCGACCGGTGCCCTCGACACCCGCACCGGGCAGGAGATGATGACCGCGCTGCTGCAGGCCGCGCGGGAGACGAACGCCGCTGTCGTGATCGTCACGCACGACAAGGCGATCGCCGACCGGGCCCACCGGGTCGTCGACATCCAGGACGGCCGCATCGCCGTTCCGAACCGCGGTCAGGTGCCGGCATGAGGATCGCGCTCGCGGTGCTGCGCAGGGACCGCCGCAGCCAGGTCGCCACCGTGCTGGTCGCGCTCGGCGTGATGATCGCGGTGTCGCTGGTGCTGTGGCTCGTCGCCGCACCGAACGGACTGCAGGCGCGCGCCGACCGCACCGCGTGGCGGGACGCGGTGAACCAGGGCACCCGGATCACGGTCGACCACACCACCGACTCGTTCCGCGGGCAGCTCGTCGAGCGGTTCGAGGTCTCCCGCAACGAGCCGGGTGACGTGCCGGTCGCCGCCGGTCTCGGCAGGTTCCCGGAGGCCGGCGAGGTCCTGCTGTCCCCCGCGCTGGCCGACCTGGTGCGCGCGCACCCGGCCGAGGAACTCGGCAACCGCTTCCCCGGCACGGTCGCCGGCGTGCTGGGGCCGGAGGCGCTCAAGCACCCCGGTGAGCTCGTCGCCGTCGTCGGACGCGCGGGCGTGAACGGGTTCAGCACCGACGCGCTGCGCAACGCGGCGGGCTCCTACCGCGACGACCACCACGGCATGCTCTACCTGCTCACCCGCGTCGGCCTGGTCGTGCTGGTGGTGCCGTGCCTGGTGCTGGTCGCCTCGGCCGCGCGGCTGACGGCGGCGAAACGGGAACGGCGCCTCGCCGCGCTCCGGCTGGCCGGCGCGACACCGGGGCAGGTCGTCGTGATGACGGCCGTGGAGACCGCGGTCGGTGCCGTCGTCGGCAGCGTGCTCGGCGTGCTGGCGGCCCAGCCGTTCAGCCACCTGACCGCGAAGATCCCGTGGGAGGGCGGGACCTGGTACCCCGGCGACTTCGTGCCCTCGACCGCGGTGGTCGCCGCGGTGGCCCTGCTGGCACCGGTGCTGGTCATCGCGGCCGCGATCATGGGCCTGCGCCGCGTGGTGAACCGCCCGCTGGCCGCGGAGGAGCAACGGCGGGTGCGGTCGTGGCGGCTGGTGTCGATCGCCGTCGCGCTGGGCGTGTTCTTCCTCGGCGTCGTCTACGCGCAGCAGGCCGGTGGCGACAGCCAGTTCACCGTGGTGCTGCTCGGGCTCGGCGCGGTGGCGCTGGCGCTGGTGCTGGCCGGTCCGGTGCTCACGGCGCAGGTCGGCCGGTTCTTCGTGGGCCGGTGGCGCACGCCGTCGACGTTGCTCGCCGGGCGCAGGCTCGCCGGTGACCCGGTGGCGGCGTTCCGCGGCTCGGCAGGCGTGGTGATAGCGGTGTTCACCGGCTCGATGGCGCTGACGATGCTGCCCGGCCTGGAGAGCCAGGTGCCGTTCCGCGACGCGACGTGGCAGGGGGGCGCGATCGTCGCCGAGCAGGTGTCGAGCGACCTCGGACCGCTGCGCGCGGCCACCTCGGCGCCGGTCGTGCCGATGCTCGACGGGTTCGTGAGCGACGGCGAGGAGGGCCGCTCCGGCCACTACGTCGTCGTCGGCAGGTGCGCGGAGGTCGCGACGGTCCTCACCGGCCTGGACTGCCGGCCGGGCCCGGCCGTCTACGCCCCCGAGGAGCTGCAGGGGGACCGGTTCCGCACCGCCGGGCCGGGTGACGAGGTCACCGTGCCGCTGCCGCGGCGGTACGAGACGCGGGCGTTCACCGGCGCGGGCCGGATCTTCGCGGTGATCGACCCGGAGGTGCTGCCCCAGCTGGCGGGCCGGGTGTCGATGGTGGGCGTGCCGACCACGGCGGAGAACCGCGAGGTCGTGCACACGGCACTGGTCGGCACGTTGCCCGGCGCGCGGCTTGCCGACGGTGAGCAGCGCGGCCTCTACGGCGACACGCTGATGGAGGACCTCCGGCGCGCCACGGTCATCGGCCTGTCGATCGCGGCGGTGCTCGGCGGCATCGGCGCGGCGGTGGCGGCGGCCGGTTCGGTGATCGACCGCAGGCGCACCTTCGGCGCGTTGACAGCGGCCGGAACGCCGATTCGCGTGCTGGGTCGCGCATTGCGCCGGGAAGTGGTTCTTCCCGTGTTCGCCGTCACCATCGCGGCGTGCGGGGCGGGAGTCGCCGTGGGTCTCGGACTGCTCGTCCTGGCGCGCGGACTGGTGGGTCACGGGGAAATGCCGCTCACGCCGTGGGTGGTGGCACCGGTCGCCGTCGGAGTGGTGGTCGCGCTGGTAGCGGCGTTGGCGTGCGGCCCGGTACTACGCGGCATCAGCCCGCGGGATTACGCGGCGGAGTAGCACTCGGCCGGAAGTACGAGGCGGGAACTGGCCCTCAGCGCGATGTGCGCGGAGGGCCGTTTTCCTACTTTGGATTCATGACGAATGCACAGCTCGCCAGCATCCAGTGGGGCCTTTTCCTCTCCGTGGTCTTCATTGCGCCGCAGCTGTTCTTCCGCCAGCTCACCTGGCGCAGCGCGCTCGTCACCGGCTACGCGAGCATGCTGTTCGCCGCGACGTTCCTGCCGCTGCAGACCGTGCCGCCGCGCCAGTCCGTGCAGCTGGTCCCGTTCCAGTGGGTCGCCGACACGCTCCGCGACGGGCGGATCGCCTTCGACCAGATGACGTTGAACGTGCTGCTGTTCGTGCCCCTCGGCGCGATGCTGATGTTCTGGGGCAAGCGCACCATCGGCCAGACGGCGCTCATCGGCTGCGGCGTCTCGCTCGTCATCGAGGGTTCGCAGCTCCTGTGGGCGAACCGGATCTTCGACGTGGACGACCTGGTCGCGAACACCACCGGCACCGCGCTCGGGTGGCTCTGCGCGGTGGCCGCGGTGAAGGTCTGGACCGGTGTCGCCGACCGGGTCAGCTGGTCCGCCAGCCCAGCTCACCAGCGGAGTTGACCTCGGCCGTGCAGTGCCCGATCGCGCTGCGCGTCTCCAGTGCCGTGGCGACCTGGTCGAACATCTCGACGATCGACGTCCACTCCGGCTTGGACATCTCGTTGCGGTCCTTGTCCCACTCGACCACGCAGCCGCGCAGCACGCCGGGACGGAGGTCGACGGCGAGCACGTCACCGGTGCCGTCGAACGCGATCGGAAGCCATTCCGAGTGGAATCCGATCGTCGGCGAACCCGCTTCCGAAGAATCCGCCGGCTTCTTGACGTGGGTTTCCCTCAGCACAAAAGCCCGTTCAGCACCCAGCGGTGTGTAAAAGGGCGGCAGGATCTCGGCGAAGAGGTCGGGGTCCGTTCCGCCGTAGACGCTCCACCACAGCTGCAGGTCGTCGGGAACCCTCAGCTCAGGCAGTGCGTCGTACCTCGGACGGAGCACGGCTCGGGTAGCGGGAGCGTGTTCCGCCAGCCATGCCAGGATCCGGTTCCAGTGCTCGATGACACCCACTGTTCCATGATCTTGGCGGAACGACGGGCGAGGTACCGCTCATCGGGGCAGGATCAACGCGAACAGGTCACACCGGGGGAAGCGGCTTCAGATGGCAGAACAGGGTCTCAAGGTCGATCTCGACGCATTGACCGGATATGCGTCGGCGGTCAGCGGATTGGCGAACGAGATCGGCACGGTCGGCACCGGCACGTTGAGCGGCACCACCGCGCTGCCCGGCGACTGCTTCGGCAAGATCGGCGACGAGGTCGGGCTCAGCGCGGCCTTCCAGCAGGCCGCACAGGTGCAGCTGGACGCGCTGAAAGCGGCGTCCACGGGGCTGTCCGGGCTCGGCACCGCCGTCACCAAGGCCCGCGAGGCCTACATCGCGCAGGAAGACGCGAACGCCGCCGCGCTGAACAAGGCGGCCCGCACGTGAGCGTCGAGGGGCTGCTGGGCCAGTTCATCGCGCCCATGAAGCAGGACCTGGCGAAGCTGGACGGCGACACCGGCGGTGCCCAGCGGGCCGGTGACGCGTTCGACCGCGCCCAGACCGCGCTCGCCGACCTCGGCGGCCGGCACAGCTCGGTCTCCACCGCGGTGCTGAACACGTGGTCCGGCGACAAGGCCAACGCGTTCACCGGCCGCGTGGCGACGTTCGCCGCGGCCACGAACGTGCTCGTGCAGAACGCCTCGACGGTGAAGACGGTGGCCTCGGCCGGCGTCTCGGCCGTGACAGGCGGTCGCACCGCCATCCAGGGCCTCATCGACGAGTTCACCGCCAAAGCCACCCCGCGGCTCGCCGCCGCGGTGGCCGCCAGCCTGGTCGCGGGCCCCGGCGCCGTGCTGGCCGCGCTCGCCGACCTGGCCGGGATGGCCAGCGGCTACCAGGCGAAGACCACGGCCGAGCTGCAGAAGGTCCGCGAGCAGCTCACCCAGCTCGTCGGCCAGCTGAACGGCATGCAGAAACCCGACACCGGCGCTCTCGGCAAGCTCGGCGAGCCGCTGGGCGGTGACGACGGCTCGACCTCGACGTCGGGCGTCTCCGACTCCCCGAAGCAGGAGGCCGCTCCGTCCGGCAACGGCAACGGCTCCGGCGGTTCGAGCGGTGGCGGCGGCGGTGGCTCCGGCAGCGGTGGTGGCGGAGGCGGCGGCGGTGGGGGCGGCGGCAACGGTGGTGGCGGCGGCGGTTCCGGCCCGCGGCTGCCGGTCGCGATCCCGCCGCAGCCCGGCGACGGCGTCGGCGTGAACCTGCCCGACGGCAGCAGCGCCGAGGCGCCGAACGAGACCGCGGCGATGGCCGTGCGCAACGCGCTGTCCGCGCTGGGCACGCCGTACGTGTGGGGCGGCGCGAACCCGCCGCAGGGCACCGACTGCTCCGGCCTGACGCAGTGGGCCTACAAGGGCGCGGGCTTCGACATCCCGCGGCCCGCCTGCGACCAGGCGATGGGCGCCTCGGTGCCGCCGGGCCAGGTGCTGCCCGGCGACCTCGTGGTGTGGGACGGCCACGTCGCGATGGTGATCGGCAACGGCCAGATGGTCGAGGCCGGTGACCCCGTGCAGGTGCAGCCGATCCGCACGACGAACTCCGGCATGTCGTTCTACGGGTTCTACCGCCCGACGGGCTGACCGGACAGCGCCTTCCTGAGGGCGCCGAGGCCGAGCTTGGCCAGGCCCTTCAGGAAGGCACCCGCGACGTACGCGTGGTCGTAGTGGTCGCGCCACAGCACGACCTTGCCGTCTTTCACGACGAACGTGCCGCACACCCAGAACGCCGCCTCGAACCCGCCGCGCCGGACGACGTCGGTCCGTTGCGTGAGCACGACGCCGCCGTTGGCCGCGATGTGGTGGACGCGGACCTCGACGCCGGTGACGGCCCTGTTCATCAGCCGCAGGTGCCGGGCGACCGTCCTCTTGCCGCGAGCGGGCGGGAACGGCATGTTCCGCCACACCACCCCGTCGCCCATGTGCCGCACGACGGCGTTCTCGTCGAGGGTCTCGGTGGCGCGCAGCAGCGCCAGGACAACGTCGCTCGGGTTCGTCACGCCCGGAACGTTAGCGAGGCGCGTACATGATCACGGCCACGCCCACCAGGCAGATCAGCGCGCCGGTGACGTCGTAGCGGTCCGGCCGGTACCCGTCGAGCACCATGCCCCAGGCCAGCGACCCGGCCACGAACACACCGCCGTAGGCCGCGAGGATGCGGCCGAAGTTCGCGTCCGGCTGCAGCGTGGCGACGAAGCCGTAGACGCCGAGCGCGATCACCCCGCCGCCGATCCACAACCAGCCGCGGTCCTCCCGGACGCCCTGCCAGACCAGCCAGGCACCGCCGATCTCCAGCAGGGCGGCGAGTGCGAACAACGCGACCGAACGCAGGATCATGCGGCACACTGTCGCAGTAGGGGGTGATCAGGTGGACGACGACGTCGAGCGCGCCGCTCGGAAGGTGCGCGATGTCGGGCAGGCGGTGTCGGAACACGTCACGCGCAGTGGTCCCGTCACGGGACGGGCGTCCTCGCCGGACGGCGCGGTGACGGTGGTCGGGACACCGGGTGGTCCGCCGCTGGAGATCTCGGTGAGCGCCGCCGCGCTGCGGATGGGTCCGCACGGGCTGGCCGCCGAGATCGTGCGCGTCGCCGAGAAGGCCCGGCTCAGCGCCGGCTCGCGGCTGCACGAGACGCTGGAACGGGTCGTCGACCCGCGGGAGCTGAACGCGATGGGCTTCGAACGCGGCCACGACGACGAGCAGCAGCAGGGGTGGCTGCGGTGAACGAGGAACGCATGCGGGCCGTCGAGCAGCTCCAGCGCGACCTCGCGGTGACCGCGGAGACCGTCGAGCACCCGAGCGGCCTGTGCACCGCCACGGCGACGGCGAGCGGTGAGCTCAGGGCCCTGCACCTGCACCCGGCGCTGCTGAGCCGGGGTGCGCGGGCGGTCGGCCAGGTCGTCACCGAGACCGCGCGGCTCGCGACGAACGCGGCCGTGCAGACGAGCTTCAACAGGCTGGCGCTGGCGCTGGGCGACGGCATGGCCATCAACGTCGAGGCGATCGCCGGCGACTCGCCGTTCCGCGCGACGTGGAACCCGGTGGTGCCCCCGGTCGTTGCAGCTCCTGAGGCGGTTGCGCCCAGGCAGCCGAGGACGCCCCTCGTCGACGACCCGGACGAGGACGCCTTCTTCGAGAACCCCTTTGGGCGCCGGTGATCAGCACCGTTAGGCTCGCCCACGGCATTCGGCAGGCATGACCGGGAGGTCAGTGATGGCGCAGGACATCGTCCCCATCGAGCTGGGGCTGACGCAGGGTGACGTGGTCACGCTGTGGGCACCCCGGTGGCGTGAGGAGGGTGAGGAGTGGGAGGCCTTCCTCGGTGACGAGGAGGACCTGTTCGTCTTCCCCGACGCCGCGCACCTCGCCGCCTTCGTGCGCACCGCGGGCGAACACGACCTCACCGACCACCCGGCGTGGCCGATCGTGCCGAAGCTCGGCATCGCGGACCTCTCGCCGGACGACAACCACCAGTTCGACCTGGTGGGCGTGCCCGAACTGGTCGCGGAGGACCCGGACACCTGGACCATCGGCGAGCTCGCGGACGTGATCGCGATCGTCCGGTCGCTCGCGGACGTCTGCGACCTCGAGAAGATCCACGAGGTGCTCGACTCCGCGGAGGGCTTCTCGCTGCTGCCGCAGGGCACGCTGCCGTTCAGCGGCCGTGACGGGGCGAAGCTGTGGGACGAGCTGTCCTCGGTCGTCTCGGAGAAGTGGGACGAGGTCCTCGACGCCATCGACAGCGTGGTCAACACGCCGGAGGTGCCGGAGAAGGAGCTCACCCTCGCGCAGGAGGAGCTCGCCGAGCTCGAAGCCGCCCAGCCCGCCGAGGTCGACGACGTCACCGAGGACGGCGACGAGGAGAAGGCGGAGCCCACCGGCTTCTGGGCCGAGGTCGGCATCGACCCCATCAAGATCATCACGTCCGCCGGCGAGTTCTACACGCTGCGCTGCTACCTCGGCGACGACCCGATCTTCCTGGGCCGCCGCGGCAAGATCGAGGTCTTCACCTCGTCGCGCGCGCTGAGCCGGTTCGTCGCCGAGAACGACGACCACGACCTGGCCGAGGTCGAGACCTGGAACGACGTGAAGGTCAAGGCCACCGCGGGCGAGCTCGACGCCGAGGTGGACGACGACAACGTCTACGTGCTCACCGGCATCGCCGAGGACATGGAGGAGGGCCCCGACGCCCTCGACCCGCAGCAGCTCGACCTCGCCGTCGAGCTGTTCGAGGACGCGGCCGAGTGGGCGGGCGACGAGTCCGTGAAGGAGGCGCTGGCCACCTCGGAGTCGCTGGGCTGGCTGGTGTCGTTCGTGGTCGCGCCGGACCCGACGCGCCTCGCGCCGTCCGCGCCGTACGACGCGGAGGTGGCGTCGTTCCGCGAGCTGCAGGCCAAGTTCGAGGACCGGCTCAACGTCAACTGACGTTCCGGCACGGGGAAGGGGCCGCTCGCGCGATGCGAGCGGCCCCTTCCTCGTCGCAGCGGCTCGCCGCCGACCTCCGCGACCGCAGCACGCTCGGCGACCACGGCCCGGCCGGGTCGATGGAGAGCGAGGCCGAGCTGGCCGGCGTCGACGCCACCGAGGCGTTCCACGGGGACTCGCCCTACCGGCCGCGCACGCCGTGCAACGCCTCCAAGGCAGGCGGCGACCACGCGGTGCGGTCGTACTTCGAGACGTTCGGGCTGCCGGTCACGATCACCAACTGCGCCGACAACTACGGGCCGAACCAGTTGCCTGGGAACGTGCTGCCGCAGTCGCGCGAACAGGTCGTGCCGGACCGGCCCGGTCACGACCGCCGCTACCTGCTCGACTCCCGCGTGATCGGCCGCGAACTGGGCTGGCGCCCGGAGATCCGGCCGCGAGCTGGGCTGGCGCCCGGAGATCGGCTTCGAGGCCGGTGTCCGGGACACCATCCGCTGGTACGCGGCCAACCGCGCGTGGTGGGAGCCGTTGCGGACGCTCAGCCCGGTCGACGAGAGCGCATGGGCTACCGCGCGGTGAGCGCCGCGTAGCCCGGCTTGACGAGCTCGTTGATGATGGCGAGCCGCTCGTCGAACCCGATGAACGCCGACTTCATGGCGTTGATCGTGAACCACTGCAGGTCGGCCCAGCCGTAGCCGAACGTCTCGGCGAGCGCGGCGAACTCGCTCGACAGCGAGCAGTCGCTCATCAGGCGGTTGTCGGTGTTGACGGTGACGCGGAAGCGCAGCTTCGCGAGCAGGCCGATCGGGTGCTCGGCGAGCGTCGGAGCGGCACCGGTCTGCAGGTTCGACGTCGGGCACATCTCCAGCGGGATGCGGCGGTCGCGCACGTACGCGGCCAGGCGGCCCAGCTCGGCGCCGGCGACGTCGCCGTCGGACACCTTGATGTCGTCGACGATCCGCACCCCGTGGCCGAGGCGTTCGGCACCGCAGTGCTGGATCGCCTCCCAGATCGAGGGCAGGCCGAACGCCTCACCGGCGTGGATGGTGAAGTGCGCGTTCTGCTGACGCAGGTACTCGAACGTGTCGAGGCCGCGGGTGGGAGGGAAGCCGGCCTCGGGGCCCGCGATGTCGAACCCGACGACGCCGAGGTCGCGGTAGCGGACGGCGAGCTCGGCGATGCGCAGCCAGCCCTCGTTCTGGCGCATGGCGCACAGCAGCGTGCCGACGCGGATCTTGCGACCGGTCTCGGCGACGCGGGCGGACCCGACCCGGAAGCCCTCCTGGACGGCCTCGACGACCTGCTCCAGCGAGAGGCCCTTCTCGGTGTTCAGCTCGGGGGCGTAGCGGATCTCGGCGTAGACGACGCCGTCGGCCGCGAGGTCCTCCACGGCCTCGGCGGCGACGCGGACCAGGGACGCCTCGTCCTGCATGACCCCGCACGTGTGGGCGAAGCCCTCCAGGTAGCGCACGAGGGACCCGGAGTTCGCGTTGTCGCGGAACCAGCCGCCCAGGACGCCCGCGTCGGTGGTGGGCAGGCCCTGGTAGCCGGTGGCATCGGCGAGTTCGATCACCGTCTGCGGGCGGAGGCCACCGTCGAGGTGGTCGTGCAGCAGGACCTTCGGCGCGCTGCGGATGGTCTCCAAGGTAAGCGGCGTGGACATCACTACACGTTACTCCAGGCGACACGCCGCTTCAGAGCCGGATGAAATGATCTTGGCGGCGCTATGCTCAGGAGTCGTTCTCAGATGTTGCCGATCCGTGATCAGCAACTTTCTGCAACCAGGGCGAGGCTCACGTCACCCCAAGGTAGGAACATCACTTCTCGCTACCGCCCACTCGCGGCCAGTGACTTGGCGTTCGGTCCAGCACGCTAGCCCGACCGGGCTAGCCAGCCATCCGCGCACGGCCTTTTTCCGGCGGGGGTGGTACGGAGCCACGCCATGACGCGGATAGGCTCCCGTGGTCTCCCCTCCCCTTGGACGAAGGCACTCAGCCGTGACAGAGAACAACAACTCCACGATGTCCTTCGATCGGATGCGCAACATGCTCACGCGCGCCGCGGAGATCCGTGAGAGCGAGCAGCAGCAGATCTTCGACGCGTTGGACGAGATCCACGCCCGGATGTCGCCTCTGGAGTCGCTGGGTTCGGTCCGCAAGCGCCTGTCGGAGCTGCCGGACCGCACCGAGGTCAGCGTGCTCGCGGAACGTCTCGACGAGGCACTCGCCAAGCTGGAGGCCCAGGACAACGCCGTTCAGGACATCGGCCGCGCGGTCGACGGCCTGGTCGACAAGCTCGCCAAGCCCTTCGCCCAGCTCGACGGCCGCCTCGACGGCGTCGCCGGCCGCTTCGAGGGCGTCGCCGGCCGCATGGACGGCCTGGAGGACAAGCTCTCCAGCATCCACAAGCGCATCGACGACCTCGACGGCCACCTGGACAAGCAGGACGGCAAGGTCGAGGCGCTCCCCGCCGCTGTCACGACGCCGCTGCGCGAGCGCATCGAGGCCCTCGAAGCCGCGCTGCGCGGCCGCCTGGACGAGGTCGACGAGGGCGTGCACGAGCACCTCGACGGCACCCGCGAGGCCCTGCAGAAGATCCTCGCCGAGTCGTTCTCCGGCCTGCACGGCCGCGCCGACGAGCAGCGCGACACCCTCGCCGCCGCCCGCGCCGAGCTGTCCGCCGCGATCACCGAGTCCCGCGACTCCCTCGCCGGCTCGCTCGCGGACCGCACCACCCAGATCTCGACCTCGCTGGCCGAGACCCGCGACTCGCTCGCCGGCTCCCTGTCGCAGGCCCGTTCCGAGCTCGCCGGCGCCGTGGTGGAGACCCGCGACTCGCTGGCCGGCTCGCTCGCCGAGACCCGCGCGGAGCTCACCTCCGCCGTCGCCGACACGCGCGACGTCGTCAACGGCAAGCTCGACGAGGCCCGCACCGCCCTGTACGCGGCGATCGAGCAGTCCCGCGACCAGGTCGACTCCGCGGACCGCCTGGAGGCGCTGGCCCGCCGCCTGGAGCTGGTCACCTCGCAGCTCGACACCATGACCAACCGCCTCGACAAGGTCGAGGACGGCTTCGCCGCGCGCATCGCCGAGCTCGGCGGCACCGTCGACGCGAGCCTCTCCAAGGTCGCGGAGACCGTCGGCGCCCGCCCGGACACCGACGCGCTGCAGTCCCTGGTCCGCCGGTCGAACCAGGAGTCGGAACTGCGCATCGGCGGCCAGCTCGACGAGGCCATGGCCACCTTCGCCGAGCTGATCCTCGGCGGCGGCTCGCCCACGCCTCCCCCGCCGCCCACCGCCCTGCCCCGCCCGCAGCGCCGCACCCGCAAGAACGGCGGCCCGAAGCCGGCCAACGGCGGCAAGGACGTGGACGACGACGACCTGGCGGCCGAGGGCGCCTGAGCGCCTGAGACCCCCACCAGGAACGGCCCCGGAGCAACGTCGCTCCGGGGCCGTTCCGCGTTTGCGGTGAACCGGTTGCCGTGCGACGCACGTGCCCACGGGGAGAGCGCTCACACACGCCGTGGTTATGCTCGCGCCGGCTGGGGGTGACCACAAGGGCAGCCGGTGGCGTCCGGAAGGGAAGTCCGTGCAGCAGCAACAGCGAGTCGTCGCCAACCGCTACACCCTGCTCGTCGAGCTCGGCAGAGGTGCGATGGGTGTCGTGTGGCGTGCCCAGGACCAGCTGCTGGGCCGGGCGGTCGCGCTCAAGGAACTGCACCCGCCGCAGGGCATCGCCGCCGAGGAACGCACCGTGCTGGAGGAGCGCATGCTCCGCGAGGCGCGGACCGCGGGCCGGCTGAACCACCCGGCGGTCGTCACCGTCTACGACGTCGTCCGCGAGGACGGCCGCACCTACCTCGCCATGGAGCTGGTCGACGCGCTCGACCTCGCGAGCATCGTGCAGCGGAACGGGCCGCGCGACTCCACCTGGATGGCCGGGGTCGCGTTGCAGGTGCTGGGGGCGCTGGAGGCCGCGCACCAGGCCGGGATCGTGCACCGGGACGTGAAGCCCAGCAACGTCATGGTGCGTCCGGACGGGACGGTGAAGCTCACCGACTTCGGCATCGCGCAGGCCGTGGACGACCCGCGGCTCACGCACAACGGCGGCATCGTCGGGTCGCCCGCGTACATGTCACCGGACCGGCTGAGCGGCTGGGAGGCCTCGCCCGCGTCGGACCTGTGGGCACTCGGCGTCACGATCGCCCACGCGGTCGAGGGCATCAGCCCGTTCGAGCGGACGTCCACGGCGTCCACGTTGCACGCCGTCATGAACGAGCCGCCGGTGCTGCGGCGCGCGTCACCCGCGCTGGCCCAGGTGATCCGCGGGCTGCTGACCGTCGACCCCGCGCGGCGCCTGACCGCACCCCAGGCACGTCAGATGCTGGTCGCGATCGTGCAGGGTACGGCGCCGGTGTCGTTGCCGCGCAACAAGAACAGGCTCGTCGTGGCCGGCGCGGTCGCGCTCGGTGCGCTGGTGCTCGCGGGGGCGGCGTTCGCCGGTTACCAGGCCTTCAAGCCCGACGGCACCACGGGCTCCGCACCCAGCGGGCAGAGCTCCACCGAGTGGGCGGAGGCCTCGCAGCTCCCGGTGGGCGCCCCGCTGCCGGCCCGCCGCATCGCCACGTTCGGCCGTGGTGGTGACGTGCCCGAGTGGAACCTGTCGGGGACGCAGTGCGGGAAGGACTTCCTCACGCAGGGCTCGCCGGTGCGCACGAACGTGCCGTGCGACGGACCGCACGGAATCCAGCTGTTCTCCGCGGCGACGCCGCTGTGGGACAAGCCCAAGGAGACGCCGTACCCCGGCACGAAGTGGCTGGCCGACTTCACGAAGGACTACTGCACCGAGCAGTTCAGGGTGGTCGAGCCGAAGATCCAGGAGCCGCTCGGCTTCACCGGCCTCGTGCCCACCCAGGAGGAGTGGGAGGCCTGGCAGGACGCCACCGCACCGGGCCGCCAGGAGGTCCTGTGCGTGCTCTGGAAACAGGACAGGTCCCCCCTGGCCGGCTCCCTCGTCAACTGACCTCCCCCTGCTGGCCCAGGCATCTGCAAGTACTCGGTACTTGCAGATGCCGTGGAAGCCAGGGGCGGGGTTGTCAGTCAGCCGCGGATGGTGTCGATCACCAGCGGTGACCGTTCCGGCGCGGAGTCCGTGACGCTGTAGGCACCTTCGAGGGCCTGCAGAGCACCGGTGACCGCGTCGGGGGTGTCGGTGTGCAGCTCCAGCAACGGCTGACCGGCCTCCACGACGTCACCCGGCTTGGCCAGGCACACGACGCCGGCACCGGCCTGCACCGGGTCCTCCTTGCGCGCGCGGCCGGCACCGAGCCGCCACGCCGCGACACCCACGCCGTAGGCGTCCAACGTGGACAGCACACCGGCGGCCGGTGCCGTCACGACGTGCTTGTGCGCGGCCACCGGCAGAGCGGCCTCCGGGTCGCCGCCCTGGGCGCTGATCATCCGCGCCCACACCTCGTAGGCCTCACCCGAGGCCAGCACGGCGGCCGGGTCGGCGGAGATCCCGGCCAGCGACAGCATCTCCGCGGCCAGCGCGACGGTCAGCTCGACCACGTCGGCCGGACCGCCACCGCGCAGCACGTCCACGGACTCGGCCACCTCGACCGCGTTGCCCACGGCCCGGCCCAGCGGCACCGACATGTCCGTCAGCAGCGCCGAGATCCGCACGCCGTGCTCAACGCCGATCGACACGAGCGCCGAGGCCAGCTCCCGCGCGGACGCGAGGTCCTTCATGAACGCACCGGAGCCGACCTTCACGTCGAGCACCAGCGACTCGGCGCCCTCCGCGATCTTCTTCGACATGATCGAGGACGCGATCAGCGGGATCGCCTCGACCGTCCCGGTGACGTCGCGCAACGCGTAGAGCTTGCGGTCGGCGGGAGCAAGTCCTTCCGTGGCAGCGCACACCACGGCACCGACCGACGACAGCTGGTCGAGGATCTCCGAAGTGGACAGTGCGGCCCGCCACCCGGGGATCGACTCCAGCTTGTCCAGCGTCCCGCCGGTGTGCCCGAGCCCGCGACCGGACAGCTGCGGCACCGCGGCACCGCAGGCGGCGACCAGCGGTGCCAGCGGCAGTGTGATCTTGTCGCCGACGCCACCGGTCGAGTGCTTGTCGACGGTGGGGCGGTCGACGTGCAACGACAACCGCTCGCCGGAGGCGATCATCGCCTGCGTCCAGCGCGCGGTCTCCGCGGGCGTCATGCCGTTCAGGAAGATCGCCATGGCCAGCGCGGACATCTGCTCGTCGGCGACCGCGCCGCGCGTGTAGGCGTCGATCACCCAGTCGATCTGCTCGGACGTCAGCGCCGCACCGTCGCGCTTGACGCGGATGACGTCCACCGCCGAGAAGCTCATGGCAGGTCCTCCGGTCCGAACGCGTCCGGCAGCACCGACGACATCGGCAGGACCCCGGACGGCGTGTCCACCAGGCAGTCCCGGCCACCCAGCTCGTAGAGCACCTGGCGGCACCGGCCGCACGGCATCAGCAGCTCGCCGGCACCGGACCGGCAGGCCACGGCGACGAACCGGCCGCCACCCGTGAGCTGCAGCTGACCGGCCATCGCGCACTCGGCGCACAGACCCACGCCGTACGAGGCGTTCTCGACGTTGCAGCCCGTCACGATCCGGCCGTCGTCGCACAGCGCCGCGGAACCGACCCGCAGCCCCGAGTACGGGCAGTAGGCGGACTGCGCCGCCTCCACCGCCCGTGCCCGCAGCACGTCCCAGTCGACCTCAGCCACGGCGGTACACCTCACCGTCGGCCGCCGGCATGCGGAGTCGTTGCGAGGCGACGGCGAGCACGGCCAGCGTCACCATGTGCGGCGCGTAGGCCACGAACTCGCTCGGGATCTCGTCGAGGCTGATGTAGAGCAGGTACATGAGCACGGCCACGACGATGGCCGCCGCCGCGGAGAACCACTTGCGGCGGATGAGCTGCCACACCACGATCACGCCGAGCAGCAGCACGACGCCGTAGACCAGCGCCAGCACCGTGTCGCCACCCGACCGCAGCTGCAGGCCGTCGGCGTAGCCGAACAGCGCCGCACCACCGAGCAGGCCACCGGGCCGCCAGTTGCCGAAGATCATCGCGGCGAGGCCGATGTAGCCGCGGCCGCCGGTCTGGCCCTCCAGGTAGGACAGCTGACCGGGGTTCAGCACGAGCGCCGCGCCACCCAGACCGGCGAGACCACCGGAGACGATCACGGCGACGTACTTGTGGAAGTACACCTTCACGCCCAGCGAGTCCGCCGCGTGCGGGTTCTCGCCGACCGAGCGCAGGCGCAGGCCGAAGCGGGTGTGCCAGAGCAGGTAGTACGACAGCGGCAGCAGCAGGATCGCCAGCATCGTCAGCGGCGAGACGCCGGTGACGAGGCCGCGCAGGATGCCGGCGACGTCCGAGATGAACAGGCGCTGACCGGCCTCCAGCTCGCCGAGCCAGTCGTCGAGGCCCGCCGCGGAGAACGTGTCGAACGGCTGCACCGGCGGCGACTGCCGCGGGTTGTTCGACAGCGGGAAGAACACCAGTGTCGACAGGTACTTCGTCAGACCGGCGCCGAGCAGGTTGATCGCCACACCGGAGACGATGTGGTTGACGCCGAACGTGACGGTGGCGATCGCGTGCAGCAGGCCACCCAGTGCGCCGAACACGACGGCCGCGAGCACCGCGACCCACGGGCCCCACTGGTAGCCGGCCCACGCCGCGCCCCAGGTGCCCATGATCATCATGCCTTCGAGGCCGATGTTGACCACGCCGGCGCGTTCCGCCCACAGGCCGCCGAGGCCGGCGAGCAGGATCGGCAGGCCCAGGCGGACCGCCGTCTGGGTCGTGCCGGACGAAGTGAGCTGCGGGAAACCGGTCTGCATCGACGTGATCGACAGCAGCGCGATCGCACCGGCGACGCCGAGCATGCCGACGGCCCACCCGGGAACCCTGCGCTTGCGGGGCGCTGCCGGGATGTGCGGCTTCTCCTCCAACGTCGAGATCACGCGGCACCTCCAACGGTTCCGAGCTCACGGCCGACGCGGCGCTGTTCGGCGGCGAGCTCGAAGCGGCGCACCACCTCGTAGGCGACGACGACCGACAGGACGATCGAGCCCTGCATGATGGTGACGATCTCCCTGGGCACGCCGACGTTGTCGAGCGCGAGGCCCGACTTGTCGAGGAACGCCCAGAGCAGCGCGCCGAACGCGATGCCACCGGGGTGGTTGCGGCCGAGCAGCGCGATCGCGATGCCCGAGAAGCCGATGCCGGCGGTGAAGTTCAGGCTGAACGTGTGGTCGCGGCCGAGCAGCTCGGGCAGCGAGATCAGGCCCGCGATGGCGCCCGAGAGCAGCATCGACACCAGGACCATCTTCTTGGCGTTGACGCCACCGGCGGACGCGGCGGTCGAGGACTCGCCGGACGCGCGCAGCTCGAAGCCGAACCGGGTCTTGTTCATCATCACCCAGTAGCCGATGCCCAGCGCGATGGCCACGAAGATGAAGCCGAACATCGTGCCGCTGCCGCCGAACGAGATGCCGGGCATCCAGCCGGACTCCGGGATCTCGGCGGTGCGGATGTTGTTGCCGCGCAGCTCACCGAAGACGTCGCGGCGGATCAGGTAGGCGGACAGGCCGATCGCCAGCCCGTTCATCATGATCGTCGAGATGACCTCGTTGACGCCGCGCGTCACCTTGAGGATCGCGGGGATCGCGGCCCAGGCGGCACCGGCGAGCGCGGCGACGATGATGATCACCAGCGTGTGGATGCCGGGCGGCAGCACGATCGAGCCGCCGACGACCGCCGCGATGACGGCGGCGACGCGGTACTGACCCTCGACACCGATGTTGAACAGGTTCATCTGGAACCCGATCGCCACCGCGAGCGCCGCGATGTAGTAGATGCCCGTCGAGTTGATGATGTCGACGAACGTCGTGCCCTTGCCGACCTGCGTCACCATCACGCCGAACGCCTTGAGCGGGTTGGCACCGGAGATGACGAGCGCCACGCCGCACAACAGCATCGAGAAGACGATCGCCAACGCGGGCGGCAGGAGTTTGCCGCGCAGGTGTCCCATCAGTGCTCGCCTTCCTCTACCGCGGCGGTCTCGTGCACCGCGGCACTCGTGCTGCCCGCACCCGTCATCGCGCTGCCGAGGTCCTCGGGCGTGACGGTGTTCGGGTCCGCGTCGGCCACCAGGCGGCCGCGCAGCATGACCTTGATCGTGTCCGACAGGCCGATCAGCTCGTCCAGGTCGGCGGAGATCAGCAGGACGGCGAGACCGGCGGCGCGGGCGCGCTTGATCTCGTCCCAGATCAACGCCTGCGCGCCGACGTCCACACCGCGGGTGGGGTGCGAGGCGATCAGCAGCACCGGGTCGCCGGACAGCTCGCGGCCGACGACCAGCTTCTGCTGGTTGCCACCGGAGAGCGCCGCCGCGGGGACGTCGATGCCGGGCGTGCGGACGTCGAAGTCCGCGACGATCCGCTCGGTGTCGTTCTTGGCACCGTCGATGTCGAGCCACATGCCCTTGGAGGTGGGCTTGCGGGTCTGGTAGCCGAGGATGCGGTTGTACCAGAGGGGTTGCGTGAGCAGCAGGCCGTGGCGGTGGCGGTCCTCCGGCACGTAGCCGATGCCCGCCTCGCGCCGGGCGAGCGTCCCGAGCTTGGTGATGTCCTTGCCCTGCAACGTGATCGTGCCGCCACCGGCCTTGCGCATGCCCATGACGGCCTCGACGAGCTCGGTCTGGCCGTTGCCCTCGACACCCGCGATGCCGACGACCTCGCCGGACCGCACGACCATGTCGACGTCGTCGAGGATCGGCCGCGCGCCGTCCGGGGTCATCAGCCGCAGGCCCTCGACCGCCAGCACGACCCGGTCGGTGACGGTGGACTCGCGGGTCTCCGGGCTGGGCAGCTCGCTGCCGACCATCATCTCCGCGAGCTGGCGCGACGACACCGTCTTCGGGTCCGCGCTGCCCACCGTCGTGCCGCGGCGGATCACCGTGACGGAGTCCGCGATCGCGCGGACCTCGTCGAGCTTGTGCGAGATGAACAGGAACGTGTAGCCCTGCTCCTGCATGCCGCGGACGGTGTCGAAGAGCTCGTTGACCTCCTGCGGCACGAGCACGGCGGTCGGCTCGTCCAGGATGATCACCCTGGCGCCGCGGTAGAGCACCTTGAGGATCTCGACGCGCTGCCGGTCGGCGACACCGAGCTGCTCGACGAGCACGCCGGGGTCGACGTTGAGACCGGTCTTGCCGGAGAGCTCGATGATGCGCGCGCGGGCCTTCTTGCCGATGCCGTGCAGCGCCTCGGCGCCCAGGACGACGTTCTCCTGCACCGTGAGGTTGTCGGCGAGCATGAAGTGCTGGTGCACCATGCCGATGCCGGCCTTGATGGCGTCGGACGGGGTGCGGAACCGCACCTGCTCGCCGTTCACCTCGATGGTGCCCTCGTCCGGCGGCTGCATGCCGTAGAGGATCTTCATCAGGGTCGACTTGCCCGCGCCGTTCTCACCGCAGAGCGCGTGCACCTCGCTGCGGCGGACGGTCAGGTGGACGTCGCTGTTGGCGACCACACCGGGGAATCGCTTGGTGATGCCCGTGAGCACCACCGCGGGGTGTTCGTCCGTGCCGACGGACGTGGAACTGCTCATCGTCGAGTGCTCCTCCTACCACGCACCGGGCCCTGTGAGGGCGAAACCTCACAGGGCCCGGCGGTGTTCGTGGCTTCCGGACTACGGCTTGTCCTTGACCGTGATCTTGCCCTCGATGATCTGAGCCTTGTAGCCCTCGAGGATGCCCTGCAGCTTCGCGTCGATCTTGCCACCCGTCGTGGCGTAACCGACGCCGTCGACCTTCAGGTCGAAGACCTTCGGCAGCGACGCGAGGTCGTTCTTCGCGACGGCGGCGATGTAGTCGTAGACCGCGACGTCGACGCGCTTGAGCATGGACGACACGATGACGTCCTTGGTGTCGGCGACGGTCGCCTGGTTGTACTGGTCGGAGTCGACGCCGATGGCCAGCACGCCCGCCTGCTTGGCGGCGGAGAAGATGCCCTTGCCGGACGCGCCGGCGGCCTGGTAGATGACGTCCGCACCCTTGTCGATCTGGCCCTTCGCGGCTTCCTGGCCCTTCGGGGCGTCCTGGAAGCCGGTGAAGTCACCCGCGGGCGTGATGTACTTCTTCTCGACCTTGATCTTCGGGGCGGCGGTCTGCGCACCCTGGAAGTAGCCGGCCTCGAACTTCTGGATCAGCGGGATCTCGACGCCGCCGACGAAGCCCACGTGGCACTTCTTGCTCTGGTACGCGGCGATGACACCGGCGAGGAAGGAACCCTCCTGCTCGGCGAACAGCAGCGGCGTCACGTTGGCCGCACCGTCGACGGAGCCGTCGACCAGCGAGAACTTGACGTTCGGGAACTCCGCGGCGACGAGCTTCATCGACTCGGCGTAGGCGAAGCCGACACCGATGATCGGGCTGAAGCCCTCGGCGGCCAGCTGGCGCAGCCGGGTCTGCTTGGCGGACTCGTCCTCGTTCGGGGCGGCGGACAGCTCGCGCGTGTTCTCCTTCTTCACGCCCATGTCCGAGATGGCCTTGTCCAGACCGGCGGCGGCGGAGTCGTTGAACGACGCGTCGCCACGGCCACCGATGTCGTAGGCCAGACCGATCTTCAGCGCGCTCGCATCCACCTTGGCGCCGTTGGCGGCGCTGGTGTTCGAGGTGGTGGGCGCGGGCGGAGCCGCGGCGAACTCGCAGGCGGCACCAGTACCAGCGCTCGAGTTGTTGCTTCCGCCACCCGAGTCCTTCGCGCAGGCGGCCATAGTCATCACGCTGGTCAACGCGATCGCGGCGACCGCGACACCACGCATACGACGACGCACGGCTCGTCTCCTCCCTGAGGTTCCTCCCCAACGACGTTGTTGGGTCCTAGACGCGGCACCGTACCTCTTAGTAACCAACCCCGTTGCCGCCAGCACCTACAAAGACCCCTATCGGTTACGCATTCGACGCTTTGACCGCACGAGTGGTGATCAGCCGTGTTCGCCGCGTGGCGGAAAAGTCCGCTTCGGCCGCTTCCGGGCCTTGGTCGTCGTCCCAACGGCCCAGTGGTGCGGCCCGAAGAGAGGTCCGGTAACTGTGAAACTTCTGCTACGGCTTCACACCGCCCAGCTGGCGTACTCGCCGGTAGCTGTGGCGTAGACCGCATTTCCGTATCGATAAAGACCGCTTGGCCGATCGACAGCGTGTCTCGTCAGTCACAGAGCGGGTACGCCTGCTGGGTCCGTCCCAACGTGCAGGACTACGATTTTCCGGTCATGGTCGGGATGAACCGTTTCGCCGACCACCACCACTGACGTTGGAGGCCGCGGCGCATGACCAGCGCAGGCGCACCCGAGCGGTCGGGCACCACCCGAGGGGGTGGGACGCTCTACCGCGGTGATCTGGGCATGTGGTCCTGGGTCGCCCACCGGATCACCGGTGTCCTCACGTTCTTCTTCCTCTTCACCCACGTGCTCGACACCGCACTCGTGCGGGTGTCACCGAACGCGTACGACGCGGTGATCGAGACCTACAAGAACCCGGTCGTGAACCTCTTCGAGGTCGGCCTGGTCGGCGCGGTGCTCTACCACGCGCTCAACGGCATCCGGGTCATGCTGGTGGACTTCTGGGAGAAGGGCGCCAAGTACCAGCGGGTCATGCTCTGGGTCGTGCTGGCCGTCTGGGTCGTCGTGATGATCCCCGGCTTCTACTTCATGATGGAGCGCACGATCTCCGACCTGGTTGGGGGTCACTGACATGTCTCTCGCACTCGACAAGCCCCGCTCGCCGCGCCGCCCCGCGGCCCGCCGCGGCAACGGCGAGCTCCGCAGCTGGCTGTTCATGCGGCTGTCCGGCCTGCTGCTCGTGGTCCTGGTCCTGGGCCACCTGTTCATCATGAACATCCTCGACGGCGGCGTCCACAAGATCAACTTCGCCTTCGTCGCCGGCCGCTGGTCGTCCCCGTTCTGGCAGTTCTGGGACCTCTCCATGCTGTGGCTCGCTCAGCTCCACGGCGGCAACGGCCTGCGCACGGTCATCAACGACTACGCGCGCAAGGACTCCACCCGGTTCTGGTTGAAGATGCTGCTCTACGTGTCGATGGTGCTGATCATCTCGCTCGGCACGTTCGTGATCTTCACCTTCGACCCGAACATCTCGAACTGACCCGCGCGGGGAGCCCACCACAATGCAGTTCCACAAGTACGACGTAGTCATCATCGGCGCTGGTGGTGCCGGTATGCGCGCGGCGATCGAGTCCGGCCAGCGCGCCCGCACCGCGGTGCTGACGAAGCTCTACCCCACCCGGTCCCACACCGGCGCGGCCCAGGGCGGCATGTGCGCCGCCCTCGCCAACGTCGAGGAGGACAACTGGGAGTGGCACACCTTCGACACGATCAAGGGCGGCGACTACCTGGTCGACCAGGACGCCGCCGAGATCATGGCGAAGGAGGCGATCGACGCCGTTCTCGACCTCGAGAAGATGGGCCTGCCGTTCAACCGCACGCCCGAGGGCAAGATCGACCAGCGCCGGTTCGGCGGTCACACGCGCAACCACGGTGAAGCCGCCGTGCGCCGCGCCTGCTACGCCGCGGACCGCACCGGTCACATGATCCTGCAGACGCTGTACCAGAACTGCGTCAAGCACGGCATCGAGTTCTTCAACGAGTTCTACGTGCTCGACATCTGCCTCACCGAGACGGAGAACGGCCCGGTCTGCACCGGTGCCGTCGCGTACGAGCTGGCGACCGGCGAGATCCACGTCTTCCAGGCCAAGTCCGTCGTGTTCGCGACCGGTGGCTTCGGCAAGGTCTTCAAGACCACGTCGAACGCCCACACGCTGACCGGTGACGGCATGGGCATCGTCTTCCGCAAGGGCCTGCCCCTGGAGGACATGGAGTTCTACCAGTTCCACCCGACCGGCCTGGCCGGTCTCGGCATCCTGCTGACCGAGGGTGCCCGCGGCGAGGGCGCGATCCTGCGCAACGCCTCTGGTGAGCGGTTCATGGAGCGCTACGCCCCGACCATCAAGGACCTGGCGCCGCGCGACATCGTGGCCCGCTCGATGGCCCTCGAGGTGCTCGAAGGCCGTGGCGCCGGCCCGAACAAGGACTACGTGCTGCTGGACTGCACGCACCTCGGTGCCGAGGTCCTGGAGACGAAGCTGCCGGACATCACCGAGTTCGCCCGCACCTACCTCGCGGTCGACCCGGTCGTCGAGCCCGTCCCGGTCTACCCGACCGCGCACTACGCGATGGGCGGCATCCCGACGAACATCCACGGCGAGGTGCTGCGGGACAACGACAACGTCGTCCCCGGCCTCTACGCCGCCGGCGAGTGCGCCTGCGTCTCCGTGCACGGCGCGAACCGCCTCGGCACGAACTCGCTGCTGGACATCAACGTCTTCGGCCGCCGCGCCGGCATCGCCGCCGCCGAGTACGCGCTCTCCCGCGAGTCGCACGTCGAGCTGCCGGAGAACCCGGCCGCCGCCGTCGAGGCCCAGGTCGCGCTGGCGCTGTCGGAGCACGGCCAGGAGCGCGTGGCGGACATCCGCACCGAGCTGCAGGCCACGATGGACGCCAACGCGTCCGTCTACCGCACCGAGGACACGCTGAAGACGGCGCTGCACGACGTCCAGGCCCTGAAGGAGCGCTACGCGCACATCCAGGTGCAGGACAAGGGCAAGCGCTTCAACACCGACCTGCTGGAGGCCGTCGAGCTCGGCTTCCTGCTGGAGCTGGCCGAGGTGCTCGTGGTGGGCGCGCTCGCGCGCAAGGAGTCCCGCGGCGGTCACGCGCGCGAGGACTACCCGAACCGCGACGACACGAACTTCATGCGCCACAGCATGTTCTACAAGCAGGGCGAGGGCCTGGCCGCGGACATCCGGCTGGACTACAAGCCCGTGACCTTTACCCGGTACAAGCCGATGGAGCGCAAGTACTGATGACCGCCACCGCTGAAACCACTGCTGGCTCGCGCGGCTCCCAGCCGCCGGTTCCGGACGGCGCTGTCATGGTCACCGTCAAGATCCGGCGCTTCAACCCGGAGGTCGACGACGAGCCCCGCTGGGACTCGTTCGACATCCCCGCGCTGCCGTCGGACCGCGTGCTGAACCTGCTGCACCACATCAAGTGGTACGTGGACGGCACGCTGACGTTCCGCCGCTCCTGCGCGCACGGCATCTGCGGTTCGGACGCCATGCGCATCAACGGCGTGAACCGCCTGGCGTGCAAGGTCCTGCTGAAGGACCTGCTGCTGAAGGACAAGCAGAGCACCATCACCATCGAGCCCATCAAGGGCCTGCCGGTGAACAAGGACCTGCTCGTCGACATGGAGCCGTTCTTCGAGGCCTTCCGCGCCGTCAAGCCGTACCTCGTGACCTACGGCAACGAGCCGACGCGGGAGCGGATCCAGTCGGTCGCCGACCGCGAGCGCTTCGACGACACCACCAAGTGCATCCTGTGCGCCTGCTGCACGACCTCGTGCCCGGTGTACTGGACGGAGGGCTCGTACTTCGGTCCCGCCGCGATCGTCAACGCGCACCGCTTCATCTTCGACTCGCGGGACGAGGGCGCCGAGGAGCGGCTCGACATCCTCAACGACGTCGACGGCGTGTGGCGCTGCCGCACCACGTTCAACTGCACGGACGCCTGCCCGCGTGGCATCCAGGTCACCAAGGCGATCCAGGAAGTGAAGCGCGCGCTGCTGTTCAAGCGCACCTGATCTCCCGTTCGACGACGGCGCCGCGTTCCCCTCGGGGACGCGGCGCCGTGTCGTTGCACCCGGTGTGCCGACGACGAGGGCCCCGGCGCGGTGTGCGCCGGGGCCCTCGTGGAAGAACGCTCTCAGAAGCCCTGTGCGGCCTGGGCGGCCTGGCGGCGTGCCCGTGCCGCCTTGGCCCTCTTGTTGCGGAGGTAGAGGAACACGGCGGCCAGCAGGCCCACGCCGGCGGCGGCCGTGATGGGGAGGCCGACGGTGCCGAACATGGTCGGGGCCGGGCGGCCGTTGGCGCTGTCACCGGGTGCCGCCACGGCGTCCGCGTCGGCGTTCTGGGTGGAGGTCACCCTCGGCTTGGGCTGCGGGGCGCCGTCCACGAGCTTGCCGACGCCGCCGGGGCCCATCGCGAAGCCGTAGTCGAGCAGCTTCGAGGCCTGGGTGGTGATCGGGGTCGGCGTCTGCTGGCCGCGCAGCAGCACGACGACGAGGCGGCGGCCGTTGCGTTCCGCGGCACCCACGTAGGTGTGCTGGGAGTCGTCGGTGAAGCCGGTCTTGCCGCCGATCGCGCCCTCGTAGTTCGAGAGGAGGCGGTTGTCGTTGGTCAGCATGATCGTGCCCCCGTTGCGGCCGGGGAACTGCGACTGCTTCAGCTTGATGGCGCTGGCGAACTCGTCGTACTTCATGGCGCCGCGGAAGATCAGGGCGACGTCGTAGGCCGACGTGCTGGTGCCGGGGCCGTCCAGACCGGACGGCGTGACCGCGCGGGTGTCCAGGGCGCCGAGCTCGCGGGCCATGGCGTTCATCTTGCCCAGCGCCCTCGGCACGCCGCCGAGCTGGCGGGCGAGGGTGTGCGCGACGTCGTTGCCGGAGGTGAGCAGCAGGCCGTGCAGCAGCTGGCGGACGGTGTACTGGCCGCCGTCGCGCAGGCCGACGCAGGTGCACTCCTGCTGCGTGTCCTCCGCGGAGGCGGTCACCACCATGTCGCCGCGCAGCTCCTTGGCCACGACGAGCGCGAGCAGGACCTTCATGACGCTCGCGGGGCGCTGGCGGCCGTGCGGGTCGTACGCGGCGATGACGGCGCCGCTGTCCATGTCGGCCAGCAGCCAGGAGGCCGCGGTGTTGCCGCTCGGGGGCTGCGCCGAGTTCGGCGGGAGGATCAGGCCGCACTCGCCGAGCCGGTCACCACCGATCGGCTTCTCGGGCACCTCGAGCGGTGCGGGGGCCTTCTGACCGGGCGCCGGCTGCTCGGAGGTGTCCACGGGCGGGGGCGGGGTCTCGCGGTTGGCGCACTGGGCGGCGAGGTTCTGCTGTGCCGTGCCGGTCGGTGCGGCGAACGCGGCTGTGGCCAGGGCGAGGACCAGGGCGACGATGAGCCGATGGGTGAAGGGCACGCCCCCAGGCTATCCACCCCCGTTCAACGTCTTGCACGCACCACGTCCGATACTGGTCGCCGTGAAGCTCTCGCGCCCGATGTCACTCTTCCTGGTGGCTTTCGGAGTGTGGTCGTGGGTGATCTGGCCCACGTTCCTGAAGAACATCTGGAACGACCCGCGTTCGTTCAGCGACGGACCGACCCCGTTCTTCACGGTGCACCTCGTGCTCGTGATCGCCTCGCTCGTCTTCGGCACCGTCATCGGCGTGCTGGGCGTGCGGGGTTTCCTCGCCACCCGACGTCGATAGGGAAACGCTGTGGAGTTCGTACGCCTGGTGCTGGTCTTCCTGCACCTGCTGGGCATGGGCATGCTCGTCGCGATGATCATGTTGCAGGCGAGGGCCGGCAAGGACGCCCCGGTGAACAAGGGCTGGCTGCACGGCGCCGCCCTGCAGCTGCTCACCGGCCTGGCGCTGGTCGGCATCGACCCGCTCGTCGACTCGGTGAAGTACGACCACGTCAAGATCGGTGTGAAGCTGGCCGTCGTCGTCGCCATCGCGGTGGTCGTCGCGATCACCGTGAACAAGCCCAAGGCCCCGTCCTGGCTGCTGCCGACCGCCGCCTCGCTGGTCGTGCTGAACGTGGGCATCGCGGTCTTCTGGACCTGATCGAGGGAAGTCCTGCTCACTCGCGGGTGACGTTGTCCCAGATCACGCGCGGCCCGATGTGGGCGGCGACACGATCGCGGGCATGTCTCGTATCGCCTACATCGGTGTGCTCACCGCGGGCGCGGTGCTGACGTTCGCCGGACTGCACGGCGCGTCGCCGGAGGCCTCCGCCTCCGGCGACGGCCAGGTGTGCGCCGCCTCGTGGTGCCCGCAGGAACGCCTCGCCCCCGTGGAAAGAGGCGAACCCACGACCAAGACCTCGTGGACCAAGCCGTCGACGACCACGACGACCCCCACGACGACCACGACCGACTGCACGACCACCACCACCGGCTCGACCACGACGACCACCGGTGCGACCACCACGACCACGGACTCCACGACCACCGGTTCGACGACCACGACGACCGGCTCGACCACGACGACCGGTTCGACGACCACGACCACGAGCTCGACGACCACCACGACCGGCTCGACGACGTCCACGACGACGTCGACCACGGACTCGACGACGACCACCACCCCGTCGAGCACGACCAGCACCACCGACACGTCCAGCACCACCACGACACCGGTCACGACCACGACGCCGGTGACGACGACAACGCCGGTCACCACGACGACGTCCGCCACGAACGCGACGACGCCGCCGGCCACGACCACCAAGCCCGTCGCCGCGCCACCGCGCCACGACGAGGGCCACCTGGCCTCCACCGGCGCCTCGACCGGCTGGCTGGCCGCACTGGGCACGCTGCTGCTCCTCGCCGGCGCGCTCCTGCTCCTGCTGAACCGCACCAGGCCCGCCCGGCGCTGACCGCTCCGGAACTGTCGGTGGTCCTCGTCACACTGGTGACGTGCGAATCGACCAGCTGCGCGAACGCAGCGACCTCGGCGTCATCACCACCGCGACCCTGAAGTCCCTGGGCGTCTCGAACCCCTGGCACCGGTGCGCCTCGGGCGGGCCGTGGCAGCGCATGTACCCCGGTGTCGTGCTGCTGCACAACGGCCCGCCCACCCAGGACCAGCACCTCACGGCGGCCCTGCTGCGCGCGGGCCCCGGTGCCGCCTTGACGGGGGCGGAGGCCTGCCGCCGCCACGGCCTGCCCGCCCGCGGCCGCGAGCTCCACCTGCTCGCACCGGCCCCGGTCCGCGGCAGCGGCCGGCTGGTCGTCGAACGCGCGTCCCCGATGCCGCCGACCACGACCGTCGACGGCTTCCCCCTGGTGCGCCCGGCCCGCGCGGTCGTGGACGCCTGCCGTCAGCTCCGGTCGGCGGACGAGGTGACGGCCCTGGTCGCCGCCGCGATCCAGAGGGGCCGCTGCACCCCGGAGGCCCTCCGCGAGGAGGCCCGCACCCACCGCTTCGGCGCGAAGCTGGTCCGCTCGGTCCTCGCCGACCTGGGCCGGGCCGAGTCGGTGGCCGAACGGGACGCCCGCCGCCTCTCCCGCCGCATCCGCCTGACCACCCCGCACTGGAACGCCACCGTCGTCGACGCGCGCGGCCAGGTCGTCGGCAGACCGGACGCGTGGTTCGACGACGTGGCACTGGCCTGGGAGATCGACTCGCGCGCGTTCCACTGCGGAGCTCGCGACTACGAGCGCACGCTCGCCCGCAACACGAGGTACGCGGCGGCGGGGATTCTCGTCGTGCAGACGCTGCCGGCGCGGTTGAGAACGCACCCGGACCAGGTGGCGACTGAGCTGAGACGGGCCTACGAGGCCGCCGGGGCCCGGCCTCGGCCTGCGGTGCGGATCGCGCCGGACGACCGGGCCGCGCCGCGGGGGTGGTGAGCGGCTACCGCCTCTTCCACCTCAGTCCCACCAGCGCGCCGAGCACGGCGCCGACCCCGACCATCAGCGAAGGAGAGGGCCCCGGCCGCACCGACACGACCGGCGAGATCACCGCGGGAGCCGGGGCCTGCACGACCTCGGGCTCCCGGTTCTCCTTCGCGGTCGCCGTCCACGCGGTGATGAACAACATGAACTGCGCCACGAGGTTCGCGAACACGAGCACGCCGATGACCGACCCGAACGCGGCCGAGGTCGGCGACTTCGTCGTGAACGACAGGAAGATCGTGGCGGCCTGCTTGAGCACCTCGAAGCCGATCGCGGCCGCCAGCGCGCCGCGCACGGCGCTCCGCCAGCCGACGGGCTTGCGGGGCAGGCGCGCGAGCACCCACAGGAACACCATCCAGTTCGCGAGCAGCGACAGCACGATCGTGCCGATCCGCAGCAGCACGTGCGCCCAGCCGGCGTCCTCGAACCCCAGCCACTTCAGGACCTGCTCGGCGAAGCCGGAGCCCGCGGCCGTGATGCCGAAGGACAGCACGATCGCCAGCCCGAGCCCGACCAGCGACAGGAGGTCCCGCCACAGCGTTCCCAGGAACGGCAGGTCGCCCTTGGCCTGACCCCACTGCGCGGTCAGCGCGTCGCGGAGGTTGCTCATCCAGCCGAGACCGGAGTAGGCGGCGCCGAGCAGACCGATGATGCCGACGGTGCCCTTCGACTCCAGGGCGGTGTCGACGGCCTCGTTGATCTGGGTGCGCAGCTGCTGGTCCGGCACGGCCTCGGCGATGCTGGCGCGCAGCGACGCGAGCAGGTCGGGCTGCGACTGCAGCACGAAACCGGCGACGGCGAAGCCGATCATCAGGATCGGCACGAGCGAGAGCACGCTGAAGTACGTGACCGCCGCGGCGTGCTGGGTGCCGTACCGCTGGTCGAACCGCTCGTACGCGCGGATGATGTGGTCGAGCCACGCGTACTTCTGCCGCCACTTGTCCACGGGTAGGACGCTAGTGCAAGCGCACTACTCGGGCAGAACGAAGCCGATCTTCTCGTACGTGCGGCGCAGCGTGCCGGCGGCGACGTCGCGGGCGCGCTCGGCGCCGGTGGCGAGGATCTTGTCCAGGCCGGCCACGTCGTCGAGGTACGTGCGGACGCGGTCCTGCACCGGCGTGACCCACTCGGTGAAGACCTCTCCGAGGTCCTTCTTCAGGTCGCCGTAGCCCTTGCCGTCGTAGTCGGCGACCAGCGACTCGACCGTGCGGCCGGTCAGCGCCGAGAAGATGGTGAGCAGGTTGGAGACGCCCGGCTTGTTCTCGACGTCGAAGACGATCTCGCGGCCGGTGTCGGTGACGGCCGAGCGGATCTTCTTCGCGGACCGCTTCGGGTCCTCCAGCAGCTCGACGACGCCGCCGGGGACCGACTTGCTCATCTTCGCGGTCGGGTCCTGCAGGTCGTAGATCTTGGCCGTGTCCTTGACGATGTACGCCTCCGGCAGGCGGAAGGTCTTGCCGTAGCGCGAGTTGAACCTGGTCGCGAGGTCGCGGGTCAGCTCCAGGTGCTGGCGCTGGTCCTCGCCGACCGGCACGTAGTGCGCCTGGTACAGCAGGATGTCCGCGGCCTGCAGGATCGGGTAGGTGAAGAGGCCGACGCCGACGGCTGCTTCCTGACGTGCGGACTTGTCCTTGAACTGGGTCATCCGCGAGGCCTCGCCGAAGCCGGTGAGGCACTGCATGACCCAGCCGAGCTGGGCGTGCTCGGGGACGTGGGACTGGACGAACAGCGTCGCGCGGTCCGGGTCGATGCCCAGCGCGAGCAGCTGGGCCGCCGAGACGCGGGTGTTCTGCCGCAGCTCCTTGGGGTTCTGCTCCACGGTGATGGCGTGCAGGTCGACGACGCAGTAGAACGCGTCGTGGTCCTCCTGCAGGGCCACCCACTGCCGCACCGCACCCAGGTAGTTGCCGAGGTGGAACGAGCCTGCCGTGGGCTGGATGCCGGACAGGACACGCGGCCGACGAACGGGCTGTGCGGGTGCGTTCTCCGTGGACACGGGAGAAATCTTCTCAGACCGGGGAAATCAGCTCAGCGGGGTGTCCTGCTGGACCAGGTCGACGCGCTGGTTCTGCGCCGACACCACCGCCGGCTTGCGGCGCTGCTTCACGAAGCCGTACACCAGACCACCGACGCCCGCCGTGACCGCGATCAGACCGACTGGACCCGCAGCGGTGCCCGAGACACTGCTCTCAACAGCAGCGCTCAGTACAAAACTCACGCCTTGCACTTGCCGAGCCTCCCCAAAGCACAGACCACCCCGGAACGGGTGAACCTTGCTGACTGATTGGCCGCCAAGCTACCGAGGACCGGTAGCGTCCATGCGCCAAGTCAGACTATCGGTCACCGGTGATCGGATCGCACTCGCCCATATGTCGTAGTTCGCTGACGGGCGTTACGCCCTGCTAGTGAAGCCATGGTGTTGAGCTCACGCACAGTGCGCGCCGACCCGTGTTCGGACCCGGCCATGCGGCTGATCGTCTCCTCCATCAACGTGCCGCCGAGGTCGTTGGCGCCGCCGTTGAGGATCTCCGCGGTGCCCTCGTCGCCGAGCTTGACCCAGGAGCACTGGATGTTGTCGACGCGGCCGTGCAGTGCCAGCCGGGCGAAGGCGTGCACGGCCCGGTTGTCGCGGCGGGTGGGGCCGGGCCGGGCGACCCCCGCCAGGTAGATGGGGGCGTTGCGGTGCACGAACGGCAGCGCGACGAACTCGGTGAGCCCGCCGGTGCGGTCCTGCAGCTGCGCCAGCACCCGGAAGTGGCTGAGCCAGTGGCCGGGGTGGTCGACGTGGCCGTACATCATCGTGCTCGACGAGCGGATGCCCAGCTCGTGGGCGGTGCCGACGACGTCGAGCCAGGTCGCGGTCGGCAGCTTGCCCTTGGTCAGCACCCAGCGCACGTCGTCGTCGAGGATCTCGGCCGCCGTGCCGGGGATGGTGTCGAGCCCGGCCTGCTTGAGCTCGGTCAGCCACTCGCGCACGCTCACGCCCGCCTTGGCCGCGGCGGAGACGATCTCCATCGGGCTGAACGCGTGCACGTGCATGTCCGGCAGCCGCTTCTTGATCGCGCGGACGACGTCGGCGTAGTAGGTGACCGGCAGCTTGGGGTCGATGCCGCCCTGCATGCAGACCTCGGTGGCGCCCGCGTCCCACGCCTCCTGCGCGCGGTCGGCCACCTCCTCCGCCGAGAGCCGGAACGCGTCGGCGTCGCGCTCGCGTTGCGCGAAGGCGCAGAAGCGGCAGCCGACGTAGCAGACGTTCGAGAAGTTGATGTTGCGGTTGACCACGTAGGTGACGTCGTCGCCGACCACCTCGCGGCGCAGCTCGTCGGCGAGCCGGACGAGGTGCTCCAGCGCGTCGCCGTCGGCGGTCAGCAGCGCCATGGCGGCGTCGGTGTCGCCGAGCAGCGCGGCCGGGTCGTCCGCCGCGATCTTCAGTCCACGTTGGACGTCTTCGGGAAGTCGTTGCGGGGCAACGGGAACCTTGAGCTCGTCCCAGTCGCCGTAGACCTCGTCGAAGTCGCCGCGCCGGTCGCCGGTGCGGCCCTCGGTGTCGATCGCGGTGTTGAGGTCGGCGCGGCCGTAGGTGTCGAGACCGCCGTCCGGTTCCTGCCACTCGCGGCCGGCGACCTCGGCGTCCGGGTTCGCGAGCCCGTTCTCCAGCGCCAGCGCGGAGACGTGGGCGGTGAGCCGGGTGTCGATCCACTGCCCGGCGGTCGCGCGGACGTAGCGCGGGTAGACGTTCAGCCGTTCCCGCAAGGAGAAACCGGCGGCACGCGTGATGCCGGCGAGCTCGTCGACCTGCGGCCACGGCTTCTCCGGGTTGACGTGGTCGGGCGTGACCGGCGAGACGCCGCCCCAGTCGTCGACGCCCGCGCGCAGCATGAGGCCGAACTCCCCGCCGACCAGGTTCGGCGGTGCCTGCACGCTCACGGTCGACGGCATCACCAGGCGCGCGACGGCGATCGTCGCGGCGAGCTCGGTGAGGTCGGCGTCGGGCATGCCGCGCATCGCCGTGTCCGGCTTGGCGCGGAAGTTCTGGATGATGACTTCCTGGATGTGCCCGTACTGCTTGGCGATCTGCCGCATGGCGAGCAACGACTCCGCGCGCTCGGTCAGGTTCTCGCCGATGCCGATCAGGATGCCGGTCGTGAACGGCACGTTCACCCGGCCCGCGTCGGTGAGCACGCGCAGCCGGACCGCGGGGTCCTTGTCCGGGCTGCCGTGGTGCGGGCCGCCCTTCTCGCTCCACAGCCGTTCCGCGGTGGTCTCCAGCATCATCCCCATGCTGGAGGCCACGGGACGCAGCCGCTGCAGCTCCTCCCAGCTCAGCACGCCGGGGTTGAGGTGCGGCAGCAGCCCCGTCTCCTCCAGCACCGCGATGGCGCTGGCCCGCACGTAGTCCAAAGTGGACTCGTAGCCGCGCGCCTCCAGCCACTCCTTCGCGGCCGGCCACCGGTCCTCCGGCCGGTCGCCGAGCGTGAAGAGCGCTTCCTTGCAGCCCTGCTCGGCTCCCGCGCGCGCGATCGCCAGCACCTCGTCGCGCTCCAGGAACGCGGCGGGCAGCTTGTGCGGCACGGTGGCGAACGTGCAGTAGTGGCACCGGTCCCGGCACAACCTGGTCAGCGGGATGAACACCGACCGGCTGTACGTGACGACCCCCGGCCGCCCCTCGGCGAGCAGGTGCGCGTCCCGCACCCGCCCGGCCGCGGCCAGCAGCGCGTCCAGGTCCTCCCCGCGCGCGTGCAACAGCACCGCGGCCTCGGTCGCGTCCAGCACGGCACCGTCGGCGGCCCGGCGCAGCGCACGCCGCAGGGCCGCAGCGCTCGGACGGGGCTGCGGTGGGTTCAGAGAGATGTCCACTGCCACGTCAACGACCTTAGGCCGCCGAAATTCCTGATCAGTTGTGACGGGCTGTGGGACATCCCACTCGTCAGCGCACCGAGACGAGCAGTTCGGTGTTCCGGTCCAGCGGCGTGCCCAGCGGGTCCGTCCGCGAGTGGAGGTCGTTGTAGGTGAGCTCGCGGCACAGGCTGGCGAGGGCTTCGTCGCTGCGGTCGTCGTAGTCGACCTGATAGGGCGCATCGGCTTCGAGCAACGTCGTGAACAGCGACAACGTGCCGTCACCGTTGTCGGCCACCTCGATGACGCGGGCGTGCTGCGGGTAGTCGACGTGCGCCGCGGTGTTGATCTCCCAGAAGCCCCTGCCCGGGGTGTCGTGCCGGTGCGGCGTGATCACGTTGCGGTGCGTGTGCCCGTTGACCCACGCCAGCACGTTCGGGAACCGGTGCAGCAGGTTCACGAGCGCGTCACCGTTCATCCGCGGGTCGAGCGGCCGCCTGCGGTCGGGCAGGACGTTGCCCATCGTCTGGCTGGTGTGGTGGCTGAACAGCACGAACAGCTCGTCGGTGACGTTCTGCCGCTGCGGCAGCCCGAGCCAGTCGTAGTAGAGCGAGCTGTTGCGCCGGAGGGTCCGCTCGATCCAGTTGAGCTGGTGCAGCCCGATCGAGCCGGTGGAGAACCCGGCGAGGTTCGTGGTGTCCATGCTGATGCCGGTCACCCCCGGCGCCATCCGGAACGTGTAGAAGACGTCCACCCCGTCCGCGTTGGCGTCCGTGTAACCGTGTCCGCCCGTCGGCAGATGCTTGCGCACGTACTCGCCGGTGGTGAACAGCCTGCGCCGGTCATCGGGCGTCACGGTCCTGACGACCCCACCACTCGCGAGGATGGCCATCGCCTCGGGGACGGCGGCGGGGTCGTGGAACGCCTGCGCGACCTTCGCGTTCTGCACGGGGTCGCCGAACCCGACGATCTTCTTGCGCCCGGTGTACCAGCCGTCGAGCAGCCCGTCCGGCAACGCCCCGACCACGCTGTCGTCGTGGTTGCCGATCGTGGCGTACCAGGGGATGTCGAGGCCGGGGCTGGTGAACGTCCTGGTGGCCGCGTCGAGCAGTCCCGGGAGCTGCGGGAAGCCCTTGGCCTTGTAGTCGTCGGTGCCGGACAGGTCCGGCTGCCAGAACGTGCTGATCGCCGCGTTCTGCACGCCCTCGTACCTGCTGTCGCCGGTGTTGGGCGTGATCCGGCCACCGTTGAGGACCGTGAGGAACCAGTCGAGCTCGACGTGCTCGTGGTTGTCGGTGTTGTCGCCGGTGGTCATGAGGAAGTCGAACTTCCGCCCGGTGACGGGACCTCGCTGGACCGCGTTGACGCGCTTGACGAGTGCCGTCGAGCCCTGCGCGGTGAGCGTCTCCTGCGGCCGGTGCGCGCTGGACCCCATGACCGGGTGCAGGTACTCGAACCGCAGCGGGCTCTGCGCGTCGCAGATGTGCATGTCGCTGAACTGCACGAAGCTGGCGAGCGCCTGGCGCCGCGCCTCCCGGCCGGGCTTGGCCGCGACCAGGTCGCCGCGGACGACCACCGGCCAGCCCGGTCCCGCCTGGAGCCTGCGGTAGCCGCTGGTGCCGATGGGTGCGGCGGTGGTGTCGAGCGTGGTGCCCGCGGTGCTCGCAATCGCTTGCGCGTCCAGGTCGAGCAGTGGCACGCCCGCGGCGCCCACGCCCATGGCCAGCAGGAAGTTGCGCCGGTTGAAACCCGTCATGCCCACCCCGATTCATCGATGGTGAATCGTGCTCATGTTCGGGGAACGGGCGGGCTGAATCGAGCGGGCGGTCGGGTGACGGGAGCGATAAAGACCGGGTGGGCTGGGTCGGACGGCGGAACGGGTGACCGGCCGTGCGGCGGTGCGGTGCTGGGACGTGAACCGGGTGACGCCGGTCAGCTCAAGCCAGCCGACAACTGGCGCAGGTGCTCTTCCAAGGAGACGTAGTCCGCGAACGACTTGCCGTCGCTGAACTCGGCCAGCAGCTCAGTGGCGCGCAACGCGTCCCACAGGTACGCGCGAGGATCACGCCGCACACAGGGTTTCCTTGGTGTCCATCACCTGCTGGTGGAAGTACGGGTTGCGGATGCCGGCGCCGACCACCAGGTCGACGGGCCGGTCGAGGATCCGCTCCAACCCCTCCTTCAGCGCGAAGTAGCTGCCGAAGTGGTCGAACCCGTCGGTGACGTCGAACTCCACGAGGATGTCCACGTCACTCGTCTCCACGTCGAACGACTACCCGACCGCCGACCCGAACACGTCGAGCCGGCGGACGCCCAGCGTCCGGCACAGATCCTCGATCTCGGTCAGCTTGGCGGCCACGACCTCGTGCACCCTCGTCACCTCCTGGGCACGATTGTGCCTGATCCGCAGCCTGCGATCAGCCCGAGTACACGACGGTCACCGGAGCGTGGTCCGACCACCGCTCCTCATAGGTGGCCGCCCGCTCCACCACCGCGGACACCGCCCGCCCAGCCAGCCCGTCCGTCGCCACCTGGTAGTCGATGCGCCAGCCGGAGTCGTTGTCGAACGCCTTCCCGCGATACGACCACCACGAGTACGGCCCGACGACATCGGGGTGCAGCGCGCGCACCACGTCGTTGTACCCGGAGGCGAACACCGAGGACATCCACTCCCGCTCGTACGGCAGGAACCCGGACTCCTTCTGGTTGGTCCGCCAGTTCTTCAGGTCGGCCTGCTGGTGCGCGATGTTCCAGTCCCCGCACACGAGCACCTCACGGCCCGACACGGCGGCCTTCTCCCGCAGCGACACCAGGTACGGCAGGAAGGACGCCATGAAGCGGTCCTTCTCCTCCTGGCGCTCCGTGGCGACGTCACCGGAGGGCAGGTACAGGGACGCGACGACGACGCCGGGCAGCTCGACCTCCACGTAGCGGCCGCTCGACTCGAACTCCGCTTCGCCGAAGCCCACGCGGACCGATGACGGTTCAACGCGCGAGAGCACGCCCACGCCAGCGCGGCCCTTCAGGGACGACGGGGCGTACACGGCGTGCCAACCGGGAGGGGTGTGCAGCTCGGCTGCGAGGTCACCCGGTTCCGCGCGGACCTCCTGCAGGCACACCACGTCCGCCGAGGAGGACGCGAGCCACTCCAGGTAGCCCTTCTTGGCGGCGGCGCGCAGACCGTTGACGTTGACCGTGGAGACCGTGAGCACGACCGGGGAGCCTACTGGGAGGCCAGGCCCCAGGCGTGCGGGTACTCGGCGCCGCAGCCGGCGCAGTGGGCGCGCAGGTCGAGGTAGCCGACCAAGGTGGCCATCTCGTCACGGGGCAGCGCGAGTTGGCGCTGGCCGTCCAGCTCGGTGTAGAGGCCCTGCCACTCCGGCGTGCAGGTGCACCGGGTCGTGGACTTCGCCCGGCCCCACCGGAACATGTTGCGCAGCATGGCACCAGTGTGCCAGCCGGGCCTACCTGCAGGTGGAGTCGCTCGTCAGCGCCACGAACTGTCCGTTGACCCAGCGGCGGTCGCTCAGCATGCGGTAACCGTTCTCGACGCGGTCGGAGGCGTCGGTCACGGCGTCGCGGGGCATCGTGGAGACGATCGGCTGCATGTCGCCGGGACCGGAGCGGACGTTGAGGATGTCCGCGGTCACCGTGATCTTGCAGACCTGGTCGGCCTTGTCGGTGCCCATCGGCTTGCCGCCGTTCGCGACGTACATCACCCCGGCGACGCCGAGCACGCCAATCACGATCATGCCCCGGACCGGAACACCCAGCATCGTCGCCTCCCGCGCACCGCACTGCCTTCGATCAGCAGATATAGCGGCTGGGAGGATGCGCCGGACGGCCCGGCGCGGCAACCACCCGCAAGAGGAACCGACCGGGTGACGCGGGAACGAAGAAGGTCACCCCGGCGTGACCGGGGTGGCCTTCGACGAACCGTTCAGGCGAACGTCAGAACGACGCCATCTTCTTCTTGAGGTTCTCGTCCAGGGCGGCGAGGAAGTCCTCGGTGGTCAGCCACTCCTGGTCCTTGCTGATCAGCAGGGCCAGGTCCTTGGTCATCTGACCGGACTCGACGGTCTCGATGACGACCGACTCGAGCGCCTCGGCGAAGCGGATGACCTCGGGGGTATCGTCCAGCTTGCCGCGGTGCATCAGGCCACGGGTCCACGCGAAGATCGAGGCGATCGGGTTCGTGGAGGTGGGCTTGCCGGCCTGGTGCTGGCGGAAGTGGCGGGTGACCGTGCCGTGGGCGGCCTCGGCCTCGACGGTCTTGCCGTCCGGCGTCATCAGGACCGACGTCATCAGGCCGAGCGAGCCGAAGCCCTGCGCGACCGTGTCGGACTGGACGTCACCGTCGTAGTTCTTGCACGCCCAGACGTAGCCGCCCTCCCACTTCATGGCCGCGGCGACCATGTCGTCGATGAGGCGGTGCTCGTAGGTGAGGCCCTTGGCGTCGAACTCCGCCTTGAACTCCTCGTCGAACACGCGCTGGAAGATGTCCTTGAACTGGCCGTCGTAGGCCTTCAGGATCGTGTTCTTCGTGGACATGTAGACGGGGTAGCCCCGCTGCAGGCCGTAGGAGAACGAGGCGCGGGCGAAGTCCTCGATGGACTTGTTGTAGTTGTACATGCCCATCGCCACACCGCCCTCCGCCGGGAACTCGGTGACGACGTGCTCGATCGGGTCCGAGCCGTCCTCCGGCTGGAACGTGATCGTGAGCTTGCCGGCGCCGGGCACCTTGAAGTTGGTGGCCTTGTACTGGTCGCCGTGGGCGTGACGGCCGATGATGATCGGCTTCGTCCAGCCGGGGACCAGGCGCGGCACGTTCGAGATGATGATCGGCTCGCGGAAGACGACACCGCCGAGGATGTTGCGGATCGTGCCGTTCGGCGAGACCCACATCTTCTTCAGGCCGAACTCCTCGACCCGCGCCTCGTCCGGCGTGATCGTGGCGCACTTGACGCCGACGCCGTGCTTCTTGATGGCGTTCGCGGCGTCGATCGTGACCTGGTCGTCGGTGGCGTCCCGGTGCTCGATGCCCAGGTCGTAGTACTCCAGGGTGACGTCCAGGTACGGGTGGATCAGCTTGTCCTTGATGAACTGCCAGATGATCCGGGTCATCTCGTCGCCGTCGAGCTCGACGACGGTGCCCTGAACCTTGATCTTGCCCATAACTCCGGGCGCTCCTCTCGCGACGATGCAAGCAAGACAAGCGTACTGGTAAACCGCTCCGACGCGCCTGCGACCCTGGTTACACCGGTTCGGGGTTGCGGTCGGTCGAGCGGCTCACGTGCTCCCACTTGTCGATTTCCGCAGTTCGTGCCTGGTCCGCCAGGCGGACCAGTTCCACCGCGTCACTGCCCAGCAGCAGACGCAGCGGCGGCTCGTCCATGGCCACCACGTCGAGCATGACCCTCGCCGCCTCGGCCGGGTCACCCGGCATGTTGCCGTCCGCGCCGCGAACCATGCCCAGCAGTACCCCGACAGACGGAACGTAGTCCTCCGACGGCTCGGTCACCACCAGGGACGGACCCGTCCAGTCGGTCTGGAAGCCGCCGAGCTCCAGCAGGGTGACCTTCACGCCGAACGGCGCGGTCTCCGCCGCCAGCGACTCGGAGAAGCCGCGCAGCGCGAACTTGGCCGTCACGTACGGGCCGAGCCCGCCGCCGAACGCCACGTGCCCCGCCGTCGAGCCGGTCATCAGGAAGTGGCCGGACCGCTGCCGCCGCAGCACCGGCAGTGCGGCGCGGGTGACGTTGACGACGCCGAAGAGGTTGACCTCCAGCTGTTCGCGGAAGTCGGCGTCCGAGCACTGCTCGATCGAGGTCACGTGCCCGGAGCCGGCGTTGTTCAGCACCACGTCGAGCCGGCCGAACTCCGCCACCGCGGTCTCCACCGCCCGTCTGGCCTGATCGGCGTCGCGCACGTCGAGCGCGACAGCCCGGACCCGGTCACCGTGCCGGGAGACGAGGTCGTCGAGATCGCGGGGGTTGCGCGCGGTGGCGACGAGCCGGTGCCCGGCGGCGAGCACGGCCTCCGCGGTCTTGCGGCCGAGACCGCGGGAGCTGCCGGTGATGAGCCAAACCTGCGTCATGTCCACACGTCCTTCATCGAGTGATCAGTTGTCCGCAGATATGGAGTTCACGACCGACCGCGTGATACCTGCGACTACTGTTCACACTGTCGGGTGATCTTCAGGAGGGGCGTCGGTGTCCACTGGGCCAACACACGCGATGAGCGGCCTGCTTGCCTGGTCCGCCGTCACCGCGTTCGCTTCCGCTCACCCGATCGGCCAGCTGTCCCCGCAGAGCTGGGCGGTGGGGGCCGTGCTGGCGACCGGTGCGGCGTTGCTGCCCGACCTCGACCACCCCGGCTCGACCATCTCGCGCACGTTCGGCGCGCTGAGCGGCGGCCTGTCCGCCGGCATCAACATGCTGAGCGGCTTCGTCTACCGGACCACGAGGACGAAGAAGGACTCCAAGCGCGACGGCGGCCACCGCGGCCTGACCCACACGCTCGTCTTCGCGTTGTTCGCGGCCGTGTTCACCACCGCTGTCGTGCAGAACAGCCAGAAGTGGGCGCTGCCGGTGCTCATGTTCGTGTTCGCCGGTCTCGCGGTGCGCGGCATCATGAACGACTGGTGCCCCAAGCAGGACGCGTTGCTGATCACGGCGGTGTCCGCGGGGATCACGTGGGCGATGATCGCGTGGACGGCGCAGACGAACGCGTCCGCGGCGGCGGCCGGCATCGCGGTCGGCGTCGGGTGCTTCGCGCACTACGTCGGGGACGCGATCACCGAGCAGGGCTGCCCGATCCTGTGGCCGGTGCCGATCATGGGCAAGACCTGGTACCCGGTGGCGCCGCCGAAGATCATGCGGATGAAGACCGGCGGCGTGGTCGAGATGGCGGTCGTCGGGCCGATCGTGACAGGCCTGTCGCTGTGGCTGGGACTGGCCGCGTTGCAGGCCACGGGCGCGTTGCCGTTCCTGGACTGGATCGACCTGCTGCCGATCTGACGTTCGCCGGCGGTCCACCCGGCGGCCACCTCCGCCTCATCCGAACGGTCTAGCCTCCACGGACCCCGGCCGGTCGCGTGGAGGGTGTTGGTCACGGTGCGTCTGGCAACCTCGCCGAACAGTGCCGGCCGCGTGGCCGGGATGCGTAGGCTTGACCTCGTCCAGGGCGCGGTTACCGGCCGAACGACTTCTGAAACGTTGTCCACGCCACATGTGAACGTCGAGCGATCCTTCGAGCCGCGCTGGCACCATGCGGTCTTCACGCACACGTTCCGCAACGTCCGGAAGCCTTTCCACCTCAGACTGCGCGGAACCGACGGCAACCGCGGCGCGTTCGAACCGCAGGCGGACACTCCGGGAGCCGCGAACCCGTGGGAGGACCTGTGGTGCCACACCAACCCGATCTTCGTGGAGGTCAGGTGACCAGCACCTTCGTCGGCATCGACGCCGGTTACGAAAACCGCTGGGAAGCAGAGAAGATCGCGCTGGAGCTGCACGACACGTTGCTGACGACCGCGCGCACGGTCGTCGTCCACGAGGTCGAGGGCCACCACGCGATGTCCTTCCTCGTACCGCAGCCCCCATCCGACATCGAGGTGGACACGCTGGTCCAGCAGGGCTTCGGCGTTGCCGTGCGCAGTGCGTCGTCCGGACGGCTGGTGGGCCCGGAGGCATTACGCGCGGGCGCGTCGGCTGCCGCCGAGGCGCACCAATACCGGCGTGAGGGGCGCGCTCTGCGTTTTCAGGGCCAGCGCTCGCTGCGCGGCCGTCACGGCGTGTCGGACATCCTCGCGTTCACGGCCATAGAAGCCGTGCTGCCGCGCGGAACCCACACGGTCGACACACGGGGCAACCTCACGCCGTTCTTCCAGAACGGCAAGCTGGTGCTGGTGGTCGACTAGGGTTTGCGCACGTGCGCGACATCGCTGTCTTCACCGGTACCGCTCATCCCGAACTCGCCGCCGAGATCTGCCGTCACCTCGGCGTCGACCTCTCCCCCAGCCGCGTCACCCGCTTCGCCAACGACTGCCTGGAGGTGCAACTGCAGGCGAACTGCCGGGAACGGGACGTGTTCCTGATCCAGCCGCTCGTGCCGCCGGTGCAGGAACACCTGGTGGAGCTGCTGCTGATGCTGGACGCCGCCCGCGGTGCCTCCGCCGCGCGCACGACCGTGGTGCTGCCGCACTACGCGTATGCGCGGTCGGACAAGAAGGACGCGCCGCGGATCTCGATCGGCGGTCGCCTGGTCGCCGACCTGATGGTCGCCGCCGGTGCCTCGCGGGTGCTCGCGATGACGTTGCACTCGCCGCAGGTGCACGGCTTCTTCTCGGTGCCCGTCGACCACCTGCACGCGTTGCGGGAGCTGGCGGCGCACTTCACCCGCAACGACCTGTCCAACACCGTCGTCGTCTCGCCGGACCTGGGCAACGCCAAGGAGGCGGCGCACTTCGCCCGCATCCTCGGCGTGCCCGTGGCCGCCGGTGCCAAGCAGCGCTTCGCCGACGACGAGGTGCAGATCTCCACGGTCATCGGCGACGTGGCCGGCCGCGACGTGATCGTGCTGGACGACGAGATCGCCAAGGGCTCCACCGTGATCGAGCTGCTGGACAAGCTGCGCGAGCGCGGCGTCGGGACGATCAGGGTCGCCTGCACGCACGGCCTGTTCTCGTCAGGCGCGTTGGAACGGCTCCAAGCCTTCGACGACGTGCTGGAGATCGTCGCCACCAACACGGTGCCGATCCCCGAGGACAAGAAGGTGCCGAAGCTGCAGGTGCTGTCGATCGCTCCGGCGCTGGCGGAGGCCATGCGCCGGATCAACGTCGGCGAGTCGGTGTCGACGCTCTTCGAAGCTCCCTGAGACGTGTCTACCTGAGACGTGTCTACCTGAGATGCGCGAGCGCCGTGATCAGGCGCTCCGCCACGTCCTCCGGTCCCGGCATCTTGCGCACCACGGCACGTTGGTGCGCAAGGCCGTGGAGCCCGAGCCACAACGCCACCGCGTCGCCGTAGAGGTCGTCGCTGCCGTGCGCGATCCCGGCCTCCACGCACGCGCCGAGCACGTCGGCGAGCACCGCGAGCGCCTCCGCGCCCAGTGACTCCAGGTCGTCGTCGGTGATCGACGCGTCGTCGACCGACGGCGTCCACAGGCCGCCGAACATGATCCGGTAGCGCTGCGGGTGCTCCCGGGACAGGTCCAGGTAGGCGTTGCAGACGGCGAACAGCCGCGCGCGCGGGTCCGGGCCCGCCTGCTCGTCCGCCTCGCGCAGGGCGACGGCGAGCCGGTCCATCTCCTGCCTGACCACGGCCAGCATGATCGACGGCTGGTCGGCGAAGTGCGGGTAGATCGACGGTGCCGCGATCCCCGCCTTGCGCGCGACCGACCGCAGCGTGACCGCGTGTTCGTCGCCGCCCTCGTCGAGGATCTCGACGGCCGCCGCGATGATCTCCTCGCGCAGCTTCCCCCCTTCGCCACGACGGTTTCGCCTGCGTGCGGGGGTTGCCGACCCGGTGTTCGTCACGATCGTAACCATACACGTGAAAGTTTATGACTGTTAGGCCTTGCGCTCGTTTACTTACGGTCGTTAGCTTATGACCGTAAGCACAACGACCCGAGGAGATACCGACATGAACGCCACCACCGCCACCACCCGCGCCACCGAGGTCGTCCTGCCCGGCGTGGTCGAGCCCGACGGCCTGCACGTGCGGGTCCGCGAACTGCCGGCACCGGGTGCGGGCCAGGCGGTCGTGCGCATGGAGGCGACCGGCGTCTCGTTCGCCGAGCAGCAGATGCGCCTGGGCAAGTACTACGACCAGCCCGCGTTCCCGTTCGTGCCCGGCTACGACGTCGTCGGCACGGTGGTCGCGACCGGGCCCGGTGTGGACCCGCTGATGAAGGGCCGCCGGTACGCCGCCGTCACCAAGGTCGGCGGCTGGGCCAGCCACCTGACCGTGGCCGCGGCCGACCTCGTGCCGGTGCCGGACGGCATCGACTCCGCCGCCGCCGAGACCGTGCTGGTCAACGGCGTCACGGCGTGGCAGATGCTGTACCGCACCGCCAAGGTGGAGCGCGGCGGCACGATCGTCGTGCTCGGCGCGAACGGCGGCGTCGGCTCGACGCTGGTGCAGCTGGCGAAGCACGCCGGCATCAGGGTGATCGGCACGGCCTCCGCCCGTCACCACGACGCGGTGCGCGAGCTCGGTGCCGCCGAGGTGGTCGACTACCGCGACCCGGAGGTGTACGACCGCATCCGCGCGCTCGCCCCCGGCGGTGTCGACGCGGTGTTCGACCACGTCGGCGGCGCGGGCCTGGCGGAGTCCTGGAAGCTGCTGCGCCGCGGTGGCGCGCTGGTCAACTACGGTTCTGCGGCGACGAAGGACGAGCCGGGCAGCGGCATGGTGCCGGTGCTCAAGCTGTTCGCGCGGCTGCTGGTGTGGAACGCGCTGCCCAACGGCAAGCGCGCGGGCTTCTACAACTTCTGGGCGGGCAAGCGGTTCCGCACCGCGGCGTTCCGCGCCCGCTTGAGCGAGGACCTCACGCAGGTGCTGCGCCTGGTCGGCAGCGGTGCGCTCACGCCGCAGATCGCCGCGCGCGTCCCGTTGACCGACGCGGCCGCCGCGCTGGCGCTCGCCGAGTCGCGCACCGTCCTCGGCAAGGTCGTCATCGTCCCGCAGCCGTGACCAGGCCCGGCTGCCGCGAGACCATCGTGGCGGCGGCGACCGCCCTGGTCGACCGGAGGCACGCGGTGACGCTGCGCGCCGTGTCCCGCGAGGCGGGCCTGCCCACCTCGTCGATCTACCCGCACTTCCCCGATCCGCCGGCGATCCTGCTGGCCGTGTGCCACGAGTCGTTCCGCGAGCTCGAAACCGCGGTGCTCGGCGCGGCCGACGCCTGCTCGGCCGGCCTCGCCTACCTCGACTTCGCCGTCGCGCACCCGCACCGCTACCGCGTGATGTTCGGTGCGGCGGACCTCTCCGGACCGGCGCTGCGCCTGTTCACCCGAGTGCTCGCCGACCCCCGCCGCACCGAACCCGCGGCCGACGCCCTGGTGCTGTGGCTGGGGCTGCACGGCCTCGCCGACCAGCGCGCCACGACCCGGCGCTCACCCCGGTTCGCCGTCCTCGCACCACGCCTCATCACCTCGCTCATCTGACTTCCAGGAGGTCTTGCCGTGAACGCCACCACGATCCGCTCCACCGCCGTCGTCCCCGCCACCGAGATCGACAACCGCCCCGCCTACCTGGGCTTCGCCACCGCCTACGTCCTCGGCCACGGCAGCGCGGCCCTGTCCAGGGGCGTCGACCCGGTCGTGGTGCTGCCGTCGTGGCTGCCGGTCGCGTTCCTCGCCGCCGGCATGCTCGTCGCCACGGTGCTCGCCACGACCGCGGCGCTGCGGGCCCAGCGTGCCGCCGCCCCCGCACGGCGACGAGCGGAGAAACTCGTCGGCGCGGCCTGGATCGTCGGGTTCACCGCGCTCGCTCTCGCGATCACCGGCCTGACCACCGTGTTCGACCGCCCGGAACTGCAAGCCGTGCTCTGGCCTGCGGGCTCGACCATCGTGGTCGGCCTGATCTACCTCGCCGAGGGCGCCGTCCGCGGCAACGCCCTGCACCACAACCTCGGGACGTGGCTCGCCCTGGTCGCCGCGGCGGCGCTGTTCGTGCCCGGCGCCGGGTTCTTCGGGGTGCTGGCGGTGCTCGGTGGTGCCGCGTACCTGCTGGCCGCGTTCCTGGAGCCCCGCCGCCTGGCATCGCTTGCCTGGTAAGGGTTCCTACAGCCGCACTCGCACCGTGACCCGGCCTTGGGCGTCACGGTGCGATGTCGCGTGCCCGGTCCGTTGCCCGCCATCGAGCTGGCGTTGAGCTTCATGCACGCCAACGCAGCCGGACAAGCGGAGACCTAACCGGGGTGCGCGCCGACGGTGTCGCGGATCTGCGCCCCGAGGTCGGAGGACGCCGACCGCGCGCAGTGGGCGCAGCAGAAGAACCGGCCCTCCACCTCCACGCCGTGCCCGATCACCCGGCAGTCGCAGTGCTCGCAGCGCGGGGCGAGGCGCTGGATCGCGCACTCGAAGCTGTCGAACGTGTGCACACCACCGCCCACCGTGCGGACCTCGAAGGCCATCCAGTACTCGTTGCCGCAGACGTCACAGGTCGCCATGCGCGGAAGACTGCGACAGGTCGGCCGGGTCGGCAACTCGAAACGTCAGGTCGCACACGGTCGATGAGAGGTCCACAGAGGACACGACGCCTCGGCTGAGCGGGACCGGCCGGATTCGAACCGGCGTTCTCCCTCCCCTGTGGGAGGGCGCGTCGACCACTGCGCTACAGGCCCCTTCGCACCGCGTACGACAACACTAGTCCGTGAACAGCGGGCCGTATGCCCTGCGAAAGTGTTGGACCCATAAGGTTCGTGCAACAACCTCGGACTGGACGGTGTCGTGCCAGGGATCGACTACTACGAGTTGCTCGGTGTCAGCCGGGGCGCCAGCGCCTCGGAGATCAAGTCGGCCTACCGGTCGCTCGCCAAGGTCATGCACCCCGACGCGGGTGGTACCTCGGGCGGCTTCCGGCTGCTCCAGGAGGCCTACGAGACGCTGAAGGACCCGGTCCGCCGAGCGGACTACGACCGTCCTGCAGCGCCCACACCGTCCGTGGTGCGCCCGCCCGCACGCCCGCGACCTCGGCGAACGGGCCGGACCGGGCGGTTGCGCGACTTCGGCGACGACCCGAGCTACCTGGCGCCCAAGCCGCGCGTCGACCTCGGTTCGATGGGCTGGTGGAACCGGATCGACCTCGGTCAACGGGTCCGCTACGTCCCCGCCACCGGCCTCGGCCACGCCCCCGCGGCGGCCGCGATCGGCGGGTGGTTCGTCCTGCTCATCCCGTTGGCGCTGCCGTTGTCGCCGCTGCTGCTGGCCGTCTGGCTGCCCCTCGTGGCCGCCGCCGGTTACGGGGCGTTCCGGCTGATCCGCCGGTACGTCGCGGTCGCGCGGGCCGAACGGGCGTTCGCCGGGGAGTACGACGGGAACACCATCTTCGGCCGTCCGGGTGAAAACAGACGCGAACGGCTGACGGCCGGACTGCTGACCGAGTACCTCACCCAGCTGCCGGGGGTGCGGGTATTCCACGGCCTCGCGTGGCCCGGCTCGGTGTTCGCCGACGTCGACCACGCGCTGCTGTGCGGGCGCCGGCTCGTGCTGATCGAGTCGAAGTCGTGGCTGCCCGGCCACTACTACTGCGACGAGGACGGCGAGCTGTGGCGCAACGGCCACCCGTTCCGCGGCGGTGGCACCCAGCTGCTCGAAGGCGTCGAGCGGTTCCAGGAACTGTTGCCGTCACTGGAGGTCCGCGGCGCGCTGATCATCTACCCGAGCCGCGCGGGCGAGGTCACCTGCGACGACGACCTCGACTTCGAGGTGCCGCCGATGACGCCGGAGCAGTTCGTGCGCGAGATCGGCGAGTGGCTGGCCGACGACCCGGCCACGGTCGACCGCGAGGCGCTGCGCGTGCTGGTGCGCCAGGTGGTGTCCGAGGTCCGGGTCGCCGGCGCCTGACGGCCTACCGGTCGGCGAGCAGGTCCAGCTCCCGCAACGCCTTCTCCACGTCGGCGACGCGGTTCTGCGACCGGTAGAGCGCCAGAGCCGCGCTCCAGCACGACCGCGCCCACACCTCCCGCATCGGCAGACCGGCCTGCCGGTACTCGGTGCAGCGCCTCAAGCCACACCGCGCTCGGCGGACACCCACCCATCAGCCGCGTCGACAATGCCTCAGGGCATTACGGCTAGCTGCTCTCTTCGAGCAGCTGAGCGGCGGCTTGGGGATCCATCATGTTCGAGTAGATCTGCTCACCAGGACGCAGTGACCGATCCGGCATCGCGAACTCCGGGTACCAGCCGTCCCTGTCGCAGCCGGGAACCATGTCCAGGGCGATGGCCACGAAGTTGTCCGGCACCGAACCGGTGATCCACACGGCCACGTAGGTGCCCCTGTCCTCCACACCTCGAACGAGCACGCCGAGCTCCGCGCCGGCGACCTCACCGACGTGCTCACGCCCGTCCAGCAACGATGCGCACACCAGGCGCCGCACCGTTTCATCCATGGCTCGCAGCATTCGAACGGCCGCTTCGGCTTGGTACCGATCGTGGTCGTCTTCGTTCGCGAGCCACTGACCACAGAACGTCGACGACTTCAAAGGCGGGCTGTGCTCGGCGTTGTACCTGGAACGCGCGGCGACGGCCGCAGTCGCGAGTGCCTCGTAGAAGTCGTCACGACTTCCGGCTTCCCGGACTCCAGCCGCGACCATCCAACCGGGCTCCCCCGCCTCGACGACAGCTCCGCGCCAACGCTGGACTTTGGCCTTGAACACGACCACGTCGTCAATCAAGCGGGTCCGCTCACGCGGGCCCGTCGGCTGAGCGAACTGCTCGTTGGCCTTCCTGATCAACGGGTGGTCGATCTCATCGAGCGGCTCGTCGATGAGCGGCAAGGTCAAGCCCAGATCTTCACGAAGACACCGAATGGTGGGACGAACGGTCATCAGGACTCGCGGACCCCACCAAGTTCATCGAGGCGTTCCCTGGACATGCCGGTCAAAGCCGTGACCTGACTGCTTCGAGTGCCGTCGAGCGTCGCCATCGTGCGGCGCAGCGCGGCGTTGATCTCTTCCCGCCTCGCACCCAGATACTCACGAACAGCCGCAGCCAGCAGGTCCTTCTGGGACATGTGCAGCGCGGTCGCGCCGTGCGCGATCAAAGCGTGCGTCTCTTGATCGACTTTGACAGGAGAGGACTGAGCAGCCATCACACACCTCCGGTACCCAAGGGTACTCGGGTACCACCGGCAGTCAAACCGACATCGTCGGTCGCAGATCGATCTTGCACAGACCAGCACCTCTCATACCACCGTGCGATGCTCTCGCCATGAGCCGCACGCTGTGCCTCGCGCAGAATCCCGACGCGGACGCACTCCTCGCGTCGGACATGTTCGCTCTCCTCCTCGGCATGACCCTCGACCAGCAAATCCCGATGGAGAAGGCGTTCTCCGGCCCCAAGGTCATCGCTGACCGAATGGGCAGTCTCGACGTGCACCGTATCGCCGAGGCCGACCCCGAGGAGTTCGCCGCCGTCATGGCGACGCCGCCGGCCGTGCACCGCTTCCCCGCCTCGATGGCCACGCGGGTGCAGGCGCTCGCGCGGTTCGTGGTGGCGGAGTACGACGGGGACGTGACGCGGATCTGGGCTGAGGGGGACGGGGGCGCGGTGTTCAAGCGGCTCAAGGCGTTGCCGGGGTTCGGGAACCAGAAGGCGAAGATCTTCCTGGCGTTGCTCGGCAAGCAGGCCGGGGTGACGCCGGAGGGGTGGCGCAAGGCGGCCGGGCACTACGGCGACGAGGGCAGCAGGCGCAGCGTTGCGGACGCGACGGACCGGAAGTCGCTGCTGGAGGTGCGCGCCTTCAAGAAGGCGGCGAAGGAGAAGGCGAAAGCGAAGTAGCGCCAGAGGCGGTCGTCTGGTCCACTGGGGGCACGCCGCCAGCCCGAACGGGGTGCGTTCGCGCCTCGTGGGAGAAGGGGCGTTGCGTTGCGCATCAAGGCCATTGGCGTGTTCGCGGTTCTCGCGCTCAGCTTGGCGATCACACCCGCGTCAGCGGCGTCCACGTGGCCGGGGGACTCGGCCACCAGGACCGCGGACGGTTCGAACGTGTTCGGCACGAACCTCAGCGGGGTGTCGTTCGAGAGTGCGGGGGTCGTGTGGGCCGTGAAGAACGGGCCCTCGACGCTCTACCGGCTCGTGCCGGGTGGGAGTGGGAAGTGGCAGGTGGACCGGAAGGTGTCGCTCCGGTTCCCCGACGGGCAGGGTGATCCGGATGCCGAAGGGGTCGTGAGCACGCCGGACGGGTTGTTCGTCGTTGTCGAGCGGGACAACGACGACGGCGATGTGAGTGCGCCGGCGGTGTTGAAGGTCGGCAGTGGGAGCAGTGCTGTCAAGGCGTGGGAGCTGCCGGGGATGCCGGAGGTGGATCCCAACGACGGGCCCGAGGGCATCGCGTGGGTGCCGGACTCGTTCCTGACCGGGCAGGGCTTCAAGGACGACACCGGGAAGCGGTACGACCCGGCCGACTACCCCGGGCACGGCAGCGGGTTGTTCGCGGTGGGGCTGGAGGCGACCGGCGGCGTCTTCCTGTACGCGTTGCAGGACGGTGGGGCGCGGCTCGTGGCCGGGTTCGCGAGCGGGCTGGCGCAGGTGATGGACCTCGAGTTCGAGGGCAACCGGCTGTGGGCGGCGTGTGACGACCATTGCAACGGGCGGTCCACGACGCTCGCGATCCGCGATGGGCGGTTCAAGGTCACGGCGACCTACGACCGGCCGGCCAAGCTGCCCAACGTGAACCTCGAAGGGTTCGCCATCGCTCCTGCCTGCGTGAACGGCAAGAAGGTCGTGCTGTGGGCCGATGACGACAACACGGGTGGGCACGCCCTTCGCAGTGGCGCGTTGAACTGCGCGTAAAGCCACGGCGCCCCCGGGGCAATGTGTCCCAGGTCACATTGTCTCGGGGTCGTCCGCATCCCAGGCTGAGATCCGCTGGTGCAAGGGAGGGCATCGGCGGGTTTGTACGAACTCACACTTGGGGGAACGAGTTCCATGGGCAGAGCCCGCCAGTTCGGCGTGCGCAAAAGACGGCACGCTCTCATCCTCTTCCTGGTCCTAACGGTCACCCTCGGCGTCTTCGGGCCCGCTCTCGGGCAGGTGCTGTCCGAGCAGCTCGCCCGGTCCGCGGCCGAGCGGGAACCAGGTCACGGGCCTGATCAACGGCTCGGCACGGCGAGTGCCGAGGGCGCGACCGGCGAGCGCAACAACGCCGAGGCCGCGACGTTGCAGTCGAACTACCCACCGGTCGAGCTCAACGCGAAGCCGAAGGCCGCGAACTCCGCACAGGTGGTCGACGCGGCGGCGAAGGCGCAGGTCAAGGGCTTCGACGCCGCCACCAGCACGGAGGTGGCCGAGCGGCGCGGTGAGCGGAGCAGGACGTTCCGCAACGCCGACGGCACGCTGACCTCCGAGTACAGCAAGGACCCGCTGAACTTCCGCGAGCAGGACGGCAGCTGGGCGCCGATCGACACGAACGTGGTGGCGGACAACGGTTTCCGCAACGCCGCCGACTCGGTCCGCAGCCGGTTCGCGCCGTTGGCCGACGCGCAGAAGCTCGCGGAGCTGCAGCTCGACGCCGGCCACCGGGTCGAGTTCGGGCTGGCCGGCGCGGCACGGGTGCCCGGCACGAGCTCGGGCAGCTCGGTCACCTACGCCGGTGTGCGGCCGAACGCGGACCTGCGGTTCGAGGTGGAAGCGGGTGGCTTCAAGGAGTTCCTGGTCCTGCACAACCAGGACGCGCCGCACGTGTGGGACTTCCCGCTGAAGCTCACCGGCCTCACCGCCGAGCTCAGGGACGGCGACGTCGTCCTCAGGGACGAGAGCGGCGACGAGCGCGCCGTCATCCCCCACGGCTTCATGGCCGACTCGAAGAAGGGCGAGATCTCCGGCATCACGGCCGAGTCGCGCGGCGTCACGTACGAGCTGCTGGGCGACAAGGGCCGGCAGGTGCTGCGGGTCGGCCTCGACTCCGCGTGGCTGCGCGACCCCGCCCGCGTCTACCCGGTCGTCGTCGACCCGCCGGTGCACCGCAAGGACGCGTCGGCGTCGATGTTCGTGCAGCGCAACGGGGACGGCTCGACGTTCAGCCAGCCGGGCGGTGAGCTGCGCGCCGGTCACGTCGTGGACGGCGGCTCGTTCACGGCGGCGTCGTACCTCCACTTCCCGAACGTGCAGAACGACCTGGCGGGCCACCGCATCCTCGGTGCGCAGCTCGCGATCACCAACTACCACGCCACATCGTGCTCCGCGACGCTGCCGATCACGGTGCACGCGGTGACGCAGGACTGGACGGCGCGCACCGGGTACAGCTTCCCCGGCCCCGGCTACGACGGCACGGTGCTGGGCAGTGCGCAGTTCGCGCACGGCTGGATCGCTCCGCGCACCACGGTGTCCAAGTGCCCCACGGCGACTGAGCTGGTCACGCTCGGCGAGAACGGCCGTTCGCTGATCCAGCGCTGGGTCACGGGCCAGCAGGCCAACTTCGGTCTCAGCGTGCGCGCGTCCGAGACGGACGGCCGCAGCTGGAAGAAGTTCACCGGCGCCGGCACGGCCAACCCGCCGCGGCTCGCGATCACGCACTCGCCGTTCGACGCCGGGTACCGGTTCGAGAACCCGGTGCCGGACCCGCCGGTCACCCGCACCAACGGCGGCAAGGTCAAGATCACCGTCACCAACCGCAGCGCGGTCGACTGGGGTTCCAACGACTTCGCGCTGGCGTACCGGCAGTTCAGCGAGAACGGCACCTACCTCGGCTGGAGCGAGTCGGCGCCGCTGCCCGGCACGGTCGGCCGCGGCGCGTCGGTCACGCTCGACGCGAACATCCTCAAGACCGAACCGGGCACGTACCGGTACGAGTTCTCGATGCTGCGCCGCGGTGGCGCGATGTTCACCGACGAGCAGGTGCCGCCCGCGGGCCTCACGTTGCGGGTGGAGGAGATCGCTCCCGCACTGCAGGAGCAGTGGCCGCCCAACGGGTACTCGTCACCGTCGCTCACGCCGACGTTCTGGGCCAGGGCGATCGACGTCGATGCCCCTCCCACCGGCGGCACCCTGCAGTACCGCTTCGAGATCTGCGACAAGAACGAGCAGAACTGCTTCGACTCGGGCCGCGTCAACAGCCAGACCTGGACCGTCCCGCACGGCAGGCTGAGCTGGAGCACCGAGTACAAGTGGCAGATCTTCGCCTGGGACGGCCAGAAGGAGAGCCCGAAGATCGGGTTCGCCACCCTGCTGACCGCCGTGCCGCAGCCGGAGATCACCGCGCACCTGGGCACCGCGCCGTACAGCGGCAGCGGCGGTGACTTCTCACCGCAGGTCGGCAACTACACCACCGGCGCGGTCGACGCGTCGGTGACGACCGTCGGGCCCGAGCTCACGGTCAACCGCACGTACAACAGCCTCGACCCGCGGCGCACCGGCCTGTTCGGCGCCGGCTGGTCGAGCCGGTACGACATGCGGATCACGCCCGACGACGACGGTTCCGGCAACGTCGTGGTCACCTACCCCGACGGCCAGCAGGTCAGGTTCGGCGCCGACCTCGACGCGCAGGGCAGGCCCACCGGGGGCCGGCTCGCTCCCCCACCGGGCAGGTGGGCGACGCTCGTGCCGCAGACCGGCGGCGGCTGGCTGCTGACGGACAAGTCGAACACGACGCACCTGTTCGCCGCGGACGGCACGCTGAGCAGGACCACGGACGCCGCGGGTCGCGCGGTCGCGTTGACCTACGAGTCCGGCAAGCTGAAGACCGCCAGGAACACGACCAGCAACCGCACGCTCACGTTCACGTGGGCGGGCAACCACGTCAGCACCGTCGCCACCGACGCGGTGAACGGCAAGGCCTCGACGTGGCGCTACGACTACGAGACCGGCACCGACCGGCTCAGCACCGTCTGCGACCCGCTGAGCAACTGCACGACGTACAGCTACCAGCAGGGCACGCACTTCCGCAGCGCCGTCATCGACAGCAACCCGGACAGCTTCTGGCGGTTCCGCGAGGACAGCGGCACCGACGCCCGCAGTGAGGTCGCGACCAACCTCGGCAAGGACACCGGCCGCCTCACCGACGTCACCCGCACCGCGGTGGGCGAGGGCGTGGCCGGGGCGGGTGACCGCGCGGCCTCGTTCAACGGCACCACGTCCGCGGTGGCGCTGCCGCAGGGCCTGATCAAGAAGAGCCGTGAGGTCACCGTCGAGCTGTGGTTCAAGACGGGGGCCGGCGGTCCGCTGGTCGGCGCCCAGAACACCCCGCTCGGCACCGCGCCCGCGAACACCGTGCCGGTGCTGTACGTGGGCACGGACGGCAAGCTGCGCGGCCAGTTCTGGCACGGCGCGGTCGACCCGATCACGTCCACCGCGGCGGTCAACGACAACCGCTGGCACCACGTCGCGCTCACCAGCACGGTGAACAGGCAGTGGCTGTACCTCGACGGCCAGCCGGTCGGCGACCGGACGGGCACGATCGACAACTCCACCCTGACGCACGTGCTGGTGGGTGCCTCGCAGCAGCTCAACACGACCGACTGGGCCGGTTGGGGCAGCACCGTGCGCAGGCACTTCTCCGGCCAGATCGACGAGGTCGCCGTCTACCAGCACACGGTGGGGCAGCTCGCGATCAACGCGCACCGCGCGGCGCTCGACCCGGCCGACCAGCTGACCAAGGTCGCGCTGCCGAGCGGCAAGGTGGCGGCGGAGGTCAGCTACGACGTCCAGCGCGACCGGATGCACACGCTGGTCGACGGCAACGGCGGCAGGTGGACGCTGAGCGAACCGGTCGTCAGCGGCCCCAGCCGGGAGAAGATGGTCCGCACGGTGCGGGTGATCGACCCCGGCAACCGCTCCCACTTCTACGACTACGACCCGCTGCGCGGCCGCATCCTGCGCTACCTCGCGCCGCTGGGCATGGAGGTCAGGCCGGAGGACCGGCCGACCCAGCCGACGACCACCACGACGACCACGACGTGCGTCAGCCAGCCGGGCGGCTCGTTCTGCGAGGTGCCGATCGGCGGCGGGCCCGGTTCGTTCGTGCCGGTCGAGATGCAGGGCGCCCGCACCTACGAGTACGACGAGGCCGGGTTCCAGAGCAAGATCACCGACGAGACCGGCAACCGGGTCACGCTCCAGCACGACAAGCGCGGCAACATCGTCTCGCGGACGTCCTGCCGCTCGGGCCTGTCGGACTGCCAGACGTCGTACTTCCAGTTCTTCGCCGACGAGTCGAACCTGACGGACCCGCGGCTGGACAAGGTGATCGCGGCGCGGGACGGCCGTTCGGCCAGTGCGACCGACGACACCTACAAGACCAGCTACACCTACACGGCGCTCGGCGAGCTGGACACCCAGACCACGCCGGACGGTGCCGTGGTGCGGCACCTCTACACCGACGGCAACCAGCCGGCGGTGGGCGGCGGCAACGCACCGGCCGGGCTGGTGCGCGAGAGCACCGACGCCCGCGGTGCCGTGACGAGGTACCGCTACCACGCCACCGGTGACCTCGCCGAGGTGACCACGCCGGCGGGCCTCGTCACGACCTACACCTACGACGCGCTGGGGCGCAGGGAACGCACCACCCAGAACGGCGTGTTCTCCGCGACCACCTACGACCAGCTGTCCAGAGTGGACACCGTCACGCAGCCGGTGGTGAAGAACCCGGTCACCGGTGTCTCGCACCAGTTGCAGGTGCGGACCGACTACACCGTCGACGGCTTCCCGGAGCGCGTCGAGGCCAAGGACCTCACCGGCGGGGACGCGACCAGGACCGCCACGACCGAGTACGACGACCGCAACCGGGTGCGCCGCCTGGTCGACGCCGAGGGCCTGGAGACCACCTTCGGCTACGACAGCTCCGGCAACCGCACCTGGACGGTCGGCCCGGACGGCGTGAAGTACGAGTACGCCTACACCGCGCGCAACATGGTCGCCGAGGTGCGGCTGCGCGGCTGGCGCGACCAGTGGCGGCCGGCGGAACCGGACGAGGAGACCAGACCCGTCTCCCCCGACGACTACCTCGTCGTCGCCGCGTACAACTACGACCTCGCGGGCGAGCTCGTCGGGCAGACCGACGCGATGGGCCGCAAGACCGGCTACCGGTACTACACCGACGGCTCGTTGAAGCAGACCTACGCGAAGGGCTTCCACGACGAGGACGGCAGCACGCGCGACATCGTGCTCGCCGACTTCAGCTACGACAACGCCGGCAACCTGACCAAGGTCGTCGGCACCGGGAACCGGGTCACCACCACCGAGTACGACCGGGTCGGCCGGATCACCGCCACCACGGCGGACCCGAACGGCCTCAAGCGGCGCTCCGCGCTCACGTACGACCTGAACGGCAACGTCACCAAGGTCGTCCGCTCCGGCCTGGAGTCCAACACCGGCTCCCAGCTGGTGTCGACCGACGTGGAGACCGTCGAGTTCGGCTACGACGCGGCCGGGCGCCAGACGTCCGAGCGCGTGTGGGTGGACGGCAAGTGGCTGACCACCGTGCGCGGCTACGACGCGCAGAACCAGCTGACCTCGATCCACGACCCGCGCGGCACCTCGACCACGGCGGAGATCAGCTACGACGTGCTCGGCCGGGTGATCGGCACCAGGGCACCCGAGGTGTCGGTCGAGGCCGGTGACGGCGGCGCCGCCGTGCGCACCCGTCCGGAGACCAAGGCCGGGTACAACACCTTCGGCCAGCCCACCGAGTCCGTCGACGCGCAGGGCAGGACGTCGCGGGCCACGTTCGACAAGCTCGGCCGGCTGGTCGACGCGTTCGCACCTCCTTACACCCCACCGGGTTCCACCTCGGTGATCACGCCGCGCCTCACGCACAGGGACTACGACGGCGACGGCAACCTCGCCGCCGTGACCGACGCCCGCGGTGCCGTGACGCGGATGAGGTACGACCAGATGAACCGCGTCGTCGAGGTGGCCCACCCGCACCCGACGACGCCGGGCGAGTCGCAGGGCACCTCGTCGTTCACCTACACCCGTGTCGGTGAGCTGCTGTCGAGCGTGAACGCGGACGGCGGGCGTGCCGAGCGCACGTACGACGACCTCGGTCGCCTGGTCACGGCCACCCGGCTGGAGCGCAGGCCCCAGCCGGGCACGTTCACGAGCCGGTTCAAGTACGCCGACTCCGGTGACCTGCTGGAGAAGGTGTCCGCGGGCGGCTCCAGGTCGACGTTCAGCTACGACGCGGTCGGCGCGCTGACCAAGGTCGTCGACCCGGCTGGCGTGCCCACGCACTACGGCTACGACATGGTGGGCCGCCCCGTCACGGTGAAGGACGCGCTGGGCCGGTCCACGCGCACCAACTACGACACGGCGGGCCGGGTCAAGAACTCCGTCGACCTGAACCCGCTGGGCCAGCTGCTGCGCCGTTCGTCGGTCACCTACGACGCGGCCGGCAACGTCGAGACGACGCGTGACCCGCTGAACCGGACGACGACGTTCACCTACGACGCCCTGAGCCGCGTGGTGCAGCAGGCGGAGCCGGAGTCGGTCACGACCAGCTTCGGCTACGACGCGGCGGGCAACCTCACCCGCTACACCAACGGCAAGCAGATCCCGACCTACAACACCTACAACTCGCTGGGGTTGCCGGAGAAGACGGTCGAGCCGTCGACCGCCGCGCACCCGAACGCGGCCGACCGGACGTGGGTGACCTCCTACGACACCGGTGGGCTGCCGGTTCGCGCGGTCGCCCCCGGTGGCGTGGCGCGGGAGCGGACGTTCGACCTGCGCGGGCAGCTGACGCGCGAGACCGGGTCCGGTGCCGAGGCCCCGACCGTCGAGCGGGTCATGGCCTACGACGTGCTCGGCAGGCTGACCTCCGCGTCGGCTCCCGGCGGCACGAACACGTTCACGCACAACGACCGCGGCCAGCTGCTGACCGCCGACGGCCCGTCCGGCACGTCGTCGTTCGGCTACGACTCCGACGGCCGCGTGACCACGCGTTCGGACGCCTCCGGTGCCTCGACCTACGCCTACCTCAACGGCCGTCTGAGCAGCGTGCAGGACGCGCTGACGGGCACGCTGCAGGTCGCCTCGTACAACGAGGTCGGCCAGGTCAAGGCGATGGAGTACGGCGGCGGCCGCAAGCGGGAGTTCGAGTACGACGACCTCGCGCGGCTCAAGGCCGACAAGGTCGGCGGCGCCTCGAAGACGTACACCTACGACAACGGGAACCAGCTCAAGACGGCCACCTCGGCCGGCTTCGCGGGCCCCGCGCTGCAGGAGTACGGCTACGACGCGCTCGGCCGGCTGACCTCGTGGAAGTCCGACGGGGTCGAGACCGCGTACGGCTGGGACGCGGCGGGCAACCGCACCTCGGCGGCCGGGAAGACGGCAACGTTCGACGAACGCAACCGCCTGCTGAACGACGGAACCGACTCCTACGTCCACTCCCCGCGCGGCACCACGGTGTCGAAGGGCGCGCAGCAGTCGAAGTTCGACGCGTTCAACCGCCTGGCGTCCCAGGGCGCGGCCACGTACTCCTACGACGGCCTCGACCGGGTGGTCAAGCGCAACTCGACCACCTTCGCCTACTCCGGCACGGGCAACGACCTGGCCTCCGACGGCTCGTCGACGTTCAGCCGCGGTCCCGGCGCCGACCTGCTGGCGGTGCAGCAGAACGGCACCAAGCGGCTCGCGGTGGCCAACGGCCGTTCCGACGTGATCGGGTCCCTCGACCCGGCCTCCGGCACGCTGACGGACACGACCTCGTACGACCCGTTCGGCAAGGTCGTGGGCGGCATCAAGCGCCCGCTGGGCTACCAGGGCGACTGGACCGACCAGGAGACCGACCAGGTCAACATGTCGGCCCGCTGGTACGACCCGTCCCGCGGCGCGTTCTCCAGCCGCGACTCGGCCGCGCTGCCGGCGAACCCGTCGTCGTTCGCGCACCGCTACAACTACGGTGCGGGCGCGCCGACGAACTTCGTCGACCCGAACGGCATGAGGCCGCGCGACGTCACCTGCGACTACCCGCGCCCCTACCCGTACTGCTACGAGAACGACCACGCGGAGGGCAAGCCCTCTCCCGGGATGTTCGACAAGATCAACCCGCCGAGCAGCCAGGGCGGTGACGACTGCACGGCCCGCAAGGCGTTCTCCGGCGGCGGGTGCGACACGCCGTGCAACGGCGCCGGCCGCGACCCCAGCCTGCTGGTGTCGTTCGGCGGCGGGAGCTCGTGCGTCAACGGCTCCGGTGACGGCGACACCGAACCCGGCGGCCGCAACCCGAACAAGCCCAACGGCTACAACTACGCGCCGCCACCGCCGCCGGACCCCGCGATCGCGGCCCGCGCGGAGAACCGCCGCGCGGCGATGAACAACCCGATGCCGATCCCGTCGGCACTGGGCCAGCCGCTCTACGGCGACAGCTTCGACCCGCCGGTCTCGTCGTCGCCGCAGACGCCGTCACACCAGTTCGCCGACCAGGTCGACCCGGTCGACGGCGTGGCGATGACGTACCAGAAGATCGAGCAGTCGATCACGCGCGCCGAGGTCCTGCTGATGAAGGACGTCGTGGCGCTCGGCAGCTCGCTGGAGCTGAACGAACCGAACCGGCCGGACGGGGACCTGTTCCAGGCCCAGCTGAAGAAGACGTGGGAGGACTTCAAGGCCGACCCGAACGGGTTCCTGAACGGCGTCGGGCACGCGGCGCTGGACGTGCTGGGACTGATCCCGGGGTTCGGTGAGATCGCGGACGGCATCAACGCGCTGTGGTACGCGGCCGAGGGGAAGTGGCTCGAAGCAGGGTTGTCGGCGGCGGCGCTGGTTCCGCTGGCCGGGATGGCGGCGACCGGCGGGAAGCTGCTCAAGAAGGGCATCGACGCCGCGTCGGAGCTGAGGCCCCTGTCGATCCCCGCGGGTTCCGGCGGCAAGTCCGGGCCCTGGGTACCCGACCACGGGGTGACACCGGGCGGAGCGGTGAGTCAGAGCAAGTCTGGTTCGTGCGGATCCGCATGCGGTGAGATGGTGACGAACGGCGCCGTCAAGGAGAGCGAGTTCCTCGACGAGCTCGGCGAGTGGACCGACATCGACTCGTTGACGAGAGCGTTGAACAACCGCGGTGCCGACCCGCAGTGGAGAGGTGGCGGTCTGTCCGAGGACAATGCGGTGCTGGTCGCGACCAACGCCCCTTCGACGATTCTCCAGCTGATCGCGAAGGGCCACCCGACCAGCCACTTCGTGGTCGGCGAAGGCCTGGGTGACGGCAAGGTGCTGATCCGGGACCCGGATCCGGGCGTGACCTACACCGTCGACTCCGACTGGGTTCGCAGGCACGTGTTGGGAGCGGTCTTCCGATGAGCAAGGCGCAACTGGTCCAGATCACCGCGATGCCGGGCAACCGCTACGAGCTCGCGTTCCTCGCGGGTGGAACTCGTCTCGAGTTCTCCTGCACGGTCGACGACCGGGACGGGATCGCGCTCGTCAGTCCCGAACCCTGGTTGATGCCCACGAAACCGGACCACGACGGACCGGACATCGAGGACCGGCGGGCGGTGATCGAGGCGGTGCTGGCGGTGCACCGGGCCCACCGCAGCTGATCCACGTCGTGAAGGCCGGGGACGCGCGTCCCCGGCCTTCGTCGTGCTCGCCCCACCTGGTCCGGATTGTCGGTGGCGTCGCCTAAAGTGCCGCCCGTGACCGCACCCCACATCCCCGGCCTCACCCTCCTGAGACCCCTCGGCTCCGGCGGTTTCGCCACCGTCTACCGCGCCCACCAGGCCCAGCTCGACCGCGACGTCGCCGTCAAGATCGACAACCGCGTGCTGGCCGACGAGCGGGATCGCAGGAGGTTCGTGCGGGAGGCGCACGCGGCGGCCAAGCTGAGCGGGCACCCGCACGTCGTCGGGGTGCACGACGCGAACATCACGCAGAACGGCACGCCCTACCTGGTGATGGAGCTGTGCGACGGCGGGTCGCTGGCTGACCGGCTGGAGAAGCAGGGGCGGTTGCCGGCCGAGCAGGTCAGGGATCTGGGGATCAAGCTCGCGGACGCGCTCGCCGCCGCGCACAGGGAGGGTGTGCTGCACCGGGACATCAAGCCGGGCAACATCCTCGTCGACCGGTACGGGACGCCGAAGCTCGCCGACTTCGGGTTGGCCGCGCTGCTGGACGCGCAGGGCGGGAGCACGGTCACCAGGGACGCGCTGAGCCCCAGCTTCGCGCCGCCGGAGGCGTTCGCCATGGCGCCGCCGACGCCGCAGGCGGACGTGTACTCGCTCGCCGCCACGCTCTACACGTTGCTGGCCGGGAAGCCGCCGCGGCCGGTGCCGTGGCCCATCACCAGCTTCGACCACCTCGGTGAGGTGCTGCGGAAGCCGGTGCCGACGGTCGACGGGGTGCCGTCGGCGTTGCACGACACGATCGCCCGCGCGTTGCACCCGGACACGACGCAGCGCACGGCGACTGCGGCGCAGCTGCGCGACGAGCTGCGGAGCTTGACGCCCCAGCAGCCCAAGGCCGCGAAGAGGTGGCCGCTGGTCGCGGCGGCCGTGGCGGTCGTGGCGGTCACGGCCGGGGTGCTGGTGTGGAGCTCCGGCGGTGACAAGACGCAGGCGAGCACGCAGGACCCCCGGCAGCAGAGGACGAACGAGGTCGCGCTGGAGTCCGTGCCACCGTTCCTGAAGGTGTGCGACAGCGGGTTCTGCGTCGACAGCTCCACGTGCTTCCGCGGCACCGTGCAGGCCGGTGGTGCGGCGGCCACGGCGCGGCGGACCGGCAGTTGCTCGGAGGACCACTTCTGGGAGGCGTTCTCCGGCGGGTGGCTGTCGGGGCCGATCCCCACGGCCGACCCGGAGGACCTGGCGAGGGCGCCGGAGCTCGCCAAGACCTGTTCACCCGAGGTGATGAAGGCGAACACGAAGGCCGGGGTCGACACGACCGGCTGGGACATCGTCGCCGTCGGCTTCAAGGACGGCGAGCGGAGCTACTACCTGTGCCTCGGGTCGCCGCCGGACGTGGGTGAGACGGTCACGGCCGCTTTCGGCAGTTGAACAAATCCACTTGCGACGGGTCGTAACGTGGACCGCTGTGCGTGTTCACGCCGATTTGATCATTGCTGGGTTCCGAAGGTATTCGACCTACCGACAGGCGATGCTGGCCGGGATGACCACGAACGTGGTCTTCGGCCTGCTCAGGGTCGCGGTCCTCGTCGCCGCCCTCAAGGCGGCGAACGGCGAGATCGCCGACTACGACATCGCCGCGACCAACACGTACGTCTGGATCGGGCAGGGGCTGCTCGGGTTCGTCCTGCTGTGGGGACCGAACGAGCTCGCCGAGCGAGTGCGATCCGGTGACGTCGTGGTGGACCTGTACCGGCCTTGGCACCTGTTGAGCGCCTTGCTCGCACAGGACGTCGGGCGCGGCGGGTACGCGTTCCTCGTGCGGCTGCTGCCGCCCGCGTTGTTCGGCATGCTGTTGTTCCCCTTCCAGTTCCCGGACAGCCCCCTCCGGTGGCCGCTGTTCCTGGTGAGCGCGCTCATCGCGCTGGTGTGCAGCTTCGGGGTGCGGTTCCTCGTGGAGGTCAGCGCGTTCTGGCTGCTCGACAACCGCGGGCTGTACGGGTTCTGGAACGTCACGTCCGGCCTGCTGTGCGGGTTGACCGTGCCGATCGCGTTCTTCCCGCAGTGGGCGCGGGACCTGCTGTGGATGAGCCCGTTCCCGGCGTTGCTGCAGGCGCCGATCGACGTGTTCCTCGGCCACGGCAGTGTCGTGAGACTCCTGCTGTACCAACTGTTCTGGGCCGTCGTGGTGCTGGCGCTCGGCCACTTCGCGTTGCAGCGCGCGGTGCGCAGGGTGGTGGTGCAGGGTGGCTGACGTCATCTACCCGCGGCTCATCGGCGCGCGGCTGCGCAGCCAGCTGTCCTACCGGGCGTCGTTCGCGCTGGACTTCGTCACGCAGGTGATCGCGCAGTGGTACGAGCTGCTCGTGATCCTGGTGCTGTTCGGGCAGGTCAACGCGCTGGGCGGGTTCAGCAGGGACGAGGTGCTGCTCATGTACGCGTTCGCGGGCGCCGCGTTCGGCGCCGCGGACCTGTTCGCGGGGCAGCTCGACAACCTGCCGACCTACATCCGCACCGGCAGCTTCGACGTGCTGCTGATGCGCCCGCTCGGCACGTTGCCGCAGATCATGGTGTCCGACATCCGGTTGCGGCGGATCGGGCGGATCTTCGGCGCGGTCGCGGTCATGGTCTACGCGCTCAACCGGGTCGCGGTCGACTGGTCGCCGGCGAAGGTCGCGCTGGTGGTCCTGACACCGGTGGCGGGCGCGGTCATCTACAGCGCGGTGTGGGTGGTCGCGTGCTCGATCTGCTTCTGGATCGTCGACGGCCGCGAGTTCGCGAACGCGGTCACCTACGGCAGCGGCGCCTTCACCTCGTACCCGATCAACGTCTACTCCCGGCCGCTGCGCTGGTTCATGGCGTTCGTCGTGCCGGGGGCGTTCGTCGCGTACTACCCGAGCCTCGCGCTGCTCGGGAGGCAGGACCCGCTCGGACTGCCGGGCTGGGTCGGTTGGACATCACCGCTCGTCGCGGCACTGGCGGCCGTGGTCGCCGGGCTGGTGTGGCGGTTCGCGGTCGGGAGATACCGGGGAACGGGATCATGATCGAGGTCAGGGAGCTCCGCAGGGAGTTCAAGGTCGCCACCACCAAGGGCCTGCGGCGCAAGTACAAGACCGTCACCGCGGTGGACGGGGTCAGCTTCGACGTGGCGGCGGGCGAGGCCGTCGGGTACGTCGGCCCGAACGGGGCCGGCAAGTCCACGACGATCAAGATGCTGACCGGCATCCTGGTGCCGAGCAGCGGCCGGGTCCAGGTCAGCGGGGTCGACCCGGCCAAGCAGCGGCGGGACCTCGCCAAGCGGATCGGCGTGGTGTTCGGCCAGCGCAGCCAGCTGTGGTGGGACCTGCCGCTGCGCGACAGCTTCGACCTGCTCCGGTCGATCTACCGGGTGCCGCCGCCGGACTACCGGACCCGGCTCGACGAGTGCGTCGAGCTGCTGGGCCTGCGGGAGTTCCTGCTCACGCCGGTGCGGCAGCTCTCGCTGGGGCAGCGGATGCGCGGTGAGATCACCGCGGCCCTGCTGCACGCGCCGGAGCTGCTGGTCCTCGACGAACCGACGATCGGCCTGGACCTGGAGTCGAAGGAACGGCTGCGGGAGTTCCTCAAGGACCTCAACGCCCGCCGCGGCACCACGCTCCTGCTCACCACGCACGACCTCGACGACATCGAACGGCTCTGCCCGCGGCTGATGGTGGTCGACCACGGCCGGGTGCTCGCCGACGGGGCGCTCGACGCGCTGCGCGAGGAGGTCACGCCGGAGCGCGAGCTGGTCATCGACCTCAGGGAACCCGGCCCCGCGCCGGACGTCCCAGGAGTGACGGCCGTGCGCAGTGAAGCGAGCGGGACGCGCCACCACCTGACGTTCAGGAGAGCGGAGACGACGGCGGCCGAGCTGATCACCAGGGTCGTCGCGCAGGTGGAGGTGCACGACCTCGCCGTCGTGGAGCCGCAGATCGACGACGTCATCAGGAAGCTCTACCAGCGCCAGGTCGAAGAACACGCCCACCGGTAACCGCAGGTCGGTAGAGTCGGGGACAACACAAACGGACACTTCGGGCAGAGGGAGAGCGAATGCGCCTTATCGGACCGCTGGCGGCAGCCGTCATCGCGTTGGGCAGCTTGACGGCCTGCGACACGATCCAGGGAGTCAGCGACACCGCGGACAAGGTGAAGCTGTGCGCCGACGCGATCCAGCTGGTCGGGTTCTCACCGGACCTGAGCGACCCGCAGAAGGCGCTGGAGGACACCAAGGCCAAGGCGACCGACCTCGAGAACCTGGCCGGCTCCGCACCCGACGAGCAGGTGAAGAAGGCGCTCGAGGAGGCCGCGAACGGCATGCAGAACGTCGGTTCCGCGGCGGACTGGGTCACGCAGAAGGCTGACATGGTCGCCAAGGTCTCCGCCGCGTGCGGTGGATGAGCACTCGAGTCCCTGTTGCGCACCTCCGGAAGCGGCCTAGGCTTTGACGCCTGACCTCACGCCGCTCCCGGAGGTGTCGCAGCGCCATGCAAGCAACAGTTGGTGACAGGCTCCACGTCCACAGCCGCTCCATCGGTCTCGAGGAACGCCTCGGCGAGATCCTCGAGGTCCGCGGCACCGACGGTGCCCCGCCCTACCTGGTCCGCTTCAACGACGGCCACGAGGGCCTCGTGTTCCCCGGACCCGACTGCGTCGTCGAGCCGCGCGGAACCGTCTAAGCCAGCGCGGTCGCGATCAGCTCCTCGGCCAGCTGGGGAGTCGCCGCCGCCACACCGGACCACCGGCGGGACAGGTCCGGGTCGAACGTGAACGGCCGGCCGTGCAGGTCGACCAGCACCCCACCGGCGGCCGGCACGGTGACCAGCGCCGTGGCCAGGTCCATGATCCGGTGTGTATCGGTTCCGGGATCGATGAAGCCGTCGACGGTCCCCTCGGCCACGAGCATGGTCTCCAGGCACGTCGTGCACAGCACCCGGATGCGATCGGCGCGGTTCGCGATGCGCAGCCACGCGTCCTGGGTGCCGGTCTTGGGCCGCATCAGGCAGATCGACGCACCGTCCAACGACGTGCGCCCCGTCGTGCGGAACGGCGTGTCGACACCCGCGCGCGCATGCCACGCACGGCCCGTGTCGAACCATGTGGTCAAAGCTTCGGTAGCCGTGTCGTCAATGACAACGGCACCGGCGAAGCAGGAGAGCGGAACGCCGAACGCGGCGTTCGCGGACCCGTCGACCGGGTCGATGACGAGGGTGACCGCCGAGCCGTTGTCGACGAACCCGGCTTCCTCGGACAGGAGGTTCACGCGACTGCGGTGGATCGACTCCAGGATCGCGTCCTCGACGATGCGGTCGACGCGCATCGTCGGTGTTCCGTCCGCACCGTCGGCGACCTCCTCGCGGAGCTCGAGCCGGGTGTGCGCGGAACGGGCACGCCCGTACGCCGCTGACGCCGCACGGGCGGCGTCAGCGAGCGCGGGGTGCACGTCGTCGGAGATCTGCGGCTGGGGCACGGGCCAGGGAATCAGCACGTGCCCCACAGTGCCACGAAATCCGCGCCGCGGATCAGATCAGGCCGAGGCCCTTGACCGCGTCGCGCTCCTCGACCAGCTCGGCCACGGAGGCGTCGATGCGGGCGCGGGAGAACTCGTCGATCTCCAGGCCCTGGATGATCTCGTACGAGCCACCGGAGCACTTGACCGGGAACGACGAGATGATGCCCTCGGGCACGCCGTACGAGCCGTCCGACGGGATGGCCATCGAGGTCCACTCGGTGCCGTTGGCCCAGTCGTGGATGTGGTCGATGGCGGCGTTGGCGGCCGAGGCGGCCGAAGACGCGCCACGGGCCTCGATGATCGCCGCACCGCGCTTGGCGACGGTCGGGATGAAGTCGTTCTCCAGCCACGCCTGGTCGTTCACGGCCTCGGCGGCGGTCTTGCCACCCACCTCGGCGTGGAACAGGTCCGGGTACTGGGTGGCCGAGTGGTTGCCCCAGATCGTCATGTTCTTGATGTCGGTGACCGCGACGCCCAGCTTCTTGGCGAGCTGCGACAGGGCGCGGTTGTGGTCCAGGCGCGTCATCGCGGTGAAGCGCTCGCGCGGGACGTCCGGCGCGTGCTGCTGGGCGATGAGGGCGTTGGTGTTGGCCGGGTTGCCGACCACGAGCACCTTCACGTCGTCCGCGGCACCGGCGTTGATCGCCTCGCCCTGCGGCTTGAAGATGCCGCCGTTGGCCTCCAGCAGGTCGCCGCGCTCCATGCCCTTGGTGCGGGGGCGGGCGCCGACGAGCAGGGCGACGTTCACGCCGTCGAACGCGGTCTTCGCGTCGTCGGTGATCGTGATGCCCTTGAGCAGCGGGAAGGCGCAGTCGTCGAGCTCCATCGCGGTGCCCTCCGCGGCCTTCAGCGCCGGGGTGATCTCCAGCAGCCGCAGGTTGACCGGGGTGTCCGGGCCCAGCAGGTGGCCGGAGGCGATGCGGAACAGCAGTGCGTAGCCGATCTGGCCGGCGGCACCGGTGACAGTGACGTTCACGGGCGTGCGGGTCATGAGCCTTCCCGAATGACGGTCCTCGTTGACGTCGGGCAGGTCGCCCGGCGTCCCGCACGTTACCAACACGGGGAGCGACCGAGGGTGTGAGAGTGGACAACCACGCCGAGGTGCTAGGACACGGCGTCGAGCGGCTGGTCGGCGCCGCGCCAGGTGTCCGCGAGCTCCTGCACCGGCACGCCGAGGGCCTCGCCGAGGCAGATGATCGTGCCGAAGCCGGGCGTCGGGAGACGGCCCGTCTCGATCTTGCGCAGGGTCTCCGGCGAGATGCCGGCCGACTGCGCGACCTCCACGAGGTCCCGCCCCGCCCGTGCGCGCCGCAGCAGGGCGCCGAGTCGGCGGCCGGCTTCGATCTGCTCTGGCGTGAGCGGTTGGCGGACCATGCCACCAGGATAGGTTGGTATTACTATACCGACAAGTGTTAGGGTGCCGGTATAACTATACCAAGCCAGTGAGGTAGCTCGTGATTGAACTGAAGTCGCCTGCGGAGATCGACCGCATGCACGTGACCGGGCGCTTCGTGGCCGAGGTCCTCACCGAGGTCGGCCGGCTCGCCGACGTGGGCGTCAACCTCATGGACCTGGAGCACCACGTCCGCGGGATGATCTCCGACCGCGGTGCCGAGTCCTGCTACTGGGACTACGCGCCGTCGTTCGGCAAGGGCCCGTTCCGCAACGTCATCTGCCTGTCGGTCAACGACGCCGTGCTGCACGGCCTGCCGCACGACTACGTGCTGCGCGACGGCGACGTGCTCACCGCCGACATCGCCGTGGGCATCGACGGCTGGGTCGCCGACTCCGCGCGCACCGTCATCGTCGGCACGCCCGCGGAGGAGGACCAGCGGATCGTCCGCGCCACCGAGGAGGCGCTGGAGGCGGCGATCGCGGTGGCCCGCCCCGGCAACCGGCTGGGCGACCTGTCGGCGGCGATCTACCAGGTGGCGCGCTCGTACGGCTACCCGGTCAACACCGAGTTCGGCGGCCACGGCATCGGCCGCACCATGCACGAGGACCCGCACGTGTCGAACAAGGGCCACGCCGGCCGCGGCATGACCCTGAAGCCGGGCCTGACGCTCGCGCTCGAACCGTGGCTCGCCCGCACCACCGACAAGATCGTCTACGACCCGGACGGCTGGACCATCCGCTCGGCCGACGGTTCCCGCACCGCGCACTCCGAGCACACCGTCGCGATCACCGAGGACGCTCCCCTGGTGCTGACGCGGCGCGAGTCGGAGAAGGCCGCACCGGTCGAACAGGTGAGCGACGCTCCGGCACACTAGGGGCCGTGGACAACCCCGTCGAAGAAACCGGCCCGGTCGAAGAGGTCGGCGAGGACTACGCCGACGCGAACATGCCGAACCAGCACTGGGAGAAGCGGTCCTTCACGGACTGCGACTTCACCGAGGCGGACCTCCGCGAGCTGGTGACGACGGGGTGCACGTTCACCCGGTGCGACTTCACCCGGACCGACCTGGGCGAGTCGAGGCACCACGCGACGGCGTTCCGGCAGTGCACGTTCGACCGCACGGTGCTCACGCGCTCCAGCTTCACCTCGTGCAGCCTGCTGGGGTCGAACTTCGCGGACTGCGTGCTGCGCCCGGTCACGTTCACCGAGGTCGACTTCACGCTGGCGTCGTTCGTGAAAGCACCGCTGCACGGCTTGAAGCTGGGCGGTCAGCGGTTCCGCGAGACGAACCTCAGCGAGGCGGACCTGCGCAACACCGACCTCAGCCGGGCGGACCTGATGGGCGCGCGGCTGCTCGACGCGAAGCTCGACGGGGCGGACCTGCGCGGGGCGCAGATCGATGCGAACGGGCTCCGGCAAGCGAAGCTCGCCGGAGCCCTGATCGACATCGACACCGCGGTCTCGTTCGCGGCGGCGTACGGCCTAGTTGTCTCCTGAGCCCGTGATCTCCACGAGCACGCCCTCGGCGATCATCTCCTCGACCGCCTTCGGCAGCAGGTAGGCGGTTCCGCCGCCGGGCTGCTCGAACCACGGCACCGCCACGCCGGTCAGCACCTCGAGCGGCCGGCGCAGGCGGTAGACCCGGTACGGGCGGTTGATCCACGACGGCACGAGGCTGCGTTCCGGGAACGGCGTGCCCGCCACGTACACGAGGTTGCCGCTCTGGTCGCCGTAGCGGTCGACCTCGGTGCCCGCCGGCAGCTCGAACATCTGCTTGTGGCGGAACAACGTCAGCGGCGGCTCGCCGGCCAGCGGGGTGATCGGGAACTTCCGCTTGGCCGGGTCGTCCTGCTGCACGGCGACGGGTGCCGGTGCGGGGGCGGGTGCCGGGACCACGGCCGTGGGGGCCGGGGGCAGCGGGGCCGGGAGCGGCGGGGCCTGCATCGGCGGGCGCTGCGGGGGCACGGGGCGGCGCGGTTCCTCGCGGAAGCCGTTGGCGATGGGCCGCTGCGGTGCGGGCGGGGTCTGGCCGCGGGGCGGGATGGTGCGGAAGTTGCCCATCACGAGCCGGCCGACCAGGTACGCCGAGGCGTCCTCGACCTTCTCGAACCGCACCGGGTTCTTCGGGCCGTGGTCGAACCAGCACACCTCCCAGCTGTCGCCGTCGAGGCGCAGGTTCCAGGTGCGGTCGGCGGGTTCGCCGCCGATGCGGTAGACGCCGTGCGGCACGTTCAGGTCGTCCAGCGCGCGGCGGGTGCCCGCGAGCTCGCGGTCCTCCTCCGGCGTGACCTGGCGCGGGTGGGGCTCCGGCTCCGGCTCGGGTTCCGGCTCGTCGTCGGCGAAGAGGGCCGCGTCGAACTGGGCGGTCTCCTCGACGACCGGCACGGCGGGCTTGACCGGTGCGGGCGGCGCCACCGGCGCGGGCTCGGGAAGGCGCTCGGGTTGGTGCTGGGTCTGGTGTTGGGGTTGGTGTTCGGGAAGGCGCTCGGGGAGGTGGAGGTCGCGCGAGTCGAGCTCCGCGGTCGTGCGCAGCTCCTCCTCGGCGAGGTCGGGCTCGTCGGCCTCGACCGCGACGACCGGGTGCTCCTCGGTGACCTCGGTGGCGTGCTCCAGCGGTTCGTCCGGGACCGGGCTCCACGCCATCGTGTCCTGCATGGCGTCGCGCGGGCGGTCCTCGGCCTCCGGCACGAAGCTGTCGGTGCGCTCCTCCTCGCGGTGGTGCGTGAACAGCTCCGGCTCGTCCTCCTGCTGGTGCGTGAAGAGCGCGGGCTCGTCGGGTCCCGCGGTCGGCACCTCGGGCTCGTCGTCCGGCTCGACGACGGCGACGGGCTCCTGCTCGTCCTGCTCCGGCAAGTCGTCCTCGACCTGGGCGAACTCCTCGGTCGGGTGCGGCGCGAAGAGGTCCATGCCGGCGCCGTAGGTGTCGCGCAGGTGCCGGTCGTCGACGCGGTCCGGCACGCCGTCGGAGTCGAAGATCACCCGGTAGGGCGGGCCGTCGTCCGCCAGCGGTGCCGCGACGGAGACCGGGCGGCCCAGCGGTTCGGGGTCGTCGTCGAGCGGGGCGCGCTCGGCGGTCACCTCGACCGGCTCCTGCTCGGCGGCGTGCTGCGGTTCCGGCTCGTCGTCGAAGTCGGGGGCCGGCATGAACCGGGTCGACTCCTGCGGCGGCTCGAAGTCGGGCTCGTCGTCGAACTTCGGTGCCTCGACGAACTGCGTCGCGTCCGGCTCCGGTTCGCGGGTGGCCTCGGGGTCGGGTTCCTGCTCGGGGGCCGGGCGGGCCTCGACCGGCGGGGGCGGCGGCAGCACCGTGCCGGGAGGGGCCGCGGGCGCGCCGATGTTCGCGGCGGCGGCGAGCCGGGTCTCCTCGGACACCTCGGGCAGCGCGAAGCCCCTGCCGCGGGCCCGCTCGACCAGCTCCGGCTCGGGCGGCACGCCGTACTTGCGCAGGTAGTAGGACACGCCTGCGGGCCAGATCCACACGCCGTCGGTCTGGAACCCCGCGGGCACGACCGGCGGGGAGTCCGCGGCCAGCAGGTCGGCGTCGAACCCGCGGCCGGCCACGGCGACCGGCGCGTTCGACAGGTAGGCGAGCAGCGGCGCGACCTCGGGCTCCGGCACCGGCGGGCGGTTGACCGACGGGCGGCCGTTCGGACCGGCGCCGTCGAACACCCGGACGCTGCGGAACACCGGCGTCGGCGGGTTCAGCCTGCGGCGCAGCCAGTCGGGGACGTTCTCGTCGGCACGCGGGAAGAACCGCATCTCGTCGACGTACGCCTGCGGAGGCGGCGGCGTCTGCCACTTCGGCTCCGCGCGGTCGAAGTCGAGGTTGTAGCTCGACGGGTGGTCGAGCTGGTAGCGGGCGTTCGACCAGCTGCCCCTGCCCTCGCGGTGCATGCCGGCCCTCAGCCGCGCGAAGAGCTGCGCGACCTCCTGCGGCGGCGCCCACGGCCGCGAAGTACCGTCCGCGACGTGCAACTCGGCGGCCAGCTCGAAGTACCGGCCGGTGGCGCGGTACTCGGCGACCACCCTGCGCCAGTCCTCCGGGGCGGCCCGCATGAGGGTCAGGCCGATCTGCTTCACCAGAGCGTCCTGCTCGGTAGGGTTCAACGGCTTCGGCTCGGACACGCCAACATCTTCCCCCGCAACTCGCCGGATCGCACACGTCCCCCGCCGCTGCGCCGAACGGTGGAGGCCCGACCATAACGCGGGTGGCGTCCACGTTAAAGCTGATCAAGAACACCCCCGTCGGAGCAGGAGGCCCCTTGTCACGGTCCGCACAGGTGTCCGGCGGTCTCGTCGCGGCACTCAGTGGAGTGGCGATCGCGGTCCAGGGACGGGTCAACGGCTCGCTGGCCCAAGCGCTGCAGAACGGTCCCCTGGCCGCGTTGGTCTCGTTCGGCGGCGGGCTGATCGTGCTGCTCGCGGCCGTGTTGTCCCGGTCGTCGGCACGCGCGGGGCTGCGGCGGCTGGCCGACGCGCTGCGGCACCGCCGAATCCGCTGGTGGGAATGCATCGGCGGGATCAGCGGCGCCTTCCTGGTCGGGTCGCAGGGCATCGCGGTCGCGACCATCGGTGTGGCGGTGTTCACGGTCGCGGTGGTCGTCGGCCAGCTCGTGAGCAGCCTCGTGGTGGACCGGGCGGGCCTCGGGCCGGGTGTGCCGAAGGCGCTGACGAAGACCCGCGTCGCCGGTGCCGGGCTCGGTGTCGTGGCGGTCGCGGTGGCGGTGTCGCACCAGTTCACGTCGCCGGGCACGTTGTGGCTCGCGGTGCTGCCGCTGGTCGCCGGGCTGATGATGGGCTGGCAGCAGGCGGTGAACGGGCTGGTGCGCGAGGCCGCCCAGCACTCGATGGCGACGATCCTGGTGAACTTCAGCGTGGGCACGATCGCGTTGACGCTGGTCAACCTGGCCGTGCCGCGCGGTGTGCCCGGTGCGTTCCCGTCGCAGTGGTGGCTGTACCTCGGCGGGTTGCTGGGCATCGTCGGCGTGGGCGGCGCGATCGTGTCCGTGCGGTTCATCGGCGTGCTGATGGTCGGGCTGTGCGGCGTGAGCGGTCAGCTCGTCGGCGCCGTGCTGCTCGACGTGGTCAGCGGGCACCTCGCCACGGCGACGGTGGTGGGCGTGGCGCTGACCCTGGTGTCGGTCGGCGTGGCGGCGTTGCCCAGTGGGAGGATGGTGCGGTGACTGCGACGCTGCTCAACGGCCGGGAAACCCGAGACGCGCTGTTCGAGGACCTGAAGGCGAGGGTCGCCGCACTGCCGGCGCCGGTGGGTCTGGCGACCGTGCTCGTCGGCGACGACCCCGGTTCGCACTCGTACGTGAAAGGCAAGCACACCGCGTGCGCGAAGGTCGGCATCGCGTCGATCCGCCGCGACCTGCCCGCCGAGACCACCCAGGAGGAGCTGGAGGCCGTCATCGACGAGCTGAACGCGAACCCCGAGGTCACCGCCTACATCGTCCAGCTGCCGCTGCCGAAGCACCTCGACGCGAACGCCATCCTGGAGCGCATCGACCCGCGCAAGGACGGCGACGGCCTGCACCCGGTGAACCTGGGCAAGCTGGTGCTCGGCGAGACCGCCCCGCTGCCCGCGACCCCGCGCGGCATCCTCGAGCTGCTGCGCCGCTACGAGGTGCCGATCGCCGGCGCGAACGTCACCGTGGTCGGCCGCGGCGTGACCGTGGGCCGCCCGATCGGCCTGCTGCTGACCCGCCGCAGCGAGAACGCCACCGTGACGCTGTGCCACACCGGCACCAAGGACCTGGCCGCGGAGGTGCGCCGCGCGGACATCGTGATCGCGGGCGCCGGCTCCCCCGGCCTGATCACGAAGGACATGGTCAAGCCGGGCGCGGCCGTGGTCGACGTCGGCATCACCCGCACGGAGAACGGCCTGGTCGGCGACGTGGCACCGGACGTGGCCGAGGTCGCCGGCCACCTGGCGCCGATCCCCGGCGGGTCCGGCCCGATGACCGTCGCGATGCTGCTGACGAACACCGTCGAAGCCGCCGAGCGCGCCCATGCAGCGGTCTGACGCAGAAGCGCTCATGCCGGAACAGCGCTGGCGGTCGGGTGCGGGCAAGCACCTGCCGTTCGCGCTGGTCCTGGGCGTCGGGGTGCTCGGGCTGGTGCGGATCTTCCAGTACCACTGGCGGCAGGGCGCCGTCCTGCTCGGGGTGTCGCTGCTGGTCGCGGCCGTGCTGCGGGTCCTGGTGACCGACGAGCAGGCCGGCCTGATCAAGATCCGCGGCCGCGGCATGGACGCGTTCCTCTACAGCACGCTCGGCGTCGTGGTGATCGCCGTGGCGCTGACGATCACCGGCGGCCCGCTGAGCCGCTAGGCCGGGCCGATCACGCGGTCGACGAGGTCTTCGACGAGTCGGTCGAGGTCCTCGTCGGCCAGCACGTCCGGCAGCGTCAGCCGCTCGTGGACCAACCCCGTCATCGCCAGGTACAGCAGCACGACCGCCGTCCGGTCGCCGGGCAGTCCCGCCTCCTCGTTGAAGCGCACGTTGAGGTCGAGGCCCTCGGCGACCGTCTTCGTGATCGCGGTGCGCAGGTCCGGGCGCCGCGTCGACTCCAGCCGCAGCTCCATCATCGCGAGCCAGCAGGCCTTGTCGGCGTCCGCCCGCTTGATGATGTCGTGCATGAACTTCACGGTCAGCGCCCGGTCGCGCGGCAGTGCGAGCGACTCCGCGACCGAGGAGTCCGACGGTTGCAGCCGCCCGAACACGCGGGTCATCACCTCGGACATCAGGTCTTCGCGGCTCGCGAAGTAGTTGGACGCCGTGCCCGCCGGCACCTCCGCCTTGGCGTCGATCGCCCGGTAGGTCAGCCCGCGCGCGCCCTCTTCGGCCAGGACGTCGACCGCCGCGTCGAGCAGCGCCGTTCGCCTCGCTTCGTTCCTCACCACGATTTCCTCCTTGCAACCACTACACACATAGTACTACGGTTGTCGTGGTTGGAGCTACAGGAGGTTCTGGGGATGCGAAAGCTCGTGTACTACGTCGCCACCACGCTCGACGGTTTCATCGCGGCCGAGGACGGGACCTACGACGGGTTCGTCTTCGAAGGCGACCACATGGAGGGCATCAACGCCGAGTACCCGGACACGCTGCCCACGCAGTTCCGCGAGGCGCTGGGGCTGCTGGACGCGCCGAACAAGCACTTCGACACGGTCCTGATGGGCCGCAGCACCTACCAGGTGCCGGGCGGGCTCGCGTCGCCGTACGCGCACCTGCGCCAGTTCGTGGTCTCGACCCAGATCACCGGCACGCCGCCCGACGTCGAGGTGATCCGCGAGGACGTCGTCGGCCGGGTGCGCGCGCTCAAGGAAGAGGACGGCCAGGATATCTGGCTGTGCGGCGGCGGCAAGCTGGCCGCGACCCTGCTGCCGGAGATCGACGTGCTGCTGCTCAAGATTCACCCGGTCGTGTTCGGCCGCGGCATCCCGCTGTTCGACGGGAAGGCCGACATCACGAAGTTCACGCGCACCGACGCGCGGCTGTTCGAAAGCGGGGTCTCCTTCATGACCTACGAACGCAGTTCTTGATCCCGCCGACCGCGCGGGTACGGCGAAGGGCTCCTCCCGCTGCGCAGCGGGAGGAGCCCTTCGTCCTCACACCGGGATCAGGCGGTGGCGTGGAGCGTCCACCGCTGGTTCGTCAGACCGTTGACGTCCCAGATGCCGACCGCGGCACCGTTCTGCACGGCGTTGCCGATCGCGTCGGCGGCCTTGCCGGCCAGGACGCTCTCCAGCACGTAGCTGCCGTCGGGCTGGCTGGAGAACGCGAACTGCTCCGTGTCGCCGTAGTGGCAGTCGTACTGGATGAGCTGCGAGCCGTTGAGCTGCACGCCGTTCTTGACGTCGAGGCACTTGCCGGACATCACGTTCTTGAGCGCGTACCGCTTGCCGCCCAGGTCCACGAGGTCCCACGCCATCTTGCCGCCGCCGACGCAGTCCCACAGCTCCTGGCCGGCGAGGTTCGCGAGCGCACCCTGGTTCGGCGTGTCCCACAGACCGGCGGTCTGCAGGCAGCGGCCGGACTGGACGCCCTTGAGCTGGTAGCGGCCGACGGCGATCGTGGCGACGTCCGAGCGGTGCACCAGGTTCAGCAGGCGCCAGCGCTGGTGGCCGTCGTTGGTGCCGACGTAGGTGGTGACCGGGCTGGCGTTCGGCGTCTGGCCGTCCCTGACCGTCACGAACTTGCCGGTGCCGACGTTCTTGATCTGGTACGTGCCGTCGGCGTTCTCCAGGAAGCTCCAGCGGTGGTAGCCGTTGTTCGCGTCGCACGGGTACTGGCGCAGCAGGTCGCTGTGGCCGTCCATGCACTGGCGCGAGTTGCCGTTCATGAGCAGGTACTCGTTGGTGGCGACCTGCTTCAGCGCCCAGACCTGCTTGGGGGCGGGGCGGATGCAGTCCCACAGCTCGTTGTACTGGCCCTGTTCGATGGCCTGCGCGTCGACGCCGGCGATCTGGGCGCACCGCCCGGAGGCCTGGCCCTGCAGCTCGACCACCAGCTCGTGGGCGGGCTTGATCTGGTCGCGCTTGGCGGCCTCGTACCGGCCGAGGTTGATGAACTCGTTGCGCGCCTTGAGATCGCCGGCGAGTGCGGCGGTGGCGGCCGCGACCACGTTCGGCAGGTACCCGTCGCGCTTGGCGCGGTCGAGGATCTCCTTGATCTGCTTCTCGGTCTCCACGGCGCGGGCCGCGTCCTCCTCGGCGACGTCTCTCTGGTGCGCCGTGTGGATGCCGGTGAAGATGAAGGCCTTGATCTGCGCCGCGTCGTGGGTGTCCAGCGCGCCCTGGGCGGCGGCCTTCACGAACTTGCGCGCCAGCGGAGCCCGGTAGACCTCCCAGGTGAACTCGCTGTCGGTCATGACCTTGAGCGAGGTGGTCAGCTCCGCCTGGGCCGCGACGCGCCACGCGTCACCGCGCGCCTTGAGCATCGCGTCCCGCTCCTCGATCGCGGTCCGCTCGCGCTCGGCCGCCTCGCGGCGGCGCTGCACGTCGAGGTTGTAGGCGGTGAAGATGCCCTCGGTGACGAACTTCTGGCGCTGCTCGTCGGTCGAGGTGTTGGTCAGCACGGCCGAGGCCTGCGCCTTGATCTCGGGGTTCTCGGTGCCGTTGGTGTTGATGAACAGCTTGGTGACGAACTCGCTCAGGTTCGAGTCGAGGTAGTACCGGTCGACGTTCATCCAGCCGATGAGGTCGGTGGCCTTGAGCCGCTGCCGGTGCCGCTCGTCCATGATCGGGATGGCCCGCACGTCCTCGCGGAAGGCGAGGTGGATGCCGGTGACGATGAAGTCGTAGCAGGCGTTCTCGTCGGTCTCGTTCGTGAGCGCCTTCAACGCCTCGCGCTTGACGGCGCTGTCGCGCGGAGCGTTGTTGTAGATCCAGATGACGAAGTTCAGGTCGGCCATCCGGGCTTCCCTGGACGTCACCGACGCGCTGATCGTGCTGGCAGCGGCCAGTTTCTGGTCGAAGTCCGACACCAGGGCGGCGGAGAAGCTGACCGTCGACACGTCGGCCGGTGCCGAGGGGTCGACCCCCGGCGGTGCGGCGAGTGCCGGAGTGGCGAACAGGCCGCCGGCCAGCGTGATGGAGACCGTGAGCGCGGCGACTGCGCGCAGGCCACGGTCACCCAGACTGCGTCTGGACAAGGTGAATCCCCCAAGATTCGTCGTAACGGCATCTGCTCCAAGCGCGGCGTGAACCCCCCAGGCCCGGCCGCTCGACTCCCCAGTCGTCGGATGCCGTGGGGAACTTCGCACGGCGCCCGCCTTGTCCGCAATGCGGTGTGAGCTGGGTCACTTCACTATCGGTGTCCCCGCGGGCACTCGAAGTGCTAGGAACTTTTAGGGCGATCAGCCCACCACGTGAAGTTCTGGGGGGAACACATGGGGCGTCATGCGCTCATGCCTGCGTTTCTCGCCGCCGCACTCGCGGCCGGCGCCGTCGGAACCGTCCACGCCACTCCCGCGTTCGCGGAATCGGTGGCCATCAGCACGACCGCCACCGCACTGGCCGCGTCCATGCGCGAGACGGTGTTCCAGATGTCGTTCAACGCCGCGCTGCAGTCCGAGGTGCGCGACGCCGCCTACGTGGCCATGGCCTCCAACGACGAGGCGAAGATCCGCGAGTTCGTGCTCGTCGGTTACGGCAAGGCGAAAACCCGTGCCACGCAACGAGAAAGACTCAACACCGACATCATCCGGGAGATCAACCGGACCGCCATCCCCGGCAGCGAGGTGCAGGGCTCGTCCCTGAGCGCGCTGGGTTCCTCGTTCAACGCCCAGGAGCTGTACGTCCACAGTGGATACGACCGGGCCGTGGAGCTCGACCGCGTCCACGACAACAAGCGCCAGGAACGGCTGGCCCGGCTGTCCGGAGAGGACCGCGCCTACGTCGCCCACCTCGCCGCCACCGACCCCGGCGTCCAGGTGCGGGCCGCGGCGCAACGCGCGCTGAGCGGTGGTGACGACCGGTCGATCGGCCTGTTCTTCGCCTACGAGTGGAAGATCGGCGCCGAGCTCGACACCGAGCGGTTCGTGCGGACCACGACCGAGCAGAACCAGGTCTGGCACGACCAGATCACACGGCTGACCGCGTCCGCGCTCGCGGCGGAGGCGGCCGAGCGGGAGGCCAGCGGGGAGCTGGCGCGCAAGCACCGGCTGGAGGCCCAGCAGCTCTGGGAGCAGGTCGACCGCGAGGCAGGCGAGTCCTCTGTGGACTGGCTGGCGGAGAAGGCCAAGGCGGACAGGCAGGCGGCGATGTGGGCCGAGGTCGCCGAGTACGCCCGTGGCGCCCAGTCGGAGCAGGACTGGCTCGCGATCCTGGCGCAGGCGAACAGCGGCCGCATCACGTGGGAGGAAGCCGCCGGCAAGGCCCGCGACTCCGCCGCCCACTGGCAGGCCGTCGCCGAACAAGCACGCAAGGCGGCGAAGGACGCCGCCGACCGCGATCTGGGGGATCGCTGACACCATGAAAAGAAGATCATCAGGCGCCACCTCGGTGTGGCGCAGATCAGTCGTGCCCATTTCCGCGGCGCTGGTCCTCACCCTGTTCGGTGGGACAGTGCAGGCAGCCGCCGCGCCGACACCCGTTCCGGTGCTCCAGCAGGCAGCGGCGAACGACCCTCCTCCGCAGGAAGTGGACGAGGAGTTCGAGTTCTACAAGATGCTCGTCACCGACATCTCCGAGCACGCGGAGGACGTCGAGGTCCGCGACGCGGCCAAGGCCGCGCTGGCGGTCGGCACCAAAGAGCGGCTGATCTGGTTCCTCGACCACGGTCAGGCGGAGGCGCAGGGCCGTGCCGACGTGCGCAAGCGCGCCGAGCTGGCCGAACACCGCCGCAAGGTCGAGAACTGGGCAGCCACCGGTGGCCCGAACGTCCGCGCGGGGGCGCAGGCCGCGCTGACGGCCGGTGACCAGGCCATCAGGGACTTCGTGGCCTATGGCTACGAGATCGCGCTGAAGCGGGACAAGCAGCAGGCCGAGGACGACAAGGCCGAGCAGGACCGCATCATCGCCCGCGTCCGCGACATGGTGGCCATGGGCGGCCCGCAGGTGAAGATCGAGGGCGAGGCGGCGCTCCTCAGCGGCGACTACGCGCGGATCCGCCAGTTCTACCTCGTCGACTACCACGAGGCGAACCAGCGCGACCACGACATGCGCGCGGTCATCCAGAAAGCCCTGGAGGACCGCAACAAGGCGATCACCGAGCTCGACCAGATCGCCCGTCGCGCCGAAGCCGCGGCGAGTGCGCGCGCCGAGATCCTGCGCGCCAACATCGACGCGGTCAAGCACCTGGAAGACGTCACGTACGCCATGAAGCGGGCCGTGGAAGCGGCTCACAGGGCGGACCGGATCTTCCGCGACGACAAGCCCGGCCGTGCCCACGGCCAGCTCGGCCGCAACGACCTGCTGGACGCCGAACGCGCCAACGCGGCGCGCGAGTCCGAGGCCGCCGACCGCATCGCGCTGGCGTCCGTCGAGGCGAACACGCGTGCGCGCAACGCGGCGCAGCGCCTGGTCGACAGCGGCATGACCGACGGCTTGGACTGGGCCAAGGTCACCATCGGCATCGGCAACGCGGTGGACGCCGCGGCGCTGGCCGCCGAGACGTCGATGCACGCGGCCACCGCCACGCTGGCCGACAGCCGCGCGCTCGACGCCGACCGCAACGCCCAGGAACACGCGAACAACGCGGCGAAGTACCGCGCGGAGGCGGAACGGCAGGCGGCCAAGGCGGCCGAGCTCGCCGAGGCGGCGAAGAAGCAGCAGGACATCGCGATCGCCGCGCGCAACCGCGCGGAGCAGCAGAAGAACATCGCGAGCGCGAAGGCCGCCGACGCGCAGCGCCACGCCACGAACGCCCGCAACCACCGCATCAACGCGCAGGCCGCCGCACGCAACGCGGCCGTCACGGCGAACGCGGCCTACGCCGCGAACGCCGAGGCCGCTCGCCTGGCCGGCGAGCACGACGCCGCGGTGGACAAGGTCCGCTCGATCCAGACCCAGGTCGACGTCATCGGGCGCATGCACAACGCGCGCCTGATCAGCCTGGAGAACATGGAGCTGCGGCTCCGTGATCGCGAGCAGGTCGCCAGGGAACGCGGCGAGAACGTCGAGGAGGTCACCAGGGAGATCCGGGGCCAGGTCGACGTGGCCCGCGGCGCCGCGAACGAGACGGCAGGCTGGGCCTCGGCAGCGGCGTCGTCGGCCGCGGCGGCACGGGCATCGGCCCAGCAGGCTGCGGCAGCGGCGCAGGCCGCCCGCACCGCGGCGAACAACGCGACCAGGGAGGCCGTGACCGCACGCCGGGCCGCCGACGAGGCGCACCGGATCACGCTGGAAGCGGTGAACGTGGCGCTGGGCGCCAAGGCGTCCGCCGAGATGACCCAGCAGGAGGCGGAGGCCGCGGTCCGCGAGGCGAACCAGGCCGTCTTCCAGTCCGTGGTCGCCGACCGCGCGGCCTCGGCGGCGGCGGCGTCCGCGGCGCTGGTGGTCGACTCGGCACGAGCGGCCGAGCTGATCCTCAAGCCGTACGCGGCGCTCAACGCCGACGCGCGCAGGGCGTTGCAGACCCTCTCCGACGCCCTGCTCATCAGCGAGGAGCAGTCCCGCCTGGCCAGGGAGAAGGCCGACGAGGCCGCGCAGGCGGCGGTCAGGGCGGCCAAGGCGGCCGACGACGCCACCGCGGACGTGAAACCCGCGTACGAGGCGGCCTCCCGTGCCGCCGACTCCGCGAACCAGGCGGCGCAGTACGCCCAGGTCGCGAACGACGCGGCCAACCAGGCCGTGCAGCACGCCCAGGCGGCCCACGGCGCCGCCGGCACCGCGGGTCGCTGGTCGAACACCGCCCAGCAGGACGCGGTGGCCGCGGGCAACGCCGCCGCGGCGGCGAGCGCATCGGCTGCGAGCGCTGACCGCGCGGCAGCCGCGACCGAGCAGATCTACGCGATGGCCAGGGCCAGCGCCGACAAGGTGCAGGAGTTCATCCAGTCCGTCGTCGACCACATCGACGACGTCCACGAGTACCGCGTGCGGCTCGAGATGGCCGAGCAGATCGCGCGGGAGGAGGCCCAGAAGAAGGCCGACGAGCTCAACGGGCAGCTCATCAAGGGCATCCTGACCGTCGACCGGTGCCTGGACAACCCGGTCTTCTACTTCGAGGACTGCAAACGCGCCGCGAACAAGGTCGAGGAGGTCGCGAAGAGCGGCCTCAAGGCCTACGGCGAGGCCGCGGTCGAGTCGTTGCAGACGGGTGCCCGGTGCGCCGCCGGTGACCAGGCGGCCTGCCAGCTGCTGCGCGAGGGCAAGGACAAGCTGACCCTGCTCTACAAGCAGATCGGCTCGGGCATCGTCGAGGGCGCCAAGGGCACCCTGGACGGCCTGCTCACCGGTCTCGACTGCGTCGGCGGCTCGGTCTTCGGCGACTTCCACTCGTGCAAGCAGATCTGGGACGGGCTCGTCTACACGGTCCAAAACCCGTACACGCTCATCCACCTGGAGGAGTGGCACGACAACCCGGCGAAGGCGCTCGGCCTGACCCTGTGGGACCTGTCGTTCGGTGCGGTGAGCACGGTCGCGAGCGGCGGCGCCGGAGCGTTGACCAAGACGCTCAGCGTGATGAAGAACGTGCTCGGCAAGGGCACCGCCAAGATCCTCGACAACCTCGCGGAGCTCCGCGGCGTCATCGTCAAGCTGGACGACACCGTGCCGCACCGGCTCCCCGGTTCGCTCGGTGAGATCTTCAGCGCCAAGGTCCACATCGAGAACGGCGTCGGCAAGATCGACAACGCGGTCGTCGCGATCGACGGCAGGCTCTACCGCCTGGAGTCGTACTCCAGCCGGCTGGAGGGCGACCTGTCCAAGCTGGACGGTGCGGACATCCGCATCGAGGGCGGCACGCTGCGGATCGAGAACGGCCTGGCCAAGCTCGACGACGCGAAGTTCAAGGTGGAGCAGCCCAAGGTCTGCGCGCACGGCCTGATGGCCGCGGCCGCGGACTGCACGAGCCCCACCCCCGATCCCGACGCACCGGTGTACAAAGACCCGACGTTCGTGAACGGCGACTACTGGCACGACATCGGCGCGCTCAGGGTCCGGATCAGCGCGGCCGACTACCAGTGGGCCGACGCCCAGCTGAAGAAGGCCGCCGACGCGGAGAAGCGCATCACCCCGGACGTCGACGGCATCGCGGACGCGATCGGGGCCGACCGCAAGTACCGGGTCGTGGAGCCCGGCAAGAAGCGGACGGAGCTCAAGAGCCCGGAGTCGTACCTCCGCAAGCTCTTCGACGAGATGAACGACGGTGGTGTCAAGCGCGATCCGCGGGACATCCAGCACAAGATGAACGACGCGGTCCGGTACACCTACGTGTTCCCGGACGCGACGTACACCAACAAGTTCTACGAGGCCCTCGTCGCGTTCGAGGCCAAGGGCTACACCCTCGTGGAGGTCAAGAACTTCTGGGCGAAGATGAACGGCTACCCCGGCATCAACACGACCTTCAGGTCGGCGGACGGTCAGCTGTTCGAGCTCCAGTTCCACACGGACAAGAGCTTCAAGGCGAAGAGCGACGAGACCACGCACTACGAGAAGCGCCGGACCAACGACGCCCAGGTCGCGGCGATCCAGGGCAGGGCGGCGGCGGAGAAGCGCCCCCTCACGGAAAAGGAGAAGCTGAAGATCAACGAGCTTGAGGCGGACACCGCAGCCGAGAAGGTCAAGTCCGATGCGATCTTCAACGAGGTCGACATCCCACCGAGTGCGCTCATCATCCCGAACTTCAAACTGCTGAGGTGATGACGACGCGCCCCTCGCACCCGCGAGGGGCGCGTTCCCTCTGACGAAACGAGCTGTGCGACATGGAACCTGAGGACGGGCAGTACTCCTACCTCGCCTGGGTGGACTGGGGGTCTTCGTCCGCCGAGCCCGACGCGGTCATCCGGACCTGGACGAGCCCGCAGGGTTACGACCTGGAGGAGCGGTACATCACCGAGTCCGGCTGGATGCGCAGCCGCGTTCGCGAGGAGCTGGACCGGGGACGCCGGGACGGGCGGCTGGACCCCATCGACAAGGCCACCGCCGATCAGATCGTCGAGCGCTGGGAACAGCGGCGCGCCGGCCAGGCCTGATCAGCGGAAGTCCCGCGACCGCGAGGGGATGCGCAGGTCGAGGTGCTGGAGCCGGTCGGCCAGCAGGCTGACCACCCCCTCCGCCGACTCGACGGTCCCCCGCACCAGCATCGCCCCGCTGCTGCGCGCGATCCGGCGGTAGCGGGCCCACAGGCCCGGCGAGCACACCACGTTCACCATGCCGGTCTCGTCCTCGATGTTGAGGAACGTGACGCCGCCCGCGGTCGCGGGGCGTTGGCGGTGGGTGACCGCGCCGCCGATCAGGACGCGGGTGCCGGACTCGACGCCGGCGAGCGCGGCGGTGGGCAGGGCGCCCATCGCGTCCAGGGTGGACCGGACGAACTGGGTTGGGAAGCTGTCCGGGGACAGGCCGGTGGCCCAGACGTCGGCCACGGCCAGCTCCACCTCGTCCATGCCGGGCAACGCGGGTGCGTCGACACCGGTCGTGGTTCCCGGCAGGCGGTCGGGGCGGATCGCGGCCACCGCTCCGGCTGCCCACAGGGCCTCGCGGCGTTCCAGGCCGAAGCACGCGAACGCGCCCGCGGTGGCGAGGGCCTCCACCTGGGCGGTGGTGAGCTGCACGCGGGAGCCGAAGTCCTCCATGTCGCGGAACGGTTGTGCGGCGACGATGCGTTCGGCGTCCGACTGGCCGACGCCGCGGACCGAGGCCAGACCGGTGCGGACGGCGTTCACGCCGCCCTCGAAGGGTTCCAGCGTCGCGTGCGGCAGGGAGGCGTTGACGCACGGGCCGTGCACGGTCACGCCGTGCCTGCGGGCGTCGACCACCAGCGACTGCGGTGAGTAGAAGCCCATCGGCTGAGCGCGCAGCAGTGCGGCGCAGAAGGCGGCCGGGTAGTAGAGCTTGAACCACGCGCTCACGAACACCAGGTGCGCGAAGGACAGCGCGTGCGACTCGGGGAAGCCGAAGTTGGCGAACGCCAGCAGCTTCGCGTAGATGCGGCCCGCCAACTCCTCCCCGATGCCGTTCGCCGCGCAGCCCTCGTGGAAGCGGTCGCGCAGGCGTTCCATCCGCGCTGTCGAGCGCTTGGCACCCATCGCGCGGCGCAGCTCGTCGGCCTCCGCGGCGGTGAAACCGGCGGCGTCCACGGCGATCTGCATGAGCTGTTCCTGGAACAACGGCACGCCGTAGGTCTTGCGGAGTGCGTTCTCCAGCAACGGGTGGTCGAAGTCCCACTTCTCCTGCCCGTTGCGGCGCCGGATGTACGGGTGCACCGAGCCGCCCTGGATCGGGCCCGGCCGGATCAGCGCCACCTCGACGACCAGGTCGTAGAACTCGCGCGGTTTCAGGCGCGGCAGCGTCGCCATCTGCGCACGGCTCTCCACCTGGAAGACGCCCACGGAGTCGGCTTTCTGCAACATTTCGTAGACGCGCTGGTCATCCAGGTCCAGGTGGCCGATGTCGACCTCGACGCCCTCGTGGTCGCGCACGAGGTCGATCGCGTGGTGCAGCGCGGAGAGCATGCCCAGGCCGAGCAGGTCGAACTTCACCAGGCCGATGGACGCGCAGTCGTCCTTGTCCCACTGCAGCACCGTGCGGCCGGCCATGCGCGCCTTCTCCACCGGGCACACCTCGCTGACCGCGCGGTCGCAGATCACCATGCCGCCGGAGTGGATGCCCAGGTGGCGCGGGAAGTTCTCCAGCTGCGCGGAGAGCTCCAGCACCGGGACGGGGATGTCGCAGTCGTCGGTGGTGGTCCGCAGCGGGCCCCAGCGCTCTATCTGCTTGCTCCACGCGTCCTGCTGGCCGGGTGAGTGGCCGAGCGCGCGGGCCATGTCGCGCACGGCGGAACGGGCCCGGTAGGTGATGACGTTGGCGACCTGCGCGGCGTGCCGGCGGCCGTACTTGCGGTAGACGTGCTGGATGACCTCTTCCCTGCGGTCGGACTCGATGTCGACGTCGATGTCGGGAGGGCCGTCGCGGGCGGGGGCGAGGAAGCGTTCGAAGAGCAGGTCGAAGCGGACCGCGTCGACGTTGGTGATGCCGAGCGCGAAGCACACCGCGGAGTTCGCGGCGCTGCCCCGGCCCTGGCAGAGGATGTCGTTCTCCCTGCAGAAGCTCACGATGTCGTGCACGACGAGGAAGTAGCCGGGGAAGCCGAGCTGCTCGATGACCTTCAGCTCGTGCTCGATCTGCGCGAACGCCCGTTCCCGGTGCTCGGAGTCGGCGTACCGGCGGTGCGCGCCCTCGTGGGTGAGCCGACGCAGCCAGCTGATCTCGTCGTGACCGGCAGGCACGTCGAACGGCGGCAGCCGCGGCGCGACCAGCCTCAGGTCGAACGCGAGCTGCATGCCGAGCAGCGCCGCGTTGTGCACGGCGCCGGGGAAACGGCGGAACCGGTGCATCATCTCCTCGCCGCTGCGCAGGAACGCCGCGGGTGACGGCGGCAGCCAGCCGGCCATCTCGTCGAGGCTGCTGCGCGCCCTGACCGCGGCCATCGCGGCGGCCAGCCGGCCGCGGTCCGGTGTCGCGTAGTGCACGGCGTTCGTTGCCACGACCGGGAGTTTGAGGTGCTTGGCCATCGCGTGCAGCAGGTCGTTGCGGCGGCTGTCCTCCGGCAGGCCGTGGTCGGTGAGCTCGACGTAGACGCGTTCCGCACCGAAGAGGTCGGTGAGCCGGACCAGTTCGCGGAACGCCGCCTCCGGACCCTCCCTGGTGAGCGCGCGGCGCACGGTTCCCTTGCGGCAGCCCGTCAACGCCACGACCTCGCCCCTGGTGTCGGCCAGCAGCTGATCGAGGTCGTAGACGGGTTTTCCCTTCTCCGCGTCGTCGTGGAGGTGGCCGGTGGTGAGCGTGCGGCACAGCCGGTGGTAGCCCTCCTGCCGGCACGCCAGCAACAGCAGGTGGTCGCCCTCGGGGTCCGGTTCGCCGCCGGCGGGCCTGCTCAGGCCGACGCTCAGCTCCGCACCGAACACCGTGTGCACGCCCAGTTCCTTCGCCGCCTCGGCGAACCGCACCACTCCGTACATGCCGTCGTGGTCGGTCAGCGCGAGCGCGTCGAGCTCCAGCCGCTGCGCGGCCTCGACGAGCTCCTCCGGGTGGCTCGCGCCGTCGAGCCAGCTGAAGTTCGAGTGGCAGTGCAGCTCCGCGTACGGCACGCGCATGCGGGTGACCCGCTCGTCGGCGCGCAGCTGGAACCCCGGCGGCGCCGAGTACCGGTCGCGCCGCCGTGACCAGGCGGGACCGTCACCGCCGTCGGGCCTCTGCTCGTGCGGCTTGCCGGAGAGCGCGCGTTCCAGGTCCTTCCAGCGGACCGGCGGGTTATTCCAGCCCATCCGGTGCCCTGCGCGGCGACGGGATCAGCTGCTCCAGGCCCTCGGGGACCTCGTAGTCGTAGTCGTCGAACATCAGTCGTACACCCCTTCCAGGAACCACCTCTGGTCCCTGCGGATCAACAGGAACGCCTGGTCCTCGGTCTGCACCTGCACCCGTGCCGCCCGGTGCGCGTCCGGTGCCCACCACCGCTCGTCCACCGGCCACGGGCCCGCCCACGCGACCACGTTCCGCGTTCTGCCGTTCGCGGTGACCTGCCGCGGCCGTGCCGTGAGCTCAAGCCGTCCGGTCACACCGACCTCGCCGCCGTTCGCGTCCCTCAGCGCGGCGGGTTCGTCCCTGAGCGTGGCGGGAGCGCGGGTGAGGCGGCCGGGCCACGGGTGGTCCGGGTTGAGCGCCGGCGTCCGCTCGTCCCCCCACGGCACGAGCCTGACCCGCTCCCGCGGCCCGCGTCCGCCGTCGAGCACCGGCACCAGCACCGCGTCCGGCCCCAGCAACCCCTGCACGTGCAGCAACGCCCTGACCGCGCGTTCGTCGTCCTGCCCCCACAACCCGAGCTGCAACGCGGTGCCGTCGACGACCTCGGCGGGTTCGAGGGTGAGCGTCCGGATGCCCGACGTGAGCCGTTCGCGGGTGAGCCAGCCGTCCAGCTGCCACCGCACCCGGTCCGCGATCCCCCGCGGTGTCAACGGTTCCGCGGCCCGCCACACCCGGTGCAGCTCCTCGTCGCGCTCGGTGCGGGCGTGGATGCCGAGCCGGGTGCACGCGAGCCCGCGGTCAGCGAGGTTGGCGTGCAGCCTGGCCGCCAGCGTCCGCGCGGCGAACGCGGCCGAGTCGACCCGGTCGACCGGTTCGTCGAACGTCTCCGCGACCGCCAGCTCCGGCGCCGGCCTGCGCTTGTCGAGCGGCCGCTCCGACAACCCGCGCGCCAACCGGTGCTGCCTCGTGGCCGAGCCGCCGAACCGGGACGCCACCGCGTTCTCCGGCACGTCCGCGAACGCGCCGAGCGTCTTCAACCCGAGCCTCCTGAGCAGGTCCACGAGCCCCGGCTCCGCCAGCTCGTGCACACCGAGCGGCCGGAGGAACTCCGCGGTCCGGTGCGGCGGCACGATCACGTTGCGGTGCGCGGCCTTCGTGGCGGCGAACAGGCTGTCGGCCACCCCGACCTGCGCCTCCGTGCCGGTCCTGGCCGCGACGTGGTCGACCAGCCGCTCAGCCGCCCGCTCGGCACCGCCGAAGTACGTGATCGGCCCCCGCGCCTGCACCGCCACCACCCCCGGCTCCACCACCTCGACACCGGGAGCGAGCTCCTCGACCGCCTCCGCGACCGGCTCGAAGAACCGCGCATCCCGCTGCGGCTCGTGCTCGAACGTGACGAGCTCGGGACACATCGCCTCGGCCATCCGCCGGCGCATGGCCTTGCGGATCCCCTCGGCCCGCGCCACGGCCGAGGTGGCCACGACCTCGTTGCCGTCGACCACGACCACCGGGACGTGCGGACTGGTGCCCGTGGCGGCGCAGGCGGCGATCACGGGCCAGTCGGGGCACCAGACGACGAGCAGCCGGGTGTCCTTCACCGCGGCTCCGCTGCGCCGGAACTGTCGGTGGTGCCTGGGAGAATGGAATGTGGGGGATCCCAGGCCGAAGGGGACCCCTGCGCGAGCGTGCGCGTCCGCTCTGCCTGCTGGGCCCGCTCCGCCCTCTGGGTCCGCTGAGCCCGCGGCGCCTGCTGGGCCCGCTCCGCCTGCTGCGCCTGCTCCGCCTCCCACGCCCGCTCAGCCCCCTCCGCCTGCCGCGCCCGCTGGGCCCGCAGCTCCTGCTCCCCCTGCCGCGTCCCTTCCGCCCGCCGCACCCGCTCCCCCTGCCGCCCCCGCCGCGCAGCCAGCTCGTCCCGCTCGGCTGCCGCCCACCTGGCCACGACCGCGGCCGCGCGTTCGGCGGCAGAGCGCTTGTCCCCCAACGTGTTCACCCGCCTGGTGACCGGCTCGTCAGACCGGCCCGGACCGGCATCAGCCGGCTCGTCGGGCCGGACCGGGTCACCGGTCACCAGCGGGAGCTCGATTTCTTCCTCGCCGAACGTCAGCACCGCGGTGCGCGGGCGGCCTGCGGAGCCGCGGCCGCCGGTGCGGACGTCGATCTGCTGGCGGCGCAGGGTGCCGGCGCCGTCGTCGAGCCGGTTCCAGCGCACGGACTCCGCCGTCAGCTCCACGTCGGGAGAGGGCCAGGTGCCGAACGCGATCAGCACGGCGCGGCGTTGCCGGGCGCGGGCAGTGAGGCGGCGGGCCAGCGAAGGGGGCAGGGGGCAGCCGACGGCGACGAGGTCGAGGCCGTCCAGCAGGGCGGCGATCACCGGGCCGGGATCGGTGCCGGGGTGTGGGACGAGTGCCAGCCGCTGCACCGAGACCCCGAGCTCGGCCGCGGCCAGCACCCCCACCTGCGGCAGGCCGACCACGGCGGCCCAACAGCCGTCCGCGGTCGCACCCGCCAGCAGGGCGAGCAGCAACGATGTCGACCCGCCCACCGACACCGTGCTGCCACGCCGCAAGCCGCCCCACGGCAGCAGGTCCGCCAGTTCCCCGCGAACCGGCAGCACCCGCCCCGTGGTCTGGTCGGCGGAAGAGCGGGTCAGCTCGCTGGCCGGGTTCACCCCGAGCGCGGCCAACGACGCCGTTGCCGACCTCGACACTCCACCCACCTCCCGTCCTGATCGTGCGCACCCCTGTGCACGATCGCCGCGGGAAGTTCGGCGACTTGCTTATTCGAACTCTTGTTCGAACGAACGTCATGATCGTAGCGCGTCCAAGCACCCCCGTGTCAATGCTGGGGTGTCACCCTTTCGGTGGACATGCGCACACGGGTCCGGACGGTCCTCTACGGTGGCTCGAACAGCACCGCTATCTGGGGAAACAGTGAACCAACCACCTCCGCACGGCTGGCACCGGCAACCACCGCAGCAGCAGTACCGGGGTCACCCGCAGCAGCCCGGCTGGAGTCCGCCGCAACCACCCGGTAAGAGCAAGGCGCCGGTCATCATCGCCCTGTCGATCGTCGCGCTGCTGGTCCTCGGCGGCGGCATCACCGCCGCGGTCCTGTACCTCGGCGCCCACGAGGACGGCGGCTCTCCCAAGCGTGCCGACCAACTGCCCGCGGCTTGTTCGAACGTCTCCGAGGCGGCGTTGAAGAAGGCGCGCACGACCAACCCGAACGGGCTCGGCTCGTCGGAGACCGACCTGGGCAGGGGCAAGCGCACGATCTGCTCCTGGAACCAGACCGAGGGTGTCGACGGCGAAGGCCTGCGCAACACCGACGTGTACGTCACGCAGGACGCGAAGGAAGAGGACAGGGCGTACCAGGAGGCCGTGCAGATGGCCATGGCCAACACTCAGGGCACACCGCGGCAGAAGCCGATCGACGGTCTCGGTGACGAGGCCACCGCCGTGCTGATGGACGGCATGTCGGCGTTCACCGACATCTCGATCATCGCGCGCAAGGGCGACCACGTGGTCGAGGTCGACCACACCGGCTGGGACGTCGGGCTGTTCAGCCCGAAGCGCGGGGACACCGCCGAGTTCGAGGCCGCGGCCAAGGGCATCGCCGAGGAGATGCTCGCCAAGCTCTGAGACGCGAAGGGGCCGCTCCCCCAAGGGAAGCGGCCCCTCCTCACAGCACCGATCAGTGCGCGAAGTGGCGCGTTCCGGTCAGGTACAGCGTCACGCCCGCCGCCTCGGCCTTCGCGATCACCTCGGGGTCGCGGACCGAACCGCCGGGCTGCACGACCGCGCGCACACCCGCGTTCAGCAGCACCTCGAGGCCGTCCGGGAACGGGAAGAACGCGTCCGAGGCCGCCACCGCGCCCTTGGCCCGCTCACCCGCGCGCTTCACCGCGAGGTGCGACGAGTCGACCCGGTTGACCTGGCCCATGCCGACGCCGACCGTGGCACCGTTGTCCGCCAGCAGGATCGCGTTCGACTTGACCGCGCGGATCGCGCGCCACGCGAACTCCAGGTCCGCCAGCGTCTGCTCGTCGGCGGGCTTGCCGCACGCCAGCGTCCAGTTGGCGGGCGAGTCGCCGTCGGCGTCGATCGCGTCGCGCTGCTGCAGCAGCAGGCCGCCGGACACCGGGCGCATCTCCGCACCACCGCGGGCGGGTGCCTCGGCGACCAGGATGCGCACGTTCTTCTTGCGCTGCAACACCTCCACCGCACCGTCCGCATAGGACGGAGCGATGACCACCTCGGTGAAGATCTCCGAGACGAACTCGGCCATCTCCACGGTGACCTCGCGGTTGGCCGCGATGATGCCGCCGAACGCGCTGACCGGGTCGCACTCGTGCGCCTTGCGGTGCGCGTCCGCGATGCTCACGTCGGACACCGCGATGCCGCACGGGTTGGCGTGCTTGATGATCGCGACGCAGGGGCGCTCGTGGTCCCACGCGGCGCGCCACGCGGCATCGCCGTCGAGGTAGTTGTTGTACGACATCTCCTTGCCGTGCAACTGCTTCGCCGACGCGAGGCCCACACGGCCGTCGCCCTGCGCGTAGATCGCGGCGTGCTGGTGCGGGTTCTCGCCGTAGCGCAGCACGTTCGAGCGGTTCCAGGTCGCGCCGACCCAGCCGGGGAAGCCCGAACCCTCGTCGTCGGGCGCCAGGGCGTTGCCCATCCAGGACGCCACGGCCACGTCGTAGGTCGCGGTGTGCCGGAACGCGTCCGCGGCCAGGCGCTGGCGGTCGGCCAGGGTGAAGCCGCCCTCGCGCACGTTCTCCAGCACCCAGTCGTAGCGCGCGGGATCGACGACCACGGCCACGTTCGCGTGGTTCTTCGCCGACGCGCGCACCATCGCCGGGCCGCCGATGTCGATCTGCTCGACGCACTCGTCCGGCGAAGCACCGGACGCCACGGTCTGGGTGAACGGGTACAGGTTCACGACCAGCAGGTCGAACGGCGCGATGTCCATGTCGCGCAGCTGCTGCGCGTGCGTCTCCTTGCGCAGGTCCGCGAGCAGACCGGCGTGCACGCGCGGGTGCAGCGTCTTCACGCGGCCGTCGAGGCACTCGGGGAACCCGGTGACCTCCTCGACCGGCGTGACCGGCACACCGGCGGCGGCCAGCACCTTCGCGGTGCCGCCGGTCGACACGATCTCGACTCCGGCCGCGTGCAGGCCGGTGGCCAGTTCCAGCAGGCCGGCCTTGTCGGAGACACCGACCAGTGCCCGACGGACCGGTCGCCTCTCGGCGGGAGTGCTCACGGAATGCTCACCTTTCGTCCGTTCACGGTGCAGCCCTCGCGGGCCAGCCTGCCGACCGTCTCGACGAGCAGCCGGCGTTCGACGACCTTGATGCGTTCGTGCAGGGTCTCCTCGGTGTCGCCGGGTTCGACGACAACGGCCTCCTGCGCCAGGATCGGCCCGGTGTCCACGCCCGCGTCGACGAGGTGCACGGTCGACCCGGTCACGCGCACGCCGTAGTCCAGCGCGTCGCGGACGCCGTGCGCGCCGGGGAACGCCGGCAGCAGCGCGGGGTGGGTGTTGATCATCCGGCCGCCGAAGCGGGCCAGGAACTCCGGCCCGATGATCTTCATGAAGCCGGCGGACACGACCAGGTCTGGCTCGTGCGCGGCGACCGCCTCGGTCAGCGCGACGTCCCACGCGGCCCGGTCGGCGTGGTCGCGCAGCTTGACGGCGAAGTGCGGGACGCCCGCCCGTTCGGCGCGCTTGAGGCCCTCGATGTCCTCGCGGTCCGCGCCGACGGCGACCACCTCGATCGGGAGGTCGGTGGCGTCCAGCAACGCCTGCATGAGGGTTCCGGAACCGGAGACGAGCACGACGACGCGCGCCGGTGTGGGAAGCCGAAGTTCGGTGCTCAGCGTCTACTCCTGGTCTTGCAGCGGTGTTGCAGCAGCTCAGGGGCAGTTTAGGTCGTCACCGCCGCGGCTTGTCGTCCAGGTCCTCCTCCGGACCCATGCCGAGCATCTCGTCGAACTCCGCGTCGAAGTCTTCCTCTTCCACCACTTCGGGTTCGGAGCTCTTGTCCTCGTCGACGGGCTCGTCCTCGGCGACGTCGTCCTCGTACTCGTCCTCGTCCTCGTCGGCGACAGCTTCGTCGGCGACGGCCTCGTCGTCCTCGTCGTACTCGGCGTCAGCGTCGTCGTACTCGGCTTCGTCGTACTCGGCCTCGTCGTCGTAGTAGTCGTCGTCGAGGTCCTCCTCGACCTCGAACTCGTCGGCCGCCACGACCTGGAGCTGGTCGGTGAGCTCGTCGTCCTCGAAGACGACCTCCTCGTCCACGGCCTCGGCGTCCTCGACGAAGTCCGGCTCGACGAACTCGGCGTCCGCGGCCACGACCGGCTTCACCCGCGCCCCGGCGAGCCACGCGACGAGCGCTCCCGGCACCAGCACCCACAGCGCCACGAGCAGCCCGAGCAGGCCGGCGGGGATGGTGACCGGGTCGAACGCACCACCGGCGAGCCGCCCGCCCGCCGTCGCGGCGAGCACCAGGCTGCCGACGGCCGCGGTGATCGCGGCGACCAGCACCGCCCGCAGCCGCGACGTGGGCCGGTCGGACACCTTGCGGCAGGTCCACCCGACGAACGCGCCGATCAGCGGGGGCACGACGAGCACGGCCGGGCTGAGCAGGTGCTCACCCTCCGGCATCGCCGCGAGCAGCGGCACACCGGGCACCTGACCACCGGTGAACGTCAGCGGCGTGACCTCGACCAGGCCCATCGAGAAACCGGAGCCCGCGACGTAGGACAGGCCGGCGACGACGGCGTTCGGCAGGTAGCCCAGGCACAGCAGCCACACGCCGAGCCCGACACCGACCGACGGACCCGCGTCGGCGAACAGCTCCGCGGTCCTGGGCCACGAGATCGCGAGCCCGGCCGCCACCGCCAGCGCACCGGCGCTGAAGAGTGCGAACAACGCCATGAAGCCGGACCGCAGCCCCTGGAACGCCACCGGGTCGAGCTTGTCGAACACCAGCTCCACCAGGCCGCAGCGGCGGGCGACTCCGACCGTGGCAGCGACACCGGAGACCGCGGCGCAGCCGAAGAACGCGACGGCCGGCGTCGCGCGCACGAGCCCGTCGTCGCCCATCAGCAGCGCGATCATGCCGCCCACCACCGCGTGGGCGCCGGAGATGCTCAGGACCACGGAACGGGCCTGCAGCGGTTCGTAGAGGCCGAGCCGGTCGGCGGTGCCCGCGGCGGTCCTGCCGACCAGCAGCATCAGCAGCGCCGTCGGCAGCAGCGGCAGCACGCCGAGTTGACCCGCCTCGAAGCGCAGCGGCACGTGGTGCGCGGCGAGCCAGGCGGGCGCGGCGCCCGTGAGCACGCCGGCGGTGTCGAAGTCGGCGTACGTGGCGGTGGCCGTGATCAGCGCGAGCAGGGCGGCGACGGCGGCGTAGCCGACCACCACCGAACCGACGGCGGCCGCGGCGAGGACGCGCATGCGTTCGGCACGCGAGAACTCCGGCGGGCGCACCGCCGTCACCTCGCGGGTCACGTCGCGTTGCAGCACGGGCATTTCCCCACTGTGTCAGGCCGGCTGGTCCATCCGGATGAGGCTCGCCGCACGCAGGAGGGGCGGCACCGTGGTCCGGTACCGCCCCTCCTGCCCACGGCGTCTGCAAGTACTACCAACACGAAGTCGGTGGTACTTGCAGACGCCCCGACTGCTTACTGCTGCGGGCCGCCGAAGCCACCGGGCGGCGTGCCCGGCGAACCGAACTGGCCCGGCTGCGGCATGAAGCTCGTCTGCTGCGGCGGCTGACCCGGCTGCTGGGGCTGCTGCGGCTGCTGACCGAACTGCTGTTGCTGCTGCGGTGCCTGCTGCTGCGGCTGCTGGCCGAACTGCTGCTGCGGAGCGGCGTGCTGCTGCTGGTGCTGGTGGCCCTGCTGCGGGAACGCGCCCGACTGCGGGTTCCAGCCACCGGGCTGGCCCGCGTACGGGTTCGCCGGCTTCGGGTCGAACTTCACGATGCCCTCGCCGAGCAGCAACGCCAGCACGAGCGCGGCGGTCTGCAGCAGCGAGACGATCAGCAGCACGATCGCGAGGCCGTCGACCGACGAGGCCTTGATGATGCCCTGGAGCAGTTCCAGCGTCTGCACCGCGGCGAGCGCGGCGGCGACCGGCAGGAACCTCGGGGCGTTCGGCAGGAGCGTGAGAGCGGCGAGCGCGGCGGCCGCCAGGATCCACGTCACGCCGCCGACGCTGTCGGAGAAGGCGAGCAGGTAGGCGACCAGGCCGAGACCGGCGCCCACCATCGGGAGGATCATGCCCAGGTTGAGGTTGCTCGCGCCGGGAGCGGCGCTGGGCTGCTGCGGTGCCGGACCCGGCGGCTGCTGTTGGGGTGCGCCGTAAGGCACGGACATGTCGAGGTCTCCTCCTCCAGCTGGGTGAATCCCAAACGCTAGTCGATGCGTGTGCTCAGACGATGACCGGATCACGCCGGTTCCGCCACACGAACCCGTCCGACCCGAAATTACCCCTGCCGCAGACGCACGCGGGGACCTTTCGTACTCAATGACGGTACGAAAAGTCCCCGCGTGCGGTTCAGCTCAGACCGGCTCGGGTCAGAGGGCGTTCATGATCTCGCGCATGAGGGCGGCGGTCTCGGACGGCGTCTTGCCGACCTTGACGCCGGCGGCCTCGAGGGCCTCCTTCTTCGCCTGCGCGGTGCCCGCGGAGCCCGAGACGATGGCGCCGGCGTGGCCCATGGTCTTGCCCTCCGGAGCGGTGAAGCCCGCGACGTAGCCGACGACCGGCTTGGTCACGTTCTCCTTGATGTACGCCGCGGCGCGCTCCTCGGCGTCACCACCGATCTCACCGATCATCACGATCGCGACGGTCTCCTCGTCGGCCTCGAAGGCCTCCAGGGCGTCGATGTGCGTGGTGCCGATGATCGGGTCGCCACCGATGCCGATCGCGGTGGAGAAACCGAAGTCCCGCAGCTCGTGCATCATCTGGTAGGTCAGCGTGCCCGACTTCGACACGAGGCCGATCTTGCCGCTGCCCGCGATGTTCGCGGGGATGATGCCGGCGTTCGACTTGCCGGGGCTGATGATGCCGGGGCAGTTCGGGCCGATGATGCGGGTCTTGTTGCCCGTCGCGACGGCGTGCGCCCAGAAGTAGGCGGTGTCGTGCACCGGGATGCCCTCGGTGATGACGACGGCCAGCTCGATCTCGGCGTCGATCGCCTCGACCACGGCGGCCTTCGAGAAGGTCGGCGGGACGAAGATCACGGTCACGTTCGCGCCGGTGGCCTCCATGGCCTCCTTGACGGTGCCGAAGACCGGGAGGACGGTGCCGTCGAAGTCGACCTTCTCGCCCGCCTTGCGCGGGTTCACGCCACCGACGATGTTCGTGCCGGACGCGAGCATGCGCTTGGTGTGCTTGGTGCCCTCGGCACCGGTCATGCCCTGGACGATGACCTTGCTGTTCTCGTTGAGGAAGATAGCCATCTGACTCAGACCCCCGCAGCCGCGAGCTCGGCGGCCTTGGCGGCCGCGTTGTCCATCGTGTCGACAACGGTCACCAGCGGGTGGTTGGCCTCGGCGAGGATCGCGCGGCCCTCCTCCACGTTGTTGCCGTCCAGGCGGACGACGAGCGGCTTGGTGGCCGAGTCGCCGAGGATCTCCAGCGCCTTCACGATGCCGTTGGCCACGGCGTCGCACGCGGTGATGCCGCCGAAGACGTTCACGAAGACCGAGCGGACGGCCTCGTCGCCGAGGATGACGTCCAGGCCGTTCGCCATGACCTCGGCGGACGCGCCGCCGCCGATGTCGAGGAAGTTCGCGGGCTTCACGCCGTACTGCTCACCGGCGTACGCGACGACGTCCAGGGTGGACATCACGAGACCGGCACCGTTGCCGATGATGCCGACCTCGCCGTCGAGCTTGACGTAGTTGAGCCCCTTCTCCTTGGCCTTGGCCTCGAGGGGGTTCTCCGCCTGCTTGTCGACCAGCTCGGCGTGGGCCGGGTGGCGGAAGCCGGCGTTCTCGTCCAGCGTGACCTTGCCGTCGAGGGCGATGACCTTGCCCTCGGGGTCGCGGACCAGCGGGTTGACCTCGACGAGCGTGGCGTCCTCCGCGACGAAGGTCTCCCACAGCTTGACGATGACGTCCACGACCTGGTCCTTGACCTCGGCCGGGAAGTTCGCCGCGTCGGCGATCTCGGTCGCCTTGGCCTGGTCGACACCCTGGATGGCGTCGATGTGGATCTTCGCGAGGGCCTCGGGCTTGGTGGCCGCGACCTCCTCGATGTCCATGCCGCCCTCGACGCTCGCCATGGCGAGGAAGGTGCGGTTGGCGCGGTCGAGCAGGAAGGAGAAGTAGTACTCCTCCGCGATGTCGGAGGCGGGCGTCACCAGCACGCGGTGAACGATGTGCCCCTTGATGTCGAGGCCGAGGATGGCGGTCGCCTTCTCCTCGGTCTCGTCGGCGTCCTTGGCCAGCTTCACGCCGCCGGCCTTGCCGCGGCCACCGGTCTTGACCTGGGCCTTGACGACGACGGGCTGGCCGAACTTCGCGGCGATGGCCTTGGCGTCGGCGGGGTTGGTGGCCACATCGCCCGGCAGTACCGGGACGCCGTGGGCGGCGAAGAGGTCCTTCGCCTGGTACTCGTACAGGTCCACTCGGGTCTCCTGCGACGTCGGTGTCGGAACACCGCGCCTGGGTGGTCCTCAAGGGGCCGTCAGAACCCACTTGACGCGGCTGGGCCCAGACACTATCGACCTGCGCCTACTGCTCGCACGCCACTCCCGGTGAGGTCGGTCTCAACGGCGGTGAGGTCGATCACGCGTGCATGCGTACGTGCGTCCCAGCGCCCCTGCGGAAGCCGGGTGCGAGCCTTCTCACCTGCTCGCGCGAGCCGCCATAGAGCCCGCCGCGACCAGGAGCGCGACCACGGACGCGAGCGCCAGCCACGTGCCCGGCGCCGCGGTCATCCCCTCGACCCGGTCACCGGTCAGCGGCAGCTCCAGCGCGCGGACGCCGACGAGCACGGCCGCACCGGCCAGCACCGCCGCACCGCGTTCCGGGCGGGATCGCAGCGCGAGGGCCAAGCCGGTGACGACCAGCAGCAACGCGGCGACGAGCGTCGTGGAGACGATCGGGTCGTAGTTGCCGAGCAGGTCCGGCGGGGTGTAGCCGGCGGCCTTCATCGTCGGCAACGCGAACGCGCCCACGGCGAACAGCCCGGCCAACAGCACCGCACCCAGCTCTGCGACCGGCACCTGCTCGGCCTTGCGCTGCTCGGCGCTCTCGCGTTCGGCACCGCCCGCGACGGCCGCGCACACCAGCGCGATCAACCCGAACGGGTAGACCGCGGACATGAGCCAGAAGCCCGGCGCCGGCTCGGCGAGGCCGGACTGGCTGGCCAGGCTCACCGTCTGCACGGAGAACACGGACGCGAGCAGGGTCGCGTAGACCGTGAAGACCAGTGCCGGGCGGACCCGGCCGGCGGCGGCGCGCACGAACATCAGCAGCCCCAGCACCGCGAGCACCAGGCCGGTCGGCCACAGCAGCCGGGCCGCGTAGGCCACCGGTGCCTCGCCGTCGACCACGATCAGCGGGGAGAGGGCGCCCACGACGGCGGCGACGGCGGCCAGGAGGGCGAACACGCCCGTGGCCGCGTGCAGCCGGTGCAGGGCGGGTAGGGCGACCTGCTCCGCCGCCCCGTCCTTCTCACTCCTGTCCGCGCGCGCACCGCGGAACGACAGGAGCACCAGCACGACGGCGACGAGCACCGCCACGACCGGGCCCCAGGTGACGCCGAGGCCGTCCGCGAGCAGGCCGGCGGCCAGCGACGGCACGGCCACCGCGGCCAGGCCGAGCGCCACGCCGAGCATGCCGCCGCGGCGCGTGTCCGGGTCGGACGAGCTGCCGGTGAGCGCGGCGACCAGCGGTGCGGCCACGGCCAGCAGCAGCCCGCCGACCAGCCCGAGCACCGGCAGGTCCCACGGGCTGCGCGGCAGCAGGTAGACGTCGGAGGAGCTGAACGGCTCGCCCAGCAGCGCGATCGCGGCGAGCGCGGTGACCGGCAGCAGGACCGCGAGCTGGCGCGGCGCGTCCTCCTCCTCGTCGGCGGGCACGCCGAGCCGGCCCGCCGCGAGCAGACCGCCGGCGAGCACCAGCGCGTGACCGAGGACGAGGACCCAGAGCCCGGCACCGGTCGGCGGCGCCACGAGCCCCGACGGCCGGAACAGCTCAGGCCTGCTCACCGTCATCGTGTGACCGATGATCTGCAGGTCGCCGAGCAGCCGTCCGGGCGCGAACGCACCGACCGCCGCGAGCACCGCGGCCGCGACGAACGGGCGGCCGCGCAGCCACAACGCCCCCGCGAGCGCGGGAGGCAGCAGCGCGAGCACGGCCAGCAGCGGCCACGACGTGTACGCCGGCGCACTGCCGTCCACGACGCCGAGCAACGGCCCGATCGTCGCGAGGAGGGCTCCTGCCGCGGCGAGGCCCCACGCGACGCGCAGCCGGGTGACCGCCGGTGTCTGGTTCTCGAGCTCGGTTCGAGTCATCGCGGGCGAACCTAGCAAGACCACACCCCGCCGCCACGCCGACGCCCTGGTGGAAGGCGGTGGTCCCCCAGGTGGGCGGACGAACGGACGCACCTGTTCACGCAGGTGAACGAAGCCCGTTGAGACGGGACGCGTTCGCTTGTGGAAAAGGGCCGCTGGGTACTCCTTTCCGGTGAGATCATCACTTACCGTCGCCCCCATGAGCGACAACGGCCGGTCGTGGACGGGGCGTCTCGCCGACGCCGTTCTCGATCGCGCCGGCCGAGGTGTGCACACGGCCCGCGACATCACCGAAGAAGCCAAGGTCGCGCTGCGTGCGCTGGCCACGCCCGGCGGCGTGCGCGGGGCGGCGATGGAGGCGGTCTGGCTGACCGCCCACGCCGTGCTCTACCCCTGGGGTGCCGTCACCGAGCAGCTGCGCCCGGACGGCCACTTCCGGCACTACCGCACCGACGGCCTGCCGCCCCGCCAGCGGGGGCTGGTGGTTTCGGCGATGGACGCGGCGGGCACCCCGATCGTGTTGGTGCACGGCATCGGGGACAACCGCTCCGCCTTCGCGGTGCTGTCGGGGGCGCTGCGGAGGCGGGGCTTCGGGGTGGTGCACGCCGTCAACTACAGCGTGCTGACCGCGCTGACCGGCGACGTCCGGCGGTCGGCCGCCCTGCTCGGGGAGCAGATCGAGCGGATCTGCGAGCAGACCGGTTCCGACCAGGTGCACGTCGTCGGCCATTCACTCGGCGGTCTCATCGCCAGGTATTACGTACAACGGCTGCACGGCGACTCACGAGTGCGCACGCTCGTGACCTTGGGGACTCCGCACAACGGCACTCTCACCGCCTATCTGATGCCGACCCCGCTGACCAGGCAGCTGCGTCCCGGTTCGGAGCTCCTCTCCGAGCTCGCCGAGCCCTGCCGGCCGTGCCGCACCCGGTTCGTCGTGGTCTGGTCGGAGATGGACCAGGTCATCGTCCCGCAGCGCAACGCCCGACTGGAGCACCCGTCGTTGCTCGTCGAAGAGCACCAGATACGTGATTCAGGTCACCTTTCCCTCCCGGTTGACACGAGAACGCTTCACGTCGTTGTTACCGCCATCACCCGTATGGATGACTCGTCAACTCACCCCATCGCCGCCGGTGGGGAGGCGTGTCACGCGCCCGGGCTGACCGACCGTCACAGTTGACAGTTGAAACTTGCTGGTCGCCGCCCATTCGGTCGACATAACGAACTGGGGTTTGCCCTCCGGCGCTCGCCGCCGTTACTGTCCCCCGGTCCGTTGTCACGGTCTGGTCACAGAAGGACACCGAGTCAGAACCCCGAAATCTGACTCACCGGGAATCCCCCGCCCGGCAGTCCACCCGACCAGGCTCCCCGAAGGCGGAAGGGCAAGCTTTGAGTCACCACCGCTCCCCCGGCGGCTTTGAACGCACTGCGCTTGAAGAGGCAGTCGACCGCGCTTCCACGCGCACCGTCAGCTCGCACCGGCTCCCCCCGCCGCCGTCGGCGCTGCGCGGACGCATCGTCGTCGCCGCCGTCGCAGTGGGCGCCTTCGCCGCAGCCGGCGCTGGCCAGATCGGCCAGGCAGCCGCGGACGAGGGCAAGGACGTCCAGCTCGCCAACCACACCGGCGGCGCCGCCACCTTCGACGGCATGGGCGGTGACACCGCCTCCGCGCCGCAGATCCTCGCGGTCTCCAAGACGACGTCGGAAGGCTCCGCGGAAGCCGCGAAGCTCCTGCGCAGCCAGCAGCTCACCGTCCAGCGCGAAGCCGCTGAGGCCGAGAAGAAGCGCCCGAAGTTCGTCCGCCCCGCCGCCGGTGAGTTCACCTCCGGCTACGGCGGCCGCTGGGGCACCATGCACCTCGGCATCGACATCGCCGGCCCGATCGGCACCCCGATCCTCTCCGCCGCCGACGGCGTCGTGATCGAGGCGGGTCCCGCCTCCGGCTTCGGCCTCTGGGTCCGCGTGCAGCACGCCGACGGCACCATCACCGTCTACGGCCACGTGAACGACTACAACGTGAGCGAGGGCCAGCGCGTCAAGGCGGGCCAGCAGATCGCCCGCATGGGCAACCGCGGCTTCTCCACCGGGCCCCACCTGCACTTCGAGGTCTGGGAGCCGGGCGGTCAGAAGATCAACCCGCTGACCTGGCTGAACCAGCGCGGCGTCACGGTCTGACCGGTTCCGCAGGTTCGTCCGGCGGTGAACTACGGCCCAGCGGCCTCCTGAGGGGCTTTCCGGGTTTGAGCCAGGTGCTGTGGTGGTACGGGTCGCTCCAGGCGCCCCTGGGGCCTCAGGAGCCTCAAGCGCCACTGCAGCCGCGCTCGTGCCGGACGAAGTGAGCGACCGCCACCCGCCAGACCGAGCACATCCGCCTGCGCCACCGCCGCCCGCACCCCCGGCAGGCCCCGCTCTCCGTCGTCTCGTGGAGGTGCAGGAGCGCCCGCCAGGCCTCCACGAGCATGACCGCGTGCTCTGGGTTCCCACTCGCGCCGGCTTCGAGCCGCGCGAGATCGCCGAACACACGTTCGCGCAGAACCTGAGCAAGTACGTGATCCACCGCGAGCACTCCCGCCGAGTCGAGTTCCTCATGCGGTCGATTGTGCTCAGGGGGTCTGACAATTTCGGCGCACCGCGCCCCACCTGTGAAAACGATGCGGCCGGACCGCTCTCCCGTTCGGTCCGGCCGCACCTTCGCCGCGAAGTTGGGCCCCCGCCGTCCCTTCGCTCCCCTTCGTGCGCGAGCTGCTCCTGCTTGCCCCGGACCGCCCCGAACGTTCCGATGGCCGTGCTGCTTGCGACACCCACATAGACGCACGGGGTTGCGGGTCGTTGCGCAGGTTTTCCGAATTGCTGTGAATTTGGTCAAGCGCAACTCAAGTCGCAGGTCAGACGGGGTGCGACCGGTGTCCCGGCTGTCACCCGGACAGGTGAAGTCAGCGGAACGCCCCGCCGAGCGCGCGGGTGCACGGCGCCGAAACAGCACGCGCCGCCAACGACGGCGTTGGCGGCGCGGGTGTGCCGGCTCGTGCGGTCAGAGCTTCGTCATCGGCACGCTGCCGATGAGCATCAGGCGGACCGTGCCCGAACCGCCGAAGTCGATCGTGGCGGTGGCGCGCAGACCCGCGCCGTCGACGGCCACGACACGGCCCAGGCCGTACTTGTCGTGGGTGACGCGGTCCCCCACCTCCAGCTTCATCGCCGGGGCGTCCTTCCAGCCCGCCTTGCCGGGGGCGGGGCGGGTGAGGCCGCGGGAGGCGATGCCGCCGCTGGAGGCCGCCGAACGGCCCCAGGTCGTGGCCGCGGCGGGGGCGGAGCGGGAGGGTTCCACGCGGCGCCAGTCGATGAGGTCCTGGGGGATCTCGCCGAGGAAGCGGGAGGCCGGGTTCGCCGAGGGCTGGCCCCAGGCGGAGCGGACCAGTGCGCGGGAGAGGTACAGGCGGCGCTGGGCGCGGGTGATGCCCACGTAGGCGAGGCGGCGTTCCTCGGCCAGCTCGGCCGGGTCGCCCAGGGCGCGCATGTGCGGGAAGACGCCGTCCTCCCAGCCCGTCGAGAAGACGACCGGGTACTCCAGGCCCTTGGCGGTGTGGATGGTCATCAGGGTGACCACGCCGTCGGACTCGGCGTCGGGGATCGAGTCGGCGTCCGCGACCAGCGACACGCGCTCCAGGAACGCGGGCAGCGACGGCACCGGCTCCGCACCCTCGGGGAGCTCCAGCTCGGTGAACTCGCGGGCCACCGTGACGAGCTCGTTCAGGTTCTCCACGCGGGTGTGGTCCTGCGGGTCCTCGCTGGCCTCCAGCTCGGTGCGGTAGCCGGTCTGCTCCAGCACCGCTTCGAGGATGTCGGCCACGTCGTCCTCGCGGGCGACCATCTCACCGAGCGCGTCCATCATCTCGACGAAACCGGCGATCGCGTTGCGGGAGCGCGGGTTCAGCATCGGGACGCGGTCGTGGACGGCCTCGCGCAGGGCCGCGGCGAAGCTGATCCGCTCGCGTTCGGCGTAGGCGGAGACGCAGGCCTCCGCCCGGTCGCCGATGCCGCGCTTGGGCACGTTGAGGATGCGGCGCAACGACACCGTGTCCTCGGGGTTGGCCAGCGTGCGCAGGTAGGCCAGCGCGTCGCGCACCTCGCGCCGCTCGTAGAAGCGGACACCGCCGACGACCCGGTACGGCAGGCCGAGGCGGATGAAGATCTCCTCGAACACGCGCGACTGGTTGTTCGTGCGGTAGAAGACGGCGATCTCGGAGTTGTTGACCTCGCCGCCGTCGACCAGCCGGTCGATCTCGTTGGCCACGAACGCGGCCTCGTCGTGCTCGTTGTCCGCGACGTAGCCGACGATCTTCTCGCCCTCGCCGAGGTCGCTCCACAGCGTCTTGTCGCGGCGGTTCGCGTTGCGCGAGATCACCGCGTTCGCCGCGGTCAGGATGTTCTGCGTGGAGCGGTAGTTCTGCTCGAGCAGGATCGTCGTGGCGTCCGGGTAGTCCCGCTCGAACTCCACGATGTTGCGGATCGTCGCGCCGCGGAACGCGTAGATCGACTGGTCGGCGTCGCCCACCACGCACAGCTCGGCCGGCGGGAGCTCGCCGCCCGCCTTGCCGACGAGCTCGCGCACCAGCGTGTACTGCGCGTGGTTCGTGTCCTGGTACTCGTCGACCAGCACGTGCCGGAAGCGGCGGCGGTAGTGCTCGGCCACGTCCGGGAACGTCTGCAGCAGCTCGACCGTCTTCATGATCAGGTCGTCGAAGTCGAGCGAGTTCGACTCGGTCAGCCGCCGCTGGTAGATGGTGTAGACCTCGGCGACGCGGCGCTCCAGGTCGTTCGTCGCCTGCGCGGTCGCCGTCTCCGGGTCGACCAGCTCGTTCTTGAGGTTCGAGACGTGCACGGCCAGCGTGCGCGCCGCGTACTTCTTCGGGTCGAGGTCCAGGTCGCGGGCGACGAGCGTGATGAGCCGGCGCGTGTCGTCGCTGTCGTAGATCGAGAAGTTCGACGACATGCCCAGCGTCTTCGCCTCGCGGCGCATGACCCGCACGCACATCGAGTGGAACGTCGACACCCACATCGAACGGGCGCGCGCGCCCACCATGTCGGCGACGCGCTCCTTCATCTCCGCAGCGGCCTTGTTCGTGAACGTGATGGCCATGATCTCGCCGGGGTGCACGTCGCGCTCCGCCAGCAGGTACGCGATCCGCCGGGTGAGGACGCGCGTCTTGCCGGAGCCGGCGCCCGCCACCACGAGCAGGGGCGTGCCGGCGTGCTCCACGGCACGGCGCTGCGCGGGGTTCAGGTCGTCGAGCAGGTGGCCCGCGCGGGAAACGGGGGGACTTGAGGGCAAGTCGAACAAGGCGCTCATCGTCCATCCACGGTACCGGGCGGCACCGACAAATCCGGTACCGCCCGACCATGTGTTCGACGAGCAGGTTCGATCAGGTGCTCGTGTCGACCTCGTAGGCGACCCCGGCATGGACGTCGTCGTGGCCCGCGCTCTCGGCGTAGACGTCGATGCTGTCCGTGTGGTGCTGGAGCCCCTTGGTGCCCAGCGTCAGCGTCGGGAACGCCTCGTCCGGCACCGCGAGGAAGTCGGCCTGGCAGTGGACGCCCTCGACGCCGGGACCACCCGCGACGTCCCAGCACGTCCAGTGGTCACCCTCGTAGCCGGTGACCTCCAGCTCGTCGGTCGGGAACGAGACGCGGACGTACAGGTCGTCGACGTCGACCGCCGACCGGTTCGTGATGTCGATCGCGAAGCCGCCCGCGTACCCGCCCCTGATCTTCCAGGTGCCGTCCGGCCCGACCAGCCAGCCGGAGGTGGGCGTGAGCGCGACCGACGCGAAGCCGGTCTCCGCCTGAGCGGCGGGAACGGTGAAGGCGGACAGCACGAGGGCAGCAGCCACCCCGAGCACGTACTTCATGAAGACCCCCAGGTCACTGTGTGAGACGCCGAAGCGTGAACGGCGCGACATGTGGCACACTACGTCCATGCGCGCGACGTTCTTCGAGTTTTTCTACGGGACCCGGACTCCGGCTCCCGTGGTCGTCCAGCGCTGACGAAGCCACCACGAAGCCCCGGAGTCCTCGGACCCCGGGGCTTCGTCGCTTCCGGGCCGGGACTCAAGAAGAGTCGAGAGGTCACCACGATGGAATCCACCACCACCGCCGCGTCCGACATCACCGAGCTGCGCGAGGAGATCGACCACCTGGACGCCGAGATACTGCGGCTGGTCCAGCGCAGGGTCGAGATCTCCAAGATCATCGGCGCCGCGCGGATGGCGGCGGGCGGCACGAAGATCGTGCACAACCGCGAGATCGACGTGCTCAACCGCTACAAGCCGCTGGGCCCCGAGGGCAAGGACCTCGCACTGGTCCTGCTCAAGATGGGTCGCGGCCCGCTCGGCAGGTAGTCGCCCACCGGCCCGGCGTCACAGGACGCCGGGCCAAAAAGGCCGCAGCGCCGCGAGCACCCGCTCGAAGTCCGCGTCCACGAGCTGGTCGTCGTCCGGCACGTAGGCCAGCGGGTCCTCCAGCAACGGCTCCGGCAGCCGCAGCAGGCCCTCCACCAGCGCGTGCAGGCACAACGCGCCGTACCCGCGCAGGTAGCCGCCCTCCTGCGTGAGCACGACGCGCGTGCCGAACGCCGCCACCCGCCGCCCAATCTCGCGGTACCCGGCGGCGGTCAGGTTGTGCCGGCCGTTCGGGTCGAACGCCGACCCGTCGAACCCCGACGCGCACACCAGCAGGTCCGGTTCGAACGACCGCAGCAACGGGAACGCGATCTCGTCCAACGCGCGCAGGTACGCCGTGTCGCCCGCACCCAGGGACAGCTCGATGTTCACGTTCCGCCCCTGCGCGCCCACCTCCGAGGGGGCGCCCGTCTGCGGGTGGTTCGCGCCCCACGCCCCATGCCGCATGTGCACGGAGACGGTCAGCACGTCGGGCCGGTCGTAGAACACCTCCTGGGTGCCGTTGCCGTGGTGCACGTCCCAGTCCAGCACCGCGACCCGCAGGCCCTGGCGCCGCGCGGTCTCCGCCACCAGCGCGGCGTTGTTCACGAAGCAGTAGCCGTCCGCCACCGCCGGCTGCGCGTGGTGGCCGGGCGGTCGCACGAGCGCGTAGGCCAGCGGTGCGCCGGACTCCAGCGCGGCCAGTGAGGTGCCCGCCGCCGCACGGACCGCGTTCCACGTCTCGGGTCCGACGACCGTGTTCACCTCCAGCGGCACACGCTCGGACACCCGCAACGAGTCCAGGTACGAAGCCGAGTGCACGCGCAGAAGCTCGTCCACGGATGCATGGCGCCCTTCGTGCCACCGGAGGTGCCCCGCCACCGGGCCGTGCTTCAGCGCGTGCCGGAACGTCCGCAGCCGCGCCGCGTTCTCCGGGTGCGGCTCCGGCACGTCCAGCCACGGCCAGGAGCCCGGCAGCTCCCACAGCCCTTCGCCGGCGTCGTGCTCAAGGCAGTCGTCGTGCCAGAACATGTCCACCCGAATCGGATATCAGGGCGATCACGGATGGTCCACCGGAAAAATCCGGGGGCACACTGGAGGCATGGGCCTCATCGCCGCACTGATCGCCATCGCCGGCCTGCTCGCCGCCTTGGCGCACGACGCATACCTGGGCATGCTCGGCTCTGCCGCCGGCAAGAAGGGCGCGGCCGGAGCACCTGTCGCGCAGTTCGTCCGCAGCCGCTGGAAGGCGGCGATCATCACCACCGCGGGTGCCGTGATCGGCTTGTTGATCACCGGCGGTGACACCCTGGGCGCCGACGTCATCGGTGCGCTGATCGCCAGCGGCAGCGGTCTCGCGGCCCTGAACGGCGTGCAGCGCACGCAGAAGCAGTTGAAGAGCGGCCAAGCTCAGCTGCCTCCGCGGTAGAAGTTCACACCTCCGGGTGTCACTCGTCCTGAATTACCCCTTCAGGTCGCTTCCGCACGTCCGAACGGCCCTACCCTGGTTGCGTCGCAGAGGGGTGTCGGGATGGACGAACAACCGGGCAAACATCGTCTCGACGACTGGGTCGCACACGAACGACCCGTCGTCGGGGGCGACCGCATCCCACTGCCCCGCAGCCGCCCGATCGACCCGATCGCGGACACGGACGGGCTGCGCAAGTTCAACATCGGCATGGTCCCCGCGTCGGTCACGCCCCCGCGCACCTGGAAGCGGGCGGCGTGGTTCGCCGTCGTGTCCTCGGTGCTCGTGCTGGTCGGCCTGAGCGTCGCCGCGGCCAAGCTGGTCAGCGGCGGCGGCCAGGTCGAGCGGATCGGCCTGCCCGGCTACCCGTCGGACGTGCCGCTGATCTCGGCCCTGCCGACGGCGGTCAGCCCGACGTCCGCGACCACCGCCGGCACGCGGACGTCCCCTGCGAACACCGGCCGCGGCAACCCCGTCCCCGGCACGGGCGGCGCCACACCCGGCTCCGCGGCGCCCCGCAGCAGCGGCCAGGGCGCCCCGACCGGCAGCGGCACCAAGCCGCCCGGCACCGCAGCGCCCGTCATCACCACCGTGCCGCTCTCGCAGGCGCCGGCGGTCGACGGCACCGAGATCGCCCAGCGGACCGAGGACTTCTACCGGGAGATGACGGCGAACGCGGACACCGCGCTCGCCCTGACCACCGACACCGTGCGCGCGAACGCCGGTTCGCTGCTGGAGGGCCGGCTCGCCGACATCTCGCTGATCGAGGTGGAGGAGATCGTGGTCGACCCCGGCAAGGGCCTCACCGTGAGCCTGCTGCGGCTCACCAAGAAGGACGGCTCGGTCAGCCAGGAGAAGCGCGAGCTCAGCTTCACGCTCGGCGAGCTGCCGCTGATCAGCGGTGAACGGTTGAAAGCCGGCGGGTGACCGGCACTCAAGGTCCGGCCCTGAGCTACCGACCGTAGTAGGTAACACCTTCGAGCGAATCCACGGCTCCGCTGGACGCCACAAACGGCTGAAGTCCGTCGAGAAACTGGCGTTGCCGCGTGAGGCCACGGTACGTCTTCAGGTGACCACGGACAGTACGGAGGACCAGGACAGTGCAGCGTCCCGCGACGACCGGACGACGTCACACCCGTGCCGGGTCGATCAGCGTGGCCGAGCTGATCAGGCAGCAGCCGGGCCCGATGCGCATCCCGTCCGCCGAGGAAGCCGCGACCGACGCGCTCGTCACGTCGTTGCTCGGCCCCACCGAGCCCGCGCCACCGGCCGGACCCGGCCGCCGGCGCCGTGCGAGCGACAGCCGCGCCGCCCAGGTCGCGGGCGTGCTCACCGGCGCGATCGTCCTCGTCTCGTCGATCGCGGGCGCGGCGATCCTCGCGGGCAGCCGCCCGCCGAACTCCGGCGTCCCGTTCACCGAGCGCCCCGTCGCGCTGTCCGGTGCGCAGGCGCTGCGCCCTGACCTGCTGTCCGCCCAGCTGCCGAGCGAGTACACACCGCCGCGGACCGCTCCCGAGGTCCCCATGCCGCAACCGTCCGCGCTGCTGCTGACCTCGCCCACGCGGTCGGCGGACCCGTCGGCCGGACCGTCGGCGGAGCCGTCGGGAGAGCCCGCCACGCCGCTGGTGTCGACCGGCCCGCAGCCGCAGGTGGACGTGGTGAAGCGGTTCTACGAGCTGCTCACGACCAAGCCGGGTGCCGCGGCCAAGCTGCTCTCGCCCGACCTGGTGGGCACGAACCCGCGGGAGTTCGTCGAGTCGTGGGGCACGATCCGCACGGTCAACGTCGACCAGACCTCGCTGCGCCCGAACGGCAGCGTGCTCGCCGTCGTCTCGATGCAGGAGTGGAACGGGAGCTGGCTGCGCATCGAGCAGCTCTTCTGGCTCACCGACACGACCCAGCCGCGGATCATCGGCACCGAGGTCCTTTCGGCGCAACGGAGCTAGCCCGCCGAGTTGTGCCGCGCTCAACCCCGTTCGCCGTTCGCAGTCGAACGGTGACCGCTCGTCGCGAAGATGAGGTTCGATCGTGAAAATTCCCCCAAAGGGGTTACATCTCGGGTCACGATTCGGTATCCATGTTTCCGCCAGTGCGCAAAGCAAGCCTGGAAGGGTGAACGAGCGGTGTCGATTGAGGACCATCGTCGGCGGTTGACCGGCTCTACCGAGTCGACCGGACAGCTGTCGGTTGCCGAGCTGATCGCCCGCCGCGAGGCGGAGACCATGCCGATCCCGGTGATCACCGACGACATCACCCCCGAGGCGTTCGAGCCGACGATCAAGTTCAGGTCGGTGCGGACCCCGGACGCCAAGCACCCCGGCAGCAAGCCGCGCAAGCAGCCGGCCAAGGAGCTGCACATCACCGAGCTGCTGCGCCGCGAAGGCCGCGGTGACGACGCGCAGAGCAGCGGCTTCACCGTCGGCAAGCTGGCCGCGGCCGCCAGTGGTGGCGTCGTGCTGTGCGGCACCGTCGCGTTCGCCGCCTCCTCCTGGCTGTCCTCCCCCGACGAGCGCCCGCTCGCCCAGGTGCGGTTCGACGAGCGGGCCCAGGCCCGTGGCGCGAGCGCTGGCACCGAGGGCGTCGTGAAGCTGCCGTCGAACAAGACGCAGCAGGCCGACCAGACCGAGACGGCCGCCGCCGACCCGACCACCGAGCAGGTGCGGGTCGCGCCGTACACGCAGCAGCCGACCCAGCAGCGCCCGGCGCAGCAGCCGCAGGTCCAGCAGCCGACGCAGCAGCAGCCCGCGCAGCCCCCGACCGCGAGCACCCCGTCGTCGGAGACGCAGACCACCCCCACCACGCCGAGCACGCCGCCGTCGAGCGAGACGCCTCCTCCGCCGCCGAGCTCGTCCAGCACGACCCCGCCGAGCAGCAGCACCACGCCCCCGCCGCCGCCCAGCTCGTCGCAGACCCCGCTGCCCACGCCGTCGAACCCGGTGGACGTGAGCGTCGACCTCGGCGTGCTCGACCCGGTGCTCAACACCGTCGGCGGCACGGCCGAGCAGACCGTCGGCGTCTTCGACTTCTTCGCACCGGCTGAGTAACGCATCAACCCGGTAGCACACCGGTCGTACACGACAGGGGTACCCTGTGCGGGCACTCCGGACGACCGCTGACTACCGCACGAGGAGCACGAGCGTGGGACCTGCTGCCACCGCGGTCTCCCCTTCGCTGCGCGCCGGGGTGGTCACGTGACGACGTCCGACGCCACTGACGGGCGGCTGGTCGCCGACCGCTACCGCTTCCTCGACCGGATCGGCTCCGGCGCGATGGGCATCGTCTGGCGCGCCCACGACGAACGCCTCGGCCGCGAGGTCGCGATCAAGCAGCTGCTCCTCGCACCCGGCCTGGACGAGGCCGAGCAGGACGAGGCGATCCAGCGCGCCATGCGCGAGGGCCGCATCGCCGCCAAGCTCCACCACCCGAACGCCATCGCGGTGTACGACGTGGTCGAGGAGGACGGTGTCCCGTGCCTGGTCATGGAGTACCTGCCGTCCTACAGCCTCGCCGACGCGCTGGCCGAGGGCGGGCCGATGGACCCGGTCGAGGTCGCCAGCATCGGCGCCCAGTGCGCGGCGGCTCTGGCGGCGGCGCACGCGGCCGGCATCGTGCACCGGGACGTGAAGCCCGGCAACGTGCTGATCGCCGAGAACGGCATCGTCAAAATCACCGACTTCGGCATCTCGCGGGCCAGCGACGACATCACGGTCACCAAGACCGGCCTGATCGCCGGCACGCCCGCCTACCTGGCACCGGAGATCGCGCGGGGCCAGGACCCGACGCCGGCCTCCGACGTCTACTCGCTCGGCTCGACGCTGTTCGCCGCGATGGAGGGCGAACCGCCCTACGGGGTGAGCGAGAACACGCTCGGTGTTCTGCACGCCGTCGCGGCCGGCCGGATCAACCCGCCGACGGTCGACCACCCGCTCGCCGACACGCTGCTGTACCTGCTGAACTTCGAGGCCGACGACCGGCCGACGATGTCGCAGGCGCGGGAGCTGCTGGCGGCGGTCGCGAACGGCCGTGCGCCGTCGTTCACGGGCCTCGCCGCGGTGGCCGGACCCGACCCCACGGCGATCGTGGAACCCGAGCGGACGCGCATCGTCCGGGCGGCTCCGCGCACGTCGCCGCCGCGGACCGCGCCACCGATGGCGCCCGCGGCCAGGCCGCAGGACAACCGCCCGCTGGTGATCGCGGCGGTCGTGCTGGCGTTGTTGCTGGTCATCGGTGGTCTCCTGGTCGCGCTGGGCGTGTTCACCAAGGAGCAGCAGACGCCGTCCGCGCCGCCGGCGAGCTCGTCCTCCGTGGTGCCGACGACCACGACGGTGCCCGAGGTGACGACCACCACGCCCGAGGCAACGACGACGCGCGAAACAGCGCCCAGCACTACGACGACCACAACTACGACCACCACGACGACGACTACGACCACGACGCCGCCTCCGCCGTCGAAGCCTTCTTCGGTCGTGCAGACCACCACGACGGTGCCGCCTGTCACGACGACCACGACGAACGCCCAACAGGGTTAGGCACGGTTCGGCCGTAGTTATCTCGTAAGGTGGGTAACCGCACCGATGGGTGATGTGAACTCAGACGTGTGATGAGCCGTTGAACAGAGAGCAAGTGACCGCACAGCGGGGAGCAACTGTGACCGACGATGGCCGATTGGTCGCTGGTCGCTACCGATTGAGCCAGCGCATCGGTAGCGGTGCCATGGGCGTCGTCTGGACAGCACACGACGAGCGCCTGCACCGGACCGTCGCGGTCAAACAGCTGCTCCTGCAGCCAGGGCTCGCCGACGGCGACGTGGACGAGGCGAAGAGACGTGCCATGCGCGAGGGCCGCATCGCCGCGCGCCTGCAGCACCCGCACGCCGTCGCCGTGTACGACGTGGCCGAGGACGACGGCCAGCCGTGGCTCGTGATGGAGTACCTGCCGTCGAAGAGCCTGTCCGGCGTCCTGTCCGAACGCGGCACGCTCCCGCCGCGCGACGTGGCCTCGATCGGCATGCAGGTCGCCTCCGCGCTGGCCGCCGCGCACAACGCGGGCATCGTGCACCGCGACATCAAGCCCGGCAACGTGCTGCTCGGCGACGACGGCACCGTGAAGATCACCGACTTCGGCATCTCCCGCGCGACCGGCGACGTCACCGTCACCGCCACGGGCATGCTCGCCGGTACCCCCGCCTACCTCGCCCCCGAGGTCGCCAAGGGCTACGACCCCGGCAGCCCGTCCGACGTGTTCTCCCTCGGCTCCACGCTGTACGCCGCGATCGAGGGCGAGCCGCCGTTCGGCCTGAGCGAGAACACCATCGCCCTGCTGCACAAGGTCGCCTCCGGCAAGGTCAACCCGCCGCGCAACGCCGGCCCGCTGACCGCGCTGCTCATGCGCCTGCTCCGCTCGGAGCCGGAGGAGCGCCCGACGATGGTCGAGGCCCGCGACGCGCTCGCCGCGGTCGCCAACGGCCAGGCCACCCCCGCTTTCACGCCCTCCGTGGTCGCCCCGACGCACCCGCCGTCGTGGCGCGGTGCCCCGGTCCAGCAGCCCCAGTCGGCCGCGACCCGCGCGCTCCCGCCCCCGCCGCCACCCAACGCGACGCGGGTCGACATGCACTCGCACGCGCCGCACACGCCGCCCCGCGCGATGCCGGCGCAGCAGCACCAGCCCCAGCAGCACCAGTCACAGCAGCAGCACCACCGCCCGGCCGCCGCACCGCAGTACTCGCAGCGCCCCAAGCCCTCCCGCCCGGCGCCGTCGTCGTCGTCGAAGAGCAAGAAGTCGACCGTCTACACCGCGATCGCGATCGTGGCGGCCGCGGTCGTCGGCATCATGTTCGCGAGCATGATCTCGAACGGTGGCGGCGGGAACAACGGCAACGGCAACAACAACGCCGGCGGCAACACCTCCACGCAGCAGACGACGGGCAACAACGCGGACCCGACGAACACGGAGAAGCCGAAGATCCTCGAAAAGGCAGGCGCGTGGAGCGCCAGCCCTTCGGTGGAAGAGCGGCAGGCGCTGCTGGAGGCCTACCTGCAGCTGGCCACCAGTTCACCGGAAGAGGCGTGGAAGATGGGCAACGCCGACTTCCAGGCCAACTACCCCGGTGGCATGGCCGGCTTCAAGACCTTCTGGTCGCCCTACAAGCAGGCCAAGCTGGTGAACGCCGACCAGCGGCAGGAGTTCTACTACGTCGTGGACGTCGAGGTCACGAAGAAGGACGGCACGAAGGCGACCATGCAGCGGCAGATCTCGCTGTGGTGGCGCAACAGCAACTTCTTGCTGAGCTACGACAAGCCGTTCGGCGGGGCGTAGTCAGGAGGCCCGCGCGGCTTTCTCCAGCGCCTCGGCCAGCGCGAGCACCGCGGGGTTCCACGCGGCCTCCTCGCGGTAGACGACGTGGATGTGCCGCACCGGTTCGGGGTTGCGCACCTTGCGCAGCACCACGCCCGGATGCGCGTAGCCCAGCCCGAGCCGCGGGATGATCGTGACGCCGAGCCCGGCCGCCACGAAGCCCTGCGCGGTCGCGTAGTCGTCGCTCTCCACCACGACCTGCGGCGCGAAGCCAGCGCCCGCGCACGCGTTCGGCACGAGGTCCTTGCACGGTCCGGAGGCGCCGCAGTCGGCGTAGATCCACGACTCGTCGGCCAGCTCGCCGAGGTCCAGGACGCGTTTGCGGGCCAGGGCGTGGCCGCGGGGCAGGACGGCGTAGAACGGGTCGGTGAGCAGGTGGCGGGCGACCATGCCGGCAGGGGCGGGCTCGTCGGGTTCCATGACCGTGATGGCGACGTCCGCGCGGCCGGCGGCGAGCTCCTCGAAGGGGTCGGCCGGCTCGGTGAGCTTCAGGTCGAGCTCGACACCGGAGCGTTCGGCGCGGAACTGGGCCACGGCGGGTGGCACGAGGGCGGCGCCGGCGGTGGCGAAGTAGCGGACGCGCAGGGTGCCCGCGCAGCCGTTGCGCAACGCGGTGAGGGCGCTCTCGGCCTCGGCCAGCTGTTCGGTGAGGCGGGCTGCGTGCTCGGTGAGCAGGCGGCCGGCGGCGGTGGGGCGGACGCCGCGGCCCACGCGTTCCAGCAGCGGGAGGCCCGCCTGCTTCTCCAGGCCCGCCACCTGCTGGGAGATCGCGGACGGGGTGTAGCCGAGGTTCGTGGCGGCCGCGGTGATGGAACCCGTGGTCACGACGGCCCTGAGGACCTGCATGCGGCGCACGTCGAGCATGCCCCGACCATACAGCGGTGCTTAAAGGTTATGCACAACAATTAAATTGTCTTTACGGGTTGTGCGGCGCATCGTTGTCCGCGTGAACCAACGCGGAACGTTGATCAGGATGGGCGTGCTCGCCCTGCTGTGGGGATCCAGCTTCCTGTGGATGAAGCTCGCGCTGGGGAGCCTGTCGCCCCTGCAGATCTCGATCGTGCGGACGTTCTTCGGGGCGCTCGTGCTGTTCGTGGTGCTCGCCACCGCGCGGATGACCCTGCCGCGGAACCGGCGGATCTGGGCGCACATGACGTTCGTCGCGTTCTTCGGCAGCGCGGTCCCGTTCACGCTCTTCGCCATCGGCGGCCAGACCGTCGACTCCGGCGTGTCCGGGGTGCTCAACTCCACGACGCCGCTGTTCGCGCTGGCCATCGGGCTCGTGCTGGGCACGGAGAAGATCAGCGACCTGGTTCGCATGCTCGGGCTGGGGCTGGGCTTCGCGGGCGTCCTGCTGATCTTCGCGCCGTGGCAGCAGGCCAACAGCATCGCGAGCTGGGGCGCGGTTCTGTGCCTGGCCGGCGCCGCGAGCTACGCCATCGGTTACTCGTACGCGGGCCGCTACCTGGTCAACACGGGCGCCACCTCGACGCAGCTGGCGGCGATGCAGCTGACCACCGCGATGGGCATGCTGCTGCTGGCGCTGCCGTTCGGCGGCCTGCAGCCGCTGCACCTGCACTGGATCGGCGTGGTCGCCGTCATCGTCCTCGGCGTCGCCGGCACCGGTGTCGCGTTCATCCTCAACTACCGCGTCATCGCCGACGAGGGCGCCACCACGGCGACTACGGTCGGTTACCTGCTCCCGGTCGTGTCGGTGCTCCTCGGAGCGGTCTTCCTCGGGGAGCAACTGAACGCAAGGGTCGTGATCGGGATGCTGGTGGTCCTGATGGGCGTCGCGCTGACCCGCCGGAAGCCCGTCTCGGCAGGTCAGGGCGTCTCACCAAACGAGACGCACGACCTGGTCAAACGCTGAGGTGTGAGACGTGCGTCTCCCCCAATAGGATGGTTCCGAGACGAATCGCGTCCTTATCGAGCTGCTGAGCCGTCTCCTCATTGTTGAAGGAGATGGACAACCGCCTGAGAAGGACATCGACATGAACAACGAAAACCTGAAGGTCGTCACCCGCACCACTTTTCACCTCCTCGCCCCCGGCGCGGCCCCCGCACCGGTGGAGGCGGAGCTGGTCTACGACCCAGAAGACCCCTACGCCGTCGCCATCGTGTTCCACACGGGCTCCGGCCGGGTCGAGTGGATGTTCGCCCGCGACCTGCTGGCCGACGGCCTGCTGACGCCGTGCGGCGAGGGCGACATCCTGGTCCGCCCGGCCTCCGACGACCCGGAGCGGGTGCTGGTCGAGCTGAACGCGCCGACCGGGTTCGCGATCCTGAGCGCCGTCGCCGAAGACGTGGCGACGTTCCTCGACAGCTCCTACGACGTCGTCCAGCCGGGCGAAGAGGACCTGTGGATCGACTTCGACCGGGAGCTGCAGAAGCTGGTCTCGACGCTCGACTAGTGCGCCTGCGCGTGCCGGTCGGACGGTGGCAGGGGCGCGGGACGAGGTGGCCAACCAGCTCGTCACCCGAGACCACCGACGGCATGGTGCCCGACGTCGTGGGCAGCGACGACGCACCAGGCACGGTCCCCACCGCGGCACCACACGAACGGCTTCGACGGGAACCCCGCAAAGCGCGGACCCGACCTTGACTACTCTGGCGGTGTGACAACCGTCGGGGGCCGCTACACGCTGCTGGAGCGCGTCGGCAGCGGAGCGATGGGGGTGGTCTGGCGGGCGCGGGACCAGGTTCTGGCGCGCGAGGTCGCTGTCAAGCAGCTCGTCACCGGCGACCACCAGCGCGCCATGCGGGAAGCGCGCAACGCGGCGAGACTGCACCACCCGCACGCGATCGCGGTGTTCGACGTCGTCGGGGACGACGAGGAGCAGCCGTGGATCGTCATGGAGTACCTGCCGTCGCAGAGCCTCTCGGCGTTGCTCGCCGACAAGGGGCCCCTCAAGCCGGCCCAGGCCGCGCGGATCGGCGGGTTCATCGCCTCGGCGCTGTCCGCGGCGCACACCGCGGGGCTGGTGCACCGCGACATCAAGCCGGGCAACGTCCTGATCGGCCACGACGGCACGGTCAAGATCACCGACTTCGGCATCTCCAAGTCCAGCGGTGACGGCACGCTGACCGACACCGGCATGATCTCGGGCACCCCCGCCTACCTCGCACCCGAGGTGGCGCGCGGTGAGCACCCCGACGAGGCCTCCGACGTGTTCTCGCTCGGCGCCACGATCTACACGGCGATCGAGGGCGAGTCCGTCTACGGGCCCAGCGACAACAGCTTCGGCCTCATCTACCGGGCCGCGAGCGGGCAGCTGCGGGACGCCAAGAACGCGGGTGAGCTCACGCCGTTGCTGAACCGGCTGCTCGCCGCCGACCCGAAGGACCGGCCGACCGCGCAGGAGGCCGCCGACCTGCTGGCCGCCTCACCGCAGCCGTCGCAGCCGCTGGTGCTGCCGCCCGAGCTGCCCCGGCGCAAGCCGCCGAACCGGCGGATCCTGACCGTGCTGTCGCTCATCGGGCTGCTGGCGATCGGCGGTGGTGCGGCGGCCGCCTACTGGAACGGCACGGGCAACGACACCCCGGTCAACCAGAGCAGCTTCCCCAGGGACACCGGCGCCCGCTACTTCTCCGCCGCGGAGGCGGAGTCCTTCGTGCAGAACCACTACGCCGAGCTCCCGGCCAGGGCCGAGGTGGCGTGGCGCAACCTGCACGGCAAGGCCAGCGAGCCCGTGGACGTGTACCTGTCGCGCTGGTCGGGCTACCGGTCGGTCAAGTGCAACCCCTCCAGCACGCCCATCCGCTCGGACGGGCCGAACTGGGTGGTCACGGTCGACCTGAACCTCCAGACCACCGGCGGCCAGCTGCAGGCTGGCACCTACGAGGTCGTGGTCGCCGCGGTCAACAACGAGATGAAGATCGTCAGCATCATCCAAACGAGGTGAGCAGCAGCCAGAACGTGCCGCCGCCCACGACCAGGCCCATCGCCGTGCCGCCGAGCACCTGCCCGAGCGTGTGGTCGCCGAGCTGGACGCGCGACCACGACACCAGCGCGGCGGGCAGTGCGATCAGCAGCGGCCACGGGCCGTAGACGATCGCCAGCGTCACGACGGCGGCCCACGCCACGCCGGCGTGCAGCGAGATCTTCCACTTCAGCCCGAACGTGATCGCCATGCTGACGAGCAGCGAGGCGAACATGCTCCCGGCCAGCGCGAGCATGCTGGCCGGGGCGTCGCCCAGCAGCATGACCACGGTGCCGGCCGCGAGCGACGCACCCGCCGTGAGCAGCGGGACCAGCCGGCCCTCGCGGTTCGTGACGTGGTGGCCGTCCCACTTGCCCTTGCGCGCGCCGCGCACGATGACGGCCATGGGGATGACGGACGCCGTCACGGCGACGACGAGACCCCACAGCACCGTCTTCCACAGCCCGTCGGAGGCCGCGGCGACGATGAACGGCAGCAGGACGATCCAGACCCACGGCGCCAGCACCTCGGTGGCAGCGCGGGCGACCTTCGTGACCAAAGCCCCCGGGAACCCTTCAGACCAGTCGGCGGTCGGTGGCCCAGCGGGAGAGCTCGTACCGGTTGGAGAGCTGGGTCTTCCGCAGGACGCTCGACACGTGCGTCTCCACCGTCTTCACGCTGATGAACAGCTCGGACGCGATTTCCTTGTAAGCGTAGCCACGGGCCAGCAGCCGCAGGACGTCGCGTTCCCTGGGGGTCAGCAGGTCGAGCTCGGGGTCGCTGATCGGCGCGGCACCCGGCCGGTCGGCGAACGCGTCCAGGACGAACCCGGCGAGGCGCGGGGAGAACACCGCGTCGCCCTCGCTGACCCGCACGACCGCCTTGACCAGCTCCTGGCTGGAGATCGTCTTGGTGACGTACCCGCGCGCACCGGCGCGGATGACGTTGATGACGTCCTCGGCGGCGTCCGAGACCGACAGCGCGAGGAACGTGACCTCGGGGATCTTGGTCCGGATCTGCCGCAGCACCTCGGCGCCGCCGCCGTCGGGCATGTGCACGTCGAGCAGCACGACGTCCGGCTTGAGGTGGGCGATGCCCGCGACCGCTTCGCCGACGCCGCCCGCCTCGCCGACCACCTCGACCTCGTCGGTGATCGTGTCGAGCTCGGCACGCACCCCCGCGCGGAACAACGCGTGGTCGTCCACCAGGAACACCCTGACGCTCATGTCCTGGCCTCCGTCTTCCTCGGCATCTCGAGCTGCACCTCGGTCCCCTCACCGGGCGCGGTCCGCAGCCGCGCCTCGCCACCGTGCCTGCTCATCCTCCCCCGGATGCTGCCGGCGAGGCCATGCCGGTCCTCCGGCACGGTGTCGGGGTCGAAGCCCTTGCCCCGGTCGCGCACGAACACCGTCACCTTTTCGGGTTCCACCTCCGCGTACACGCTGACCTCGGCCACGCCCGCGTGCTTGGCCGCGTTGACGATCGCCTCCCGCGCCGCCTGCACCAGCGGGATCAGCCCGTCCTCCAGCTCGCAGTCGCCGACCACGACCTGCTGCACGGCGATGGCGAAGTCGTCCTCCACCTCGGCGCAGGCCTGGGCGATGGCCACGCTGACCGTCTGCGGCTGTTCGCCCACCTCACGGCCGTAGAGCCAGCTGCGCAGCTCCCGTTCCTGGCTGCGGGCCAGGCGCTTGACCTCGCGTGACGACTCGGCCTGCTTCTGGATGAGCGCAAGCGTTTGCAGCACGGAGTCGTGCAGGTGGGCGGCGATCTCGGCGCGTTCCTCGGTGCGGATGCGGGCCCGGCGCTCGGAGTCCAGGTCGCGCACCAGCCGCATCCACAGCGGCACGGTGAGCACGGCGACGCCGATCAGGGTCGCGAGCACGGAGAGCACGACCGTGGAAAGGTTCTGGAGGGAGTCGTTGGCGACCAGGAACGCGGCGACCCCCGCCACGACCAGGGCACCACCCGCCAGAGTCCGCACGATCCCCGTCTTCCCCTGGGCCATCGCCCCGTCACGCCACCGGCGCCGCTGGGCCTCGTCGGCCTCCCGCCACACGACGGCGGCCCCCACGAGCGCCACGGCGATCGGGCCGGTGATCCAGCCGCTCCAGCCGCTCGCACCGCCGTTGATCAGGCCGGTGAAGACCGCGACGCCGATGCCGACGGCCGCGAGCCCCACTGCCTGCTGCCACTCCTTGCGGTCCTGCTCGGTCTCGGGCTCCGCCACCGGCGACTGCGGGACGAACATCCACAGCAGCGCGTAGGCGATGATCCCCACACCGCTGAACGCGGCGAAGACGGCGAACACCAGGCGCACCCAGAAGACGGGTGCGCCCAGGTGGTTCGCCAGCCCGCTCGCGACGCCCGCGATCACCCGGCCGGTGCGGCGGCGGCGCATCGGCTCGATCCCTGCACTCACCACCTGATCGTCACACGTCCCGGCGGGTTGTTCATCAGGGATGACCCCGGTTCGCGGAATCAGGGCTGCTCCCTGATGTGGTTCGCGCTCCGGCAGCGCAACCTTGTCGTCGTGAGCGGGACTGAGAAGGCAATGCAGGGCGTGGCGGACACGCTCAGGGAGTTCTGGGCCCACCGGCCGGTGCGGCCCCGTGCAGGGCGGAAGCTCGGCGGCGTCGCCACCGGCATCGCCCTGCGCTACCAGATCGACCCGGTGATCGTGCGGATCGCCTTCGTCGCGCTCGCGCTGTCGGGCGGCGTCGGCCTGCCGCTGTACCTCGCGGGCTGGCTGGTGCTGCCGGAGGAGGGCGACGCGGTGTCGCCGCTGGAGGCGCTGGTCCACAAGGGACAGAGCGAGATGCCGCCGGCCAAGACGCTGTTCCTCGGCATCCTCATGTTCCCGGCGCTCGCCTTCACGTTCGGCAGCGGCGGCTTCCAGGTCGTCGTGACGCTGGCGGCGGCGGTCGGTGGCGTGTACCTGCTGCAGAAGAACCGGGGACACCTGCAGCCGGCGACGACGCTGGCCGAACCACCGCCGGTGCCACCGGTGCCGGGGGCACCGGCCTGGGACCCGCTGGGCGCCGCCCCGTTCGCGTGGGACCTGCCCGAACCGGCACCCGCCCCGGCCCCGCCCCCCGCACCGCGCCCGCGCAAGCCGCGGATCGGCCTGGCGACCCTGGGCGTGATGATGCTGGTGGTCGCCGGCTCCGCCATCGCGGCCCCGGTCGTGCCGTGGTTCACCGCGCCGCACGTCATCGGCCTGGCGATCGCCGTGCTGGCCGCGGGTCTGCTGGTCGGTGCCTTCACCGGCGGCGGTCGCGGCCTGGTGTGGCTGCTGGTCCCGCTGGCGGTGGTCGGCTTCGGCGTGACCGCCGTCGACTTCGACGGCCCCACCACGGTCAGCAGCATCTCCCCCACGCCCAAGACGCTCGACGAGGTGCAGGCGAAGTACTCGATCGGCGTCGGCAGCGTGCTCTTGGACCTGCGCGAACTGCCGGACTCCGGTTCGGTGCAGACCGCCGTGAACGCCGACCTGGGCGAGGTCGTCGTGCACGTGCCGAAGACCGCCGACGTCACGTTCACCTGCGACGCCACGTCCATCGGCGAGCTCGACTGCCTCGACCGCAAGGCGGAGGGCGGCGCCGTGCAGGTCGAGGGCAAGGACCTCGGCGACGACGGCGAAGGCGGCTTGAAGATCGACCTGGACGTTCGCACGAGCGTCGGAGAGGTGAGGGTGCTCCGTGGCTGAGCAGACTTCCGGACAGGCCGTGCGCCGCCGGATCGACGTGGTGGGCCTGGTGTTCGGCATCGGCGGGCTGCTGACAGCGGCCTACGTGCTGAGCGACGGGCGGTTCTGGTTCGACTTCCGGTGGGCGCTGGGAGGGACGGCGATCCTGGTGGGTGTGGTCCTGCTGACCAACTCACTGCGCCGACGGCAGCGCTGACCGAACGCGAGAGGCCCCCGGCGTCCTGCCGGGGGCCTCGTCACGTGGTCACTCCCACTCGATGGTGCCCGGCGGCTTCGACGTCACGTCGAGCACCACGCGGTTGACCTCCGCCACCTCGTTGGTGATCCGGGTCGAGATCCGCTCCAGCACCTCGTAGGGCAGGCGGGTCCAGTCGGCGGTCATGGCGTCCTCGGACGACACCGGGCGCAGCACGACCGGGTGGCCGTAGGTGCGGCCGTCGCCCTGGACGCCGACGCTGCGGACGTCCGCGAGCAGCACGACCGGGCACTGCCAGATCTGCCGGTCGAGGCCTGCCGCGGTGAGTTCCTCGCGGGCGATGGCGTCGGCCTGGCGCAGGGTGTCGAGGCGGTCCTGGGTGACCTCGCCGATGATGCGGATGCCGAGGCCGGGGCCGGGGAACGGCTGGCGCTGCACGATGGTCTCGGGCAGGCCGAGCTCGGTGCCGACGCGGCGGACCTCGTCCTTGAACAGCGCGCGCAGCGGTTCGACCAGCTCGAACTGCAGGTCGTCCGGCAGGCCGCCGACGTTGTGGTGCGACTTGATGTTCGCGGTGCCCGCGCCGCCGCCGGACTCGACGACGTCGGGGTAGAGGGTGCCCTGGACGAGGAAGCGGTAGTCGCCCTCGGCCTTGAGGTCGCGCTCGGCCTGTTCGAACACGCGGATGAACTCGCGGCCGATGATCTTGCGCTTCTCCTCCGGGTCCGTGACGCCGGCCAGGGCGGTCAGGAACCGCTCGCGGGCGTCCACGGTCACCAGGTTGATGCCCGTCGCGGCCACGTAGTCGCGCTCGACCTGGGCGCGCTCGCCGGAGCGCAGCAGGCCGTGGTCGACGAAGACGCAGGTGAGGCGGTCGCCGATGGCGCGCTGGACCAGGGCGGCGGCCACGGCGGAGTCGACGCCGCCGGACAGGCCGCAGATGGCCTTGCCGTCACCGATCTGCTCGCGGATGCGGGCGACCTGCTCGTCCACGATGGACGAGGTGGTCCACTGCGGGCGCAGGCCGGCGATGTCGTGCAGGAACCGGCGCAGCACCTCCTGGCCGTGCGGTGAGTGGTGCACCTCCGGGTGGTACTGCACACCGGCGAACCGGCGTTCGGTGTCCTCGAACGCGGCGACCGGGGCGCCCTCGCTGGTCGCGGTGACCGTGAAGCCCTCGGGGGCCTTGGTGACGGCGTCGCCGTGGCTCATCCACACCGGGTGGCTCGCGGGCAGCTCCGTGTGCAGCGCGCCCGCCTCCGCGGTGATGCCGAGGTCGGTGCGGCCGTACTCGCGGGTGCCGGTGTGCGCGACCTCGCCGCCGAGGGCGCGGGCCATCGCCTGGAAGCCGTAGCAGATGCCGAAGACCGGGACACCGGTCTCGAACAGCTTGGCGTCGACCTGCGGCGCGCCCTCTTCGTAGACGCTCGACGGGCCACCGGACAGCACGATGGCCAACGGGTTCTTGTCGAGGATCTCGCTCACCGTCGCGGTGTGCGGGACCACCTCGGAGTAGACCTGGGCCTCGCGGACGCGGCGGGCGATCAGCTGCGCGTACTGGGCGCCGAAGTCGACGACGAGAACAGGGCGGTTGCTGGTGTCGGACACGGCCTAAGGATGTCATGCGCCGCAGGTCGGGCGCCTACCGGTGGCCGGGTTGACCAGGTGTTCGAGACCGGACCACCAGACGTGGGAACGGGTTGCGGTCCCCGGTGAGGTTGGCCACGCGGGCGGACCCCGAAGGCAGTCGCGCGCTCAGCGGGTGCCAACCGGCGGTCAGGGCCTACCGTGAGCCCATGGACGCGTTCACGCCACAACCGAGGCCGTGCTGGATCGCCGGCCGTCCCGAACAGGGCGAGCAGGCGCTGGGTGTGTTCCACCCGTTCGACGGCACCGAGGTGGCCTCGGTCGCCGTACCGAGCCCTGACCAGGTGGAACGTGCCGTCGCCGCTGCCCACGCCGTGGCCCGCGAGTTCCGCAGAACACCGGCGCACGTGCGCGCGACCGCGTTGCAGCAGGTCGCGCAGGCCCTGACCGACCGCGCGGAGGAGATCGCCGAGACGATCACCGCCGAGAACGGCAAACCGCTCAAGTGGGCCGAGGTCGAGGTCCAGCGCGCGGTGAACACGTTCCGGTTCGCCGCCGAGGAGGCCCGCCGGTTCAGCGGCGAGGTGCAGCGGCTGGACACCGACGCGGGCGGCGAGGGCCGGATGGCGATCGTGCGCCACGTGCCGCGCGGTCCCGTGCTGGCGGTGGCACCGTTCAACTTCCCGCTCAACCTGGTGGCGCACAAGGTCGCGCCGGCGCTCGCGGTGGGTGCGCCGGTGGTTGTGAAACCCGCCTCGGCCACGCCGCTGAGCGCGTTGCTGCTGGGCGAGGTCCTCGCCCAGACCGACCTGCCGGAGGGCGCGTTCTCCGTGCTCCCGGTGCGGGGCAAGGACATGGAGAAGCTCGTCACCGACGAACGGCTGCCCGTCATCTCCTTCACCGGGTCGACGAAGGTCGGCTGGTCGCTGATGGACTCCGCGCCGCGCAAGCACGTCGTGATGGAGCTGGGCAGCAACGCCGCCGCCGTCGTCTGTCCTGATTGGACGGACCTGGACTTCGCGGCGCAGCGGATCGCGACGTTCGGCAACTACCAGGCCGGGCAGTCGTGCATCGCGGTGCAGCGGGTGGTCGTGGACCGGTCGGTGGCCGGGGAGTTCGTGCCGAAGCTCGTCGAGAAGGTCGCCGCGCTGCGGACCGGCGACCCGCACGATCCCGAGGTCGAGGTCGGGCCGCTGATCGACGAGGACAACGCGCGCCGCGTCGAGGAGTGGGTGCTGATGGCCGCCGACGCGGGCGCCAAGGTGCTCACCGGCGGCAAGCGCACCGGCGCGACGGTCGAGCCGACCGTGCTGACCGACGTGCCTCTGGACGCGAAGGTGTGGCGCGAGGAGGTCTTCGGGCCGGTGCTGGTGGTGTCCGTGGTCGACGGCGTCGAGGAGGCGTTCGCGCAGGTCAACGACTCGAAGTACGGGCTGCAGGCCGGGGTGTTCACCCGTGACGTGCAGGTCGCGTTCGAGGCGGCGGCCGAGCTGGAGGTCGGCGGCGTGATCATCGGTGACGTGCCGTCCTACCGCGCCGACCAGATGCCCTACGGCGGCGTGAAGGGCTCGGGCACCGGGCGCGAGGGCGTCCGGTCGGCGATGGAGGACTTCACCGAGGAACGGGTGACCGTCCTGACCGGAGTTCAGATCTAGGCACGGGATCGCGCTACAGCCCCTGGGCGAACGCGAGCACCCGGTCGGGGTCGTAGCGGCGGCGCACCTCCCGCAACCGCGGGAGGTTGCGGCCGTAGTAGGCCCTCGCCCAGTCCGGCATCTCCGGGTCCACGTAGTTGACGTACCCGGTGGTGCCGGTGCCGAGCCCGTCGCGCAACGACGCCAGGATCCGCCGGCCCTCCGCCTCGGTGCGGCCGTCCACGACGTTGACGTAGCACTGGGCACTGGCCTTGGCCCGCCGGTGCGGGAACGCGGTCGCGTCCGGTGTGACCCGGCCGAGCGCGCCGCCGAACGAGTCGAACTGGATGCGGTACCGGCTGCCGCCCCGCAGCAGCTCGTCGACGCGGGAGCCGGGCACGTGCTCGTAGGCCATCCGCGACGACGCCACGAACGCGGCACCGGTCTCGTCGCCGCCCGCGTAGAACCGCATGGCCTCCAGGTAGGTCAGCTCCTCGACGACCCGCTGCGTGCCCTTCGGCATCCGGTCGAGCAACGGGTGCAGGTCCTTCGCGGGACCGAGGTAGGTGCCGCCGACCGCGGTGCTGGTGGGCGTGCCGGAGAGCGTCTCGCAGATCGCCCACAGCTCGTCCGGGGCGTCGGCGAACCACTCCTGCCACGCGTCGACCACGTCGGCGGTCGCGCCGTCCGGGTACAGCAGCAGGAAGCGGGTGATGTCCGGCGCGGGCACGCTGCGGAAGGTGAACGACGTGACGATGCCGAAGTTGCCGCCGCCACCGCCGCGCAGCGCCCAGAACAGGCCGGGCTCGGAGTCCGCGGACGCCGTGCGCACGCAGCCGTCCGGCGTGACGATCCGCGCGCTGAGCAGGTTGTCGCAGGTCAGACCGTACTTGCGGCCGATCACGCCGATGCCGCCGCCGAGCGTGAGACCGCTGATGCCGACGGACTTGCAGGTGCCACCCGGCACCGCGCGGCCGCGTGCGCCGATGGTCTCGTAGAGGTCGCCGAGCCGGATGCCGCTGCCGACCCGCACGTCGGTGCCGCGGAAGCGCACGTCGTTCAACGCGCTCACGTCGACGACGAGGCCGTTCTCCGGCACCGAGTAGCCCGCGTAGCTGTGCCTGCCGCTGCGGGCGGCGACCGGGATGCTCTGGTGCGAGGCGAAGTCCAGGCACGCCTGCACGTCCTCGGTCCGCACGCACCGGGCGATCGCGGCCGGCCTGCGGTGGGCGTAGACCGTGTTGAACGGCAGCCGCAGCGCGTCGTAGCCGGTGTCCTGCGGCAGGACGAGCCGGTCGCCCAGCCTGCGCCGCAGTCTCCCCCAGTCCGTGTCCGCCGCGGCGGTGCCACCGATCCCCATGCCCGCGACCGCTAATCCGGTTCCCCGTAAGAAAGTCCTTCTGCTCATCCCCATGTGGTCCAGTTCACCAGCCCAGCGCGCGACGCGTCACCTCATCGCTCGCCGCGGTGCCGGCGACGTGACCGTCCGGCCTGATCAGGCGGCCGTCCCGCACCAGGAACCCCGGCCCGGCCACGCGAGATCCCGCGATCAGCTCGCCGCCATCCGTGGTCAGCGGGGAGTCGGTGTAGGCGAACGGGGTGAACAGCTTGCCCGAGTCGATGCCCTCACCGGACTCCAGCGCACGTTGTCGTTGCGCGCGCTCGTCGTCGTTGCCCGGCACCAGGAAGCGCATGGTGGCGCCGGTGATGCGCAGGTTCTCGTCGGCGGCGGCACCGCGTTCGACGTCGTAGGACCGCAAGAGACCCGGCCCGGCCTCGCCGTTGCGGTCAGCGGCGATCTTCCACGCCGCGTTGTCCGCGTCGCAGATCCCCGAGTTCAGGCCGCGCGCGCCGAACGGGCTCATGACGTGCGCCGCGTCGCCCGCGAGCAGGATCCGGCCGACGCGGAACGTCGCCGCTCGCCGCTGGTGGAAGCGGTACGTGGACTGCCAGACGACCTCGTACGGCTTGTCGCCGACGATCGCGCGGAGGTGGTCGTCGGTGAGCTCGACGTACTCGGCGACCTGCCAGTCGATCCGCCACACGCCGTCCGGTTGCGGGTGCAGCAACACCTGGCGGCCTGGGTTCCACGGCGGGTCGAAGTAGAAGCGGCGTTCCGGTGCCGGGAAGTCCAGGTCGACGCGCACGTCGGCGATGATGAACCGGTCGTCGAACGAGAAACCCTCGAACGGCACGCCGAGCAGCCGCCGCACGGTCGAGTGCGCGCCGTCCGCGGCGATGCAGTGGGTGCCGGCGATTCCGTCCGATGTGGACACACCGTCGGCGTCCTGGACCAGGCCGGTGACCTCGTGGCCGTAGCGCAGCTCGACCAACGGCTCGGCGCGGACCCGCTCCTCCAGGATGCGCTCCACGACGGTCTGCGGGGTGTTCACGAACGGCGGGAAGCCCGCTGCCGCCGGGAAGGTCAGGGTCGCCACCTCGCGGTCGCGGTGGTAGGTCCGGCCGGTGTACCAGGTGACGCCGGCGTCGGCCACGGCCTGCCCGGCGCCGACCCGTTCGAGGACCTCCAGCACGTCGCGCTGCACGCAGATCGACCGGCTGCCCACGCGGGACCGCTCGGTGGCCTTCTCCAGCACCACGCTGGGCACGCCGGCGCGGGCCAGCAGCAGCGCCGCCGTGAGCCCGACCGGGCCCGCACCGACGACCAGCACGGTCATTGCAGGGCGTCCCAGACGGCGCGGTCGCGGCGCGCGGTCCAGATCTCCGGCCAGTCCTTGCCGTCGCACTCGTCCCAGTAGCGCTGCACGTCGAACGGCAGGCAGTGCTCGAAGATCGGCCAGCGGCCGTACCGGGGCGCCAGGGTCTCGCGGGCCAGCTCGAAGGCCTGCTTGAGCGTGCCGCCCTCGGCGTGCACCCCGCCGACCGTGCGGCGCAGCTCGTCCAGGAAGTGCCGGCTCTGCGCGATCGCGGCCTCGACCTCGATCCGGTCGCGGGCCACCTTGCCGCGGCCACCCACCAGGACCTCGGCGCCGAGGTCCTCCACGTTGTCCAAAGTGGACGTCGCCCACTCGTCGTGGAACGCGTCACCGGTGTAGAGCGCGGCCTGCGACTCGACCAGGTCGCCCGCGAAGAGGATGCGCTGCTGCGGCAGCCACGCCACGACGTCGCCCGCAGTGTGGCCGCGGCCCAGGTGCTGCAGCACGAGGTCGCCGCGTTCGCCGCCGAGCGGGATGGTCATGCGGTCGGAGAACGTGAGCGTCGGCCAGGTCAGGCCGGGGATCTCGGCCGGCTGCTCGAACAGCCGCGGCATGCGGCCGTACTCGCTCTCCCAGTCCTGCCGGCCGCGTTCGGCGATCAGGACCCGCGTCATCTCGTGCGCCACGACCTCCTGCGCGTCGAACGCGCTGGCGCCCAGCGTGCGGACGGCGTGGTAGTGGCTCAGCACGAGGTAGCGGACCGGCTTCCTCGTGTGCTCGCGCAGGGTCGCGAGCCAGCGGCGCGCGGCCGCGGGGGTGGCGCGCGCCTCGAAGCAGATCAGGAAGTCGTCGGCCTCGATCGCACCGACGTTGGGGTCGCCTTCGGCGGTCAGGGTGTAGACGCCCTCGGCGAGCTCGACGAAGACCTCGTCCTTGTCGGCGAGGTCCGCGCTGGAAGCGAACGGCTTCTTGGCCATGCCTCCACGGTAGCCAAAGTGATCGAGGTCAGGACACCTCCACGATCGGCAACCGCAGCGCGGCCGGGGCCTGCTCGGGAACCGCAGGGGTGCGCGGCTTCGCCGGGTTGATCCGCCGGTACGGCTCGCCCTGCGCCGGCCGCTGGTCCCGCTCGCCCTTGTTCGGCCAGAGCGAGAACGCCCGCTCCGCCTGCGCGGTGATGGTGAGCGACGGGTTCACGCCGAGGTTGGCGCTGATCGCCGCACCGTCCACAACGGACAGACCGGGGTAGCCGTGGACCCGGTGGTACGGGTCGATCACGCCCTCGGCCGGGGTGCTGGAGATGGCGCAGCCGCCGATGAAGTGCGCGGTCAGCGGGATGTTGAACAGCTCGCCCCAGGTGCCGCCGGCGATGCCGTCGATGTGCTCGGCCGCGAGCAGGTTGGCCCGGTGGCCGGCCGGGATGAACGCCGGGTTGGGCTCGCCGTGGCCCTGCTCGCTGGTGAGCTTGCCGCGCTTGAGGAACGTGGTGATGGAGTTGTCGAGGCTCTGCATCACCAGCAGGATCACCGTGCGCTCGCTCCACCGGTGCACGCTGAGCAGCCGCAGCAGCTTGAGCGGGTGCTTGACCGCTTCGCGCAGGAACTGCAGCCACCTCGGCACGCTCGCCGAGCCGTCGGTGGCGAGCGTCTGCAGCAGGCCCATGGCGTTGCTGCCCTTGCCGTACCGGACGGGCTCGATGTGCGTGATCTCGTCGGGGTGGATCGAGCTCGTGATCGCGACACCCCTGGTGAAGTCGTTCTGCGGGTCCACGGTGTACCGCCCGGCCCCGATGATCGCCTCGGAGTTGGTGCGGGTGAGCTCGCCGAGCTTGGCCGAGATCTTCGGCAGCGTGGTGGCCCTGGCCCGGTGGAGCAGCTGCTGCGTGCCCCAGGTGCCGGCCGCGACCACGACCTGGTCGGCGGTGAACGTGGCCCTGGCGTGGCCACCGGTCTGCTTGGCCTGGACCGTCCACCGGCCACCGGACTCGCTCAGCCCGGTCACCGTGGTCAGCGGGAAGACCTTCGCCCCGAGCTGTTCCGCGAGGTAGAGGTAGTTCTTGACCAGCGTGTTCTTGGCGCCGACCCGGCAGCCGGACATGCAGCTGCCGCACTCGGTGCAGCCGGTCCTGGCCGGTCCCGCACCACCGAAGTAGGGGTCCTCGGCCGGCTTGCCGGGTTCGCCGAAGAAGACGCCGACGGGCGTGGGGTGGTAGCTGTCCTCGACGCCCATGTCCTTAGCGACCTTCCGCATGACGACGTCGCTCGGTGTCGTGGTCGGGTTCGTGACCACGCCCAGCATCCGGCTCGCCTGGTCGTAGAACGGGTCGAGCTCGGCCTGCCAGTCGGTGATGTGCGCCCACTGCCGGTCCTCGTAGAACGGCTTGAGCGGCCGGTACAGCGTGTTCGCGTACACCAGGCTGCCGCCGCCGACGCCCGCCCCGGCCAGCACCATCACGTTGCGCAGCAGGTGGATGCGCTGGATTCCGAAGCACCTGAGCTGCGGCGCCCACAGGTACCTCTTCAGGTCCCAGCTGGTCTTCGCGAACTCGTCGTCGGCGAAGCGACGGCCGGCTTCGAGCACGGCGACGCGATAGCCCTTCTCGGTCAGCCGGAGCGCGGCCACGCTCCCGCCGAACCCGGAGCCGACGATGACGACGTCGAAGTTACCGGCGAGTTCACCCATGTACCGGAGAGTAGGCGTTACTTCGGGTAACGCCTAGTCCCCCATCGATTCAGAGTCAGAGGACCAGGCCCTCGATGACCCAGACCGAGAACGCCACGACCAACGCCATGATCACCAGTCCACCGCAGATGAACAGCGCGAGGGCCTTCCAGCCGATGCTGTTCTCGTCAGCGGTCTCCTCCTGCACCTCGTCGACCTCGGGCTCCTCGACCGTGTCGACGCTGCTGTTGTCCTTGCCGAACAGGGCATCCAGTTCCACGCACTACAGGACGCACGGGACACCGGTTCGGTTGCAAGATCAGCTCTGCGCCCAGGCCGCGACCGGGAGGCTGAGGTAGACGCCCACGTCGAGCAGGCCGGTGGCGTTCACGACGGCCGTGCACAGACCGTCGACCCGGTCCTGCCGGTTGGCCGCGCGGCTCTCGAACCACTTCGACCTGACCTCGACGACGATGTCCATGCCGGTCGAGTCGAACGGTCCGCGCGGCCGGAAGCGCAGCTCGACGTCACCGGGCTGGAGGTTGCCGTCGTAGGGCTCCTCCGGGCATTCGACCGCCACCGAGACGGCGTGCGGGAGCGTCGCGGCGAGGTCCTTGAGCAGGGCGTGGGGGATGTGGGGGGCGTACGTGATCTCGACGAGCGGCACGGGACCCAGCAAAGCAGAAGGGCGCGTCCCAACCGGAACGCGCCCTTCCGCAGCAGACGACTAGCCCCGGATGGTCAAGCCGACCTTCTGGAACTCCTTGAGGTCCGAGTAACCGGTCTTCGCCATGGCCCTCTTGAGCGCGCCGAACAGGTTCGTCACGCCGCGCGGGTCCGACGACGGCCCGAACAGCAAGGTGCGCAGGTCGAGCTCCTGGTCCACGGCCTCGGCGACGAGGCTGCGCGGCACCGACGGGTGCGCCGACGACGCGGTCCAGTACAGGCCCTGACCGGGTGCCTCGGTCGCGGCGGCGAGCGGCTCGCCGAGCATCACGGCGTCCGCACCGCAGGCGATGGCCTTCGCGACCTCGCCGGAGGTCTGCATGCCGCCGTCGGCGATGACGTGCACGTACCGGCCACCGGTCTCGTCGAGGTAGTCGCGGCGGGCAGCCGCCGCGTCCGAGATGGCCGTGGCCATCGGCACGCCGATGCCCAGCACCGAGTCCGTGGTCGTGACGCCGGGCGAGTAGCCGTAGCCGACGATCACGCCCGCCGCGCCGGTGCGCATGAGGTGCATGGCCGTGCGGTAGTCGCCGACACCGCCGGCGATCACCGGGACGTCGAGGTCCGCGATGAACGACTTCAGGTTCAGCGGCTCACCGTCGCGCGACACGTGCTCGGCCGAGATGATCGTGCCCTGCACGACCAGGATCTCGACGCCCGCGGCCAGCAGGTCCGGGGTGAGCTCGGCGGCGCGCTGCGGGCTGACCCGCGCCGCCACCGTGACGCCCGACTCGCGGATCTGCTTGATCGCCTCGGCGATGAGGTCCATCCGCAGCGGGGCGGCGTGCAGCTCCTGCAGCACCTTGACCGCCGCTGCCGGGTCGTCGCTGTCCTCGGTGGCCTGCACGAGGCGGAACAACGCCTCGTCCACGTCACCGTGGCGGGCCCAGAGGCCCTCGGCGTTGAGCACGCCGAGTCCGCCCAGCTCGCCGATCGCGACCGCCGTGCCCGGCGACACGATCGCGTCCGTCGGGTGTGTGATCAGCGGGATGTCGAAGCGGTAGGCATCGATCTGCCACGTCGTGGAGACGTCCTTCGACGACCTCGTCCGACGCGACGGGATGATCTCGATGTCGTCCAGCTCGTAGGCCCGCCTCGCGGTCCGGCCCATGCCGATCTCGACCAGATCGCGCACCTGTTGTTCTCCTTCGTCCGGGGGTCTGGGGGCCGCCCCCAGAGAAAACACGGCGGGCGAGCGTGGTCCGCGCTTTCCGCGGACGCACCTCACCCCTGAGCGAACAGCCGACAGACCTTAACGGGTCGTGTAGTTCGGGGCCTCGACGGTCATGGTGATGTCGTGCGGGTGCGACTCCTTGAGCCCCGCCGCGGTGATGCGCACGAGCTGCGCGTCCTGCAGCTCCGCGATCGTGCGGGAGCCCGTGTAGCCCATCGCCGCGCGCAGACCGCCGTTGAGCTGGTGCACGACCTGCGACAGCGGGCCGCGGAACGGCGTGCGGCCCTCGATGCCCTCCGGGACCAGCTTGTCCTCGTTGAGCACGTCGTCCTGGAAGTAGCGGTCCTTCGAGAACGACTTGTTCTCGCCGCGCGACTGCATCGCCGCCAGCGAGCCCATGCCGCGGTAGGTCTTGAACTGCTTGCCGTTGACCAGGATCAGGTCGCCGGGCGCCTCCTGGGTGCCCGCGAGCAGCGAGCCGAGCATCACGGCGGACGCGCCGGCCGCGATGGCCTTCGCGATGTCGCCGGAGTACTGGATGCCGCCGTCGCCGATCACCGGCACACCCGCCGGGCGGCACGCGAGGGACGCCTCGTAGATCGCGGAGATCTGCGGCACGCCGACACCCGCGACGACGCGCGTGGTGCAGATCGAGCCCGGCCCGACACCGACCTTGACGCCGTCCGCGCCCGCGTCGATCAGCGCTTGGGCGCCGGCCCGCGTCGCGATGTTGCCGCCGACGACGTCCGTCGAGTCGCCGAGCTCCTTCTTGATGCGCGCGACCATCTCCAGCACGCCGCGCGAGTGGCCGTGCGCCGTGTCGACCATCAGCACGTCCACGCCGGCGTCCGCGAGCGTCATCGCGCGCACGAACGAGTCCTCTCCCACGCCCACGGCGGCGGCGCACAGCAGGCGGCCGTCCGGGTCCTTGGTGGCGTTCGGGTACTGCTCGGTCTTCACGAAGTCCTTGACCGTGATCAGGCCCTTGAGCTTGCCGTCACCGTCGACGATCGGCAGCTTCTCGACCTTGTGCCGGCGCAGCAGCCCCAGCGCGGCCTCGGCCGACACGCCGACCTGCGCCGTGACCAGCGGGCCGTTGGTCATGACCTCGCTGACCTTCTTGGAGTGGTCGAGCTCGAACCGCATGTCGCGGTTCGTGATGATGCCCACCAGCTTGTTGTTCGAGTCGGTCACCGGCACGCCGGAGATCCGGTAACGCGCGCACAGCGCGTCGACCTCGGCGAGCGTGGCGTCCGGCGAGCACGTGACCGGGTCGGTGACCATGCCGGCCTCGGACCGCTTCACGGTCTCCGCCTGCCGGGCCTGGTCCTCGACGCTGAGGTTGCGGTGCAGCACGCCGATGCCGCCCTGCCGCGCCATCGAGATCGCCATCCGGCCCTCGGTGACGGTGTCCATGGCGGCACTGGCCAGCGGAACCTTGAGGCTGATGTTGCGCGAGATCCTGGTGCTCGTGTCGACGCCGCTCGGGACGACGTCCGACTCGGCAGGCAGCAGGAGCACGTCGTCGAAGGTCAATCCCAGCATCGCGAACTTGCTCGGGACTCCGTCAGCGTTGAGCTCGCTGGTCATGGCGGGTGGCTTGCCTTCCGTCGTGCGGCACCTCCCGTCCCTGCGTCCGGTTTCCGCAGGCGGAGGCGGTGCTGCCCATGGTATCTGGACGTATCCCGGGGTACGGCGGGTACCGTGCGGGGTCGTGCCGCACGACGCGTTGCCACCAGACCCCTTCGCGGGCGACCCCGAGGACCCCGCGCGCGCTCTCGGTGAGCCCGACCACCACGACCACGACCCGATGGACGACGAGGAACGCGCCGAGCTGGTCAGCGACCTCAGCGACCTGGCCGTCTACCAGGCCCTCCTCGAACACAGGGGCGTTCGCGGCATCGTCGTGGACTGCGGCGAGTGCCAGGAACCGCACTTCCACGACTGGGCGTTGCTGCGCGCCTCGCTCGAACAGCTCCTCGCCGACGGCCGGATGCGGCCGCACGAGCCGGCGTTCGACCCGGATCCGGGTGCGTACGTGAGCTGGGAGTACTGCCGCGGGTACGCGGACGGGGTGACGGCGACGGAGTCGGCTCGCTGACCTCTGCCCGAAATGTCCGGTTTTTCACCCGGACGAGGTGACCGAGGTCGCGGGGTGACGTTGGTCGCGCCCGGTCAGCCCGCCTCCGGCGGTTCCCGGTGACCGGCTGCCGCCGAACGGCCCATCCGGGTCACCCGAAATCCATTCCACCTGACGTGTGAACGCCCCTGACCTCGGCGAAGTCAGGGGCGTTCACAGCACGTCTCAGTTGGTTCCGGTTCCCTCGTTCACGCTGGTGACCCCGTTGGAACCCTGGGTCTCCCCCGGTGCGGGCGGAGGCGGCGGGGGTTCCTCGCCGTTCGACGTCGGGTCCGGCGGCGGAGGGGTCTCCGACGACGGGGACGTGGGCGGCGTGGTGGTCGAGGGCGCTGTCGTCGGCGTCGAGGACGGCGTCGTCGGCTTGGCGCTGGTCTCGGTCGGCTTGGTCACAACGGGCGGTGGCGTCGTGGGTGACGTCACCGACGTGTTCGTGCCCAGCTGCTTCTCGAGCTCCTTGTGCTTCTCCTCCAGCTGGGCCTTGCCGTCGTCGGTGTTGACGGAGCCCAGACTGGCCTCGATCTTGTTCAGCTTCTCGCGGGCCTCGGTCACCTTGCCCTCGCGCAGCGCGAGGCGGGCCGACTCCAGGTCGGTGTTGATGATGGCCGCGGCCTCGATCGACTTCGCGTGCTCGGAGTAGAGCACGCGGGTGAGACCCCAGAGCGCGTCGCCCGGCTGGGCGTCGCGGGCCACGAGGCTCACGCCGGTGAACGCGATGGCCAGCACGGCCGCGGCGCTCGCCAGCGGGATCAGGAAGCGGTGCCTGCTCACCGGCTGCGGACGGGCAGCCTGGATCGTGGCGATGGCGGTCTCGGTGTCGACGAGCTCCCCGAAGGGCTCGGTCTCCACCTCGTGCCGCCACGCGAGCAGCAACGCGTTCAGCTCGTCGTCGACCAGCGCGCCGGCCGCACCCGGAGTCGCGGACCCCAGCGCGTCCAGCAGCCGGTCATCGGCCTGTACAGCCGAAAGATCGTCTGCGACGGGCTCGTGCGGGGCTCTGTCGTCCTGTCCGCGCACTTCCTCGTCGTCCTTCCCGTGTTCGTCGGCCACTCAGACCACCTCCTCCGCTGCCAGCGACTTGCGGAGCCGAGCCAGCGCACGGTGTTGCGCCACCCGGACCGCACCCGGCGTCGAACCGACCGCCTCGGCAGTTTCCTCGGCGGAGAGTCCGACCACCACCCTCAACAGCAGGATCTCCCGCTGCTTCTCCGGCAGGACGCGCAACAGGACCGCCATCCGGCCGGAGAGCTCGCCCTGAAGGGCCCGTTGCTCAGGACCAGCTCCGGTCTCCGGCGCGTCGGGAACTTCGGGAACGGGCTCCGAGCGGTTCCTGGCGGCAGACCGATGTGCGTCGGCGACCTTGTGCGCCGCGATCCCGTAGACGAACGCGAGGAAGGGCCGACCCTGGTCGCGGTAGCTGGGCAATGCCGTGAGCACCGCGAGACACACCTCCTGGGCCACATCGTCCGCCGAAGCGAAGCTCCGCTCCTGCCTGCCAACTCTGGCGCGGCAGTACCGCACCACCAGAGGACGAATGGAGGCCAGCAGGCGTTCGATCGCCCGGCGGTCACCGTCGACGGCCGCGCCCACTTCGGCGTCCAGTCCGTCCCCCAAGTTGGTCATCGCAGACAACAGCCCTGGTGTTACTCGTTGGCGTACCGGCAGGGAACAACACGAGTCACTCACGGCGACTCGAAGCAGCAACCCTCACCGTACCGGTCAGCGGGCCGTCCGTTCATCAACGGGGCATGGACACACCGAGTGAACAACCGGCACGCCGAACGGCCGCAGCCCGGCGACATCGTCACCGGGCTGGGGGATTGCGGCTGATCGTGCGAACTCAGCCCAACGCTGTGGCCTGGACTACTGCACCAGACCGCGCCGGAAGCCGTGCGCCACCGCCTGCGCGCGGTCGCGGACGCCCAGCTTGCGGAACAAGCGGCGGGCGTGCGTCTTGACCGTGTCCTCCGACAGGTAGAGCTCGCGGCCGATCTGACCGTTGCTCTTGCCCTGGCTCATGCCGCGCAGCACCTGGAGCTCGCGCTCCGTGAGCTGCACGCCGGGGTCGGAGGGCTGGCGCGGTGCCGGTACGGAGGTGCTGGCGAGCGTGTGCGCGAGGGCTGCCACAAGCTCGGGGCGCGACGCGTCCCACCTCAGGTAGCCGCGGGCGCCACCGGCGATCGCGGCGGCGATGCTGCCCGCGTCGTCGGGGGCTCCGAACACGATGACGTTTGCCTGCGGGTTCGCGGAGACGAGCCGACGGGTTGCTTCCACCCCGGTCGGGACGGCGCGCTGGGTTCCCACCAGTACGACGTCGACCGGCTGCCTGGAAAAGCGAGCCAACAACTCGTCACCGTGCGCTACGCAGTCGATGCGGCTGACCCCGGGGACAGCCGACATCACGCGGGTGAGACCCTCACGCACACTGCGCCGGTCGTCGCAAATAAGGACCGTGGTCACGGGGACTCCTTTCCTGCAGCCGAGTGACGTTCCATATCCCCTATCGGACGCTGATGGCCCGACCTTGACACGATCCGGTGCTTAATCCGTCAAGAAGTTCGTCTGAGGGTCTGCATTCGGGGGTTCCCCGGAACGGAGCAGCCCGGTCGGCACCCAGGGGGACTCGAGGGCGACCCGACGGCTGACTGGATCAGCTCTGCGTAACACGCAGCTCAGAGCCTCCGTCGCCCGGTCGATGGCGGTTGCGCCCACCGTGGGGGCATGGTCTGCCAGCACCAGAGCGCTCGGCCAGATCAACGGTTGGAGCCCGCCCACGACGCTGTGATTTAGGTCACACTCGACCAGTTCAACCCCTCTGGCCGTGCCCTCGGGCGTCCCCGACACGATCAACGAGGTGCCCAGCACGAGGGCCGACTTCACGGTGTGGCGGACGGCTCCTGCCCTCGTCGCCACGCCGTGCGCCTCCTCGGCCGGTGCCACCGCGGCCCCGGCGTTCCCGGAGGCCAGCTCGACCTCCGCCCTCACCCAGCCGAACCGCACCGCGCTCCGCCAGGACGGGGTCCGCCCGACGCGGGCGAGCAGCCGGCGCGACTCGTGCGTCCGCCCGGCACCGATCGCGTCGGCGGCGAGCCCGAGCAGTGCGTCGGTGCGGGCCCCGGCGGCGTCCACCCCGTCCGGGTCGCCGGCGTCGTCGCCCCGCACGTGGGCGAGCGCCCGGCCGTCCAGGCCGCGGGCGAGGTGGTGCGCGCCGAGCTGGCGGTGGTGCGAGGCGCGGGTCGACAGGGCGAGCGAGGCGACGACCGGGTCGGGGTCGTGCCGCAGCGCGTCGAGGGCGGTCGCCGCGGCGGCGTAGTGCCCCTGCCCGCCGAGCACGACGGCGGCGAGCCAGCGCACCCGAGCGCTCGGCGCACCCAGCGCGGCCCAGACGTCGTCGCCCGGCGCGGCACCGAAAGCAGCCCGGCGCAGCGCGTCTTCTCCGGAGTTCACGAACAGGCAGTGTGCCGTCAGGTGACGGCGGCCTCGACCGCGGCCGCCGCGTCACCCAGGTCGTCGACCCGCTCGGCCGGCGTCGGCACCATCCCCCGCCGCCAGCCCGGCCCGCCGACGAACACCCGCACCTGCTGCCGGGTCCGCGGGACCGCCGCCAGCACTCCCGGATCGGCGTACCTGGGCAGCTGCGCCCACAGCACCACCGCCGACGGCGCGGTCCGCCGCACCGCCGCGGCCAGCGCGTCCGCCGGCAACGCCGCCCCGAGCAGCCGGACGACGATCCCGCGCTGCGCCAGCTCGGCCGCCAACGGGTAGAGCGGCAGGTTGTGCCGTTCCTCCGGCATGCACGCGAGCAGCACGGGCCGGTGGTTGCGCCCGAGGGTGACGAGCGGTGTCGCGCGGACGAACGAGGCGAGCACGCACTCGTTCAGCAGGTGCTCGACCTCCACGCCGGCACCCGACAGCTCCCACCGCGCGGAGACGGCGGCCAGCACCGGCCGCACGACCTCGTTCCACGTCGCGACCACGCCCTCGGAGGCGAGCGAGTCGGCCAGCACCTCCTGCACGGCGATCGAGTCCATGGCGAGCGCCGCACGACCGAGCCCGCGGGCGAGCCGGGAGGCACCCGGCAACTTCAGACCGCGGCCACCGGTGGGTGCGGCGGGCACCTCACCGTGCGTCATCGACGCCTTCGAGTCGAGCGCGAACCGGGCGGCTTCGGCCGACGAGGCGCCACGCAGGAGCGCGCGCTGCATCAGCTCAAGGCGGGCCACGTCACGCGGTCCGTACTTGCGGTGCCGTCCGACCGTGTGGCCGCTCGGCCCGAGTCCGTAGCGCCGGTCCCAGGTGCGCAGCGTCGCGGGTGCCACCCCGAGCCGCCTGGCCACCGCGGCCACGGACAGGAGGGGTTCACCCGTGTGACCACCGGCAGATCTGTGCTCCGGCTGGATCATCACGGCAAACATGTTCCGTTCACCTCTTCCGGGTGGCAACTCCGGGCGGTGAGTGATCGAACACGCGTGCTGTCACCCATCAGTTGATAAGGGTCTTCTGCCTCTTGAACAAGTATTGACGCGGTTCTACGGTGGATCTTCGTTAAGCCGAATGGAGCAGTCGTCACGGAGGCGGTCTCGATGGCGGACACCCGAAGGCTCCCCGGTCCCAACGCAGACCTGTGGGACTGGCAGATGCGCGGTTCGTGCCGGGGCATGGACAGCGCGTTCTTCTTCCACCCCGACGGTGAACGGGGTCCGGCGAGATCTCGCCGGGAGGCCCGGGCCAAGGCCGTCTGCCTCGCCTGCCCGGTGCTGGAGATGTGCCGCAGGCACGCGCTCGCGGTCCAGGAACCCTACGGAATCTGGGGCGGGCTCTCGGAGTCGGAACGCGACCACATCATCAAGGCGAGAAAACGCCAGCTGGCAATCGTCTGACCGGGTCGCCCTCTCCCCGTCGCTCTGCTGGCTTCAAGGGGGCGCGGGGTGGTGGACGAGAAGAACCGGGGCGGCACCACGTGAGTGGTGCCGCCCCGGTTCTCGTTCCAGCTCAGAGATCGCGGTCCCGACGGAAGCGGGAGCGGCGACTCAGTGGCCGTGCCCGTGGCCGTGGCCGTGACCGGCAGCGGCCGGCTCCTCCGCCTTCTTCTCCACGATGGCGCTCTCGGTCGTGAGCACCATGCGGGCGATGGAGGCGGCGTTCGCCACGGCGGAGCGGGTGACCTTGACCGGGTCGATGATGCCCTGCTCCAGCAGGTCGCCGTACTCCAGCGAGGCGGCGTTGATGCCGAAGCCCCACTCGCCCTCGCGGACCTTGTTCACCACGACGGCACCTTCGAGGCCGGCGTTCGAGGCGATCCAGAACAGCGGCGCGGACAGGGCCTTCGCGACGAGCGCGACACCCGTGGCCTCGTCACCGGTCAGGCCGAGACCGCCGTCGAGCACCTTGGCGCCGTGCACGAGAGCGGAGCCACCGCCGGGGACGATGCCCTCCTCGACCGCGGCCTTGGTAGCGGCGACCGCGTCCTCGATGCGGTGCTTGCGCTCCTTCAGCTCGGTCTCGGTGGCGGCGCCGACCTTGATCACGGCGATGCCGCCGGAGAGCTTCGCGAGGCGCTCCTGGAGCTTCTCACGGTCCCAGTCGGAGTCCGTGGCCTCGATCTCGCGGCGCAGCTGCTCCGCGCGGCCGGCGATGTCGGCCTTGGTGCCGCCGCCGTCCACGATCGTGGTGTCGTCCTTGGTCACGACGACGCGGCGGGCGGAACCCAGCTGGTCGAGCGTGGTCTCGGACAGCTTCAGGCCGATCTCCGAGGAGATCACCTCGCCGCCGGTGACGACCGCGAGGTCGTCCAGGAACGCCTTGCGGCGGTCACCGAAGAACGGCGCCTTCACGGCGACGACCTTCAGGGTCTTGCGGACGGCGTTGACCACCAGGGTGGACAGGGCCTCGCCCTCGACGTCCTCGGCGATGATCAGCAGCGGCTTGCCGGACTCCGCGACCTTCTCGAGGATCGGGAGGACGTCGGCCAGCGCCGAGATCTTCTCGCGGTGCAGCAGGATGCGGACGTCCTCGTAGACGGCCTCCTGCGCTTCGAGGTCGGTCGAGAAGTGCGTCGACACGTAACCCTTGTCGAACTGCACGCCCTCGGTGATCGCGAGCTCGGTCGCCAGCGTCGAGGACTCCTCGACGGTGATGACGCCGTCCTCGCCGACCCGCTCGATGGCCTCGCCGAGCAGCGCGCCGATCGAGGTGTCCCGCGAGGAGACGGTGCCGACCTGGGCGATGTTGTCGCGGCCCTTGACCGGGGTGGCCTTGCCCTTGAGCGCGTCCACGACGGCGTCGGCGGCGGCCTGGATGCCACGGCCGAGCGCGGTCGGGTTCGCACCCGCGGCGATGTTGCGCAGGCCTTCCTTGACCAGCGCCTGCGCCAGCACGGTGGCGGTGGTGGTGCCGTCACCCGCGACGTCGTTGGTCTTGGTGGCGACCGACTTGGCGAGCTGCGCGCCGAGGTTCTCGAACGCGTCGTCCAGCTCGATCTCACGGGCGATGGTCACACCGTCGTTGGTGACCGTCGGGCCACCGAACTTCTTGTCGAGCACGACGTGGCGCCCGCGCGGGCCAAGGGTGACCTTGACGGTGTCCGCGAGCTTGTTGACGCCGCGCTCGAGTGCCCGACGAGCGTCCTCGTCGAAGCTGATCTGCTTGGGCATTGCCTAAAGCCTCTCTGGTAGCGAAACGCCCCGGAAGCCCCGGAGTGGGGCGCCGGGGCGTCAGGCATGACAGCCGAGCGTCTTAGTTGACGACGGCCAGCACGTCGCGGGCGGAGAGGATCAGGTACTCCTCGCCGTTGTACTTGACCTCGGTGCCGCCGTACTTCGAGTAGATGACGACGTCGCCGACAGCGACGTCCAGCGGGACGCGGTTGCCCTTGTCGTCGATGCGGCCGGGGCCCACCGCGAGGACCTTGCCCTCCTGGGGCTTCTCCTTCGCGGTGTCCGGGATCACGAGGCCGGAGGCAGTGGTCGTCTCGGCCTCGGAGGCCTGAACGACGATCTTGTCCTCGAGCGGCTTGATGTTCACGCTCACCGGGATGACCTCCACGGGTCGTTGGCAGGTTCGAATAAACGGCTCCTGCCACCCCGCCGTCGCGGGGGTCGGGGCGGTGCTGGTGCCGTGCAGTTGGCACTCTACCCATGAGAGTGCCAACGCTTCAACGAGGGTCCCGAACCGCTCACCCGGTGGGAGCCGTGTTCAGGCCATGGTCACGTTCTCGCGCCGCACGCTGCTGCTCTCCGGAGTGGCCGGCGTCACAGCGTTCTCGGTCGCGGGGTCCGCCCGCCGCTCCGACCCTTTCACACTGGGCGTGGCCTCGGGGGACCCGACACCCGACGGGGTGGTGCTGTGGACCCGGTTGGCCGTCGAACCGCTCGCGGAGGACGGCCTGGGAGGCATGCCGGCGCGTCCGGTGGAGGTCCGGTGGCAGGTCGCCGAGGACGAGCGGTTCACCCGAACCGTGCAGCACGGCTCCACCACGGCTCGACCGGAGCGGGCGCACAGCGTCCACGTGGAGCTCGCCGGGCTGGCGCCCGGCCGCGAGTACTTCTACCGCTTCAAGGCCCTCAACCACCTCTCCCGGACCGGCCGCACCCGCACGGCGCCCGCGCCCGGTTCCCTGCGGGTGCCGCTGACGATGGCCTTCGCCTCGTGCGCGCAGTACGAGCACGGCTACTTCACGGCGTACCGGCGGCTGGCCGAGGACGAACCCGACCTGGTCCTGCACCTCGGCGACTACACCTACGAGTACGAGGCGGGCGTCCACGTCGCCCCGAGCGGCAACGTCCGGCACGTCGAGGGCCCGACGACCACCACGCTCGCGGACTACCGGCGGCGGCAGGCGCAGTACAAGGCCGACCCGGACCTCCAGGCAGCGCACGCCGCGGCGCCGTGGAGCGTCGTCTGGGACGACCACGAGATCGACAACAACTGGGCGGGCCTGGCGCCGGACCGGCCGCAGCCGGACTTCCCCGCGCGCAGGGCCGCGGCCTTCCAGGCCTACTACGAGAACATGCCCCTGCGCAGGTCGCCGCGGCTGTACCGGCGGATCGGCTGGGGTGCGCTCGCCACGTTCCACCTGCTCGACACCCGCCAGTACCGGACCGACCAGGCCTGCGGGGACGGCCTGCAGCTCTGCCCGGAGCGGCTGGCGCCCGAGCGCACCATGCTCGGCGCCGAGCAGGAGGACTGGCTGTTCGCCGGGCTGCGGGGGTCGCGGGCGCGGTGGGACGTGCTCGGCCAGCAGGTGTTCTTCTCGCAGTACGACTACGTCCCCGGCGAGGTCGACGAGTTCCTGCTGGACGCCTGGGACGGCTACGTGGCCGACCGGGACCGGGTGGTGGCGCGGTTCGCGGACGTGCGGAACCCGGTCGTGCTGACCGGGGACGTGCACGCGGCGTGGGCCGCGGAGGTCAAACAGCGCTGGGACGACCCGTCGTCGCGGGCACTCGCGACCGAGCTGGTGACCACGTCGATCACGGCCGGCGGTGACGGGTCGGAGGAGTACGCCGAGACGCCGTCGTGGCTGCGCGAGAACCCGCACGTGAAGTACTTCAACAACCGCCGCGGCTACACGATCGCCAGGTTCACGCCCGAGGAGCTGCGCGCGGACTTCCGCGGCCTCGACCACGTGACGAGGCCCGGCTCCCCGGTCACCACCAGGGCGTCGTTCGCCGTGGAGGACCGCAGGCCGGGCCTGCACCGGCTGTGATCAGAGGATCTGGACCGAGTTGACCGGCAGGCCGGGGTTGGTCGAGAGGTCCATCGACGACGGCTTGGCGCCCGCCGCCACCAGGTGCGCGCCGAGAGCGGCGATCATCGCGCCGTTGTCGGTGCACAGCCGCGGCCTCGGCACGCGCAGCTCGATGCCCGCCTCCGCGCAGCGCTCGGCGGCCAGGCCGCTCAGCCGCGAGTTCGCCGCGACACCGCCGGAGATGACCAGCGTGTCGACGCCGAGGTCCTTGGCGGCGCGGATGGCCTTGGCGGTCAGCACGTCCGCGACGGCCTCCTGGAACGACGCGGCGACGTCGGCCAGCGGGATCTCCTCGCCGGCGCTCTCGGCGCGTTCGACCCAGCGGGCGACCGCGGTCTTCAGACCGGAGAACGAGAAGTCGTACTTCGCGTCGCGCGGACCGGTGAGACCGCGCGGGAACGCGATCGCGCAGCCGTTGCCCTGCTTGGCGAGCTTGTCGATGGGCGGGCCGCCGGGGTAGGGCAGGTCGAGCAGCCGCGCGACCTTGTCGTAGGCCTCGCCGGCGGCGTCGTCCACGGTGGAGCCGATCTCGGTGATCGAGCCGGCCAGGCCGCCCTCGACGAGCAGCAACTGCGAGTGGCCGCCGGAGACCAGCAGCGCGAGGCAGCGCTGTGGCAACGGGCCGTGCTGCAGCGTGTCCGCGGCGACGTGGCCGGCGAGGTGGTTCACCCCGTAGAGCGGCTTGCCGAGCGCGGCGGCGTAGGCCTTCGCGGCGGACACGCCGACCAGCAGCGCCCCGGCGAGACCGGGACCCGCGGTGACGGCGATCGAGTGGAGCTGGGAGAGCTCGACCCGCGCGGTGTCGAGCGCCCGGCGCAGGGTCGGCACCAGCGCTTCGAGGTGGGCGCGCGAGGCGACCTCCGGCACGACGCCGCCGAAGCGGGCGTGCTCCTCGACGCTGGAGGCGACCTCGTCGGCGAGCAGCTCGAGCGAGCCGTCCTGGCCGAGCCGGACGATGCCGAAGCCCGTCTCGTCGCAGGAGCTCTCGATGCCGAGAATGAGTCGGTCAGACACTTTTCGCGGGCCTTCCCATCGTGTACGCGTCGGCACCCGACGGCTGGTAGTAGCGGCGGCGCAAGCCGAGGTGCTCGAAGCCGTGCGCGAGGTAGAGGGCGATCGCGGGCTCGTTGTCCGTGCGGACCTCGAGGAACACCGGCACGTCGATCTCGTCGACGCGGGCGAGGAGGTCGCGCAGCAGCATCTTGCCGACGCCCCTGCCCTGCCAGGGCCGGGCGACGGCGATGGTGTGCACGCTCGCCTCGTACGCCGACGCGGCGAGCCCCGCGTACCCGATCAGCTCGCCGTCGCAGTACGCGCCCCGGTAGTAGTTGCCGCGGTCGAGCTCGCTGTGGAACGCGGTCTCGCTCCACGGGTCCTCGCCGGGGAACAGGTCCAGCTCGATCTCGTGGCACCGCGGCACGTCGGCGTGCTGCAACGGCCCGAGTGTGACGGTGCCGGTGGTCATGCCCTGGTCACCCGCTTGCGGCCGGTGGGCTCGACCGCGTCCGGGCGGCGCAGGTAGAGCGGGGTGAGCGCGGCGGGACGGGCCTTCGCGAGCACCTCGGCGGCCGCGGCGGCGACCAGCCCCTCCGGCGACGGGTGCTTCGCCTGGAGCAGCTCCAGGCCGAGGACGTCGGCGTAGAGCTCCGCACCCTCACCGGTCGCCTGGTGCACGCCCAGCGCGGGCAGCTTCTCCGCGAGGTCCTGCGGGCGCTCCACGTGCGGCCCGTCGGTGCGGCGACCGGCGGCGTCGTAGGCGGCCCAGTAGACCTCCCTGCGGCGCGCGTCCGTGGCGACCAGCAGCGGGTGCCCGCTGGCGGCGTCCTTGGCGATCGCGTCCGTGGTGGCCACCGGGTAGACCGGGCGGTTGAGCGCCTGCCCGAGCGCCGCGGCGGTGGCGAGACCGACCCGCAGCCCGGTGAACGGGCCGGGACCCGCGCCGACGACGATCGCGTCCAGGTCGGAGTACGCCTTGCCGGCCTCGTCGAGCGCGGCGGAGATGTGGGGGGTGAGCAGCTCGCCGTGCGCCTTGGCGTTGAGCGTCACCCGCTTCGCGAGCAGGCGCGGCGGGGAGTCGGGCGCGAGCTCGACCACACCGGCGGTGACTGCGGGGGTGGCCGTGTCGACGGCGAGCACTAGCACGATTGTCCAGGGTAGTACGAGGTCGTGTCGGTCATCCGGTTGCCTCTTCCGGTCAACCGCCGGAGGCGATTCGGCCGGAAGCGGCGGCCGGGTGGCCGACTTCTCGACGACCTCGTCGCCGTCTGCGGAGCAGCGGCAATCGAACACGTGTGGCCGCCCACAGTTCCCATGCGTCCTCAAGGTGCCGGCAGCGCCCTCTAGTACGCCGAGCAACAAGACGGCGAGCTGTCCTGAGGGGACGGACGGCGGGATGGCCGGCGGGCTCGGTCCGGCCATCCCGCCGAGCTGGTGGCGCTCAGCCGGTGGAGCAGGCCGACGAGTGGTCGATCGTGAAGATCTCCAGCGGGCCGTTCCACCGCCACGGCGCGGCGCACGCGTCGTCCAGGACGCTGACGGCGTCGTCACCGGCGGTGCGGACGTCGGTGCATGTGGCATAGCCGGGTGCGTGGCCCTCGTGCAGCAGCGCGGCCGGGCCGTTCCACAGCCACGGGGCTGCGCAGAAGTTGTCCGCGACGCGGATGCCGCCGGCGCGGCTGTGCTCACCGGCGGAGGCGGGCGCTCCCGCGGCGAGGAGGGCACCGCCGACGACGGCGGTCGCGAGGAGCGACTTGTTGATCATGGTAGGTCCATCGGCGCCGGCCGTTCCGCCCTTGACGGGTGTCACCCCATCCGCTGGACGGCGTCACACCGGGAGGGGACGACCCGTCCACCCGCCGTGCGGGACGAGCTGCGCCGTGCGAACGTCGTCGGTTCCGCGTTCGAGGCGGATCAGCAGGTGGTCCTCGCTCAGCCGTTCCGCGAGGCCCTCGCCCCACTCGACGGCGACCACGGCGTCGACCAGGTCGGTGTCCAGGTCGAGGTCGTCCAGCTCGTCCAGGTGGCCACCGAGCCGGTACGCGTCGACGTGCACCAGCCGCACGCCCCTGCCGCCCTCGGCGGGCTCGTGGACGCGGGCCACGACGAACGTCGGCGACGACACCCGGCCCTGCACGCCGAGGCCGCGGGCCAGACCGCGCACGAGCGCCGTCTTCCCCGCTCCCAGCGGGCCGGCCAGCAGCAGCAGGTCGCCCGCGCGGACGAGCTCGCCCAGCCTGCGGCCGAACTCCTCGGTGTCGGTCACCAGGGGCAGTTCGACGGTCTTCACGCTCGACGCCACCACTTCTCCTGATTTCCTCCGCGGTCGGCCGCGCACCGCTCGATCAGCGCGACCAGGTGGTCGTTGACCAGGTCAGCCTGCTCCATCATCACCATGTGCCCGGCACCGGGGGCACGGACGAGCGTGGCGTGCGGCATCTCCTCGGCCATCCGCTCTGCGTGCGAGAACGGCGTGAGCTTGTCCGCGTCCCCGCTCAGGATCAGCACCTCGCAGTGCCGCAGACCGGCCAGCGCCTTGTAGCGGTCGTGCGTGCCGAGGGTCTCCAGGAACTCGGTGAGCACCTTCACCGTGGTCCCGCCGATCATCTGGTCCATCAGGTCCACGAGCGACGGCGCCACCTTGCGGTCGCCGAACGCCAGCGTGCGGATGCCGCTCCAGGTCAGGCTCTTCGCGCTCTTGCGCACCCACTCGACGAGGCCCGGCTGCACGCCCGCGAGCCGGCCGACGCCGAGCGTCACCGGGTTGTAGCGCGACAGCACGGACTTCGGCAGGCCCGCGCCGCCGACGGCACCGGCGGCCGTGCCGATCAACGCGACGCCGCGGACCCGTTCCTCGAAGAGCTCAGGGTGCTTCTCGGCCAGCGCCATGATCGTCATGCCGCCCATGGAGTGGCCGACGAGCACCAGCGGCCCGTCCGGCACGACCGCGCGGACCACCGCGTCGAGGTCGAGCGCGAGCTGGTCGATCGTGCTGCCCTCCGCCGACGACCGGCCGGACCGGCCGTGGCTGCGCTGGTCGTAGAGCACCTGGTGCACGCGCGGGTCCAGCAGTTCGGCGAGGTCGCGGCGCTGGAAGTGGAAGCAGCGGCGGTCGAGCGCGAAACCGTGCACGAGCACGACGGCGATGTCCGGTTCGCCCCCGTCTGCGGGGTCGACCTCCTCGACGGAGAGCGGCACGCCGTCGTCGGCGGCGACCGTCGACTCGCGGTCGGGCCGCAGCAGGCCCAGCTGTTCGTCGGCGAGGCCGTCGGACGCGGTCTTGCGCTCGTGCGACACCTTCGCGGTCTGCGCGACGGCGGCACCGGCGACGGCGGCACCGAGCGCGCCACCGACCCAGCCGACGACCTTCCACACCGGTCTCACGTGTAGATCCTCCGCACCCGCGGCCGGTACATCCCGCAGACGATCTCGTAGTCGATCGTCCCGGTCAGCTCCGCCCACTCCCTCGCCGTCGGCTCGCCCCGGCTCCCGTCGCCGAACAGGACGACCTCGGCACCCTCGCGCACCTCGTCGTCCCCGCAGCTCACCACGACCTGGTCCATGCAGACCCGGCCGACCACCGGGCGGCGCTTCCCGTCCAGGAGCACCTCCATCCGGCCGGAGAGCGCCCTCGGGACACCGTCCGCGTACCCCGCGGGCACCAGTGCCAGCGTCGTGTCCTCCCGCGCGGTCCACGTCATCCCGTAGGAGACCGACTCACCGGCGGGGATGCGTTTCGTGAGCGCCACGTGCGAGCGGTAGCTCATGACCGGCCGCAGGTCGTGGTCGGTCGGCACCGGGTTCAGGCCGTAGATCGCGATGCCGGGCCGGACCAGGTCGAAGTGCAGGTCGGGCCGGGTCAGCAGGGCCGCGGAGTTCGCGATGTGCCGCAGCGGGTCGAGGCCGTGCGCGCGCGCCACCTCGTAGGCGTCGTCGAACCGCTTGGCCTGCAGGTCGATGGACGGGTCGCCGATCTCGTCGGCGGAGGCGAGGTGCGACCAGACGGCGACCACGTCGTGGTGGCGGGCGGCCTGGACCAGCTCCGGCCAGTCGCGCGGCTGGCAGCCGTTGCGGCTCAGGCCGGTGTCGATCTTGAGGTGGAGCCGCGGCCGGGCGTCGGCCTCCTCGGCGGCCTGCTCGACCCGGCGCAGGTCGGACAGGGAGGCGACGGACAGGTCGACGTCGGCGGCGATACCGGCGGCCAGGTCCTCGTCCGGTGCGTCCAGCCAGGCGAGGATCGGCGCCTGGATGCCGGCGCTGCGCAGCGCGAGGGCTTCCTGCGTGGAGCACGAACCGAGCCAGGTCGCACCGGCTTCGAGCGCGGCCCTGGCGACCTCCACCGCGCCGTGCCCGTACCCGTCGGCCTTCACGACGGCCATGGTCTGGGCGGCAGGGGCGAGGCCGGCGAGCAGCGCGACGTTGTGCCGCAGCGCGCCGAGGTCGACGACTACTTCTGAACGGGCCATAACCCGGTCATCGTTCCACAAGAGCGCAGCTCATCAGGTGTGAGCGAGCGCTCAGAGGCTCCTGATCGCCGCCGTGATCCCGGTCATCAGCCCGGACGCGGGCACCGGGGCGCCGTCCGCGGCCAGCTCCGCCGCCAGAACGTGCACGTGGGCGGCGTACCCCGCGGCCAGGAACGGGTCGAGACCGGCGGCCAGCAACGCCCCGATGATCCCGGACAGCACGTCACCCGATCCGGCGGTCGCCGGCCACGACGAGGTCGCCGAGTTGACCAGCGCCCGGCCGTCCGGGGCGGCCACGACGGTCCGGTGGCCCTTCAGCAGCACCACGGCGTTGAACCGCTGGGCGGCCTTGCGCGCGGCGGCCACCCGGTCGCCGCCGACCGGGCCCGCCAGGCGTTCGAACTCGCGGTCGTGCGGGGTCAGCACCAGTGCCGAGTCCGGGTCGCGGGCGTCCCACAGCTGCGGCTGCTGCGCGAGCAACGTGATGGCGTCGGCGTCGGCGACCACCGGGACGTTCGCGTCCAGCACGAACCTCAGCACCTCGGCGGACGAGCTGCCCGTGCCCATGCCGGGGCCGACGACCCAGGCCTGCACGCGGCCCGCGTCGGTGATCGAGCCGGTGCAGATGGTCTCCGGCCAGCGGGCGCGGATCGCGTCGGCGGCGGGACCGGCGTAGCGGACCATGCCCGACGTCGCGAGCACGGCGGCACCGGTGGCGAGCACCGCGGCACCGGGGTAGGTCGAGCTGCCGGCGGCGACGCCCGTGACGCCCTGGGTGTACTTGTCGTCGGACGGGCCCGGCAGCGGCCAGGCGATGTCCGCGCGGTCCAGCAGCACGAAGTCCGGGTCCCGCGGGCGCAGGCCGATGTCGACCAGGTGCACCTCGCCGCAGTCGGCCAGCGCGTGGACCGGCTTGAGGCAGCCGAACGTGACCGTGGTGTGGGCCTTTACATGCGGACCGGAGATCTCACCGGTGTCCGGGTCGATGCCGCTGGGCAGGTCCACGGCGAGGACCGGGGCCGTGACGCCCTCGACGAGCTTGGCGGCTTCCGGGCGCAACGGGCCGCGGGCGGACAGGCCGACGATGCCGTCGATCACCAGGTCGGGGGTGCCGACCTCGTCGACGACCCGGCCGCCTGCCCCGCGGAACGCGGCGAGGCCTTCCGCGTGCGCCTTGCCGGGGGTGAGCAGGACCGCGGACACCGCGACCCCCCGGCGACGCAGGAAGTACCCGGCCCACAGGGCGTCGCCGCCGTTGTTGCCAGCGCCCACGAGCAGCGTGACGCGGCGGCGGCCCCGCAGGAGCCGGAGGGCGTGGGTGGCCACACCGAACGCGGCCTTGCGCATCAGCGAGCCCGGCGGGACGACCGCCATGAGCTCCTCTTCAGCGGACTTGACGCGTTCGGTGTGCCAGACGCCTCTCACCTATTCGACGGTAACGGACTTCGCGAGGTTGCGAGGCTTGTCGACGTCGTAGCCGCGGGCGGTCGCGATCTCGGCCGCGAGCACCTGCAGCGGGATGGTCGAGATGAGCGGCTGCAGCAGCGTCGGGACGGCCGGGATCTCGATCAGGTGGTCCGCGAACGGGCGCACCGTCTCGTCACCCTCCTCGGCGATCACGATCGTGCGGGCGCCGCGGGCCTGGATCTCGCTGATGTTGGACACCAGCTTCGAGTGCAGGACGGCACGGCCCTTCGGCGACGGCATGACCACGACGACCGGGAGGTCCTCCTCGATCAGCGCGATCGGGCCGTGCTTGAGCTCACCGGCCGCGAAGCCCTCGGCGTGCATGTAGGCGAGCTCCTTGAGCTTGAGCGCGCCCTCCAGCGCCACCGGGTAGCCGACGTGGCGGCCGAGGAACAGCACCGCCTTCGAGTCGGCGAGCTCCCGGCCCAGCGCCTTGACCTGGTCGATGGTGCCGAGCACCCGCTGCACGGCCTGGGGCATGGCCTCCAGCTCGTGGAACTCGCGGGCCACCTCGTCCGGGTACTTGGTGCCGCGGGCCTGCGCGAGGGCCAGGCCGACCAGGTAGTTCGCCGCGATCTGGGCGAGGAACGCCTTGGTCGACGCGACACCGATCTCGGGGCCGGCGTGCGTGTAGAGCACGGCGTCGGACTCGCGCGGGATCTGCGCGCCGTTGGTGTTGCAGACCGCGAGGACGCGGGCCTTCTGCGCGCGGGCGTGGCGGACGGCTTCGAGGGTGTCCGCGGTCTCACCGGACTGCGACACGGCGACGACGAGCGTGTCGCGGTCGAGCACCGGGTCGCGGTAGCGGAACTCGGAGGCCAGCTCGACCTCGACGGGCAGCCGGGTCCAGTGCTCGATCGCGTACTTCGCGACCAGACCGGAGTGGTAGGCGCTGCCGCAGGCGACGACGAAGACCTTGTCGACGTCGCGCAGGTCCTGGTCGGACAGCCGCTGCTCGTCGAGCACGATCCGGCCGTTCGCGAAGTGGCCGCGCAGCGTGTTCGCCAGCGCCTCCGGCTGCTCCTCGATCTCCTTGAGCATGAAGTACTCGTGGCCGCCCTTCTCGGCGGCGCTGAGGTCCCAGTTGACCGTGAACGGCTTGGCCTCGGCCGGCGCGCCGTCGAAGTCGGTGACCTCGTAGCCGTCGCGGGTGAGCACGACCATCTGGTCCTGCCCCAGCTCGACGGCCTCCTTGGTGTGCGCGATGAACGCGGCGACGTCGCTCGCGACGAAGTACTCGTTCTCGCCGACGCCGACGACCAGCGGCGAGTTGCGGCGTGCGGCGACGACCGTGTCGGGCTCGTCGGCGTGCGTGAAGACGAGCGTGAACGCGCCCTCCAGGCGGCTCACGACCTTGCGCACGCTGGCGGGCAGGTCGCCCTTCGTGTCACCGTCGCCGTACGCGATGGCCACGAGGTGCGCGACCGTCTCGGTGTCGGTGTCGGACGCCATCTCGATGCCGAGGCCTTCGAGTTCGCCGCGCAGCGCGAGGAAGTTCTCGATGATGCCGTTGTGCACCACGGCGACCCGGTTCGCCGAGTCGCGGTGCGGGTGCGAGTTGCGGTCGATCGGCGCGCCGTGCGTCGCCCACCGCGTGTGTCCCATGCCGACGGTGCCCGCGAACCCGTCGCGACCCACCTCGTCGAGCCTCGCCTCCAGGTTCTGCAGCCGCCCGGCCTTGCGCTCGACGGCGAGCTCACCGTCCGCGACGACCGCGACACCGGCCGAGTCGTAACCCCGGTACTCGAGCCGCCTCAGCCCGTCCAGCACCACGTCGAGCGCCGACTGGTGACCCACGTATCCCACGATTCCGCACACGGAAGACAGGGTAGCTAGACCACGGCGCCAACCCTAAAGGGCGAGGGCGGTGAATCAGCGCAGGTCAGGGCCAGCTTTGGTGTAGACCAATCTTGGATGTGGCGACGGCGACACCATCGACTACGGTTCAGCCATGGCTCGCCGCGTGATCACGCTGACCGCGAAACAGGCTCTCGAGCAGCTCAGCCGCCCCGGTCCCCACCCGGTGCTGCGCGGCGACCTGGCCCTCGTCGGCCTGCCCGGCGTCGTGTTCACCCCGGCCACCGGTCTCGGCCTGCCCGCGGTCGCCTTCGGGCACGGCTGGATGCAGCCGGTTCGCCGCTACCACGGCCTTTTGCGCCACCTCGCCTCGTGGGGCGTGGTCGCCGCGGCACCGGCCGTGGAACGCGGCCCGCTGCTCTCCGCACGCGTGCTGTCGGCGAACCTGCTGACCACTTTGGACATCTGCACCGGCGTCCGCCTGGGCACCGGCGACATCAGCGTCGACCCCACCCGCCTGGCCCTCGCCGGCCACTCGATGGGCGGCGGCGCGGCCGTGCTGGCGGCCTCCTCGTCCCCGAAGGTGCGAGCCGTTGTGACTTTGGCCGCAACGGAGACCCGCCCCTCGGCACTGGACGCGGCCCGCTCGGTGTCGGCCCCCGGCCTGCACCTCGCCGCGGGCGAGGACCGCATCGCCCCGCCCGTCGGCCACTCCGAGGCCATCGCGACCGCCTGGGGCGGCCCGGTGCAGCTGCGACTGCTGCCCAAGGCCTCGCACCTCGGGTTCACCGAGGGGCGGCACTGGAGCGAGCTCATGCTCGACGGGCGCGGTGAGCGCGGCGCCCAGAAGATCGGGCGGGCGTTCGTGGCGGCGTTCCTGCTGCGGGTGCTGCTGGGTGAGCGGGCGTACGACTCGTTGCTGGACGAGGACTCGAAGGGCGCGGAGCTGGTGTTGCAGCGAGAAGGGCTGCGCAAGCCGGCCTGACGCGCGGGGCTGCGGGGCTGTCGCTTCGGTTCGAAGCTGGGTCGGGCCCGGGCGTTCGAGGTCATCGCCGCTTCGCGACGACAGCGATTGGGCTCGCACCGCTGTCCGCGTTGCCAGGCCGACCCGTCTCGCTCCGCTCGATCGAGCCGCAACCGGCCCCTCCGAAGTCGTCTCATCCGAATTGTCAGACCCCGTGCGTACGTTGGGTCGCGGGGGACCCGAAGTGCGAGGGGACCCCTGCGCAAGCGTGTCCGCCGAGCCCTCTGGAGTGCCTGCGGTGGTGCCGTCAACGCGAACACCCCGGCCCGCTCCGCATCGCGGAACGAACCGGGGTGCAAGCCGGTGACTCAGCTGAGCCAGGTCTGACCGCTCAAATCGTCGTCGTCATCCGCCACCGGAGCCGGCCGACGGCTGCGCGCCGGCGGAACCGGCGGCGGAGGCGGTGGCGGCGTGAACTGGGGTTGTTGCGGGGGTGGGGCGTAGCTGCCGTCGTCGTCCTCGGGGCCGAAGGCCAGTTCGCCCGCGGAGCGGTCGCGCTGTTCCCACTGGGGTTTGCGCTGGGGTTTGTCGCCCTGCTTGGCGATGTTCTCCGCGGCCTCGTTGGCCGCGGCGAGGTCGCGCTGGTGCTTGTCCTCGCGGGCCTTCGCCTCGGCGGCCAGGCGGGCCTGGTCGGCCTTGAGGTCCGCCGTGATCTCGGTGTTGGCGCGGCGGGAGCGGGCGATGTTCTCGTCGAACAGCGCCTGGATCTTGGGGTCCACTTGCCCGGTCGACATGGGTCAGCGGCCTCCTCGGTCGTCACCCAGGACGGTGTGCACGGCGCTCAGCGGGTTGTTGTTGTCGCGGTCGTCGTCGAACAGGGTGCCGGTGGTGCGCCACTGGCTGGCGCCCCGTTCGGTGTCGCCGCCCTGCTGGCCGCCCGCGCCTCCGCCTGCCATGCCGCCGCCCATCATCCCGCCGCCCATCATGCCGCCGGCCGCGGCGCCTGAGGGGGCCTGGGCACCGTCCTGCATGGACGGGAGGTTCGCGGAACCGGGCTGGCCGGCCTCGGAGGTGTTCGTGGTGAAGCCGGTGCCGTTGTCGCCGGTGGACGGGGTGTTCCAGGCGCTGTCCATGGACGAGCCGCCGAGAACGGACTCGCTGCCGCTGGAGCCGCCGCCGGTGAACGAGACGCCCGAGGTCGAGGTGCTGTCGGAGGCCTGCGCGGTGGCGAACTGCGGGCCGTCCGCCGGCATCCTCGGCTCGCCCAGGCCCGGCATGAAACCGTTGTCCTGGACGTAGTTGCGGCCCACCGCCTCCTGGAAGCCCGGGGCGTCCTGACCGGGCGGGCTCCACACCTGCTCGGCCGCGGGGGCGGGCATCGGCTGGAAGTCCGCCTGGGCCGGCATCGTCTGGAACTCGCCCTCGACCGGACGCGGGAAGTCCTGCTCAGGGATCTGCACCGGCTCGTCGAGGCGCAGGTCGTCCACCGCACCGCCACCGGAGCCACCGGCCGCTGCCGGGTTCTCGTCCTCGCCGAACGCCACGCCGATCTGGTCGGGCGTGCCGTCGCCGTTGTCCGCGGTCAGGTTGATCTCGCCGGTGTCCGGGTTCACCTCGGCGGTGAAGCTCACGCCGTCCTGCTCGATGTGGATCTTGCCGTCGGCGCCCACCTCGACCGGGATCGGGTTCGACTCCGAACCGAGGGGACCCGTGCCGGGCGCGCCACCGCCGCCGGGTGCGGGCGTCGCACCGGTCGTGGGCGTGCCGGTGGCCTGGCCACCCGTGACCTGGCCGCCGGTGACCTGGTTCGCCAGCGCCGTCACGGCCTGGGCGCCGTTCTGGCCCATGAGCGCCTTGGCGGCCTCCGGGTTCTTGCTGAAGTCCAGGTCGTAGGTCTTCGGCTCGCCCTTCGGCGTGTCGATCGTCATCTTCACGTGCCCGTTCGAGTCGGGCTCCGTGATCTTGATCGTGTTGTCGCCCGCCTTGACCGTGACGCTCTCGAGCTCTTCCTCGGGCTTCGGCTGGTCGTCCGGCTTGCCGTCGCCGTCGAGGTCGTCGGGCTTGCCGTCGCCGTCGGTGTCGCCGGGGACGTCGGGCTTGCCGTCGCCGTCCTTGTCGAGCGGGTTCTCCGGCTTGGGGATCTCGGGCGTACCGCCGCCACCACCGCCGGGCGTGCCACCGCCGCCGCCACCGGTCGAACCACCGGGCGTGCCGCCGCCACCACCGCCGTCGGTGCCGGGCACCTGCTTGCGGCCGCCGCCGTCCTCGCTGAACGCGGGCGGGTCACCGATCTTCGCGAACGGGCTCTCCGCGGGGATCGCCGCGTTGAGCGCGGTGAACATCGTGTCGTAGTCGCTCTGCACACCGGCCTGCACCGTCTGGCAGTAGCCGTCGAACGCCTTCTTCTTGGCGTCGAACTCCTGGCAGAGCGCCCGCAGCTTGTCCTTGGCCGCGTTGATGATGCCCTCGCGGGTGTTGCTGATCCAGCTGCCCCAGCCCAGACCGGCGAGCATGCCGAGCGGTCCGCCGCAGATCGCGCCGGTGACGGCGCCGAAGAGCGGGCCGGGCACGCCGTGCAGCCAGTCGAGGACACCGCCGTCGTTCTCGAAGAGGTCGCCGTTCGCGTGCCGGATCGCGGTCTCGGCCTCCTCGACCGTCAGACCGCCGCACTTCTCCGAGTACTGGTCGTGGATCTGCTGCGCGAACTCCTTGACGTGCTTCTGCATGTTCGTCACGCCGGCGGTGATCGCACCGGGGGCCTGACCGGTCTGCTGGACGAGCGTCTTGGAGGAGCCGGCGAACTTGTCGTGGTAGCCGCGCGCCGCCTCGGCGGCCTGGCCCTCCCACGAGCCCAGCCCGTTCCACGCGCTGCCGAGCGCGTTGTCGTGGGTCTGGAGCTTCCCGACGGCTTCCTGGAGCTTCACCGAGTCCTCGCGGAACTTGGCGAACTCGATGTCGCGAACCTCGTCGTACCTGCGGTAGACGTCACCTTCGAGGTTCGGCGCTGCGCCCTGGTGACCGCACGCGGGAGCGGCCTTCTGGTAGACCGGGATGAACTTCTCGAAGAACCGCAGACCGGGTGCGCCGGCGTCGAGCAGCGTGTTGCTGCTCGGGACGTCACCCTGCTCGTTCAGGACCTTCTGGGTGGCGCCGAGCTCGCGCTCCTCCTTGGCCTTGGCGACGAGCTTGTCGGCCTCGCCGCCCTTCTTCTCCCACTGGGAGCGGTTGATCTCCTTGGCACCGACGAAGACGGTGCTGAGACCGGCCGTGGGCGCGGCGAGCGCGGCACCGAGGATGTGGCTGCCGAGGCCGGGGTCGCTGGGGACGTCGACGCCGTTCGCCTTGGCGTACCGCTCGACCTCCTCCTCCGGCGCGCCGGCACCGGCGAGCGCGGGGACGAGTGCCTTCTTGGTCTCCGGCGTGACGTTGGGGTCGTCGAGGAGCTTCTTGATCTCGTTCTGGTCGGCCACGACGCACTACCCCTTGAACTGCTGCGAAGTCTGGGACTCGTTCGACTCGTACGACTTCGCCACGTCCTTCAGCCGGGTGGCGATGTTGTTGGCCTCCTTGCCGAAGGTGTCGCAGCTGACACCCAGCCGGTCGAAGAAGCCCTTGTAGGTGGCGTGGACGGCCTGGAACTTGCGCCCGACCTGGCCGGCCCCCACGACCGGGACGATCGTCGGCTTCATCGAGATCAGTTGTGATCCCTCGGCCTCGTAGGTCCCCGCGGTCTTCGTGAGATCGCCGGACTGTACGCCGAAACCAGCCATTCCTCGCCTCCCCTAGTCCCCGATCTGACGCAGTTCGGCCTCATCGGGTTCCGCCATACAGTGCCAGCTCCGCTCACACGCCGACCGGAGCTCCGCGATGTCGGTTGCCTTAGTAAACAGCCATTCGGCGCATTTCGCCGACGATCACCACTGGGTGGGCGGCTGCTGGCCGGGTGGCGGTCCCTGCTGCGGGTACTGGCCCTGCTGCGGGTAAGGGTGCTGGCCGGGCTGGGGGTACTGGCCGGGCTGGGGGTACTGGCCGGGCTGGGGGTACTGGCCGGGCTGCGGATACCCCTGGGGCGGGTACTGCCCGTGGTGCTGCTGCGGGAAGCCCTGAGGCGGGTACGGGGGCGGTGTCTTCTTCTTCGACGCCGAGACCACGGCGACCACCACCGCGGCCACTCCTCCCAGCAGCACCAGGAGGATCAACAGCATCATCACGCTCATGACCGGCCAGCCCCCGTCGCACGTCCTCAGTGCACCGAGGAAACCACATCCGCGAGGCGCTGCGCCGCCGACTCGGCCTGGTCGTGGCTCGTGGCCTCGACCATCACCCGCACGAGCTGCTCGGTGCCCGACGGCCGCAGGAGCACGCGGCCGGTGTCGCCCAGCTCGGCCTCCACGGCCGCGACGGCCTCGCTGACGGAGGTGGCCTTCGCCACGGCGGCCTTGTCGCCGACCTTGACGTTGATCAGGACCTGCGGCAGGCGGCGCATCACGCCGGCGAGGTCGGCGAGCGACTTGCCGGTCTCGGCCATCCGGGCCATCAGGCGCAGGGCGGTGAGCAGGCCGTCGCCGGTGGTGGCGTGCGCGGGCAGCACCACGTGGCCGGACTGCTCGCCGCCGAGCGAGTAGCCGCCGGCCTTGAGGTCCTGCAGCACGTAGCGGTCGCCGACGGCGGTGGTGCGCAGCCGGATGCCGGCCTCGCGCATGGCGATGTGCAGGCCCAGGTTGCTCATCACGGTGGCGACGAGGGTGTCCTCGTACAGCTCGCCCGCGTCGCGCATCGCGACCGCGAGGACCGCCATGATCTGGTCGCCGTCGACCTCGTTGCCCTCGGCGTCCACGGCCAGGCAGCGGTCGGCGTCACCGTCGTGGGCGATGCCGAGGTCGGCGCCGTGCTCGCGGACTGCGGCGGAGATCACATCGAGGTGCGTGGAGCCGCAGCCGTCGTTGATGTTGAGGCCGTCCGGGTCCGCGTTGATCGCGACCACCTCGGCGCCCGCGCGGCGGTAGGCGTCCGGCGCGGCCACCGACGCGGCGCCGTTCGCGCAGTCCACCACGACCTTGAGGCCGTCGAGGCGGTGCGGCGTGACCTTGAGCAGGTGCTCGACGTACTGGGTCTCGGCGTCGGCGATGTCGCGGACGCGGCCGATCGCGGCACCGGTCGGGCGCTCGAAACCGGAGCCCATGCGCTGCTCGATCTCGTCCTCGACCGAGTCGGGCAGCTTGTGGCCGCCCGCGGCGAAGAGCTTGATCCCGTTGTCCGGCATGGCGTTGTGCGAGGCGGAGATCATCACGCCGATGTCGGCGCCCAGCGAGGAGACCAGGTGCGCGACGGCGGGGGTGGGCAGTGCGCCCACGCGCAGCACGTCGGCACCGGCCGAGGTGAGGCCCGCGGTGACGGCGGCGTCCAGCATCTCGCTGCTCGCCCTGGGGTCGCGGCCGACGACGGCGACCGGGCGGTGGGAACGGTCGTGTTCGGCGAGCACGCGCGCCGCCGCGGCGGCGACGGACATCGCGAGTTCGGGGGTGAGGTCGGCGTTGGCGAGACCGCGCACACCGTCGGTGCCGAACAGGCGGGCCATGAATCCTCCGAAATGGACACTGCGAGGCGACGGGAAGGACCCGGAAAACACTGCGGGAGCAGCAGTTCGAGGTGAACTGCTGCTCCCGCAGGTACAGCTGTGGAACTCGCTCAGCGCTTGGAGTACTGAGGCGCCTTGCGGGCCTTCTTCAGACCGTACTTCTTGCGCTCCTTGACCCGCGGGTCACGGGTGAGGAAGCCGGCCTTCTTCAGGACCGGGCGGTCCTCGGAGTCGACGGCGATCAGCGCACGCGCGATGGCGAGGCGCAGCGCACCGGCCTGGCCGGTGATGCCGCCGCCACGCAGGTTGGCGATGACGTCGAAGGTCTCGGGCTTCTCCGTGGTGACGAGCGGCTCCTTGATGAGCTGCTGGTGCACCTTGTTCGGGAAGTAGTCCTCGAGGGCCTTGCCGTTCAGCGTGAACTTGCCGGTGCCGGGCACGAGGCGGACGCGGACGACGGCCTCCTTGCGGCGGCCGACGGTCTGGGCCAGGTGCGGCGCACCGTTCAGCGAGGGAGCGACGACCACCGGCGCGGAGGCTTCGTCCTCGGCGACCTCGACCTCAGCCTCAGCGGCCTCGGCGTCGGCCTCGGGAGCAGCCTCGACGACCTCGGCCTCGACAACCTCCGCCTCGACGGCTTCGGGGGTCTCGTTCTCAGGGGTGGTCACAGGAACTTCCTCGGTGTACTCGTCGCTCACTGGGCGATCTTCTTGATCTCGAAGGCCTGCGGCTGCTGCGCCGCGTGCGGGTGGTTCGGTCCGCTGTAGACCTTCAGCTTGTTCGCGATCTGACGGCCAAGGCGGTTCTTGGGCAGCATGCCCTTGATCGCCTTCTCCACCAGGCGGTCCGGGCGCGTGTCCAGGACCTCGCCGAAGGACTGCTTGCGCAGACCACCGGGGAAGCCGGAGTGGCGGTACTGGAACGCCTGGTCGCGCTTCGAGCCGGTCAGAGCGACCTTGTCAGCGTTGACGATGACCACGAAGTCACCGGTGTCAACGTGAGGCGCGTAGGTCGGCTTGTGCTTGCCGCGCAGCAGCGTCGCGGCCTGGGTGGCGAGCCGGCCGAGCACCACGTCCTGGGCGTCGATCACGTGCCAGGTGCGGGTCACCTCACCGGGCTTCGGGCTGTACGTGCGCACGGAATTACCTCGTCGTCACTTGCGTCTGGGGTCACTGCGGCGGTTGCCCCAGACCGATCTTGGACGAACCAAGCGGTGGTTCCGAGACAGGCGCGGCACACACAGGCGCCAGCTACCGCACAACAACGTAAGAAGATACCGGATGGGTGGCGCGGGGACCAAAACGGCCCCTCCTACCGACCCCGCTCCGGACGTACGTGAGCCCCGGACCACGTGGTTCCGGGGCTCACGAGGGGTCTTGCCACCACGCGCGGTCTTACCAGCGCGAGACGTTCTGCTTCTCAGCCTGCTGGTACGCCTCGCCGGCCTGCTGCACGGCGGTACCGATGGCGGCGAGGACCGAGTTCAGGTCGGCCGCGGCGTTGTCCCACTTCTCCTGGGACTGCTTGTAGGTGTCCGAGCCCTCACCCTCCCAGGTGCCGAGCACGCGCACGACCTCGGCGCGGATCTCGTCCAGGACGCCGTCGATCTCCTTGGACTGCGTGGTGATGGTCGAGGCCGCCTGCGCGATCTGACCGAACTCAACCTTGATTTCACCCATTGTGGATCTCCCCTAGAAAAGTCTGTGAAGTACTGGACTGCGGAACGAGGACCTGCGGAGCAGGAGGATCAGCCGAGGCGCGCGGTGACGTTGCTCATCTCGGCCTCCTGGGCCGCTTCGTTCTGCGCGTAGACCTTCGAGGTGTCGGAGATCTGCTCGGCGATCGCGCGGAGCGCCTCCTGGACCTTCGCGGCGTCCGCGTCGAAGCGGGAGATCAGGCTCTGGAACGCGGTGTGGGCCGAGCCCTTCCACGCGGCGGAGACGGTCTCGGCGGCGTCGCGGACCTGACGGATCTTCGCCTGCGCGGTCTCGTCGGCCTCGATGATGCGCTTCGCCAGAGTGTCGAGCTCTTCGGTCGTGGTACCGAAACCAGCCATTGGGAGATGCCCCCTTCAGAGAACTTCAGGTCGTACTTCTTGGTTCGTACGCCTCTTCCGACGAGGACCCTGCCATGTCGGTTCCGCCCTGTCGCGACTTCTTTCGAAGTAGTTGCGCTAGTAAACGACGCCAGGTGAACGCACGGTGTCAGTAGAGGATTCGCGACTGCGAAAAGTCCTCGTCATCGTCACCCGCGCGGGGAAGCTGGCCACTCGGACCGGCGACCGCGGTCGAACCGGGGGTGGCGGGAACCTCAGGTCCCGGAACCGGTTGAGACGCCGCGGCGGCGAGCTCGGCGGCCTCCGGAGTCCGTTCGACGGGCAGTCCGCGCTCGGTGCGGAACCCCGTGGCGGCCTCGCGGACGTCGCCCGGCGTGGCACCGGCCGCCGGTTCCACCCGGCGGTCACGGGCCTGCCGGGCCAGCTCGCGGGTGCGTTCCCGCAGCTCGGCGTTGCGCGCGCCGGCCTCACCGGCGGCGCGGCGTGCGCGGGTGACCGCGTGGCCGACCTCGGCGCGGAACCGGGCGAGGACCTCGTTGGCGGACATCAGGCGACTCCCCTGGTGCTGTTCACGGCTTGATGGTCAGCGAGCGGACGATCTGCTCGCAGGCGGTGCGGACGCGGTCACGGCCGGCCTCGGTCGCCTGGCAGCCCACGCTCACCTGAGCCGTACCGACGAACTGGATGTACCAGTCGACCCCGGCCCCGCCGATCTCTTCGCGATAGTGAACAACGGACTTGCCCGCGAATGTGTGGCGGTCGCTGAACGCGGCGACCTTGTCGCCCCTCTCCTCGCGCTCGCCATATTGCTTCTGCAATTCCGCGAATGCCCGCCCGCGGTCCTGGTCGCTGTTGTACTCCAGCTTTTGCTCTTGCACAGCGATGCGGTCCGCCGGGGAATCACCGGTGTTCTTTTCCCGGTCGACCGGTTGCAGGAGCACCTGCCTGGCCGCGGGTGCGCCGCCGGTCTGCTCCCAGCCGTCGGGCCGGGTGAAGCTGTAGTCGTACTGCGCGATCTGGTCCGCGGGCGGCGGGGTGGCGGTTCCCGTCCCCTCCCGGTGCTGCCACCAGAGGAACCCGCCGACGCCGGCCGCCACGAGCACGACGACCACGCCGAGCGCGATGAACAACGGCGCCTTGCTCTTCTTCTCCGGCGGTGTCATCGGCGGTGTCATCGGCGGGAACGACGCGGGGAACTGCGCGACCGGCGGCGGCGTGATGCGGCGGGTGATCTTGCGGGTGGTGTCGCCGGACACGCGCAGGTTGTGGGTCACCTCCCCCGAGGGGCCCCTGGACGGTGGGTGCGCCCGGTTCTGAGGTGGCTTGGCCGGCGCACCCTGCTGCGCCATGCCGCCGGTGCGCTCCGGGTCGAGGCTCACCGCGCGCAGCGCACCGCGGGCCACGACGGTCTCCGGCTGGTCGATGCTCGTCGGCACCACGCCGGTGTGCTCGTGCACGAGCCGCGCGACGAGCGGAATCCGGGACGAGCCGCCCACCAGGAACACCGCGGCCAGCTGTTGCGGCGCCAGACCGGCCTCCCGCACGGCCGAGCCCACCAGCGCGGCCGCGCCGCCCAGCGGGACCGCCACCAGCTGCTCCAGGTCGGACCGGGTGACGTGCGCGTCGGGGAACGGCGGCGGCATCGGCACGTCGGTGTAGGCGTGCCGCGACAGCGTCTCCTTGGCGCCGCGGACGTCCTGCCGCAGCACCCGCCGCTTGCGCCGGTCGGTCATCTCACGGCCCTCGACGAGCTGCCGCCACGCGTCCGGGTCCTCCGCCGACACGAGCGCGCCGACGTGCTCCAGCAACGCCTGGTCGACGTCCGCGCCGCCGAAGCCGGGGTCGCCCTTCGTCGCGAGCACCCGGAAGCTCCTGCCGGTGCGCGCGACCACGCTCGCGTCGACGGTGCCGCCGCCGAGGTCGAGCACGGCCAGCGCCGCACCGTCGGGAACGGAGTGGCTCGCGGAGTGGAAGACGGCGGCCGCCACGGGTTCCGGCACGAGCGCCAGCTCCCGCCCCAGCCCGCGCGCGGCCTGGACCAGCACGCGGGTGCGGACCGTGCCCCAGTCGGCGGGGTGGGTGAGCACGAGCAGGTCGACGGGCGCACCGCCGCCCACGCGCCGCGCCTCCCCGACCGCACGGGTCAGCACCGCGCGCACGACGTCCACGACGGGCAGCACGGTGCTGCCCAGCAGCAGCTCCCCCTCGTCCACGCGGCGCTTCGGGTGCGGCTCGTAGCGGGCCGGGTCGACCGCGGCCTGCCGCTCGGCCTCCTGCCCGACGAACAACGTCCCGTCCGCGGCCGCGAACACGGCGGACGGCACCAGCGGCTGGCCGTCGAAAACGACGACCTGCGGCTCCCTGCCGTGCACCGAGATCGCGACGCAGGTGCTCGACGTGCCGAAGTCCACCGCGACCTGGAGGCTCATGCACCATCCCCTCTTCCGCGCACATGCTTACCGGATGCGGCACAGCCGGACGACACGGATGGTCCAGGTGGCCACCGGGAGTTCACCGCGGATCACGGATTGCGACACACCGGTCACGCTGTGGGGCTTCAGGACGGGCGTGGGTCGCACCGGGACGGAGGGGCGGCCCTAAGCTCGTGCGCGTGCTGGGGGCCGAGTACCGCGTGCTGGGACCGCTGGACGTCCTCTTCGCCGGCGAACGGGTCGTGGTGCCGGCGGGCAAGGGCCGCGTGCTGCTCGCGACGCTGCTCCTGCGGCCCAACCGGTTCGTGTCGGTCGACGAGCTGGTCGAGCGCCTCTGGGACGGTTCACCGCCCTCGATCGACCGCGCGGTCAAGACGTTGCACATGACCGTCGCGCGGCTGCGGCGGGCACTCGGGCCGGCCAACTGCGTGGTCACCACCACGAACGGCTACCTCGCCGAGGTCGAAGACCTGGACCTGCTGCGGTTCCGTGCGTTGGCGCGCACCGACCCGCACGCCGCGCTGGCGCTGTGGCGCGGTCCGCTGCTCGCCAACGTGACGTCCGACGCCCTGCACCGCGAGGACGTGCCGCGGCTCGTCGAGGAACGGCTGCTGGTGCTGGAGCGGCGCATCGAGCTGGACCTCGACAACGGGCTCGCGACCGCCCTGGTGCCCGAGCTGAGGACGCTGACGACGGACCACTCGCTGCGGGAGCGCTTCTGGGCGCAGCTGATGGTGGCGCTGTACCGCTCGAACCAGCAGGCCGCGGCACTCGACGCGTTCCACCGGGTGAGGGCGCTGCTGTCGGACGAGCTCGGCATCGACCCCGGCGAGCTGCTGCGCGACCTCCACCAGTCGATCCTGCGCGCCGAACCGGAGCTGAGCGCGCGGCGCGACACCGTGGTCCCGCGTCAGCTGCCGCCGGGGCTCGCCCGCTTCAGCGGCCGCGTCGACGACCTGGCCCGGCTCGACCGGCTGCTGCCCACCGGAACGGCGGGGCAGGCGGTGGTGATCTCCGCCATCGCCGGGTCGGCCGGAGTGGGCAAGACGGCACTCGCCGTGCACTGGGCCCACCGGGTGCGCGACCGGTTCCCCGACGGGCAGCTCGCCATCAACCTCCGCGGCTACGACCGCGAGGAACCGCTGACACCGCACGACGCACTCGGCCAGCTGCTGCGCGGCCTCGGCGTTCCCGCTCGGCAGGTCCCCCTGGAAACCGACGAGCGCACGGGTGTGTACCGCTCGCTGCTCGCCGATCGCCGGGTGCTGGTGCTGCTCGACAACGCGCGCACAGCTGAGCAGGTGCGGCCGCTGCTGCCAGCGGGTGGGAGATCGGTGGTCGTGGTCACGAGCCGGTCCGACCTGCGCGGGCTCGTCGCGACGAACGACGCCGAGGTGCTGCGGCTGGGTGTGCTGCCGCCCGGTGAGGCGGTGGAACTCCTGACGAACGTGATCGGCGCCGAGCGGGTCGAAGCGGAGCCCGACGCGGTGACCGAGCTCGCGCGGCTCTGCGCGCACCTGCCGCTCGCGTTGCGGATCGCCGCCTCGATCCTCGTCAGCGAGCCGCACCGGCGGCTGCGGGACCTGGTGCTGCACCTGAGCGCCGGTGATGCGCTGACCCAGCTGGAGGTCGGCGACGGCCAGGAGGCCGCTGTGCGCGCCGCGTTCGACCTCTCCTACACCGCGGTGGGTGCCGAGGAACGCCGGATGTTCCGCGTGCTCGGCCTGGCCCCGCGCGCCGACTTCACGCCGATGTCCGCGGGGGCGCTCCTCGGTGTGCCGAGTGGACGGGCGCTGACGTTGTTGCGTTCGCTCGCCCGCGCACACCTCGTCGAGGAGCACACGCCTGAGCGGTTCTCGTTGCACGACCTGTTGCTGTTGCACGCCCGTGAATGCGCGGCCGCCGAGGACACCGCCGAAGAACGGCACACCGCCGTCGTCAGGTTCCTCGACCACCACCTGCACTCCGCGGACAACGCCGACCGCGTCATCCGCGCCAGCCGCCCGGTCCGGCCGCTGACCGAGCGCGCCCCCGTCGTCGAGGTGGCCGAGTTCAGCGACAGCGCGGAGGCCGTGGCGTGGTGCCAACGCGAACACGACCTTCTCTTCGAGCTGTGCGAGTTCGCGGCGGGCAACGGCCACCTCGCACACGCGTCCACGCTGCCCGGTTCGTTGACGGGGTACCTGCTGGTCCGAGGCTCGACGGACGACTTCTTCCGGCTCTTCACGATCGCGCTGGACAGTGCGCGGCTCACCGGTGACCGGCGTGCGGAAGCTGCTGCGCTGAACACGCTCGGCAGCACCTGCAGGACCACGAACCAGCTCGAGCGGGCTCGGCGGCTGCTGACCGAGTCGCTCCGGATCAGGCACGAGATCGGTGAGCCGCGCGGCATCGCGACGAGCGAGCACGAGCTGGCGGCCCTGTGCTTCGCGTTGGGCGACCACGACGCCGCCGCGCGGTACTTCCGCTCCGCCATCGAGCACTGGGAACTCGCCGGTGACGAGGTCACGGCGGTGAAGTCGCTGAACGGCCTCGCCTGGACCCTGCTCCACACCGGCGACTTCGCGGAGAGCCTCAGGATCGCCGACCACACCGCGGCGAGGTGCGCCTCGCTCGGTCTCAGCGACCCGCTGGTGCAGAACACCAAGGCGCACGCGATGGCCGCGCTGGGGAACCTCCAGGAGGCGGCGCGGCTGTACCGCGACATCTTCGCCGGCTCGCTCGACCAGGTGACCAGCCACCCGCGCGTGGCCATGCTGCTCAAGGGTTCGAGGGTGTTCGCCGCCGTGAACGACCGGGAGGCGGCGTTGTGGTGTGCCCGCGAGGCGTTGGCCCTCACCGAACGCAGCAGCCTGCCCGGTGCGGACGAGGTCCGGGGACTCATCCGCGAGCTGGAGGCGTGAGCGTCAGCGGCGTTCCGGTACCAGCCCGGCGAGGCGCGCCCGCAGCCGGGTGACCGCGCGCGCGTTGCCCTGCGCCTCCCGCATGAGCAGCGCTTCCTCCAGTGCCGCAACGGCTTCCGCGGTGCGACCGCGGCGCAGGTGTGCGTCGGCGATGTTCTCGTGCGTGACGGCGCGGACGGCGTTGGGCACCTCGTCGTCGGGCAGCGCCAGCACCTGGTGGAACGTGTCCATCGCCGCGTCGACCCGGCCGAGGCGGAGCTGGAGCAGGCCGCGTGTGTCCAGTGTGGACGGGAGCAGGTGGTCGATGCCGCCGCCGGTGATCGTGGCGTACGCCTCGTCGCTCGCGGCCAGCGCGGCCTCCAGGTCCTCCAGCGCCACGAGGGTCATGGCCTGGTTGTTCAACGCCATGGCGAGCCCGGCCGGGTCGCCCTGCTCGCGGCGGCGGCGCACGGCCCGTTCGTGCAGGGAGCGCGCGGACTCCAGACGGCCCTGCCTGGCCTGGTTGACCGCCCACTGGTCGAGCGTGACGGCGATGCCGTGCAGGTGGCCGATGCCCTCCCGCACCTCCAGCGCCTCGGCGTAGGCGGTGTCGGCCTCCTCGAACGCCCCGAGCGCGCCGAGCGCGTTGCCCAGCGAGTGCAGGGTGTTGCCGACGGCGAACTGGTCCTCGGCGGCCCGTGCCGCCGCGAGCGCGACCTTGCACAGCTCGATGCGCTCGGAGGGGAGCTGGCGGAAGTTGAGGTAGCCGAACATCGTGGTGGGCAGCTGCCACGCGTGCTGGTGGTACCCGTGCTCACCGGCCAGGCGCGCGGCGGCCATCAGGTTGCGGTGCTCGGTCTCGCACCACGCGAGCGCGGCGGCCCGGTCGGCGAGCAGCGCCGGGTGCACGCCCTCGGCGAGCGGCGGCAGCGTCAGCGCGACGCGGGTGCGGCGCAGCAGCCGGTCGGCGCTCTCCGCCGTGTGCAGGTAGAAGTCCAGCAGCCGGCGCACCGCCTCGTGCCGCCCGGTGTCGGTGTCCTCGGCCACCGACCGCGTCTGCGAGTACGCCCGCAGCAGGTCGTGGCACGTGTAGCGGCCCGGTGCGCGTTCGACGGCCAGGTTCATGCGGGTGAGGACGTGCAACGACCGGCGCACCGCGGAACGGGGCCTGCCGTCGAGCGCGGCCGCCGCGTCCAGCGAGACGTCCGGGCCGGTGGCGAGCCCGAGCAGCCGGAAGAGGCGGGCCGAGTCGGGGTCGAGGCAGCGGTAGGAGGTGGCGAAGACCGTCTCCACGCCGGTGAGCAGCCCGCCGCTCGCGTCGGACAGCTCGTCGGCGAGCGCGCGCAGGGACAGCTCGGGCGCCCCGGCCGCCCGGGACGCGAGGACGGCGAGGGCGAGCGGGAGGCCGCCGCAGAACGCCACGAGGTCCGCGACCGCGTCCGGTTCGGCCCGCACCCGGTCGGCGCCGAGCCGCGCGGTGAGCAGCGCGACGGCGTCGGGCTCGGCGAGCACGTCCAGCGTCACCGGGAACGCGCCCTCCCGCACGACCAGCCCGGTGAACCGGTTGCGGCTGGTGAGCACGACCAGGCACCCGCGCCCGGCCGGCAGCAGCGGCCGGACCTGCTCGACGTCGCGGGCGTTGTCGAGCAGCACGAGCACGCGGCGGTCGGCGCTGACGCTGCGGAAGAGCGCGGCCCGTTCCGGCAGGTCCGCCGGCACCTTGCCGCCGGGCACGCCGAACGCGGCCAGGAACGAGGCCAGCACGGCGGACGGGTCGAGCGGCTGCGCGGACGGGTCGAAGCCGCGCAGGTCGACGTGGAGCTGGCCGTCGGGGAACCGGTCGGCCACCGAGTGCGCCCAGCGGACGGCGAGCGCGGTCTTGCCGACGCCGGCCGTGCCGTCGATCGTGGCGATCACCACCGCTGTTCCCGCGTCCAGGAGCGCGGTGAGCTTCGCGAGCTCCGCGTCCCGCCCGGTGAAGTGCGCCGACGGTGCGGGCAGCTGCCGCGGCACGTCGCTGCGGGCCTCCGGGTCCTGCAACCGTTCGTGCAGCTCCCGCAGCTGCTGGCCGGGTTCGACGCCGAGCTCGTCGGCCAGGTGCGCGCGGATCTGCTCGTAGGCCGCGAGCGCGTCCCGCGGCCGGCCCGCCTGGTGCAGCGCCTGCACCAGCTGTGCCCAGAACCCCTCGCGCAACGGGTGCTCGCCGGTCAGCTCGCGCAGCTCGTCCACCAGCTCGGCACCCCGGCTCCGCGCGAGGTCGGCGTCGATCCTGCGGCCCAGCACCACCAGCCGTTCCTCGATCAGCGGCGGCACGTCCTCGCGGTGCAGGAGCACCGAGTCGACGTCCGCCGCCACCGGTCCCCGCCAGTGCGCCAGCGCCGCCGTGAACTCCCCGTCGGCCGCGAGCCGCCGGAACCGGGTCAGGTCCAGCCGCTCGGGGTCGACCTCGGCCAGGTACCCGCCGGTCGCCGTGCGCACGCAGTCCGCGTCCCCCAACGCCACCCGCAGCCGCCGCACCACCATCTGCAACGTCTTGTGCGCCCGGTCGACCGTCGGCGGCTCCCCGTCCCACAACCGGTCCACCAGCTCGTCCACCGGCACGAACCGGTTGGGCCGCAACAACAGCGTGGCGAGCAGCACCCGTCCGCGCCCGGCCGGCAACGGCACCGGCACGCCGTCACGCAGCACCTCGACCCGTCCGAGGACGCGGTACTCGACGTTCATGACTCCCTGCTCCCGTCCTCTTCGGACCCGGTGTGACCGATGTGTGAGCGCCGTGCGGCAACGTGGTGCTCGGCCGGGAACGGCAGCGACGGGAAAGCACCTGGGGGCTCGTCGCTGCCGCCCGGTGCTCGCCGCGGAGACGGCGCCCTCCCAGTCCGGCGAGCAGTGCCTGCGACCGTCCTGTCGCGACGGTGACGGGTTCACCCGGTACTCGGCTCGCACACCCCTCCACCGGCTCGAAAACCCAGTCTAGGGGCCCTGTGGTCCAGGTGTGAGCGAAGTGTGAGCGGCCCCTGGCAGAGTTCTCCTCAGCGGTGCTGGTGGCACAGTTCCTGGGGGGTCACCAGCACCGCTCACCAGTTCTCAGCGGAGCTCGGCGAGCTTGGCGCGCACCTGCTCGGCGTCGGCGTGGTCGTTGTACTCGTAGGCCTCCAGTGCCTTCGTCCACCAGCTCCGCGCCGCGTCGGGCTCGCCCAGGCCGAGGTGCGCGTCGCCGAGGGTGTTGTGCACGTCGGCGATGTGGTGCCAGGAACCCTCGGTCTCGAAGTGCCCCAGCGCGAGGTGGGCGTTCTCGACCGCGACCGCGTGGTCGCCCAGCCCCACCTGGACGCTGGCCTTCATCGCGGCGAGGAGCCCCTTCCACTCCGCGGTCATGTCGACCGCGAACTCGGCCTCCCACTCCGCGCAGCACACGAGCGCCTCCGCGTACTCGCCCAGCTTGAGGTGGTCCGCCGCGACCTGGTGCAGCGCCATCCCGGTCTGCAACGGGTACGGCGTCGGCGACGCGCGCAACGTCGTGAGCGCCTCCTTGGACACCTCCAGCGCCTCCCGCAGCCGGCCCGCCTCGCCCAGCGACCACGCGAGCCCGCTCAACGCGCGCGCCTGACCGGTCACGCGACCGACCTCGCGGTACACGTCGGCGCTGCGCGCGAAGAGGTCGCTGCCGTCGTCGAAGCGGCCGGCCCGGCAGTGGGCCACGGCGAGGGTGAACTGCATCCGGGCGTCCCAGAGGCGTTCACCGGTGTGCGTGACCGCCGCCACGGCGCCCTCCATCGACCAGACCCACTCCTGCCACGGGCCGACCCGGTCGACCAGGTCGAAGGTGAACCACGGCAGCTGCCAGGCGTAGCGGTGCAGGTCCCGTTCCGCGGCCTGGACCATGATCGCGCGCAGCACGGCGCGTTCGGCGCGGAACCAGTCGTCGGCCTCCTCGCGCCCGGCCGGCAGCTCCGGCCGCGTGCCCGGTGCCGGCCGCAGCTCGATCACCGCCTGCGCCTGCCTGCGCCCGGCGAAGCAGGAGGCGTCGATCGCGACCAGCGTGTGCAGGTAGTGGTCGTACATCCGCTCGACGGCCGCAGCCCTGGGCTCGGCGGGCTCCTCGGCCTCCGCCCGGTCCGCCGCGTACACGCGCAGCAAGTCGTGGCTCGTGAACCGGCCGGGCATGGGCTCGGCGAGCAGGTTCGCCTCGACCAGCTCCCGCACGTGCCGCAGCGCCTCGTCCTCGGTGAGGCCGGCGAGGCTCGCGGTGGCCGCGACGGTGATGTCCGGCCCCGGGTGCACGCCGAGCAGCCGGAACACCCGCGCGGTCGCCGGGCCGAGCTGCCGGTAGGACCACTGGAAGACGGTGCGCACGGTGGTCGCCGCGTCACCGGTGTCCAGCGTGTCGAGGCGGGTGCGGGCGTCGGACAGCTCCGCGACCAGCCCGGCCAGCGGGAGCTCCGGCGACTGGGCGACGCGGGCCGCCACGATCGCGAGCGCCAGCGGCAGGCCACCGCACCACCGGATCAGCTCGTCGGCGTCACCCGCGCGCCGCGCACCGAGCCTGCTCACGATCAACGCGCGCGCCTCCGCGGGCGTGAGCACGTCCAGCGCCAGCTCGCGCGCACCCTCGTTCACGACCAGGCCGGTGAGCCGGTCGCGGCTCGTGACCAGCACGAACGACGACGACGGACCGGGCAGCAGCGGCCGCACGTGGTCGGGGTCGCGGGCGTTGTCGAGCAGCACGAGCACCCGGCGCTCGGCGACCAGGCTGCGGTACAGCGCCGACTGGGCGTCGAGCGCGGCCGGGATGCGGTCCGGCGGCACGCCGAGCGCTTCGAGGAACCGGCTGAGCGCGTCGCCGGGCGCCACCGGTTCGCGGTGGCGGTCGAACCCGCGCAGGTTCACGTAGAGCTGGCCGTCCGGGAACCGGTCCGCCGCGCCCCGCGCCCAGTGCACGGCCAGTGTCGTCTTGCCGACGCCCGCGGTTCCGGTGATCGCCGCGACCACCAGCCCGTCGCCGGCTGCCAGTCCGGTCAGGTCGCGCAGCTCGGCGGACCGCCCGACGAACCGGGGTGTCGTCGTCGGCAGCTGGCGCGGCACCGGCCGGAGCACGGCCGCCGTCCTGCGCGCAGGAACGGGACCGGCGAGCACGCGCTGGTGCACCGCCCGCAGCTCGTCACCGGGGTCGACGCCGAGCTCGTCGGCCAGCAGCGCCCGGACCTCCCGGTAGGCGGCCAGCGCGCGTTCCTGCTGCCCCGACATCGCGAGCGCCAGCACCAGCTGCGCCCAGAACGCCTCGCGGAACGGGTGCTGGGCGGTGAGGCCGCGCAGCTCGGGCACCACCTCTGCGGCCCGGCCGGCGTCGAGGTCGGCGCTGATCCGCCGTTCCAGCGCGTGCAGCCACTCCTCGGTCACCAGCGGGACGTCGTGCTGGTGCAGGGCACCGGACCGCACGTCGACGAGCATCGGCCCGCGCCACAACCGGACGGCGGCGGCCAGCTCCCCCGCCGCGACCAACCGGCGGAACCGGGTCAGGTCGAGCGCGTCCACGGCCACCTCGGCGAGGTAGCCACCGGTCGAGGTGCGCACGCAGTCCGCCTCGCCCAGCGCCCGGCGCAGCCGCATGACCACCGTGTGCAGCGTCTTGTGCGCCCGGTCCGGTGTCGGCGGCTCACCGTCCCAGAGCCGGTCGACCAGCGCGTCGATCGAGACGACCTGGTTGGGCCGCAACAACAACGTGGCGAGCAGCACTCGGCTCCGACCGGCCGGCAGCGGCACGACGACCCCGTCGAGCAGCACCTCCAGCGGACCGAGCACCCGGTACTCGGCTAGGGCCTGTGTCGAGGTCCCGTTCGATGAGAGTCGCGCCTGAGGTGGTTCCTGGCGGTGCGGGCGACCAGCCCGCATACCGGTGTTGTATGTGGGCTGGTCGCCCGTGCCCCCAGGGGCCGCCTCAGGCCCGGCTGTCGCGAACATGGACCTCGACACAGGCCCTACCACGTTCCCCCCTGTGTGACCGGATTGTGAGCGTCCGCGGAGACCATGTGCTTGGCCGGTTCGACCGCGGTTACCTCCCTCTTCACCGTGGCCGGACCGGCCTCTCCAGCAGCCCCGGCAGCGCGTGCTCGCGGTGTGACCGGAGTGTGAGCGCCGTCGGGCAGAGTTCTCCTCAGCCGGACGACGAGAGCGGCAACGCAAGCCCTGGGGGGTGTCGCGACCGTCGTGGTCCTACCGGATCGGCCCTCCCCAGTGGGTCGGACCGGAAGGGCGTCGGTTCTTGGGGGGAACCGGACAGTCCCCTGCTGTTCGGTGGGCCCGCAGCTTCGGCTGCGGGCCCTTTTCACGTGCACCGGTCCACGAGGGCCTTTCTCCGTGCCGGAAACCGGAGCGGCCCCCGCCGCGGAACGACGGGGGCCACCGGGCGGAACGGCTAGTCCGGAGCGATCCAGGCGAACTGGATGCGCTGCTGACCGTGCTTGCGGGTCACCAGGGTGCCGCGGCCGGGAGGTTGGGGCGACGGCTTCAGCGTGCCGATGATCGCGCCCTCCTCCTTCGAGCCGGAGCCGACGAAGATCGGGGCCGCGATCTCCTTCAGCTTGCCCATCACCGGGTCGTACATGGCGCGGGAGGCACCACCCATGCGGCGGACGACGACCACGTGCAGACCGACGTCCTTGGCCTGCGGGATGAACTCGGCGATCGGCTGCAGCGGGTTCGCGGCGCCCTGCGGGGCGACGAGGTCGTAGTCGTCCACGACGACGAAGACCTCGGGGCCGGTCCACCAGGAGCGGTTCTTGAGCTGTTCCTGGGTGACGTCCGGGCCGGGCATGCGGCGGCCGAGCGAACCGCGCACCTCCTTGATCGTGTCGGCGAACTGGGTCGACGACACGGCGTAGGTCAGGAGGTGGTCGGTGTCGATGAAGCCGAGCATCGTGCGGCGGTAGTCCGCGAGGACGATCAGCGCCTCCGAGGAGGTGTAGCTCTGCATGATGCCGCGGACGATCGTGCGCAGGATGTTCGTCTTGCCCGACTCGCCGTCGGCCAGCGCCATGAAGTGCGGGTCCGCGTCGAAGTCGAAGTAGACCGGCGCGAGCTCGTCCTCGTTGACGCCGACCGGGACCAGGTGGCCGCGGTTGGGGTTGACCTGCTGGACCTGCGCCATGAGCTGCGCGTGCTCCAGCACGTCGGGCAGCATCCGGACCTGCGGCGCGCGCGGGCCCTGCCAGGCCTGGTTGAGCTTGGCGTCGAGGTCCTGGACACCCGCGGAGATCGTGGTCGGGTCCTGCGAGGTGTCGATGCGCGGCAGTGCCGTGAGGAAGTGCAGCTTGTCGCCGGTCAGACCGCGACCGGGACGGCCGGGGGGCACGTTGGCCGCGACCTTGCGGTCGATCTCGGACTCGCTCGGGTCACCGAGGCGCAGCTCGAAGCGGGTGCCGAGGAGGTCCTTCATCGCGGGCCGGATCTCCGCCCACCGGTTCGCGGCGACGATCACGTGGACGCCGTAGGACAGGCCCTGGGCGGCGAGCGCCTGGATCTGCGGCTCGACCATCTCGAACTCCTGGCGGAAGTTCATCCAGCCGTCGACGACCAGGAACGCGTCGCCGAAGTGGTCGTCCTTGATCTCACCGCGGCGCTTGCGGTTGCGGTACTCGACCATCGAGTCGATCCGCTGCTCGCGCCACCGCAGCTCGCGCTCGGTGATCAGGGTCTGCAGCTCGGCCACCATGCGGCGGACCTTGTCGACGTCGAGACGGCCGGCGAAGCCACCGACGTGCGGCAGGTTCTCCATCGCGGCGAGCGTGCCACCGCCGAGGTCGATGCAGTAGAACTGCGCCTCCTGCGGGGTGTGCGTGAGCGCCATCGAGGCGATGATCGACCGCAGCAGCGTCGACTTGCCCGACTGCGGGCCACCGACGACCGCACCGTGGCCCGCGGCACCGGAGAAGTCGGCCCACAGCAGGTCGCGGCGCTGCTCGAACGGCTTGTCGACCACGCCGACCGAGATCTGCAGCATGCCGTTGGCCGGGTACTGCGGCGGCGTGAGGCCGCGGTCCGGCGTCACGTCGAGCGGCGGCAGCATCGTGTCCATCGTCGGCGGCTCGTTGAGCGGCGGCAGCCACACCTCGTGCGCGGGCGGGCCCTGGCCGACGAGGCGGTCGACGATCAGCTCGAGCTGCGTCGGCTCGTTCGCGTCCTCCTTGACCGGTGCGGCCGCGACCGCGACCGGCTCGACGGGGCGCTCCGGCTCCTTCGGCATCTCGATGAAGTCCGGCACGAAGAACCGCGGGCGCTTGTCGCTGCGCACGGCCACCGACTCACCGGCGGACTGCATGCCGGACGGCCGGTAGGTGCCCGAGACGTAGAGCGCCTTGAACCTGGTCAGCGGCATGCCCTGCACGCTGAGGTAGCCGGAGCCCGGGATCGGCGGCAGCTCGTAGGCGTCGGGCACGCCGATCGCCGCACGCGACTCGGCCGCGTTGAACGTCTTCAGACCGATCCGGTACGAGAGGAACGTGTCCAGGCCGCGCAGCTTGCCCTCCTCCAGCCGCTGCGACGCGAGGAGCATGTGCATCTGCAGCGACCGGCCGACACGACCGATCTGGAGGAAGATGTCGATGAAGTCCGGCTTCGCCGTCAGCATCTCGGAGAACTCGTCGATGCAGATGAAGAGCGCGGGCAGCGGGTCGAGCTGGGCGCCGTTCTCGCGGGCCTTCTCGTAGTCCCAGACGTTCTTGTAGTTGCCCTTCGCGAGGACCTCCTGCCGGCGCGAGACCTCACCGGCGATGGCGTCCTTCATGCGGTCGACGAGGCTGAGGTCGCCGGCCAGGTTGGTGATCGTCGCGGCGACGTGCGGTGCCTTGTCCAGACCGAGGAACGTCGCACCACCCTTGAAGTCGACGAGGATCATGTTGAGCGCGGTCGACGAGTGCGACGCCAGCAGGCCGAGCACCAGCGTGCGGAGGAACTCCGACTTGCCGGAACCGGTCGCGCCGATGCACAGGCCGTGCGGGCCCATGCCGTCCTCCGCGGCCTCCTTGATGTCGAGCTCGACCTGCTGGCCGTGCTCGCCGATGCCGAACGGGATGCGGTAGCGGTCGCGCTTGGGCCGGGGCCGCCACGCCTGCTGCACGTCGAACGTGATCGGGTCGCCGGGGATGCCCATGAACTCGAGCAGCGGCGGGTTGTTGTTCATCGCCAACGGGTCCTCGCCACCGTCGCCGCCGACGTCGCCCGCCGCACCCATGCGGTACGGGGCGAGCCTGCGGGCCAGTGCCTCGGCCTCGACGACGGACAGGCCGTCCGGTGCGCCGAACCACTCGACGCCGCTCGCGGAACGGGCGCCCAGCTGGTTGTTCTCGATGACCAGGCGCAGACCGCGGCGGGCGGTCAGGTTGCCCAGGCACTCGGAGAGGTCGAGCAGCGTGACGCCGACCAGCCCCTCCTCCAGGATGATCATCTCTTCGCGGCTGATGTCGCCGTCGTCGATCACGATCACGATGTGCGGCTGGTCGGGCGGCGGCGGGGCGTTGCGGGTGAACCGCTGCCGGTCGCGCAGGTACTCGTCGAGCATCGCCTCGACCTCGGCGAGCGAGTTCGCCATCATGCGGCGCTGGCCGATGCCGTCGATGTCGGTGGGGTGCTGCACGTGCGGCAGCCACTTCGCCCACTCCCACTGCTGCTTGGTGCGGCCCGCGCTGACGACCGCGATCAGCAGGTCGTCAGGGGCGTGGAAGGTGACGAGCTGGGCGAGCAGGGCGCGGGCGAGGTTGCGGCGGTCCTCGATGTCGCCGAGCAGGCCGACGGCGGCGAAGCCGCGCAGAGCGATGGAGATCGGCAGGTCGGGGACGAGCGAGTGGGCGCGCACGAACCGGCGCAGCGCCAGCGTCGCGATCGGCTCCAGCTCCTCGACGGGACCGGTCTGCGGCGGCACCAGGCGGGTGGCGAGGCGCTGCGAGCCCCGTCCCGCGCGCAGGTGGCAGAAGTCGGGGTCGTTCTGGCGGCGTTCCCACATGCGCCGGGTGGTGGCGAGCGACCACAGCTGCTGCGGGTCCGGGTGCACCCACTCGCGCTCGGCGCGCTGCTCGTCGGCGGCTTCGCGGGCGCGGTCGCGCATCTGGCCGAGGTACCGCAGGTAGTCCTTGCGGTCCTCGTTCATCTCGGCTTTCTTCTGGCCCTTGCCGGAGCCCATGCCGCTGGCCATCATGCCGACGGTCGAGATGAGCATCATGCCCGGCATGAGCATCGCCATGGGCTGCCTGTTCGAGTACACGAACATCATGCCCATCATGCCCACGGAGGCGACGATCATGACGACGGGCATCGCCTTCATCATGATGTTGCCGGGGATGATCCTGGGGACCTCGGGTGGCGGCTCGAGGTGCACCTCGCCGCCAGGAGGCCGGGGAGCAGCAAGGCGTGCCGTTCGCTTGAACTGCAGCGTGCTCAACTGACAGGCACCTCTTCGACTCGTTACGCCACCAGTAGCAACCGACACTATTGCGCATCCGCGCGCGTGACGAAGCTGGGTCGGGAAAAAACCCAGTCTGACGGGTTCCGGCGAACCACACGTGCAACAGGCGTCGGTCCGGCCATACTAGGGCCGCCCGACGAGCGGCCAGCTGGACGAATAGGGTCGGGCCGTTGATTCGTAAGTGCTGATCTGACTTAGGGGGCCCTGGTGGCGACCGGTACGACGGTGTTCAGCCGTGTCACGGTGGTGGCACCTCGAACGCGTATCGACGTCGCGCTGCCTGCCGACGTGGCGGTGGCCGATCTCCTGCCGATGCTGCTCGACATGGCGAGGGAGGCCACTCCGGACGGTGGTGTCCGGCACGGCGGCTGGTGCCTCGCGAAGCTCGGCGACAGCCCGCTCGACCCGGCGCGCACGCTCGCGTCGCTCGGCGTGGTCGACGGCGAGCTGCTGCAGTTGCGGCGCCGCAACGAGAACCCGCCGCCGCCGCTGTACGACGACGTGGTCGACGCGATCGCCGAGTCCGACCCCGACTCGTTCCGGCCGTGGACGAAGGAGACCGCGCAGAAGTTCGGTCACCTCGCGGGCGCGCTCGCGCTGATCGCCTCCGCGGTGGCGCTGTTCCTGTCCGGCCCGGTCGTGACCGCCGGCAAGGGGAGCGCCCTCGCGGCCGCCATCGCCGCCGGTGTGGCCGCCGTCGCCGCGCTCGCCACGGGCGCGACCATCGCGCGCGCCTACAAGGCGGTGTCGACCGGTGTGCTGATCGCCGCGTGCGGTTCGCTGCCGATGGCGTTCGTCGCGGGCTTCCACGCGGTGCCGGGCGTCAACTTCGAGCCGAAGATGCTGCTCGCGTCCGCGCTCATGATGATCTTCGCGTGGGGCGGCATCCTGCTGATCGGCCAGGGCGTCACGGTGTTCATCGCCGCGGCCACGGCCGGCACGATCGCCGCGCTCGCGTTCCTCGTCGCCACGTTCGTCGAGCACCCGCTGGCCGGTGTGGCCGCGGCGGCGGGAGCGGTGGCGCTGGGCGCGATGTCGATGCTGCCCCGGCTCACGCTGCAGCTCGCCAAGATCCCGCCGCCCGTCGTGCCGACGAACGCGGAGGACCTCAAGGAGGACAGCGGCTTCCCGGAGTTCGCGGTCATCGAGCGCCGCACGGCCGTCGCCCACGAGTACCTCACCGGCATGATCATCGGCACCGGCGTGATCGCCGCGCTGGCCGCGATCGTCGCGTCCGGCGACGGCACGGTCTGGGGCCCGATCTACGGCGTCGTCGTCTCGATCGTGCTGATGATGCGCGGTCGTGCGTACGCGAACGGTGCGCAGGCCGTGGCGCTGCTCTCGACCGGCATGTTCGCCGCGGCGGGCATCCTGGTCGCCTGGATCGCCAAGGCCTCCGAGTTCAACCTGATCGTCTTCGTCTTCGGCACGCTGCTCGTGCTGGGCGCGGCCGCGCTGGTGCTCGGCGTGATCTTCCCCGGCCAGAAGTTCTCGCCGCCGCTGCGCCGCACGGTGGACATCCTGGAGGCGATCCTCATCGCCGCCGTGGTGCCGCTGGCGCTCGCGGTCATGGACATGTACTCCGTCTTCCGGAGCCTGATCACGCCATGAGGACCGGTATCAGGCGCACCACGGCGGCTGCGACCGCCGGACTGCTGCTGCTGACGGGAGCGGTGCCCGCCGCCGCCTCCGCCGCACAACCGTCGTCAGCGCAACCGCCGTCCTCGACGTCCGCAGCGGCGCCGACGTCGGCGACGGGTTCGGCGCCCAAGGTGAACTCGGAGCCGCCACCGCTGCCGCCCGGTACCGCGCCGCCGAAGGACACCGGTCAGCCGGATGTGGAGTACAAGCGCACCAACAAGGAGTGCGTGGCGTCCGACACCAAGAACGAGCTCATCGAAGAGATGCCGTGGGGCCAGCTGAGCCTCAACCTCGAAGAGGCGCACCGGTTCGCGACCGGCAAGAACGTCGTGATCGCGATCATCGACACCGGTGTCGACCCCCGCAACCCGCGGCTCGCCGGCCGCGTCGACCCCGGCGGCGACTACGTCGACAAGACCAAGAACGGCACTGACGACTGCGACGGCCACGGCACCGAGGTGGCCGGCGTCGCCGCCGCGAAGAAGACCGAGGGCGACTTCGTCGGCGCCGCACCGGACGCGCGAATCCTGGCCATCCGCCAGACCAGCGACCGCTACGAGTTCAAGGGCGACGCGACGAACGAGGCCCGCAAGGGCGCGGGCAAGGTCAAGACGCTGGCCGAGGCGATCGTGCGCGCGGCCGACAAGGGCGCGGGCGTCATCAACATCTCGCTGACGAACTGCGGCACCCCAAAGGGGTTCAGCCAGGACGACCGGAACCTGCAAGCCGCCATCCGGTACGCGGTGGACGTGCAGGACGTCGTGGTGGTCACGGCCGCGGGCAACAAGGACGATCAGGGCAACGGCTGCCCGGCCCAGAACGACAACATGGACCCGAACAACGTCAAGGTGATCTCGTCCCCGGCGTGGTTCGCCGACGACGTGCTCTCGGTGGCGTCGATCGCGCGGTCCGGCGAGGTCTCCGAGTTCAGCATCTGGGGCCCGTGGGTCAGCATCGCCGCCCCCGGCGAGGGCATCATCTCGGTCGACCCCAAGGGTGACGGCCTCACCAACGCGAACGTCACCGCGCAGGGCACCAGCGACATCAAGGGCACCAGCTTCGCCTCGCCCTACGTCGCGGGCATCGCCGCGCTGGTGCGCGAGCGGTTCCCGGAGCTGAAGGCGCGCCAGGTGATGGCGCGGCTGAAGGCGACGGCGCTGCAGCCGGGCAACGTGACCGGCAAGGACCACAAGTCCGGCCACGGCATGGTGAACCCGGTCGCGGCGCTCACCGCCGTGCTCCCGGCGGAGGCCGCGGGCTTCACGGCGCCGGAGCCGAAGGTGATGGTCACCGCGCCCACGCCGCCGAAGAGCCTGGACTGGCCGCCGATCATCGTGGCGTTGTCCGGGATCGGCATCGGTGCGGTGCTGCTGGCGCTGACGCTGTTCGTCCGCAACTCGAACCGCAAGCGCGGCGGCACGGCCTAGCCGCGGAACGACAACGGCCCCGCTCGGACGTCGAGCGGGGCCGTTGTCGTTCCGCCGGGGGTCAGTCCTCGCCGATGACCTTGGGAGCGGCCTTCTTCGGCTTGCCGAGCACGTCCTCGACGGAACCGGTGAGCCGGTGCTTCGACTTGTGCTCCTTGTCGCCGCCCTGCTGCCCGCCGCCGCCCATCGCGCCCATCATCGGCGCCATGCCGCCCATCATCGCGCCACCGCCGGGAGCGGCCCCGGAACGGCCACCGGCGGCCGCAGCCGTCGTCGCGCCCTGCTCGGCGGGCGGCAGACTCTCACTGACGCCCGTGGCCCCGCCGAACTGCATCTGCTGCGCCGCGGCCGGTGCGCCCGTGCCACCCACACCGCCGACACCACCCGCGCCGACACCACCCGCGCCGACACCGCTGCCGCCGACACCGCTCGCACCGACACCGCCTCCGGAGCCGGGAGCGCCGCCACCGGTCGCCGCGGCCGCCGTCGCGGAGGCCCCTGCCGGTTCCGGTGCCGTCACGGCCGGCTTGGCGGGCGGGGCGTACGTCCAGTTCTGCTCGGGGTACCGGTGCTCCATCCGCACGGCGCCGAAGCCGCCCTCCACGCCGGCGACCCCGTCGCACAGCGCGAGGAACGCCTCCAGCACCTGCCGGCCGGACTCGAACAGCTCGCGCACCGGGTCCCTGAGGTCCTCGATGTGCACGCGCGCCCGGTTGTCGCCCTCCAGCGGCAGCGCCGCCACGCCGGACACCGAGTCCGCGGCGTCGGCCAGCACGTGGGCCATGTCCCGCACGATGTCGCGCACCGCGTCGGCGGTCTCCTCCAGCGCGTCGGCCATCGCGGTCATCGCGTCGGACATGTCGCCGCCGGCGAGCCCGACCTTGCGCATGTGCTCCAGGAACGCGTCGGCGTCCCTGCCCTGCCACGCCGCGTCGACACCGCCGAGCGGGCCAGCGACGTGCTTGGTGACCGCCTCGGTGACCCTGGCGGCCTTGCGCCAGCGCTCCGCTTCCTCGCGCAGGTCGTTCCAGTCGCCGACGAGCGGGTCGAAGAACTCGTGGACGAGGTCGACCACGCCCAGCCTGCGGCTCACCCGCGAGAGGAAGTCGAGCTCGGGACCCACCTCGGCCGCGATCTGCCTGCCGTCCTCGGCCACCTTCGAGCTCCCCACTACCTGCGATCGGCCTTCTTGAGACCGTGGACGGCCTCTTCCTCGCTGTACCCGTGGTGCTCCGCCACGGCGTGCAGCCCCTTGGCCGCCGCGTCCAGGGTGTCGCAGGCGCGGGCGAGCTGGGAGTTGAGCAGCTCGGCCGCCCGCGCGTAGCCCCGGGCACTGCCCAGCGCCCTGCCGACCTCGCCGAACGACTCCGGCCGCAGCGGTGACACCCTCATGGCGTCCCGCACGCGCCGCAGGTCGTCGGTCGTGCCGTCGATCCGGTCGGCGTAGGACTCGAGCCACTCGGGGTTGACGGCGATTCGACCGGCCACGGACTGTCCCTTCACGACGGTGCCACCTCGGGTGCACCCCTACGACTGCGGTGCACCCGGAACGGTTCCCGTCACTTCTGCTGCTGCGCCGGGTCCTTGATCTGGCCCTTGACCGCGGGGATCGCGTCGTAGCTGCGGTTCGCGTCGCCGCGGTTGAGCTGCGGGCCCTGCGGCAGCAGGTTCAGGATGTCGTTCGGTGCCGGTGGGAACGTCCCCTCCAGCCCGAGCGCCGCGGCGGTGCCCCCGTCCGGAACGCCGTACCGCACACCGCGACCGGTCACGATGTGGACCGGACCGGCGCCGAAGTCACCGGTGCCCTGGCTCGCCCGCACGACCGCCGCCTTGCCGGGCAGCATCAGGAACTGGTCGATGATCTCGCCGGCCGCACCGGGAGCGCCCAGCTGCACCGGGCTCATGTCCTTCGGGCCCGGCAGCGCGGAACCGATGGTGACCGAGGTGTCGATGGCGTGCTGGGTCCGGTTCTGCGACTCGTAGTCCTTGCCCTTCCAGCCCAGGCACAGCACCGCGTTGTTCGCGTTCGGCTCGATCGTGGTCGGCGTCTTCTCCGGGTACTGCGTGAGGTCGAGCTTGTTCTTCGGTTCGAGGTTGTTCGTGACCGCGCTCGGGGAGAGCTCGGTCGCCTTCTTGTTGTTCGCGTACGCCCAGCGCAGCAGGTCGCCGACCGTCTGGCCGACCTCCTGGAAGCCGTCCTCCAGCGCCACCATGAACCGCTGGGTGCCGGTCAGGCTGACCGAGATGACGTCGCCGATGTTGACCCTGGTCTCGGTGACGTAGGCGGCCTGCTCGCCCTGCCTCGGGATGACCGGCGCCTTCAGCGGCTTGGCCTCGGAGATCGAGTTGAGCAGCGCCGTGCTGACCGCGCGCGGCTGCTTGCCCCGCAGGTTCAGCGCGTTCATCACCTTGTCGTCCTTGAGGTCCACCTCGGCGCGGACGGTGGACGACGAGATGTCGAAGCCCTCGGGCTTCTTGTAGATCAGGTAGGCCTTCTTGGCGCCCGTCCGCTGCTGCACGAGCACGGCGTTGTCGCCGAGCTTCGGGTTGCCCTCGCTGACGCCCGCGATGACGGAGGTCTTGATCTGGTTGGCCGCCGCCTGGTTGCTGCGGAACGCGTCGAGGTCGAGGGTGTCGCAGACCGACCACTGCGCGTCGATGCGGGTCTCGGGCTTGGGCAGCACGTCCGGTGCGTCCGGCAGGCCGGTGAGGCGCCCGCGCGGGTACTTGGACAGCGCGGCCTCGCTGACGAGCTTGGGCTCGCCGCCCGCGGCACCACCGGAGGCGCCGCCGACCGAGCCGCCAGGGGCGTCACCGCCACCGCTCTGCGCCTGGTCCGGGTTCGACCGCGAGTACCAGAGCAGGCGTGCCGAGGCGAGGTTCGTCATCGGCACCAGCACGGGGGTGGACGTCGCGTTGTCGACGACGTAGACCTGCCCGGTCTCCTTGCTGATGGCGATCTGCGTTTCCTTGTCCAGGCGCGGTGCCGGCTTGAAGAACCCGTACACCAGGAAGCCGAGCAGACCGACGATGCCGAGGATCACACCGACCGATGTCGCGCGGGAGTGGTTGCGCATGGGGTCATGCAGCATCACGGCGTCTCTGCGGACGAGCGCGGACTGCATCCGCCGCAGGACGAATTGGTAGGCCTGGACCTGTGACTTGGTGGTGGGTGTTGATGCCATTCTCGGCTCGCTGCTCTCCCAGTCGCGGTACGGTTCGGCAGGATAGCCGGACGCAGGTTGCTCCGTGGGCCGGTTCGCCAAGCCCACCGACCATCGAGGGGAAAGAGACCACAACGGATGTCCGTGACCACTCCACATCCGCCCCGGCCGAACCCCGGGATGGCACGGCCGCAGGGTCCGGGGACTCCTGGCCAGCAGGCACCGGCGCCTCCCCGTCCCGTCGGGCGCGTCCGGCGCAGGGCGGCCGGCGTCAGCCTGGGCTCCTTGCCCGTGTCGAACGTAGTCACGATCGAGGTCGGTCTCGCCATCGCACTCCTCGTGCTGACCCTCGTCGGCGTGAAGGACGCTGCGGGCAACCTGAACGTCGTCTCGCTGTCGATCGCGGGCGGCGTGCTGCTGATCGCGCTGGTAGTGGCCTTCACCCGGTCGCGGGGGCGCTGGCTGACCCAGTGGATCGGCGTCCGGCTGCGCTACAGCTTCCGCTCGCACAGCCGCACCGCGAACCGCGAGGCGCAGCAGGAGTCCAAGCCCGGTGACGACGAGATGCAGGTCCTCGGCGCCGAGGACCCGCGCGTCGCGCTGCTGCGCCTGGCGATCCCGGACCTGGTGATCGCCAAGGGCGTCGACCACGAACGCCGCCCGCTCGCGCTGTCGTGGCACGACGGCGTGTGGACGGCGGTGCTGCTCGTCGACCCGACGCCGCCGCTGATCTCCGCCGTCGGCTCCGCCCCGTCGCTGCCCCTCGGCGCGCTGGTGCCGTGCCTGGAGGACCGCGGCGTGGTGCTGGACGCGATCACCGTGCTCTGGCACTGCTACCCCGGCAGCGCGGCGCTCCCGCCGTCGTCGCCCGCGCTCAGCTCGTACATGGAGGTGCTCGGCCCGCTGCCCGCGGCGGCCAGGCGCACCACGTGGATCACGGTCCGGCTCGACCCGCGCCGCTGCGGCGAGGCCATCCGCGAACGCGGCGGCGGCGTCGTCGGCGCGCACCGCGCGTTGATCGGCGCCCTGTCGCGCGTCCGCAACGCGCTGGAGTCCGCCGGTGTGGCGATCCGCCCGCTCGACTCCGACGAGCTGCTGCGCGCGGCGATCTCCTCGGCCGAGCTGACCGCCGCGGTCGGCGGCACCACCCCCGTGTCGTTGCGGGAGAAGTGGTCCGGCGTCACGGCCGGCGGCGTCGGCCACGCGAGCTACGCGATCACCGGCTGGCCGGCGAAGGGCCTCAAGGGCAACCTGAACGCGCTGACCGGTGTGCGCGCTCTCTCGTCGACGCTGGCGATGTCCATCTCGCCGTCGCGCGAGGACGGTCAGGTGTCGCTGCGCGGCCTGGTGCGGGTGAGCGCCAGGACGCCGAGCGAGCTCGACCGCGCCGACGACCAGCTGACGAAGCTGAGCGACAAGCTGGACATCACGCTGACCCCGTTGCGGGGCATGCAGCTCGCGGGTCTCGCCGCGACGCTGCCGCTGGGAGGTGTGGCATGAGCACGTCGACCCGTCTGCTGGACGCCCGCGGCCGCGGCGCGGTGGCACCGGAGTTCCTGGTGTCGCCGTCCATGCTCGACCTGGTCAGCCCGAGCGGTGACCGCGGCGGCATGATGCTCGGCCAGGGCACCAAGGGCGAGCCGCTCACGGTGTCCGTGCTGCGCCCGACCCCGACCCGCATGGTGGTCGTCGGCGGCCTGTACCTGGCCCGCCAGATCGCGCTGCGGGCCATGGCGACCGGTGCGTGGATCATCATCGCGACCGGCCGCCCGCAGGCCTGGCAGCCGGTGGTGCGTGCGGCGGGCCAGGGCCCGGACGGCCGCCCGTCCCAGCTGGTGCAGCTGCGCCGGTTGTCGCCGGCCGACCTGCCCCGCCCGACCGAGGACATGCCGCTGCTCGTCATCCACGACGGCGGCCACGTCCCGCAGGAGCTGTTCCCGCCTCGGGCGGCGTGGCAGACCACGATGTACGTGCTGCCGTACCTGCACCCGCAGGCCTCGTCGACGGCGAACAACGCGGACCTGGTGCTGCTGCAGCGCCTCCCGATGGGCCAGGCGCAGCTCGCCGGGCAGATGTGGCGCCTGCGCCCGCAGATGTTCCAGCAGCTGACCCAGCTGAAGGACGACCAGGTCATCGCGATGGGCCAGGACATGTGGGCGCACCTGCGCCTGTACACCACGCCCACCGAGCAGCAGATCCTCGGAGCGGTCCGCCGCGGCGACTGAGGACCCGACGAACCGCGCCCCCGAACGGTGATCCGTTCGGGGGCGCGGTCGTGCCGGGCCTGATCAGCACTCGAAGCGGCTCTCACCCGAGATCGAGCTCTGCGGGACACCGGCGCCGTCGCGCCACTGGACGAGCGTGCGGTAGGTGTAGTGGCCGGAGCCCGAGCAGTTCCAGGACGCGATCGCGCTGCCGGGACCCCGGTAGTGGGCGCTGGCCTCGATGACCCAGCCCCACGCGCGGAGCCGCTGGAGGAAGACGTCGACACCCTGGGCACAGCTGCCGGAGCCCCTGCCGTGCACCCAGCCCGTCGTCTTGGTGGGGTTGTCGGCGTTGTGGCAGGCCAGGACCCCCGGTGCGGTCGGCACCGCAACCGGCGTGGCACCGGCGGTCGAGGTCGTGAGCGCCAGGGCCGCACCGGTGATCGCAGCCAGCTGAACGAAGCGACGAATCATTGCTGGTTTCTCCTCAGTGATTCAGGGTCACCAAATAGGAACAGCACATCGCGCGCTGTTCATCGTGCGTTGTTCGATTGCGCAATCAAGCCGGGGACGCGCTGACGAGACGACCTGTCACCGCCCGCGAACGCGGTTCACCAGGCAAAACAGGCCACTTCCCGGCCATTCGACATCGATCTTCTCGACGCGCGGAAGCACGATCTGAGCCCCCCAGCCCCATGTTCCGAAACTCCGGGAACAACCCCAGAAGAACTTGTGTTCCCACAACTGAACGTAGAGCACGGGTGAAACATGTTCAACCACACTTGAACGCCCCACGTGACCGCCCGCTCTCCCTGCGTGGCGGCCGTGAGCGTGCGCACCGGCCCGACCTGGACCGACTCCAGGACCGACTCCAGGACCGGCGAGGGCACCGCCGGCCGGGCCGCGCGAGCCGTCCGCTTCCCCAAAGCCGCATTGTTCTGTCCATAGACCCGCTGCACCAACTAATTCACACGGGCGCGAAATCTGTGGAATGGCCGAACGCGTCTTAATCCGTGAAACTTCTTGTGCGCAATCCGTCCACGCCACTAGGAAAAACTTCACCTGCAGGACCAGGCGACGAGGGAGAACGCTGCTATGGGTGAATCGTGGCTCAGACGAGCGGCTGGAATCGGACTGGTTGCGGGCACCGCGCTCGCGTTGACGTCCGTCTCCGCCACCGCTGCGCCCGAGGGGGAGATTCGCAACCTCGGTGCGTCCAACGCGGTCAAGGACAGCTACGTCGTGGTGCTGAAGGACTTCAGCACCACCAGTGTCGAAAGCCTCAGCGCCAAGTACGACGCTCAGGTGAAACACACCTACAAGTCCGCTTTGCGGGGTTTCTCCGCGACGATGTCCGAGTCCCAGGCCAAGCGCCTCGCGGCTGACCCGAGCGTCGCGTACGTCGAGCAGGACGCCGAGGTCCGCATCTCCGACACGCAGACGCCGACCCCGTCGTGGGGCATCGACCGCATCGACCAGCGCGCGCTCCCGCTGGACAACAGTTACACGTACCCGAACGCGGGCTCCGGCGTCACCGCCTACATCATCGACACCGGCATCCGCACCACCCACAGCGACTTCGGCGGCCGCGCCTCCCACGGCCGCGACACCGTCGACAACGACAACGACGCCACCGACTGCAACGGCCACGGCACCCACGTCGCCGGCACGGTCGGCGGCACCCGCTTCGGCGTGGCCAAGGACGTGAAGCTCGTCGCCGTCCGCGTCCTCAACTGCGCGGGCTCCGGCACGTTCGCGGGCGTCATCGCCGGCATCGACTGGGTCACCGCCGACGTGCAGGGCAACCCGGCCCGCAAGCCCGCGGTCGCCAACATGTCCCTCGGCGGCGGCGCGAACCAGACCGTCGACGACGCCGTGAAGCGCTCCATCGCCGCCGGCGTCACCTACGGCCTGGCCGCGGGCAACGACAGCGGCTCCAACGCCTGCAACACCTCCCCGGCCCGCACGCCGGAGGCCATCACGGTCGGCTCCACCGAGCGCACCGACGTCCGTTCGAGCTTCTCGAACATCGGCACGTGCCTCGACATCTTCGCCCCCGGCACCGGCATCACCAGCGCCTGGCTGACCGACGACAACGCCACGAACACCATCTCCGGCACCTCGATGGCGACCCCGCACGTGGTGGGCGCGGCAGCGGTGTTCCTCGGTTCCTCCCCCGCCGCCACGCCGCAGCAGGTCCGCGACGCCCTGGTGGAGAACGCCACCTCCGACGTCGTCACCAACCCCGGCACCGGCTCCCCGAACAAGCTGCTGCACATCACCGGCACCACCCCCGGCAACCCGCCCGGCCAGTGCCCGGCGGTCACCAACGACACCGACACGGCCATCCCCGACGCGGGCTCGGTGACCTCCCCGATCACCATCGCCGGGTGCAACGGCAAGGCCACCGCCACCGCCTCGGTGAAGGTCGCCATCAAGCACACCTACCGCGGTGACCTGGAGCTTGCCCTGGTCACCCCCTCGGGCGCCGTGAAGCTGCTGAAGGTCGCCACCAGCGGTGACAGCGCCGACGACGTCAACGCCACCTACTCCGTCAACGTCTCCACCGAGAACGCCAACGGCACCTGGCACCTGCGGGTCCGCGACGCCTACAGCCAGGACACGGGCCACATCGACTCGTGGACCCTGAAGCTCTGACGCTCATCCCGCTCCCGGAGCCCCCGGTGCACCACCGGGGGCTCCTCCCCTTTGCGCGGGAGGAGGACACGGCCGGTGACAGCTCAGGACAGGGTGCGCACCCGGCGGGTCGCCTCGGCCCGCGCGGCCAGCTCCTCGTCGGCCGGGAAGTCCACCCGAACCAATGACAAGCCGTGCGCCGGCGCCACGGTGACCCCGCTGGCCCGCCCGTGCAGCGACAGCAGCCCACCGGGCCACTCCACCGGCTTCCGCCCCTCCCCGACGGCCAGCAGCGCCCCGATGAGCGACCTGACCATCGAGTGGCAGAAGGCGTCGGCGGACACGAACGCGGTGATCACACCGTCGTTCCCGGCACGGACCAGTTCGAGCCGTTGCAGCTCGCGGATCGTCGTGGCGCCCTCGCGGCGTTTGCAGAACGCGCAGAAGTCGTGCTCCCCCAGCAACAACGTCGCGGCGGCGTTCATCGCGCCGACGTCCAGGGGGCGTGGCCAGGCCAGCGTGTCCAGGCGGCGCAACGGGTGCGCACCGAACGGCGCGTCGGTCACGCGGTACTCGTAGTGGCGGCGCAGGGCCGAGAACCGCGCGTCGAACGCGGCGGGCACGACCCTGGCGGAGAAGACCCGCACGTCCGAAGGCAGCGCACGCGCCAGGCGCTTCGGGAAAGCGGCGACGTCCAGGGACGCGGGCAGGTCGGCGTGGGCGACCTGCCCGGAGGCGTGCACACCGGCGTCGGTGCGGCCCGCGACGGTCAGGACGACGTCCTCGCGCAGCACCATCGACATGGTGTCTTCCAGGACACCGCACACCGTCCGGCGGGAGGGCTGGCGGGCCCAGCCGGAGAACTCGGTGCCGTCGTAACCGAGATCAAGGCGCACACGAACGAGCCCGCCGTCCCCGGAAGCGGGAACGGCGGGCTCGTCAGCGGTCAGACTCAGGACTTGTCCTTGGCGGACTCGTCCTTGGCCTCTTCCGCCTTGACGTCCTCGGCCGACGGCTCGCCGTCAACCTCGACGGCACCCTCAGCGGGCTCCTCGGCGGCGTCCTTGGTGGCGGACTCGGGCGCGTCGGCGTCCTGGTCCTTCACCTCGTCGTCCGCCTCGACGACCGGGGCCTCGGCGGCGGCCGGCTTCTCGTCCTTGGCGAACTTGGTCTTGCGCGCAGCCTCGGCCTCCGTGGAGACGAGCTTCTGCTGCACCAGCTCGATGATGGCCATGGGGGCGTTGTCGCCCTTGCGCGCCAGCGTCTTGGTGATGCGGGTGTAACCACCGGAACGGTCGCTGAAGAACGGACCGATCTCGGCGATCAGCTTGTGCACGACGTCCTTGTCGCGGATCAACTTCATGATCTCGCGGCGGTTGTGCAGGTCGCCGACCTTGGCCTTGCTGATCAGCTTCTCGGCGTACGGACGCAGCCGCTTCGCCTTCGCCTCAGTGGTCTTGATCCGGCCGTGCTCGAACAGCGCCGTCGCCAGGTTGGCGAGCAGCAGCCGCTCGTGTGCCGGGGACCCACCGAGCCGGGGGCCCTTGGTAGGGGTGGGCATCGCTTACTCCTGTACCTGAAAGAGATCCTCTAGCTCTGGTTCAGAGCCTCAGAGCTGCTCGGTCTCCGCGTAGTCCTGGCCGTCGTCGTGGGGGTCCAGGCCTGCGCCGGCACCCCAGCCCGTGTCGGACGGGTGGTAGTCCGACGCGGCGGCGGACGGGTCGAACCCAGGAGGCGAGTCCTTCAGCGCGAGGCCGAGGCCGACGAGCTTCATCTTGACCTCGTCGATCGACTTCGCACCGAAGTTGCGGATGTCCAGCAGGTCCGCTTCGCTGCGCGAAACCAGCTCGCCGACGGTGTGGATGCCTTCCCGCTTGAGGCAGTTGTAGGACCGGACGGTGAGGTCCAGGTCCTCGATCGGCATCGCGAACGCGGCGATGGTGTCGGCCTCGGCCGGCGACGGGCCGATCTCGATGCCCTCGGCGTCGATGTTCAGCTCGCGAGCGAGGCCGAACAGCTCCACCAGGGTCTTGCCCGCGGAGGCAACCGCGTCCCTCGGGGTGATCGAGGGCTTGGTCTCCACGTCGAGGATCAGCTTGTCGAAGTCCGTCCGCTGCTCAACACGCGTCGCCTCGACCTTGTACGTCACCTTGAGAACCGGCGAGTAGATCGAGTCGACGGGGATGCGGCCGATCTCGGCGCCCGCCTGCTTGTTCTGGACAGCCGGGACGTAGCCGCGACCGCGCTCGACGACGAGCTCGATCTCCAGCTTCCCCTTGCCGTTCAGGGTCGCGATGTGCAGGTCGGGGTTGTGCACGGTGACACCGGCCGGAGGCACGATGTCGCCCGCGGTCACCACACCGGGGCCCTGCTTGCGCAGGTACATGGTCACCGGCTCGTCCTCCTCGGACGAGACGACGAGCTCCTTCAGGTTCAGGATGACGTCGGTGACGTCCTCCTTCACCCCGGGAACCGTGGTGAACTCGTGCAGCACGCCGTCGATGCGGATGCTCGTGACAGCAGCACCGGGGATCGACGAGAGCAGCGTGCGGCGGATCGAGTTGCCGAGCGTGTAGCCGAAGCCCGGCTCCAGCGGTTCGATGACGAACCGGGAACGGGTCTCGGAGACCGCTTCCTCGCCGAGCGAGGGGCGCTGGGAAATCAGCACTGGGTTCAACCTTTCTACAACGACGCCCGCTATTTGACGCCGTCACGACGCCGGTGCGGAGACCGGCAAACGCACTCGGCACACCCTTCGCGCCGATGCGGGACCCGACCCGAGCGACCGTCCACGAGGGACAGCCGCCCGGAGAGGATCACTTCGAGTAGAGCTCGACGATGAGCTGCTCGGTGACAGGCGTGTCGATCTGCGCGCGCTCGGGCAGCTGGTGCACGAGGATGCGCAGGTTCGAGGGGACGACCTGCAGCCAAGCCGGGATCGGGCGGTCACCGAAGGACGCGCGAGCAGCCTCGAAGGGCAGCGTCGGCATGGACTTCGGCTTCACGTCGATGATGTCGAACTTCGACACCTGGTAGCTCGGGATGTTCACCTTGTGGCCGTTGACCAGGAAGTGACCGTGAGCGACCAGCTGACGGGCCTGGCGACGCGTGCGGGCGAGGCCCGCGCGGTACACCACGTTGTCGAGGCGGGCCTCGAGGATCTGGAGCAGGTTCTCGCCGGTCTTGCCGGGGCGGCGAACCGCTTCCTTGTAGTAGCGGACGAACTGCCGCTCAAGAACGCCGTAGGTGTAGCGAGCCTTCTGCTTCTCCTGGAGCTGCAGCAGGTACTCGGACTCCTTGACCCGGCCGCGGCCGTGCTGGCCGGGCGGGTACGGACGGCGCTCGAAGGCCTGGTCCCCACCAACGAGGTCGACCTTCAGGCGACGCGAGATGCGCGTCGCGGGTCCCGTGTAACGAGCCATTAGTTCTTACTCCTCCCCGTGCCTCAGACCCGGCGCCGCTTGGGCGGGCGGCAGCCGTTGTGGGGCTGCGGGGTCACGTCCTGGATGGTGCCGACCTCGAGACCGGCGGCCTGCAGCGAACGGATCGCGGTCTCACGGCCGGAGCCGGGACCCTTGACGAACACGTCCACCTTGCGCATGCCGTGCTCTGCGGCCTTGCGGGCGGCGTTCTCGGCAGCCATCTGCGCCGCGAACGGCGTGGACTTGCGAGAACCCTTGAAGCCGACGTGGCCGGCGGACGCCCACGAGATCACGTTGCCCATCGGGTCCGTGATGGACACGATGGTGTTGTTGAACGTGCTCTTGATGTGCGCCTGGCCGTGCGAGACGTTCTTCTTTTCCTTGCGCCGGATCTTCTTGACCCCGGCGCCCGTGCGGGACTTCGGTGGCAAAGCAAACTCCTAAGTTGAGGGCAGCAGACCCGAGGTCTTACTTCTTGCCGGCCTTCTTCTTGCCGGCCACGGTCTTCTTCGGACCCTTGCGGGTACGAGCGTTCGTCTTGGTGCGCTGCCCGCGAACGGGCAGGCCGCGACGGTGCCGAAGACCCGCGTAGCAGCCGATCTCCATCTTGCGACGGATGTCGGCCGCGACCTCGCGACGGAGGTCACCCTCGACCTTGAAGTTGTTCTCGATGTAGTCCCGCAGGGTGGCGACGTCGTCGTCCGTCAGATCCTTCACCCGGAGGTCGGGCGAGATCGACGTGGCGGCCAGCACCTCCTTGGAACGGGTGCGGCCGATGCCGAAGATGTAGGTGAGCGCGATCTCCATCCGCTTTTCGCGGGGGAGGTCGACGCCAGCGAGTCGTGCCATGTGGCGGTTAACTCCTGTCGATTACTTCCAGGTCTGCTCCTCGCCCAGTTCCGGCGACTGACTCGCTGTGTCGTTCCGGCTGCTCTCACAGCCGGTGTCCCGGCCCCGGCCTGGAATCCGGGGGTGTCCGCACGCTTGAAGCCCTGCGTGCGGCAGGTGCGAGGAGTTTCTCGTTACTGCGTCATCGAAGGTCTCGACGAGCGCGTGGTGGAGCTGCTCAGCCCTGGCGCTGCTTGTGGCGCAGGTTCTCGCAGATCACCATGACCCGGCCGTGACGGCGGATCACCTTGCACTTGTCGCAGATCTTCTTGACGCTCGGCTGGACCTTCACGCCTGAAGTCTCCTGCTATTGGAGGTCACTTGTAGCGGTAGACGATGCGCCCGCGGGACAGGTCGTAGGGCGAGAGCTCCACGACAACCCGGTCCTCAGGGAGGATGCGGATGTAGTGCTGACGCATCTTGCCGCTGATGTGCGCGAGTACCTTGTGACCGTTCTCCAACTCGACGCGGAACATCGCGTTGGGGAGCGGCTCGACTACGCGGCCCTCGACCTCAATGGCCCCGTCCTTCTTGCCCATGTCCTCCGCGTTTCGTGACGGTGATAATAACCTTTGGACGCGTTTCGGCCCGGCTCGATCTCACCTTGAAGGGCACGACAGAACCGGCGCTACGGGTGCGCCACCTGACCAGTGTACGCAGTTCACCCCGGCAACCCAAATCGGGCCCCGTGCGCCCCGCTGAACAGTGCCGCGCCGCCTGTGCGCGGTGTCGCTGGAACACCGCTGAGCTGCGTCGACGAGCGCGGGACCGGAGCTCAGGTCCGACGGCGGCCCGCTCGCCACTCGGGGCGCGACAACGGCACGGCCCCCGCCTCGCGTGGAGACGGGGGCCGTGCCGGAGACGTTCGTGGTGCTGCCGGGTCACTTCTCGGGCGCGGTGAGCACCCAGGGGCCGTCCTCGGTGATGGCGACCGAGTGCTCCCAGTGCGCGGCCCGCGTCCCGTCGAGCGTGACGACGGTCCAGCCGTCGTCCAGCTCCTGGGAGTCGTCGGAGCCGAGCGTGAGCATCGGTTCGATCGCGATGGCCATGCCGACCTTCAGGCGCGGGCCCTTGCCGGGCTTGCCGTAGTTCGGCAGGAACGGGTCCATGTGCATCTTGGTGCCGATGCCGTGGCCGCCGTAGTCCGCGACGATGCCGTACTCGATGCCGTCGCGCTCACCGGACTCGATCGCCGAGGACTCGATGGCGAACGAGATGTCGGTGAGCTTCCCGCCGGGCACCGCGGCCTCGATGCCCGCGAGCATCGACAGCCTGGTCGCCTCGGAGAGCCGGTGGTCGGCCGGCGAGAGCTCGCCGACGCCCACGGTGACCGCCGAGTCGCCGTGCCAGCCGTCGAGGATGGCACCGCAGTCGATGGAGATGAGGTCGCCCTCGGCCAGCACCTGCTTGCTGCTGGGGATGCCGTGGACGATCTGCTCGTTCACGGAGGCGCAGATGCTCGCGGGGAACCCGTGGTAGCCCTTGAACGACGGGACGGCGCCGGCGTCGCGGATCGTCTGCTCCGCGATCTCGTCGAGCTCCTGCGTGGAGACACCGACCTTGACCGCGTCGACGACGTTGCGCAGGGCCCTGGCCACGACCAGGCCGGAGGCGCGCATGGCCTCCAGCTGGCCGCGGGTCTTGATCTCGATCATGCGTTCACTGCCTGGGGAAACTAGAGACCGGAGTCGGTCGAGCAGTCCACCGGTCACTTCTCGCCGCGCAGCGCGTGCAGCGCAGCGAGGGCCCGCTCACTGATTTCGTCGATCTCACCGACGGCGTCGATGGTGATGACCTTGTCCGCGTAGTAGTCGAGCAGCGGCGCGGTCTCGTTGCGGTACACCTGCTGCCGGTGCCGGATGACCTCTTCCTTGTCGTCCGTGCGCCCGCGCGCCAGCAACCGCTCCACCACGACGTCCTCGTCGACCCGGAACTCCAGCACCGCGTCGAGCCCGTGTCCGTCGACCGAGAGGAACTCAGCGAGCTTGTCGGCCTGCGCCACGTTGCGCGGGAACCCGTCGAGCAGGAACCCGTCCGTGGCGTCGGACTCGGCCAAGCGCTTGCGCACCATCTCGTTCGTGATGCTGTCCGGTACGAGAGCGCCCTCGTCGAGGATGCTCTGCACCTCCAGCCCGAGCTCGGTCTGGTTGCTGATGTGTGACCGGAAGAGGTCGCCCGTCGAGATGTGCGGCACGCCGAGCTTGGTGCTCAGCACCTCGGCCTGAGTGCCCTTGCCCGCACCCGGCGGGCCAACGAGAACAAGTCGCACTAGCGGAGGAACCCTTCGTAATTGCGCTGCATGAGCTGGCTCTCGATCTGCTTCACGGTGTCGAGACCGACACCGACCATGATCAGAACCGCGGTACCGCCGAACGGGAAGTTCTGGTTCTGGCCCTCGCTGGTGATGTCGAGGAACAGGTTCGGCAGGATCGCCACGATGCCGAGGTAGAGCGAACCGGGCAGCGTGATGCGGCCCAGGACGAACTTGAGGTACTCGGCGGTCGGGCGACCGGGACGGATGCCGGGGATGAAGCCACCGAACTTCTTCATCTCGTCAGCGCGCTCGTCCGGGTTGAACGTGATGCCGACGTAGAAGTAGGTGAAGAAGACGATCAGCAGGAAGTACGCGCTGATGTGCACCCAGCTCGACTGCTTGACCAGGTAGGTCTGCACGAACGTGGTGAACCAGTTGGGCTCACCCGTGGAGTTCGTGAGGCGGACGATCAGGTCCGGCAGGTAGAGCAGCGACGAGGCGAAGATGACCGGGATGACGCCGGCCTGGTTCACCTTCAACGGAAGGTAGGTCGAGGTGCCGCCGTACATGCGGCGACCGATCATGCGCTTGGCGTACTGCACCGGAATGCGGCGCTGCGCCTGCTCGACGTAGATGACGCTCGCGATGATGATCAGAGCGGCGATGATGACGAGGACGAAGGTGATCCGCGACTGGTCCTTGTCCCAGATGTTCTTGCCCTCGGCCGGGATGCGGGCGGCGATGCCGGTGAAGATCAGCAACGACATGCCGTTGCCGATGCCCTTCTCGGTGATCAGCTCACCCAGCCACATGATGACCGAGGTACCGGCCGTCATCGTGATGACCAGCACGATCAGCGTGAAGATGCTGTCCTTGCCGGGGATGACGTCCTGGTCGCACTCACCGAACAGCTGCCCGCGCACCGCCAGCGCCACCAGACCGGTGGACTGCAGGATCGCCAGCCCGATCGTGAGGTAGCGGGTGTACTGCGTGAGCTTGCCCTGCCCGGCCTGCCCTTCCTTCTTCAGCTGCTCGAACCGCGGGATGACCACGGTGAGCAGCTGGATGATGATGCTCGCGGTGATGTAGGGCATGATCCCCAGCGCGAACACCGACAGGTTGAGCAACGCACCACCGCTGAACAGGTTGATCAGCGAGTAGATGTTCTGGCCTTCGAGCTGCTCGGCACACGCCCGCACGTTCTTGAAGGACACGCCCGGCGCGGGCATGGTCGCACCAAGCCGGTACACAATGATGATCCCGAGCGTGAAGAGGATCTTCTTGCGTAGATCCGGCGTCGCGAGAGCCGAGCGGAATGCGCCGAGCACGCGAACCTCCTGAGCGTTGCCGACCCCCAGGGACCGGCGCATGCGGTAGATGGCAGGGCCGAGGTAGGTAGCCACGACCAAGCAACCCGGAGGACATCCGGGTTCAGCCCGCAACACTAACAGCCCCCCACCACCTGGTCGTACCCAGTGGCCAATCACAGGTTCAACTCGGTTGATCTCTGCCCGGTCCACTGGTCCTTTCGGGGTACCGAACCCGGACAATCCGTGCTACCAGCAGCCAGAACAGACCCGGCGGAACGTCCACACCACTCTTCGTGTTCCCTCCGATCGGGCGGAAAGTTCAGCTGTTCGCAGAACCCCGCACGCGCGCCGAATCGCGCCGCACCGCGTCGCGCTGCCGAGCCGCACCGCACCACGGTCGGGTTGCACCACGGTCGGGCCGCGGAGTCGCGCCGCAGCACGATCGGGCCGCACCGGCCCAGCCGACGCCGAAGGCGAGGCGTCAAGGCCCTCCGCGAGCGGTTCCGCGCCGACGTCGCCGTCACCGCCACCGCGCTCGCGGCCACGTCCCCCGGAAACGCCGAAGGGCCCCGGGGCAACGCCCCGAGGCCCTTCGGACAGTCCCGCGGATCAGGCGACCGTGGTCGTCCCACCCGCAGCAGCGATCTTCTCCACAGCGGTCTTGGAGAACTTGTTCGCGGTGATGTCGAGCTTGACGCTGACCTCACCGTCACCCAGCACCTTGACGAGCGAGCCCTTGCGGACCAGCCCGGCCAGCACCAGCGCGGCGACGTCGACCGAACCGCCCTCGGGGAACGAGGCAGCGATGTCGGAGACGTTCACGACCTGGTACTCGGTGCGGAACGGGTTCTTGAAGCCCTTCATCTTGGGCAGCCGCATCTGGAGCGGCATCTGGCCACCTTCGAAGCGCGGCGAGACGTTCTTGCGAGCGCCCGTGCCCTTCGTACCGCGGCCGGCGGTCTTGCCCTTGGAGCCCTCACCACGACCGACGCGGGTCTTGGCGGTCTTGGCCCCGGGGGCAGGACGCAGGTCGTGAATCTTGATGGTCACGACTGGACCTCCTCAACAACCACCAGGTGGCGCACGGCGTGGATCAGGCCGAGCACCTGGGGGGTGTCCTCACGCACGACCGACTGGCGGATCTTGCGCAGCCCGAGGGTGCGCATCGACTCGCGGTGGTTGTGCTTGGTACCGATGGTGCTGCGAACCTGCGTGATCTTCAGCTGAGCCATGATCACACCCCCTGGCCCGCGCGAGCGCGGATCATGCCGGCGGGGGCGACGTCCTCGAGGGGCAGGCCACGACGGGCCGCGACCTCTTCGGGACGCTGCAGGCCCTTGAGGGCCGCCACGGTCGCGTGCACGATGTTGATCGCGTTGTCGGAGCCGAGCGACTTCGACAGCACGTCGTGCACGCCGGCGCACTCGAGGACGGCGCGGACGGCGCCACCCGCGATGACACCGGTACCGGCCGAGGCCGGACGCAGCAGGACCACACCGGCGGCCTTCTCACCCTGCACCGGGTGCGGGATGGTGCCGGCGATGCGAGGCACGCGGAAGAAGTTCTTCTTCGCTTCCTCGACACCCTTGGCGATGGCCGCGGGAACTTCCTTGGCCTTGCCGTAGCCGACGCCGACCATGCCGTCGCCGTCGCCCACCACCACGAGGGCGGTGAAGCTGAAGCGACGACCACCCTTGACCACCTTGGACACGCGGTTGATCGCAACCACGCGCTCGAGGTGCGGGGTCTTCTCCTGGGCCGCGCCGCCGCGGCCGCCGTCACGACGGTCGCGGCGCTCTCCGCGCTCGCCCCCGCCGCCTTCGCGACGCGTACGTCCTGGCATCAGGCGTCCCTCTCAATTCCAGTGATGATCATTGTCAGAACTCCAGCCCCGCCTCGCGAGCGGCATCCGCCAGAGCAGCGATCCGGCCGTGGTACGCGTTGCCGCCGCGGTCGAACACGACCGCCGTGACACCGGCGTCCTTGGCACGGGCCGCGGCCAGCTGGCCGACCTTGGCCGCGCGGGCCTTCTTGTCGCCCTCCAGGGCACGGACGTCGGCCTCCATGGAGGAAGCGGACGCGACCGTGTGGCCCTTCAGGTCGTCGATGATCTGCACGGTGATGTGCTTCGACGAACGGTGCACGACCAGGCGCGGGCGCTCGGCCGTTCCGTTGACCTTCTTGCGGAGGCGGAAGTGGCGACGGGCCTTGGCAACACGACGCCTGGTGGAGATGTCCTTGCCCACCGGCTTGCGCTTCGTAACAGTCGACTCGCTCATGTCACTTACCCGTCTTTCCGACCTTGCGACGGATCTTCTCGCCCGAGTAGCGGACGCCCTTGCCCTTGTACGGGTCGGGCTTGCGCAGCTTGCGGATGTTGGCGGCGACCTCACCGACCAGCTGCTTGTCGATACCCGAGACGGAGAAGCGGGTCGGGGTCTCCACCGCGAAGGTGATGCCCGCGGGGGCCTCGACCTTGACGGGGTGGGAGTAACCGAGCGCGAACTCGAGCTCAGAGCCCTTGAGCGCGACGCGGTAACCGACGCCGTGGATTTCCATCTTCTTTTCGTAACCCTGGGTCACACCGACGACCATGTTGTGCACCAGCGTGCGCGACAAGCCGTGGAGCGCGCGGTTGCGGCGCTCGTCGTTCGGGCGCTTGACCTCGAGAGTGCCGTCCTCAGCCTTCTCCAGGCTGATCGGCTCAGCGATCGTCAGCGTCAGGGTGCCCTTGGGGCCCTTGATGCTCACGTCCTGACCGGCGATGTTCACGTCGACCCCGGAGGGGACAATGATCGGCTGCTTACCGATGCGCGACATGTCTACTCCCCCTTACCAAACGTAGGCGAGGACTTCTCCGCCCACGCCTGCCTTGTTGGCCTGGCGGTCGGTCATGAGACCACCAGAGGTCGAAATGATCGCCACACCGAGGCCACCGAGAACTCGGGGCAGACCGGTGGACTTCGCGTACACGCGCAGGCCGGGCTTCGACACGCGGCGGAGGCCGGCGATGCTGCGCTCCCGGTTCGGGCCGTACTTCAGCTCGACGACGAGGTTCTTCGCGACCTCGCCCTCCTCGTCGCGGTACGAGGCGATGTAGCCCTCGCGCTTGAGGATCTCGGCGATGTTGGCCTTCAGCTTCGAGTGCGGCATCACGACCTTGTCGTGGTAAGCCGAGTTCGCGTTGCGCAGACGAGTGAGCATGTCTGCGATCGGGTCGGTCATCGTCATGGTGACCTGGTCAACCTTTCTCGCTGCGGTTCACCGCTCGGGGTCCAGACCTGGCCCCCGTGAAGGGGCCAGGACGGTCGCGTGCGGGCCTACAGCGAAGTAATGGTGCTCTGAATTACCAGCTGGACTTGCTCACGCCAGGCAGCTCACCGCGGTGAGCCATCTCGCGCAGGCAGATCCGGCAGAGGCCGAACTTGCGGAACACCGCGTGGGGGCGGCCGCAACGCTGGCACCGGGTGTAGCCCCGGACCTTGAACTTCGGCTTCTTCGCGGCCTTGTTGATCAACGCCTTCTTGGCCATCGACTCAGTTCTCCTTGAACGGGAAGCCCAGGAGCTTCAGCAGCGCCCGGCCCTCCTCGTCGTTCGTGGCGGTGGTGACGACGGTGATGTCCATGCCGCGGGGACGGTCGATCGAGTCGGGGTCGATCTCGTGGAACATCGACTGCTCGTTCAGACCGAACGTGTAGTTGCCGTTGCCGTCGAACTGCTTGCCCGAGAGTCCGCGGAAGTCGCGGATGCGCGGGAGAGCGATCGTCAGCAGGCGGTCGAGGAACTCCCACATGCGGTCGCCGCGCAGCGTGACGCGCGCGCCGATCGGCATGCCCTCGCGCAGCTTGAACTGCGCGATGGACTTGCGGGCCCGACGGATCTCGGGACGCTGGCCGGTGATGATCGACAGGTCCTTGACGGCACCGTCGATCAGCTTGCCGTCACGGGCGGCGTCGCCGACACCCATGTTGACGACGACCTTGACGACGCCGGGGATCTGCATCACGTTGGCGAAGGAGAACTGCTTCTGCAGCTCGCCCTTGACCTCGTCGCGGTAGCGCGTCTTGAGCCGCGGGATGATCTTCTCTGCGGTAGTCATGATCAGATGTCCTTCCCGTTACGACGGGAAATGCGGACCCGCTTGCCCTCGTCGTTCGTACGGTAACCAACGCGGGTCGGCTTGCCGTCCGAGTCGACCACCATCACGTTGGAGACGTTGATCGGGGCTTCCTGGGTCACGATGCCACCCGACTGCGCGCCCCGCTGGGTCTGCGTGATCTTGGTGTGCTTCTTGATCCGGTTGACGCCCTCGACCAGGACCTTGCCGGTCTCCGGGTAGGCCTGGATGACCTTGCCCTTCGCGCCCTTGTCCTTGCCGGCGATTACGACGACCGTGTCGCCCTTCTTCACCTTCATGGTCAGAGCACCTCCGGAGCCAGCGAGATGATCTTCATGAACCTCTTGTCGCGCAGCTCGCGGCCGACCGGGCCGAAGATGCGGGTACCGCGCGGCTCGTTGTCGTTCTTGATGAGCACGGCGGCGTTCTCGTCGAAGCGGATGTACGAGCCATCCGCGCGACGGCGCTCCTTGACGGTGCGGACGATGACGGCCTTGACGACGTCACCCTTCTTCACGCCGGCACCGGGGATCGCGTCCTTGACGGTCGCGACGATGATGTCGCCGATGCCCGCGTAGCGGCGGCCCGAACCACCGAGAACACGGATGCAAAGGATCTCCTTCGCACCGGTGTTGTCGGCGACACGAAGCCGCGACTCCTGCTGAATCACTTACCTGCTCCTGACCATTCCTGGCCCGCCGGATTTCCGACCCGACGGGCTCGGTCTGTCTAGAAAGGACTTACTTGGCCTTCTCGAGGATCTCGACGAGCCGCCAGCGCTTGGTCGCCGACAGAGGCCGGGTCTCCATGAGCAGGACGCGGTCGCCGACGCCCGCCGCGTTCTCCTCGTCGTGCACCTTCACCTTGGTGGTGGAGCGCATGATCTTGGAGTAACGCGGGTGCTTCTTGCGGTCCTCGAGCGCCACGACGATCGTCTTGTCCATCTTGTCGGACACGACGAGGCCCTCGCGGACCTTGCGGTCGTTGCGCTTCTCGGTCTGGACTTCGTTGCTTTCGGTCATGCCGCACCCTCACCAGTGGAATCCGGCGTGACGGAGAGCCCGAGCTCCCGCTCCCGCATCACGGTGTAGATCCGGGCGATCTCGTGCCGGACCGTGCGCAGCCGCCGGTTGTTGTCGAGCTGGCCCGTGGCCATCTGGAAGCGAAGGTTGAAGAGCTCTTCCTTCGACTCCTTCAGACGCAGCACGAGCTCTTCCTCGGTGAGCTCACGCAGCTCAGAAGCGGTGGTACCCGCTGCCATCAGAACTCACCACCCTCACGCGTAACGATGCGGCACTTCATCGGGAGCTTGTGGATCGCGCGGCGAAGAGCCTCGCGGGCCACCTGCTCGTTCGGGAAGGCCATCTCGAAGAGGACGCGACCCGGCTTGACGTTGGCCACCCACCACTCCGGCGAACCCTTACCGGAACCCATGCGGGTCTCGGCCGGCTTCTTCGTCAGCGGACGGTCCGGGAAGATGTTGATCCAGACCTTGCCGCCACGACGGATGTGGCGCGTGATGGCGATACGAGCGGACTCGATCTGCCTGTTGGTGACGTAGGCCGGCTCGAGAGCCTGGATGCCGTACTCACCGAAGGTGACCTTCGTGCCGCCCTTGGCAGCACCCGACCGCTTGGGGTGGTGCTGCTTGCGGTGCTTGACCCTACGAGGGATGAGCATGACTCAGCTCTCCGTCTTCTCTGCAGCAGCCGGGGCCTCGGCCGACGCCGTGGCGTCAGCTGCGGCACGGCCGGCCTCGGTGCTCGTCGCGGTGGTGCCGCTGGCACCCGAGCGACGGGCCCGGTTCGGACGCTCGCCGCGGTCGCGGCGCGGGGCGCGGTCGGCTCCCTGAGCCGGGGCCGCGTCGAGCGCGCGCTTGGCCGAGATGCCACCGACGATGTCGCCCTTGTAGATCCACACCTTCACGCCGATGCGGCCGAACGTGGTGCGGGCCTCGAAGAAGCCGTAGTCGATGTTGGCGCGGAGCGTGTGCAGCGGCACGCGGCCGTCGCGGTAGTGCTCCGAGCGGGACATCTCGGCGCCGCCGAGGCGACCGCCGCACTGCACGCGGATGCCCTTGACCTGCGGCGAACGCATGGCCGACTGGATGGCCTTGCGCATCGCGCGCCGGAAGGCGACGCGGTTGGACAGCTGCTCGGCGACACCCTGTGCCACGAGCTGCGCGTCCGACTCGGGGCTCTTGACCTCGAGGATGTTCAGCTGGACCTGCTTCTTGGTGAGCTTCTCCAGCTCACCGCGGATGCGGTCCGCCTCGGCACCGCGGCGGCCGATGACGATGCCCGGCCGGGCGGTGTGGATGTCGACGCGCACCCGGTCACGGGTCCGCTCGATCTCCACCTTGGAGATGCCGGCACGCTCCATGCCCTTGCCGAGCAGGCGGCGGATCTTGACGTCCTCCGCCACGTACTCGGCGTACTGCTTGTCGGCGTACCAGCGGGACTTCCAGTCGGTGGTGATCCCCAGCCGGAAGCCGTGCGGGTTGATCTTCTGGCCCACTACCGGGTTCCCTTCGCGCTGGTCTTCTTCGGACGCGACTCCACCTCGATGGTGATGTGCGACGTCCGCTTGCGGATCCGGTACGCGCGGCCCTGGGCACGCGGGCGGAAACGCTTGAGGGTCGGACCCTCGTCCACGTAGGCCACCGACACCCAGAGGGTGGACGGGTCCAGGGACAGGTTGTTCTCGGCGTTGGCCATGGCGCTGGCGAGCACCTTCGCGACCGGCTCAGAGGCGGCCTGGGGCGCGAACTGGAGCACGGCCAGGGCCTCGCTGGCGTTACGACCCTTGATGAGCTCGATGACGCGACGCACCTTCATGGGGGTGTCGCGAACGTAACGAGCCCGAGCCACGGCGCGCGGAAACTCCTGCGCCTCAGCGTCCTTACGGGCGTTCATCGCTGCTTTTCCCTTGCTCTTCTCAGTTCGGCGCCTAGCGGCGACGAGACTTCCGGTCGTCCTTGATGTGGCCCTTGAAGGTCCGGGTCGGGGCGAACTCGCCCAGCTTGTGCCCGACCATGGCCTCGGTCACGAACACCGGGACGTGCTTGCGGCCGTCGTGCACCGCGATGGTGTGACCCAGCATGTCCGGGATGATCGTGGACCGGCGGGACCACGTCTTGATGACGGTCTTCTTGCCCGCTTCGTTCTGAACGTCCACCTTCTTGAGCAGGTGGTCGTCGACGAAGGGACCCTTCTTAAGGCTGCGAGGCATCCTTCACTCCCTCCCTGCTCAGCGCTTCTTACCGGTGCGACGACGCCGGACGATGAGCTTGTCGCTTGGCTTGCGGCGGCGGGTACGACCCTCGGGCTTACCAGCCGGGTTGACCGGGTGGCGACCACCGGAGGTCTTGCCCTCACCACCACCGTGCGGGTGGTCGACCGGGTTCATCGCGACACCGCGGACGGTGGGCTTCTTGCCCTTCCACCGCATGCGGCCGGCCTTGCCCCAGTTGATGTTCTGGTGGTCCTTGTTGCCGACCTCGCCGAGCGTGGCGCGGCAGCGCACGTCCACGTTGCGGATCTCACCCGAGGGGAGGCGCAGCTGGGCGTACGGACCGTCCTTGGCCACGAGCTGGACCGAGGCACCGGCCGAGCGCGCCATCTTCGCGCCGCCGCCGGGGCGGAGCTCGATCGCGTGGATCACGGAACCGACCGGGATGTTGCGCAGCGGCAGGTTGTTGCCCGGCTTGATGTCGGCCTTGGGGCCGTTCTCAACCGTGTCACCCTGCTTGAGCTTCTCCGGGGCGATGATGTAGCGCTTCTCGCCGTCGGCGTAGTGCAGAAGCGCGATGCGGGCGGTGCGGTTGGGGTCGTACTCGATGTGAGCGACCTTGGCCGGGATGCCGTCCTTGTCGTTGCGGCGGAAGTCGATCAGGCGGTAAGCCCGCTTGTGACCGCCACCCTTGTGCCGCGTGGTGATCTTGCCCGAGGCGTTGCGGCCACCCAGCTTGTGCAGCGGGCGGATCAGCGACTTCTCCGGAGTCGACCGAGTGATCTCGGCGAAGTCGGAGACGCTCGCACCGCGACGACCGGGAGTCGTCGGCTTGTACTTGCGAATGCCCATCTCTACGCAGTCCTCGTCATCAGGCGGCAGGGCCGCCGAAGATCTCGATCGCCTTGCTGTCAGCCGACAGCGTCACGATCGCGCGCTTCGTGTCCTTGCGCTTGCCGAACCCGGTGCGGGTGCGCTTGCGCTTGCCCTGCCGGTTGATGGTGTTGACGCTGACGACCTTCACGCCGAAGACCTTCTCCACGGCGATCTTGATCTGGGTCTTGTTCGAACCCGGCGCCACCAGGAAGGTGTACTTGTTCTCCTCGAGCAGTCCGTAGGACTTCTCGGAGATCACCGGCGCGAGCAAGATGTCCCTGTGGTCGGGGATCACTTCGAGGCCTCCTCGTCCACCACGGTCGCCGTGGCCTCAGCCGAGCCAGAACCCGACTGGGCCTTGCTGGCGAGGAACACGTCGAGCGAGTCCTTGGTGAACACCACGTCGTCGTTGACGAGCACGTCGTAGGTGTTGAGCTGGTCGGGCGCGATCACGTGCACGTGCTGCAGGTTGCGCACGCTGACCCACGAGACCTCGTCGGTGCGGTTGAGCACCACGAGGACGCGACGGGCCTGGGTGACCGACTCCAGGACCTTGCGCGCGGACTTGGTCGACGGGGTGTCCCCGTCCACCAGGCCGGACACGACGTGCACCTGGTTGGCGCGGGCCCGGTCGGAGAGGGCACCGCGCAGAGCGGCGGCCTTCATCTTCTTGGGCGTCCGCTGCGAGTAGTCGCGCGGCTGCGGGCCGTGGACGACGCCACCGCCGGCGAACTGCGGCGCACGCGTCGAACCCTGGCGGGCACGACCGGTGCCCTTCTGGCGGTACGGCTTCTTGCCACCACCGGACACCTCGCCGCGGGTCTTCGTCGAGTGCGTGCCCTGGCGCGCGGCGGCCTGCTGGGCCACGACGACCTGGTGCAGCAGCGCGACGTTCGCCTGCGCGTCGAAAACAGCCGAGGGGAGCTCGACCGTGCCGGCGGACTTGCCGTCCGGCGTACGGATCTCAACCGTCGACATCAGGCACCACCCTTCGCAGCAGTCTTGACGAACACCAGACCGCCCTTGGGACCGGGAACCGCGCCCTTGATGAGCAGCAGGCCGTTCTCCACGTCGATCTTGTGCACCTTCAGGTTCTGGGTCGTCACGCGCTCGTGGCCCATGCGGCCGGCCATGCGCAGACCCTTGAAGACGCGACCCGGGGTGGCGCAGCCGCCGATGGAACCCGGCGAGCGGTGCTTGCGCTGGGTGCCGTGGCTGGAGCCGAGACCCCGGAAGTTGTGGCGCTTCATGACACCCGCGGTGCCCTTGCCCTTGCTGGTGCCGGTGATGTCGACAACAGCGCCGGCCTCGAACACCTCAGCGGTGATCTCCTGGCCGACCGTGTACTCGCCGGCGTCCGCCGTGCGCAGCTCCACCAGGTGGCGACGGGGCGTGACCCCGGCCTTGGCGAAGTGGCCCGCGACGGGCTTGTTGACCTTGCGCGGGTCGATCGCGCCGGCCGCCAGCTGGACGGCGGTGTAGCCGTCCTTCTCTTCGGTGCGAACCTGGGTCACGACATTGGGCTCAGCCTTGACGACGGTCACCGGGACGACCCGGTTGTTCTCGTCGAAGACCTGAGTCATGCCGAGCTTGGTGCCCAGGATGCCCTTCATCTGCCTGTCAGACATTGGTCCGTTACTCTCCGCGCCCAACGCTTACTGGATGTTGACGTCGACGCTGGCCGGCAGGTCGATGCGCATGAGCGCGTCAACCGTCTTCGGCGTCGGGTCGAGGATGTCGATCAGCCGCTTGTGCGTGCGCATCTCGAAGTGCTCGCGCGAGTCCTTGTACTTGTGCGGCGAGCGGATGACGCAGTACACGTTCTTCTCAGTGGGCAGCGGCACGGGCCCGACAACCCGAGCGCCGGTGCGCGTCACGGTCTCAACGATCTTGCGCGCAGACGCGTCGATCGCCTCGTGGTCGTAGGCCTTGAGCCGGATGCGGATCTTTTGTCCCGCCATGATGGCTTGCCGTTCCTCTGCTTCTCGTAACCGCTGCGGTGCGGTGCCTCGGATGAGGCCTGTTACAGCCTCTTGGCGCGCTCCGCCCCTGTTGAAGTGTCATGGTGCCCGGTCCACGCGGTCGGGCGTGTCGCGCCCGGTACGCATACCGGTCCCACGCAAGGTCTCCCCGGTGGGATTGGGCCTACCACAGCCCATGCACCCTGATGCCCATCTCCGCAAGGAGGCGTTCACTAACAGGGCGCGGACGCTCGGTCGAAGGAGATGGGCACGCACGGATGCGACCCGGCCTTCGTCGAGCAACCCGTAAAGGATGCCACACGGTCGCGGGGCACTCCAAATCGGGGTGGGTCAGTTGGAGGCAGATCACGTGCGGATCTTGTCCGACGAGCCGCCCGATCGGTCGCGTGTGGACCGACGAGCGAAACGGACCCGTTGCCCGGCAACGAGATCCCCGCGGCGGATCTACCTCGCGCGCCGCGAAACATTTCCGGCGTGAGCTGTCGCACACGCCTGGTCCTGCTACGACGAAGGCCGGGCCAACGCGAACGTTGGCCCGGCCTGACGCCGAACTAACAGCTAGAGCCAGGTCACTTGACGATCTTGGTGACCGAGCCGGCGCCGACGGTGCGGCCACCCTCGCGGATCGCGAAGCGGAGGCCCTCGTCCATGGCGATCGGCTGGATCAGCTTGACCGACATGCCGGTGGTGTCACCGGGCATGACCATCTCGGTGCCCTCGGGCAGGGTCACGACGCCGGTCACGTCCGTCGTCCGGAAGTAGAACTGCGGACGGTAGTTGTTGAAGAACGGCGTGTGGCGGCCACCCTCGTCCTTCGACAGGATGTAGACCTGCGCCTCGAACTCGGTGTGCGGGGTCGTGGTGCCCGGCTTGACGATGACCATGCCGCGCTCCACCTCCTCGCGCTTGATGCCGCGGAGCAGCAGCGCGGCGTTGTCACCGGCGCGACCCTCGTCGAGGAACTTCTTGAACATCTCGATCGAGGTGACAGTCGTCTTCTTCGACTGCTCCTTGATGCCGACGATCTCGATCTCGGAGTTCACGTTGATGATGCCGCGCTCGATGCGACCGGTCACGACGGTGCCGCGGCCGGTGATCGTGAAGACGTCCTCGACGGGCATGAGGAACGGCTTGTCGGTCTCGCGCTCCGGCTCCGGGATCGCCGAGTCGACGGCGGCCATGAGCTCCAGCACGGACTTGCCCCAGGTCTCGTCACCCTCCAGCGCCTTCAGCGCCGAAACGCGCACGACCGGCAGGTCGTCGCCCGGGAACTCGTACTCGGAGAGCAGCTCGCGGACCTCGAGCTCGACGAGCTCCAGGATCTCCTCGTCGTCGACCATGTCGGCCTTGTTCAGCGCGACGACGATGTAGGGGACGCCGACCTGGCGGGCCAGGAGGACGTGCTCCTTCGTCTGCGGCATCGGGCCGTCGGTCGCCGCGACCACCAGGATGGCGCCGTCCATCTGCGCCGCACCGGTGATCATGTTCTTGATGTAGTCGGCGTGACCGGGGCAGTCGACGTGCGCGTAGTGACGGTTCTCCGTCTGGTACTCGATGTGCGCGATCGAGATCGTGATGCCGCGCTGCTTCTCTTCCGGCGCCTTGTCGATCTGGTCGAACGCGAACGAAGCGTTGACATCGGGGTACGCGTCGTGCAGAACCTTGGAGATCGCCGCGGTCAGCGTGGTCTTGCCATGGTCGATGTGACCGATGGTGCCGATGTTGACGTGCGGCTTCGTCCGCTCGAACTTCGCCTTCGCCACTGGATTGTCCTCCTGGACTTCTTTTGCTGGTCCGGCCGGCTAGGGGCGGCCGGCCGGACTTACACGTCAGGGTCAAAAAGTAGCGGACCCCAGGGAATCAACCCCGGAGAGCCCGCGGTGGAACTGCGGTGCTCCGGTGTGGGGTTATTCCCCAGTCGCCTTCGCGATGATCTCCTTCGAGACGTTCGCGGGAACCTCTGCGTAGGAGTCGAACACCATCGAGTAGTTGGCACGACCCTGGGTCTTGGACCGCAGGTCACCCACGTACCCGAACATTTCCGACAGCGGGACCAGCGCCTTGACGACGCGGATACCGCTGCGCTCCTCCATGGCCTGGATCTGGCCACGGCGGGAGTTCAGGTCGCCGATCACGTCGCCCATGTACTCCTCGGGCGTCGTGACCTCGACGGCCATCAGCGGCTCGAGGATCGCGGGAGACGCCTGACGGGCGGCTTCCTTGAGGGCCATCGAACCAGCGATCTTGAACGCCATCTCCGAGGAGTCGACCTCGTGGTAGGCGCCGTCGAGCAGCGTCACCTTCACGCCGACCAGCGGGTAGCCCGCCAGCACGCCGTACTGCAGCGCGTCCTGCGCACCCGCGTCGACCGACGGGATGTACTCGCGGGGGATGCGACCACCGGTGACGGCGTTGACGAACTCGTAGAGCGCGCCGTCTTCCTTCTTCTCCAGCGGCTCGACGGTGACGAGCACCTTCGCGAACTGGCCGGAGCCACCGGTCTGCTTCTTGTGGGTGTAGGAGTACTTCTCCACCGCCTTGCGGATGGTCTCCCGGTACGCCACCTGAGGCTTGCCGATGTTGGCCTCGACCTTGAACTCGCGGCGCATGCGGTCCACCAGGATGTCCAGGTGGAGCTCGCCCATGCCGGCGATGATGGTCTGGCCCGTCTCCTGGTCGAGGTTGACCCGGAACGTCGGGTCCTCCTCGGCCAGCTTCTGGATCGCGGTGCCCAGCTTCTCCTGGTCGGCCTTCGTCTTGGGCTCGATGGCGACCTGGATGACCGGCTCGGGGAACGTCATCGACTCGAGGACGATGGGGTTCGCCGGGTCGGCGAGGGTCTCACCGGTCGTCGTGTCCTTCAGACCGATCACGGCGTAGATGTGACCGGCGATGGCCTCGGTGACCGGGTTCTCCTTGTTGGCGTGCATCTGGAAGATCTTCCCGATGCGCTCCTTGCGGTCCTTGGTCGCGTTGACGACCTGGGTGCCGGAGGCGACCTTGCCCGAGTAGACCCGGATGTAGGTCAGCTTGCCGAAGAACGGGTGCACGGCGATCTTGAACGCGAGCGCGGAGAACGGCTCGTCGGACGAGGCCTTGCGCGACACGACGGTCTCGCCGTCCTGCAGCGTGCCCTCGACCGGCGGGAGGTCCAGCGGCGACGGCAGGAAGTCGATCACCGCGTCGAGCATGGGCTGGACGCCCTTGTTCTTGAACGCGGAGCCGCAGAGGATCGGGTAGGCGGTGCCCTCGGCAACGATCTTGCGGAGGCCGGCCTTGATCTCCTCGACGGACAGGTCGCCCTGCTCGAAGTACTTCTCGGTCAGGTCGTCGTCGGTCTCGGCGACGGCCTCGAGCAGCGCCTCGCGGAACTCCTGCGCCTTCTCGACGAGATCCGCGGGGATCTCCTCGATCGCGTAGTCCTCGCCCTTCTGGACCTCGCCGCGCCAGGTCAGAGCGCGCATCTCGATCAGGTCGACGACGCCGATGAAGTCGCTCTCGGCACCGATCGGGATCTGGATCGGGAGGGGCTTGGCGCCCAGGCGCTCGGAGATGGTGCGGATGGTGAAGTAGAAGTCCGCGCCGAGCTTGTCCATCTTGTTGACGAAGCAGATGCGCGGGACGTCGTACTTGGTCGCCTGCCGCCAGACCTGCTCGGACTGCGGCTCGACGCCCTCCTTGCCGTCGAAGACGGCAACGGCGCCGTCGAGGACGCGCAGGTTGCGCTCGACCTCGACGGTGAAGTCGACGTGGCCGGGCGTGTCGATCAGGTTGATCTGGTGGTTCTTCCAGTAGCAGGTCGTCGCGGCCGACGTGATCGTGATGCCGCGCTCCTGCTCCTGCTCCATCCAGTCCATCACGGCAGCGCCGTCGTGGACCTCGCCGATCTTGTAGCTGATCCCGGTGTAGAACAGGATCCGCTCAGTCGTCGTGGTCTTGCCCGCGTCGATGTGGGCCATGATCCCGATGTTGCGGACCTTGGCAAGATCAGTGAGCACGTCCTGTGCCACGGGTCTTTCCCCTGTCTTGAGCTTGTGGGCTCACTAGGGCTGGGAGCGCCCGGCCTGACCGGCAGGCCGGGCGGCACATCACCAGCGGTAGTGGGCGAAGGCCTTGTTGGACTCGGCCATCTTGTGAGTGTCCTCACGGCGCTTGACGCTCGCACCGAGACCGTTGCTCGCATCGAGCAGCTCGTTCATCAGACGCTCGACCATGGTCTTCTCACGGCGCTGCCGGGAGAAGGTGATCAGCCAGCGCAGCGCCAGCGTGGTGGAGCGGCCGGGCTTGACCTCGATCGGCACCTGGTAGGTCGCACCACCGACGCGGCGGCTCTTGACCTCCAGCGAGGGCTTCACGTTGTCCAGCGCGCGCTTCAGCGTGACGACCGGGTCGGTGCCGGTCTTCTCGCGAGCACCCTCGAGGGCTTCGTAGACGATCTTCTCGGCCACGGAGCGCTTGCCGTCCACCAGCACCTTGTTGATGAGCTGGGTCACGAGCGGCGAGCTGTAGACCGGGTCAGAGATAAGCGGCCGCTTCGGGGCCGGTCCCTTGCGGGGCATCAGCTCTTCTCCTTCTTCGCGCCGTAGCGGCTGCGAGCCTGCTTGCGGTTCTTGACACCCTGCGTGTCGAGAGAGCCACGGATGATCTTGTAGCGAACACCCGGCAGGTCCTTCACACGACCACCGCGCACGAGCACCATCGAGTGCTCCTGGAGGTTGTGACCCTCACCGGGGATGTAGGCCGTGACCTCGATACCGCTGGTCAGCTTCACGCGAGCGACCTTGCGCAGTGCGGAGTTCGGCTTCTTGGGGGTGGTGGTGTAAACGCGGGTGCACACACCGCGCCGCTGCGGCGAGCCCTTGAGGGCCGCCGTCTTCTGCTTGGCCACCTTGTCCTGGCGGCCCTTGCGGACCAGCTGCTGGATCGTTGGCATTCGCCGGCTGCTTCTTCCGTCTTCTGCGGGTTCCCCTTGCGGTTCACCCTCGTGTTTCTTGATCCCTCTCTGCACCCGAGGTCGGGCGTGTCGCCCGCTACTCAGGTCCGCAAGCAACAGTTCGACTGCCACCGCGAGTGGAGGACACCGCGGCCTCACGGGCACGCGGAGCGGCCCGACATGGGTCGGGCACGAGTAGCAAAGATACCCGCCCACGTCTACCTGGGTCAAAACGGGGGTACCGCTCCCGCCCGTGCAGTAGACATGGTCCGCACATCAAGCTCTACCTGGGGGAAGCGGTTTTGTCACAGCCCACCGCCGCCTCGTCACCCGACCGTGCGGTCAGCGCCGCCGCAGGACCCGGTGGTCCGGCCGCGGACGCCGGCCCCCGGCCGCGGGCGGTGCGACTTTCGCCACAGCAGCTGTCCGACGTCCGCGTCCCGGAGGTGTGAGGCCATGTCGAAGTACCACTTCGCCGTGCGGAAGCTCGTCGCGGTCACCGCGTTGGCGCTGGTCGTCTCCGGCTGCTCGCTCTGGACCGAGCAGCCCGGCGTCGGCGAGTGCGCCAAGGTCGTGGACCTGTCCCGCGACAAGGCCGAGCTGACGAAGGTGGACTGCGCCGCGCAGGACGCCACCTACCGGCTGGTGTCCATCGAGCGCGGCGTCACCGCGCCCTGCCCCGGCGGCGACTACGTGGAGGAGGCGTCGGCGCGCAACCGCAAGACCAAGCGCAAGACGCGGGAGTGCTACTCGCTGAACGTGCGCCAGGGCGACTGCCTCCAGCAGGTCGGCGACTTCGACACCAAGCTCGCCTGCGGCACCGGCACCCGCAGGGTCACCAAGGTGGTCGACGGCAGGTCGGACCGGTCGTTGTGCGGTCCCGACGACGACACCAGGACCTACGACCGGCCGCCGACGACGATCTGCATCACCAAATGATCCATACGCCCGACAGGCCGCAGGGGCGTTCGGTACGTTGCCGCAGTGCTCGATGACGAACAGCTAGCGGCACGTAACGCAGAGTTGCGAGGCACGCTCGACACCCTGATGCGCGAGCTCAAGCAGCGCACGGACGGGTTGCGGGACGCACAGGCGGCGATCGCGGCGATGTCGGGTGTCGCGTCCTCACCGGACGGCAACGTCGTGGTGACCGTGGACGCGACCGGTGTGCTGGACGAGCTGGAGCTGGGCCCGCGGGCGTTCGACCGGGTGACCCCCGAACAGCTGGCGCAGACGATCACGCAGGTGGCCCGCCGTGCCGCTATGAACGTGCGCGAGCAGGTCAACGCCGAGATGGCCCCGCTCACCTCGGAAGAGGGCATGGTCGACCTGCCGGACGTCGTGCCGGGCGCACCGTCGCTGAAGGACTTCTTCAAGGTCGAGCAGCGCGAGGAGCCCGCCGCTCCGCCACCACCGTCCGATGAGGACTTCGGCTCCTCGGTGCTGCGCCGCGAGGCTCGCCCGGTGCAGCGCGCCGGTTCCGCCGAGTCCGACGACGAGGACTTCGGCGGCGACTCGATCATGGGCAGGGGCCACCGCTGGTGAGCGGGCACACGTGGATGGAAGCGGCCGGCGTGCGCTCGGCCGCGGCGAAGATGGGCCACGCGGGCGAGGAGATGGGCACGCACGCGGCGGCGCTGGCCCGCGGTCTCGACGCCGAGGGCCAGTGCTGGGGCAACGACGAGGCCGGCCAGAAGTTCGGCACCGACTACGCCCCCGCCGCGCAGGCCGTGCGCGAGGTGATGGCGAAGGTCGCGCAGACGTTGCAGGACATCGGGAAGAACCTCGAAGAGTCCGCGAACCTGATGGAACAGCAGGACGACTTCAACGCACGCGGCATCAGCGGTTAGCAGTCTGGGGGGATTGCTGCAATGGGCATCGAGATGCCCGCCGAGGTCCGCTGGCTCATCCCGATCGTGGTGGGCGACAGCTGGCCGGAAGGCGACGAGACGGCACTGCAACGCCTCGCCGAGGTGTGGCAGACCGCCGCGACCGACATCGACAACGCCATGCGCGAGGCGGACGAGGCCGTGGCGCAGGCCACGTCCCACATGGACGGCGAGGCCGCGGAGGCGTTCAAGAAGTACTGGGAGAAGTTCGTCAAGGGCGAGGAAGCCACCTTGCCCAAGATGAAGAACGTCTCCGAGAAGCTCGCCACCGCCTGCCGCAACTGCGCCATGCAGATCGAGTACGCCAAGCTCTCGATCATCATCGCGCTGGTGATCCTGGCCATCCAGATCGCCGCGATGATCGCCTCCGCGGTGGCGTCCTTCGGCGCCTCGACCGCAGGCATCGTCCCCGCCCAGCTGGCCACCCGCGCCGGCGTGCAGATCGTGTTCCGGCAACTGGTGCAACGGCTGATGCAGCAGGTCGGCCGCAACCTCATCGGAAAGCTCGCCGTGCAGGTGGGCATCGAGGTGGCCACCTCCGTGGCCACCGACCTCGCCGTCCAGGGCATCCAGCTGGCCAAGGGCACCCGTTCCGAGCTCGACGGCAAGCTCACCCTCGACGCCGCCAAGTCGGGCCTCATCTCCGGCGCCGTCGGCTTCGGCGTGGGCGCCGGCGCGGGCAAGGCCCTCGGCGACGGCGTAGGCGACTCGATCGGCCGCTCCATCGGCCGCAACGCCGCCGAGGAAGCCCTCATCGGCGCCGGCTCCGCTCTGGCCGAGGGTGCCCTGTCCGAGGAGGGCATCCAGGCCGGGGACGTCCTCTTCGGCGCCACGTCGGGGGCGGTGAGCGGCAGCGTTTCCGGCCTCAAGTCGGGCATGGAGGGCGTGAACGCCGACTTCGACGCCCCTGCGGCCGGCGACATGCCCACGGCACGCCCCGACGGTCCGCCCGCTGCGCCGTCCGCTCCCCCGGTCGCCCCTCCTGCGGCGTCTTCCGCTCCCGCAGTCGCACCTCCTGCGGCGCCGTCCGCTCCCCCGATCACCCCTCCTGCGGCGGCTTCGACCGCGCCGTCCGGGTCGGACAGCCCTCCCCCGCCGCGTGCCGCGGACGCGGTGAACACGTCGTTCGCGGGCCCACCCACCGACCAGCCGGCGCACCGCCCGGCCACGCCCGAAGCGGCCCCGTCCTCCGCTGCCCCGTCCTCCGCGGCGGCTGCTCCGCAGCAACCGCAGGGCTTTCAGCACGCTCCCGCACAGACCGGTCCAGCGCCGCAGGGTCCGGGCCAGCAGAGTCCGGGCCAGCAGGGCTCACCCGCCGCGGCTCGCTCGGTGCCGACGACGGCCCCCTCGGCCTTCTCACCGAGCAGCGCACCCGTCTCGACGCCGGGTGGGCACGCCGGCAACTCGCCGACCAACGCCGGTCCTCACCCGTCCGGCAGCAGCCACCAGCCCGTGCCCGCCGGCAGCAGCACGTCCGCACCCCACGGCCACACCGGCCCGGCACCGTCGGCCCCTGCCCCCGGCACCCACGCGACAACCGGCCCGGTCCCGTCCGGCCCCGCCTCCCACGGCAACCACGCGCCGAACGCCTCCGCCCCCTTCCAGCCGGCACCGACGACCTCGGCCCCACCGCCGACCGCTCCGCGCACACCGCCGGCGGACGGCGTGCACCAGGCGGCGACGCCGGCGCCTCTGCTCCCGCCGACGCACCGCACCGCCAACGACGTCCCCCAGCACCAGCCTGCCCACGTGCCGCCACAGCACGCCCAGACCTCCCCGCCGCAGCACGGTCAGGTGCCACCGCCGCAGCACCGCTCCGCTCCACCGGCAGCCGCTCCGGCACCGCACCGCGCTCCCCAGCCTCCCCCGTCCCCGCACCGGCCGGCCCACCCCGCGGGCCCGTCACCGCACGCCCGTCCGTTGCCTCCAGCCGGACCGTCCCCGCACCCCGCGCACGCACCACAGCCGCCTGCCGACGCCGCCTCGCCGCACGAACGGCCCGCGCGCACGCCGTGGGAGGAGCACAAGAGGCTGCGGAGCCCGGTGCCGCTGCCGGACCGCTTCGAGCACCTGCGGGACGACGTCAGGCACACCCGGTCCGGCCTGTCGCTGCACGACGACGAGTTCAAGGCCTACTCGCAGTCGGCGGCGATGGTCGCCCCCGACCCGCACCGCTACACCGTTGACCTGCACGGTTCCACCGACGACGTCCGGGTGGGCGGCACCAGGCTGACGCCGGAGGACCTCGCCGACATCATCAGGTCGAGCGGCGACTGGGACGGCAGGCAGCCGATCCGCCTGGTCTCCTGCCAGACCGGCACGAGGTCGGACGGGTTCGCGGCCCGGCTGAGCCAGGAGCTCGGAGTCGACGTCGTCTCCCCCACCAAGGACGCGTGGGTCGACGACATGGGCAACGTCTTCGCGAGCTCGTCGCACTTCGACCACGTCCGCGGCGACTTCTCCCCCGGCTGGCCGCCGAACGGCGACTGGGTCACCTTCAAGCCGGACGGCACCAGCACCCGGCACGACCGCCCGACCCCGCCCGGCACGACCCCCACGTGGGGCGGCGCGACACCGGAGCACCGTCCGCGCGCATGGCGCCGCGGCGAACCGACGGACTGGATGCGCGACGCGTCCGGCGAGTGGCACCCGGTGCAGCCGGACGGCCACCAGCGACCGGTCCACCCCGGCGCACCGCCACCGGGCTGGTCGGACCGGCAGCCACCGCGGCGGCAGGGACCTCCACCGGGGCTGCCGCCTCGCAGTGGAACGCCCGTGGGCGGGATGCCTCCGGGTGGGGTTCCGCAGCGCCCGGCCCACGGTCCCGGCCAGCCGTGGGCAGGGCAGCAACGCCCGCAGCACGGAGCCGACCCGCGCACGTGGCACCAGCAGCAACGCCCGCTCCAGCCACCGGTCGGCCGGCACCCGCAAGCAGGGCAGCACCCCCAGGCGGGACCGCGTCCGCGGCAGGCCGGACCACGCCCGCAGGCCGGACCACCTCCGCAGGCAGGGCCTCGCCCGCAAGCCGGACAACATCCACAGCCTGGTCAGCACCCGCAGACCGGTCAGCACCCGCAGCCCGCGCCACGTCCGCACACCGGCCAACACCCGCAGGCCAGGTCACACCCGGCAGCTGGGCAACACCCACAGGCCTGGCAACACCCACAGGCCGGACCACGTCCGCACACCGGCCAGCACCCGCAACAGGGCAGGCCCGCACCACAGCAGGGCCAGCCCCCGCAGCACCACGGTCACCCGCAGCACAACGGCTACCCGCAACACCACAGCCACCCACAGCACCGCAGCCACCCGCAGCACCCCGACCAGCTGCGGCGCCCGATGGCGCCTCCCGCCGGTCACCACCCCCAGCAGGCACGGCACACCGCGCCGCCGAACGCCGGTCCTCCTCGCCCGGTGCACCCGGCACAGGGCCCGCAGCCACCTCGCCGGCCGATGCCCCCGGGCAGCACCCAGGACCAGCCGTGGAACCGACCGGCCGATCCGGCACGGCACCAGCCGGCCCCGGTCCAGCACACGGTCCCCACCAGGGCCGACGCACCGCAGCCCAGGAGCACGGAACCGGAAGCTCCTCGACGGCAGCGGTCGCTGGAGGACATGAGCCAGGCGGAGCTGGAGCAGCACGCCGTCAAGCTCTACGCGCTGGAGCACCCCGAGCTGTCCATGGCCGAGGTGTGGATCCGGACGGCGGGCCTCGAGGTCGGTCCCGACGGCAGGTTCATCGAGCCGGACGCGGCCTCGACCGCACCCCGCGAGTCGGCGCAGGACGCGATGCAGCGCAGGTTGAACAAGGCCGCGACGGAGTACGTCGACCGGGTGTTCAAGAACAAGGGGGAGATCACCGGCGGGCGCAACGACGAGAAGCCGACCTTCACCCCCGGTGGGGAGCTGCCGCCCGGCCACACCCGCCAGGCACCGCCCGGGATGCTCGACGGCGCTCCGGTCCGGGTGGACGTCTCGGCCATCCCGGAGAAGCCGGTCTACCGCAACGTCCAGGGCCTGCGGCAGATGCTCAGCCAGCCGCTGCTGCGCATCGACGGCGGCAGTGCGGCCGACATCCACGCCGGTCAGGGCATCGCGCCGCGCAACCCCGAGGCGCTGAGCATCAACAACCACGTGGCGGGCGGCGCGATGTCCGGGTTCGGCGACAAGATCGTCACGGGCTCCGCGCACGTGTCGTTCACGATGGACGTCGACCACGCGCCCGGCCGGTTCGAGACGAACATGAGGTTCAACGCCGACACCGACGTGAAGACGGAGAGCGGGCTCAACAAGAGGGTGGAGCGGATCACGGAGGCGTACCACCCGAACGGCGTCAACGTCGACTTCACCTACCACGACGCGGGCCAGAACGGCACGCACGGGGAGTCGGAGTACGTGTTCCCCGGCGGCATGGGCAACGAGTACGTCTACCGGACCTGGGAACGCGTCACGTACTTCGACGACAACGGCGACATCCACGACACCAGCGTCGGCAACCCCCAGGTGAACGAGAACTTCAAGTGGCTCGCGGAAATGCAGGAGCTGGAGGCAGAGCTATGAGCGGGGTGCCAGAGGTGCACGTCGACTGGTACCTGGGCAGGTCCCCCCTGCCCGACGTCGACGACGAGGGCATTGCCCTGGCCGCCCGCAACCCCGGTGGTCAGGTCGGCTACTACGACCTCCACCAGCCGCGGGAGAAGCGCGACGACACCCGGACCCTGAAGGGGCTCCGCGAGGTCGGCCCGGACGGTGCGTTCACCGGTGAGGAGTGGCGCAACCCCGGTTTCGTGCCGCACCCGGACACCGCGGGCACCAGGTTCCACACGGACTTCGAACTGGAGCTGTGGCGCACGATCAACGGGTTCGTGCGGCTCGGGCCGTTCGCGCGGGCGTTCGCGGAAGCGGAGCTCATGGCCATGTGCGACGAGGGCGAGGAGCTGGTGCTCCGGCCGAACGAGCACGGCGACCGCACGCTCGACGTCTGCACCTCGTTCGTGCGGGTGCCGAGCACCTGGCCGCACTGGACGTCGGTGCGCGGCATCGACCTGATCAGGCACCTCGGCCACGGCCGCCACCACGTCGGCCTGCAGCTCAACCGGTCGTCCAAGCCGAAGCTGCGGATACCGGTGCAGACGCTGGCCGAGCTGCACCGGGCCGAGAGCGAACGAGTCAACGACCTCATGCGCGTCGGGCCGCTTCCCGCGACGCCGACGCCGATGGGCACCGCGATGCCGGGAGGACAGCAGTGAAGGCGATCTTGTCCGGTCCGCTGGGCAGGACCACGCACGCGGTCTGGTCCGACCAGCTCTGCGTCGCGCGTGCGGGGCAGGACGGTGCGCGCCAGTACGTCGTCGTCGATCCCGACCCCGACGACGACATCGCGGGCACGCCGTTGCAGCGCAGCCTCGTCGAGTCGTGGTTCACGCTCATCACCGTTGCCCTGGCCGGTGAGACCGCCGCCGAGGTCGTCGCCGCCGACGGTGCGGACCTCGTCACCAGCCCGCTCTCCCTGCGGGTTCCCCGGAGCTGGCGGCTGCGCGGGCCCGCCGGCGAGTTCGACCGGCTCTGCCAGGTGCGGGTCGACCACCTGTCCTTCCTGGACGAACCGCCCGCGGCGCACGGCGTCTCGCTGGCGTGGGGACCGCCGGGGGAACCGGACCTCGACGCGATCGTCGACGCGATCACGGCGGAGCTCGCCTCGTCCGCACCCGAGGGGTGGACGCGGATCAGCGTCGAGTGCGACGCGACGGCCGGGTGGCAGGTCCTCACGACCACGGTGACGACGGCGGACGGCGAGGAGGTGCACTGGCTGCCGTCGGCGGTGGTGAGCCAGTGGTTCCACCGGCTCAGGGCCGCGGGCTACTCCTACCCGTTCGGGGCGTGGTTCACCGCCCGCTACGTGCTGGAGGACGGCGGTCAGCCGACGCTGGCCTTCGACACCGAGGCCGAACCCGCCTGGCGGCCGTACTTCAGCGACCTCGCGGACTTCGCGGCCCAGGCCCTGCGGCACGAGCCGACGTTCTACCCGCGCAACCCCCGGTACGTGCCGGGCTGGCTCAGCGCGGCGCTGAGCACGACCGGCACGCTGAAGCCCGAGCCGCGGGCGAAGGCACCGCACCGGCCGGAGCTGCTCCTGGCGCGGGCGGTCGACGGCATGTCCGCGGACGGCGTGGCGCTCACCTACCGCACCCCGGTCGTGCGGTTCGAGAAGCAGGCGGTGCTCGACTACCTGCGCGGCGCACCGGTCGTGCTGTCCTCCCGCGGTCTCGCACCCGACCTGGTCGACCCCGAGCACCCGGAAACGGTGCCGATGGTGTTCCACACCGACGGCAGGTGGGTCTGGTCCGGTTCGATACCGCACTACCTCGAACACCACGACATCGCGCCGGACACAGCCCTGCTCGCGCACATCAGGGCCAACCGGTACCGCCCGCCCGACCGGCTGCCCTCCGCGGTCAGGGCGCGGGCACTCGCGACGGCCACCGGCAGCGCCGAGGAGGAACCGGGGCTGCAGGAGGAGTTCGAGCAGGCGGCGAGCGCCGCCCTGGACATCGCCGCCCACCTCGGCCTGGACCCCGCGCGCTACTCGGTGGGCGAGCAGGTCGACGGCGCGCTGTGCCTGGTGCGGGTCGGTGACCGCTACGCCGTGTACTGGGTGAACGAGGACGAGCGGCGGTTCTACGCCGAGTTCGACAGCCCGGGAGACGCGGCGACCTACCTGATCGGGTTCTTCTACTCCTACGCGGGATCGCTGCAACGAGCGTGATCCCCACGCGGTGGCCACCTGGTTCACTGTGCGGCGTGGACGACCTGATCGCGGCGATGGCCTCGTTGACCGGCTCTTCCGGCGACCCGGAGGTGCTGGGCGGCGACCGCGGTGACGTCGTGGTGGTGCGGGTCGGTGACGTGGTGGCCAAGGCGCACTCGGCGGACACCGACGTCGAGGCGCTGGCGCAGCGGCTGGAGATCGCGGCCGCGCACCCGGAGCTGATGCTGCCGCCGTTGCGGCCGGTGCAGTTCGTGGACGACCGGCCGGTGACGGTGTGGCCGTACGGGACGCCGGTGAGCCAGGCGGACCCGGACGCGGCGCCGTGGGAGGAGAGCGCGCAGCTGCTGGCCCAGCTGCACGCACTGCCGGCACGGGGGCCCGTGGCGGGGGCGCCGGAGCGGATCGTGCGGGCGATCAGGGCGTTGCCGCCGGAGCTGCCGCACGCGGACGTGGTGCTGGCGGCGTTCGCGGTGCTGCCGCCGCTGGGCATGTCGACGCGGGCGTTGATCCACGGCGACTGGCACCTCGGGCAGCTGGTGCACCGGGGGGCGTGGCGGTTGATCGACGTGGACGACCTGGGGGTGGGCGACCCGGTGTGGGACCTGGCCCGACCTGCGGCGTTGTTCGCGGCGGGCATCCTGCCGGCGGACCTGTGGGCGCGGTTCCTGAACACCTACCGTGAAACGGGGGGTGTGGCGCTGCCGACATCAGAATGGGAAGCGCTCAACATCCCGGCCCAGGCGTACGTTGTGCAAATGGCAGCGCGGGCACTCGTGACCGGTCTGCAGGCCGTGGAACCGCTGGTCGAGGCTTGTCGTCGGATCGCTGCGGCGCATGAGCACGACGACCGCGGCTAATATCGTTTTTGTCCGGTCCCACCGCAGGAGGCTCACCACGATGCAGTGTCCCAAGTGTCATGCGAACATGCGCACGTTCGACCGCATGGGCGTTCACATCGAGCAGTGCGACGGCTGCCGCGGCGTCTTCCTCGACTACGGCGAGCTCGAGTCCATCACCCGCCTCGAGGCCCAGATGCACACGCCGCCGCCGGCCGCTCCGGCCCCGCCGCCCGTCGCCTACCCGCAGCCGGTCCAGCCCGGTTGGGGCGCCGCGCCGCAGCAGGTCCACCACCACCACGGCGGCCACCACGGTTACGGCTACGGCCACCGCAAGCACCACGGCCTCTCCGGCCTGTTCTTCTCCTCCTGACGCCCGCGCGACGGCCCCGGACCCCCGACTCCGGGGCCGTTGACGACTACCGAGAATCAGGGCGATAATCGGTAGTCAACGGGAGGAGGAGCGATGTCCGTCGCAACCGAGGCCGCCCAGATCCGCGACCTGTTCGACACCATCGAAGAGCTCGAGTCCGTCGCGTCTTCCCTGGCGGAGGACGACGAACGCCGCCACCGGCTGGACGGCGTGGTGGCGAAGACCCTGCGCCAGGCCCCGCCGGTGCGCCCGGTGGTGGCCGGCGAGCTGCTCGACCTCACCGAGAAGACCGTGAAGGCCTGGGCCCGCGAGGGCGTGCTGGCCATCCACAGCCAGGAACCGCGCATGCTGCTCGACACCGTGCGCCTGCACGAGGTGCTGCACCTCGTGTCCGACCTCCGCCGCGCCGGCAAGACCCGCGGCCTCCTCGACGAAGTCCACCGCCGCCTCAGCGACCAGTCACTGCTCGAACGCAGCGACCTCGCCGCCTCCCTCGACGAGATGCGCAGCGGCAGGGGACGCGTGGTCCGCCCGGTCTGAGATCCCCTTTGCTCCAGGTCGTAGAAACCCACACCGCCCACGCCCAGGCAGCCGGCCTCCGCGGCCGCGCCCGCGTCGCCTACGAGCGCTTCCTCGACGAGCTCGCCCACTCCGGCTGCGCCGCCCTCGGCTACCGCGTCACCGGCCCCGAACCGCTGCCCCGCCTGTGCGTGAAGCACCTGCGCGGTGCCGACCGGGTCGTCGTCGCCTTCCCCTCCCCCGACGTCGTGTGGGTGCTGCTGGTCGGCCCGCACGACGACGATCCCGGCCTCGACCTCTACGAGGTGCTGTACGAGATGGCCGGCGTCCGCCCGCGGTTGTCGGAGAAGCGCACGAAACCGCGGTGCTGCACCGACGAGTCCGGCGTGCCGCCGCTGGTGGACGAGCAGCTGGTCGACGACCTCGTCCTGCGGGCCCGCGCGCTGGCCCGTGCCCGTCGCCGCTGATCGCTGCCACACTCGGCTGATGCGCGCCGAAGTTGTCCTGGTCCGGCATGCCCGGTCGACGCCTCCCCGCCGCGGCGGCCCTGACGAGTACCGCAGGCCGCTGACCACGGAGGGCCTGGCGCAGGCCGAACACCTCGTCGCGCACCTCGACGGGGTCAAGCCCAGCCTCATCGCCTCCAGCCCGTACCTGCGGGCGGTCCAGACCGTCGAACCGTTCGCCCGCGCGCTGGGCCTGCCCGTGCGCACCGGCCACGACCTGCGGGAGTGGGACTCCGGCATCGACCCCACGCCGGACTACGCGCGCCACTACGCCGAGAGCTGGGCCAACCCGCACTTCGCCCGCCCCGGCGCGGAGAGCCTGCACCAGCTCACGGCCCGCGCCACGGCGGTCCTGACCTCGCTCGCCCGCGAGCACCGGGACGGCCCCGTGGTCATCGGCAGCCACGGCACGTTCGTGTCCCGCGCGCTCGTCGGTTTCGGCGCCGGCACCGTGGACCACTCGTTCTCCCAGGCCATGCCGATGCCGGCGATCTACCGGCTCCGCTTCACCGACCACGGCGTCGAGGTCTCCGGGCCGGGGCTGTGACTCACCGACAATAAAAGTTGTCAAGACAGCTTGAGTTGTCCTAGGCTTGCGGCATCACGACGAACGGAGACGGCGATGTCCTTCCAGGCCTACCTCGACGGCGCGGAGAAGAAGACCGGCAAGACCCCGGCCGAGCTGCTGGCGGCCGCCGCCGAACAGGGCTACGACGGCAGCACGAAGGCGAGCGTCTTCCTGGAATGGCTGAAGACGGACTACGACCTGGGCCGCGGGCACGGGATGGCGCTCTACCACGTGCTCAAGAACGGCGCGGAGATCAGCGCCAAGCACGTCGGCAGCACCGGCAGCCACCGGGACGACTCCACCACGCTGCGGCTGGACGGCCTCGCCCACCGCTGACGGCACAAACGGAACGGCCCCCGGAGCAGAAGCTCCGGGGGCCGTTCTCCACTAGCGCGTTCAGCGGTAGTCGCGACCGAAGTCGTAGTCGTCCAGCGGCACCGCGGCACCAGTGCCCGTGCCGAAGACGTCCGGGGTGTAGTACCCGTCGTCGTACGAGGGGATGGCGTACGCGGCAGCGCGCGCCTCCTCGGTCGGCTGGACCTGGATGTTGCGGTAGCGGTTGATGCCCGTACCGGCCGGGATCAACTTACCGATGATGACGTTCTCCTTCAGACCGATGAGCTTGTCCGAACGCCCGTTGATGGCGGCGTCGGTCAGCACACGCGTGGTCTCCTGGAACGACGCGGCGGACAGCCACGAGTCCGTCGCCAGCGAGGCCTTCGTGATACCCATCAGCACCGGACGTCCGGCCGCCGGCTCGCCACCCTCGGCGACGACGGCGCGGTTGCCCGACTCGAAGTCCGCGCGCTCGACCAGCGAGCCCGGGAGGAACTCCGTCGCACCCGAGTCGATGATCGTGACCCGGCGGAGCATCTGCCGGACGATGACCTCGATGTGCTTGTCGTGGATGGCCACACCCTGGGCGCGGTACACCTTCTGCACTTCCTGCACCAGGTGCAGCTGGGCCTCGCGCGGGCCCATGACGCGCAGGACCTCGTGCGGGTCCGGGGTACCTTCCAGCAGCTGCTGACCGACGGCCACGTGGTCGCCGTCCTGCAGCGGGCCGGTCGCCGTGTTCGCGAGGCGCTGACGCTTCGACAGCTTCTCGAACACGATCTCCTCGGAACCGTCGTCCGGGATCAGCGTGATCTTCCAGAAGCGGTCGCCGTCCTCGATGCGGACGCGGCCGTCGACGTCGGCGATCGGCGCCTTGCCCTTCGGGACGCGGGCCTCGAAGAGCTCCTGGACACGGGGCAGACCGGTCGTGATGTCGTCACCGGCCACACCACCCTGGTGGAACGTGCGCATCGTCAGCTGCGTGCCCGGCTCACCGATCGACTGGGCGGCGACGATGCCGACGGCCTCGCCGACGTCGACCAGCTGACCGGTCGCCATCGAGCGGCCGTAGCAGGACGCGCACACACCGACCGCGGACTCGCAGGTCAGGACCGAGCGCACCTTCACGCGGATGATGCCCGCGTCGACCAGCGACTGGAGCGCCGGGTCGCCGAGGTCGTCACCGCGGTTCAGGACCAGGTTGCCCTGCGCGTCGAGGATGTCGTCCGCGACGGTGCGGGCGTAGACCGAGGTCTGCGCGAACTCGTGCAGGCCGACCTTGTCGCCCAGCTGCTCGCCGACGGTCATCTGGACACCACGGGTGGTGCCGCAGTCGACCTCGCGGATGATGACGTCCTGCGAGACGTCCACCAGACGACGGGTCAGGTAACCCGAGTCGGCGGTGCGCAGCGCGGTGTCGGCCAGACCCTTGCGGGCACCGTGCGTCGCGATGAAGTACTCCAGCACCGACAAGCCCTCGCGGAACGAGTTCTTGATCGGGCGCGGGATGTACTCACCCTTCGGGTTGGTGACGAGACCACGCATACCCGCGAGCGAACGGACCTGCGTCATGTTGCCGGCGGCGCCGGACTGCACGATGACGCGGATCGAGTTGTCCTCGGGGAAGTTGTCTTCCATGATCTCGTGGACCTGCTCGGTGGCCTTGGTCCACACCTTGACCAGCTCGGAGTTGCGCTCCTCGTGGGAGAGCTGACCGCGCTGGTAGCGCTTCTCCACCGCGTCCGCGAGGCGCTCGTGCTCCTCGAGGATGTCCTGCTTCGCGGCGGGGACGAGGACGTCCGAGATCGCGACGGTCACACCGGAACGGGTGGCCCAGTGGAAACCGGCGTCCTTCAGCTTGTCCAGCGTCCGGGCGACGGTGACCATCGGGTACCGCTCGGCCAGGTCGTTGATGATGATGGCCTGCCGCTTCTTGGGCATGACCTCGTTGATGAAGGCGTAGTCCTGCGGCAGGATCTCGTTGAACAGCACGCGACCCAGCGTGGTCTCCGCGAGCCACGGCTGACCGGGCTCCCAGCCCTCGGGCTCCTGGCCCTTGGGCGGGTTCTTGTCGGAGACGCGGATCTTCACCATCGACTGCAGGCCCAGGACCTTGCGGTCGAACGCCATCAGGGCCTCGGCGGGCGACGAGTAGAAGTGGCCCTCGCCGATGTCGCCGGGCTTGTGCCGGGTCAGGTGGTACAGACCCGTCACCATGTCCAGACGCGGCATGGCCAGCGGCTTGCCGGACGCCGGGGACAGGATGTTGTTCGACGACAGCATCAGGACGCGGGCCTCGGCCTGCGCCTCGGCGCTCAGCGGCAGGTGGACCGCCATCTGGTCACCGTCGAAGTCGGCGTTGAACGCCTCACAGACCAGCGGGTGCAGCTGGATGGCCTTGCCCTCGACCAGCTGCGGCTCGAAGGCCTGGATGCCGAGGCGGTGCAGCGTGGGTGCGCGGTTGAGCAGCACCGGGTGCTCGGTGATGACCTCTTCCAGCACGTCCCACACGGCCGGGCGCGCACGCTCGACCATCCGCTTGGCGGACTTGATGTTCTGCGCGTGGTTGAGGTCCACGAGCCGCTTCATCACGAACGGCTTGAACAGCTCCAGCGCCATCTGCTTGGGCAGACCGCACTGGTGCAGCTTGAGCTGCGGGCCGACCACGATGACCGAACGGCCGGAGTAGTCGACGCGCTTGCCGAGCAGGTTCTGGCGGAACCGGCCCTGCTTGCCCTTCAGCAGGTCGGACAGCGACTTGAGCGGGCGGTTGCCGGGCCCGGTGACCGGGCGGCCGCGGCGGCCGTTGTCGAACAGCGCGTCGACGGCCTCCTGCAGCATCCGCTTCTCGTTGTTGACGATGATCTCGGGCGCGCCGAGGTCGATCAGTCGCTTGAGGCGGTTGTTGCGGTTGATCACGCGGCGGTACAGGTCGTTCAGGTCCGAGGTCGCGAAGCGGCCACCGTCGAGCTGCACCATCGGGCGCAGGTCCGGCGGGATGACCGGGACGCAGTCCAGGACCATGCCCTGCGGGTTGTTGCGGGTCGCCTGGAACGCGGCGACGACCTTGAGGCGCTTGAGCGCACGCAGCTTCTTCTGGCCCTTGCCGCTGCGGATCGTCTCGCGCAGGACCTCGGCCTCGGCGTCCACGTCGTAGTCACCCAGGAGCTTCTGGATGGCCTCGGCGCCCATGGCACCGGTGAAGTAGTCGCCGTAGCGGTCGTACAGCTCGCGGTAGAGCAGCTCGTCCGCGATCAGCTGGGCGCGCTCGAGCTTGGTGAAGGTGGACCAGATCTCGTCGAGGCGGTCCAGCTCGCGCTGGGCGCGGTCGCGGAGCTGGCGCATCTCACGTTCGCCACCCTCCTTGACCTTGCGGCGCACGTCGGACTTGGCGCCCTCGGCCTCGAGCTCGGCCAGGTCGGCCTCGAGCTTCTGGGCGCGGGCCTCCACGTCGGCGTCGCGGCGGTTCTCGACGCGCTTGCGCTCGACCTGCATCTCGCTCTCGAGCGTCGGCAGGTCGTTGTGGCGCAGCTCGGCGTTCACGCCCACGATGACGTAGGCGGCGAAGTAGATGATCTTCTCGAGGTCCTTGGGGGCCAGGTCGAGCAGGTAGCCCAACCGGCTGGGGACGCCCTTGAAGTACCAGATGTGCGTGACCGGAGCGGCGAGCTCGATGTGGCCCATGCGCTCACGACGCACCTTCGCGCGGGTCACCTCGACGCCGCAGCGCTCACAGATGATGCCCTTGAAGCGCACGCGCTTGTACTTGCCGCAGTAGCACTCCCAGTCCCGGGTGGGACCGAAGATCTTCTCGCAGAACAAGCCGTCCTTCTCGGGCTTGAGCGTGCGGTAGTTGATGGTTTCGGGCTTCTTGACCTCGCCGTAGGACCACTGGCGGATGTCGTCCGCGGTCGCGAGACCGATGCGGAGCTCATCGAAGAAGTTGACGTCGAGCACGTCTACTCTCTTCCCCTTTTTAGATCGGTGGCAAAGGAGCTGGTCGGAGGGCCGGTGAGGGACTGCGTCCGATTTCTTGGCTCGGAGGCAGCCCCATCACCAGCCGGCGAGGTGACTAGTTGACGACGTCGTCCACGGAGGGCGACTCGGACCTCGACAGGTTGATGCCGAGGTTCGCGGCCGCGCGCTCCAGGTCCTCGTCGTCGCCGTCGCGCATCTCGATCGCGGCACCGTCCGAAGACAGGACCTCGACGTTGAGGCAGAGCGACTGCAGCTCCTTGAGCAGCACCTTGAAGGACTCCGGGATACCGGGTTCCGGGATGTTCTCGCCCTTGACGATGGCCTCGTAGACCTTCACGCGGCCGAGCACGTCGTCGGACTTGATGGTGAGCAGCTCCTGCAGGGTGTACGCGGCGCCGTACGCCTGCATCGCCCAGCACTCCATCTCACCGAAGCGCTGACCACCGAACTGCGCCTTACCACCCAGCGGCTGCTGCGTGATCATCGAGTACGGGCCGGTCGAACGCGCGTGGATCTTGTCGTCCACCAGGTGCAGCAGCTTCAGGATGTACATGTAGCCGACCGACACGGGGAACGGGTACGGCTCGCCGGAGCGGCCGTCGAAGAGCTGCGCCTTCCCGTTCTCCTTGACCATGCGCTCGCCGTCGCGGTTCGGGATCGTCGAGCCGAGCAGGCCCGTGATCTCCTCTTCCTTCGCGCCGTCGAACACGGGGGTCGCGGTCTTGGTGCCGGGCTCGACCTCCAGCAGGTCCTCGGACAGGTTCTTCGCCCAGTCCGGGTCGCCGTTGATGCTCCAGCCCTGCTTGGCGATCCACCCGAGGTGGGTCTCCAGCACCTGGCCGATGTTCATACGACGCGGAACACCGTGCGTGTTCAGGATGATGTCGACCGGCGTGCCGTCCTCGAGGAACGGCATGTCCTCGACGGGGAGGATCTTGCCGATGACGCCCTTGTTGCCGTGGCGGCCGGCGAGCTTGTCACCGTCCTGGATCTTGCGCTTCTGGGCCACGTAGACGCGCACGAGCTCGTTCACGCCCGGAGGCAGCTCGTCGTCGTCCTCGCGCGAGAACACGCGGATGCCGATGACCTTGCCGTACTCGCCGTGCGGCACCTTGAGCGAGGTGTCGCGGACCTCGCGCGCCTTCTCACCGAAGATCGCGCGGAGCAGGCGCTCCTCCGGCGTCAGCTCGGTCTCGCCCTTGGGCGTGACCTTGCCGACGAGGATGTCGCCCGGCTGGACCTCGGCACCGATGCGGATGATGCCGCGCTCGTCGAGGTCGGCGAGGACCTCCTCGGAGACGTTCGGGATGTCCCGGGTGATCTCCTCGGCGCCGAGCTTCGTGTCGCGGGCGTCGATCTCGTGCTCCTCGATGTGGATCGAGGTGAGAACGTCGTCCTGCACGAGGCGCTGCGACAGGATGATCGCGTCCTCGTAGTTGTGGCCTTCCCACGGCATGATCGCCACGAGCAGGTTCTTGCCGAGCGCCATCTCGGCGTTCTCGGTGCACGGACCGTCGGCCAGGACCTGGCCCTGCTCGACCCGGTCGCCCTCGTTGACGATGGGCTTCTGGTTGATGCAGGTGCCCTGGTTCGACCGGCGGAACTTGTGCAGCGCGTAGGTGTTGCGCGCACCGTCGTCGGCCATGACGGTGATGTAGTCGGCGGAGACCTCCTCGACCACACCGGTCTTCTTCGCGACGACGACGTCACCGGCGTCGACCGCGGCGCGCAGCTCCATGCCGGTGCCGACGAGCGGCGACTCGGAGCGGAGCAGCGGCACGGCCTGGCGCTGCATGTTCGCACCCATCAGGGCGCGGTTGGCGTCGTCGTGCTCGAGGAACGGGATCATGGCGGTCGCGGCCGACACCATCTGGCGCGGCGAGACGTCCATGTAGTCGACGTCGGTCGGGTCGATGAACTCGACCTCGCCGCCCTTCTTGCGGACCAGGACGCGGTCGTCGGTGAAGTTGCCCTCGTCGTCGGTCGGCGAGTTCGCCTGCGCCTTGACGAAGCGGTCTTCCTCGTCCGCGGTCAGGTAGTCGATCTGGTCGGTGACCCGGCCGTCGACGACCTTGCGGTACGGCGTCTCGATGAAGCCGAACGGGTTGACCCGCGCGTAGGACGAGAGCGAACCGATCAGGCCGATGTTCGGGCCTTCCGGCGTCTCGATCGGGCACATGCGGCCGTAGTGCGACGGGTGGACGTCGCGGACCTCCATGCCGGCCCGCTCACGGGACAGACCACCGGGACCCAGCGCCGACAGGCGGCGCTTGTGGGTCAGACCCGCGAGCGGGTTGGTCTGGTCCATGAACTGCGACAGCTGCGAGGTGCCGAAGAACTCCTTGATCGCCGCCACGACGGGACGGATGTTGATCAGGGTCTGCGGCGTGATGGCCTCGACGTCCTGCGTGGTCATGCGCTCGCGGACGACGCGCTCCATGCGGGACAGACCGACGCGGATCTGGTTCTGGATCAGCTCGCCGACCGTGCGCAGGCGGCGGTTGCCGAAGTGGTCGATGTCGTCGACCTCGACCGGCACGTCGCCACCGGCGGCGGCATCCATCATCGTCTCACCGGCGTGCAGGCGGACGAGGTACTCGATCGTCGTGACGATGTCGTCCTCGGTCAGCACACCGGTGTTGATCTCGGTGTCCAGGCCCAGCTTCTTGTTGATCTTGTAGCGACCAACCTTCGCCAGGTCGTAGCGCTTGTCCTTGAAGAACAGGTTCTCCAGCAGGGCCTGCGCGGACTCCTTCGTGGGCGGCTCGCCCGGACGCAGCTTGCGGTAGATGTCGAGCAACGCCTCGTCGGTACCCGCGGTGTGGTCCTTCTCGAGCGTGGTCAGCAACGTCTCGCTGAACGCGAACCGCTCGCGGATCTGCTCCGTGCTCCAGCCCAGGGCCTTCAACAGCACCGTCACCGGCTGGCGACGCTTGCGGTCGATGCGGACACCCACGGTGTCGCGCTTGTCGACGTCGAACTCCAGCCAGGCACCCCGGGACGGGATGATCTTGACGCTGAAGACGTCCTTGTCCGTCGTCTTGTCGACCGCGGTGTCGTAGTAGACACCAGGCGAGCGAACGAGCTGCGAGACAACCACGCGCTCGGTGCCGTTGATGATGAACGTGCCCTTGTTCGTCATCATCGGGAAGTCACCCATGAACACCGTCTGGCTCTTGATCTCGCCAGTGGTGTGGTTGGTGAACTCCGCCGTGACGAACAGCGGTGCCGCGTACGTCATGTCCTTGTCCTTGCACTCCTCGGTCGAGGCCTTGACCTCGTCGAAGCGCGGGTCGGAGAAGGACAGTGACATGGAGCCGGAGAAGTCCTCGATCGGCGAGATCTCGTTGAGGACCTCTTCGAGGCCGCCCGTCGGGGTCTCGTCGCCGGCGTCGACGCGGCGCTGGAACCACGCCTCGTCACCGGTGAGCCATTCGAAGGACTGGATCTGCAGGTCGAGCAGGTTGGGCGTCTGAAGCGGCTCGTGAATCTTCGCGAAGGAAACTCGCTTCGGCGCTCCAGGGATCCCCGACGTGGAGTTGGTCGCAGCAGTGGCCTTGGTCGCGCGAGAGATCGCCAAGATGCGTCCTTCCAGGGACAAATAGCTGGCTAGAGCGAACTAGCACGGCTGTCTAGGGTGCGGCGCTGCTCGACTAATCCACGCTCTCGGCGAAGGGCAAGCGGAAAATGGGCAGCGCAAAGGGGCAGTCTAGCCACACGCACGGCGACTGTCGAGAGGCACCTGGAAGGACCCTCCTCTTGCTCACCGACAGAGTGACCCTGCATGAGCGCGCAGTCAAGATGTCGAGCGCTTATCCACTCTCTGGATGGAGCGCCGTTCACCGACCGTCATCCAGTTGACCTGCACAAACACGTGTACGCCCGGTTTGGTGGGAAGTTGACGGCCTCAAGCGCTCTTACAGAGCGCCACGAGAAACCGTGTGACCGAGATCACGCGTGTCGGGTCTGGCGAAGGGCCCCTTTGGGGTGCTTCCAAGCCCTTTGCGGGCCTTGGACGAGGTTGTTGATCTTACTCGACCCCGCCGAAGCGTTTGGCACCGACCATCCACCGGGTATGTGGCTCCCGGCGAAGGGCAGCGAGGCAGCCCGAACCGAACGTCCGCACCCCCTCGGCAAGTGCACGCGGGGAGCTTTCGTACTCCAGGACGGCACGCGGGGTCCCCGCGTACCCCCCCCCAAGTCCGCACGCGGGGTCCCCGCGTACCCCCAAGTCGGCACGCGGGGTCCCCGCGTACCCCGGGACGGCACGCGGGGGCCCGCGTGCCGGTCAGCAGGACTGGAGTTGGCGGTCCTGGTCGGCGGTCGCGCCGAACATCCTCAGGTTGTCGACCTTCCAGCGGCCGCCGTCCTCCACGGCGCCGACCTGGAGCATGGCGGTGCCGCCGCCGGTCTGGTTGTCGGTGGTGCGGGTGGTGACCTGGTCGGCGAAGACCAGGACGGTGGCGCGGCCGTCGCGCAGGGACGACACGGCGGAGGAGACGACGCGGACGCTGACCACGAGCTTCTGCTGCGGGGCGATCTCGCGGACCGGGCCGAAGACCGCGTTGTACTGGCAGAGCGCCTTGCCGGTCAGGAGCTCCTTCGCGGCTTTCTCGGTGGCGGAGACGTCGGCGAAGTTGTACGAGAACGACTTCTCCACGGCCTCGCGGACCTGGCCGTTCACCGAGGACGTGGTGGCGGAGTCGACCAGCGCCGAGTCGTAGCCACCCGACCTGGACTTGACCAGGAAGAACGTGCCGAGGCCCGCGAACAGCAGCGCGACCACGACCAGCGCGACCGGCAGCACCCAGCCCCCGGACGCTGACCTCGTGCCGGCGACCTCGACCGGGAGCCCCTCCGGCTCGGCCTCCGCAGGCTCTGACTTCGCGGGCTTCGGAGCGGCCGACGGCGTCCAGTCCACCGCCTCGGGCGCCTTGAGCCCGGACTCCTCCGGCTCGACGGTCTCGGCGGGCTGCCCGGCCTCCGCAGCCTCGACGACCTCACCCGCGCCGGCCGCCTCGGCCCGCTCGACGGCCTCAGCCGCCTCGGCCCGCTTCGCAGCGGCGCTCTCCGGCGTCACCACCTCGGTCGCCTCACCGGCCTCGGGCGCGGCGGCACGGCGGTTCAGGCCGGCCACGCGCGGGCGGCCACCGGCGGGCGGCGTGGGGATGGGGCGGCGGCGGGGTGGGGGCACGTGCTCTCGTCCAATCAACTCTGGCCGAAGCCGGGACCGGGACCGGGTCAGACGCCCGCCCGCAGCGGGCCCAGCTGGCTCAGCTTCCAGCCGTCGTCCGTGCGGGTGAGCTTGGTCAGGTACCGGTTGATCTTGGTGACCTGCTGGCCGCCGTCGGGCGTCACGGTGCTCTCGACCACGGCGATCATCTCGGCGGTGCCCGCGCGGTCGTCCAGCTCGGACACGGCGGCGTCGAGGACCTTCGACGTCGTCACGGACTTCGCGTCGACCAGCTGCTTCTTGCGCGCGTCCTTGTCCTTGTCGATCTCCGCGCGCAGCTCGCCGGTCGACGAGCTCAGCCAGCGCTGCAGGTCCTCGTCGACCTTGCGGTAGTCGAGCGTCAGGAAGTTCGTGATGCCGACCTCACCCGCGCGCCGGGCCTCGTCGCGCGCGGAGGCGAACGACGACTCGGAGGAATGGGCCGCCGCGTACCAGGTCACGCCCGCGTACGCGGCGAAGCCGAAGGTCAGGACCGCGAGGACGGCGGCGACGGTGGTGAAGGTCCGCACTACTTCTTCCCCTCTGGCAGGCCCAGCAGCTGGCCCAGCGACGTCAGCAACGGCACCTCGGGCACGGTGGTCTGCGACCCGGTGGTGGGCTCCTGGCCGGGCTGGGTCACCGCGGTGCCCACCGGTGTCCCGCCGTACGGAGCATTCTGCGACCCGCGCACCGAGGTGGCACTTCCGGGCGCGAGCGCGCAGTAGGCCTGCGTGTTCAGCGGCACGGGCGCGGTGTCGGCACCGGTGCGGATGCGCGTGCCCTCGTACCCGACCGTGCACGGCATCGGGTCGAACACGTTCAGCGCCAGCCCGAAGTGCGCCGACCCGTCGCCCGGCGCCACGGTGAAGCCACCGCCCACGGCGATCGGGTAGGTGACGGCGATCTGCTCCAGGCCGTCGCGCCGCGTCACCAGGATGTTCGAGGTGGTCAGCAGGTTCGCGAACACCACGCCCAGGTTCGGCCCGCTCTCCCTGAGCAGCGCCGACACCTGCTCGGACGCCGGCGGCACCGCGACGATGAGCCGCCGCAGGTCGCCGTCGGAGGCCTTCAGCTGCTCGGCGAGCAACCGCAGGTCACCGCTGAACGACCGGATGGCGCCGCCGGACGCGGCCTGCGTGGCCAGCACGATCCGCCCGTCCTGCAGCAGCCGCGTGGTCTGCGGCAGGTGCTCGCGCGCCGCTGCCGTGAACGCCGCGGTGTTGTCGATCAGCACCTGGAGGTCGCCGCCCGTGCCGTTGAAGGCCGTGTGCAGCTCGTCGACCACGACCTTCAGCGAGTCCGTCGGCACCGAGGTGGCGAACGCGTCGAGGTTCGTCAGCAGCCCGTCCACCGGCGGCGGTGTCTTCGTCGCCGACCGCGGGATCACCGACCCGGCCTCCAGGAACGGGCCGCCGTCGGTCTTCGGCCGCAGGTCCACGTACTGCTCGCCGACCGCCGACCGGTTGGCGACGACGGCCTCGGCCGACGCCGGCACCCGCGGTGCGTCGGCGTCGAGCTCCAGGTCGGCCTCGACGCCGTCGGCGGTCAGCCGCAGCTGCCCGACCCGGCCGATCGTGACACCGCGGTAGGTGACCTCGGCGTTGGAGAAGATGCCGCCGGAGTCGGCGAGCTGCATCGTCACGACGGTCGACGACGAGCGGAAGAGCCCGACGTAGTTCGCGCTGACGTAGGAGATGCCCAGCAACGCCACCAGGACGAACGCCACGACCTTGAGCTTCGTGCCCCGCGTGATCACTTGCGCCCCCCTCCCAGCAGACCGCCGAGGATGTCGCCGAGACCCGACCCGGTGCCCTGGCCGATGCCGGGCAGCGGGAGGTTCGGCAGCGGCAGCGGAGTGCCCTGGCTCGGCGGCAGGATGCCTTCGAGCGGGGTCTGCCGCGACCGGCCCAGGTTGTCGAGGACGTTGCCCAGGTTGAGGTCCAGGTCGATGAACGCGTTGGTGTAGTCGCCCTTGATGCCGTCGACCGCCGCGTCCGGGAACGGGTAGGTCAGCAGCAGCTCGAACGCGTTCGGCAGGTTCTGCCCCGACTCGGCGAGCTTCGTCAGCGTCGGCTGCAACGCCTTGAGGTCGGCCACGATGTCGTCGCGGCTGCGGTTGACCGTGTCCACGGCGACGTCGGACAGCCTGGTCAGCGACTGCAGCAACGTCACCAGCTGCGTGCGCTGCTCGGCCAGCACCTTCAGGCCGGGCTCCAGGTCGGTCAGCGCCACGGTGATCCGGTCCCGCTGCTGCGCGAGGGTGGCGGCGAGCCGGTTCATCGAGTCGAGCGCGCGGACGATCTCCGCCTTGTGCTCGTCCAGCTGCCCGACGAACGTGTCGAGGTTGCCGAGCAGCGACCTGATCTCCTGCTCGTTGCCCTCGAACGTCGCGTTGAGCTCCTTGGTGATGTTCTGCAGCTGCGCGACACCGCCACCGTTGAGCAGCAACGACAACGCGCCGAAGACCTCTTCGACCTCGGGGTTGCGGTTGGTCTTCTCGATCGGGATGGTCGCGTTGTCCGCGAGCTTGCCGCTCGCGTCCTTGGGCTTGCCCAGCTCGATGAACTTCTCGCCGAGCAACGCCGACTGGCGCAGGTTCGCGTACGCGTTGGCCGGGAGCTGCACGTCGCCGTTGACGAGCAGCGTGACCTCGGCGGTCCAGCCGCCGGGAGCGAGGTCGATCCGCTCCACCCGGCCGACCGGCACGTCGTTGACCTTCACGCCCGCCTGCGGCACCAGGTCGAGCACGTCCTTGAAGTGCGCCTTCACCCGGTACGGGTGGTCGCCCACGTCCGCGCCACCGGGCAGCGGCATGTTGTAGACGCCGTCGAAGCCACCGGAACCGCAGCCGGAGACCAGCAACACCGCCGCGAGACCCACGACGAGCTTCTTCACCGGGGCACCCCCGCGAGCGGCAGGGGCAGCGGCAGCTTGCCCGCGTTGAGGTCGCCGAGCACCTCTGCGGGCGACTTCAGCGGGATCGCACCGCTCAGCAGCGGCTCCAGCTGCTTGCACGTGTTCGCGAGCACCGGCGGCACGTTGTTCGGCGTCGCCTGCTGCACCAGCTTGCAGATCAGCACGATCGGCGGCTGGTTGAGCTCGTTGATGTTCGCGCGGGTGTCGAGCGTGCCGGACGCCGCGTTGTAGGAGTTCTGCAGGTTGCCCAGCGCCAGCGGTGCCACGTCCAGCGTCTCGGCCAGTGCCGCCCGCTGGTTCACGAGCACCTGCGTGATCGACGCCAGCTTGTCCACGTTGGACTTCAGCCCGGCGCGGTTGTCCTTGACGAACCCCTGCACCTGCCCCAGCGCGGTCGCCAGCTCGCTCAGCGCGGCACCGAGGTCGCCGCGTTCGTCGGCGAGCAGCTTCGCCACGTCAGCCAGCTGCTTGTTGAGGTCCCGCACCTGGCTGTCGTTCGCGGCCAGCATCGCCGTGAACTTCTGCAGGTTGTCGACGGTCGCGAAGAGGTCCTCCTTCGACCCCGACAGCGTGCGGGTGGCCTGGCCCAGGTTCTTCAGCGTGTCGTTGAGCGCCTGGCCGTTGCCCTCCAGGTTCTTCGCCGCGGAGTTCAGCAGGTCCGCGAGCGCGCCGTCGGCGTTCGCGCCGTTGGGCCCCAGCGCGGTCGTGAGCTTGTCCAGCGACGAGTACAGCTCGTCGAGCTCGACCGGTGTCGCGGTGCGCTCGCGCGGGATCACGGCGTCGTCGGCCATCGCCGGCCCACCGGTGTAGGCGGGCGAGAGCTGCACGTACCGGTCGCTGACCACGCTCGGCGAGACCACGACGGCCTGCGCGTTCGCCGGCACCCGCACGTCGCGGTCGACGGTGAACACCACCTTCACCGTCTTGCCCTCCGGCGTGACCTCGTCGATCGTGCCGACCTTCACGCCCAGCACCCGCACGTCACCGCCGGGGTAGACGCCGACGGCCGCCGCGAAGTGCGCGGTGACCTTGCGCCCGTTCATGCCGTTGAACACCCACCAGAGCGCGGCGGTCAGCACGAGCGCGAGCACGCACGCGATCGCGATGAACCGGCCGGCCCTGCTGTGCACCACAGTCGTCATCGCGCCACCCCCGGAGGCAGGCAGCCTTCCTCGTTGAACCCGACGACGCCGAGGTTCACCGAGGGCGGCAGCAGACCGCAGATGTAGGTGTCGAACCAGCGCCCGTTGCCCAGGGTGTTCGCGAACACCCGGTAGAACGGGGCCAGCAGCGCCAGGCTGCGGTCCAGGTTGTCCTGGTTGCGCTGCAGGATCGTGGTGACCCGGTCGAGCTGCTGCAGCGCCGGCCGCAGCTGGTCCTGGTTGTCCGCGACCAGCCCGGAGAGCTGCCTGGCCAGGTCGCGCGTGCCGCCGAGCACCGCGCTGATGGCCTCCCGCCGCTTGCGCAGCTCGCCCAGCAGCAGGTTGCCGTCGGCGATCAGCTTCTCGAACTCGGCGTTGCGGTCGGCCAGCGTCCCGGTCAGCTGCCGGGTGTTGTCGAGCAGCTTCGCGAGCTGCTCGTCGCGCGAGGAGATCGTCTTCGACAGCGCGGACAGGCCGTCCAGCGCGCCGCGGACGTGCTCGGGCGAGTTCTTGAACGTCTCGGACAGCACGGTGAAGCTGTCCGCGAGCTGCTTGGTGTCGATCTGGCCGACGGTCGTCGCGAGCCCGTTGAACGCCTCGTTCACGTCGTACGGCGCGAGCGTGCGTTCCTTCGGGATCGGGTCACCGGGCGAGAGCGGCTGCGAGCCCTGCGGGTCGAGCGCCAGGAACTTCTGGCCCAGCAACGTCTTGATGCGGATCATCGCGGTCGACCGGTCGCCCACCCAGGCGTCCTTGACCTTGAACGTCACCCGCACCCGGTCGCCGTTCAGCCCGACCTTGGTGACCTTGCCGACCTTCACGCCGGCGACGCGGACCTCGTTGCCCGGCACCAGGCCCGCGGCCTCGCTGAAGTCCGCCGCGTAGCTCGTGCCGCCGCCCACGATCGGCAGGTCGTCGGAGTAGAACGCGGCGAGCAGCAGCAGTGCGATCAACGTCAGGCTGATCGCGCCGGTGGCGATGGGGTTGCGCTGTTTCATCGGCGGCACCTCTGCTGTGTCACCGGCAACGCCGTGATGGGGACGGGGTTGGTGATGACCGGCGGCACGGCGATCTGGCCGCTGGCCTCGCACAGGTAGAAGTTGAACCACGAGCCGTAGGTCGCGGTCCTGGTGATCGTCTCCAGCTTGTTCGGCAGCCGCTGGAGCACGCCCTCGACGAGCACCTCGTTGTCCCCCAGCGTCTTCGAGACGATGCCGAGCTGAGCGATGTCGTTGCGCAACGGTTCGCGGCCCTGTTCCAGCAGGCCGGCGGTCGCGTTGGTGAGGTCGCCGAGCGCGGTGATGGCCTCGCCGATCGGCTGGCGGTCCTGCGCGAGCCCGGACACGAGCTGCTGCAACGTGACGACGAGGTTGTTCAGGTCGTCGCCGCGCGAGTTCACGGTGTCCAGCGCGACGTTGAGGTTGTCGACGACCTGGCCGATGACCTTGTCCTTGCCGGCGAGCGTGCTGGTCAGCGACGCCGTGTGCCGCAGCAGGCTGTCGATCGTGCCGCCCTCTCCCTGCAGCACCTGGACGATCTCGAACGACAGCTTGTTCACGTCGTCCGGCGACAGGGCCTGGAAGAGCGGCTTGAAGCCGTTGAACAACACCGTGAGATCGAGCGCTGACCTGGTGCGCTCCAGCGGGATCGTGCCGCCCTCGGGCAGCACCGCGCTGGTGTCGCCGGTGCCGGCCTCCAGCGCGATGTACCGCTGGCCCACCAGGTTGCGGTACTTGATGGTCGCGGTCACCGCGTCGGGCAGCCGGCGGTCGCCGTCGATCGAGAACTCGACCTCGGCGGTCTTGCGGTCGACGACCCTGATCTCGTCGACCTGCCCGACGCGGACGCCGGCGATGCGGATGTCGTCGCCCTCGTTCAGGGCGGTGACGTCGGTGAACCGCGCCTTGTACCCGGTGGCGCCGGCCAGGTTGACGTTCGCGATGGTGATCGCCAGCAGGGTCGTGGCGAGGATCGTGACCACGGCGAACGTGATCAGCTTCAGCAGCGGGGCGAGCACACCCTTCACTCGACCGTCACCTCCGTTCCGCGCACCAGCGGTCCGAGCAGCAGGCTCGACCAGCCCGGCACGTCCTGCGGGTCCACGCCCATCCGCGGGCCGAACAGCGCCGCGATCATCCGGGCCTCCTCCGGCGAGTTCGCGAGGTTCACCGCGGTGGCCGACGACGGCGAGGTCGCGTTCCCGGCGGTCGCGGGCGGCAGGATCCCGTCGTTGGCGACGCGGGCGGGCGGCGGCGAGCTGGAGCCGTCCTTCACCGGACCCTCCGGCGGGTACTGCGGGAACGGGTCCGGCCGCGGGACCAGGTCGTAGCAGCGTGGCCCGCGCTTGTCCCGGTACTCGGGGTCGTCGATGCCGGGCTTGTACTTGCCGCGGGTGTTCGTGATCTCCAGCGTGATGTGCAGGCCGGGCTCGTTGGTGCCCACACCGAACGCCTTCTCGATGACCGGCTTGAACTCGCTGAGGCCCTTGAGCAGGCACGGGTACTCGGGCGCGTACTTGGCGAGCAGCTCCAGCGTCGGGCGGCTGGTGTCCGCGAGCTGGATGATGTTGTTCTTGTTGACCGCGAGGAAGCCCGTGAGGTCCTGCGAGGTCGTGGTGAGCGAGCCGTACAGCGCGAGCAGGTTGTCCCGCTGGTCGACCACGGTCTTGGTCGTCGTGGTCATGTCGTTGAGCGCCTGGAGCAGGTCGGGAGCGGCGTCGGAGTAGACGTTCGCGACGTCGGCGAGCCTGGAGATGTTCTCCTTGAGCGCCGGCAGCTGCGGGTTGAGCTCACCGAGGTAGGCGTCGAGCGACACCAGCGTCTCGCCGAGCGGCTTGCCGCGGCCGTCGAGCGCCTGCGACAACGCCGTGAGCGTCGTGGCGAGCTTCTCCGGCTGGATCGCCTGCAGCACCGGCATCAGGTTGTTCAGCACGCGCTCGACCTCGATGGCGCTGCTGGTGCGGTCCTGCTCGATGACCGCGCCCTCCCTGATGGCGGCGCCCTTGCGCTGCGGCAGCACGAGGTTCACGTACCGCTCGCCGAACAACGTCTTGGGCAGCAGGCGCGCGGAGACGTTGCCGGGGATCTGCTCGACCTTGTCCGGCAGCAGCGCGAGCTCCAGCTCGGCGCCGTCGCCGGTGGTGCGGATGGCCTTGACCGAGCCGACGATCAGCCCGCGGACCTTGACGTCGCTCGCGGTCAGCAGCTGGTTGCCGATGTGGTCGGTCTTGAGCGTCACCTTCACGTAGTCGCTGAAGGCGTCCTTGTAGAGCGCCACCGTGAGCGACAGGAACATGGCGATCGCGAGGAGGAACGCGATGCCCAGCACGCGCTTCTTCATCCGGCGATCCTCACCGTCGTCGTGGCGCCCCAGATCGCGAGGCTCAGGAAGAAGTCGAGCAGCGCGGTCGTGACGATGGCGGTGCGCACCGCCCGTCCGACGGCCACACCGACCCCCGCCGGCCCGCCGGAGGCGCGGTAGCCGTAGTAGCAGTGGGTCATGATGATCACGACCGCGAAGACCAGCACCTTGCCGAACGACCAGAGCACGTCGACCGGTGGCAGGAACAGGTTGAAGTAGTGGTCGTACGTGCCCGCCGACTGCCCGTAGAACTCCACGGTGATCGTCCTGGCCGCCAGGTAGCTGGTGAGCAGGCCGATCACGTACAGCGGGATGATCGCGACGAACCCGGCGATGATCCGCGTGGTGACCAGGAACGGCAGGCTCGGGATGCCCATGACCTCCAGCGCGTCGATCTCCTCGGAGATCCGCATGGCACCGAGCTGCGCCGTGAACCCACTTCCGACCGTCGCGCTCAACGCCAGCCCGGCGACGAGCGGCGCGATCTCACGCGTGTTGAAGTAGGCGGACACGAACCCGGCGAACGCGCTCGTGCCGATCTGGTTGAGGGCCGTGAACCCCTGCAGACCGACGACGGTGCCGGTGAACACGGACAACCCGACCATCACGCCGATCGTGCCGCCGATGACCGCGAGCGCACCGGACCCGAAGCTCACCTCGGCCAGCAGCCGCAGCGTCTCCTTGGAGTACCGCTTCAACGCGCGGGGGGTCCACGCCAGCGCCTTGAGGTAGAACGACAGCTGGTCGCCGAACCCGTCCAGGGTGGACAGCACCTTGTTCGCCATCAGCTCCCCTTCGCGGGCACGACCTGCAGGTAGATCGTGGTGAGGACGAAGTTGACGAAGAACAGCAGCAGGAACGTGATGACCACGGCCTGGTTGACCGCGTCGCCCACGCCCTTCGGCCCGCCCGCGGGGTTGAGCCCCCGGTAGGCGGCCACGATGCCCGCGATGAACCCGAAGATCAGCGCCTTGAGCTCGCTGATCCACAGGTCCGGCAGCTGCGCCAGCGCGCTGAAGCTCGCGAGGTAGGCACCGGGCGTGCCGTCCTGCATGATCACGTTGAAGAAGTAGCCGCCGAGCACGCCGACGACGCTGACCATGCCGTTGAGCAGCACGGACACCAGCATCGCCGCCAGCACCCTGGGCACGACCAGCCGGTGGATCGGCGACACCCCGAGCACTTCCATGGCGTCGATCTCCTCGCGGATCGTGCGGGACCCGAGGTCCGCGCAGATCGCACTGCCGCCGGCACCGGCGATGAGCAGCGCCGTCACGATCGGGCTGGCCTGCTGGATGATCGCGAGCACGCTGGCGGCACCGGTGAACGACTGCGCGCCGATCTGCCTGGTCAGGCTGCCCAGCTGCAACGCGATGACCGCGCCGAACGGGATGCTGACCAGTGCCGTCGGCAGCACCGTGACGCTGACGATGAACCAGCTCTGCTGGATGAACTCCCGCAGCTGGAACGGCCGCCGGAACGACGTGCGCACCACGTCGATGCCGAGCTGGCACAGCTTCCCGGTCTCCCGCAGCGCGCCCGCGCCGGGAAAGGTCTGGGTGCTCACAGCACACCACCGGTCCGCGGCCACGGGCTCGGCGTGGGAGCCGCGACCGGCGTCCCGACGTGCACCCCGTACCGCACCTGCTCCTCGGTGGTGAGGCTGGCGATGATGCCCTGCTGCGCCTCGTGCGGCAGCCGGTGGATGATCGACATGACCCGGTCCTTGCGCCGGCGCACCGCGTCCCGGTACGGCAACCCCGGCGTCGGTTCCAGCTGCGGCACGACCCCGCGCATGTCCTCGTCCGGCGACCCGTCCGAGTGCCCGGCGTCCGCGTGCGCCTGCTCGGCGGCCATGGTCGCCTGGTCCTTCTCCTCGGACATGCCGATCGGCCCGAGCCGCCGCCCGTTGAGGAACTGCTCGACCACCGGCTCGTCGCTCGTGAGCAGGACCTCCCGCGGCCCGAACATGACGAGCTCCCGCCGGAACAGCATGCCGAGGTTGTCCGGCACGGTCCGCGCGATGTTGATGTTGTGCGTGACGATGAGGATCGTCGCGTCGATCTGCGCGTTGAGGTCGATCAGCAGCTGGCTCAGGTACGCCGTGCGCACCGGGTCGAGCCCGGAGTCCGGCTCGTCGCACAGGATGATCTCGGGGTCGAGCACCAGCGCGCGGGCCAGACCGGCCCGCTTGCGCATGCCGCCGGAGATCTCACCGGGGAGCTTCTTCTCCGCACCGACGAGACCGACCATCTCCATCTTCTCGAGGACGATCCTGCGGACCTCGGCCTCGCTCTTGCGGGTGTGCTCCCGCAGCGGGAAGGCGATGTTGTCGTACAGGTTCATCGACCCGAACAGCGCACCGTCCTGGAACAGCACGCCGAACATCTTCCGGATCTCGTAGAGCTTGTGCTCGGAGCACCGCACGAGGTCCGTGCCGTTGATGACGATCTTGCCCTGCTCCGGCTTGAGCAGTCCCACCAGCGACTTCAGGAACACGCTCTTGCCGGTGCCCGACGGTCCGAGCATCACGCTGACCTCACCCGGCGGCAACGTGAGCGTGACGTCCTGCCAGATGGTCTGCTTGCCGAAGGACTTGGTCAGACCCTCGACGACCACCTCGACGCCCATCCGCACCTCCGCACAGCCCGACGACGCCGACGGGACCGGCGTCACACCTGGGCAACGAGTTCGTTCGCGGGAGGTTACTCACCAGTTGGGTTAATGGCGGTTGCGTTCGGATAACAGCACTGAGCGTGACCTCGTGAAACGGTCACACGGCGCATGTCGTGAAGGTCCGGACACAGCAAAACGGGCGTGCACCCCCGTTGTGGGTGCACGCCCGTTTCAAGCGGCTGAACGCCAAGCCCCCGAGGGGGCCCGGATCACTTGAGGGTGATCTTGGCGCCGGCGGCCTCGAGCTTCTCCTTGGCGGCGTCCGCGACGTCCTTCGCGACACCTTCGAGGATCGGCTTCGGAGCGGACTCGACCAGCTCCTTGGCCTCCTTCAGGCCCAGGCCCGAGACGACCTCGCGGACGACCTTGATGACCTGGATCTTCTTGTCACCGGCGGACTCGAGGACGACGTCGAACTCGTCCTTCTCCTCGACCTCGGCGGCGGCGGGGCCGGCCGGGCCGGCGGCAGCGACGGCGACCGGAGCCGCGGCGGTGACCTCGAAGGTCTCCTCGAACTGCTTCACGAACGCCGACAGCTCCAGGAGGGTCATCTCCTTGAACGCGTCGAGCAGCTCTTCGGTGCTGAGCTTCGCCATGATCGGCGGTCCTTTCTAATTTCCCGCGCGAAAGCGTCGGGTGTGTCTTCGGGTGATCAGCTTTCGGCGGGAGCGTCGGCTTCGGCGGCGGGAGCCGACTCGGCCTTCTTCTCCTGCAGGGCAGCAGCCAGGCGAGCGACCTGGGAAGCCGGGGCGTTGAACAGACCCGCGGCCTTGGCCAGGTTGCCCTTCATCGCGCCCGCGAGCTTCGCGAGCAGCACCTCACGGCTTTCGAGGTCGGCGATAGCCGTGACCTCGTCGACCGAGAGCGGGCGGCCATCCATGAAGCCGCCCTTGATGATCAGGGCCTTGTTGTCCTTCGCGAAGTCGCGGATCGCCTTGGCGGCGTCGACGGGCTCGCCCTCGACGAACGCGATGGCGGTCGGACCGGACAGGAGAGCCTCGAGGCCCTCGATGCCGGCGTCCGCGGCGGCCAGCTTGACCAGCGTGTTCTTCGCGACGGTGTACTTGGTGCCCGCGCCGAGAGCGCGACGCAGCGTCGTGAGCTGCGCCATGGAGAGGCCACGGTACTCGGTGACAACCGCTGCCGAGCTGCTGCGGAACTGGTCCGCGAGCTCAGCGACCGCCGTAACCTTGCTGGGCTTCGCCATGATCGCCTCCTCTCTGGGCTGGGTGACCGCCGGTTCGAGAAGGCTCCGAAACAACAAAAACGCCCACGCGCACAAGCAGCACGGGGCGTCACGACAAGCTGAGCCTCGTCCTCCCTGCGCGGGCCGCCCGTGTTGCAACGGGGCCTTCGTTCTCCTCGCGGAGAAAACCAGCGGTCTTCGGTAGAACCAGGAAAAGAGTACTCGACTGTGTACGGCCACTCCAAATCGGCATGATGTGACCTGTGACGGACGAGCCCGGCAAGGACCTCGCACCCCGGCAGCCCCCGCAGCCGCCGCAGCCCCCGATGGACCCCGAACAGCTCCGGCAGTTCCAGGAGTTCCAGCGCTTCCAGGAGTTCCAGCGCTACCAGGAGGCCACCGGCCAAGCGCCGCAGGCACCCAGGCCGGGCCCCGGCAACCGGCTGCGGTGGGTGCTGTTCATCCTCGGCAGCGCGCTCTTCTGGCGCGTGCTGACGTTCCTCGTCGTGCTGGGCTCGGCGATCTGGGCCTACAACCACTTCTTCGGCACCGACGACCCCGGCGACATCGCGCAGGACAGCGGCGGCGTGACCGGTGCGGCACAGGGACTGTCCGCACCCGCGGGCCTGCAGGGCACCGTCGGCATGTTCTACAAGCACGTCTCCTTCGCCGACACGACCCGCGCCTGCACGCTGATCCTGCGCGACGACACCCGCCAGAAGTTCGCGAACGCCCAGGGCGCAAGCGATTGCGCCGCCGCGGTGAAGGGGCTGCGGGCGCAGGTCACCAACGTCGACCGGTACCAGCAGGTCATGTTCCCGCCCGAGATGCTGAAGACCCCGACCTCCACCAAGGTCACCATCGACTCCTGCGCGCTGACCGTCGAGGGCGGCCCGCGGCTGGGCACGTTCGTCGTCGAGAAGGTCGGCTCCGGCTGGGTCATCACCGACTGGAACCCGAGCACCTGCGGTTGAGCAGGGCGGCTCGCCCGGTGTTCCTGCTGTCAGCCCGCACGCCGGGGTGAGCCGCCGAGGGACTCGACGGCGCGGGCCAGGCTCTCCGCGCCCCGCCCTTCGGCGACCTGCCGGTCGACCAGCGCCTTGACGGCGTCGAATCCCGCGAACGGCACGCCCTACGCCTCGGCGGCGCGGATCAGCGTGGCCAGCCCGCTCTGGTTCATCGCGAGGCTCGACTCCCCGCCGGCGTAGGCGGCCGAGTCGACCTCCTCGGCGAACGCGACCAGCGCGGGGTGCAGGTCCACGAGCCACGACAACAACATCGGCGTCAGCTCGGTGGCCTTGATGGCACCGGCCGCGCCAGCGCCGCCGCGTGCAGGAACCCGCCGATCAGCCCGTACATCCCGGCCAGGACCGCCACGTCGTACCCGGACGCGCGCCCGGCGTCGGCGCCGAGGAACGTGACCTTCCCGAGCAGCCCCAACCGCTCCTGCCACCGCTCGTGCACCGCGGCGGAACCGCTGCAGTTGATCGACGACGCCGCGGTCCCGATCGTCTGCGGCACCGCGCAGACCGCGCCGTGCAGGTACTCCGCGCCGTTCTCCCCGGCCCACCGCGCCACCGCGCGCGCCTCGTCCGGCGTGCCGGAGGTGAGGTTCACCAACACCCGCCCCCGCACGTCCACCCCGTGCAGCACCTCCCGCACCGCCCGCTGGTCGAGCACGGCCACGACCACGAGCTCACCCGCCGTGACCGCCTCCCCGACGGTGGCCGCCGCGGTCGCACCACCCTCCACGAGCGCCAAAGCCTTTGCGGCAGAACGGTTCCACACCGTCGTGGGGTGCCCGCCCCGCAGGAACGCCTCCGCCACGGCACGTCCGAGGTTGCCCAGCCCCAGCACCGTGATCGCCTCAGTCGTCATGGCTCCAGCTTCGCCACCGGTGATCACCGCAACCAGTGACCGGAATGCCCCCGTCCACCAAATTCCTGCCATAGGCTGGGTCGCATGACCGCCGGCTCCGTCGCCTTGGTCGTGCCCGACGACTTCGGCGTCCTGGACCTCTACGAACTGGGCATCCCCTCGGCCGTCTTCGGCACGCCGCACCCCGACCTCGCCGACCCCTGGTACGACCTGTGGCTCTGCCGCACGGAAAGCCTTGCGGGCAAAGGCACTTCGACGTTCGCGCTGCACACCGCCCTGGTCTCCGCCCTCCGTGAGACCTACGAGGCCGGCGCCCGCATCGTCTCGCTCTGCGTCGGCGCCTTCGCACTGGCCGAAGCGGGCCTCCTCGACGGCCGCAGAGCAACGGCCCACTGGATGCACACCGCACTGCTCGCCGAGCGCTACCCCGCGGTGCGGGTCGACGACTCGGTCCTCCACGTCGACGACGGCAACGTCCTCACGAGCGCGGGCATGACCGCGGCCCTCGACTGGGCTCGCGAACGCCTGGACGAACCGCTGACCATCGACGCCCTGGCCCGCCGCGCCGCCGTGAGCCCGCGGACGTTCTACCGCCGCCTGCACGCGGCCACCGGAACCACGCCGTTGCAGTGGCTGCTCAACGAACGCATCGCCAGGGCGCAGGCGCTGCTGGAGTCGACTGACCTGCCGGTGGAGAAGATCGCGGCGTTGAGCGGCATCGGCACGGCGAACAACCTGCGGCACCACTTCCTGAAGCAGGTCGGGGTGTCGCCCAGCGACTACCGGCAGGCGTGGCAGCCGGAGCGGCGGAAGCGGGCCTCACCGCCCGTCGAGCAGCACTGAGCGACGCAGGCAAAAGGCCCCCGGCGTGCGCCGGGGGCCTTTCACGGGTGCTTCAGAACCGCGAGGCTCAGGCCTCGTCCACCAGCATGTTGCGGGTGCGGTTCGGGTCGACCGGGATGCCGGGGCCCATCGTCGTGGAGACGGTGACCTTCTTGACGTACCGGCCCTTGGCCGCGGACGGCTTGGCGCGGAGCACCTCGTCCAGAGCCGCGGCGTAGTTCTCGACCAGCTTCTCGGGGTCGAACGACACCTTGCCGATCACGAAGTGCAGGTTGGCCTGCTTGTCGACGCGGAAGTTGATCTTACCGCCCTTGATGTCGTTCACCGCCTTCGCGACCTCGGGGGTCACGGTGCCGGTCTTGGGGTTCGGCATCAGGCCACGCGGGCCGAGGATGCGGGCGATGCGGCCGACCTTCGCCATCTGGTCGGGGGTCGCGATCGCGGCGTCGAAGTCGAGCCAGCCACCCTGGATGCGCTCGATGAGGTCTTCGGCGCCGACGGCGTCCGCACCGGCGGCCTCGGCCTCTGCGGCCTTGTCACCGGTTGCGAAGACGATCACGCGGGCGGTCTTGCCCGTACCGTGCGGCAGGTTCACGGTGCCGCGGACCATCTGGTCGGCCTTGCGGGGGTCGACGCCGAGGCGAATCGCGACCTCGACGGTCGAGTCCAGCTTCACCTTGGACGTTTCCTTGGCGAGCTTGGCGGCCTCCAGCGGCGAGTACAGCCGCTCCCGGTCCACCAGCTCGGCTGCGGCCTTGTAGGCCTTGCTGCGCTTCATGACTCTGTCCTAACCGTGGATCAGTCGTGGTGAATGAGCCGCGCTCGGCTCTCCCACGCTTGCGAAAGAGAAAGATCAGCCTTCGACCGTGATGCCCATGGAGCGGGCGGTGCCGGCGATGATCTTCGCGGCCTGGTCGACGTCGTTCGCGTTCAGGTCGACCATCTTGGTCTGCGCGATCTGGCGCACCTGCTCCATGGTCACCTTGGCGACCTTGACGCGGTGCGGCTCGCCCGATCCCTTGTCGACGCCGGCGGCGGCGAGGATGAGGCGCGCGGCCGGCGGGGTCTTCAGCTTGAAGTCGAACGAGCGGTCTTCGTAGACCGAGATCTCGACCGGCACGACCTGACCGCGCTGCGACTCGGTCGCGGCGTTGTAGGCCTTGCAGAACTCCATGATGTTGACGCCGTGCTGACCAAGCGCGGGACCGACGGGCGGTGCCGGGTTGGCGGCACCAGCCTTGATCTGCAGCTTGATGATCGCTGACAGCTTCTTCTTCTTGGGTGGCATGTCCGTACTTCCTGTTATTGCGGTGTCCGCGCGCGGCCCTGCCAGCCGCAGCGTGGCCGATCGGTTCCTCTCTCGAGGGAACCGCTCAGATCTTGGAGACCTGGCTGAACGACAGCTCGACCGGCGTCTCCCGGCCGAAGATCGACACCAGGACCTTCAGCTTCTGGCCGTCCGCGTTGACCTCGCTGATCGTGGCGGGCAGCGTGGCGAACGGGCCGTCCATGACGGTGACCGACTCGCCCACCTCGAAGTCGACCTCGATGGTCGGCTTCGGCGCGGTGGTGGAGGCGGCCTTCTTGCCCTCTGCCGGCTTCTGCTCGCCCTGCGGGAGCAGGAACTTCAGCACCTCGTCGATCGTGAGGGGCGAGGGCTTGGAGGTGGCCCCGACGAACCCGGTCACGCCCGGCGTGTTGCGGACGGCGCTCCAGGACGCGTCGGTGAGCTCCATGCGGACCAGGATGTAGCCGGGCAGCACCTTGCGCTGCACCAGCTTGCGCTGGCCGTTCTTGATCTCGGTGACCTCTTCGGTCGGCACCTCGACCTGGAAGATGTAGTCCTCCATGTCGAGCGTGTGGATGCGGGTCTCGAGGTTGGCCTTGACCTTGTTCTCGTAACCGGCGTACGAGTGCACGACGTACCAGTCGCCGGGCGCGTGGCGCAGGGCCTGGCGCAGCTCTTCGGCGGGGTCGGCGATCTCTTCGTCGATCGGGGTCTCGTCGATGGCGAGGACGTCGACGTCCTCGGCCTCGTCTTCGTCGGCCTCGTCCGCGACGTCGGCGTCAGCGGCGTCCTCGGAGTCCACAGCCTCCGACTCGACCGTCTCGTCGGCCGCGGTGTCCTCGGACACCTCGTCGTCGATGAGGTCGGTCTTCTCCTGGGCGTCAACGCCGTTGTCGGAGCTCACTGTGGATCTCGCTTCCTGGTTGCAGCGGCAGCTGTCCGGCTCAGCCGAACAACTCGAAAACAGCCGCGCCGAAGCCGAGGTCGAGAGCCCACACCAGCGCGACCATCACGACCACGAACACCAGGACTACACCGGTGTACGTGACGAGCTGCTTGCGCGTCGGCCAGATCACCTTGCGGAGTTCGCTGATGACCTCGCGGATGTAGCGGAAGAACCGCCCGATCAGCGAGGGGCCCTTCTCCTGTCCATCACGGGTCTTCGTCGGGCGACCCTTCTTGGCGTCGTCGTCCGAGTCGTCGGACTTGACGGCGCTCTTCTTCGACTCAGCGCTGCTGCCGTCCTTGCGGGCGGCCGGGCGAGAGGAGGCACGACGTTCACGCCGCGCCGCAGCAGTGGACGGCCGGACAGCGCCTTCGCGCTCCTCCGGCTGGTCCTGCTCGCGGCCCTCGCTCATGCCGTCCTCCACTCCACCCATGACGCTTCGACAGCAGGGGCGACAGGACTTGAACCTGCAACCTGCGGTTTTGGAGACCGCTGCTCTGCCAGTTGAGCTACGCCCCTTCGGGATCTGCGAGAGATCCCCTGGCCACGCAGGAAGTGTACGGGAGCCTGCCCCGTCCATTCCAACCAGACCGCCCAAGCATCTGTCGAGCGGCCTGTCGCACACCCTACCCACACGAGTGCCGAGAAGACGAATCAGGGTCGGGCAACCGCGGCGGCGGTGTGACCAGAACCTCCCGTGAGCACGGCAAACACCACCGGACCGGGTGGCCCGGCGGTGTCGTTGATCACATCGTCAGGCCACGCGCACGCGGGCGAACGCGCCCGTCAACACCGACTTGCCGTCAAAAGCCGCGTTGATGTTGACCTTCACAGTTCCGTCGCCGAGGTCCTTGGTGACCTTCGCGGTCACCTCGACCAGCGCGCCCTCGTCGTCGTTGGGCACCACGACCGGCCGGCCGAAGCGGCAGCCGTACTCGACGATCGCACCGGGGTCGCCGATCCACTCCGCGACGATCCGCGACGCCACGGCCATCGTGAGCATGCCGTGGGCGATGACGTCGGGCAGGCCGACGTCCTTCGCGGTCTTCTCGTTCCAGTGGATGGGGTTGAAGTCCAGCGAGGCGCCCGCGTAGCGCACCAGGTCGGCGCGCGTGAGGCGGACGGACAGGGCCGGCAGCACGGTCCCGACTTCGTGGCTCACGCGTCTTCTCCCCTCACGACGAGCATCGACCTGGCGGTGGTGACCGGCTCGCCCTCGGCCGTGCTGATCTCGGTCCGGACGGTCACCATGTCGTTGCCCATGCGGGCCACGATGCCGTCGATGTGCGCCACGCACACGAGCTGGTCGCCCGCGGTGATGGGCCGGTGGTGGACGAAGTTCTGGTCGCCGTGCACGACCCGGCTGTAGTCGAGCTGCAGCTCCGGGTCGAACATGACCGTCTCGTTGGTCTTCATCGACACCACGATCGCGAACGTCGGCGGCGCGATGACGTCCCCGTACCCCAGCGCCTTCGCCGCTTCCGCGTCGCGATGAGCCGGGCTGTCGGCACCGATCGCGTCGGCGAACTCGCGGATCTTCTCGCGGCTCACGTCGTACGGCTGCGACGGCGGATAACTACGTCCGATGAAGGCGGGGTCCAGAGGCACCGAATGAGCCTATATGCGGCGAGGCCCGCCCCACGGTGTGGGACGGGCCTCGCCGAAAGACTCGCTACGCGCTCAGCGGGTTTCCTTGTGCGCGCGGTGCGTCTTGCAGTTCGGGCAGAACTTCTTGACCTCCAGGCGGTCCGGGTCGTTGCGCCGGTTCTTCCTGGTGATGTAGTTCCGGTGCTTGCACTCCTCGCACGCGAGGGTGATCTTCGGGCGTACGTCGGTTGCAGCCACGGTCCTTGCCTTCCTGAGAGCACGCGAACCCCGGACAACCCAGTGCGGGCTTACCGCCTGGCGGGGATGGGCAGCGAGGGTGCTGCCCGGGGGTCTGGGGGCTCGGCCCCCAAAATCATGGCGGAGTGAGGACGGCTGGCGCTCTCCGCCAGCACACCTCACCCACTCACGTAGCGGTGGCCGGACTTGAACCGGCGACACAGCGATTATGAGCCGCTTGCTCTACCAACTGAGCTACACCGCTTTAACACACCACAGCCGCGATGCTCAGCACCGCGGCCAGTAGTGGAGCCCCTTTACGGAATCGAACCGTAGACCTTCTCCTTACCATGGAGACGCTCTGCCGACTGAGCTAAAGGGGCTTGCTCTTTCGTTCTTGCCGAGCGAGGAGAACTCTACAACACCCGTCCACCAAGAACGAAATCCGGGGGTCCCTTCAGTGGACCAAGGTGAGCACCGTCTCATCACGAGCACCCCTGACCTGCACCGTTCGTGCCCGCAGCCACGCCTCGAAGCGATCTTCGGAGAGCGGCCGGGAGATCAGGTACCCCTGCGCGACGTCGCAGCCCATGCCGACCAGCTGGTCACGTGCGGCGTCGTCCTCCACGCCCTCGGCGACCACGACGAGACCGAGCGAGTGACCGAGCTCGACGATCGAGCGCACCACGGCCATGTCGCCGAGGTCGGTGCCCATGCCGAGCACGAACGACTTGTCGATCTTCACCTCGTCCACCGGCAGCTGGCGCAGGTAGGCCAGCGAGGAGTACCCGGTGCCGAAGTCGTCGACCGCCAGCACGACGCCGATCGCGTGCAGGCGCCGCAGCACCGGCAGGGCGCGCTCGGGGTCGGCCATGACGCCGGACTCGGTGAGCTCGAAGGTCAGCAGGCCGGAGGGCACGTCGTGGCGTTCCAGCGCGGCCGCCACGCGGTTGGGGAAGTCCTCGTCGCCCAGCGTCCGCACGGACAGGTTGACCGCGATGGACATCCGCAGCCCGCGGTCGAGCCAGCGGCGCACCCGTTCCAGGGCGCGGTCCATCACGAAGTCCGTCAGCACGTCCACCAGGCCGGTGGCCTCGACGGCCGGCACGAACTCGTCCGGGTCGACGCGGCCGAACTCGGGGTGCGTCCAGCGCACCAGCGCCTCCGCGCCCACGACCTGGCGTGAGGGCAGGGCGACCTTCGGCTGGTAGTGCACGGAGATCTGCCCGGTCTCGACGGCCTGGCGGAACTGCGTCACGAGCTGGAAGCGGCGCAGGAAGATCTGGCCCATGCTCGGTGCGTAGGCCCGCACCGGCGTTCCCTCCGTCGTGGCGCGCACGGCGACGTCCGCCCGCTGCAGCAACGCGTCGGGGTCGGGGTCCTCGGTCTCGGAGTCCGCTTTGGACGCGTAGCCCACGACGGCGGAGGCCTCGACGGTCAGCCGGTCGACGGGGTACGGCACGGACAGGCCCGCGCGGAGCCGGTCGGCGATCTCGTGGGCCGTTGCCGCCCGCTCGTCGTCGAAGAACGCCGCGAACGCGCCGCCCTCCAGGCGGGCCAGCGGCACGTCGGCGCCCAGCGCGTCGCGCAGCCTGCGCCCGGCGGCGACGACCATGCGGTTGCCCCAGGCCTGGCCGAGCGCGTCGGAGACCGTCGACAGGACGTCGAGGTCGATGCGCAGCACCACGCCCCTCTTCGACTCGCGCAGCGGTTCGGCGCAGGCCTCGCGGAAGCCCGCGCGGTTGAGCAGGCCGGTCAGCGGGTCGTGGTAGGCGTCGTGGCGCAGGCGGGCGAGCAGCCGCCGGTTGTCCACGGCGGTCGCGAGGTGGGAGGCGAGGGTGCGCAGCAGCTGGATGTCGGCCTTGCCGAAGCCGCGCCACCGGGAGAGCCGGTCGTGCGCCTCGACCGCGCCGAGCAGCTGGGTCGCGCCGCGCAACGGAACGACCAGCGCCTCCTGCACGTCGCGGCGCAGCAGGGCCTCGGTGACGTCCTCGGTCGCGTCGGCCACGCGGTAGTAGCGGACGTGCGTGCCGGGCAGCTGCAGGACCGGGTCCTCGCGCACGGCCCGCGGGTCGGTGGTGGTCATCTCCTCCGGCAGCGGTTCGCCGGCGACGAGGGTGATCATGGCTTCCTGCGGGTCGGTGCGCAGGCGCAGCACGACCCGGTTGGCGTTGAGCTGCTCGCGGATGCGTTCCGCGATGAGCTGCCACTCGTCCTCTTCGACGTTCGCGGTGAGGTCGTCGTCGGGCTGGCGCGGGCCGGTGCCGTGCTGGCCCGACCGCGCGACGCGGAGGCTGACCTCGCTCAGCGCCTCCAGGTCGCGCTGTTCGCGCAGCAGCCCGGAGTAGGCGAGGTAGGTGGCGATGATCCCGGCGAGCACCAGGACGATCAGCAGGCCGCCCCACTGCGTGGTCGAGACGATCTGGTAGCCGACGAGGCCGGCCGAGGTGTTGAGCAGCGCCACGACGAGCGTCTGGAGCACGAGGCGGAGGCTGTTGCCCACCCGCATCGACTTGCCCATGAGCCGCAGGGCGCAGAGGCCCAGGACGCTCGCGAGCAGCGGCACCGTGATCGTGCCGACGAACGCGCCCGCCCAGAACGGCCCGCCCTCGCCGACCACCCGGTTCACCACGGCCGCCGCGGCGAACGCGACGGAGATCTCCATGAACATCAGGCCCGCGTTGTAGACGGCGCGGTCCAGGATCCGCCTGCCCAGCAGCGTGCCCACGCCCGCGACTACGTGCGCGGCGAGGACGATCTCGAACGGGGCCACCAGCAGGCCGAGCACCAGCGGGATCTCGGTGAAGGAGATGGTCCAGGCGACGCCGCTGCGGACGTCGACGTTGATCGCGAGCTGCTCGGCCAGCAGGAAGCCGACGACGAGCAGCGGGCCGATCCAGAAGAGGGAGGTGTGCTCCTCCTCGGGGAGCCAGGCCGCGACCATGCCCGCGCACACGACGCCGGCCACCAGGAGGGTGACGGCGAACGCGCTGAACGCGCGGTTGGTCGACTTGGCCGACCAGGCGGCCGAGTTCGACACGGGGGCCGACGCTCGGTCGGACATCCAGCCTCCTCGTCGGCCTGGGGTGGGGACGCTCAGGCGTGACTGAGGGGTCCCGTACTTGATGATCAGGACCCCTCCAGGGGCACCAGAGTACCCCGCTCGGGGGACGAAATGGCAGGTCGAGCACCCCGCGTGACGCCTGTTCACCCAGACGTGGCTAGTCGGTCAGACGCCCCTGGAGCACCGTCACGGCCTGCCCGGAGAGCAGCACCCGATCTTGGGCGAGAGCAGCCCTGACGAACCCGCCGCGCGCCGACGCCTGCTCCGCCAGCAGGTCAGCGCGCTGCAACCGGGGCACCCAGTAGGACGCGAGCGTGCAGTGCGCCGATCCGGTGACGGGGTCCTCCGGGATGCCGACGGCCGGGTAGAAGCACCGGCTGACGATGTCCGCCTCGCCATCGCCGACCGCCGTGACGATCACTCCACGTGACGACATCTGTGCCAGTCCTTGGACGTCGGGCCGCAGGGAACGGACCTCCTCCGCGCTGCCGAGTTCGATCAGGTAGTCGAAGCGGCCGACCGCGACGGACTTGATCGTCGCATGTGGGAGCGCCTCCACTAGTCCGACTGGCGGGTCAGTCAACTTCGGCGGATCGGCCGGGAAGTCCATCCGGATCCACCCGTTGTCGGGTACGCAGGTGAGCACACCGCTACGCGTGGTGAACCTCTGCTCGCCGCCGAGCACGTGTGCGGTGGCCAGCGTGGCGTGCCCGCAGAGGTCGACCTCGACCTCCGGGGTGAACCAGCGCAGGTGGTTGTCGGGGGTGACGAAGGCCGTCTCGGCGTGCTTCATCTCGGCGGCGACGTGCTGCATCCACACGTCGTCGCGCGGTTCGGTCAGGAGGACGACCCCGGCCGGGTTGCCCGCGAAGCGCTTGTCGGTGAACGAGTCCACCACGAATATCTCCACCGGACCGACCCTGCCAGGTAGAAGTGGCCGGTGGACGACGACTTCTCCTTCACCGAGACGGACCCCGGCTCGATCGGGGCGACCTGGGGGCCGCTGCGGGTGCACCGGCTGCACTGGCGGCCCGGCTGCGACCTGCCCGCGTTGCTCGACGAGTGGGAGCCCCGGCTCACCGGTCTCGACGACCCCGACACCGCGGCGCTCGTGACCGTGCCGAGCCACGAGACGGCGACCGCGGCGCCGTTGCTGCACCACGGCTTCGCCCCGCTCACGGTGGTCGCGGAACGCCTCGCCGGGCGGACCGCCCCTGCGCGGCCCTCGACCGTCGCGGTGCGCCCCGCGACCCGCGCCGACCTGGACGTCGCGGTCGAGCTGAACCTGCACACGGTCCGGTACGACGCCGAGTTCGGCATGGTCACCGTGCGCGCGAACGGCGCGGAGCACCTGCGGGCGGCGCTGGCCGAGGTGCTCGACCGCGACCACGAGGCGATGTGGCTCGCGGTCCACGGCGGCACGCCCGTCGGGATGGTCTACGTGGACCTGCCGCGGCACGCGGGGTGGATGGACCGGTTCGCCGAGCAGCGGCCGTTCGCCTACCTCGGCCACCTCGGCGTGCGACCCGACGCCCGCGGCAGCGGCGCCGGCAGCGCCCTCGTCGCGCACGCCCACGCGGTACTGGACGGAGCAGGCGTGGCGTCGACGTTGCTGCACCACGCGCTGCCGAACCCGCGCTCGACGCCGTTCTGGTACTCGCACGGCTACCGGCCGCGCTGGACGACGTGGGTGCGCCGGCCCGCGCTGAGGTCCTCCCCCGGCGTGTCGCCGTGACCCGAACGGCCTACTGGGTCAAGCTCACGGCGTTCGCAACCGTGAAGAACCCGGACCGACCCGTACTTGTGGAACGAATGCGGACTCTTTTCGACAAAGGGACAAGTGGACCGGACACCACACCTGGGGGTCGAGATGGAGCTCAGCGGAAGAGCCCGCGCGATGCTGAAGGCTGTCGAGGCAGGCAGGGCCGAGGTGACGGGCGGCTCGGAACCGGAGCTGTACGTCGACGGCCTGCCGTGCTGCGACCAGACGGCGACGCACGACCTCGTCCACGCGGGACTGCTGCGCGCGGCCGAACCGACCCGGTTCGAGCACCGCGTGTGCGCCGAGCTGACCGAGGACGGACGCGCCGCGCTCGCGGCGAGTTGATCGCCTGATGATCGAACATTTGTTCGACATGAGGTATGCTGCGCCGTGAGGCCGGCACGCAAGGGAGAGGAAGCTCTTGCGCGCCGGCCTCGCTCTTCGAGGCGCCGGATCAGCCGGCTTTCTGCTGGGTGCCGACGTTCATGCGGTTCCACAGGTTGATCGCGCCGATCACGAGCATGAGCCCGGCCAGCTGCTCCTCGTCGAAGTGCTCCGCGGCCCCGTTCCACACCTCGTCGCTGACGTGCACGTGCGTCACCTGCTCGGCCAGCGCGAACGCCGCCTTCTCCGCGTCGGTGTAGTACGGCACGTCCCGCCACCCCGCGATCGCCCAGATCTTCTGGTCCTCGACGCCCGCCTCGCGCAGCAGCCTGGTGTGGTAGTCGATGCAGGCCCCGCAGCCGTTCATGATGCTGACCCGCAGGCAGATCAGCTCCGCGAGGTCCTTGTCGACCCCGGTGGTCGCGGCCGCCTCGGACAACGCCAGCAGCGCCTGCATCGCACCGGGAACGCTCAGCACCGGGTTGGCAATCCTCATCGTCGTTCTCCCTGTCTGTCTTCGCCTGTGCCCTGTTGACCCGGCGGGCGGCGAACGTGTGACAGGCCGGCGCGAGAACTTCGCCTCAGGCGCTGACGCCCTGGCCGAGACCACCGTCGACGGCGAGCTCCGCCCCGGTCGTGAAGGTCGCGTCGAACGCGAGGAACAGCACGGCTTTCGCCACCTCGTCGGACGTGCCGTGCCGCTTGAGCGGCGTGATCCGGTCGCCCTCTTCCTTGAACTGCTGGACGACCTCGTCCGGCACACCGGTCACGCCCATCGACGGGGTGTCGATGAACCCGGGGCTGACGACGTTGACCCTGACCCGCGGCGCCAGCTCCGCCGCGAGCCCCCTGGCGAACGCCCTGACCGCGGCCTTGGCCCCGGCGTAGACGCTCAGCCCCGGCGACCCCAGCACCGTGGCGACGCTGGTGGTGAAGACGATCGAGCCACCCTCGACGACCAGCGGCGCGAGCAGCTGGGCGGTGAAGAAAGCGCCCTTCGTGTTCACGTCGAACGTCGTGTCGTAGTCGGCCTCGCCGGTCTGCGCGAACGGCGTCAGCGTGGAGAAGCCGACGTTGACGAAGAGCAGGTCGATGGTGCCGAACCGGCGCCTCGCCTCGTCCCTGAGCCGTGCGATGTCGCCGAGGTTCGCGGCGTCCATCGAGAGGCCGTGCTCGACGTCGTCGGCCTTGCGCCCGGTCAGCAGCACCTCGGCGCCTTGTTCGAGCAGCCTGTCCACGACCGCGCGCCCCATGCCGTGCGTGCCGCCGGTGACGACGGCCTTCTTCCCCTGGTACCTCACCTGATCACCTCGATGACGCTCGCGATGCTGTGCGTGCCGTGCCCCTGCTCCTGCGCGCGCCGGTACAGGTCGTGCAACGCCTGCGGCAGCGCGGTGTCGAGCCCCTGCTCCCGATTGGCCTCGGTGAGCATGCGCAGCCCGGCCACGTTGATGTCCAAAGCGGACACCTCGGTCTCGTAGTTGCGGTGGCGCGTCTCCTCCCCCATCTCCGGCAGCATCCCGGCGAGCTCGCGCAACCAGTCCGCGACCATCGGCGTGAGCTGCTCGGGCGTGACCCCCTCGGCACCCGTGAGCGCGAGCGCCTGCAGGTAACCCGCGAACGTGGACCACATGACCCCGAGCAACCCGAGGTCGTACAGCGCGGCCAGCCCGGCGTCCTGCCCGACGTGCACCGGCTCGCCGAACGCGTCCAGCACGTGGTGTTCCTCGTTGCCGCTGAAGAAGATCCGTGCACCCGGCGTCCCGATCTGCTGCGGCACGGCCATGATCACGCCGTCGACGTACTCGACCCCGTTGTCCGACGCCCACCGCGCGGTGGCCCGCGCCTCCTCCGGCGTGCCGCTGGTGAGGTTGACCAGCGTCCTGATGTTCTTGCTGAGCAACGGCTGCTGCACCGCGTAGGAGGTCAGGCACGTCACCACGACGTCCGCCTCGAACGCTTCCTCGGTCGTGCGCACCCTCGTCGTGCCGGCCGGCGTTGGTTTGTCCGCCGACCTGTTCCACACCGTCACGTCGTAGCCCTTTTCGACCAGGGCGCAGGCGAGCGCGCTGCCCATGCGGCCGAGGCCGAGCACGCTCACCGATTTCTTGGTCCCCATGGCCGAAATCGTCGTGCCGACACTGACAGAACAACAAGTACCTACTATTTTGTCAGGTACCCACCTTTTGGTAAGGATCGAGCATGAAGCCACGAACGTACTCGTGCGGCCTCGATGCGGCCATCGACGTGATCGGCGGCCGCTGGAAGGCCCTGATCCTCTGGGCCCTGCACCACGGCCCGATGCGCACCGGCGAACTGCGCCGCTCGGTGTCCGGCATCAGCGAGAAGATGCTCATCCAGGTGCTGCGCGAGCTGGAGGCGGACCGGATCGTGCACCGCGAGGTGTTCCACGAGGTCCCACCCCGCGTCGAGTACTCGCTGACGCCGCAGGGCACGCGGCTGAACGACGCACTGCTGCCGTTGGGCGACTGGGGCGAGGAGAACATGACCGACATCGCGCGCCGCCGCGGCGTCGAGCCGGCTCCGCGGCACGGGTGAGCGTTCGGACTCAGTCCCGATCGGACGAACTGACCCGGAAAACGACGAGGGGTCCCTGTCCGCAGACAGAGACCCCTGGCGTCGAGTGGCGGGTAGAGGATTCGAACCTCTGTAGCTTTCGCGACGGATTTACAGACTCGCGTGAGCACCTGCCCTGACCTGCGGTGCGACCTACGCTGAGCCCGACTTCGGTACATCACCGGTACGTACGCTGTCAGATCCTCAAGCCTCGCCCACGGCGAGCCGTGGAGCTTGATACCGCACTGCCTATTGGACCGCAACCAGCGGTACGGTCCAATAGATCGTCGAGTCTCGCCATGGCAAGCCCAAGGAGCATCGTCTGTGAGCCGAAACAGGCTGACCGTCGGAGTCAAGGTCAGGTCGCTTGACACGCCGTCCGGCGAGAGCTCCAACGACGCGTGGTGGGGAACGTTCGATGGCCACATCAAGATCCAAGAACCGGCCCACCCGCTCATGGTCGCGAACGAGTTCGTCTGTGCACGCCTGGCGAACGCACTCGGAATCCTCACACCATTCGGTGACGTCAGCACACTGCCCGATAACCGCCTCTCGTGGTCCAGCGCTGTCGTGCAGCTTCCAGGCGGCACGCCGGCTCCCGAGGACCCTGATGACCTCGTCGCACGGGAGCCGTCCTTGTGCGCTGGCATCCTGGTCTTTGACGTCTGGGTGTGTAACTACGACAGGCATGAGAAGAACGTTATTTCCCATCCACGCCTCGGCATCTACGTCATTGACCACGACCAGGCACTGATGGGCCAAACCGCAAGCGGAACGTCAGGCCTAAAGGGCATGAAGAGCCGAACGTCTTGGCACATGTTCCAGGATTCGAACCTAAACCCCGGCGACCTCCATTCATGGGGAGTTCGAGTTCAACAGATAACCAAGACTGCAATCAGGGGCATAGTCACCGAAGCAGACAGGCGCGGTTTGCTCAATCCGGGGAATCCTGACGATCTAGAAGACTTCTTGCTTCATCGCCAGCAGGAGATCCACAGGCTAGTTAAGAGCACCGTACAATCAAGTGTGACAGCACCGTCACTTGATGAAGATCAGGAAGCAGCGGAACGGGGTGAGGAATAGATGACCGCCACATGGTACCTAGTCCAGTACATTCCCGATGTGCGACGCCGCGAGCCGCGAAACATCGGTGTAGCGCTCCACACTCCGTCCGGATGGTTGACCCGGTTTTTCGCTGAGCAGTCAGACGGAACGATCAATGGGCACAAGCTCCGCGGAAGAGGAATCGATACCGAGGTCTACAAGACCTGGGTGTCGTACTACCGACGCAAGGCTGAGCGCAACAAATGGAATGATGTCGACGACCTTCAGGCGACTCGCCGAGGAAACTATGTTGCACAGATCGGCGGCCACCTGCTAATTGACTCTTCGTCATGGACGAGCACACTCAATCAGCTGTATTCCGAGCTAGTAGAGGCCCCCGAAGAACCTGCATCACTGAAAAACAAAGCGGAAGATCGTTTCGATGCGGCCATCGAAGAACTCCTTTCCAATGCCGGAATTCAGCCCGACAGGCATGTCAAAGTAAACGGCAAGTGGCTTGATGACGGGCCGACAGTACAGGTTCCATTCAGCTATTCGTTCGTGAACGGACAGCCTCATCTAATGGACCGCATCTACTGGCACGTGAAGCCAGACAAGGCGGAGGCTGACGCGCGCGAGCTGCGCGCACGCATAGATGCAGTTAAGCGGGCAGGTACGGCAAGAAGCTTCGTCTCCTTCTATGCCAGCAGCGCACTGCCCAACCTTGACCTAGAAGGTCTTCTGAGCCCTCTCGATAGGATTTCCTACACTGTAGATGTCGACCAACCCAATCAGGCGATGGAGACCTTGGAGTACATCAAGGGGAATGAGCTGCACTAGCAGGTGACAAGGTTGCCTGCATGTCGGTAACTGCGGTAACCGTGCAGGTCAGACGGTTACCAATAGGGGCGCGGTTACCGATCAGAACGGTAATCGCATGAGCCGTAGCCGGGGGACGCGGTATCGTCACCAGCGAAGACATTCCCGCCGGCGATGGAACCACACCCCTGCGCACTCCGCGCAGGCGGTCGGTTTACCGCAGTTACCGACCTCCAGACCCGCCTTAATCCGGCCTAACGTCGCTCAAAGGCCGTTGGAGTGCCCTGGAACGTCGAAGCACCCCTAGTTCCGACGTAACACCATCGGACGTCACTACGACGATGACGACATGAGCATCACGGTTCGAACGTCAAGCAACAACCACACGACGCACGCGCAAAGGGCACTCGATCAAGGCCATCGACGGTCACTTGCGCGTCCGGAACGCCAAGAACCACGTCGTCGCAATCTACTCCCCCGGTAACTGGAAGTCAGCGGCTGACGACGACCCACGAGAGAACTGAGACGAAACGCCAGAGCCCCGGTCACCGGATGTGATGATCAGGGCTCTGATCTGCGTTAAGCACCAATTCCGTGCCGTAGAGAGACTGACGCGCGTGCTGAAAGTTCGAGCTACCACAGCGATCGGTAACCACACCTACTGCGGTAACCGTCTGACCTGCACGGTTACCGCAGTTACCGCAGTTACCGACCCGGAGCCCTTCCGGCTACGGCCGCCCTGCTCCCGCAACGGCCGTGTAGCGCGAAGCTCGGTCGGTTACCGCAGCGACGTACCTCACGTTACCTACGCCAATAGGTGCGCGCCGCTGACGAGACCGGAAAGACCCTAGAAGAAACATTACTACAATTTGCGTCAGTGTACTCAGGCCATCCGCCCTGGGCAGCTCCGACATCATATGGAGCACCTGTTGTTGGATGCACATCGATCCAGCTTACATGGCCAGCATCATTTGGATTAGATGGGTCACTCGGCGCATAGATAACAATGTCACCGCCCTGCCACGACGAGACCTGCCGAAACCCAGCAGCCTGCAACACCGGAGGCAATCGCCTCGGAGTAGCAAAGGGAATATTAAACTTCCTAGTTATATAAGTGTCGCAATGACACCATTCCGACGACCGAACAGATTCCGTCGAATCCGCCGCCGAGGCTTCACGATGAATGGCGACAGCGCTCAAAAAGGAAATAAATACAACAAGAGCACGTCCGAATTTTTTTTCCATGCAGACCATACCCCCCGTTTTCCATAAACTAAACTTCCGAGCAGCGCCTTGTAGTTATACGCCAATTAGTTAGCGTTTGGTTCAGCCCACCACTCGAACTACTCCTAGATCTTTCTCCTTCTGCGAAGGTTTCTACTCCGCCATTCGAGTGATATCGACTTCCGGAGGCTCTCACCTCATACTCTTTCGGGGTCTGCGAGCGGCTGTCCGGCCAGACCCACCGAAGAGCGTTCGTGCAGGCTAAGGCAATACTCAGACATTCTCCGGACGCTCACGAACGGTCGCGAACAGCGCCGTACGAACGACAACTGAGACGGAGACTGAGACGGATCGATCCACTGTGGACACTGTCTGAGTGCGCTTCTGCACCTCCTTGGTCCCTCGCGGCCCTCTCGAACTGTCCCCGCCGGCGCCCGTCTCAGGCCGCCCCAAAGCGGCTCAGCCGACACCGCTGCGACTGGCACGGCACCGTGAAGCGCAGCACGCTCGCCTCGATCATCCGACAGGCAGGCTTGACACCCGCCGAGTTCCTGGCGCTGCTGTAGCGCTCCCCTGCCTCTCAAATGTCGGTAACTGTGGTAACTGCGGTAACCGTGCAGGTCAGACGGTTACCGGTGAGGGCGTGGTTACCGATCAGCTCGGTAACCCTGTCGTTGCTGCGAACGGCGCGCGACGACGCTACGGACGCTGTAGCCGGGGGGCATTGGCGATGTTCGGCGATAGCCGCCCTCTGTCAAGAAACGCTCCCACCAGCATAGATATCGACGTCGGCAACGCGAGTTCCACCTCCTGCGGCAAGTACCAATGCCTCACCGCAGGGCAAAGGACGCGCGTGCTGGAGGCTGATGGTTACCGCAGCAATCGGTAACCTCACCTCATGCAGTAACCGTCTGACCTGCACGGTTACCGCAGTTACCGCAGTCCCCCCCGGCTACAGCCGTCCTGCGCTCACGCCGGCAGTGCGGATCTACGCCGCGAACGCCCCCGGTTACCGCAGCAATCGGTAACCGCGCCCCTTGCGGTAACCGTCTGACCTGCACGGTTACCGCAGTTACCGCAGTTACCGATGTTTGAAAGGCGGAGCCCGCTCTACTGTCTTCCTCTCCGCCACTGCAAGATCCGTGGATATATCCTCGACGCTCAGCAGAGCGTCCGCATGCTCCCGATCACGACCTCAGCCCCGGCATCGGAGAGAGCCCGCGCGCGATCAGCGCTCTTCGCATACCCGACCGGATGCACACCAGCGACAAGTGATGCCTCCATATCCGACACCGTGTCACCCACGAATATCGCCGCACTAGGCGCAATAGCAAGTTTCTCGACAGCGCGAACAACGTTCTCCGGATTGGGCTTCATTCGGTCAGGTTCCGCATATGGCCTGCCAATCACAATGCCAACATGTCGAGTTAGGTTATGCGAAGAGAGATACTGCTTGATCGCTTTACCCGAGTTGTTGCTAATGATCGCTACCGACTGACGGCGATCTCGCGCCGCCTCAATCGCCGCGTTCGCAAACTCGGTAGGCGCGGCCGTTTCCACCGCCCGCAATTCTGCGGCACAGAGCATTTCCTCAACAGCGGAGGTGAGCACAGGATGGTGCCCGCCCGTCCAGCGCAGGACCTCAAGCGGATCACGCAGCTCGCTTATCTCAGAAGGCAAAGCGACGCACTGGCCAGCCAGGAAGTCCAGAAGTTCTCGCGCGATGACCGGAGCCGGATAACCCGCAAAGACACCGCAGACCGGACCATCAAAGTCCAGCAGAACAGCGTCCACTTCATTCAGCAAGTCTCGAAGCTCAGCCACGGACGTACTCCCGAGCAATGGTGTTCCAGAGGGAGTCAAACCAGGTACGAGCCTGTTCGACGTAACGAGAGGCGGTAGAGGTGTCTTCGTCCGCACTGACCGAGTAGTGGAACAGGGTGGCATCTTTGCCCATTGGATCGAAGATCGGGACCTGCTCACCGCCGATCGAGACTGAGTGTTCCACCACCGGATAGAAACCAAAGAAAGCGTCTTCATTATTGAGGATGTAAAGCTTGAATAGCGGCGCGATGCCGATTACCCGAACCTCAGCTTTCGCTGCCTTAACAAGTCCAAGATCCGCAAGCTCTTCCACTTCGTCCACGATACTCTCAATGGCCCGTCGCGTTATTCGGTCGGCGCGTTTGCGAACAGCAGGATCGTCCGCCCCCGTGTCGACTCGACAAGGCAATGCCAGCGGAACCGATGTATCCGTGAGCATGATCCGAACAGCAATCGACTCAGGCGTAAGCCGCCCTGCGCGCACTTTGTCCAGCACTTCAGACAACGTGTTGCGAAGAGTCTCACCCGAGAAGCCAGCGAAATCGATAGAGATATGCGGCCGCTCAAACGCCAACTCAACATGTGGCCGCAGACCTACCGGCCGCTCCGTCTCCGCGCGCACAAACGTGCCACTCCCCTGCCGACTAACAATAAGCCGCTCATTGACCAGCACACGCAAAGCCGATTTCACTGTCTCCCGAGCGACGCCGTACCGGCTGGCCAAGTCCGGCTGCGATGGCAGCTTGTCTCCCGGCTGAAGCTTTCGCGTCAGGATCGCGGCACGCAGCTTATTGGCGATCTGCTGAGACTCCGTGCGCGGATCGTCAGGGTCCAGGTCGTCTAGAAGGTCCGTTGCGTCGCTCATACCGGGGAGCATACCCCTCCTGACTAGCCAAGACAGTCCTGTCGCAGCCAACCTCTTGACATGACTAGCCATGTAGCCCAAGCTCGTCCTCACGACCGAATCTGACTAGCCAGGTTAACCAAGTTGAGGAGCTTGACGGATGCACAGCAACGGTCAGAGGTGGTTCAGCCCGGACGGGCTGACCGAGGTGGCGATCGACGCCGTGATCGCCGAGGTGGACGCGGAGCTGGAGGAGATGCCGGTGCCGACGTCGCGGTTGCTGGACGGCGTGGCCGCGGTTCGATGGGAGCGCCGTGAGGTGAACCGGGTGACCGGTCAGACCGTGCGGGTTCTGCGGGTTCAGGCGACGTCCGTTCCGAGCGGGACGGAGGCCGCGTGATGAGCGGGACCGACGACCAGGTGGTTGCGCGGATCGACAAGGCGCAGGCGGATGTGGCTGACCAGTTGAGGCGCGCGGACACCAAGGCGGCCACGCTGCTGCCGCTGTTCGGCGGGTTCCTCGCGGGTGTGGTCGCGCTGACGACGCGCAGCCTCCCGGTCGCGGCTGAGGTGGTGCTGTGGCTGGCCGCGGCTCCGATGGCGTTCAGCGTGCTGCTGCTGCTGTTGTCCGCGGTGCGGCCGAGGCTGACCCAGGTCGCCCCGCACGGGTTCCTGCACTTCGCGGGCTACGTGGAGCGGCCGTCTGAGCTGCTGGAGCAGTTCGCGGACGAGACGTCGCCGACCGTGCTCGCGGTGGACGTGTGCCACTTGTCGGCGATCGCCCAGGCCAAGTACGCCAACGTGCGCCGCGCCGTGGACTTGCTGGTGGTTGGTTTGCTGCTGCTGGGTGTCGCGCTGACGGTCACGGCGGTGGTGTAGCCGTGGCGGGCAAGACGTTCCCGTGGGTGTTCACGTCGGTGGTGTGGGCGCAGGGTCCGCAGTGGACGCGTGGCACGCACGACGGTCTGCCGTTGCTGTCGTACAGCTGCGCGCCGCGGGACAAGCTGGCCACCTACCGCCAGTTGCGGGCGATGAGCCTGCGTCCCAACGGGTCCGACCCGGTGGCGGTGCTGTACGGACGGCACAACGGGTCGGGCACGACGTGGTTCGCGTCGCTGTACCTGATTGCGAAGGCCGCGCCGGTGCGGCCGATGACGCCGGCGAAGTGGACCGCGCTGGCCAAGGCCAACCTCGCGCGGCGCATCTGCTGCCACTGTGGCAAGGACCCGCTGTACGTGGTCCCGACCAGCACCCGTCTGTGCTGGAAGTGCTTTGAAGCCAACGAGAACACCGAGATGACGGAGGCCGCGTGATGTCCACGTACCTGCAACTCACCAGTCACTACGTCGAGAACCGCGGCAACCAGGTGGTCGTGTTCGACCCGTCGATCACCGCGAGGTTCGGTGACGGCACCACCGTGCAGTTCCCGCTGCCGTTCATGCGGATCGGCAACGGTCTCGCCCTGGTCCCGCGCATCAAGGGTGCCGACGCCGGCGTGAGCGTGCAGATCGACTTCAGCCAGTGGTCTCCGGCCCGCATCGCCAACGGCAAGACGCATGTCCTGCCGGTCGGACTGCCGGACCAGGCGCTGGCCGTGCGGCTGTGCCAGGAGTTCCACACCGACCCCGACACCACGTGGGACGACCCGAGCGACAAGACCGCGGCCTGGGTGACGACCTGGTTGCAGGTCAACAGGTCCGACGCCTAGCTACGCCCGAACCGGCGGCCAACTCCGGCTAGAGACACCACCGGTCCGGGTTCCAACACCCCAAGCGATCAACAGACCGAAGGACCGCCCGGTCAACGAGAACAGGGAGAACGCTTGATGGCAGAGAACTCCGACCTCTTCGACATCCCCGCCGCCGCCGAGGGGTGCCCCGACTGTGAGGGATCGGGCCAGCTCTGGGACGAAAACACCTACGTCGGCTGTGAACTCTGTGCTGGTACCGGCCGGGTCTGGATGGCGCTGGACGACGTGCGTGACGAGCGGACGGTCGACTGCGCGTACTGCCCCGCCGACGCCCCGGCTCATCCCGGATGCCTGCTCTGCGGCGGGCGTGGCCAGATCTCCATCTTCCCGCGACTCACCGCGGTCGTCGGTGACGAGGAAGACGACTTCTGAGGCGCATCCGCGCCACTTGCTTTCGCCCGGACCGGCGGCCAACTCCGGCAAGAGACACCACCGGTCCGGGTTCCAACACCCCAAGCGATCAACAGACCGAAGGGCCACCTCAGTGTCCACCACCACCGTCCCCGAGCCCACCACCGACCTGTCGCACCTGTCGAGCATCCTGCTGGGCTGGGCGTCGCTCGCCCCCGGTATGCACGCCTCCCACGACGCGGTATCCGACTGGTTCGAGCTGGCCGTGACGCTGCTCAAGCCGGTCACCACCGACGTGGCGCACCCCGAGCACGCCAAGGCCTGCGAGCTGGCCGCGGACTTCTCCCACGACGCCCTCGCGCTGCGCAGCACCGGTGAGACGGAGGGCCAGCGATGAACGCCCTGCCCTTCCCCGTGCTCACGGTCGGCGCGCTGCTGGCCCTCACCGCAGTGGTGCTGCTGTGGAA
>NZ_JBVJRC010000004.1:29038-745878 GCF_055608005.1 Lentzea sp. NPDC036955 | reverse complement strand
TCTTGCGGAGGTGCAGCGATGACCATCACGACGCTGACCGGCGCGACCGGTCCCGAGGACCGTGACGAGTTCGAGCGCCCCGCCACCGTGACCGCCCTGCACCCCGTCCCGGCCGATGACGCCGCGGTGATCGAGGGTGAGCTGGTCGACGACGACGCCCCCGGTTCCGAGAGGGACGTGACCGGTGCAGTGACGCTGGTCGACCAGCCCGGCGGCGACGCGGTGCACTGGGTGCGCCGGCTGCGGGAGGCCAAGCGGGAACCGATCATCCCCACCTACCTGCGATCGGTCGAGGAAGCACGGGACACCGTCCGGTGGGTGGCAGGGCACTACGCCCACGCCGCCGGCTACCACGCCACCCGGTCCCCGCTGTACCTGCTGCGGTTGGCGGTACGGTCCCCGCGGGGTGCGCTGCTGCTGGCCGCGGCGACCGGCCGGTGGGCCTCGGACGCGGAAGGGCGCGTGCTGCGTGCCGCTGCCGCACGGGACGCTGACACGGCCGCCTACCTGCGGTTGTCCGCGCAGCGCAACGTGCGAGTACGGACGCGTGCACTCACCCTGGTGATCCTCGCCGCCATCGGTGTGCCCGTCCTGATGCTGCTGCCCGACGTGACACCAGGGTGGGTGCTGTGGGCGTGCGGCACGCTCGCGGTGGCGCTGCTGGGCAAGCTCGGCACCCCCGCGGACCAGCCGGTGGTCTCGCGTGCGGTGGTCGCCGCGCACGTCGCCAAGCTCACCGCGGACACGGTGGAGAAGGCGCTGTCCGTGCTCGGGATCTCCGGTATCACCAGCGCGCTGGCCAAGAACCCGCACGCCATCGGCTTCACCGCACCCATCACCCGCGACGGCCCCGGATGGCGCGCCGAACTCGACCTTCCCGCTGGCGTCACCGCCACGGACGTGATCGAGAAGCGCGAGAAGCTCGCCTCCGGTCTGGGCAGGCCGCTGGGCTGTGTGTGGCCGGAGGGCAAGCCAGAGGTCCACCCCGGACGGCTGGTGCTGTGGGTGGGCGACAAGGACATGAGCAAGGCGTCCCAGCCCGCGTGGCCGCTGCGCACGGGCAAGCGCATCGACCTGTTCGAGCCCCAGCCCTTCGGCACGGACGTGCGAGGCAAGTGGGTCGACGTGGTGCTGATGTACGTCGCCGGCATCGTGGGTGCGATCCCGCGGATGGGCAAGACGTTCACGCTGCGCGAGTTGCTGCTCATCGCCGCCCTAGACCCGCGTTCGGCGGTGTACGCGTTCGACCTCAAGGGAACCGGTGACCTCTCGCCGCTGGAGGTGGTGGCGCACCGCTACCGCGCCGGCGACGACCCGGAGGACATCGGCTACGCGCTCACCAGCCTGCGGGAGCTGCGCGACGAGATGCGCCGCCGCACCAAGGTGATCCGCGAACTCCCGCCGGACCTGTGCCCCGAGAACAAGGTCACGTCCCCCTTGGCGGACAAGAAGGCCCTGGGTCTGCACCCGGTCGTGGTCGGGGTGGACGAGTGCCAGGTGATGTTCGAGCACCCCGAGCACGGCGCCGAGTTCGAGGAGATCGTCACCGACCTGGTCAAACGCGGACCCGCAACCGGGATCGTCATCATCCTCGCGACGCAGCGCCCGGACTCGAAGTCCATCCCGATGGCGATCAGCGACAACGCCATCCTGCGGTTCTGCCTCAAGGTCACCGGGCAGATCGCCAACGACATGGTGCTGGGCACCTCGTCCTACAAGAACGGTGAGCGCGCCACGCAGTTCTCCTTTGGCGACAAGGGAATCGGCCTGCTCAAGGGTGTCGGTGACGAGACGCAGACCGTGAAGGGCGTCTACATCGACGCACCCAGCGCGAAGGCCATCGCCGCACGGGCACGGGCGTGGCGGGTCGAGTCGGGCAGCCTGTCCGGCTACGCCGCCGGCGTCGACGCCCAGGTCGAGGACGTCGAGGCGGCCAACACGCTGCTGCCCGACCTCCTGAACGTGTTCGGTGCCAACGAGAAGCGCTGGTCGGAGTCCCTTGTGGACGCGCTGGCCGAACTGCGGCCCGCGGTCTACGGCGAGTGGGGCGCGTTGCCGACCGGCGCGGCCAAGGCCACCACGCTGGCCGGGGCGCTCAAGCCGTTCGGCATCACCACCAAACAGGTGTGGGGTACCGACCCGGAGACGGGCAAGGGTGCCAACCGGATGGGCGTCGAACGCTCCACCCTCACACAGGCACTCACCGAGCGTGACGGGAAGAAGTCGCGGAAGTAGACCGCGCACGGCTCTAGGTCTAGAGCCAAGCCCCTCTAGACCTAGAGCCTCCCCTAGACACCCGCATACCCGCTGATCAGCGCCCTAGCACCTAGGGGGCTCGGTCTCGCGCACCCACAAACAGCCCTGAGAGGCCACTTCGATGACCCCGAAGACCTTCCTCCGCCTCACCATTCTCGGACTGATCGTCGTCGCTGTCAGTGACATCGCACCGGGCGTCCGCGGTACCGCGTGGCTGCTGCTGGCCACGTTCGCCCTGGTCTACGCCCTGGCGTGCTGGGCCTTCCCGTTCCGCAAGTGCGGTGCCTGCAAGGGCATCGGCCGACGCACCGGCGGGTTCGGCGGCATCAAGCTCTGCCCGCGCTGCGGCGGCGAAGGCCTCACGCTGCGCGCCGGCCGTCGTGTCCTCAACGCCGTGCGCCGCCACCGCAAGCACGTCGGCTGATATCCGCTGCTCAGCAAGGGGACGTGACATGTGCCGAGCAGGAGGACGCCGCTGCACGGGCAGCACTGCCAGCAGCCGCGCCACCCAGACCGCCCGCAAGCAGCGCTCCCGCGCCAAGCAGGCGCTGCGCCACGCCACGGCCGCCGGTGAGCCGGAGGCCATCGTCGCCGCCCAGCAGCGCCTTGACCAGGCCAACGCCGCCATCGCCGCGGCCAAGGAGAACCACATGTGCCATAACGACAGCACTGAACCCTCGGGTCAGAGCGGGGACGTGACCGCCCCGAAGAAGACACCGGCCCCGGTCACCGGTGAGGCCTCTGCCGCGCCGCTGATCGAGAACACCTGGGGCAGCATCCTCGACAACAGCCCGGTGCACTACCACGACGACGGCCCGATCGGGACCGCGGTCAAGTACATGGGCGCCGACGCCCGCATGGAGGTCGATGGCGAACCGCTGGCCAACGTCGTGGGACGACTCGCCACCGACGTCGTGCGCCGCAAGACCACCGCCCAGCAGGCCGTGAACGACCTCAAGGAGCTGCGCGACCGGCTTCCCGAGGGCAGCCGCGCCAAGCTGTGCCTCTCCACCGCCATCCGCAACATGGACGGCCCGGACACCCCCGTCCCCGAGGTCCCCGAGGGCACGCCCGAACCCCTGCGTGAGCTGGTGCGCAAGCTGCACGCCGTCCCGATCGTCCGCCAGGAACCCGAACGGGAGATGCAACCGCTGCTCGACCTGTGCGAGAAGGTCGCCGCCGGCGACCAGCGCACCACGGGCCTGCTGGACGACCTGCTCCGCCAGCGGGTCCGCAACAAGCGCCACGAAAGCCTGGGCGACTGCGGCAAGTTCGAGATCGACGACGCCGTGCGCGACACCCTCACCGAGATGCGTGAGCAGAAACAGCGCAAGCGCAGTTCGTCCAGCTCAGAAGGGGACGTGACCCCACCACCGCCCGCCGACGACACCCCGCCCACCTCGGAGGGCAACGGCCCGCGACGGCGAAGTATCACCAACATCGCCGACGGCAACAGCCAGGTCGGCATCCAGGCAGGGGTCATCCACGGCGACGTCCAGACCGACCGTCACCGCGGTCCGGACCGCGACGCTGGTCAGCGCGGGGACGTGACCGGCTCGACTGTCCAGAGCGGAGCAGCCGACTACGGCGACATCACCAACATCGCCACCGGCAACAGCCGTGTCGGTGTCCAGGCCGGAGTCATCTACGGCGGGCAGCACCACCACCGCGGCGGTCCGGGCGCAGGTGCCGGTGGGGACGTGACCTACACCTTCCACGGTCCGGCCAACGTCAACACCGGCAACGAGCACCAGTTCACCCAGCCGCACCAGGAACACCGCGACCAGCGCAGCACGTCGCAGCCCTGGAGCTACGGCACTACCGACGAGCAGGGCCGACGCAGCCAGTACACGTTCCACGGCCCCACCAACGTCCAGACCGGTGACAGCCCGAAGGACAACCGCCGGCGCGCCGACAGCAGGGCGTCCGACTACCAGCGGGCAACGGAGTACGCGCGCCGCGTAAGTGCGCAGGCCGCCGACCTCAGCGCGCAGGCAGACGAGCTGATCCGCCGGCACAACATCCCCACCACCCCCGGCCGCGGAGCACAGATCGACGTCGTCGATGGCCGCATCACCCGCATCAACGGCCACCCGGTCGACCACCACACCCGCCCTGCTCACGGCGGGGACGTGACCAACATCGCCCACGGCGGCAACCACGGAGTCCAGGTCGACGGGCCGATCAGCGGCGACGTCCACTTCGGACCAGACGGCATCTGGATCAACGGCAAGCGCATGAAGTGACATCCGTTCACCCAGCTCAGGCAGGGGACGTGACCGCCCCGCTCCCCTGCCTTCTCCTTCACACCTCGGAGACCTGTCATGGCTGAGCCCAACATGCTGACGCACGCGCTGCACTACGCCCGCCTGGGGATGCACGTCTTCCCGCTGCGAGCAGGCACCAAGGTGCCCGCCCTGCACGGAAACTCGCCCCGCCGCCCATGCCCACGTACCGGGGTGTGCCGCAACGGGCACCTCGGGTGGGAGCAGCGCGCCACCACCGACCCCGACCGGATCACCGCCTGCTGGTCGGTCGCGCCGTTCAACATCGGCATCGCCACCGGACCGAGCAACCTCGTGGTCATCGACCTCGACACCCGCAAGTCGCGTGACGACGTACCTCCACGACGCTGGAACCGGGCGGGGATCGTCGACGGCCACGACGTCTTCCGGTCCCTGTGCAGGGATGCCGGCGAAGACATTCCCTGGGACACCATGACGGTGGGTACCGCCCGCGGCGGAACGCACTTCTACTTCCAGGCACCATCCACTGTGGAGCTGCGCAACACCGAAGGCGACCACGGCAACGGGTTGGGCTGGAAAGTCGACACTCGCGCGCACGGCGGCTACGTCGTCGGCCCCGGTTCGACCACTCCGGAGGGGCGATACCGGCTCATCACGGACGCGCCTCCCATGCCCCTTCCGGTGTGGTTGGTTCGCTGCCTCGCTCCCAGGCCTCCAGCGGCCCGTACAGCGCCCATCGTGAGCCGTTCTGAGCGGTTGCCCGCCTACGTTTCGGCCGCGGTCCAGGGTGAGCGCAACAGGGTCGCAGCGGCGCAGTCAGGGGCGCACACGCGGACGTTGTTCGTGGCCTCCGTCGCCCTCGGGCAGCTCGTAGCCGGTGGACTGCTCCCCTCGGCTACAGCAGAGGCCGAGTTGTTCAACGCGGCACTGCACATGGTCACGGACCGGTGTGGGTGCACCGAGCAGGAAGTGCTGCGCACCATCGCCAACGGGCTGCGCGCCGGCGCGTCACGTCCCCGCACCGCACCGACCGAACAGGCCGCGGCCAGCACGGCAGGGCTGTTCACCGATCGGGGCGCGGCATGAACGTCCTGTCGCTGTTCTCCGGCATCGGAGGCCTCGAACTCGGTTTGCAACGCGCCGGCATGACCGTGGTCGGCCAGGTCGAGATCGACCCGTACTGCCAACAGATTTTGACCCAGCACTTCCCGGAGGTTCCGCGCCATGACGACGTCCGCACCGCCAGCGAGTGGTGGACCAGGGCAATCCGGCCAGCAGTTGACGTTGTGGCTGGAGGACCCCCCTGTCAGCCCTTCTCCCGCGCCGGACTCCAGCTCGGGACGGCCGACGAACGGTGGGCGTGGCCGTGGATGCGCGACGTGGTCGAGGTGGTGGGACCCCGCTACGTCCTCGTGGAGAACGTCGCAGCTCTCCTTCACGACTGGGATGCCTTCGGACGCATCCTCGGAGACTTGGCCGACCTCGGGTTCGATGCGGAATGGAGTGTGCTCTCAGCGTGCTCGCTGGGTGCACCACATCCACGACAGCGCGTGTTCCTTGTGGCCCACCCCCGTGGCAAGGGACTGGAAAGGCGTCGGCCGGACCGACCAGCTTCCAACCGTCCTGGGTGGCCGACCGAACCCGACGTGGCTCGCCTGGCTGATGGGATTCCCGCCCACCTGGTGCGAGACCCAATCCGAGCACTCGGCAACGCCGTCGTTCCCCAAGTCGCCGAACACATCGGCCGCCTGATCCTCGCCTCCGACCAGCCATCAGGGGTGGCGGCATGAACGTTCTCTCGCTGTTCTCCGGCATCGGCGGCCTCGAACTGGGCTTCGAACGCGCCGGCATGACCGTGGTCGGCCAGGTCGAGGCCGACCCCTACGCCCGCTCGATCCTCGAACGACACTGGCCGGAGGTGCCCCGCCATGACGACGTCCACACCACCATCAACTGGTGGCACTCCCGGTCACGTCCCCCCGTTCACGCCGTCATCGGCGGCTTCCCCTGCCAACCGGCCAGCTCCGCCGGACTCAAGCTCGGACCCGACGACCCCCGATGGCTCTGGCCCGCAATGGCCGACGTCATCGACAACCTCCAGCCCGACTGGGTCGTGTGGGAGAACGTGTCCGGTCTGCTCCACCGAGGACTCGACATCGTCCACGCCGACCTTGTCCGACTCGGCTACCACCACCGCGTGGGGTGGGCCACCGCTTGTGCAGTGGGTGCCCCACACGTGCGGCGACGGCTGTTCGGACTGGCCCACGCCACGGGCCTCCGACTCGCAACGGGGCGGAGTGCTCGACCGCAAACGCCACAGGTGGAACCTCGCCGACGCAGTGCGCAACCGGGAAGGCCGTGGACCGGTCAACCCCGCCCTGTCGGAGTGGCTTATGGGGTTCCCACCGGAGTGGACCGCCGCCGAACCCTCGGCAACGCCGTCGTCCCCGACGTCGCCGAACACATCGGCCGACTCATCCTCACCGGCGCCCACCACACCCGAACCGCGGCATGAAGTCCCCGGCGCACACGAACAGTCAGGAGACCTCCGCATGACCACGACCCACAACGGCGCTGAGGTTCTGGACGCGGTGCAGGCGTTCCTGTCGCGGTTCAACGCCTTCCCCGACGAGCACTGTGCGCCCATGCTCGCGCTCTGGTACGCCCACACCTGGGCCGCCGAACACTTCTACATCACCCCGCGCGTCGTGCTGTCCAGCGCGGAACCCGGCTCGGGCAAGACCCGCGTTCTGGAGGTCGCCCGCCACCTGGTCCGCACGCCGGAAATGACGTTCTCCGCCACCCCGGCCGCGTTGTTCCGCATGGTCGGCGCCGGACCGATCACCATCCTGTTTGACGAGGTTGACGCCATCTTCGACAACAAAGGTGGCGGCAACGAAGACCTCCGCGCGCTGGTCAACGCTGGTTACAAGCGCTCCGCCACCGTGGCGCGCTGTAAGGGCGACGCCGGAAACATGGTGATCGAACGGTTCCCGGTCTACGCCCCCGCCGCACTGGCAGGCATCGCAGGAAACATGCCCGACACCATCACCACGCGCGCCATCACCGTCCACATGCGCCGGCGACGCCCCGACGAACGAGTCGAGGCGTTCCGCGAACGAAAGGTGGAGGAACAGTCCGCCCCGGTCCGTGACGCTCTGGCGACGTGGATGGAGGTCGTCGGCGAACGCGTTGGTGCCGCCTACCCGGACATGCCCGAAGGCGTCACCGACCGCGCAGCCGAAATCTGGGAACCGCTGCTCGCAATCGCGGACATGGCCGGCGGGCACTGGCCGAAGACCGCACGTGCCGCATGCGTGCACTTCGTCACCGCCGCTCAAACCAACCCCACATCCGACCGAATCCGGCTGCTGTCCGACCTCCGCACCGTGTTCGCCGACCGCGGCGTGACCCGCATGAGCACGGTGGAAATCCTCGCTGTCCTGCACAGCATGGAAGAAGCGCCGTGGGGCGACTTCTATGGCAGGCCGATCAACGCCCGCCAATTGGCCACGGAACTCAGCGCCTACGGCGTCAAAGTCACCGCTTTCAAGAACGGTGCCAAGACGTTCAAGGGCTACGTCATCGACGGCGCTCACGGGTTGGGCGACGCATGGGCGCGCTACCTGCCCGCGGAGAAGGCGACCGTGAATTCGGAGGGGGAATAGCCATGAGTCGACGCGAACTGCTGACGGTTACCGAGTTCTGCAAAGAATTCAAGGTGTCGCGCTCGACCCTTTACGAGTGGCTAGCAAAGGGTCTTGCGCCGCGCCACGCCAAGTTGCCGAACGGCCAATTGCGGTTCAACCGCGCGGACGTCGAATCCTGGTACGGCTCTTGCGAGGTGGCAGCATGACGACGACAAGCTATGACGTACGCATCTACGTGATCGACGTGTACAAGGGCAAGCGCACGACCACGCATTGGGTTCAGTGGTCGGTGGCAGGCCAGCGGTTCAAGAAGCCGTTCAAGACCGACGCGCTCGCCAGCAGCGTTCGTGCCGAGTTGCTGACCGCCGCCAACAAGGGTGAAGCGTTCTGCGTGGAAACCGGCCTACCGGTCTCAATGCTGCGCAAGGACACAACCGCGATGTCGTGGTTCGAACTCGTGTGCTCGTTCGTCGACATGAAATGGCCGGACGCTGCGCCGACTCACCGCAAATCCATCGCCGACGCTTTGGCCCCGATAACGGAGGCAATGCTCACGACCGATCGGGGGAGGCCGGAACACTCGGTGCTGCGCAGGGCGCTCCGTGTCGCGCTCAACGCCAATCAGCGGTCAGTGACGCAGCCGAGCGACATCGCAATGGCGCTGGATTGGCTCTCGCGGAACACGAGACTGGTTTCTGACCTCGCCAAGCCGGAGGTTCTGCGGCAAGTCACCATGCAATATGAGAAGAAGCTCGACGGCAAGCGCGCCGCGCCAGACACGATTCGGCTGCGTCGCACGACGTTCGGCAGTGCGCTCGACTATGCCGTCGAAAGGAAGGCTCTTGCCGGCAACCCGCTCACCGAGGTGAAGTTGAAGAAGCGCAAGACCGTGGTTCACCAGGTCGACCGACGTTCGGTTGCCAACCCGATTCAGTTCCGCACGGTTCTGCGCGAGGTGCCGAACAGTGGACGAACTGGCCGAAAGCTCGTCGCATTCTTCGCGCTCATGTACTTCGCTGGGCTGCGGCCGGAGGAGGTGAGCAACGTCCGGCGTGACCACTTAGCGCTACCGCCGCGCGAGTGGAACGAGCCGCTTAGCCGCTGGGAAGTGCGCGAGTGGGGAGAGATCCACCTCGACGGTGCCGCACCGGAAGTTGGCCCTCAGTGGACGGACAGCGGAGAACGCGACGAGGAACGCGGGCTGAAGCACCGTGAGGACACGGAGGGCCGTCCGGTGCCCTGCTCCCCCGAACTGGCTCTCATCCTGCATGCGCACCTCGATGAGTTCGGCACCGCGCCAGGTGGCCGTCTGTTCGTTGCTGAGCGCGGTGGCCGCATCGGCAGCTCCACCTACGGCCGCACATGGGCGTTGGCACGCGAAGCTGCGTTCACCCCTGCGGTGGCTGCGTCGCCGCTAGCCAAGAGGCCGTATGACCTGCGTCACGCCTGTGTGTCCATGTGGCTGAACGCGGGTGTCGAGGCACCCCGGGTAGCCGCATGGGCAGGGCACAGCCTGAACGTCTTACTGCGGACGTACGCCAAGTGCATCGACGGAGGAGAGGAGACGGCGAGGCAGCGCGTCCAGGCAGCGCTAGGCGGGCCGACCGCCGCATAACTTCGGTACGTCCTCGGTACAGCCACTCGGAGAACGCCGGAACCGACCGGACACAGCCGGACACAACAGAAAGGTCCCTGTGGCCAGCTTGCGCTGGTCACAGGGACCTTTCCGCCGATGTGGCGGGTAGAGGATTCGAACCTCTGTAGCTTTCGCGACGGATTTACAGTCCGCTCCCATTGGCCGCTCGGGCAACCCGCCCCACACCGTCGTAACGGTGCGGTGGGAACAATACATAACCCCGTCGGGCGGCCTCAAATCGGGGTCCCCCAGTAGCATCGGTGCAGCACGAAGACCCCGAGATCGTTGAGGAGTGAAGTCGTGGCGGACCCGTCGTTCGACGTGGTGAGCAAGGTGGACCGGCAGGAGGTCGACAACGCGCTCAACCAGGCGGCCAAGGAGCTGAGCACGCGCTTCGACTTCCGGGGCACCGGCACCACGGTGGCCTGGGCCGGCGAGGAGGCGATCACCTTCACCTCCGAGACCGAGGAGCGCTGCAAGGCGGCCATCGACGTCTTCCAGGAGAAGCTGGTCAAGCGCAACATCTCGATGAAGGCGTTCGAGGTGGGCGAGCCGGCGATCTCCGGGAAGGTGTTCAAGGTCACGGGGAACCTCGTGCAGGGCATCTCGTCGGAGAAGGCCAAGGAGATCGCCAAGAAGATCCGCGACGAGGCGCCCAAGGGCGTGCAGGCGCAGATCCAGGGCGACCAGCTGCGCGTGTCCGGCAAGAAGAAGGACCACCTGCAGGACGTCATCGCCCTGTTGAAGGGCTCGGACTTCGGCATCGCGCTCCAGTTCACCAACTACCGGTGAAGGGCATCGTCCTCGCCGGTGGCAGCGGGACGCGCCTGCACCCGATCACGCAGGCCGTCTCGAAGCAGCTGCTGCCGGTCTACGACAAGCCGATGATCTACTACCCGCTGTCGGTGCTGATGCTGGCCGGCATCCGGGAGGTGCTGATCATCTCCACGCCGGTCGACCTGCCGCTGTTCCGGCGGTTGCTGGGCGACGGGTCGCAGTGGGGCATGCGCTTCGAGTACGCCGAGCAGGCGGCGCCGAACGGGCTGGCCGAGGCGTTCGTCATCGGCGCGGACTTCGTCGGGAACGACGACGTGGCGCTGGTGCTGGGCGACAACATCTTCTACGGCCAGGGCTTCTCCACCACCCTGCAGCAGCACGCGTCCTCTTTGGACGGCTGTGTGCTGTTCGGGTACCAGGTGAAGGACCCCGAGCGGTACGGCGTGGGCGAGGTCGACGCGTTCGGGCGGCTCATCTCCATCGAGGAGAAGCCCCGGCACCCGAAGTCGAACCGGGCGATCACCGGGCTCTACTTCTACGACAACGGTGTGCTCGACATCGCGGCGAACCTCAAGCCGTCGGCGCGGGGCGAGCTGGAGATCACCGACGTCAACCTGCGCTACCTGCGCGAGGGGCGGGCGCAGCTGGTGGAGCTCAGCCGCGGGTTCGCGTGGCTCGACACCGGCACGCACGACTCGATGCTGGAGGCCGGGCAGTTCGTGCAGGTGCTGGAGCACCGCACGGGCGTGCGCATCGCGTGTCCCGAGGAGATCGCGCTGCGCATGGGCTTCATCTCCGCGCAGGAGTGCTACGCGCTCGGCGAGAAGCTCGGCAAGTCGGGCTACGGCGAGTACCTGATGGCCGTGGCGCAGACCTCGCGCTAGCGCCGCGCCATCTCCTCGAGCCTGCGGACGCGGTCGGCGATCGGCGGGTGGGACGAGAACCACCGCGCGAACTGCTCCCCCGGCCGGAAGGGGTTCGCGATCATCAGGTGGCTCTGCGACACCACCTCCGGCTCCGGCGCGAGCGGCGCCGCCCGCGTCCCGAGATCGATCTTGCGCAGGGCGCTCGCCAGTGCCAGCGGGTCGCCGGTGAGCTCCGCGCCGGACTGGTCGGCCTGGAACTCGCGGGACCGGCTCACGGCCAGCTGCACGACGGTCGCGGCGACCGGGCCGAGCAGCGCGATCAGCAGCAGGCCGAGCGGGCCGGGGCCGTCGTCGTCACCGTCGCCGCCGCCGAAGATCCCGGCGAACAGGGCCAGGTTCGCGAGCATGGTGATCACGCCCGCCAGCGCGCCGGCGACGCAGCTGATCAGGATGTCGCGGTTGTACACGTGGGCGAGCTCGTGGCCCAGCACCGCGCGCAGCTCGCGTTCGTCGAGCAGCTCCAGGATGCCGGTCGTGCAGCAGACGGCGGCGTTGCGCGGGTTGCGGCCGGTCGCGAACGCGTTCGGTGCCACCGTCGGGCTCAGGTAGAGCCGCGGCATCGGCTGCTTGGCCTTCTGCGACAGCTCGCGCACGATCGCGAACATGACCGGCTGCTCCACCTGCGACACGGGCCTGGCCCGCATCGCGCGCAGGGCGAGCTTGTCCGAGTTGAAGTACGCGTAGGCGTTCACGCCCAAGGCCAGCAGCAGGCCGATGACCAGTGCCGTGCGGCCGAACAGGCTGCTGATCACGATGATCAGCGCGCTCATCCCGCCGAGCAGCAAGGCCGTCTTCAACCCGTTGATGTGCTTGTGCACGGTTGCGCCTCCGGGTTCCTCACGTCCTACCCCTCAACGAACCCGGTCGCCTCCCGGTTCCGGTGGCCGTCTCCGGCGCCGGTTCCGCGGCCGGGTCCAGCGCGGGCGGCGGTGGCACCTGGTCGACCCACGTGGCCAGCACGTCCCGTTCGTGCACCAGCTCCGCCACGGCGCCGTCGCCGTCGAGCGACCCGGTGCCCGGATAGCCGAACTCCGGTGCCCAGTGCAGGGCGTCGAACGGGCAGACCTCGACGCAGATGCCGCAGTAGAGGCACTGGCCGTAGTCGATCGCGAACCGGTCGAGCACGTTGCGGCTGCGCGGGCGGGCGCTGCCGGCCTGCTGCTCGACCTCGGTGTGCGACGTGATGTGGATGCACCAGTCGGGGCACTCGCGCGCGCAGATCATGCAGACCGTGCAGTTGGCCTCCAGCAGCGCGATGACGCCCCTCGTGCGCGGCGGGAGGCTGTTGCCGTTCTCCGGCCCGGTCATGGCGTGCTCTCCTCTTCACGGCGCGGGCCCCACGACGGGTCCGGCACTCCGGGCGGTGCGGTGCGGCGGCGGCTGGGCGCGCTGGTGTTGTCCTCGCCCGGCTCCAGCCGGCCCGGCCACGGGCGCACGACCCTGGAGGCCAGCACGAAGTCCTTGCGCAGCGGGTGGCCCTGGAAGCTGTCGGGCAGCAGCAGGCGGTCGCCGGGCGTGGTGAGCGCGATGCCGAACATCTCCGCGGCCTCGCGCTCGTGCCACTCGGCGCCGCGCCAGAGGTGGGCGACGCTCGGCAGCGGGTCGTCCTGGCCGACCTCGGTGCGCAGCATGACGCCTTCGCGCGTGCTCGGGTCGATGACGTGCAGGAACACGGCGTGGCGCCGGCCGACGGCACCGGGCCGGCCCGCGTCCTCGACGCCGAGCCAGTCGAACATCGCGAAGCCCGCGGCGTGGTGTTCGGTGGCGGTGGTGAGCCAGTCGGCGAGCTCGACGTGGTGGACCGTCTGCCCGAACGCGGTCTTGGGGGTGGTCGTCACGCGTTCACCAGCCGGTGCAGCGCCCTGAGGCCTTCGAGCAGCGCCTCCGGGCGTGGCGGGCAGCCGGGGACGGCGACGTGGACCGGCAACGCCTGGTCGATGCCCTTGGTGACGCTGTAGGAGTCCCAGTACGGGCCGCCGGTGTTGCTGCAGGCGCCCACGGAGATCACGTACCTGGGTTCCGGCATGGCCTCGTAACTGCGGAGCACAGCGGGCAACATGACGTCCGTGACGGTGCCGGAGACGACGAGCACGTGCGCCTCGCCCGCGCCGTCGACCGGCGTCACGCCGAGGCCGGGGAGGCGGTCGAGCGCTGCCATCACCTCTACCCCGCAGCAGGCGAGTCCGAGTTCGAGCACGGTGACCTGGTAGGTGGTGCCCCATTCCAGGCGAGCGGAAGCCGTCACAACCAGCGAGGGTAATACTTGGGGGCCCGCCGGCTTGCGCCTGGCGGACCCCCACCCCCCAATGATTCCCCCCGGAATCGGCTCCCACGCGTGGTCGCCGCAGATAGTTTTGTACACCGCCAGATAAGTGTCCAGGGATTTACCGGCAGAATCTGCAGATTATCTGTCTGCGAACTGCGGTCAAGTTCAGTTCAACTGATCGGTAGAACACCAGAGAGGGTTCCGATGTCCGGCTCGTCCCAGTTGGTGCTGCCCACCAGCACCTCGCTGCACCGTCTGCTGAACATGCCCGGCGCTCTCCTGGACACCACGATGGACCAGCTCAGGACGCTGTTGACGGTGCACGAGACCCGGTCGGCCCTGCGCGCGGCACGGGCGCTGGGACGTGAGCAGTCGAGCGTGCAGAAGCAGCTGGACACGTTGAACAGGAACTTCCGGGAACTGTGCGGTGAACCGCTGGTGGTGAAGCAGGGACGCGGAAGGGACGTGCTGTTCACGCCCACCGGTGAGTCGCTCGTCGAAATGGCGCGGGAGACGCTCGCGGACTGGCTCGACGGAATTCACGAGTGCCGCCGCAAGCTCGGGACGACCGTCACCGTCGGCACCACGCGATACATGCTGGACACGCTCGCGAAGGCGTGGCACCACGTCGCCGACGAGTTCCGCGAGCGCGACGTGGACCTCAAGGTCGTGCACATCCGCACCAAGGACATCTGGACGAAGCTGGAGACCCGCGAGGTCGACGTGGTGTGCGGCAGCGTCGTGACGCGGGCGGGCGCCGGCTGGGAGCGGCCGGAGTTCGACGTGATCGAGTGGCGGCGCGGCGGCCTGGCGCTGCTGACGAACCTGCCGGACGCGGTCGTCGGCGAACGGGTGCGGGTGCCGCAGCTGCGGTCCCTGCCGCTGGTGGTGCCGGGAGCGGGGTTGATCGCGGAGTTCCTGCGCGGCTGGTTCGGCCCCGACTACCGGCAGAGCATCGACATCGCCGCGGAGATCGACGAGATCCAGTACGGCATCTCGCTGCTGCGCTCGAACCTCGTCCAGGGAGCCATGATCGTGACGTCCGGTTTGGGCGTGGTGGCGTCGAACAACGAGCTGCGGGAGGGAGGCGGCCTCCGGGTCGTCGAGCTCGCAGATGACTCGCTGGAGCGGCTCGTCGGCGTTTTCGCCCGAACGGACGAACTGTCGAAGCACCCGGCCGATCACCCGCTCAACCTGCTGTGGGCGGCCTTCACAGCAGAAGCGCCCCGGCCGTAGCCGAGGCGCTCCCGGGGTCCTGCGGGTGCTGCGCTACTGCGTCTTCGCGGGTGTCATGGCGTCGTGCTCAGGCCTGCGGGGCTCGACCTCGGGACGGTGCTGGGCCTTGGCCATCTTGGCCAGCCAGCTCGTCGCCTCCGAGCGGATCTTCGCCAGCTCGGTGTCGGGTGCCTGTTGCTCGTTCATCGGCCACTCCCTGCGTTCGGGGGATCGCTTCGATGGGAGCACTACCGGGCGTGCGCCCGCTAGGGCCGCCATGCTTGTGGGTGAACTCTGTTGACAGCATCGCCCGCCGATGGGGTTCCCGCACCCCGGGGCGACCGTTCTCAGTACCCCAGGTACCCGCCGCCCAGGTTCATGTTGACCAGACCCGGGTGGTTGTGGAAGCCGCCGTAGCGCGCGTAGGTGTAGCGGACACCGGCGATGATGTTGTCGACCGGCGCCAGGATGTTGTCGTACCCCGGCAGCTTGTACGCGCGGAACGTCGGGTCGATGCACTGCATGAGCCCCTTGGACGGGGTGCCGCGCAGCGCGTTGGAGTCCCAGTTGTTGACGGCGTTCGGGTTGCCGTTCGACTCCTTCATGATGATCGTGTAGATCTCGTCGAGGCTGCTGTTGTCGATGTTGGTGCCGTTGGCCTGCAGGACCTTGATGGCTTCCTTGATCCAGCCCTCGACCTCGCGCTGCTTGGCCGGCTTGCGCATCTCGGCCTGGAGCTCCGCCTCGACGCGAGCCGCCTCCACCCGCTGCGCGTGCGCGTCCTTGGCGATCTTGCTCGCCTGCTCGAACGTCTGCATCGCGTACATCTGCTGGAACTGCAGCAGGCGCCCGACCTCACCGCCGGGGTTGACGTCGTGCACGGTCTTCAAGGCCTGCTGCGTCTGCGGAGCCGCCCCGAGCTCGGCCGCACCCGCGGCGAGGTCGGTGGAGGAGCCACTGGTGGCCGCGTTGGCGATGGCGGCCGTGCCGGCGGCGACACCCGCCGCGACGACGATGGCGCTCACGCGGTGGGCGAGCGGGACCTTGTCGTCCTCGGCGCGGTGGGAACCGGGCTTCACTTCTGCTTTGGGCACGACCGTGTACACGGTTCGGCCGGCGGCCTTGCTGTGCCGGGCCAAGGGGGAGCCTCCTGCGTCGGGGAGCTTGGTCTCCGGCGTTCCCGGCGGGGGATTCCGGGCGGACCCGCGGAACCCGTCGAGCTGCGGTTCCCGTGTCCTGCCAGTGACCAAACCGTTATCGGCGGGCGAGAACGTAACCTCGCGTCACGAGCACAGGCAAGCCTGGGCACCCGTTCGGTGACTCTCGTCACGTTTCCGATGACTTGGGCGATCCGTTGCTAACACACAGTCAGCACCGCTGTGAATGCTTCCGTGATGTGTTCATCGTTGCCTCCTGACGAACCGGCGGAGCTGTCTGCCGGCTCGGTGCTCGCTTGGCACACAGTTCTGACGAGAGGTACGGAAGCGTGGCCGCCGCGGTTCACGGCCGGTTGTTCTGGCGCCTCTGCTCCAGCGCCTTGAGCACCCAGTCCGCGCTGTCGCTCGGCCCGCTGTTGAACGCGATGGCCGCGTCCGGCTGGAGCCAGTGCACGAGGTTCACCACCTGCTGGAACACCTCCAGCAACTCCGGCTGCTTGCGGATGCCGCCACCGACGACCACGCAGTCGTACCGCTTGACCTTGAGCCGGTCGGCGATCCCGGCCAGCGCGGCGTCGCCGAGCTGGGCGAAGTCGACGAGGTGGAGGTCCTCGGCGAGACCGAGCTCGGCCACGAGCCTGCTGCCCTGCTCGATGGCCGCGGCGACGGCGTCCGGGTCGTAACCGGGGATGGTGTGCGGGTCGAAGCCGATGACGAGAACGGTGGGCACCCGCCGGAGGCTACTGCCGTTCGGTGGCCCTCGGCACCGTTGACGAGGGCCACCGGTTCAGGACGCGGGTGCCACCTCGAAGCCCGCGATGCCGACCCTCATGCCGAGGAGCCACATCAGCGCGGTGGCCGCGCCCAACAACAAGGCAACGCCGAGCGCGAGCGTGAGCAGGCGCAGCAGCAGTGACCAACTGGACGTGTGGTGGCGGATCGTGGACCAGAGGTTCTCGGCGGGTCCTTCGCTTCGGCGGGAACAGGCGTGCTGGCCGGCAGGCGCGACCGACCGTTCGTCGTCCGCGTGGTTCTGGGCGGCGGACCGACTGGCTAACGTCACTTGTCGCAAGCTCCTTCGCGTGTGGAGTGGTTTCAGCCCGGCGAAGGTGATCGAACGGCTCCCTCTGGCCAGGGAGCCGTTCCTCTTTTTAGGCGTGCACCTCCGGGCGATGGCCAGCGTATGGAGCCGAAGGGTGCGCATACGGCCGTTGGTCGTTGAGCGGCACCGTCCACACGGTGGGCTGCAGGAGCGTTAACGAGCGGGTAGTCGCGTTGATCGAACTCCATGGGCCTTTGAAGGCCTTCCCGCGCCGTTGAAGGGTTGTCCACAGGCGGTAGGAGCTCGCAGGGCTGCGATGAGCGGCTGGTCGACGGTGCACGTTGCCTGCGGGAGAAAATCTGTGGTGACGGAGGTAGACATCCTCGGTCCGATGTGGGTAGCATTCTCCTCGTCGAACAAGAGGTCCAGGGCACGGGAGATGACGAACTGCCCGTGAGATGTGCAAGAAGGCAGTCGGCGAAAGCGAAACCGGCATGTGCATGAGGTCCGGTGCCGGCAGCCACGTGAGAGTGAAAGAGCAGTAATCAGAGGAGAAGGGAAGGGTTGCACCCCATCGGATCGCCCGCCTTCGGCTGAACTCGGCCGGACGGGTACCGCAGTTCCATCAGATTGGAAGGTGGTCTTCGGTTACGCACACGCGATCCCCGCAGTGCCCGCTTCTGACAGGGGCCGTGCGGACAGAGCAAGTCGATCTCACGGTCGGCTAGGTGGAAGTGAAACCCAACAACCCTGGGGCCCCGGTGCTACGGCATCGGGGCCCCTCGTGATGCGGAGGCGCGATGACCCCTGGCACAGATGAATCAACTGCGGAGAACCCGCAGACGACAGCCGAGAAGTTCGACGACGAGCACTACCCCGCCTACACGATGGGCCGGGCCGCGGAGCTGCTGAACACCTCGGCGAACTTCCTGCGCAGCCTGGACGAGGCGAAGCTCATCGAGCCCCAGCGCTCGGCCGGCGGCCACCGCCGGTACAGCCGCTACCAACTGCGCCTCGCCGCCCGCGTCCGCGCCTTGGTCGACCAGGGCACGGGCCTGGACGCGGCCTGCCGCATCGTGACGCTGGAGGACCAGCTCGCCGAGGCTCAGGCGATCAACGCCCGGCACACCGCTCCGGTGCCGCACCAGGAGGCCCGCCCGCCGCTGCGTGGCGCGTAGGCCCGCACAAAGCAGATCTGCGCTGGCGAGAACCCTGCTCCAAGTCGTCCGACCAGCGCAGATCCACTGCTCCGCCGCTCCGGGTCAGGCGGCTTCCAGGACGAAGAACAGGAAGCTCAGGAAGGCCCCGCCCGGGAACTCCGCCATCTCGTCGGGGAACAGCTCATGGGCCTCCGGCGCCGGAGGCGGCTCGCTGATGACGGCCGTGCGGAAGCCCGCCGCGGTGAAGGCGTCGGTCATGGCGTGCAGCGGCCGGTGCCAGTAGGTGAGTGTGGCCTTCTGGCTGTTGAAGTCGTACTCGTCGGTCCACTTGGTGGTCGCGAAGTAGTCGGTCTTGCGATCCAGGATCTTGAGCATGATGGGGTGGTTGACGGCCACGATCAGCCGCCCACCGGGCTTCAACACCCGCCGCAGCTCGGCCAGCGGTGCGGACCAGTCCTCCAGGTAGTGCAGGACCAGCGCGGCGACGCAGTCGTCGAACGCGCCGTCGGGGTACGGCAGCGGCTGGCTGATGTCGGCGACCCGCAGGTCCGCGTCGTCGCCGAGGCGCTGCCGCGCCAACTCCACCATCTTCGCGCTGCGGTCGAAGCCGGCCACCATGGCGCCCCTGTCGCGCAGCACCTTCGAGATGGGGCCGGAGCCGCACCCGGCGTCCAGGATCCGCCGGCCGGTCACGTCGCCGGCCAGGTTCACGATCGCGGGCCGGGTGTAGTGGGCGTTGAGGAGGCTGGTCTCGTTCACGGCCGTGTAGTTCTCGGCGAAGAGGTCGTAGTCGTTCTCCACCGGTGCGGTGGTGGGGCTGTTGGGATCGGCAGGCATGGTCTCCATAGTGCCGAGATGTCGATCACCGTGTCGGAGCAGTAGTTCGCCCGGAAACGGATCTGCGCTGGTCGAAGACCCGGTTCGGGAGCTCCTTCCAGCGCAGATCGTGATGGTCGCGTGGGTGAGGTCAGCCGCGCAGTTCCATCGTGCGGAGTTACCCCAGCTCGACTGATGCCAGGCTGACCTGCGACGGAGGCTCACCCCAAACTCGATCACCGACCGGCGTTCCACACGTGTTCCAAAGGCCGGCGTCCGGCCGACCGGCGCAGCGAAGCGGATATCTGGCGTACCGAGTGGCAGTCGTTGAACACGCTTCGAGGGCAAGCCTGTGGGCTGGTCGACGCCGTCAAGGCGTTGAGCTGTCCATAGGCGCGGCAGCCGAGCGCCGTGCCCAGCTTGGTGAAAGCTTGGACACGGCGCTCGTCCCAACTCAAGGGCCGCCGTCGACAAACAGCGGCGCCCGCTACTCGGTCACGCGGCCATCCGCCAATGCACGACGTAGCCGGCTGCCTCCGCAGCGATCAGTGGATCGAGGCGGTCGAGCTTGCCGCGCTTCGGTTCGAAGTACGGCTTTCCGCGGCGAGCGTCCAGAACTACAGGAACCGCTCCAGGCAAGGTCTCGTCCACGGTCCGCTGCAAGATCCTCAAAGCGATGTTGGCAGCGTCGAGCTGCAACACCGGTTCCTTGAGGTAGGCCAACACCGCCCACGTCGATCCGTCAGGCAGACGCAACCCCAGGTGCGGCTGCACCTTCAGGTCCAACTCGCCAACGGTCAACACGGACAGCTTGGTCCGCACGCCAGAGGCCTTGAGACCAGAGAACCACGGCAGGAAGCCCGTCTTGATCTCGGTGAACGCACGCTCCTGCCCGCGGCGGTTAGCCCTTGCGATTGCTGCGTTCAGCTCGTTCTCGGGGCAAGGCGAGTTGGCCGCACGACGCATCGCGTCCCTCATACGCTGATAGAACGCGCGGCAGACGCCATCCTCTGCGTCGTGGAGACTGCGCTGTTCCTTGACGATGTCGATGCGCCGGCTGTTTCGGCTGCCGACGTACTCGGTGAACATCAACGTGGAGATGTCCACGTTCTGTGCCTTCAAAGATCTCTCCTGTTCAGTAACAGGCAGGCACACCGTGACTACTCGAAGCAGCCGCGAGCACTGGTTATGCGCTTGCCGCTTCATCGCGCTAGGGTCGGGGTGCGAAGTCCGGGCCCGTGTCTGGTGCCACCTGCCTCCATGGCAAGTGCTCCTGCCATGGGCCTTTCGCATATGCGGCTCAAGCAACCAGCGGGTCAGTACCGCGCCGCCGCATCGAACAACCTCGGCCCCAGCCCATGAGGCCCACACCTCACTCCTTGCGCACGATGGCGCACGTTCGTCTGTCTACTGAGGAGGAGTGTGAACCGCCTACGGAGCGGATGCAACTCGACACGAACACACGTTCGCACAAGATCTAGCGTGATCCGCAGGCTGTGGATACGACATGTTGTGTTCTGTGGATAACCTGCACTCATTACGACCTGGAACTACACCTAGGTAGTTCCGAGTTATCCACAACCTACGACGTCGAGTTGTCCACAGCAAGACCCTACGAAAGTCGGGTTGCGCCCCGGCGTGTCGTGCCTATGGGGCGACTGCGTTCGACTGTCGCGGCGTCTGCGGGGACGGTGGCCATACCCTCGGCCGGCGCGGACAGCCCTCGGTTGCCTCGCTGGCGCCGACGCGGGCCGCCAGGCCCGCTTGGAGGCGCCAGACAAGACTGCCGAGGGCTGAACTCCGCGACGGCTGAAGCACGAATGGCCAGCGGCCCCGCAGGGGCCGCCTTGATGAAGAGAAGAAACTCTGAACACCGCAGTTGACAACGGTCCACCTGTCGTGTCGTTGCCAAGCCGTGATGGCTAGACCGTAACGCATACCCCTATGGATCTAGATACCTCATCCGTATGGCCAATACGCTTGCCGCTTAGCTTGATCGCTGCAACAAGCGCAGGACATGGGGGAGGTGGCCTTGACGGAGCCAAAGAAGGCTCGCCAGGTGAATATCCGCCCTGTGATCGCGTCATCGTTCACAGAGTGCATGGAGCAGCTGCAGGAGGGCTACGTATTCGCCGTGGCCGCTACAGCTGGATGCACCGTTGAGGTCACCAAAAGAGATCTCTATGGAACAGATATTCGGATCATCCGTCCAGGCGCAGAAGAGAACACCGAAGAAGTAACCGTCCTTGCCCAGCTCAAAAATACCACCACGGTAAGGCCTGACCCACAGAAAGACTTCTTCTCTTATCAACTTAAGAAGCGAGAGTACTTTGAGAAACTCGCCATGCGCCGCAAGGGACCCAAAGCGATCTTGATCGTCATGGCCACCACGCCAGTGCAAGCAGACTGGACCAAAGGAAGCCATGAGTCCCTCGAACTTCAGTACTGCTGCTACTGGCGTAGCCTGGAAGGCGAGACTGCTGCAGACGGAGTAAAATCTCCTACGGTACACATACCGACGGCTAATGTATTCGACGCCAGCGCCCTTACCGAGATCTTGAACCGACTGGACAGAGAGGAGGAGCTGACATGAACGGTTCGAGTCATCCCTTCACCGATCATCCTGAACGGATCGACCCGGATCGTTTACTTCTGCTCCTTGAAGATCTTGGCTGGAAGATAGCTGGCGGACGAACAGGAATTTACAGGCGACTTACCCCTCCTGCAAACGGCGAGGATTGGGGAAGACGCTGGTCTCTCCTTGTTCCTCTGGACAAGACCGCGCCAGATTTCGAAGATTCCATGCGCGCAGCGATTCTTGAACTTAGCAGCTCAACGTTTCGCGATTTGTGGACTGTGGACTTAGCTCCACGACTGACGAATGAGTTGACGGATTCATTTCGTTTTCGCAAGGAGAGTTCGGCTCCGACCGGCTTGATCCCATGGCGACAGGGCGAGGACCTAATCAGCGCAGCGAGAGCCGCATTGATTGCAGGCGCAAAGTCTCACATTGAGCGCCTGCGGCGGTACAGTAATCGGCATGGGCAATTCGCTGGCAGGTACCTAGACAGCGTGCTTATGGGCCAGACAGCTATAGGAAGCTACGTCGTCACTGCTTACGCTCCAGCGAATACCCCAATTGCGCTTAGCGGCACAGGCAGTCACGAGCAAAGCCTACCCGAGATCGATTCGACTCCCGCGAGAAATATTACTCGATCTGTGGTGGGCGCCCTGGAAGCCGCAGCTGAAGGGCTGGAACACTACTACAACACAGGCTCTCTCAGCGGGTTCGATGCAGCAGTACAAAATGGCCTCTCTTACGAACTTTCCTCCGCGTTGACCAGCATTTCCAGAGACTCAAGCGGCGGAGATATCGAGATCGAATACGATCCCGCAAGCCCACCCGAAGGAGTAAATCCAAAATTCACTTTTGAATTCAAAGGCGCCGACACTGATGTCTTCGAACGGGTTTCGCGTAAACTTGCCGCTAGCGAAGAATCGTCCAGACCCACAACGATCATCGGCCGAGTTCATCTGCTCACCAAAAAGCATGCAGGAGGACCTGGAGTTTTCGGTTTGGAGACGTTAACATCTCCGGCGCGGAAATTCCGGGTGAGGCTAGACGATGCAGATCAGTATCATCTAGCCGTGCGCGCACACGACGAAGACCTCGCTATCCAAGTATTTGGCGATCTAGAACGCGATGGCATGATGTATTGGATATACAACGCACACATTCAGGGAATCACCGGCTCTGTCGAGGAAGTTCGAAATCGCTCGACGACAACAGTCGAACCGGAGGCAGTGCAAGAACAGCTTGAATTTTGATAGCCACAGTCAGTTCGACAAGACTGGCACCTCCACTCAAATTGAAGGACAGACACACTCAGGCAATAGCCTATCGTCTGATCAGATCCCGCACCCTAGCCGTATCTTCTAGGTTCTTGAGAACATCAACCGCTCCAGCTGCCCGTAGCTCTTCAATACTACTTCGCCCGGTCGCCACTGCGATAACTCGCACGCCGGAAGTTAATGCTGCGGCCACATCCTTTTGAGTGTCCCCAATTAGCACCGTGTCGTCTGGGCCGAACTGTCCGCCGAGCTGCCGAGCGGCGCGATCCCTGGCGATTGCCACCAGTTCCGCGCGGTCGGCGTGGTCATCGCCGTACGAACTCGTCTTCAGGTCGAGAAATTGTTCTAACCCGAGCGCGACCAGCTTGATACGCGCGACAGCCCGAAGATTGCCGGTCAGCACCCCTTGATGGACAGCCGGTTCAGACTTCAGCGCCGCCAGGGCTTCACGTGCGCCAGGGAGCACTCGGGCTCGTGATGCGAATTCGTCGCGGCCAGCCTCGTAGCTGTCGATGAGTGCGTTCACCAACTTGCCAATTGCCGCGTTGGTGGGCTCGACCCCGTGCAACTTCAGAGTCTCGGCGATGATGTCCAGCTCGGTCCTGCCGTTCACGTCGGCAAGCTGCTGGAAAGGTCGGCCGATCGCCATCGGGACCGCTCGCTCGTACATCTCGCGCCCCATGCCACGAGACTGAAGCAACGTGTGGTCGATGTCCCAGAGCACGAGCCGTCGCGGCTCGTTCGGCGCGATCATGCTTCGAGTCTGTCACCCGGTTGGGGTCTCGCGCTGGGGCGTAGCATCAGTGCAGGTCAACGCTTCGCAGAGGTGGGAATGGACGAGCAGCTTGCAGCCACGATCGGCGAACGCGTGCGCCTGTTCTGCCTCGCTTCGCGGAAGTCCAAGACCGTGATTGCTGGGCTGGCCGGCATCACGCCTGACTACCTCTATCAGATCGAACGCGGCCTCAAGCTCCCCACGGTCACGGTGCTGAAGCAGCTGGCCGACGTGCTGAACGTGTCAGCCGATGAGCTGTTGAGCTCCGCAGCGAAGCGTGAGACGCCGACCCGATCAGGCTCGGCGGGAGATGCCCTGTACAGGGCGTTTACCCGGCCGCTGACCTCAACTAGCGGCGCGGTAGTGGACGTGAAGGCCCTGCGCAGCAACGTTTTGAGCGCATGGGAGACCTGGCAGACGTCAGCCACGCGATACAGCCAGCTCACGCCGGAACTCCCCGCGCTCGTGATCGAGGCCGAGCAAGCATTGCGTGATGGCGGGGGCCTGTCCGCGGCTGAACGTCGGGAAGTTCAGCGCTGCGCTGCTGATCTCTACGCCCTGCTGCGGAGCGTTGCCAAGAGGCTTGGCAGGGTCGACGTTTCGATGCTCGCGGCGGACCGGGCAATTCGTGCCGGAGAGGACGCGGACGATCCGCTGCGGCTGGCGATGGCGCAATGGAACTTGGCTCAGGTCCTGCTTGCCGATGGTGAGGCTGAGGGCGCGGAAGACGTCGCGATGCACGGGGCGGAGGCGCTGGGTCCGCAGATGGAGGACGATCTGGACGCCGTGGCGCTCCGCGGTGCGCTCCTCCTTGTTGGGTCTATTGCGGCAGCACGCTGCGGTGACGCGTGGAGGGCCAGAGAGCGCGTGCGTGCGGTCGAGCCGTTGGCCAAGCGGACCGGCGAACGCAACACGCTTTGGACGGTGTTCGGGCCTACGAACGTGGCGATGCACGCGGTCAGCGTTGAGGTAGAAGCTGGCGCGGCGGCGGACGGGCTGCGGTTGGCAGAACGGATCGACCACGACCGCTCCCCCTCGATCGAGCGTCGTGTGGCGTTTCTCCTCGACCAGGCCAAGGGCCAGGTGCAGCGCCGTGACTACGGCAGTGCGTTGGTCATGCTGTCCGCCACGGCGCGTGAAGCACCCGAGGACCTGAAGCATCGGCCGGCCGCGCACAAGGTGCTGGGAACGCTCGTACAGCACGCTCGGCGTTCGGTCGCGACGGAAGCTGCGCGGCTGGCTGCGCGTGTTGGCGCACCTCTCTGAGCAGCAGCGCTCCCGGCTTGGTCTAGCCGACAGCTCGGATTACTGATCAGTAGTCGATCTAGCGTCGCTGCTGTCAGGCGCCCTGCAGCTGTCGTGTCGAGGAGTGCTCACCGTGTTGTCGTCCGATGATGTCGAACTGGTCGCGGGTCTCCGCAAGGTCTCGGAGCTGATGCCTGGCGTCGCGTTCGACATCGTCATGGAGACCCTGCCACCCCAGAACGAGCGCGAGTTCGGCCAGATTCTCATCTCGCTCGGCGAATCGCTGCTCAAGCGTGGCGAAAGACGAGGTCGTACCGCGCAGGCGGTCGACAGCTCCGGGATCACTGACGGTGTGGGGCCGCAGTGACGAAGAACTTTCGGCCGTCAATGGCGGAGAGGGCAATCGGCCGCGAACTGCGCAGGTGGCGGAGCGAGGCTGGTCTGAGTCTCGCTGCTGCGTGCCACCGGGCTGGGTTCTCGGCAGCGACGCTCAGCCTGACCGAGAACGCCTTGAAGCCGTTCGACCCACTGGACATTATGCTCCTGGGCCGCGTCTACGACCTTCCGAATGACGTCTGGAAACAGCTGGTCAGGCGCGCTGAGGCGGCTGCGGGGAGATGCTCTCAAGGCACGAACGTGCAGCACGGTGCGGTGGAGCTGAATGCGACCAGAGACGCAGACGAGTCTTACCTTGAGGCCGTGACGATCTCCGCTTTCGGTGCGGACATGATCCCGCGCTTCCTCCAGACGCCGGAGTACAGAATCTCTGCCGCCGCCCTTGGAAGCCCTACCTATCCGGCCGAGTATCCAGAACGCACGGCGGAGCTGCAATCACGTTGGATGAACAACTTGGGTTCAACCACAGGACGCAGCCCCAGAGTAAACGTCCTGGTCAGCACACATGCGGTTCGCCGAGTGGTCGGCAACCCGACGATTACGAATTCCGCTCTTCTTCAGCTGATCCGACTCTCTGAAATCGAGACGTTCACGGTTCAGGTCACAGACGGCGAAGGTGTTCCAGAAAGTTCATTCTTCCATCTCTCCTTCCCGCACCCGCAACACGAAGACACGGTGTACGTGGAAGGCCAAGGCGACGCGCGGTACATCGAAGACTTGACCGTGTGCCGACTGGTCAACCAGAGCTTCAGAGCGCTGCAACAGGTTGCCCTCAGTCCGGCGCAGTCCATAGAGGTGATAGCCGAGACGGCCAGCATCATGAAAGACGGAGGCAACTGAGCGCATGGATCGGAAACCACTCACCCCGCGGAGCCGTGAGCTCGGCGACGAACTCCGAACCCTGCGGGAGCGGTTCGCCAAGGGGGCCGAGTTCGCCAAGGCCCTCGACTGGGACCCCAGCAAGGTGTCAAACATCGAGCGCGGAAAGGTGCATCCGACTGATGTGGATCTTGCTCAGTACCTGACTGCGTGCGGCAAAGACCGACGCTGGATCGCCGAGTTCATCGATCGCTACCAGCAGGCCTTCGAGCCGTATTTCGCCCAGCAGCCGACGAACGTCACGACGATCCTCTTCGCTGAGCGAACTGCAACAGGCATCACGGGTTATGGCGGGACGATGATCCCGGACCTCTTCCGAACGGACGCCTACACGGAGCATGTCCTACAGCAGTGCGGGGCAACCGCCGAGCAGATCCAGACAGCTGTCCAGTCCCAACAAGAACGCCGGTGCATCCTGCGCGCGACCAAGCGGCCGAACTGCATGTTCTACGTGAACGAAACCGCAGTCAGAGCACAGCTCGAAGACGACCGCGCGCGAATGGATCAACTTGAGCTGCTCAGGTGTCTGTCGTGGGCACTTCGCGTTGTTCCGGCGGACGAGAAACTGTTCTCGTCATCCGGCTTCACCCTCTACGAATACGAGAAGATGCCCGACACAGCAGTCGTGGATTGCGATTTCGCAAGGGTTTTCGTTCAGGACGAGGCGGCGACGTCACGATGCCGGAAGGTTCTGGCTACCCTTGAAAACGTCGCGCTGAGCCTCTCTGAGTCCAGAGACCTCTTCAGCCAGTTGCTCTCAGAGGAGTACGTGACAGCGATAACGGCCGCGTCGTGCGAGCGTCCAGACAGCCCTCGACGCTGAGCGCTCGAACGGGTGTTAGGTTCAGGCATTGAACCCTGCGGGCACTCGGAAGAGCCTGGAAGAGCAGGAACCAGACCTCTAGCGTGGGCAAGGTGCGCAACGTGCTTGAAGCAGACATCCCGGACGGGCCTTTCAGCTCTGGTCTTGTGTCTGCCGTGCTGAAGAAGGTCTCCGCCCAGACGGGAATCGACTCGACCGGCTCACGCCTGATGCGGCTAGGCGAAAACGCCTTGTTCCATCTTCCGAATTCGTCTGCGGTGGTGCGCATCGCCCGGAACGAGGATCACTGGGACGACGCGGTCAAGGAAGTGGCTGTCGCGAGTTGGCTCGCAAAGGAAGGCTTGCCCGCCGCGCGGCTGTACGACCTCGATCAGCCGATCTCGGTCTCCGGGTACCCAGTGACGTTCTGGCGCTACATCGACGGTCGTAACGGGGGTCGCAGTGACGTCGACGCCCTCGGCCAACTGCTGCGGAGGCTGCACCAGACGCCGCGACCGACGACGTTCGAACTACCTGAGCAGGACATCCTTGAGCGCGTCGCACCTCGGATCGAATCCGCCTGCGTGCCAGATGCCGACAAGCGCTTCCTGCTCGACAAGGTCGCCGAACTCCGGAACAAGATCGACGCGCTCATGTTCCCGCTGGAGCCGACTGCAACTCACGGGGACGCACACGTTCAGAACCTGATGATCAGTGATGGTGCAGCGCTCCTGATCGACTTCGAGCGCTTCTCGTGGGGACAGCCCGAGTGGGACCTGGCCATGACTGCGACTGAGTACCTGTCTGCCGGCTGGTGGACAGCCGACGAGTACGGCGAGTTCTGCGAGGCCTACGGCCGAGACGTGACGCAGTGGGACGGCTTCGAAGTCCTGCAGGCCACACACGAGATCAAAATGACCACGTGGATCATGCAGAACGTTGACGAGTCCGAAGAGGTCGCTGCCGAGTACGCCACACGGATTCAGACCATGCGGACCGGCCGCACAACGGAACCGTGGCGGCCCTTCTAAGCGATTCTGGTCAGCAGAGCGGCAGTTCCGAGGTCAAGGCCCGGATAGTGCCGAATCACCCGCTCGACGAACAGGCGCGTGCGGTGATCGTTTGCGTGTAGCGCTGCAAGCTGCGCGTGGAAGTCGGTCAGGTAGCGCACATATCTGCTCGATTGCAGCGGACCAGCGAGGTCTACCGCGTCGATCGCCAGGTCAACGGCTTCCTCCAGGTCTCCGTTCGTGAGCGCCCCGGCGGCCGAGACCATGCCGATGAAGGCTCGCGTCCGGGGTGGAGTGTCGTCCGGGGCGATGGCTCGGGCGGCGTAGAGCCGGGCCTTCTCCGACTGCTTGAGGTCGCGGAAGCCGTGGGCGGCCTCCCCCGCGAGTTCCTCGGCGTTGAAGTAGCTGATCCACGGCGGCTCGTCGTCAGGGACGTGCTGGCTGAAGAAGCGCTCCGCCTCGTGCATCACGCGGGCGAACTCTCGGGCCTGGCCGCTGCTGGCCAACGCCCTGGCCTCCATCGCGAGGAACATCGCCGTAACCGCCGGCGTGGCCTTGGCGATGGTCGAGCCCTGCGCTGCACGCGCGAACTGGACGGCGTCGTTGAAGCGTCCGAGGTAGTTCGCCTGGTGACTGAGGTTCGCCAACAACCGTCCGCCCAGGACAGGATCTTGAGCCTCGCGGGCAAGACGGAGTCCCTGCACGAAGTACCGCTGTGCTGCTCCGTGGCGGCCCGCATCGTAGGCGCTCCAGCCGAGCAGCTGCGCCACCTCCGCGGCTGCGCTGAACAGGTCGCGCCGCTCCGACTCGCTGTGCACGCCCTGCAGAAGCGGGGTGATCTCGGTCTTGAAGTAGAAGAGCAGCATCTTCCGGACGTGCCCGCCCCCGTACTTGAAGTCGAGGTCCATCAGGTTGGCCGCCGTCGCGCGGATCGCCGATGCCGCCGCTCCCCCGCCTCGACGCAACTCGCCTGCTTCCGCCACGTGCAGCGAGTCGCCGAACAGGTAGCCGGTGATGATGCTCGGCGTCGCCTCCTGCGCCCACTGGGAACGCACAAGAGCAGGCTGATCTTCGAGGTCAGCCGCGGTGAGTTGGCTCATCAGGTCAACGGCAGCGTCTGCACTCGGCGGGTACTCCGCACCGTGCTCAGTCGCATCGGGGCCGACGGGTTGAAGACCGCCGTTGAAGCCGATCTCCCCGAGGTCGACGCGCCGGCCGAGCTTGGCTCCTAGCGCAAGAGCGATGTAGTTCTGGGTTGCAGCCTTTGGCCGCGTTCCATCCAGCCAGCGACGAACGGACACGTGATCGGCCGAGATGGTCTGACCGTCTCGTTGGGCAAGTTCTCGCACTCGTGCGGCAAGCCCCTTGTTGCTCATGTCGGCTTCCGACATCACCGCAGCTAGGAGCTTGTTCGGTTCGCTGTTGCCGGTCAAATGATCACCGTGTCTGCACGCCGTGCACCTCCCGTGCACCCCTTCCGTGCATCAATGCACCCCCTTGAGCACACTGCAATGCACCCCCTCACCTGCCGTTCTATGTCTACATGAACGGAACACCGGATGAGTTGGAATTCATCAGCCTCAGGCTGCGTCAGTTGCAGTTCGCCATAACGAGGGTCACTGAGAAGGTGGAACAGATCGAGGATCGTCGGCGGCTTCGAGCTGCTCGACACGCTCAGTCAGATGCAAGACCGCCGCCTGCAATTGATCAAGCTGGCGGATGACCGTCTCGATCGTGGCCGGGCTTCGATCCTCGGCCGGCGGTTCTTGAACGAAGACGCCTACGGCGGGTTGCGAGACCACCCAGCCCTCGGTCTCAAGGATCTGCACAGCCTTCTGCGCGGTCCCGAGTGCGACGCCGTGTTGCTCGGCGAGTTTGCGGTGACCGGGTAGACGGGCGCCCACTTTCAGGGCTCCGGACCGGATGTCTTTCTTCACCGCTTCCACGACTCGCTGGTACGCGGCTAGTCCTGGCTGGTCACTCACGAACATCAGACTAACTTTGATCACCCTCACTGACATAGGTCACCCGATTGGACTATGCCAGCTGATCCATACTGCTCTATATTGGTATGTATCGGTTGCTCGTCACTGGAGGTACGACATGGCTCTGAACGACATCCCCGTGATCCTGTCCCACTACAAGCTCCTGATCACCGAAGCGCCCTGCGTGAAGATGCGCGAGCTCGACGGCGGCCAGCTGGTGCCCGTGGTCGATCGCAACACGAACGAAGAGCAGTTCGTCGTGGTGCTGTTCGCCAAGGCCCGTCCGGCTGAAGGCCGCCGCAAGACGAAGGGCGAGGAGATCCGCGTCAACCTTCCCGGCGACCCCGGTGCGGGGTTCGAGGAAGGCGACTACGTCGAGCTGATCAACCCCGTGATCAACACCTACGAGATGCGCGGGGAGGACGGCAAGATCACCGCCTCCGGCCTGTGGTTCAAGGCAGACGGCCTCACCCCTGCGGCACGCATCGTGTCCGCTCCCGCGGCTTAGCCCCGCAAGCCCTGCCCGGTAGGCCGGTAGCCCGCTTCGAGTCGGGCCAGGGCACTCATTTTTGTTCTTTGAGAATTCCACAGTGAGTCGAACCATGCCTAAATCTGGAGCATTTCATGTGCTCCGGGAGATTCGGTGAATCCAGGTACGCCTTCGTTCCTGGGTTTGCCGTGCCTCCCGAAAGGAATTTCAGCATGGATGAGCGCTCGTACCCGATCGAACTTGCTGATCCGGACGGCAATGACCCGCGCTTCACGTTCGGCCTCGTTCATGAGGTTGGCGAAGTCCTTACGAAGCACGGCTTTCCGGGCGTCGGCGAGAGCTGGCGTGACCACTTGGAGTTGCAGCAAGCGTTGTACCGCTTCATCTACGTCGGCGACTTGAGGACTGAGAGGGTGGCTAGTTGATCCAAGAGATGTTGAACGAGCGAGCACAGCAGCAGTACGGCGCGTTCGTCGGCGCGATGGACTTCGTTGAGGAGCTGTTGGTGCCGCTGGAAAAGCTCATCAACCGGATGAGCGAGAAGCCCGGCAAGGCCGGTGGCTGGCAGGTCGCGACACCCGACGAACTCAAGGGCTATCTGCGGACCGCGCGGAACGACCTCAGTGCGCTGCGGGAGCAAGCCAAGCGGCACGAGATCAATTTGAAGGCCAAAGAGTGGGGAGCCTGATCAATGTCTCACCAGCTCGACAACGCCGTGTCCAACCTGGACCAGGCGATGAAGCAACTCCGCACGGCAATGGACGGAATCCCGGTTCGCCGTGAGGGCTTCACGGACCTGCGGCGCCGGTTCGTCCGCTCAGTCAGCGTGCTGACCACGGAGGCGTCCTACGCCCGCGGGCAACTGCCCAACAACTGAATCCGCACTGATCAACGCGGCGGCCGATCTTCGACACGTTCGAGGGTCGGCCGTCGCACTTCCCTGAGGAGTACTGCAATGGGTTGGAAGTGGAACGCAAGCAAGCGCGTCGTAGCCGCCGAGTTCCGCGCGGCACGGTGGCTGGCCAGGAACCCGGAATGGATGCTCGCCCCGTCTGCCGTCGCGGCCGGTGCATGCACGCTCGGCCCGACCGTCACGGGCTACGTCCTCGGCGGCGCGGCTGGTGCGACCGGGCTTTGGTACCGGGGTCACCCGGACTCGTTCGACACCTTGGCCGCGCCCACACTGCGGGCCTGGCAGCGGCGGTGGTTCGGGGCCTACGTCGGTGGGCGCTGGCGGGACCTGATGGACGTGCACAAGCTGACAACCGAGCACCGCCGGAAGAAGATCACGAACTACCCGCGTGTGGTGCGGGTCCGCTCGTACTCGCCGTCGATCGACACCGTGTTGGTGAAGCTGGCCAAGGGTCAGTCACCGATGCACTTCGCCCGGCAGGCCGAAGAGCTGGCGCATGCGATGGAAGCCGAACGGGTCGCTATCGAGCTGGTGAAGCCGGGTTACGTGGCGCTCGTCGTGCAGCGGGACGAACCGTTCACCGAAGTCATTCCGGCGCCGGATATGCCAGAGCGCTCCGAGGACGTCGATCTGCGGGCGGTGCTACTGGGTGAGGACGAGTACGGCGGCGACTGGACCGAACCCGTCCAAGGCACGCACACCCTCACGGCAGGTGGCACGGGCTCAGGCAAGAACTCGCTGGCGTTCGCCAAGCTGCGCTCGATGGCTCCGCTGATCAGAGACGGCATCGTCCGCCTGTGGGTCTGCGACCCGAAGTACCTGGAGTTCGCGGCCATCAAGCCGATCACGGAGAACCGCTACGCCGATGACGCGGGCGAGTGCCTGGAGCTGATCGAGATGTGGGTCGACGACATGGAGCGCACCCAGAAACGGATGCAGCGGGCAGGGCTGCGGTCGGTCCAGCCGTCGCGTGAGTACCCGCTCAACCTGCTGATCGTGGACGAGATCGGCTCGTTGGTCGCCTACAGGCCCGAGTACGCGCGGCAGATCACGGGCTTGCTGGCTCGGGGCACCTCGATGGGCCGCGCAACCCTTCACGTCGCGGATGCCTACATCCAAGAACCGGACAAGGACACGCTGTCGATCCGGGACCTGTTCCCTAATCGCATCTGCCTGCGCACCACGTCACCGACGCACCCGGACATGGTGCTGGGTGAGGGCGCTCGCGAACGAGGTGCGATCGCCGACCAGATTCCCGCGATTCCTGAAACGGCCGGCATCGGCTACCGCACCGACGAGCGCTCACGCGTTCCCCGCCGAGTCCGCGCGGCGTACACGACGGACGAGAACATCCGCGAACTCGTGGAGTTCGTCCGCGACGACCAGACCGGCTCTCTTCGCTCGATCGCCTGAGCTTCCTTCACCCCAACACCTTTCGCCACTAATCGTGGAGGCCTTGCCATGCCCGAAAACAGTGCACCTCGCCGCCTTGACGGCCTGCTCCGCTCGATCCGCGGCCACATCCGCACGCTCGGCCTGCCTCGGCCAGACCGCCTGGTCATCTCCACGCCGTCCGGCTCGGTGCACGCCGAATTCACCTCCGGCACCGCACCCGATCGGCTCGCGTGCCTGCTGGTCTGGGCAGCCTCATTGCACGGGGTCGAGCTGACCTGGACACTCCAGGCCGCGGAAACCCTCTCGGTCGCGGCGACTGGGCGCACTGCCTCCGGTGTGACGCTCGGTCTTGCTGCCTCGGCCTTGGTGGTCGAGCTGGGCGGCAAGGTCAAGTCCGGCTCGGGGGTGGTGCTCGCCCAGGCTTTCCGGCTGGCCGTGTGCACGCCGGAACAGGTCACGGTCGATGAGGTCGCCCAGGTCGTCCAGGCCGCGCGGGTGTCCGGTGCTCGACTGGCGGTGGCGGCGTGAAGAACAGCGACGCCGAAGCCTTCAGCTACCGGGTGTTGATGCGGGTTCTGTTTGGCCCGACTGACGGACCACCCGCCTGGCGTGAACGGGCTGCCTGTGCGGACTCCGACCCGAGCCTGTTCGACACCGCCGGCCGGATCGCCGCTGCGAAGAAAGTGTGCGCGTCCTGCACGGTCATCGCCGAGTGCCGCCAGGACCAACTCGACTGGGAAGCCACCAGTCCGCGGTTCCGGGCCAACGCCTCCGGTGTCGTCGGCGGCCTCACCGGGGCTGATCGGCGCCGAATCCACCACCTCGCCAGGAACGCAAAGGACGTGGCCTGATGAAGCTCGTACTTGCCGTCCCGGTCAACCTCCGCGGCTTCGTCCGCATCGCGCACATGGCGTTCGCTGTCGTGACTTCCCTGATCTGCATGTACCTGCTGTTCGGCTTCGTCGGGTGCCTGGTGCTCGCCGTCGAGCTGCTGTGGCTGGGGTGCCTGCTCCTCAAGGCAGCGCACGGGGAGTAGGTGGCCTCGTGTCCGAGAAGTCCAATCACGGCAACGAAACTGAATCCGAGGTACTGCGCGAGACGCGGACCGTTCGGCGTCTGCGTGCCCAGCTCGATGAGGCGCAGGACATCCACCAGCTCACCGCGAATCCGTTGCTGGCGGCGGTGCAGGCGAACCGGTTCCGGGTGTCGGTGACGCGCTCCATGTGGTGTTTTCTGACCTGCGGTCTCGGCTTTACCGCGACCGGCGTGCAAGCGTTCCTCGCCGGGCACCTCGGGCCTGCTGATCCGATGTGGTGGGGAGCGTGGCTCGTGGAACCGGCCTTCGCCGGAATCCTGATCACGCTCCTGCGGTGGGAAGCGCAGATGCTCTCCCACGGCCTGGCGGTCGATGACCGGCCGGTCAAGTGGCTCAAACGGGTGCTGCTCGGCGCAACGCTGATCACCAATGTGTGGTCGTCGCTGCGGCCTCCGGACGGGCAGATCAACGCCGGGATGGTGTTCCTGCACCTCGTGATCCCGCTCGTGGTGTTCCTGCTCGCCGAAGTCATGCCGGTGATCCAGGCACGCTGCAACGCCGCTCGTGACAAGGCGGCTGAGCTCGTTACTGCGCCGGCATCTGACACTCCGAGCGCAGTCGCTCAGGCGGTACCCGCTCGAACCGCTCTGAGGCTTCCCGGACATCTGCAAGGTGCGCTGGACGCCAAGGCGAACGAGGTGCATGCGGAAGGTCGAGCGCTTACCGCGCAAGACATCCAAGACGCGCTCAACGTGCCCGAGGAGTACGCCGCGCGGCTCGCTGCGCAACTCGCAGCCTGACCCATCTCAACCACGCGGGGCATGACCAGAACGCCGGTCATGCCCCCGCCTTTTCCTTTTCCCGCAACGAAAGGAGGGTCACCGTGCTCACTCTGGAAGACCGCATCACCGCACGAGTCAAGGCGGTCGACTTCCGGGCATGGCGAGACCGGGTGACCGCGATTGGCGGCTGTGCCGCGCCCATCCGGTTGTCAGGCGCCTTCCAGCTCCAAGACCTCCACGGCGGGCTGATCGAGCACATCGGCGGGGACGTGATGGTTCCGTGCGGCAACCGCCGTGAGTCGGTCTGCCCGGCCTGCTCGGACCGGTACGCGGCCGACGCCTATCACCTGATGCACGCGGGCCTAGCTGGCGGAAGCAAGGGCGTTCCCGTGGACGTCTCCGAGAAGCCTCGGGTGTTCGCGACGCTCACCGCGCCGTCTTTCGGCCTGGTGCACAACCGCCCGACCACCACGACGGGCAAGGTCCGGCCTTGTACGGGCTGCGGCGAATGGCACCATGGCGACGATCCCCGTACCGGTGGTGCTGTCGACCCCGGCAGCTACGACTACGCGGGGGCGGTGATCTGGCAGGCACACGCGGGCAAGCTGTGGCACCGGTTCACCATCGCGCTTCGCCGCAAGCTCGCTGGCGCGGCCGGCCTGAAGGTCGCCGAGTTCAAGCACCACGCCCGGCTCTCGTACGCCAAGGTCGCTGAGTATCAGCGGCGGGGATTGGTCCACTTCCACGCCGTCGTGCGCATCGACGGACCAGACGGGCCACACGACCCCACCCCGGCCTGGGCAACGGCCGAACTGCTCGGCGACTGCATCAAAGCTGCGGCTCGGACGGTACGGATCGACACAACGCGGCCGGACGGCTCGGCGTTGCGCCTCCTGTGGGGCGAACAGGTCGACACCAAGCGAATCCGCGGCTCCCAGGTGGAAGACGAGTCCGGGGAGATCAGTGAGGCCCGGTTGGCGGGCTACGTCGCGAAATACGCCACCAAGGGCACCGGCGCGAGGGACACGGCGGACCGGCCAATCCGCTCCCAGCTGGACATCGACATCCTCCAGATCTCCGAGCACCACCGGCGGATGGTGCAGACGGCCTGGGACCTCGGCGGCCTGGCCGACTTCGAGGAACTGAACCTGCGCAAGTGGGCACACATGCTCGGGTTCCGCGGCCACTTCCTCACCAAGTCCAAGCACTACTCCACAACGTTCCGCGCCATCCGCGAAGAACGCCGCACGTTCCGGACGCTCGAAATGTTCGAGCGCCTCGGACTCGACCCTGCGGCCGTGGTCGTCGTCAACGACTGGCAGTACGCCGGATCCGGCTACGACAACGACGCGGAACGCGAACTCGCGGCCGGCATCGCCGAACGGGTCCGAGCTCAACGCCTGCGCAAGTACGAACAGGAGGGGGAACACCATGTCCGAGCTGCTTGATCCAGATGACTTCATGACGGCCGACGAGTTCTGCGCCCGAATGCGCATCTCGAAGGACACCTTCTACAAGTGGCGGCAGATCCCCGGTGCCGCTCCTGTCGTGCACAAGATGCGGAACGGGGCGTTGCGTATCTCCGGCGCTGACTTCGCCGCGTGGCTGCTCGGCCTGCGGAGTGATGCCGCGTGAACCTGACATACAAGGTCAGCATCTACGCGCTGAAGGTCCTCAAGCCGGACGTCAACGGGAAGGTCCGCCCGAAGCCGTACGGGGTCCGCTGGGCAACGGCCGGAAAGCAGCATTCGGAGTGGTACAAGTCCAAGGCGCTCGCGGACAATCGCCGCTCCGACCTGAAGCAGTTCGTCAAGAAGGGCGAAGCCTTCGACATCACGTCGGGGTTGCCGGAGTCGGAGGTCAAGAAGCAGTCCGCGCGGTCGCTGTTGAAGCTCGCACAGGAGTTCATAAGTGAGTCGTGGGAGGAGGCGGCGCCCAACACCCGGAAGCGCTACGTCGACACCTTGGCCATCCCGGTGGCCGCGTTCGTGGGGTCACAGAAGGGTGCGCCTCCGGCTCGCGTGCTCCGGCGGGTGTTGACGACACACCTCCTGCCTGACAACACCCGGAACCGGTCACTGACGGCGGCGGAGCAGGACGCGGCGGGTTGGATCGAGACCAACTCTCGTCTGGTTCGCGAACTGGCTGACAAGATCGAAACTGGTCGGCTGCTGCGGTCGCTCGGCCGAAACCTCGACGGCAGGATTGCAGCCGCGTGGACGACACGAACCCGGCGAGGCGTGCTTCATCATCTGCTCGGGTTCGCGGTCGACGTCGGCGAACTCGATTCGAACCCGGTCACAGGGATGAAGTCTGCGGTGCAGCGGGGAACGAGCGAGGTTGACCCTCGATCGGTGGTGAACCCTGCTCAAGGGCGCCAGTGCCTCGCGGCTGTGACCTATGCGGGCACCACAACCGGGCAGTACGACTACCTGTACGGGTTCTTCGCGACCATGTACTACGCGGCTCTGCGTCCGTGTGAGGTCAACCGGCTGAGGGAAGCTGACTGCAAGCTCCCCGAGACCGGCTGGGGTGAACTCATCCTGGAGAAGTCGGCTTCGCGGGCGAACGGGCGGTACACCGACTCCGGCGAGCTATGGGAAACGCGCTCGCTCAAGCGGCAGGCTGAGGGCGCCGTCCGACCAGTGCCGATTCCGCCTGTGCTGGTCGCGATCCTCCGGTGGCATCTGGAGACGTTCGGGACCACGCCGGATGGACGGTTGTTCCGCGGGATGGTCAGCGGCGGACCGGTCAACGCGACGGTCTACACCCACGCTTGGGGTCGCGTTCGTGAGCTCGCGCTCTCGCCGGAGCAGTTCGAGTCGCCGTTGGCGGACACGCCGTACTCGCTCCGGCATGCGGCGGTCTCGACGTGGCTCGCGGCTGGCCTGCCTCCGGCGGAAGTTGCGGAGCGGGCAGGGCACACGGTCGACGTCCTGTTGAAGGTCTACGCGAAGGTGCTGGACGGGCAACGAGAGAAGTCGAACCTGAAAATCGACGCCATACTGAGTGGTGAGGAGTAACCGCGTCGCTGGAACCGGAGTGGTCACGCGACTGAAGTGCCGACAGGCGCGCTGGCAGCAAGATCGTGTCCAGGCATAGGCAGGGCCCCCGCGCCAGATTGACACGGGGGCCCACAAGCGGCGGCGGCCGACCTTGGCCGATGACTCCTCGGTAGCGCTGACCACGCTGACCACGAGGGCATTGGACGTCCAGTCGGCCGCCTGCAGGTCACTCGCCGGATATGAGCGGGTCGCGACCTGCTGATACCAACTGTAGCATAGTGACTGACCGATGAACCTACCGATTTACCAGAGCTCATACCGGCCAACTTGCCGATTATGCGGGAGTCAGCCGCGATCAGGCCTCGTCTGGATCTTGAACCAACCCACCGAGCCAGCAGGCACTACGTTATAGTAGCGACCAAGCATCTGGGCAAAGTGTAGCTCAAGCTCAGATTTATCTCTTAGCACTGAAGGAGGTCACATGGAGCCTCTACCTGCGGCTTCAGCGTCGACCTCACCCGACGCAATGGAGATCGCCCAAAGGTTTGCGCGCCAGGCCAAGCGCAACGCCCCAGTCCGGTACGGGTTTGTCGAACGTGAGAAGCCGTCCGATCCGCTTCCGCGGGCCGTCGCGTTGCTGCGCGGTGCGACCGGCGGCCGCGGGATCACGGGCGGAGACGTCAGGCTTCGACTGATGCTTTCGCTGCTGTGGGCCGTACGCGACGACCCCACCCTGACCTACCCGCTCCGATCATGGGCAGCACTACTGGGCTTGGTCGATCCGGAGACTGCGGGCGCCAGGAGGATCCGCAACGCACTTGGCTGGCTCGACCATCACGGACTCATCCAGTTGGAAAGCTCTCCCGGTCGGGATGCTGTGATCCACCTGATGAACGATGCAGGCAGCGGCGAACGCTACGAGCTTCCAGGCTCGGCCTACACTCGCCTGCGCTCCAAGCCAGCTCAAGCAGCACACCACCGCTACTTCCAGATCCCTAGTCAGCTGTGGACCAACGGATGGATCGCCGCACTCGACCACGGCCCGGCTGTGGTCATGCTGCTCGTGCTTTGGCTAGAGAGCGGCAAGGCGATCAAGGAGACACCGACGCCTTGGGTGTGGATCAGTCCCACGATGGCCGAAGACCGGTACGGGCTCTCCGAGGACACCCGTCTCAAGGGTGCCCGCAAGCTCACCGAGCTGGGGTTGATCAAGACTTCCACTCGACATGTGCCGAGCGACGCGTTCGAGTTCAGGCGTGGCCGCAACTCCTACCAGGTGCAACGCCACACGATCGTGTCGCTACGGCCTGGAGAGACCGAGGCTGACCGCATCTTCCGGGCACCTACGCCCCCACATCCGCCGCGCTCACATGCCATACCTCGGACGGCCGAACTCCTCGACGAACCTTGGTCACCCTAGTGATCACTTGCAATCCCTAACCCGCGGTTAGTGCAGCTACGGCGGTTAGGCAGGCGTAACGGACGAGCCCCCGGCGATGGTCTCGCCGGGGGCTCTTCTTGTTCCACACATGTTCCAGAGACAGCCGCAGAAGGCCGCAGCCAGCGACAGACGGTGACCTGCCGACACTGACGTCGTTGGCAGCATCGGAGCAGGTCAACCGGCCTATCAGGCCTTCACGCAGGAACAGCGGAACGGCACTGCGTGGGCGAGGTCTAGCCGCGCAGTTCCATCGTGCAGCACTTCGGCCCACCACCGGACTTGCGCAGCTCCGAGATGTCCACGAACACGGGCTCGAACCCGCGCAGGGCCACCTGCTCCGCCAGGTGCGTTGCCTCGACGGGCATCACGACGTGCTTGCCGTCGGACACCGCGTTCAGGCCCAGGCAGACCGCGTCGGCGTCGTTGGCGATCACCGCGTCCGGGAACAGGCGGCGCAGCACCGCCTGTGAGCCGGGCGAGAAGGCTTCCGGGTAGTAGGCGACCAGGGGGGTCGGGGACTGGTCGTCGAGCATGAACAGGGCCACGTCGAGGTGGTAGAAGCGCGGGTCGACCAGCTGCAGGGACACCACGGGGACGCCGAGGACCTCCTGGGCCTCGCCGTGGGCGTGGGGGTCGGTGCGGAAGCCCGTGCCGGCCAGCAGCAGGGTGCCGGTCCAGGTGAAGTCGCCCTCCGCCTCGTTCACGGCGGTGGGCATGACGACGGAGTTGTAGCCGGAGGCGAGGAACCAGCGGCGGAAGTGGTCGGCTTCTGCCGCGCGTTGCGGGGCGCGGAAGCGGGAGCCGAGGACGCGGCCGTCGACGACGGTGCCGCTGTTGGCGGAGAAGACCATGTCGGGGAGGCCGGGGACCGGGTCGATGACGTTCACCTCGTGGCCGAGGCGTTCGTAGGTCTCCTTGAGCGCGGTCCACTGCTCCACGGCCAGCGAGGTGCTGGTGGGCTGCGTGGGGTCCATCCACGGGTTGATCGCGTACTCCACCGTGAAGTACGTCGGCGGGCACATCAGGTACCGACGGGTGGTCGGCGTGCGCGTCGGCGCGAGGGGTGCGGCGATGTCGAGCGTGATCGGCTCGGCCGGCCCGGAGATGGATACCGTCATGGATCGAAATGTAAAGGTGAGGATGACCCTCGAACAACGCCGCGATATTGCGTGAACTAGGGCAGAATGTTGCGTGTGGACAGCATTGACCAGCGAATCATTTCGTGTCTGATGGCGAACGCACGGTCCAGCTACGCGGAGATCGGCAAGGAGGTCGGGCTCAGCGCGCCCGCGGTGAAGCGGCGGGTGGACAAACTGCTGGACAACGGGGTGTTGCGCGGGTTCACGGCCGTGGTGGACCCGGAGGCGCTCGGGTGGGGCACCGAGGCGTTCGTGGAGGTGCACTGCAGGGGGAACGTGGCGCCGCACGACATCCAGCACCGGCTGGAGCCGATGGCCGAGGTCAGCGCGGCCTACACGGTGTCCGGCGCGGCGGACGCGATCGTGCACCTGCGGGCCGCGGACATCCACCACCTGGAGACGGCGCTGGAGCGGCTCAGGGCCGTCGAGATCATCGACCGGACGGTGTCCACGGTGGTGCTGTCCCGGCTGCTGGACCGGCCGCCGGCACCCTAGAGTCCGGGCCATGGCTCAGGTTCTGCTGGAGTGCGCCGACTCCGTCGCCGTGATCACGATCGACGACCCGGAGCGGCGCAACGCGTTGACGATCGACCTGTCGGAGGAGCTCGCGGAGAAGGTCGCCGAGGCCGAGGAGCGCGCCAACGCGGTGGTCGTCACCGGGGCGCCGCCGGCGTTCTGCGCCGGTGCGGACCTCACGCAGCTCGGCAACTCCAAGGACGAGGGGCTGCGGCGGATCTACCGCGGGTTCCTCGCCGTGGCGAACGCACGGATCCCCACCATCGCCGCCGTCAACGGGGCCGCTGTCGGTGCCGGGCTCAACCTCGCGCTCGCGTGCGATGTCCTGGTGGCAGGACCGAAGGCGCGGTTCGACGCGCGGTTCCTGCAGCTCGGCATCCACCCCGGTGGCGGCATGACGTGGATGTTGCAGCGCAAGGTCGGGCCGCAGGTCGCGACCGCGATGACGTTGCTCGGGCAGGTGCTCGACGCCGACGAGGCGGTCAGGACGGGGTTGGCCCTCCAGCGTGCGGAGAACCCCGTGGAGGCGGCGAGGGGACTGGCGAGGGCGGCCGCGGAGGCACCGGCTGAACTCGTCCGGACCATCAAGGCCACGATGCGGGTGACCGATGTTCTCGACGACCACGGCGAAGCGGTCGAGACGGAGCTGCGGCCACAGGTGGTTTCGATCGACACTCCAGAGTTCGCTGCCAGGCTTGCCGCGATGAAGGCTCGGATCAGCGGGCGTTAGGTGTTACCGTGGGTAACAGGTATCGAGGGTGACGTCTGCCGCATTCAGGTATCCGCTGGTAGTGCTGTGCCTACCGTCTGAGTGAGGACCCGGTGCGGCAGATGGGACGGTTCGTCTCGCCTAGTGGTACACGGCCCGTCTCGCAGGCGGTCCTGGCGACTACCCTCGCGGTGGGGCACAGCCACCCTTGGAGAGAGGTATCGGCGTAGGAATGAGCACTGAGACCCGCAAGCTGGATCGCGTCGTGATCCGCTTCGCCGGCGACTCCGGTGACGGCATGCAGCTCACCGGAGACCGGTTCACGTCGGAAGCGGCGGCATTCGGCAACGACCTCGCCACGCAGCCCAACTTCCCCGCCGAGATCCGCGCACCACAGGGCACCCTGCCCGGTGTGTCGTCGTTCCAGCTGCACTTCGCCGACTACGACATCCTGACGCCGGGTGACCGTCCCGACGTGCTCGTGGCGATGAACCCGGCCGCGCTCAAGGCGAACGTCGTCGACCTCCCCGACGGCGGCATCCTGATCGTCAACACCGACGAGTTCTCGAAGCGGAACCTGACCAAGGTCGGGTACGACTCGAACCCGCTGGAGGACGACTCGCTGGAGAAGTTCCAGGTCCACAAGATCGCGATGGCCACGCTGACCATCGGCGCTCTGGAAGAGACCGGCCTGGGCAAGAAGGACGCGGAACGCGCGAAGAACATGTTCGCGCTCGGCCTGCTCTCGTGGATGTACCACCGGCCCACCGAGGGCACGGAACGGTTCCTGCGCGAGAAGTTCGCGAAGAAGCCGGACATCGCCGAGGCCAACGTCCTGGCGTTCCGCGCGGGCTGGAACTACGGCGAGACGACCGAGGCCTTCGCCGTCACCTACGAGGTGGCGCCCGCGAAGCTCAACACCGGCACCTACCGCCAGATCACCGGCAACACGGCGACGGCGTACGGGATCGTCGCGGCGGCGCAGCGCTCGAAGCTGCCCGTCGTGCTCGGCACGTACCCGATCACGCCCGCGTCGGACATCCTGCACGAGCTGTCGAAGCACAAGAACTTCGGCATCACGACCGTGCAGGCCGAGGACGAGATCGCCGGCATCGGCATCGCGCTCGGCGCGTCCTACGGCGGTGCGCTCGGCGTCACGTCGACGTCGGGTCCCGGCATCGCGCTGAAGTCCGAGACCATCGGCCTCGCGGTGATGACGGAGCTGCCGCTCCTGGTGATCGACGTGCAGCGCGGTGGCCCGTCCACCGGTCTGCCGACGAAGACCGAGCAGGCGGACCTGCTGCAGGCGATGTTCGGCCGCAACGGCGAGTCGCCGGTGCCGATCGTCGCGCCGCAGTCGCCGTCCGACTGCTTCGACGCGGTGGTGGACGCCTGCCGCATCGCGCTCAAGTACCGCACGCCGGTGCTGTTCCTGTCCGACGGCGCGGTCGCGAACGGTTCCGAGCCGTGGCTGATCCCCGACGTCGACGCGCTGCCCGACCTCACCGTCGAGTTCGCGACCGACCCGGAGAACTTCCAGCCGTACTCGCGCGACCCGGAGACGCTGGCCCGCCCGTGGGCCGTGCCCGGCACCCCCGGTCTGCAGCACCGCATCGGCGGTCTGGAGAAGCAGGACGTCACCGGCAACATCTCCTACGACCCGGAGAACCACGACCGGATGGTCCGCCTGCGCCAGGCGAAGATCGACGGCATCGAGGTCCCCGACGTCGTGGTGGACGACCCGAGCGGCGAGGCCCGCGTGCTGGTCCTCGGCTGGGGTTCGTCCTACGGCCCGATCGGCGCGGCCGCACGCCGCGTCCGCAAGCTGGGCCTGCCGGTCGCCCACGCGCACCTGCGGCACCTCAACCCGTTCCCGAAGAACCTGGGCGAGGTGCTCGGCCGGTACGACAGGGTGGTCGTGCCGGAAATGAACCTGGGCCAGCTCGCGTTGCTGTTGAGGGCCAAGTACCTCGTGGACGCGGTGTCCTACACGAAGGTGCAGGGTCTGCCGTTCAAGGCGGAAGAGCTCCAGGACGTGCTCGCTGACGTGATCAAGGGGGTGTCGGCGTGACTGCGATCGACCTCGGAATCCCGGGACTGACCGGAGTTCCCACGACGGACGAGAAGCAGACGGCCAGGGACTACAAGTCGGACCAGGAGGTCCGCTGGTGTCCCGGCTGCGGCGACTACATCGTGCTCAACACCGTGCAGTCGTTCCTGCCGTCGCTCGGTCTCAAGCGCGAGAACATCGTGTTCGTGTCGGGCATCGGGTGCTCGTCCCGGTTCCCGTACTACATGAACACCTACGGCATGCACTCCATCCACGGCCGTGCGCCGGCCATCGCCACGGGTCTCGCCGTGGCGCGGCCGGACCTGTCGGTGTGGGTGGTGACCGGTGACGGTGACGCGCTCTCGATCGGCGGCAACCACCTGATCCACACGCTGCGCCGCAACGTGAACCTCAAGATCCTGCTGTTCAACAACCGGATCTACGGCCTCACGAAGGGCCAGTACTCGCCGACGTCAGAAGAGGGCAAGGTCACCAAGTCGACCCCGATCGGCTCGCTGGACCACCCGTTCAACCCGGTGTCGCTGGCACTGGGCGCGGAGGCGTCCTTCGTGGGCCGCGCGCTCGACTCCGACAAGGCGGGTCTCACGTCGGTGCTGCGCCAGGCCGCCGAGCACCGCGGTTCGGCGCTCGTGGAGATCTACCAGAACTGCCCGATCTTCAACGACGGCGCGTTCGACGTCCTCAAGGACGCCGACGAGGCCCAGCGGCGGATCATCAACGTCGTCGACGGCGAGCCGATCCGGTTCGGCCGCGAGGGCGAGTACTGCGTGGTCCGCGACGGCTTCGGCCTGGCGGTCGCGAAGTCCGCCGACGTGGACGCCTCGGACGTCGTGGTGCACGACGCGTCGGACCTGAACCTGTCGTTCGCGCTGTCGCGGTTGTCGACGCAGGACCTCACGCACACGGTGACCGGTGTGTTCCGGCGTGCGGACCGTCCGACGTACGACGACGGTGCGCGGGCGCAGGTGGCGGCGGCCAAGCAGGCGAAGGCCGCGGACCTGGAGAAGCTGCTGCACGGCAAGGACACGTGGACCGTGCTCAGCGACTGATCCACGGCTCGGCGACAACGCCAGAGGCCCCCACCGCAGTCGGTGGGGGCCTCTCGGCGTTCAACACCTCAGGTGCGGCGGCTCAGGGCGCCGGGCGGAAGCCCGCCTTCTCGGCGTCGGACTCGGTGCGGAACCACACGTCGGCGCGGGTCTCGCCGAAGTTCGCCGAGCCCTCCGTGTAGTAGCGGCGGCCGGTCAGGGTGGCCTTCACCGCGAAGTCCTCCGCCGGGGCGTGGCCGTCGGACCTGGGCAGGACAGAGCCGGGGCCGAACGGGGAACGCGGGTTGAAGCCCTCCGGCTGCTGGAAGCGGGAGGAGCCGGGGGCTGCCGTGCCGTTGGGGCGACCGCCGGTGGACGGCGAGAAGCCGACCGGGCGGGGGCGCTGGGGCAGGGCCGCCGCCGGCTTCGGGGCCTCCTGCTTGGGGGCCTCGAACGCCTGGAAGGCCGGGAAGCTCTGCTGGCGCTGCTTCGTGGTCTTGCGGGCCTCGCGGATGGGCAGGCCGGCCTCGGTCACGCGCTGCGGGAGGTCGAGCTCCGGTTCCGGCTCCGGCTCCGGCGGGGCGGCGAGCAGGGGTTCGTCGGAGGGCACGAACTTCGGCACGAACGGCTGGTCGTCGCTCGTGTCCGGCAGCGAACGGGTCTGGCCGGTGGCCGGCAGCGGCTCGTCGGCGTCCAGGAGGGGCTCGAACAGCGAGCGCGGGCGTTCCGCGACCGGTTCGGGGCGGGCCGCCGGGGGTGCCGCCTCCTCGGGGGTCTCCGGCGGGTGGTTGAAGGCGGCGCCCATGCCGCGGGGCTGGCGTTCCTGCGGCTCGACCGGGTCGGTGTTGTCGCCGAACGCGGAGAACGCCGTGGCCGGGGCCGCGCCGGGGCTGGTGAACGGCTGGGAGTGCGCCGCGGGCGACTGGCGGGCGGGCTCGTCCTGGGCGGGAGTGCCGTACGCGGGCTCGTCGTAGGCAGGCGTGCCGTACACGGGCTCGTCCTGGGCGGGCGTCACGTACGAGGGCTTGTCCTGGGCGTACGAGGGCTCGTCGTGAGCGTAGGAGGGCTCGGGCTCCTCGAACGCGGGCACGGCCGCGTGCACCTGCGTGTCGTACGCCGGCTCGTCGTACCCGGACTCGGGGTCCTGCGCGGGCTCGGCGTCCGGCTGCGGCTCGGTGAAGACGCCGTTGCGCACGTGCGGGGCGTCGAGGTCGATGGGCTCGCCCAGCACGCCGGTCAGCTCGGCGGCCGACTCGGGCTCGGGGTCGAGGCGGCCGGTGAGCTCGTCGCGCAGGCCGGGGTACTCGCCGGTGAGGTCGTTGGCGGGCCAGGCGCTCTCCTCGACGGCGATGTAGGTCGTCTGCTCGGAGCGGGTGCCCTGGGGCTCGTCCTCCTGCTCGTCGGCCTCGTCGAGGAACACCTCCTGCTCCTGCTCGGCCCACACCTCGCGCGGCTGGTAGATGAAGTCGTCGGCCGGGCCGTCGACCTCGGGGCCCGCGGTCGGCTTCGCGACGGGTGCGCCGGGTTCCGCGGTCGGCTCGTAGGCCGGCACGAACGAGGTCTGCTCGGCGGGGAGCTCCGGCTCCTCGTCGAAGTCGGCGGCCTCCAGACCGGACCGCGGCAGCACGGTCGTCATCTCGGCCGGGGTCTCCTCCGGCACGGACTCCGGGCTGAGGCGCTCGAACAACGAACGCGGCCGGTCGTCCTCCTCCGCGGCGTCGGCGAAGGCCTTCTGCTCGGCGAGCTGCTCCTCGAACCGGCGCTGCGCCTCCTCCGGCGACATCAGCGGCGCGCGTGGCACCTCGACGACCGGCGCGGGCTCCGGCTCCGGCTGCGGTTCGGGCTGCGGTTCGGGCTGCGGCTCCGGTTCGGGCTCGGGTTCGGCGACGACCGGCTCCGGCACCGCGACGGGCGCCGGCACGGGCGCACCGAAGTAGGCAGGCGGCTCCGCGTAGGGGGCCGGTGCCGGGACGGGTGCGAGGATGTCGTCGCGGAGCGGGCGCTGCGGGCCGCTCTCCCACTCGTCGACCACGAAGTCGTCGACGGGAGCGGAGGCGACCGGCGCGGCGGTGTTCCGCGACCTCTCCTCAAGAAGTCGATCTTCGAGTTCCGCGACCTGCTTCCGTGCGGGCCTGACCATCACGAGCCAGGTGAGCAACACCCCCGCGACGAACGCCAGCAGACTCCACAACCAGACCTGCCCGAAGACATTCACGGGTAAGCCCCTTCTAAGACCACGCGCCGACCCACTCACTCGGAAGGGTGAGCGTAGTCAAACTACAGTGCCGTTGATGATGCTGCGCCACTACGCCGTTCAGCGCAAACAAGCGCCGGAACCTGCGGCGTAGAGTGAGATTCTGTGCCTCCCCTGACGAGTCCGAACCTCACTTCGGCAGAAGTTCACACCCAGGGGCGAGGGATCACCTACGGCGCGACCGCCTACGTCCTTTGGGGACTGTTCCCCGCGTACTGGCCACTGCTCGTGCCGGCCGCACCCGTGGAGGTGCTGGCACACCGCATCGTCTGGTCTTTCGTCACGATGGGGGTGCTGCTGGCGGTGCTGCGCAAGTGGCGCCCGCTGGTCGAACTGTCCGGCAGGGGCTGGCTGATCGTCACGGCGGCCGCGGTGCTCATCACGGTGAACTGGGGCGTCTACATCTACGCCGTCAACACCCACCACGTGGTGGAGTCGGCGCTCGGCTACTTCATCACGCCGCTGGTCAGCGTGGCCCTCGGCATGGTGGTGCTGAAGGAGAGGCTGCGGGCGGCGCAGTTCGCCGCGATCGGTGTGCTCGTCGTCGCAGTGATCGTGCTCACGGTCGACTACGGCACGCTGCCGGTGATCTCGCTGGTCCTGGCCTGCTCGTTCGGCGTCTACGGGCTGCTGAAGAAGAAGGTGCCGCTCGACGCCACGTCGAGCCTGGCCGCGGAGAGCGCGGTGATCTTCCCGATCGCGCTCGGCTACCTGCTCGTGCTCGGCGGCGCGAACACCTTCACCACCGAGGGCACCGGCCACGCGCTCCTGCTGCTGAGCACCGGCATCGTCACGGTGATCCCGCTGCTGCTGTTCGGCCTGGGCGCGCGGCTGATCCCGCTGACCACCATGGGGATGCTGCAGTACCTGGCGCCGATCCTGCAGTTCGCGTGGGGCGTGTTCGTGGTGCGCGAACCGATGCCGCCCAGCCGCTGGGCCGGGTTCGTGCTGGTGTGGGTGGCCCTCGCGATCTTCACGGCCGACGCCGTGCGGAACCGGCGCAAGCAACTGCTCGCGCCGGTCGAGCAGCCCGCTTGAAGGGAACGCGGGGCCCCCGCGTGACGAGGGATCAGCGCGTGCGGGCGACCACGTAGGTGGCGAGCTCTTCAAGGGCGTCGCGCGCGGCGCACGGCGGCAGCTTGCCCAGCTCCGTGCGGGCCCGGTCGGCGTACTCGTCGAGGGTCTCGCGCGCCCGGTCCATGCCGGAGGACTCGCGCAGCAGCGCCAGCGCCTCGTCGACGAGGGCGTCCTCGGTGATCGGCCCGGCCAGCAGCTCGGCCAGCCGCGTCTCGGCGGGGTCGGCCAGCGCGTAGAGCATCGGCAACGTCCGCACGCCCTCGCGCAGGTCGGTGCCGGGCGTCTTGCCGGACTCGACCGACGGGGAGGCGATGTCGATGACGTCGTCGGCGATCTGGAACGCCGCCCCGATGACCTCCGCGTACCGGCGCAGGGCGTCGGTCTGCTCGTCGGTCGCGTCGGAGAACATGCCGCCGAAGAGGGCCGCGGTGGCGATCAGCACACCGGTCTTCTCGCCGATCACCTGGAGGTAGTGCGCGACCGGGTCCTCGCCGGGCTTCGGGCCGACGGTCTCGCGCATCTGGCCGGTGACGAGGATCGAGAACGTCTCCGCGATGATCCGCGCCGCGTCCGTGCCCAGGTCGGCGGTCAAGCGGGAGGCGTGGGCGAACAGGAAGTCGCCCGTCAGGATCGCGATGCTGTTGTCCCACTTGGCGTTCGCGGACACCGCGCCGCGCCGCGTGGTCGCCTCGTCCATCACGTCGTCGTGGTAGAGCGTCGCGAGGTGCGTGAGTTCGACCACAGCGGCCGCCTTGACGACCTTCTCGCGGTCGTAGTCGGCGCCGAACTGGGAAGCCAGCAGTGTGAAGAGCGGGCGGATCCGCTTCCCGCCCGCCTCCACAAGGTGAAGCGAGGTTTCCGTGACCGGGTGGAACTCGCTCTGCACGACGTCGTGCAGGAGCTGCTCCACCTCGGCCAGGCCGTTCTGGACTACCTCGGTGAGCACGGGGTCCACCAACGCGAACCCCGGTCCCTCATGCTCGCTACTGGTCACATCAGCAGCCTACGTACACCTAGCTGAGGAAGGTGCCGGTACCCGCCCATTCGAGCACCAACGTGGGGTACAGACCCAACACCAGGGTGACCACCGCACCCAACGTGATCGCGACCGTGGTGAACGCCCCCGGCACCGTGACGGTCGGACCGTCCGGCGCGGGCTCGCTGAAGTACATCAGCACGATCACCCGCAGGTAGAAGAACGCCGCGACGGCCGAGGCCACCAGCGCGATCACCACGAGCGGCGTGAGGCCTGCCTCGATCGCCGCGCTGAACACGACGAACTTGCCGATGAAACCGGACGTCAGCGGGATGCCGGCCAGTGCCAGCAGCAGGAACGTGAAGATGCCCGCCACCAGCGGCGACCGCTTCGCGAGGCCCGCCCACTGCGACAGGTGCGTCGCCTCGCCGTCGGAGTTGCGCACCAGCGAGACGATGCCGAACGCCGCGATCGTCGTGAAGCCGTACACCAGCAGGTAGAACATCGTGGCGCTGACGCCCGGCGACCCGCCCTCCGGCGTCAGGGCGATCGAGCCGATCAGCAGGAAGCCCGCGTGCGCCACGGAGGAGTACGCGATCATGCGCTTCACGTCGGTCTGCGTGAGGCCGAGCACCGCGCCGATCACCATCGAGACGACGGCGACGCCGTACAGCACGCCCCGCCACTCCCACTGGGTGTTCTGGAACGCCACGGTGAGCACGCGCAGGATGCCGCCGAACGCCGCGACCTTGGTGCACGCCGCCATGAACGCCGTCACCGGCGTGGGAGCGCCCTGGTACACGTCCGGGGTCCACGCGTGGAACGGGCCGACCGCGGCCTTGAACAGCAGACCCACCACCAGCAGGCCGAAGCCCGCGAACAGCAGCGTGTCCGAGCGGTCCGTGCCCGCGGCGGCGGAGGCGATGGCCGACAGCTTCACCGAGCCGGCGAAGCCGTACAGCAGCGCGATGCCGTAGAGGAAGAACGCCGACGCGAACGCGCCGAGCAGGAAGTACTTGACCGCCGCCTCCTGCGAGAGCAGGCGCCGCCGGCGGGCCAGGCCGCACAGCAGGTACAGCGGCAGCGACATGACCTCCAGCGCGATGAACATCGTCAGCAGGTCGTTCGACGCGACGAAGGTCATCATGCCGCCGAGCGCGAACAGCACGAGCGGGAAGACCTCGGTCTGCATCCCGGCCTTGGTGGCCTGGGCGCGGTCCTGGATCGTGCCCGGCCGGATCGCCGCCTGCGACACGAACACGCCGCCGGGCTCGACCGAGCGGTCCGCGATCAGCAGCAGGCTGCCGAACGCCAGCACCAGCAGCGTGGCCCACAGGAAGAGCGACGGCGAGTCGACGGCGACCGCACCCGCCAGCGTCGAGACACCGGCGGCCGGACGGTCGTCCTTCACCGCGTAGAGGATCAGCGCGCCGGTGGCCCCGACCAGGGTGACGAGCGACAGCACGAGCTGCACCGCCCACCGCTGGTGCTTGGGCAGCAACGCTTCCAGCAGCACGCTGATGCACGCCGCGCCGAGCACCACCAGCAACGGCGCGATGGCCGCGTAGTCGATCTCCGGCGCCTGGATCTGCTGCGCCTGGGCGAACAGGAGGTTCACGTCACTTGCCTTCCTGCACGGAGACCGGGTCGGTCACGCCGACCTCGGTCAGCGTCGCCCCGACAGTCGGGGTGATGACGTCGAGCACCGGCTGCGGGTAGAACCCGAGGGCCAGCACGATGACGACGAGCGGTGCCAGAACAGCGATCTCGCGCTTGTTCAGGTCGCCGATGGCCGTCTTCTTCTCCGGGTCGCCGACGGCACCCGGACCGGCAGCGGCACCCACGAGCGCGTCGCCGCGCAGCGGGCCGGTCATCATCCGCTGGTAGAGCCACAGCACGTAGAGCGCCGCGAGCACCATGCCGATCGTCGCGAGGACCGTGTAGACCGGCTGCGTCGGGAACGAGCCGATCAGCACCAGGAACTCCGAGACGAACGAGTTCGTGCCCGGCAGCGACAGCGTGGTCAGACCCGAGATCAGCAGCATGCCCGCGAGCAGCGGGGCCACCTTCGACATGCCGCCGTAGTCGGAGATCAGCGACGAACCACCGCGCGCGATGATCATGCCGACCACCAGGATCAGCATGCCCGTCGAGATCGAGTGGTTCAGCATGTACGACACCGAGCCCACGCCGGCCTGCGACGTGAACGCGAAGATGCCGAGCGCGATGAAGCCGAAGTGCGCGATCGAGACGTACGCGAGGAACCGCTTCATGTCCCGCTGGCCCGTGGCGAGCAGCGATCCGTAGAGGACGCCGGCCACCGCGAGGACCAGGATGTACGGCGCCAGGTTCTTCGACGCCTCCGGGAACATCGGCAGCAGGTAGCGCAGCATGCCGAACGTGCCGACCTTGTCCAGGATGCCGACGACGATCACCGTGACGCCGATGGGCGCCTCGGCCGCGGCGTCGGGCAGCCAGGTGTGGAACGGCACCAGCGGCGCCTTGATGGCGAACGCCAGGAAGAAGCCGAGGAACAGCCAGGTCTGCGTCGTCGCGTCCGCGTCGCGGACCACGGTCACGAGCGTCGCCCAGTCGAACGTGCCCTTGCCCAGCTCGTCCGACGCCATCGCGTAGGCGCCGATCGCGGAAGCCAGCATGATCAGGCCGCCGAGGAACGAGTACAGGAAGAACTTGACCGCCGCGTACTGCCTGCGCGCGCCGCCGTAGCCGCCGATCAGGAAGTACATCGGGATGAGCATGACCTCGAACAGCACGTAGAACAGGAAGACGTCGGTGGCGGCGAACACCGCGACCGTCACGGCCTCCTGCACCAGGATCAGCGCGAGGTACCCGCCCTGCGACCGGCCCTCCGGCAGCCGCTCGGTCCAGCCGGCACCGATCACCAGCGGGATGAGCAGCGCGATGACCGCGATCATGACCAGCGCGATGCCGTCGATGCCGAACGACAGCCGGACGCCGAACGACTCGATCCAGGTCACCCCGGACGTGAGCTGGAGGCGGTCACCGTCGGGGTCGTAGGCGAACCACAGCAGACCCGCGAGCACCAGCTCGACGAGCGAGAACGCCAGCGCGACGAACTTGGCCTTCGCGTCGTCCTTGCGCAGGAACGTCACCACCAGCGCGCCGACGAGCGGCACGACCAGCAGCGCGATCAGGACCCAGTTCACGAGAACCTCACCATCAGCAGAGCCCCGAGAACCACGATCGAGCCCAGGAGCATGGACAGTGCGTAGGAGCGGACGAAACCGGTCTGCAGCCTGCGCAGCCGGCCGGAGCTACCGCCCAGCAACGCCGCGGTGCCGTTGACCACGCCGTCGACGCCCTTGAGGTCGAGGTAGACCAGCGCGCGGGTGAGCCAGGTGCCCGGCCGCGCGAACAGGGCCTCGTTGAGGGCGTTGCCGTACAGGTCGTTGCGGGCCGCGCGGACCGGGAACGACACCCGCTCCGGCCGCTCGACCGGCTGCGTGCCGCGGCCGAAGAGCAGGAACGCGAGACCGGCGCCGGCGAGCGAGAGCACCACGGTCAGGATTCCGACCACGCCGTGCGACAGGACGCCGTGCGACTCCTGCAGCTCACCCAGCGAGGGCTCCAGCCAGCCGGCGAGCCGGCCGCCGGAGGAGAGGAACCAGCCGCCGGCGACGGACCCGACCGCGAGGACGATCATCGGGATGGTCATCGTCAGCGGGGACTCGTGCGGGTGGTAGTCCTTGCCGTTCTCGGCCTTCAGGTCCTTCCAGCGGGGCTTGCCCAGGAAGACCAGGATCAGCAGGCGGGTCATGTAGAACGCGGTGAGCGCGGCACCGAGCAGTGCGACACCGCCGAAGACGTACCCGCGCCAGCCCTCCGCGCCGAACGCCGCCGCGATGATGGCGTCCTTCGAGAAGTAGCCCGCGAACGGCGGGATGCCGATCAGCGCGAGGTAGCCGAGCGTCCAGGTGACGAACGTGATCGGCAGGAACTTGTAGAGCCCGCCCATCCGGCGGATGTTGCCCTCGTCGTTCATGCCGTGCATGACCGAGCCGGCACCGAGGAAGAGCCCGGCCTTGAAGAAGCCGTGCGTCAGCAGGTGCATGATGCCGAGCGCGTAACCGATCGGGCCGAGGCCCACGGCGAGGATCATGTAGCCGATCTGCGAGACCGTCGAGTACGCCAGGACCTTCTTGAAGTCGTCGTAGGCGCAGCCGATGATGCAGCCGATCAGCAGCGTGACGCCACCGATGATCATGACGACCAGGCGGCCGTCCTCGCTCAGGTTGTAGAGCGGGTTGGAGCGGGCGATCAGGTACACGCCCGCGGTGACCATCGTCGCCGCGTGGATCAGGGCGGACACCGGGGTCGGGCCTGCCATCGCGTCGGGCAACCAGGCCTGCAGCGGGAACTGGCCCGACTTGCCGCAGGCGCCGAGCAGCAGCAGGAGCGTGATCGCGAGGACCTCGGCACCGCTGAACTCGCCGACCCGGCTGAAGACCTCGGTGTACTGCGTGGTCCCGAGGCGGTTGAACATCAGGAAGATCGCGATGGCGAGGCCCAGGTCACCGACGCGGTTCATCAGGAAGGCCTTCTTGGCCGCCGACGCCGCTTCCGGCTTGTACTGGTACCAGCCGATCAGCAGGTACGAGGCGAGACCGACGCCCTCCCAGCCGAAGTACAGGGTCACGAAACCGTTGCCCAGCACCAGCAGGAGCATCGCCGACACGAAGAGGTTGAGGTAGGCGAAGAACTTCCGCCTGCCTTCCTCGTGCGCCATGTAGCCGATCGAGTAGATGTGGATCAGCGAGCCCACACCGGTGATCAGCAGCACGAACGTCAGCGACAGCGGGTCGAGCCGCAGTCCGAACTCGACGGTCAGCGCGTTGACGTCGATCCAGTCCCACAGCTTGAGGTTCTGGACCCGCTCCTCGGTGTTCGAGACGCCGAGGGTCGAGAAGAACAACGCGAGCGCGTAGCCGAACGACGCCAGGAGCGTGGCGCTGCCGAGCAGGTGGCCCCACTTGTCGGCGCGCTTGCCACTGACCAACAGCACCGCCGCGCCGAACGCGGGCAGCGCCAACAGAAGCCAGGCGAGAGAAGCGACCCCGCTGGCGGCAACAGGTTCCGTCACCGGTGACCCCTCAGTACTTCAGCAGGTTCGAGTCGTCGACCGAGGCCGAGCGACGCGTCCGGAAGATGGACATGATGATCGCGAGGCCGACGACGACCTCCGCCGCGGCGACGACCATCACGAAGAACGCCATCACCTGACCGTCGAGCGAGCCGTTGATCCGCGCGAACGTCACCAGGCTCAGGTTGACCGCGTTGAGCATGAGCTCGACGCACATGAACACGACGATGGCGTTGCGCCGCACCAGCACGCCGACGGCGCCGATGCTGAACAGCAGTGCCGACAGGAGCAGGTAGTACGTCGGAGTCACGACTCACTTCCCTTGAGCGCGTGCGGGTCCGGCTGGTGGCCGGAGCCTGCGACCTCGGCGACGTCGTCGGAGAGCTTGCCCCTGTCGGTGGTCTCGATGACCTCGAACAGGGACTCCTCCGCGACGCTGCCGTCGGGCAGCAGTGCGGGCGTGGCCACCGAGTTGGCGGTGGCGAAGACACCGGGACCGGGGATGGACCCGACCCGCTTGCCCTCCTGGAAGCGCTCCTCGACGAGCTCCCGCTGCGTCTTCTTGGCGGGCTTCCCGTCGCGGCCGACGAACGCGAGGATCATCGCGCCGATGGCCGCCGTGATCAGCAGCGCCGAGGTGAGCTCGAACGGGAACAGGTAGTCCGTGAAGATCTTCTGGCCGATGTTGCCGACGTTGCCGCCGTTGGTGGTGTTCGCCTCGGCGAGACCCACCGGCGTCACCGCGGTCAGGGACCGGGCGATCGAGCTGACCAGCAGGACCGCGAAGCCGATGCCGAGGAACGTGGCCGCGAGGCGCTGTCCCCTGATCACCTCGACGACCGAGTCGGAGCTGTCCCGGCCGACCATCATCAGCACGAACAGGAACAGCATCATGATCGCGCCGGTGTAGACGATGATCTGCACGAAGCCGAGGAACGGCGCCTGCTGGACCATGTACAGCACACCGAGGTTCAGCATGGTCAGCACCAGCCACAGCGCGGAGTGCACCGCGTTGCGCGAGAACAGCATGCCGAGCGCGCCGGCCAGCGCGAGCGGGCCGAGGACCCAGAACGCGACCTTCTCACCGGTGGTCATGACGTCGACCGCGCGCTGCACCGGCTCCGGCTGCTGCGCCAGGAACTGGAGGACGAGGCTCACTGCTGATCCCCCTCCTTCTGGGCCGCCTTGGCGAGCTGCGGGCCGTTCACGTAGTAGTCCTGCTCGTTGTCGCCGAGCCGCATCGGGTGCGGCGGCTGCTCCATGCCGGGCAGCAGCGGGGCGAGCAGGTCCTCCTTCGTGAAGATCAGGTCCTGCCGGTTGTCGTCGGCGAGCTCGTACTCGTTCGTCATCGTGAGCGACCGGGTCGGGCAGGCCTCGATGCACAGGCCGCAGCCGATGCACCGCAGGTAGTTGATCTGGTAGTCGGCACCGAAGCGCTCACCGGGCGAGTAGCGCGCTTCCTCGGTGTTGTCGCCACCCTCGACGAAGATCGCGTCCGCGGGACAGGCCCACGCGCACAGCTCGCAGCCGACGCACTTCTCCAGCCCGTCCGGGTGCCGGTTCAGCTGGTGGCGGCCGTGGAACCGCGGTGCGGTCACCTTCTTGACCTCGGGGTACTCCTCGGTCACCACCTTCTTGAACATGGTGCCGAAGGTGACTCCGAAGCCCTTGATGGACTCGAACATCCCTACTCCGCCTCCTTCGCGGTGGGAGTGGCGGCCAGGGCTTCCTTGTCCTGGGGAAGAGTGGCGACCTTGACCTTGCGCTTGGGCGCGGACCTGGGGACCTGGAGGTCGAGCGGCGGCACCGGGAAGCCGGAGCCCGCCAGCGGGACGCCGCCCTTGGCCTGCTGCTTCTTGTCGGGCAGCAGGAACGAGATCAGCAGCACGACGCCGACGAACACACCCAGTGCGACCAGCTTCTGCCCGGTGGAGAGCTCCTTGAGCGCACCGGTGCGGATGACGGCGACGGCCATGATCCACACGAGGCTGACCGGGACCAGCACCTTCCAGCCGAGCTTCATGAACTGGTCGTAGCGCAGGCGGGGCAGCGTGCCGCGCAGCCAGATGAAGATGAACAGGAAGAACAGCGTCTTGACGATGAACCACAGCAGGCCCCACCAGCCGGTGTTCATGAACTCACCGGACCACGGCGCGCGGTAGCCGCCGAGGAAGAGCGTGGTCGCCAGCGCCGAGACGGTCACCATGTTCACGTACTCGGCGAGGAAGAACAGCGCGAACTTGAGCGAGCTGTACTCGGTGTGGAAGCCACCGACCAGCTCGGACTCGGCCTCGGGGAGGTCGAACGGCGCGCGGTTGGTCTCGCCGACCATCGACACCACGTAGATCACGAAGCTCGGGAACAGCAGGATGCCGAACCAGCCCGGGATCGGGGTGCCGAGGATCGTGCTCGCCTGCGCGTTGACGATGTCACCGGTCGACATCGAGCCGGTGAACATGATCACCGCGACGATCGACAGGCCCATCGCGATCTCGTAGGAGATCACCTGCGCGGCCGAGCGCAGCGCGCCGAGCAGCGGATACGGCGAGCCGGAGGCCCAGCCGGACAGCACGATGCCGTAGACGCCGAGCGAGGAGCAGGCCAGGACCACCAGCACGCCGACCGGCAGGTCGACGAGCTGCAGCGCGGTCTGCTCGCCGAACATGCTGACCTCGCCCGCGAGCGGGATCACCGAGAACGCGAGGAACGCGGGGATGCACGAGATCACCGGGGCGAGGAAGAACACCCACTTGTCCGCGAGGACCGGGCGGATGTCCTCCTTGAACGCGAGCTTCAGACCGTCCGCGAGCGACTGGAGCCAGCCGTTCGGGCCGACCCGGTTGGGACCGGGGCGGTGCTGCATCCGCGCGACGACCTTGCGCTCCCAGTTGATCATGAACAGGGTCATGACCACGAGGAAGGCGAAGATCCCGACGACCTTGACCAGGACCAGCCAGATCGGGTCGTCCGCGAGGAGCTTGCCGGTGTCACCGAGCTCCGCCGCGAAGTAGTGCTGCGTCATGACTTTCCTCCGCTGACGGAGACGATCGAGCCGTGGCCCGCGCCGAGCGTGGCCCGGACGGTCACGTCACCCGAGTTGGTGGGCAGCCAGATGACGCCCTCGGGCAGGTCGTCGGTCTCGACCGGCAGCGTGATCGCGCCGCGTTCGGTGGACACCGTCACGAAGCCGCCGCTCTCCAGGCCGAACTGCCGCGCGGTGGCCTCGGCGACCTTGGCGACGACCGGGCGGGCCGTGCCGGCCAGGTGCGGCTCGTCGACCTGCAGCGAGCCGTTGCCGAGCAGGCGGTGCCAGGTGGCGAGAACGGCCTTGCCCGCACCGGCCGGCGACACCAGCGGGGCGGCGACGTTCAGCGAGGACCCGTTCGAGACGCCCTCGCCGAGCCGCGCCAGGTCGGCGGCAGCGGCAGCGGGCGTCTGCGTGAACAGGTCCGCGTCCATCTCCACCGCGAGGGTGTCGAGCACGCGGCAGTCCGGCAGCGCGCCGGTGCCCTCCAGCGTCGTGCCGAACTCGCGCAGGCGGCCCTCCCAGTTGAGGAAGGTGCCCGACTTCTCGACCGCGGGGGCGATCGGGAGCACGACGTCGGCGTGCGCGGTGACCGCGCTCGGCCGCAGCTCCAGGCTCACGACGAAACCGGCTCCCGCCAGCGCCTTCTCCGCGAGCCGCGGGTCCGGCAGGTCGAACGGGTCGACGCCGCCGACCACCAGGCCGGACAGCTGACCGCTCGCGGCGGCTTCGAGGATTCCGGTGGTGTCGCGGCCGGGCGTCGCGGGCAGCGAGCCCTCCGCCACACCCCAGGTCCGCTCGACCTCGGTGCGCGCCGCGTCGTTCGCGACGTGACGGCCACCGGGCAGCAGGTTCGGCACCGCGCCGACCGCGAGCGCACCGCGCTCACCGGCCCGCCGCGGAATCCACGCGACCTTGGCGCCGGTGCGTTCGGCCAGCCGGGCGACCGCGGTGAACGCGCCGGGGATCTCGGCGGCGCGCTCGCCGACGAGGATCACCGCACCGGGCTTGCCCAGCAGCTCGACGACGTCGGAGGCGTGCTCCGGCAACGCGTTGAGGGCGTTGGCCTCGGCACCGGGCACGCACGCGAGCAGCGTTCCGAACGTCTTCTCCACGGCCGGGGACGTGTACTGGCCGAGGTGGAAGACCTTCGTGGTGCCCCTGCGCGCGGCCTTGCGCAGCCGCAGGAAGACGATCGGCGCCTCCTCCTCGGGCTCGAACGCGACCAGCAGAGCCGCCGGTGCCTTCTCGATGCCCTCGAACGTGACGCCGTTGTCCGGGTTGGTGAACACCGTCGTGCCGGACAGGAACTCCAGCTCCTCGGCGCTGTGCGGCCGGGCGCGGAAGTCGATGTCGTTGGTGCGCAACGCGATCCGGGCGAACTTCGAGTACGCGTAGGCGTCCTCGACGGTCAGCCGGCCACCGGTCAGCACGCCGACGCCGTTCGCGTCCCGGGCCGCCGTCAGACCGGCCGCCGCGACCTGCAGCGCCTCGGTCCAGGACGACTCGCGCAGCTCACCGGTCTCGGCGTCGCGGACCAGCGGTCGCGTGATGCGGTCGCCGGCCGTGGCGTAGCGGAAGGCGAACCGGCCCTTGTCGCAGATCCACTCCTCGTTGACCTGCGGGTCGTCGCCGGCGAGCTTGCGCTGCACCTTGCCGCGCCGCCAGTCGGTGCGCTCGGCGCACCCCGACGAGCAGTGCTCGCAGATGCTCGGCGTCGACACGAGGTCGAACGGCCGGGCGCGGAACCGGTAGGCGGCGCTCGTGAGGGCACCGACCGGGCAGATCTGGATGGTGTTGCCGGAGAAGTAGCTCTGGAACGGCTTCTCCTGCGCCACACCGATCTGCTGCTGCGCACCGCGCTCCAGCAGCTCGATGAACGGGTCGCCGGCGATCTGCGCGGAGAACCGGGTGCAGCGCTGGCAGAGCACGCAGCGCTCGCGGTCGAGCAGCACCTGCGTGGAGATGTTGATCGGCTTCGGGAACGTCCGCTTGTGCTCGTGGAAGCGGGAGTCGCTGCGGCCGTGGGCCATCGCCTGGTTCTGCAGCGGGCACTCACCGCCCTTGTCGCAGATCGGGCAGTCCAGCGGGTGGTTGATGAGCAGCAGCTCCATCACACCCTGCTGGGCCTTGTCCGCGACCGGCGAGGTCAGCTGGGTCTTCACGACCATGCCGTCCGCGACCGTCATCGTGCAGGAGGCCTGCGGCTTCGGCATCGGCCGGCCGCCCATCTCGACCTCGACGAGGCACTGGCGGCAGGCGCCGGCGGGCTCCAGCAGCGGGTGGTCGCAGAAGCGCGGGATGACCGTGCCGAGGCGCTCGGCCGTGCGGATCAGCAGCTCGCCCTTGGGCGCCACCACTTCGACGCCGTCGATGACGAGCTTGACGTGGCCCTCGGGCACGACGAGCTCGGTGGGCGTGCTCTTGTCAGGGGCGATGGTCATGCGTTCGCTCCAGCCAGGACCTTGGAGTTCTGGTCGCAGAGAGCCAGGAACTCGTCCTTGAAGTACTTGATGCCACTGGTGATCGGGCTGACCGCACCGTCACCCAGCGCGCAGAAGGAACGGCCGAGGATGTTGTCGCAGACGTCGAGCAACGTGTCGATGTCGCTCGCCGTGCCGTTGCCCGCCACCATCCGCTGTAGGATCTGCACGAGCCAGTACGTGCCCTCGCGGCACGGCGTGCACTTGCCGCACGACTCGTGCTTGTAGAACTCCGTCCACTTCATGACGGCCCACGGCACGGACACGGTCTCGTTGAAGACCTGGATCGCGGTCGTGCCGAGCATCGAGCCCGCCTCGGCCGCGCCCTCGAAGTCCAGCGGCACGTCCATGTGCTCCGCGGTGAACAGCGGGGTGGACGAGCCACCCGGCGTCCAGAACTTGAGCGGGACGCCGTCCTTCATGCCACCGGCCATGTCCAGCAGCTGGCGCAGCGTGGTGCCCATCGGCGCCTCGTACTGGCCGGGGTTGGTCACGTGGCCGGACAGCGAGTAGATCTTCGGGCCGGGCGACCGGTCGCGGCCCATCGCGCGGAACCAGTCTGCGCCACCGTTGACGATGAAGGGGACCGACGCGATCGTCTCGACGTTGTTCACCACGGTGGGCGACGCGTACAGGCCCGAGGTCGCGGGGAACGGCGGCTTGAGCCGCGGCTGGCCGCGGCGGCCCTCCAGCGAGTCGAGCAGCGCGGTCTCCTCACCGCAGATGTACGCGCCGGCGCCGGCGTGCACGACGACGTCCAGGTCGAACCCGCTGCCGAGGACGTCCTTGCCCAGGTAGCCCTTGGCGTACGCCTCGCGCACGGCCCCGTTGAGGCGGCGGATGCAGTGCAGGGCCTCGCCGCGGACGTAGATCGCCGCGAAGTTCGCGCGGATCGCGTACGACGTGATGATCACGCCCTCGATCAGCGAGTGCGGGTCCGCCATCATCGTGGGGATGTCCTTGCAGGTGCCCGGCTCGCCCTCGTCGGCGTTGATGACGAGGTAGTGCGGCTTGCCGTCGCCCTGCGGGATGAAGCCCCACTTCATGCCGGTGGGGAACCCCGCGCCGCCGCGGCCGCGCAGCCCGGAGTCCTTGCACTGCTGGATGAGCTGGTCCGGGTGGGCCTTGAGCGCCTTGGGCAGCGCGGTGTAGCCACCGGTGCGCTCGTAGGTCTCGATCGTCCAGGACCTGGGCTCGGTCCAGCGCTTGGTGAGAACGGGAGTCAGCGGGTCAACCATCGTGTGCCCCCTACTTCTTTTCCGGCAGGGCGGGGAACTCGGCGTTGGACGGCATCTCCGGCGCGTCCCAGCCGCGTTCCTGGGCGATCTTGGCGCCGCGCAACGTCTCCGCGGCCGCCGACGGGCCGTCGAGGTCGGCGTCGCGACCCTCGAAGAACCCGGCGAGCTGGAGCTCGGCCTGCTTGAAGTCGGTGAGCGGGGCGCCGCGGGTGGGGGCGGGCTTCTCCCCCGACTGCAGCGCCTGCACGAGTCCCAGCGCCTTCTCGGGCGTCTGGTTGTCGTAGAACTCGTAGTTGACCTGGAGAACAGGGCCGAGGTCGCACGCGGCGAGGCACTCGGCGTGCTCCAGCGTGATCGAGCCCGGCGTGCCCGGCTCGCCCGCGGTCTCCTCGTGGCCCACGCCGAGGTGGTCCTTGAGGGTCTTGTAGATGTCGTCGCCGCCCAGCGCCGCGCACAGCGTGTTGGTGCAGACGCTCACGAGGTGCTCACCGCACGGGCGGCGCTTGTACATCGTGTAGAACGTCGCGACCGCGCTGACCTCGGCCTCGGTCAGGTCGAGCTGCCCGGCGCAGAACCGGATGCCGTCCTGGGAGACGTAGCCCTCCACCGACTGCACGAGGTGCAGCATCGGGAGCAGCGCGCTGCGGGCCTGCGGGTAGCGGGCGATGATCGCCTGCGCCCTGTCCGCGGTGGACTGGTCGAACGTGGTGTTCTCTGCTGCCTGGGTCATCGGTCGCAACCACCCATCACCGGGTCGATCGAGGCGACGGACGCGATCACGTCGGCGACCATGCCGCCCTCGCACATCGCGGGCATCGACTGGAGGTTCACGAAGCTGGGCTCGCGCAGGTGCACGCGCATCGGGCGGGTGCCGCCGTCGGAGACCACGTGGTAGCCGAGCTCGCCGCGCGGCGACTCGACCGGCACGTACACCTGGCCCGCCGGCACCTTGAAGCCCTCGGTCACCAGCTTGAAGTGGTGGATGAGGGACTCCATGGACTGGCCCATGATCTTGCGGACGTGCTCGAGCGAGTTGCCCATGCCGTCGCTGCCGATCGTGAGCTGCGCCGGCCACGCGATCTTCGCGTCCTCGACCATCACCGGGCCGGTCGGCAACGTGTCGACGACCTGCTTGATGATCTTGAGGGACTGGTGCATCTCCTCCAGCCGCAGCAGGTACCGCGCGAAGCAGTCCGCCTGGTCGGAGACCGGCACCTCGAAGCTGTAGTTCTCGTAGCCGCTGTACGGGTCGACCTTGCGCAGGTCCCAGGCGAGGCCCGCGGAGCGCAGGATCGGACCGGTGATGCCGAGCGCGAGGCACGCGTCGACCGGCAGGTAGCCGACGTCCGCGAGCCGGTTGCGCCAGATCGGCTGGCCGGTGAGCAGCTTGTCGTAGTCGGGAAGGCGCTTGTTCATCAGCTTGATGAAGTCGCGGATCTTCTCGATCGCGCCGTCGGGCAGGTCCTGCGCCAGGCCGCCGGGCCGGATGAACGCGTGGTTCATCCGCAGACCGGTCAGGAACTCCAGCAGGTGCAGCACCTCCTCGCGCTCGCGGAAGCCGGAGGTCATGCCGGTGAGGGCACCGAGCTCCATGCCGCCGGTGGCGAGCGCGACGAGGTGCGAGCTGATCCGGTTGAGCTCCATCAGCAGCACGCGGATGGCCTGCGCCTTGTCCGGCACGGTGACGCCGAGCAGCTTCTCGACGCTCATGCAGTAGGCGGCCTCGTGGTGCAGCGGCGCCAGGTAGTCCGTGCGCGTGATGAAGGTGACGCCCTGCACCCAGTTGCGGTACTCGAGGTTCTTCTCGATGCCGGTGTGCAGGTAGCCGATCACGCTGCGGGCGTGGGTGACGGTCTCGCCCTCGAGCTCCAGCACCAGGCGGAGCACGCCGTGCGTCGACGGGTGCTGCGGGCCGAGGTTCATGACGATGCGCTCGTCGTGCACCGCGTCCGCGAGCACCTCGTCCCAGTCGCCGCCGGTGACCGTGTAGACGGTGCCCTCGGTGGTCTTGCGGGAGTCGGCGATCTCGGGGGTGTTCGGGCTCGTGTCGACGTCGTCGGAGCTGTCGCTGCCGGTGGCGCTCGTGTTCGTGCCGGTGGTGAAGTCGGAAAGCCGCTCGGTCATGAGTAGGACCGCCTCTGGTCCGGCGGAGGGATCTCCGCGCCCTTGTACTCGACCGGGATGCCGCCCAGCGGGTAGTCCTTGCGCTGCGGGTGGCCGTCCCAGTCGTCCGGCATGAGGATTCGGGTCAGTCCGGGGTGACCGTCGTAGATGATCCCGAACATGTCCCAGGTCTCGCGCTCCTGCCAGTCCGCCGTCGGGTAGACCTCGACGAGGCTCGGCACGTGCGGGTGCTCGACGTCGACCGCGACCTCCAGCCGGATGCGGCGGCGGTACGTCATCGACGTGAGGTGCGTGACCGAGTGCAGGCGTTGCGGCACCCCGGCGCCGTAGTCCACACCGGACACCGAGCTGCAGAGCTCGAAGCGCAGCGACGGGGTGTCGCGGCAGATCCGCGCGACCTCCAGCAGCGTCTCCGGCCGCAGGTAGAAGGTGATCTCGCCGCGGTCGACGGACACCTGCTGCACCGTGTCGGCGGGCAGGCCCTTCTCGTTCGCGGCGGCGAGGATCTCGTCGGCGACCTCGTCGAACCAGCCGCCGTACGGGCGCTCGGACGGAGCGGCCACGTGGGCGGGCAGGCGCAGGCCGCCGAAGCCGGAGGTGTCACCGGAGCCGGTGACGCCGAAGAGGCCCCTGCGCTCCTTGCCGGCGAGGATCGGCGCCTTGGCCTTCGCCTCGTCGCCGTTGGTCTTCTCGAGGTCTTCTCCCGCGCGGTTGTTGACGCTGGAGTGCTCTCCCCCTGGCTCGGTCACTTCTTCCTCGCAAAGCGCTCGGACGACGGGATGAGGTCGGTGCGGTAGCCCGAGTCGGCGAGTGCCTTGGCGCGCACGGCGCCCAGCGGCTCGTCCATGATCTTGGCGTGGATCTTGAGGATCGCGTCCATCAGCATCTCCGGCCGCGGCGGGCAGCCCGGCAGGTACATGTCGACGGGCACGACGTGGTCGACGCCCTGCACCACCGCGTAGTTGTTGAACATGCCGCCACTGCTGGCGCACACGCCCATGGCCAGCACCCAGCGCGGCTCGGGCATCTGGTCGTAGATCTGCCGCAGCACCGGCGCCATCTTGTTGGTGACCCGGCCCGCGACGATCATCAGGTCGGCCTGGCGCGGTGACGCCCGGAAGACCTCCATGCCGAAGCGGGCGAGGTCGTAGCGCGGACCACCCGTCGTCATCATCTCGATGGCGCAGCAGGCCAGGCCGAAGGTGGCAGGCCAGAGCGAGGACTTGCGGGTCCAGTTGACCAGCTTCTCCACGCTGGCCAGCAGGATGCCGTTCGGGAGCTTCTCCTCGAGACCCATGACTTCCTCAGTTCCAGTCGAGGCCGCCGCGGCGCCACACGTAGATGTACGCGAAGCCGACCGTTGCGACGAACAGGACGATCTCCACCAGCCCGAACAGGCCGAGCTTGTCGGCAGCGACGGCGAACGGGTAGAGGAACACCATTTCGATGTCGAACAAGATGAAGAGCATCGCCGTCAGGTAGTAGGCGACCGGCATGCGGCCACCACCGATCACCGGCTGCGGGCTCGGCTCGATGCCGCACTCGTACGCGTCGAGCTTGGCCCGGTTGTAGCGGCGGGGTCCGATGTAGGGCGCTGCGGTCACCGAGAAGAGCGCGAACGCCCCGGCGAGCGCGAACATCAATACGAGGGGGAGGTAAGGGTCCAGCACTCTCCGTCGTCCTTTCCTCGCGTGTCGAGGCGCACCCTAAGGGTGTACTTCTGCCACTCGTTTGTTAGGCGAACCTAACAAACGCTTGTGAAACAGTTCACAAGCCTGATCACACTGTTGTGAAGTGATTCACAAGCTCGCTCGCCAGTGTAGAACGCCTGTAAATGACCTGGGTCACAGGGTCTGACCTGGCCGTTTAACCTGGTGGACACAAACGAAACGGCACCGGCTCGAAAAGAGCCGGTGCCGTCACCTATTCGGAGTAATTTACGCCGTCGGCGCGAGCTTCGTGGCGGCCACGATGAGCTTGTCCATTGCGTCGCCGTCCTTGGGGTCGTAGAGGCCCGCGAGCAGCTTGAGCACGAGTTTCATCAGGCGCTTTCGCGGCATTCCGTACTTCGTTGCGGTCCGCATGACCGCCGGGTTGCCGATGAGCTTCGAGAAGACGTTCCCGAGCCGGTAGTAGCTGCCGAGCGCCTGCTCGATCCGCACCGGGTAGCCGTACAGCGCGTGTTCACGGTTGACACCCGTGCGCGCGAGGGCCTGGACGATGCTCTCGGACGCGATCTTGGCCGACTCCATGGCGTAGCCGATGCCCTCGCCGTTGAACGGGTTGACCATGCCGCCGGCGTCCCCGACGAGCACGAGCCCCTTCGAGTAGTGCGGCTTGCGGTTGAGCCCCATCGGGAGCGCGGCGCCGCCGATGCGGCTCGTCGCGTTCTCCTCGCGGAAGCCCCACTCCTCCGGCGTGGCGTCGAGCCAGGAGCGCAGGAGCTGGCGGTAGTCCGTGGTGCCGTAGGCCTTCGACGTGCTGAGGATGCCCAGACCGACGTTCACGCTGCCGTCGCCCATGCCGAAGATCCAGCCGTAACCGGGCAGCAGCTGCCCGTCCGGCGCCCACAGCTCCAGGTGCGACTCCAGGTAGTCGTCCTTGGTGCGCGGGCTGGCGTAATACCTCCGCACCGCGACGCCCATGGGCTTGTCGTCGTCCTTCTGCAGGCCGACGCTGAGGGCCAGCCGCGCTGACACACCGTCACACCCGACGACGATCGGCGCCCGGTAGGTGACCGGGTTCTTCTCCGGCCCCTGCTTGGCCTCGACGCCGACCACGCGCCCGTTCTCGACGATCGCCTTGGTGACCGTGGTGTTCTCGTGCATGCGCGCGCCGGCCGCCTTCGCCGCGTTCGCGAGCATCTCGTCGAAGTCCATGCGCGGCCGCACGACGCCGTAGTTGGGGAACGTGGCCAGCTCCGGCCAGTCCAGCTCCATCGTGACGCCGCCGCCGACGACCCGCAGTCCCTTGTTGTGCAGCCAGCCGTTGCTCTCCCTCGTGTCGATGCCGAGGTCGATCAGCTGCTTGACACCCCGCGGCGTCAGCCCGTCACCGCAGACCTTCTCGCGCGGGAACGAGCTCTTCTCCAGCAGGAGGACGTCGAGGCCCGCGCGGGCCAGGTAGGTCGCCGCGGTCGAGCCCGCCGGTCCCGCCCCCACCACGATGACGTCGGCGTCCTCGTTGATCCCGCGCCTGCTCATCCAGACTCCCTACACGCTCGCTCGTGACTCCCTCGCGACTCTAACCGCCACTCCCTGAGACCCCACGCCTCCCGCCCGCCCCGCTTCACCGCACGCGGGGCCCTCCCGTGCGCCAGAAGAGTACGAAAGCTCCCCGCGTGCACCTGAAGATCGCGAGTTGTCCACATGTCGATCAAGGGCTGGTTGCTCCTGGCCGACATGTGTTGATGATTGATCGAGTGATGAAGACCAGATCGATCGACTACGGCCTGCTCGCCGACGCCTTCGAGGACGGCGTGGCTGTTCGCAGGCACCTGCTCGCACTCGGGTTCAGCAGCAACACGCTGGCCAAGAAGTGCAGGCCAGGAGGCGGGTGGACGCGGCTGTTCCTCGGCGTCTACCTGCTCACCGGTGGAACACCGAGCAGACGGCAGCTCGTCCGGGGCGCGTTGCTGCGGGCTGGACCGCTGACGTTCTTGACCGGCGTCGAAGCCGCCCGCAGGCACGGGGTACGTCGATTGCCGGCAGATCCACGCGTCCACGTGCTCGTCCCCCACGGCCGCCGTGTGACGAGCCAAGGCGCCATGCTCGTCGAACGGACCAACCGGCCGTGGGACGGCGTGATCATCGACGGTTTTCCCGTTGTGACGCTCGCTCGAGCCCTCATCGACGCGGCCCGCAAGGAGAGCGGTCTGGACGTGGTGCGCGCGTTCATCGCGGACGCGGTGCAGAGGCGGCTCTGTTCACCGGAAGCGATCGCCGAGGAGCTGAAAGACCAGCGACTGGGCGGCACCTGGCTGCCAAGGCGCGTGTTGGCGGAGGTCAGCGACGGTGTTCGTTCGGCGGCTGAAGCGTGGTCACGATCGTTGGTCCATCGTTCCTCGCTGCCGCCACCTCAGTGGAACGTGCTGATCAGATCCGTGTCAGGCGAGCAACTTGCCGTCGTGGACGGCTGGTGGGACGAGGTCGGACTCGCATGGCAGATCGACTCGCTGGAGTTCCACCTGGCACCGGATGACTACGCACGGACGATGGCGCAGCACTCCGCTCTGCTGGCCAACGGCGTGATGACCGTCCACACGGTTCCGTCGCGGCTGAAGAAGGACCCGGCGGCTGTCATCAACGAGTTGCGCGGCGCCTACCAAGCCGCAGCACAGCGCCCGAGACCTCGCGTCTCGGCGACGTTGTGGCGGCCGGTCTGAGTGCACGCGGGGAGCTTTCGTACTCCAGGAGAGAACGGAAGGGCCCCGCGTGCGACAAAAAGCGGGGGCGGGGGGCGGGCGGTGAGGTGGTCAGGTCTGCTGTTCGGGTGCGGGGGCCAGCGTGGGCTCGGGGCCCGGTTCCGGCACGGACTCCGACTTGGGCTTCGGTTTTGTGGCGCGGTGCAGGGCCACCATGCCGCCGGTCAGGTTGAACCAGGCGACGTCCTCCCACCCGGCCTTCGAGATCAGCTCCGCCAGCGACCGCTGGTCCGGCCACGCGGCCATCGACTCCGACAGGTAGGAGTAGGCCGCCGGGTTCGAGGACACGAAGCGGGCGATCAGCGGCAGCAGCTTCAGCAGGTAGCGCATGTAGACGAACCGGAACGGCTTCCACACCGGGGTGGAGACCTCGCAGATCACCATGCGGCCGCCGGGCTTGGTGACGCGGGCCATCTCCTGCAGCGCCACCACGGTGTCGTTGAAGTTGCGGATGCCGAAGGACACCGTCACGGCGTCGAAGGAGTTGTCCCTGAACGGCAGGCGCAGGGCGTCGGCGGCGACCTTCGGGACGCGGCGGTGGGCGCCGGAGGCGAGCATGCCGACGGAGAAGTCCGCGGCGACGCACCAGGCGCCGGAGGCGGCGTACTCGACCGTGGACACGGCGGTGCCCGCGGCGAGGTCGAGGACCTTCTCGCCGGAGCGGGCGTCGAGCACGCGCCGGCTCCACTCCCGCCAGCGGCGGTCGAAGCCCAGCGTCATGACCGAGTTCGTGCGGTCGTAGCCCTTGGCAACGCCGTCGAACATCTCGGCGACCTCGCGGGGGTTCTTGTCCAAACCTGCTCGCGACATGCCAAGAGCCTAGGTCAGAACCGCTGAGGACGTCCTACGGCACCCGCAGAGCGGTCAGCATGCCGTCCACCGCCGCCTGCCACGGGTACTGCTCGGCACGGGCGCGCGCGGCCTCCCGCGAGCCGGAGGCCAGCAGGCGTTCGGCGGCCGAGGCGAAGGCGTGCGCGTGGTCGTCGACGGCGGCGCCGCACGACGGCTGCACGATCTCCTTCAGCGCGCTGCTCCTGCTCACCACGACGGGCGTGCCGCTGGCGAGGGCCTCCAGTGCCGCGAGGCCGAACGTCTCGTGCGGGCCCGGCGCCAGCGACAGGTCCGCGGAGGCGAGCAGCGAGGCGACCTCCGACCGGGACTTCACGAAGCCCAGGAACGTCACCGGCAGGCCCGCCGCGCGCTTCTCCAGCGCGGCCCTGCGCGGGCCGTCGCCGGCGATCACGAGGTGTGCGGAGTGGCCCTGCTCGTGCAGTTCGGCGAGCGTGTCGACGGAGCGTTCCACGTGCTTCTCCGGCGACAACCGACCACAGTGGATCAGCAGGTTCTCCTTGCCGCGCAACAGGTCTCGCCGCAGGTCGGCCGAGTGCCGCTCCGGGGTGAACGTCGCGAGGTCGACGCCGAGCGGCACCTGCGTCACGTTCGTGGCGCCGATCCGGTCGAACTCCTCGCGGGCGAACCCGGTCGTGCACACGACGGTGTCGTACGAGGCGGCCATGCGGGCGTTCGCCCAGTCGGCGCCCTTCACCGCGGGGCCCTCCGGCAGCACGAACTGCAGCAGCCGGTCGAGGCGTTCGTGGGAGATCACGACGTTCGGGATGCCCCGTGCGCCGGCCCACGCGCCCATGCCGCGCAACGTCAGGCGGTCGGAGACCTCCAGCCGGTCCGGTCCGACCTGCTCCATCAGCGCCTTGACCCGCCACGGGTCCACGACGCGGTAGCCGCCGGTGTACGGGATCTTCACGGCCGGCAGCGTGATGCGCCGCACACCGTTCTCGAGCACCTCGTCGGCGCGGTGGTCGCCGGGCACGACGAGGACGACCTCGTGGCCCGACTGCACGTAGCCCGCGCCGAGGTGGTGCAGCGCCGTGCGGAGTCCGCCCGACCGCGGTCCGTAGAAGTTGGCTAGCTGAACGATCCTCAAGCGGCCGCCTGGTGTGTGAGTCCGGTAACCGCAGCGTAGTGGCCCAGCAGCTCGTCGCAGACCGCGGGCCAGGTGCGGGAGAGCACCGACCTGCGTGCGGCGAGGCCGAACCGCTTGCGCAGCAGCGGGTCGCGCAGCAGGTCCACGTACTGCGCGATGTCGTCCTCGAACAGGTACCCGGTCCGGCCGTGCGCAACCAGGTCGCGCGGGCCGCCCGCGTTCGGGGCGAGGACGGGCAGCCCGGTGGCGAGCGCCTCCTGGACGGCCTGGCAGAAGGTCTCGTGCGGTCCGGTGTGCACGAACACGTCCAGCGACGCGTAGGCCTCCGCCAACGGCTCACCGGTGCGGAAACCGAGGAACTCGGCGTTCGGCAGGTCCTTCTGCAACTGGTCGCGGGAGGGTCCGTCGCCGACGACGCGCAGCTGCACGCCGGGCATGTCGTGGATCTCCTTGAGCCGGTGGACCTGCTTCTCCGGCGCGAGGCGGCCGACGTAGCCGACGGTCAGCCGGTCGTTCTGCCGCGGGCGCGGGTGGTACAGCTCGATGTCGACGCCGCGACCCCACCGGTGCACGCGCGGCACGCCGTGCTCCTCCAGCGCCTGGACCGCCGAGCTGGACGGCGCCAGGGTGCGGTCGGCGAGCGTGTGCAGGCGCTTGGTCCACCGCCACGCGGCGCGCTTGGTGAGCCCGAGGCCGTAGCTGCCGGCGAACCCGGCGACGTCGGTCTGGTAGACGGCGACGGTCGGCACGTCGAGCTTGCGCGCGGCTCTGAGCCCGTAGGCGCCGAGCACGAACGGTGATGCGAGGTGCACCACGTCCGGTTCGAAGTCGGCCAGCGCGTGCAGCACCTTGGGGCTGGGGACGCCGATCGGGAGGCTCGTCACGATCGGCACGTCGACCGCGGGCACCCTCATGACGGGCATGCCGTGGACGGAGTCCTCGCCGGCGCCGGGGGCGACCACCATGGCCTCGTGGCCTCTGCTGCGCAAGTGCTCCAGGACGCGGAGCACGGAGTTGGTCACCCCGTTCACCTGGGGCAGGAAGCTCTCGGTCACGATCGCTACGCGCACAGAACCTACCTTGTAGTGCTGGTGTGAAGTCCGCGTGACGCGAAATTTGACGCGGTCAGAACACCTCACGTCGTGGCCAGGTGATCGTCGTTTGGTCATCTGGCGGTCGTGTTCCGGTCACCCGAAGCGGTGAGACTAGGCCAGCATGACCGTCTTGTCGTCCCGTCCCGCGCATCCAGCCGACCCCGGACTGGTGTCCATCGCGATGGAAGTGGCCGGTCGTCTGGCGAACGACGCCTCGGACGTCATCATGGCCACAGCGGGCCGTGGTGCGCGTCCCGACTCCGACGAGTCACCGTTCGACTGGGTCACCGACACCGACCGCACCCTCGAACGCCACACCCGACGCGTGCTCACCGCTGAGTTCCCGTCCATTCCGGTCTTCTGTGAAAACTCCGACGACGACGTCCCGGGTGACTCGGAGTTCCGCTGGGTGGTCGACCCGGTCGACGGCACGGCCAACTACACCGCCGGCATGCCCTGGTGCGCCTACAGCCTCGCACTCGTGGACAGGTGGGGCCCGGTAGTCGGTGTGGTCGCCGATCCGTACAGGTCGCAAATCTACGCTGCCGCCCGCGGCCGTGGCATGCGTGCCAACGGCACCCCGGTGCGGCTGGCTGAACGCCAAGGCGACTCGCTGGTCGTGTGCACCGAAATGACCCGCACAGGACCGTGGCCCGGCATGGGCGAATTCATCTCCACGGCCGCGATAGCGGGCACGGGCGTCCGCGTGCTGGGGTCGAAGTGCCTGGCCGTGGCGCAGGTCGCACTCGGCCACGTCGCCGCCGCCGTGCTGCACGGCTACCACGAGTGGGACGTCGCCGGCGCCGTGTCGCTGGCCCTGGAGTCCGGCGCGGTCGTGCTGGACCGCCGCGGCGAGGGCGCTCAACTGCCCGCGGACGGCCTGCTGGTGGCAGCACCGGACGCCGCGGACGAGGTCCTCGGCTGGTGGCAGTCGGCGCTGAACGGTCAACTGAGCTGAGGCAACTGCCGCTCGAGGACCTCGAGATGCGTGCGCGCCTCGTCGAGCTCCGGGTGGTCGAACATCTGCAGCGCGACCCGGCCCACCTCGTTCTCGAACTGGTGGAAGTCGTGCGCCGCCCTGAGCAGCCGCTGGTAGACCGGGTGCTGCCGGTCGACCGCGCCGAGCGCCCTGCCGAGCTGCGCGATGCCGCGGACGTCGTCGAGCTCCCCCGCGAGCTGCCCGCTGATCCGCTGCAGCCACTCCTTGGCCGGTGAGTTCGGCACCGTCTGCACCGCCGCCGTGACCCTGCGCGTGCTCTCGGCGCAACGTTCGACCAGCTCGGACCACATGTCGTAGGGCTGCTGCGCGATCGGCGGGTGCATCGGGCGCAGTGGCACGGCCGGCCCGCGCTGCGCCGAACGGCGGAGGGCGCCGACGCCCGTGCCGATCAGAGCGCCCGGCAGCGCGCCGAAGACCACGGCGAAGAAGAGGATCGCCAGGAACCGGACGAACAGCGAGGTCGAGGACTGCGACGGCGACGGGATCGACACGTCGATGATCGTGACGAAGGCGCCCACGACCGCGGCGCCGATTGCGGCACCGCCGAGCGTTGAGCGGATCACGACCCCCATGACCGTCGATCGTGCCATGTTCGGCGCTCGTGCGTCGGCAAGCTGGAGTTACTGGTCGCGCACTATCAGTGCTACAGTTCTTCTTGTCGGTTCCAGTAGGAACCGGAAGTGGACCCGGTTCACCGTCCGGACGGTCGGTTGCCGGGTTTCGCGCTTTCTGGGCACTGGTCGAGCTTCACGACCGCGTCGAGCATCGGCTGGACGCGCTGCCGCCAGTCGCCGCTCGCTCCGAAGCACCAGGCGAGCGCGTCACTCGCCCACAGCAACGGGTCTTCCGCAGGCCGCAGGTGTTCGTAGGTGAACGGATCGTTCACCTTCTCCAGCACCGACGCGAGTGTCTGCCGGTCGCGAACGTCCTGGTGCGCGCAACTCTCGATCGCGAGCCGGGTGACACCGAGCTCCTGGAGCCAGGTCGCGGCCGCGGACAGGCATAGCTGGCGGGCGTGGACGTCGTCGGAGTCGCGAACCGTCCACACGGCGGCCCGCAACCCCATCTCCCGCAGCCGCGAGACCAGCTCCCGCCTGCGCGAGTCGCTCTCCTTCTTGAAGTGCACCCGGCGCTGGCCCGGCTTCACCAACCGACGCAGGGCCGACCGGATCGCATCCAGATCACGAGGTCGAACGAAGACAGCGACGACCAGGTAGGTCGTGCCTCGACGGGACTCGTCGAGAAATCCGTGCCACATGGACCATATGGTCTCAAAGGAGTAACGGACACCTCCGATCAGGCGTCGAAGTCGACCGTCACGCGCTCACTCGTCGGCAACGCCTGACACGTCAGCACGAACCCGGCCGCCACCTCGGACTCGTCGAGCGCGTAGTTGCGGCGCATCTCGACCGTGCCGTCCGTCACGAGCGCGCGGCAGGTGCCGCAGACGCCGCCCTTGCACGCGAACGGCAGGTCGGCGCGGACGCGTTGTGCGGCGTCGAGGATCGGTTCGTCGGCGGGGAGCGGGAGGGTGGTGGACTTGCCGTCCAGCACCACGGTCACGGCGGAGGCGGACTCCACCACGGCTTCCGCCCGGCGCGGTGGGGGTGGGGGTTCGTCCACGTAGAACAGTTCGTGGTGCACGCGGTCGGGGGGCACGCCGCGGGAGCGCAGCACGGAGGTCGCGTCCTGGACCATCTCGTACGGGCCGCAGAGCCACCACTCGTCGATGCCGTCGAACGGGACGACCGTGGAGAACAGCGCGGAGAGCTTCGCCGCGTCCAGGCGGCCGGAGAACAGCTCCACGTCACGGGGTTCGCGGGACAGGACGTGGACGAGCTGGAGGGTGGCCGGGTAGCGGTCCTTCAGGTCGGCCAGCTCGTCGGCGAACATCACGGTGTCGGTGCGGCGGTTGCCGTACAGCAGCGTCACGCGGGCGCCCGTGGCGAGCACGGTCGCGGCGATCGACAGGGCCGGGGTGATGCCCGAGCCGGCGACCACGAAGCCGTGGTGCACGCCCGAGCCCGACGGCGTGAACTTGCCCAGGGGTGGCAGGACCTCGACGACGTCACCGACGGCCAGCCGGTCGACGAGCCACGAGGAGAAGGTGCCGCCGTCGACCCGGCGGACGCCGATGCGCGGAGGAGACCCCGCCGGCGCGCAGATCGAGTACGAACGGCGTTCGTCGCCCTGGCGCAGGGTCAGGTACTGGCCGGCCGAGAAGGCGAACTCGTCGGTGAGGTCGGCGGGCACGTCGAACGTCACGGCTGCGGCGTCGTCGCAGAGGCGGTCGACGCGGGCGACCGTCAGCTTGTAGAAGGCAGCGCGGCGGACCACTCAGATCTCCTTGACGTGCTCGAAGGGCTCGGAGCAGGCGTTGCAGCGGCGCAGCGCCTTGCACGCGGTCGAACCGAAGCGGGAGATCTCCGCCGTGTTCGGGGAACCGCACCGCGGGCACGGCACCTGGCGCGACGGCGGCACCAGGTTCAGCGGTACCGGGCCGGCCAGGGCGGGGCCGATCCGCGACGGCGGCGCGATCCCCGCGGCGGCCAGCTTCGACCGGCCCTCCGAGCTGATCCAGTCCGTCGTCCACGCCGGGGACAGCGACAGCCGCACCTCGACCTCCTCGAACCCCGCCGACAGCAGCGAGCGGCGCAGGTCCGCGCCCATCTCGTCGATCGCGGGGCAGCCGGAGTAGGTCGGGGTGATGGTGACGACGACGCGTCCGTCCTCTTCGGACACGTCGCGCAGCACGCCGAGGTCCGCCAGCGTGAGGACCGGCAGCTCCGGGTCCCGCACGGCCGACGCGATCTCCAGTGCCGTGCTCACCACACGGCTCCCGGCAGCGAGCGGTGCAGGTGCTGCATCTCGGCCAGCAGGTAGCCCATGGCCTCGGTGTGCACGCCGTCGCGACCGGCCATGCCCGCGACCCGCGCGGCCCGCCGGTCCTCGGGGCGCACCAGCCCGGCGGCGGAGAACACGGCCTCGAACACACCGTCCACTTCGGACCGCAGCGACGCCGGGTCGACCGCGACGCCCTCCAGGCGCGCTTCGACGGCGTGCGTGGCGAACAGCTCGTCCACGAACGGCCACACGCGGTCCAGGCCCGCCTGCATGCGGCGGTGCGACTCGTCGGTGCCGTCGCCGAGGCGGACGGTCCACTGGGCGGCGTGGTCGCGGTGGTACGCCAGCTCCTTCAGGCCCTTCTCGGCCACGGCGGCCAGCACCGGGTCAGCGGAGCCGCGCAGGCGGGAGAACAGCGCGAGGCGCCACGACGAGAACACCAGCAGCCGCGCGATCGTGGTGCCGAAGTCGCCGCCGGGGCCGGGACCGCAGTCGATCTCGGCCAGGTGCACGTTGCGGAACTCGCGCTCGTCGCGCAGGTAGGCGAGGTCGTCCTCGGACCTGCCGAGCACCTCGCCGGCGCGCGTGAGCAGCATCCTGGCCTGGCCGAGCAGGTCCAGCGCGATGTTGGCGAGCGCGATGTCCTCTTCCAGCTCGGGTGCGCGCGAGCACCACTCCGCGAGCCGCTGGGACATGATCAGCGCGTCGTCGCCGAGCATCAGGCAGTACGCGGCGAGCGCCTCGCGGTCGACACCGGCGGCGAACTCGCGGTTCACGCCGACCAGCGCGTCGGAGAAGCCCGTCCCGAACGCCCAGTGCGCGTCCTCGTGGCCCAGCAGCGACTCGTACGCGTTGTCGAAGCTCATAGGTGCGGCACGTCCTCTGGGATCGCGTAGAACGTCGGGTGCCGGTAGACCTTGTCGCCCGACGGCGCGAAGAACGGGTCCTTCTCGTCCGGCGAGGAGGCCGTGATGGACGCCGCGGGCACCACCCAGATCGACACGCCCTCGTTGCGGCGCGTGTAGACGTCACGGGCGTTGCGCAGCGCCATCTCCGCGTCCGGCGCGTGCAGCGAACCGACGTGCACGTGGTTCAGGCCGCGCTTGCCCCGCACGAACACTTCCCACAGCGGCCAAGACGTGCTCACGCGGCACCTTCCTTCGCAACGGCGTGCTTCGCGGCGTGCGCGGCAGCGGCCTCGCGGACCCACGAGCCGTCCTCGTGCGCCTTGCGCCGGTGGGCGATGCGCTGCTCGTTGCAGACACCGCCGCCCTTCACGACCTGCCAGAACTCGTCCCAGTCGGGCGCACCGAAGTCGTACTGCCCGCGCTCGGGGTTCCACTTGAGCTCGGGGTCGGGGAACGTGACGCCGAGCGCCTCGGCCTGCGGCACGCTCATGTTCACGAACTTCTGCCGCAGCTCGTCGTTGGTGTCGCGCTTGATCCGCCACGCCATCGACTGCTCGGTGTTCGTGGACTCCGCGTCTGGCGGGCCGAACATCATCAGCGCCGGCCACCACCAGCGGTTCACGGAGTCCTGCACCATGTCCCGCTGCTGCTGCGTGCCGCGCATCATCGTCATGAGCAGCTCGTAGCCCTGGCGCTGGTGGAACGACTCCTCCTTGCAGATGCGGATCATCGCGCGCGCATACGGCCCGTAGGACGTGCGGCACAACGGCACCTGGTTGCAGATCGCGGCGCCGTCGACCAGCCAGCCGATGACGCCGACGTCCGCGAAGGTGAGCGTCGGGTAGTTGAAGATCGAGGAGTACTTCTGGCGGCCCTCGACGAGCTTGGTCGTCAGGTCCTCGCGGTCGGCGCCCAGCGTCTCGGTCGCCGAGTACAGGTACAGGCCGTGGCCTGCCTCGTCCTGCACCTTGGCCAGCAGGATCGCCTTGCGCCGCAGCGAGGGCGCGCGGGAGATCCAGTTGCCCTCCGGCTGCATCCCGATGATCTCGGAGTGCGCGTGCTGGGCGATCTGCCTGATCAACGTCTTGCGGTAGCCGTCGGGCATCCAGTCACGCGGCTCGATGCGCGCGTCGGCCTGCACGGTGCGCTCGAAGCGCAGCTCCAGGTCATCCGCCATGCACCGATGTTACACCTGAGTGCCGAATCTGCGTAGAACTGTCACAACGGCCGCGATCACGATCCAGACGGCCGCGAGGAACGTCCCGACGGGCAGCAGGGACAGCACCGCCGTCCGGCCGGCCACGCGCACGAGCTCCGGGTTCGCCCTGTCGTACTGGACCCGCACGTTGTCGCCCACGTTCAGGCCGTCCGGGTAGAGCACCCCCTGCGCCGGGATGATCACCCGCCCATCCGGTGTGGCGTAGCGCACAACGGTTCTGTTGAATGCCACCGAATCCACCTGTGCGACCGCTTCACCCGTGCGCTTCTCGATGGCAACATCGTCGCGCCAACACGCGAGAGGGAGCAGCACGCAGATCAGCGTGACCACACCACCGACGATGAACAAAGCACGGCTGACCGCACGGCGGACGCGTACGCCGAGCGGCGGCTTGGTCACTGCGTCCTCCACCACAACTGAGAAGTCTAGAGCCGGGTGAGTGCCACGCTTTCAGGTTCAGGTCCATACAGTCGAGGCGTGACATCAGCACCCACATCACGAGCACGGCAGCGGATCCGCGTCCGGTCGAGGCGGGACAGGGCCGGTGACCTGCTCGGACTGCTGCCGAACCCGGAGCAGGCCCTCGCGTGGGTGCGCGACGGCTCCGGACTGGTCGGGTGGGGCGAGGCCGCGCGCCTGGAGGTGAGCGGTCCGGACCGGTTCGCCCGCGCCGACGCGTGGTGGCGCGAGTTCGTCAGCCACCTCGACGTGGACGACGAGCTGGGCGTTCCCGGCAGCGGCCCCGTCGCGTTCATCTCGATGGCGTTCGCCGACGAGCCCGGCGACTCGGTGCTGATCGTCCCCGAGGTCGTCGTCGGCAGGCGCAACGGTGTGGAGTGGGTCACCACCATCGGCACCGCCGACTCGATCCCCCGCAAAACCCCTCTCTCGCGCCCTTCGGCGGTCCGTTACGCCAACGGCCAGCTGCCCGTCACGCAGTACCGCGAGGCCGTGCGCGAGGCCGTCGCCCGCATGCGCGACGGCGAGCTCGGCAAGGTCGTGCTCGCCCACGACCTCCTGGCCGTGACCGACAAACGGCTCGACCAGCGCTTCGTGCTCCAAGGCCTCGCACGGCGCTACCCCGAGTGCTGGGCCTACGCGGTCGACGGTCTCGTGGGCGCCACACCCGAACTGCTGCTGCGGCGCACCGGCTCCGTGGTCGACTCACGCGTGCTGGCGGGTACGACGTGGCCGCACGACGGCATCAGCGACGAAGAGCTCGCGGCGGCGTTGATGTCGTCCGAGAAGAACCTCGAAGAGCACGAGTACGCGATCACCTCTCTCGCGGAGACGTTGCGCCCCTTCTGCTCGACCATGTCCGTCGACGGCCCGTCGGTCCTGCGCCTGCCGAACGTCTCGCACCTGTCCAGCGACGTCATCGGCACGCTGTCGTCGTCCGCGTCCCTGCTGCACCTCGGTGAGGCCGTGCACCCCACGGCGGCCGTCGGCGGAACACCGCGGCTGGACGCGACCCGGCTGATCGCGCAGCTGGAGGGCATGGACCGCGGGCGCTACGCCGGACCGGTCGGGTGGATCGACGGCAACGGCGACGGCGAGCTCGGCATCGCCCTGCGGTGCGCGCAGATCAACGGGTCGACGGCACGCCTGTTCGCCGGCTGCGGGCTCGTCGCCGACTCGGACCCCGACAGCGAGGTGCAGGAGGCGCACGCCAAGATGCGCCCCATGCGGGAGGCGCTGGAAGGGCTTTAGAGCTCTTCCAGGAACGCGTGCCAGGCAGAGGTGCTGAAGGTCAGCACCTCACCGGCCGTGTTCTTGGTGTCGCGGACGAGCACGTCCCGGGTCAGCGACACCTCGACGCAATCACCCTCCGGCGTCCCGTTGCTGTAGCTGCTCTTACGCCAGGCGCGGTCCTGCATCGTGGAGGTCCTCTCGCGGTGAGCCGACGTACTCCGCCAGCTTGCTCCGCGATTGTTCCTCATCCAAGGCGACCTCGGCCAAGCGGTTGAAGATCAACCTGGTGCGCGCGATCGCCCCGGGGTCCTGCACGAACACGTGCGTGAGGTCGGATTCGCTGTAGACGACCGGCAACGCCTTCTCGTACTCCCACAGCCGGACACCCGCCGAGTTGATGAGCACGTTCGCGGGGACTATTCGCACAATGCGCGCGTTGAACAGCAGCTGGAGGTACTGGTCCTCCATGATCTCGGCGTTGCCGACCTGCTGCCGCAGCGCCAGCTCATGGATGTAGAACAAGCAATCCGGCCGATTGTGTCGACGCAGCACCGCCTGGCGATCTATTCGGGCCTGCACCAGCGCCGGGATTCGTTCTTCGGTGGCGACACCGTGGGCTCGGTAGAGGGCATCGGCGTACCGCTCCGTCTGCAGTAGCCCGGCCACCGTCAACGTGTCGTAGTTGAGCATCTTGTCGGCCGTCGACTCGGCCAGGGCGAGCGTGCGGACGTTGTCCGAGACCTGGACGATGTACTCGTCGAAGGCGTACCGGTACCTGCGCCGGAAGTCCTCGAAGAAGTCGACGTCCTTGCCGCACATCGTGATGAACTGGACCAGGTCGACCTCGCTCGGCCGGGTTTTGCCCTTTTCGATGGTGGACACCTTGCTGGGGTCCCAGCCGAGCCGTTGCGCCATGGCGTTTCCGGTGAGATCGGTGCTGGACTCGCGCAGCCGGCGCAACTCGTCGCCGAGATCGCGGCTGTACGCGGTGGATGGAGTGCTTGGGGCCATGTCCATCGAGGGTATGACGTGTTTCTATTCCAAGATACTGGCTCGTTCGGGTGAAATGGGGACGAGCTCATTCCCCGATGACCGGGGGAACGACCATCCGGTTGTCGTCGAAGTACTCGTCGGTCGGCACGAGGTAGTTGGACCGGTGTTCCTTGTCCTCCTCGCCGCCGTTTCCCGCGCCCGCGGCGGGGCCGGCTCCGACTGGGCCGGGAGCGCCGTTCCTGCCCGCTCCGGGAGCACCGCCGCCGCCGCGCGTTCCCTCCGCACCCGGCGCGACGCCCGCGGCACCGCCCGGTGTGGCGGGACCGAACGTGCCCCGTCCCGCGGCACCACCGGGGCGCGCCGTGCCGAACCCGCCGGCACCGCGGCCACCGCCCGCTCCCCCGCCCCTGCCCGCGGCGGTGCGCGGGGTGCTCATGCCCTGGACGGCTCCCGAGGAGACCGGTGAGCCCGAACCGGGTGCGGGTGGCGTGCGGTCGGGCGGCGTCGGGCCAGGCGGCGTGGGGTGGGCGGCCGATGCGGACCACGCGGTCCTCGTGGCGCTGGAGTCGCCGGCCGGGTTGCCGTTGACCGGGCTGACCGGGCTCACCGGGACGCCGGGCACACCGACGACGGGGGTGCCGACCTGCGTGGCCGGGTGCACCGCGTTCGGGTTCACCGTGGCCGTGGTGTGCGCGAACGTCGTGCTACTCGTCGTCGTCACGCCCTGGTCGCCGGTGGTGACCTGCGGGACGTCGTCGAAGGCCGGCAGCAGCGCGGCGGAGGCCGCCAGCGCGTTGTCGCGGGCCTGCACGACCCGTTCGGCCTCCTGCTTGGCGGCCTTGGCCTTCTCGTACTGGGCCAGGACGTCGAACGGGGCCGCCACCATGCGGACCGGGTTCCAGCTGGTCGCCGCGTCCTTCAGCATCCGCGCGGGGTCGAACGGGACCTCCTGCGGGAACGCGCTCTTCACCGCCACTGCCGCCGCGGCCTGCTCCTCGACCACGCGGGCCGTTGCGGTGAACGTCGACGCCAGCTCGTCCGTGAAGGAGCAGATCTTCGTCAACGCCGCCGACGCACCGGCGCCCGCAGCGCCCGACCAGCCCGCGCGCAGGCCGTTGACCACCTCGTTGATCCCGGCCGCCAGCTCGGTCAGCTCGGTGCCGATCGACCTCCACTCGGCCGCGATCTCCCCCGCGAGCGCCGGGTCGTTGCCGTCCATCGCCAGCCGGTGCAGGTCTGCGTGGCTGTGCGCCGAGTAGTTCACGTTCGGCTGCGGTAATCGCGGAGTGTCGTGCGGCATCGTCGTCCCCTCGCGGATCTGTGGATCAGGGCAGCCTGGCGGCCACCAGCTCGGCCGATCTCGTCGCCAGCGCGCAGGCCTTGGCGGTGTCGGCCGACGCGCCGCCCGCGCTCGCCACGAGCTGCACGCTCGACGACGCGGACACGGAGATCACCGCGTGGCAGAGGTCCTTCGCCCCGTCCGGCGCCGCCACGCTGAAGCCGTCGCGCTCGCCGAACCTGGCCGGGGTCTTCGCGTCACCGGAGTAGTCGAGGGCGTCGGCGCCCCGCCGCACGTCCACGGCGACGGTGAGACCGCCGTTCCCGCTGCCGTCCCACTCGCAGGTCTGCAGGCCGGCGGTCGTGCGGGGGCGCGGCGCGACGAGGCCCAGGCCGGCCGCCTCCGCCCCGCTGATCAGCTCGCAGGGCTTGACCCCGGCGAGCCCTGCGCCGGACGTGCGGCTGACCTCGCTGGTCACCGGCGTCCGCACCGAGGCGGGACGGGCCCGGCCGCTCACACCCCCGTCCGAACAGGCCGCGGCGAACAGGGCAAGACCGACCACGGCGATGCGCATGCGGTTCATGAGTTCCCGTCAGAGTCTGTTCAGCGTGTCGGACGTGCTCTCTTCCACGTTCCGGTACGACCGGCTGCTCTTGTCCAGCTCGGCCCTCAGCTCGTCGATCACCCTCAGCAGGCCGGGGATGACCGTGGAGCGCGCGAGCTCGCCGACCCGTTCGTTGATCGAACCCACGGCCTGCGCGTAGCCCCCGCCGAGCGGGGTCCTGGTCGCGAGCAGCGACGACCTGCGCTTGATCCGCTCCAGGGTCCGCTGGAGGTCATCGAGCTTCCCGATCGCCTTGTCGACGGCCTGCGGGTCGTGTTCGATGTACAGCCCGGAGGTGTGGGCCTGAGCGCTTTCCCCGGCACTGTTCTGATCCGCCACAGGCTCACCTCCCCGAGACCGGCACCGTGATCCGGGGAGTGACGTTAGGGCAGAATCAGGGGAACAAAAACGGATTGACCCGCAAAACACCCCGTTCGGATTAACCGGTTCCACCGGATCGGGAATACATTGATCGCGATCCAAGCACAAAAAAGCCGTGAGCGGTTTTGGTCATATCAATGACAAAAACCGCTCACGGCCGGATGGCGACTACTTGTGGGCGTCCAGCAGCTCGTGCGTCAGCGCGATCTTGGCCCGCGACTTCGGCTCTGCGGCCTTCGCCGTGGTCTTCGCCGTCAGGGCGGCGGACCGGCCGGGGGCCTCCGCCGGCTTGCCCTTGGTGAAGAGCCAGGTCTGGAACAGCTGGTCGAGCTGCTGCCCGGAGACCCGCTCGGCCAGCGCGATGAACTCCTCGATGGTGGCGTCGGAGTACTTCTTCTCGGCCTGCCAGGTCTTGAGGACCTCGAAGAACTTCTCGTCGCCCACGGCCACGCGCAGCGCGTGCACCGCGAGCGCGCCGCGGTCGTAGACGGCGCCGTGGAAGACGTTGTCAGCGCCGGGGTCGCCGGGCAGGACCTGCCAGAACGGGTCGTCGGCCGGGTAGGAGTCGTAGACGAAGTCGGCGTTCTCCTGGGCCGTGCCCTCGCCGACGTGCTCGGACCACAGGAACTCCGCGTAGGAGGCGAAGCCCTCGTTCAGCCAGATGTCGCGCCAGTGGTGCACCGACACCGAGTCGCCGAACCACTGGTGGCCGAGCTCGTGGGCGACGACGTAGGTGTTGGCGCCGCGGCGGAAGAACGCGTCGTCGTAGGTGGGCCGGGTCTGGTCCTCCAGCGCGTAGCCGAGGTCGGGGGTGACGACACCGCCCTGCGCCTCGAACGGGTACGGGCCGAAGTTGCCGGACAGGAACTCGATGACCTCGGGGGTGCGTTCGACGCTGGCCCTGGCGGCGTCGGTGGAGTCGCCGAGGCGCGTGGAGTAGGCGTTGAACACCGGCTGGCCGTTGGGCGCCGCGTACTGGCGGAGCTCGTACTGGCCGATGGTGAGGAACGTCAGGTAGGTGGCCTGCGGCTTGGTGCTGCGCCAGTTCCAGCGGGTCCAGCCGTTGATCTGGCGGGTGTTGCCGAGGAAGGTGCCGTTCGAGATGACCTCGACGCCCTCCGGGACGGCGACGTTGACGTCGAAGGTGGCCTTGTCGGTGGGGTGGTCGTTGGCGGGGAACCACCAGCGGGCGATCTCCGGCTCACCGATCGCGAGCGCGCCGTCGGGCGTCTTGGTCCACGCCGTGTAGCCGTTGTGGTCCTTGACCTGCGACGGGACGTCGGCGTAGGTCACCACGACGGTGACGTCCTGGCCCTTGCGCAGGCCACCGCGCGGGGTGACGACGAGCTCGTCGCCGTCCTGGACGAACGAGGCGGGGGCGTTGTTGACCCGCAGCGTCTTGACCTTGAGCAGGAAGTCCAGGTTGAACTGGGTGAGGTCCTCGGTGGCCTTGGCGAGGATCGTCGTGGTGCCGGAGAGCTGGTCGCCGTTGGGGTTGTAGTTGAGCCTGATGTCGTAGTGGGAGACGTCGTACCCGCCGTTGCCGTAGCCGGGGAAGTACGGGTCGCCCGCGCCGGGGGCACCGGGCGCCGCGGCGAGCGCCGTTCCCGCGAAGAGCGTCACTGCGGCTGCGGACGCGACCGCGGCCGTTGCCTTGGTTCTGATCGACATGCGCCGGACGCTATCCACCCCTTTCCGGGGGCAACCACCGACTTACGTAGGTTTCGGAGGGTTTTCCTACCTGCTGAAAACCGTTGACACCGTCGACTTGAGACGTTGGTGCAAAGAGCGCAGTTCGTCTCTTTTCGACCGCACTTCCACCACTTGGATGCCCTCCGGTGGCGCAAGTGCGCTACGGAACTCCTCCTTGCCGTCCACAATGGAGTGCCTGATCCGGTGTCCGGCGCACAATGCCGCGAGATCAGCTCCGTGCGGCGTGCCGAAAATCCGCTCGAAACTCTTGTCGTGTTCCGGCGCGCCCTGTTCCAGCAACGAGAAGATGCCGCCGCCGTCGTCGTTGAGCACCACGATCGTCAGGTCCGGCCGCCGGTCGGTGATCAGGCCGTTGAGGTCGTGCAGGAACGTCAGGTCGCCCATCAACGCGTAGGCCGGTCCTTCGTGCGTGGTCGCCAGCCCGATGGCCGTGGACACGCTCCCATCGATGCCCGCGGCGCCCCGGTTGGCGTGGACCTCCAGGTCGTCGCGGCGCTCGCCGGCGAAGTCGACGTCCCGGATGGGGTTGGAGGAGCCCACGAAGAGCATCGAGCCGGCCGGGACCGTGTGCGTGAGCTCGCGCGCCACGTGCAGCCCTGTCGGCCACGGCTCGGCGTCCAGCAGCTCGTCCACGGCGGCGCTGACGTCCTTGACCGCGCTCTGCCAGGCCTGTGCCCAGTCCTGGTCGACGGCCTGCGGCTCGGGCAGCCACGTCGAGGCGCGGGTGGCGGTGAACTGCGTGTCCGCCCACTCCGCCTGGTCGCCGACGGCGTGCACGACCGCGGTGTTCTTGAGGAGCGCCTGCTGGCCGCGGCTCAGCGTGACCCGGCCGACGACCAGGACCGCCTCGGGCTCCAGGTGTTCCGGCAGACCGGCGTTGAGCAGCAGTGAACCGTGGCGGAGGCCGCCGGGGGCGGTGGGTTCGGCGATGACGGGCCAGCCGAGCCGCGCGGCTTCCCGGACGCGGCCGGGGTGGTCGTCGCCGAGGAGCACCAGCGTTTTCGCGGGCAGGTCCGACGGGCGGGTTTCGATTGCGGTGGTTCGGTCCGTGGCCGTCCACGGGGTGCGGTCGGACGTGGGCCACGCGTCGTCGTCGGGAGTGAGCGGCGGGCGGAACGGGATGTTGATGTGCGACGGGCCGTCGGTGGCCATCGCGCGACAGATGAGAGATCGCGTCGTGGGCTCGTCTGCGGCCTCGGGCATGTGGAGCGTCCGGATGCCGAGGATGTCGTGCTGGTTGATCGTCTGGCTGGCGCCGGTGCGGTAGAGCTCGACCGGGCGGTCGGCGGTGAGCGCGACCAGCGGGACGTGCGTCAGCTCCGCCTCGACCACCGCCGGGTGCAGGTTCGCCACGGCGGTGCCGCTCGTGCAGGTGACGACGGCCGGCGTGCCGCGCTTGGCCAGGCCGAGCGCGAGGAACCCCGCGGTGCGCTCGTCGATCCGCACGTGCAGCGTCAGCAGGCCCCTCTGCTCGGCCTGGTGCAGCGCGAACGACAGCGGGGCGTTGCGCGAACCGGGGCACAGGACGACGTGCCGCACGCCGTTGCGCACCAGCTCGTCGACGACCACCCTCGCCTGCAGCGTTGCCGGATTCATGCGCCTAGAGTCTCAGACCGTGGCAGACCAGGACCTCTTCGACCCGTCGTTGTGGAAGCCGATCGAGGGCTTCGACTTCACCGACATCACCTACCACCGCGCGCTCGACCAGGGCACCGTGCGCATCGCGTTCAACCGGCCCGAGGTGCGCAACGCGTTCCGGCCGCACACGGTGGACGAGCTGTACCGGGCGCTCGACCACGCGCGGATGTCGAGTGACGTCGGGTGCGTGCTGCTGACGGGCAACGGGCCGAGTCCCAAGGACGGTGGCTGGGCCTTCTGCAGTGGCGGTGACCAGCGGATTCGCGGGCGCAGCGGGTATCAGTACGCGTCGGGTGAGACGGCGGAGACGGTGGACCCGGCGCGGGCGGGGCGGTTGCACATCCTGGAGTGCCAGCGGCTGATCCGGTTCATGCCGAAGGTCGTCATCGCGGTCGTGCCGGGGTGGGCGGCCGGGGGTGGGCACAGCCTGCACGTGGTGTGCGACCTCACCATCGCGAGCGAGGAGCACGCGCGGTTCAAGCAGACGGACGCGGACGTCGGCTCGTTCGACGGCGGGTACGGGTCCGCCTACCTGGCGCGGCAGGTGGGGCAGAAGTTCGCGCGGGAGATCTTCTTCCTCGGGCGCACGTACAGCGCCGAGGACATGTTCAAGATGGGCGCGGTCAACGCGGTCGTCAAGCACGCCGAGCTGGAGACCACGGCGCTGCAGTGGGCCCGGGAGATCAACGGCAAGTCGCCGACCGCGCAGCGGATGCTCAAGTACGCGTTCAACCTGATCGACGACGGCCTGGTGGGGCAGCAGCTCTTCGCCGGGGAGACGACGCGGCTCGCGTACATGACCGACGAGGCGGTCGAGGGGCGCGACTCGTTCCTGGAGAAGCGCGACCCCGACTGGTCGAACTACCCGTACTACTTCTGAGTCCGCACTCCTCTTGGGCAGGTGACCGTGCTCGACGAACTGCGCGCGGCGCTCTCCGGTGGCGAACCGCTGGTGGACGGACCGCTCGACGGCTGGGAGAAGCGGGCCGCCATCGGCGTGCCGACCTCCGGGTCCACGGGCGAGCCGAAGACGGTGCTGCTCGACGCCGAGGCGCTGACCACGTCCGCGGAGGCCACGCACGAACGGCTGGGCGGGCCCGGCACGTGGCTGCTGGCGTTGCCGACGGGCCACATCGCCGGCATCCAGGTGCTGGTGCGGTCCGTCGTCGCCGGCACGACGCCCGGTGAGCTGGACCTGTCCGGCGGCTTCCGCGCCATGGGGTTCGCGCTGGCCGCGCGGCCGGTGCTGGCCGAACCGGGGCGGCACTACACGGCGCTGGTGCCCACGCAGCTGTCCCGGCTCGTCGCCGGGGAGGGGCCGGGGCTGGAGGCGTTGCGGCAGTTCGACGGCGTGCTGATCGGCGGGGCGGCCACCCCGCCGCGGCTGTTGCAGCAGGCGCGCGCGCTCGGGGTGCAGGTCGTCACCACGTACGGAATGAGCGAGACGGCCGGCGGGTGTGTGTACGACGGTGTGCCGCTCAAGGACGTCGAGCTGCGCACGGACGACCTGATCGAGATCAGCGGGCCGGTGCTGGCGCTGGGGTACCGCGGCAGCCCCGAGCCGTTCGGCGAGTGGTTCCGCACCGGTGACCTCGGGCGGCTGCGCGACGGGCGGCTGGAGGTGCTCGGGCGGGCCGACGACATGATCGTCACGGGCGGCGAGAAGGTGCCCCCCGTGCTGGTGGAGAGGGCCCTGGCCACGGTGGACGGCGTGCTGGAGGCGTGCGTCGTCGGCGTGCAGGACGACGAGTGGGGACAGGTCGTGGCGGCCGCCGTCGTCGCGCGCGGCGGCACTCCCCCGGTCGAGGACCTCAAGGCCGCGGTGGCAGAGCAGGTGGGCCGGGCAGCGGCGCCGAAGCTGGTGCGGTTCGTCACCGAACTGCCGTTGCGCGGACCGGGCAAGGTCGACCGGACCGCGGTGGCCGACTCCTTCAGGTGACCTCCTTTAGGTGAACCTTTACCGCTGAGGACGACTCTCGCCGCGAAGCGCACGGACCCAGGCCGTGCGCGCTGGCGATGGGGGTTCTCATGCGCTACCTGTTACCGCTGGTCGTCGGGGCGGCCCTGACGGTCGGACTGGCGGCACCCGCCCAGGCCGCCTCCAACGAGTGGACCGTCGACGCGAGCGGGCACGCCGTCTCGTGGGGTGGCGCCCCGCGGATCGGTCTGGTCGAGCTCGGGACGCACCGGCTCGCGCGGCCCGCCAACGCGGTCACGGCGGCGGTGACCGGCGACGGCGTCGTCGACGTGCGCGGACTGCGCGCCGACGGGCAGTGGACCGAGTGGTACGAGGCACCGGCGACGTTGCCGGTCACCACCTCGACCGTTCAGGCGCGGGTCGTCCTGAACAGCGGCAAGGCCGCGAAGGTGAAGGTGTCGGCGTACACCGCGCCCGCTGCCGCCGAGGACGTGTCGGCGCTGGCCGCCGGGCGTTCGTACCGCGTCTACGCCACGCGGGAGGGCCTGGTCGGCGGCACCACCGCCAACGGGCACGTGATCCGCTCGCGCGACCACTTCGTCGCCCTGCCGTCGCGGCGGGGCCTGGCGGGCAACAACTCCGGCAACTACAGCGTGCAGGTGTGCGCGTCGAACGGCCGCTGCGAGTGGGCGCCGGTGTGGGACGTCGGCCCGTGGAACACCAAGGACGACTACTGGAACCCGGCCACGACCCGCGAGATGTGGAAGGACCTGCCGCAGGGCAAGCCGGAGGCGCAGGCCGCGTACGAGAACGACTACAACGGCGGCAAGGACCAGTTCGGCCGCGCGGTCGCGAACCCGGCGGGCATCGACCTGGCCGACGGCACGTTCTGGGACGGCCTCCAGCTGTCGAACAACGCGTGGGTGACCGTGACGTACCTGTGGACCGGCTCCGGTCCGGTCGGGACGGTGCGCACCTCGGCGGCGAACGGCACGGTGAACGTGCGGTCCGGCGCGAACTCCTCGTCCTCCCAGGTGGGTCTGGCCGCGAACTACGCGCAGGTGCGGGTCACGTGCCAGCTGACCGGCGAGTCGGTGTCGGGCACGCAGGGCACGTCGAACGTCTGGTACCGCATCGCGTCCGGCAAGCACGTCGCGAAGGCCTACGTGGCGGGCGTCTCCGGAGCGACTAGCTGCTGATAACCCCTCGGCGGGTCCCCGGTGGCCATAGCGGAGGATGGGGGCATGGCCTCAGTCGTCCAGTGGATCCAGGGGACCCGCCCCCGCACGCTGCCGAACTCGATCGCACCGGTGGTCGTCGGCGCGGCGGCGGCGCACCACATCGACGAGTTCAACGCGCTGTTCACGGGACTCGCGCTGGTCGTGTCGATCGCGTTCCAGATCGGCGTGAACTTCGCGAACGACTACTCCGACGGCATCCGCGGCACCGACGACGACCGGGTGGGGCCGTTCCGCCTCACCGGTTCCGGTGCCGCGGAGCCGAAGAACGTGCGGCTGGCGGCGTTCATCAGCCTCGGTGCCGGCGCGCTGGCCGGGATCGCGCTGGTGGTGCTGTCCGGGTACTGGTGGCTGCTGGCCCTCGGTGCCGTGTGCATCGCGGGCGCGTGGTTCTACACCGGCGGCAAGCGCCCCTACGGTTACGCGGGCCTGGGCGAGATCGCGGTGTTCCTCTTCTTCGGGCCGGCCGCGGTGCTGGGCACGCTGTACGTGCAGACCGGGGAGATCACCGGGATCGGCATCGGCTCGTCGATCGCGATGGGCTGCATCTCGGCGGCCGTGCTGGTCGCGAACAACCTGCGGGACATCCCGACCGACGCGGTGTCGGGCAAGCGCACCCTCGCGGTCGTGCTGGGGGACAAGGACACCCGCCGGCTCTACCTGGCGCTGGTGGCCGTGCCGTTCCTGATCGCCGTGGGCATGACCGTGCGGGTGCCGTACGCGCTGCTGGGATTCCTGGCGGCGCCGGTGCTGCTGCCCGCTGTGCGCCGGGTCGCGGCGGGGCGCCAGGGGCGTGAGCTGATCCCGGTGCTGCAGTTCACCGGGATCGCGATGCTCGCGTGGGCCGTGCTGGTCAGCGTGGCCCTGGTCCTGGACTGACGGCCCGCTACCAGGCGTCCTCGGTGAACTGGGTGGGCTCGTCGTCGTCCTGGCGCTGCGGCCTGCGGGGCTGCGGCGGCCTGGCCGTCTCGCCCTGGATCAGCTCGTCGAGCCTGGCGCGGTCGGCTTCGAGCGCCTGGCGCACCAGCGGGTCGTGCGACGCCTCGCCGGTGAGGACCTGACGCCAGCTGAGCCCGGCACCGCGGGCGATGCGGTCGGCCAGCTGCCGCATCGCCGGTGACGCCTCGCTCGACTTCGCGAACTGCATCACCCTGCGCACGTCCTCAGTGGACGGTTCCTTGCCGCGCAGGTTCTGCGCGGTGGTGCGCATGTCCTGCTCGGCCTGCCGGACCGCCTGGGTCAGGAAGTCCTCCGCCGCCCGGATGTCCGGTGTCCGCCAGGCCGTCATCACCACTTGTCCTCCGTGAAGATGCCGGGGTCCATCTCGTCGCCGTCCTCGCCACCGCCGCGGCGCGGGCCCTGGGCGTTCATGATCTCCTCGGCGGTCATGCCCTCCTGGAGCATCTGGAACGCCTGCTTCATCTTGTTGACGTTCTCCTGCTGCATGGCCTGCACGTCCGGGTCCTGCGCGACCTTGCCGGAGACGACGTCCTCCCAGGTGAACTCGCCCGCGTCCACCTTGCGCTTCAACGCTTTCAGCTGCTCGGGCGCGTCCCGTTCCTGCGCGGCGCGTTCGACCTGCTGGGCGATGGCCTTGAAGTCGACGGGCGGCACCGGCGGCAGCGGGGTGTCCTTCAGCCGGTTCGCCAGGTCCTGCGCCTCCTTGAAGCGCGCGTCGACCTGCGCCTCGGCCGCACGCAGCTCCGGCGTCTTCCAGCTGTCGTTGGGCGTGCTCATGCTCTCCCCGTCAGTTCGACCCGAAGAGACCGCGTGGCAACGGCCTGACTTCGTCGCGTACGTCGGTGACCTCACCACGCGTGGCGAACGTGCGCCACTGGCGGAAGTCGACCTCGGTCAGGCCCAGCTCCTGCGCCTGCTGGTAGTTCTCACCCAGGTAGTGCAGGGTGACCTGGTCGCTCTGGATGCCCAGGACCTCGAACGGCGCGCCGCGGTACGTGCAGAGCTTGCGGACGTGCACGAGCTCTTCGACGGCCGCGTCCGGCAGCTCCAGCGACCAGTGTCCGTTGCGGTCGGTGAAGTCCTCCGGCACCGTCTGGCCGGGGAACGGGTGCAGGATCAGCGCACCCGGCCGCGGCGCGAAGTCGACCTCGAAGTCCTGGCCGCGGTAGCGCGCCATCAGTCCACGCCGGACGGTCGGGCGCAGCGGAACCGGGCCCTGCCAGTACCTCCCCGGCCCGAAGCCCACGTCCCCCGTCGGCACCCAGCCGACCTGGCGGTCGACGTACTTGCCGACGCTGCGGCCCTCGCCGTTCGGCTCGAACCGCCACAGCTCGGTGCCGGCCGCGAACTCGCTGAGCTCCATGACGTACTCGGGGATCGGCGTGGCGCTCGGCGTGTACCCGGTGCCCGTGAACGGCAGCGGGTAGACGCGCGTCGTGCCCATCTTCCGCGCGCCTTCGAGGTCGGGACCGCCGAAGCTGGTCTCGAAGAGCTCCGTCGTGTGCGCGTAGAACCGCAGCAGGTACTGCGTGCCCTGCGGCCAGCCCTCGACCCGATCGACGCCGAACGCCTCGGCGAACTGCGTGCTCGTGCCCTGCGGGAAGTCCTGGCCGCGGGTGACGAACCCGGCGGTGCGGTGCGGCTCGAACCGGCCGGTGACCGTGACGTTGCCCAGGTAGAGCTGCGCCGTCGCCGGGTGCACGATCTTCTGCAGGATGGTCTCCGGCCCGATGCCCGCTGCCTTGTGCACGGCCTGTGGCGTGGTCATCCCAGGTTCTCCTTCTTCCACCGCGCCAGGTGGTCGGTGCGGTCGACCCGCACGTCCTCCAGCTCTGCCGCACTGATCGTGCCGTAGAAGCCGTTGTACCGGTCGCCCTGGAGCCCGTTCTGCGCGGCCCAGGTGCCGTCGTGCCCGACGTAGTCGACGGTCGCCGTGCCGTTGCGCACCTGGCCGACCCGGAACGGCTGCCCGCGCCACGTCGCCGTCGTGCGGTCCCGGTACCAGGCGTCCAGGTCGGCGATGGGCACCTGCCGCTCCGGTGCCTGCTCGCCGATCCGGATGAGCCAGACGTGGCCCTCCGCCGCCTCGCTCGTGCTCGTGCGGAAGGTCTCGCCGCGGTACTCGGCGACGTCGAAGTCGTGGGTCATGGCGTGCCCGCGGGCAGCTGGTACCAGCCGTACCGGCTGTCGTAGACGGCGTGCAGGCGCTCCCCGCCGGCCCGGTCGACCTGCCAGATCTCGGCGCGGTCAGGCAGGTCCGTGCCGCGCGGCACGATCCACTCCGGCACGCCGCCACCGGTGGACCCGGTGCCCGTGAACGGGTCGAGGTTCCGGTTCGGAGTGGCCACACCACCCGCGTCGGCCATCCGCTGCGCCGCGTCGTCGTAGCGCCGCTGCTCGGCCGCGTCCGCGTAGGTCTCCTTGTTCGGCCCGCCGAACGGGATGAACGCCTCCCCCGCCGTGGTCGCGTCGAGCTTGTAGCGCAACTGCATCGCCGAGTCCGCGTTCGCCGGGATCGGCGTCCAGCCGGCGCCCTTGTCGTCGAGGGCGAGGCCGTCCCGCAGCCCCTGCGGCGTGTTGATGTCCACCACGTCGACACCGCGCGCGATCGACCCGCCGACCTGGGTCTGCCAGTCCTGCCTGCGGTCGCCGTCCGGGTGCGGCGTCGCCGGCAGGTAGGTGTCCATCGCACCCTGGTTGAGGGCCTTGGTGACGATGTCGCCGTTGCCGACGGTCAGCTGGTTGCGGACGTCCGCGACGTGCCGGGCCTCGTCCGGGGTGAGGTTCGTCGACAGGGTCGTGCTGAGCTGCTCGTACCGCTGGCGGTCGGCCTCGTTCGGGAGGATGTGCTCCAGCTGCTGCCGGTAGCCCTCGCCCTGCGCGGCCATGGCCGAGTTGTCGAACTGCGGGGTGAGGTCGTGGCCCTGCGGCGACCGGGGCGGACCATCGCCGCCGCCACCGTTGTCGTCGCCGTTGTTGTGGTTGTCGGTGTTGTGGTTGTCGCCGGTGTTGTGGTTGCCGGGGGTGTCGTGGTCGGCGGGGCGGTCGGTGCCGGGGTCGCGGTCGTGACCGGTGGGGGTGTCGTCGTGGGGACGTGCGTCGTCGGCGCCGCTCGTGCCGGTGTCGTGCGGCTTGCCGTCGGTGTCGTGCGGGCGGGTGCCGTCCGTGTCGTGCGGGCGGGTGCCGTCCGTGTCGTGCGGGCGGGTGCCGTCGTGTGGGGTCGTGTCGTGGGGCTTGGTGTCGTGCGGCTTGGTGTCGGTCGGGGCACCGGTGCCGTCGTGGGGACGGGTGCTGTCGTGCGGCTTGGTGCCGCCGTCGTGGGGCGTGGTGCCGGACGGGGGCGTGTCGTGCGGACGCGGGGTGTCGTGGCCGGTCGGCGAGGGCAGGCCCGAGCCGGAACCGCCAGGCGCGTGACCCGCGGGCGAACCCGGAGTCGAGCCGTGACCAGCGGGCGAGGGCAGGCCGGAACCGTGGCCCGTCGGCGTGCCCGGAGTCGAGCCGTGGCTCGACGGCGTGCCCGGAGTCGAGCCGTGGCTCGAAGAGCCGTGTCCCGAAGGCGACGGCAGGCCGGACCCCTGACCGGACGGCGACGGCAGGCCGCCGGGGGTCGGGCGCGGGCCGGACGAGGTGCCGCCGGTGCCGGCGCCGGAGCCGGGGGTCGAGTGACCGGCCGGCTGGGGTGAGGGCAGTGCGGAACCCGAGCCGCCGGCCGGGCGGTGCTGCGGCGGGGCGGTGGGGGTGCCCGCGGCGGCCGTGGAGCCGGGGCGGGGGCCGGAGCGCTGCGTGTCGCCGCCTGCACCGGGGGTCATGGGGGCGCCCATCGGCATGGCGCCGCCGACCGGGGTGCCGGAGTGCGAGGACGGGGCGGGTGCGGGGGCCGCGCCGGCCGCGTGGGTCGTGTCGGGGCGGGTGACCGTGGGGCCGCCGGAGTGGCCGCCGGACGGGGGTGCGCTCGCGCTGCCACCGCCGCCGGGGCGGACCGGGGGCGGGGCCGTCACGGTGCCGCCACCTCCGCCGCCGCCACCGGACGAGGGAGCGGTGGTGTCGCCGGGCGACTGGACCGTGGGCGGTGCGGAGACCGGGGTGCCCGCGACCGGGGTGGAGACCGAGGCCGCCTTCGTGCCGTCGGCGCCGCCGCCGGACGGGGAGTAGACCTCGCGGACGGTCGAGCCGATGTCGCGTCCGCGCTCGCCGATCTCGGTGGCGGAGTCCTTGACGGACTGGATGTCCTCGTGGATGTCGCGGACGCTGTTGCGCACGTCGCGGGCGCCCTCGGCCACCTCCTGGGTGGCGTTCATGGCCTCGGCGAGGGAGTCGGCGTCCTTCAGCTTGCCGAGTGCAGAGGCGACCCGGCCCACGGCGTCGAAGAGGGCCTTCACGTCCGTGATGAGCTTCTTGACCGTGTCGATGATGTCCATGACACGGCGGTAGATCTGGTAGGCGTTCCAGACCATCTCGGCGGCCTTGATCCAACCGGCCACCGGGACCCAGACGGTCGCCGCCGCCTGCATGAGCTTGTTGATCAGGTAGTCGAGCAGGCGGGCGGCCTGCCTGCCCAGGGCCTCGGCGCCGGAGGCGACCGTGTCGAAGCCCTTCGCGATGAGCTGGGCGACGCCCATCTCCGCGAGCAGACCGGCCTTCCAGCCCAGCGCGATGTACTTCTCGTGGCTGCTCGCTGCCTCGCCGTCCCACGCGTCCCGCACCTTCCCGACGGCGTCGGTGAGGTTGTAGGACATGTCGTTCATGGCGTTGCCGACCGAGCGCCAGGCGTCGCCGTCGGCGCGGATCTTCGACCAGTCACCGGTGATCGGCGTGATGATCGTGGCGACCAGGCTCTCGCCCGTCACGGCCTCGAACACCCAGTTGACGGCCTGGACGCCCCAGCCCTGGTCCTGGAGGACGTCGTTCAGCGCGGCCCGGTCGACCTCGGGCTGCTGCAGCGAACCCGAGACCGGGCGCGGCGAGGAGTACGTCGTCGTCATCGCAGGAGGCCCTCGAAGATCTTCCGCTGGGCCAGGTCGACCTGCTCGTAGACGGCGGCCGTGGCCTCCACGCCGGTGGCGGTGCCCTCCAGTTTGGACTTGCCGAAGTCGAGGGTCTCGTCGAACAGCGCGCGCACGAGGTCCACGCCCGGCTGCAACAGCGTCAGCAGGCCGGTGAAACCGCTCTTGTCGCAGGCCGTGGCGTGGACGTACTTGCGGATCGTCTCGAACTCCGCTGCCTCGGTGCGCAGGTACTCGGCGTACGCGCGCAGCTCGGCAGCGTCTGTTGAAAACAGCGCCACGGCGGTCCCCCTCGGACTCAAAGTGCTCAGGTCACGCTGTGACGCAGCGCTCTCGTCACCAGTTCCCCGTGCGGTGGAAGTTGTTGAGGCGGTCCAGGCACGGGGCGAGGTCCATGTCCTGGGCAGCTACCCATGAGTCGTCGTAGTAGGTGTTCGCGTAACGCTCGCCGCCGTCGCAGAGCAGGGTCACCACGCTGCCGCGGGTGCGCGACTGCCGCATCTGGGCCACGACCTGGAACGCACCCCACAGGTTCGTGCCGGTGGAGCCGCCGACCCGGCGTCCGAGCAGGTCCTCGACGTACCGGATCGTCGCCACCGACGCCGCGTCCGGGACCTTGATCATGCGGTCGATCACCTGGCCGACGAACGACGGCTCCACGCGCGGGCGCCCGATGCCCTCGATCCGCGAGCCGCGGGTGCCGACCAGGTCCGGGTTGCCGTCGCGCCAGGCGTCGAAGAACACCGAGTGCTCCGGGTCCACCACGGCCAGGCGCGTGTTCAGCTTGCGGTAGTGGATGTACCGGCCGATGGTCGCGGACGTGCCGCCCGTGCCGGCGCCGACGACGACCCACTCCGGTTCCGGCGACGGCTCCAGCCGCATCTGGTCGAAGATCGACTCGGCGATGTTGTTGTTCCCGCGCCAGTCGGTCGCGCGCTCGGCGTGCGTGAACTGGTCCATGAAGTGGCCGCCCAGCTCCGCGGCGAGGCGGCGGGACTCGTCGTAGAGCGCCGACGGGTCGTCGACGAAGTGGCACCGGCCGCCCTGGCGTTCGATCAGCGCGACCTTCTCCGCAGACGTCGACCGCGGCATCACGGCGATGAACGGCAGCCCCAGCAGCCGCGCGAAGTACGCCTCGGACACGGCCGTGGAACCGGAGGAGGCCTCGATCACGGGCGTCCCGCCGGTCACCCAGCCGTTGCAGATCGCGTAGAGGAACAGCGACCGCGCCAGCCGGTGCTTCAACGAGCCGGTCGGGTGCGTCGACTCGTCCTTGAGGTAGAGGTCGATGCCCCAGTCGAGCGGCAGCGGGTAGCGCAGCAGGTGCGTGTCCGCGCTGCGGTTCGCATCCGCCTCGATGATCCCGACGGCCTCACACACCCAGTGCCTGGTCCTGCTGCAACACCGGTCCACAGAAGTGCTCACACCGGGCACGATATCCGCGCCACGGGCTCACGCCTGGGTGACGGGACCTTCGTCACCGCGGAGCTGGGCGCGCAGCTTGTCCCGCTCGGCCCTGCGCACGGCGTCGCGCTCGTTCAGACCGGCGGCGACCCGCTCGCGCAGACCCTTGAACACGAACAGCGACGCGGGCAGCGCCACCACGATGCCGACCACCAGCGCGACCAGCAGCGGGACCTTGAACAGCAGGAGAGCGCCCGTCACCACCGCGACGAGACCGAAGCGGGCTAGAACGTACAGGGTCACATCTCGAGCGAGCACCCGTTCAGGTTACGTCGCCTTCGTCGGAGGTGTTCGGCCGTCCTTCGAAACGGGTGGACAGCACCACCGTGGTGCGCGTTCGGGCAACTCCGGGGATGCGCCGCAACCTGCCCAGCGACTTCTCCAGGTCGTCCACCGTGGCCACCCGGACCTTGACGACGAACGACTCGTCGCCCGCCACCCGGTAGCAGGACTCGACCTCGATGAGCTCGGCCAGCTCGTCCGCGACCTCGTTGTCGTCCGCGGTGTCCGTGGGGTGGATGCCGATCAGCGCGGTCACGCCCAGGCCGACCGAGCTGGGGTCGACGACGGCGTGGTAGCCCACGATGACGCCGGCCGACTCGAGCTTGCCGACCCGCTCGTGCACCGCGGAGGCCGAGAGCCCGACCTGTCGGCCCAGGTCGGCGTAGGTGGCCCGCCCGTTGGCACGCAGCGCGGCGATGATCTGGCGATCAAGTGCATCCACCCGCGACACCCTATGCCTCGCACACGCGTGCACGTCGTCCCGGTCACAGTTGAAGTGCACGCGGGGAGCTTTCGTTCACCAGGAGAGCACGGGAGGGCCCCGCGTGCGGCCGTCAACGGGGGGAGTGTCCGAAACGCGTCGGTCGTCCCATTACTACCTCTTTACCAAAAAACAAGCGTTCGAGTACCTGACGGGTGAGATGCCACGATCGGACCGGAACGTCTGATCTGAGGAGGCAGTAGTGACTGCTGCAGCGACCGAGCGCCTGTTGACGCCTGGAGAAGTGGCCAACCTGTTCAGGGTCGACCCGAAGACCGTGACCCGGTGGGCGACCGCTGGACGCATCGGCTCGATCCGCACCCCTGGAGGACACCGCAGGTTCCGTGAGACCGAGGTGAAGGCGCTGCTCACGGAGCTCACGACCGAGGCGACCGAACCCGTCCGCCATTGAGACCGCGGCAATCCCCGTGCCGCGGGTAATCTCGTGGCAAAGGGAGGTGGCGACCAGATGATCTACCTGCTGGCGGTGATCGGTGCGCTCACCGTGGCTGTGCTCGTGTGGCGGGCGTTCGCCCCACAGCATTCGGAGTACACCCCGGGCCGCAAGGTGATCGCACCTGACGACGACCCGGAGTTCCTCCGCAAGCTCGACGAGCAGCGCAAACGCGACGAGTGAACGACAAGGGGCCCCGTTCCCGGGGCCCCTCTCGCGTGCTCTGACGACCAGCGCCTAGGTGTTGGGGAAGTCGTCCGCGACCACCGCGGCGAGCTCCAGCAGCGCCAGGCGCGTCTCCGGCGCGAGCTTGTCCAGCTCGATCTCGGCGCCTTCCTCCAGGTGCGCGTCGAACGGCATGCGGACCACGGACCGGCAGCGCTGCGCGAAGTGCGCGGAGAGCTTGTCCAGGTCGACCTTGCCGGACTTCGGCCGCACCGAGTTGATGACGCACACGGACTTGGCGACCAGTGCGCCGTAGCCGTGCGCCTCCAGCCAGTCCAGCGTGGCCGCCGACGTCTGCGCGCCGTCGACCGACCCGGACGACACCAGGACCAGCGAGTCCGCCTCGTCCAGCACGCCCTTCATGGCCGAGTGCATCAGTCCGGTGCCGCAGTCGGTGAGCACGATGTTGTAGAAGTGCTCCAGCAACGCCACCGTGCGCCGGTAGTCGTCCTCGCTGAACGCCTCCGACACCGCCGGGTCCTGCTCGGAGGCGAGCACCTCCAGGCGGGACGGCGACTGCGAGGTGTACGCGCGCACGTCGCTGTACTTCGTGATCCGCGAAGCGTCGCGCAGCAGGTGCCGCACGGTCGCCGTGGTCTCCCGCGGGATCTTCAGCGCCAGCGTGCCGCGGTCCGGGTTCGCGTCCACGGCGATGACCCGGTCACCGCGCAGCGACGAGAACGTCGAGCCCAGCGTGGTGGTCGTCGTGGTCTTGCCGACGCCGCCCTTCAGCGACAGCATCGCGATCTTGTAGCACCCGCGCAGCGGCTGGTTGATCCGCGCGATCAGCTCACGCCGGCGCAGGTCCGCCGGGCTCTCGCCGAGGTTGATCAGGCCGCCGCTCATCGAGTGGAGCGACTTGCGCCAGCCGGACGACGGCGGGCGCTTCTCCTTCTTGATCAGCTGCTGCGACGAGACTTCCTGGGCCTGCGAGCGGTACTGCTGCTGCGGGAAGTTGTTCGGGTACTGCTGGCCGGCGAACTGGCCGTACTGGGCCGTGCTGTGCTGACCGGACTGGCCGCCGCCGACCTGGTGCGGCCCGGACTGGCCGGCCACCGGGTACGGCCCGGACTGCCCACCGGGCACCGGGTACGCGCCGGACTGCCCACCGGGCACCTGGTACGCGCCGGACTGCCCGCCGGGCACCTGGTAGGGCCCCGACTGGCCGCCCTGCACCGGGTACGCACTGGAGCCGCCCTGCACCGGGTACGCGCCCGACCCGCCGGGGACCTGGTACGCGCCGGAACCGTGCGGTGCCGGGTAGGGGCCTGACTGACCGCCGGCGACGGGGTACGCGCCGGACTGGCCGCTGATCTGCTGCGGACCGGACTGCTGCGGGTCGAGGTAGGCCGTCTGCGGGTCGACGTACTGCGGGCCCGAGCCCTGTTCCTCACCCGGTGGTTGCCGTGTCACCGCTGTGGCCCTCCCTGAGCAAGGAGGATCGAGACCTCCCCGACCCCCGGGTTGCGACGGTACGCAACCGGCAACGGTTCCATCGACGTGGGGGCTAACTCGTTAGAGACCCGCGTAGGAATGCAACCCGCTGGTGACCAAGTTGATGAAGAACAGGTTGAACACGTTCAGCGCGAACCCGGCCACGTTGATCCACGCGGCCCCGCGGCCACGCCAGCCGGCCGTCGCACGGGCGTGCAGGTAGGCCGCGTAGACGACCCACGACACGAACGCCACGGTCTCCTTGGGGTCCCAGCCCCAGAACCGGCCCCAGGCCGCCTCCGCCCAGATGGCGCCGCAGATGATGCCCGCGGTGAACAAGGGGAACGCCAGCACCGTCGTGCGGTAGGCCAGGCGGTCGAGCACGTCGGCCGACGGCAGCCTCGGCAGCCGGTCGTCCCTGCCGTCCTTCAGCAGGTAGAGGACCGAGGCCACACCGGGGATCAGCAGGACGCCGGACGAGATCGAGATCACCGAGACGTGGATCACGAGCCAGTACGAGCGCAGCGCCGGCTGCACGGGCGCGGACTCGGCGTAGAGCACCGTGCCGCCGAGGAACAGCAGCACCCAGATCGGCACCAGCACGAACGCGCCGAGGCGGCGGATGGGGAACTTCGCCATCAGCACGATCCACGCCACCACCGCGGCCAGGCACAGCAGCGACATGTACTCGTACATGTTGCCCCAGGGCGCCCGCCCCGCGGACAGGCCGCGCATGACCAGCGACCCCAGGTGCAGCACCGCGCCGAGCACGGTCAGCGCGGCACCCATGCGGCCGAACCGCTCCGGCCGCGAGACCTCGCGCCTGGTCGGTTCCTCGGCCGGTCCCGGGACCGGCGCACCGGCGCCCACCAGCGCCTCGGCCTTGCGCGGCGCCCGCGTGAAGGCCTGTTCGACCAGGTAGAACGCCATCGCGAAGAGGTAGACCCCGAGGGCGCTGCGGTACAGCCAGTCGCTGTAGGTCGCGAGTGTCTCGTTGACCGGCATCAGGACTTCTCCCCTATCAACACCGCGCGGGCCAGCCGCGTGAACTCCTCGCCGTATCCGGCCTGGTCAGTGCGGGCGAGGCCGCCGACCTCGACCAACGTACGCCCGTCCTCCCGAGGAGTCGCACGCACCCAGACGCGACGGCGCTTGACCGTGAGCGAGACGCCGAGCCCGAGGATGATCAGCACGGCGAACGCGAGCACGTACCCCTGGGTGGGGTCGTGCGAGACCTGCAACGACACCCAGTCGTTGACCGAGTCGAACCGGACCTTCGTGCCGTCGTCGAGCGCGATCTCCTCGCCCAGCGCGAGGTTCTTGCGCGCGACCTTCTGCAACCGGCCCTGCTCCACCAGCTCCTGATCGATCGAGAAGATCGACTGCCCGCGCCCGTCGTCCACGCCGAGGTCGCCGCGGTACACGTCGACGGCGACCATCGGGGCGTTCAGCGCGGGGAACTTCGAGTTCAGGATGTTGCCGTGCAGCAACGGCGTCGGCGCCAGCAGGCCGGTGACCGCGATCTGGTTCTTGCGCCGCTGCTCGGAGTCGGTGATGCCCGGCGGGTCGAACTTCGTCGCGCCCTCGGAGGCGAGCGTCAGCTGGTCGGTCGGCAGCCACTGGATGCCCTGCGTGCGCTTCTCCCCGTTGGGGAACGTCACCGTGAACGTGGGTGTGTAGCCGTGGCCGAGCAGGTAGAGCCGGTCGCCGCTGGTCCGCAGCGGGTGGTTGACCTGCAGCGTGTACGGCCGCCAGGTGTTCGTCTCCAGGTCGGCGCCGGACTGGTAGCGGATGTCGGCCTGGTAGCCGACGGGCTGGCCGTTGTCGAGGTACTCGGCGGAGAACTTGCCGATCTCGACGCAGAACGGCGTGAGGTCGGTGCCGTCGATGCGCAGACCGGGCCGGAACTGGTCGTAGTTGAAGATGCCGCCGTTGCAGAACTGGCCGCCGTCGGCCTGGACGATGACCTGGCCCTCGTAGTTGTACATCTTGCCCAGCGCGAACGAGACGAGCAGCCCGAGCAGCGCGAAGTGGAAGACCAGGTTGCCGGTCTCGCGCAGGAACCCGCGCTCGGCGCTGACCGTGCCCTCGCCGGTCTCCATCCGCCAGCCGCGCATGGCCTTCTTCGCCCTGGCGACCGCCTCGTCCGGCGTGATGTCGAGCTCGGCCTGCGCGTGGTGCGGCATGCGGGAGAGGTTGCGCGGCGTCAGCACCGGCTTCGCGCGCATCTGCTTGAAGTACTCGACCGTGCGCGGCAGCAGGCAGCCGACGAGGCTCGTGAACAGCAGCAGGTAGATCGCCGCGAACCACGGCGTCGCGTAGACCTCGAAGAAGCCGAGGTCCTGCAGGAGCTCACCCCACCAGCCGCGTTCGCGGACGTAGTCGTCGACCCGCGCGGAGTTCAGCGACCGCTGCGGCAGCAACGCGCCGGGCATGGCCGCGAGCGCGAGGAGGAACAGCAGGGTGAGCGCGGTCCTCATGGAGGTGAGGCCGCGCCACGTGTTGCGCAGGAAGGCGATCACTAGAGCGGCAACTCCACTACGTCGACGAACGAGTAGCGCAGCCACCCGACGAACTCACCCCAGAGCCCGGTGACGAGCGCGATGCCGACGAGGATCAGCAGCACCCCGCCGAAGACCTGCACCTGCCGCGCGTGCGTGCGCAGCCACTTCGTCACGCCCAGCGCCCACCGCGCCCCGAGCGCCAGCACCACGAACGGCAACCCGAGCCCCAGGCAGTAGGCCAGCACCAGCACCGCACCGCGCGCCGACATCGACCCGACCTCGGTGCTCTGCGCCACCGCCAGCACCCCGGCGAGCGTCGGCCCGAGGCACGGTGTCCACCCGAGCGCGAACACCGCACCGAGCAGCGGCGCCCCGACGAGCCCGGCCTTCGGCCTGCTGTGGAACCGCACGTCCTTCTGCAGCGCGGGCACCAGCCCGATGAACACGAGTCCCATGAGGATCGTGACGACGCCACCGATCCGCTGGAACAGGTCGGCGTTGAAGAGCAGCGCGTGCGAGACCCCGAGCACCGCCATCGACGCCAGCGCGAAGACCACGGTGAACCCGAGCACGAACAGCAACGACGCACCCGCGACCCGCCACCGCCCTGCCTTGGCCGGCTCGTTCGCCTCGACCCGCGGCGCCTCGGCCCCGACCAGTCCGGCCAGGTACGCCAGGTAGCCGGGCACCAGCGGCACCACGCACGGGGAGGCGAAGGAGATGAAGCCAGCGAGCAAGGCAACCCCGGTGGCCAGCAGCAACGGCCCGGAGATCGCCAGATCGGTGGGGTTCACACACCTCAGGGTAGGTAGTTGCCCAGATCACGCGACGACCGGTGTCACCTTCGGGTCGCGCCCTTGGGCCGGAAGTACCGACGATTGCCGCCTTGTGGGTGACAACACGTGTGCTTAGCGTCATCACATGCGACGTTCCCGGCTGATCTTCCCGGCGTTGACCGTCACCGCCCTGGCCCTCTTCGCCCAGTCCCCGGCCGGCGGCGCAGCCCCCGCGATGGAGTGGCGCGAGGTCTTCAACGAGGACGGCTCCATCACCCAGGCCCTCACACCCAAGGCTCCCAAGGAAAGAGCCACCGACCTGCGCACACTGGCCGCGGCCGAGGTCGTCCCGGTCCAGGTGACCGGCGACTCGGCCGACCGCTTCGACCTCGTCTTCGTCGGCGACGGCTACACCGAGGCGGACCTGCCGACCTACACCGCGAACGTCCTGAGCAAGTGGACGGAGCTGTCCGCCGTGGAACCGTTCGCGTCCTACAAGGACTACTTCAACGTCTGGCAGGTCAACGTCGTCTCCGCGGAGTCCGGCGTGGACAACGACCCGGCCAAGGGCGTCGAGAGGAACACCGCACTGGACATGGGCTTCTGGTGCCAGGGCCGCGACCCGAACACCGAGCGCCTCCTGTGCGTGAACGAGACGAAGGCCAAGCAGTTCGCCGCCCTCGCCCCCGCCGCCGACCAGGTCATCGCCCTCGGCAACACCGCGAAGTACGGCGGCGCAGGCGGTTCCGTCGCCACCGCCGCCGGCTCCAACGACCAGGCGGGCCAGATCGCCGTCCACGAGCTCGGCCACTCCATCGGCGGCCTCGCCGACGAGTACGACTACCCCTACGCCACCTACACGGGTTCCGAACCGCGCGAGGTCAACGTCACCAAGGACCCGACCGGCGCACTGAAGTGGTCGGCCCACCTCGGCCAGCCCTCCCCGGACGGCGGCGTGATCGCACCGGTCGAGGGTGCCCGGTACTACAAGAACGGGCTGTACCGGCCGACCCAGAACTCGATCATGCGCACGCTGGGCAAGGAGTTCAACTCGATCGGGCGGGAGGCGATGGTGAAGGCGTTCAAGGCCAAGATCCCGTCGCTGACCACCCCGACCGCACCGGCACCGGTCAGCTGACCGAGTGCCGCAGCCCCGCCCATCCCCCGCTCCCTGAAAGTCACGCGGGGACCCCACGTACCCCTGGAGGGCACGCGGGGACCCTACGTACCCCTGAAAAGTCACGCGGGGGCCCTACGTTCCCCTGGAGGGAACGCGGGGTCCCCGCGTGACGTGCGAATGCGGGGAGGCAGGGTCACTCCTTGGCGAGTTCCTCCACCACGGGCTTGAGGTCCGACTCCAGCACCGCCTGCAGGAACACCGCCGCGACCCGGTGCTCCTTGTCGAGCACGAACGTCGATGGCACCGAGTTGGGCGACAACCCCTTGAACACGTTGATGAAGCTGCGTCCCGACGGGTCGTAGATGGACGGGTAGGTCAGCTTCCGGACCTTCATGAAGTCCCGCGGGTGTTCCGGCGAGGTCTCCTTCACGTCGATTCCGATGACCTGCGTCCCCGCCTCGTACAGCTTCTGCATCTCCGGCGCCTCGGTGCGGCAGGGCCCGCACCAGGCTCCCCAGATGTTGACCACGACGGGCTTGCCCGCGTAGTCGGAGAGCCGGACCGTCTTGCCGGGCTCCAGCAGCGACTCGCCTTCGAGGCCCTTGAGGGGTTTGCGGTCCGCGACCTCGTAGCGGAGGTTCACCTGGCCGCCAGGGGCGACGAGGTAGAAGTCGCCGCCGCCGACCTGGGACGCGTCCTTGCCGACGGTGCAGCCCGAGACGAGCAGGAGCAGCACGAGCAGGCGTTTCATGCCCCGGTCACCCGCGGGTTCGTGGCGCCGGCCGGCTCGGAGTACCTGATGCGCACCAGCTGTTCGCCCTCGAAGTGCAGCGAGGTCAGGGAGGCGAGCGAGCACTCGCGCCTGCGCGGGTCGTGCCACATGCGCTTGCCCTCCAGGAACCGGCGGACGGTCCAGATCGGCAGCTGGTGGGACACGCAGACGGCCTCGTGGCCCTCGGCGGCGACGCGGGCGCGCTGGATGGCGCCGAGCATGCGGTGGGCGATCTCGATGTACGGCTCACCCCAGGAGGGCTTGAACGGGTTCACGAGCTTCGGCCAGTGCTCCGGGGAGCGCAGGGCGCCGTCGCCGACGGAGACCTTCAGGCCCTCGAACTGGTTGTCCGCCTCGATCAGGCGCTCGTCGGTGGCGAGCTCCAGGCGGTGGGAGTCGGCGATCGGTGCCGCGGTCTGCTGGGCGCGGTCGAGCGGGGACGCGACGACGTGCACGACGTCGTGGTCGGCGAGGTGCTCGGCCACGGTCAGCGCCTGCTTCTGGCCGCGTTCGGACAGCTTGAAGCCGGGGATGCGGCCGTAGAGGATGCCGGTCGGGTTGTGCACCTCGCCGTGGCGGAGCAGGTGGACGACGGTGCTGGTCACTTGCGGGCCTCCTTGGCGGCGCGGGCCGCGTGGGGCAGCGCGTCGGCGATCACGGCGAACTCCTCTTCACCCAGTGCGGCGTTGACGAACCACGCCTCGAACGCCGACGGCGGCGCGTAGACGCCGCGGTCGAGCAGGGCGTGGAAGAACGGCGGGAAGCGCCACGTCTCGCACGTCTGGGCGCCCGCGTAGTCCTTCACCTCTTCAGAACCGAAGAACACGCTCACCAGGTTCCCGGCGAACTGCACGCGGTGCTCGACGCCCGCCTCGGTCAGCGCGGCGGTGAACAGCGCGCCCAGGCGGGTCGCGTTGCGGTCCAGCGCCTGGTAGACGTCCTCGTCGGCGGCGCGCAGCGTGGCCAGGCCGGCCGCCACGGCCACGGGGTTCCCGGACAGGGTGCCCGCCTGGTAGACGGGGCCGGAGGGCGCCAGGCGGGCCATCACGTCCGCGCGACCGCCGAACGCCGCCGCGGGCAGCCCGCCGGACATGACCTTGCCGAACGTGTAGAGGTCGCCCTTGACCCGCTCCAGGCCGTACCAGCCGGCGCGCGAGACGCGGAAGCCGGTCATGACCTCGTCCATGATCAGCAACGCACCGTCGGCGTCGCAGAGGTCGCGCAGGCCCTGGTTGAAGTCGGCGAGCGGGGCGACGGCACCCATGTTGCCCGCCGCGGCCTCGGTGATCACGCAGGCGATCTCGCCGGGGTTCTCCGCGAACGCCGCGCGCACGGCCTCGATGTCGTTGTACGGCAGCACCAGCGTGTCCGCGGCCTGCGCGCCCGTGACGCCGGGCGAGGTCGGCAGGCCCAGCGTGGCGACGCCGGAGCCGGCCTGGGCCAGCAGCGCGTCGACGTGGCCGTGGTAGCAGCCGGCGAACTTGATGACCTTGCGGCGTTCGGTGAAGCCGCGAGCGAGGCGGATCGCGCTCATCGTGGCCTCGGTGCCGGAGTTGACCAGCCGGACCTGGCGGACCGGCTCGACCCGGTCGACGATCTCGGCCGCGAGGTCGATCTCCCCCTCGGTCGGCGTGCCGAACGACAGGCCGTGGACCGCGGCCTTCTGCACCGCTTCGACAACGGCGGGGTGGGCATGGCCGAGGATCATCGGGCCCCACGACGACACCAGGTCGACGTAGCGGTTGCCGTCGGCGTCCCACAGGTGCGGGCCCTCGCCGCGGACCATGAACCGCGGCGTGCCGCCGACGGAGTGGAACGCCCGCACCGGAGAGTTGACCCCGCCGGGGGTCAGCGTCGACGCGCGCTCGAACAGGGCCTGGGATCGACTCGCAGTCACGTACCCCAGTCTCACACGTCGGCGTCGGCGGCTTTCCCCGGCCGGGTGCGCGCGGCCAGCACGAGCTGGCGGACCGCGTCGAGCAGCAGGATCGCGGACACCGTGACGGCGGCGACGGCCGTGCCCAGCCAGTTGCCCTCGTAGCGGGTCGAGATCAGCGGGTCGCGGCCTTCGAGCGGGTAGGCGAGCGTGCTGATGCCCCGGTTCCACGCCCAGACGGCGACCAGCACGAGGACGACGGCCACCACCAGCTCACCGGCGGCGATCAGGGCGCGTTTGGGCTGGTGGAGGTCGGGAGCGGGCTGCGTGGCGGGGTACGGGCCCTGCGCGAGGGCCGCCGCGTGGGAGCGCTCCTCCGCGGTGGGCTCGAACTCCTCGGCCAGCTCGGCGGGCCCGCCACCGGCGGGCACGGGCGACCCGGCACCGGCCGCTCCGGCCGCGGTCGCCCCGGTCCCGGTCGCCCCGGTTCCAGTCGCCCCGGTCCCGGCCGACCCGGTCCCCGGCGTCTCGGTGTCCGACGACCCGGTGTCCGACCTCGCCTCTGTCACGTCGCTCACCCTCTCACGACCTTGAGCAGCGCGGCGACCAAGGCTTCCGGATCGCGCGCCCACCCGAGCACCACGGTGCCGTCGAGCAGCCGCAACGGCACGGCGGTCGTCCCCTTGGGCACCGACCAGCCACCGCCGAGCACCCGCGCCCCGGTCGGCGCGCCCACGTCGCGGAACGCCTCGACCATCGCAACCGGCAGGCGTTCCCGCCCGAACTGCACGTCCTCGGTCGTCAGCCGCACGCTGCCGACCTTGCGCCGCCCGTTGACCCACAGGAACGCGGCCAGCAGCAGCCCCAGGCCCACGATCGTCCACAGCGCGACGGACGCGGGCCCGGTGATCAGCTCGACCAGGTAGCCCGCGACGGCGAACGCCGGCCCCCACACCAGCGGCCACCGGCTGCTGCCGGACTCCTGGTACAGGGGCACTAACGCACGTACCTGTTCGACGCCGGCATGAACTGCAGCACCACGGCCGCGACGGTCAGCCCCATCACCAGCAGCGTCAGCAGCACCCCCGGCTGCCACGAGTCGGCGCGCACGGCGAACAGCAGCGTGCCGATCATGTTCAGCAACCCGAGCGCGCCGAGGATGGTCAGCAGGATTCGCGCCCAGTTCTGCCCGTTGCGCAGCACGACCGCGAACGCCACGTACGGCGCGGCCGCCACGAGCATGCCGAAGCCCGCGAACACCGCGATCGTCGTCACGCCCAGCTCAGCCGCCTGCCGGTCGTCCTCCCTGATCGTCGAGTCACCGATCAGCGCGTCGGCGTTGCCGAGGATCAGCACCGGCAGCACGGCGACGGCGAGGACCGCGGCGGCGATCCAGGTCCACATCGCCGCGGTGATCGTCGCCGGTCGCGGCGGCGCCAGCTCCTGGGGCAGCACCGGGGTCAGCGGTGCCATCGACCAGGCCGGGTTGTGCACCGGCTGCACCTGGTACTGGCTCGTCGGCTGCGGGTACTGGCCGGCCTCGTAGGGCGCCGCCTGGTACTGGCCGGGGTTCTGCCACTGCTCCGGGTTCTGCCAGGAGCCCTGCGGATCGCTCACTCGTCACGCACCTCCGCGAACCACTGTGCCGTACGCGACTGCCACGTGAAGACGATTGCGACGGAGATGAGCAGCAACGTGACCAGGTTCGCCGCGCTCACCCCGAGGAACAGCAGCCAGACCATGTGCACGACCGCGATCACCGACAACGCGATCCGAGCCCACTTCCTGCGGCGCAGGAACGCGCGGGTCAGCCAGGCGTAGGCGGCCGCGAACAGCACGGCGATCACGGTGAGCGTGGTCAGGAAGCTCGTGACCTGCCCGGACGTCCACCTCGTGAGCTCCTGCACCTGCCCGCGCTGGAACCACAGCCCCGCGGTCACGAACAGCACGAACACGGCGATGGCGAGCCACAGCCCGACCGCGGTCCGCACCGTCCTGGGCGTTCCGGTGTCCTCCAGCGGTTCCTTCACAGCGCCTGCTCACGGGTGAGGTAGTCGGTGGACTGGCGGAAGAACAGCAGCGCGAGACCACCCAGCGCGATCACGACGACGACCAGCCCGAGCAGGTTGTCGACGAACAGCTGGAAGAACAGCGCGATCATCAGCGTGATGAACAGGCTCGTGCGGCTCCTGCGCGAGCCCTGGCGGACCCGGTTGCCGAAGAACACCGCCAGCGCGGCCAGCAGCACGTTCACGCCGAGCGCGACCAGCAGCACCGTCGGCACCAGGTCGGCGATCTCCTGCGCGGTGAGCCCCGGGTCGGTGTTCGCCTTCACCTGGGCGTCGATGAGCACCTGCCGGTTGACCCACAGGAAGAGCGAGGTGAGCACGACGAACGCCATGCCGACCACGACCAGCCAGAACCCCGCGGTGATCGTGCCGGGAGCACCCGACCGCTTCGGAGACGTCACGGTCGGAACTTAGGGCCGCAGGAAGTCGGTGTCCACCGCGACGCGCGTCCTGAAGTGCGCGGACGACCGCCACATCAGCACGATCGCGGTGGCGTCCAGACCGGCGGTGACGACCGTGACCACCAGGTCGACCGGCCGCAGCACCACACCGACCTCGGCGGCGATCCCACTGGCCCAGGCGAACACCCGGAACACTCCGAAGAGGACGGACGCGGCGCCGATCGCGGTCAGCACGACGCGGGCCCAGTTCTTCCCGCGTGCCATGGTGTTCGCGAGCCGGGTGTACGCCAGCAGCACGGCCGTGACGATCAGCAGTCCGAACAGGATGCCGCCGTTGACGCCGGCGTCGACCTGGTCCTGGCCCATCCCGGGGTTCTGCCGCCGGGCCTCCGCCACGAGCGTCTCGCGGTCGAACAGCTCGGCGACGAACCGCACCATCCCGAGCAGCGCGCTGGAGATCCACAACCAGCGCGCCGCGTTCACGAGCCTCGGGACGGGCGGTGGAGCGGTTACCGGTCCAACCACCGCGCGGCTTCCACGGCCCAGTAGGTCAGCACGATGTCGGCACCGGCGCGCCGGATCGACGTCAGCGACTCGAGGATCGACCGCTCGCGCTCGATCCAGCCGTTCGCGGCGGCGGCCTCGATCATCGCGTACTCGCCGGAGATCTGGTACGCCGCGACGGGGACGTCCGACACCTCGGCGACCGCGCGCAGCACGTCCAGGTACAGCAGCGCCGGCTTCACCATGACCATGTCCGCGCCCTCGGCGAGGTCGAGCTGCACCTCGCGCATCGCCTCACGGGCGTTGGCCGGGTCCTGCTGGTAGGTCTTGCGGTCACCGGCGAGCTGCGACTCGACGGCCTCGCGGAACGGACCGTAGAACGCCGAGGCGTACTTGACCGCGTAGGCGAGGATGCCGGTGTCGGCGAAGCCCGCGGCGTCCAGGGCGTTGCGGATGAACGCGACCTGGCCGTCCATCATGCCGCTGGGGCCGACGACGTGGGCACCGGCGCGGGCCTGGGCCACGGCCAGCTCGCCATAGGCCTGCAGGGTGGCGTCGTTGTCCACGGTGCCGTCGGCGGCGAGCACGCCGCAGTGGCCGTGGTCGGTGAACTCGTCGAGGCAGCAGTCCGACATCAGCACGGTGCTGTCGCCCAGCTCCGCGCGCAGGTCGACCAGCGCGGCGTTGAGGATGCCGTCCGGGTCGGTGCCGGCGGAGCCGACGGCGTCGCGCTCGGCCGGGACGCCGAACAGCATGATGCCGCCGACGCCCGCCTGCACGGCCTCGACCGCGGCTTTGCGCAGCGAGTCACGGGTGTGCTGGAGAACGCCGGGCATGCTCGTGATCTCGGCCGGCTCGCGCAGGCCCTCCTTGACGAACATCGGCAGGATCAGCTGCCGGGGGCGCACCTCGGTCTCGGACACGAGGCGGCGCATGGCGGGCGTCGTGCGCAGACGCCGGGGCCGGTGCAGTGGGTACATCGCTTGACTCCCTGACTTCAAGAGAGTCGAAGGGGCCACCCAAAGGATCTTGGAGTGGCCCCGACGGCTTCAGTGTCTTCTAGCTCCTGCGCAGACGCTTCGTCTTGCGGGGAGGAGGCAGCGCTCCCTCGGCGCGCAACCGGGCGGCGTGGGCGGCCAGCGCGTCGACCAGCGCGGGCACGTTCGCCTCCTCGGGCTGCACGTCGACCCGGAGGCCGAACTCCCGCGCCGTCTCGGCGGTCTGCGGGCCGATGCACGCGACGAGCGTGCGGGCGTGCGGCTTGCCCGCGATGCCGACCAGGTTCCGCACCGTGGACGACGAGGTGAAGCACACCGCGTCGAAACCACCGGACTTGATCATCTCGCGGGTGTCGGCGGGCGGCGGGGCCGCACGCACGGTGCGGTACGCCGTCACGTCGTCGATCTCCCAGCCACGTTCGCGCAGGCCGGCGGCCAGCGTCTCGGTGGCGATGTCGGCCCGCGGCAGCAGCACGCGGTCGACCGGGTCCAGGATGTCGTCGTAGGGCGGGAAGTCGTTGAGGAGGCCCTCGGACGACTGCTCACCGGACGGCACGAGCTCGGGGATGATGCCGAACGAGCGCACCTTCGCGGCCGTGGCCTCGCCGACGCAGGCGATCTTCACGCCGGAGAACGCGCGGGCGTCCAGGCCGAACTCGCGGAACTTCTCCCACACGGCGCGCACGGCGTTGGTCGAAGTGAAGACGACCCACTGGTAGCGGCCGTCGACCAGGCCCTTGACCGAGCGCTCCATCTGCGCGGGGCTGCGCGGCGGCTCGACCGAGATCGTCGGCACCTCGACGGCGATCGCGCCGTGCGAGTGCAGCCGCTCGGACATCGCGCCGGCCTGCTCCTTGGTCCGCGGGACCAGCACGCGCCAGCCGTACAGCGCCCGCGACTCCCACCAGGAGAGCTTCGAGCGCGCGGCGGCGGCGGCACCGACCGTGACGACCAGCGGGCCGCCCAGGTCACCGGCGTCCGCGGCCGCGGCGGCCAGCGTCGTGTCGACGGTGCGCTGCTGGAAACCGGTGCCTTCGGCGGTCACGGCGACCGGCGTCTGCGGCGCGAGACCGTTCTCGACCAGGTTCGACGCGGCTTCCGCCAGGTGCGAGCCGGTCGCGTGCAGCACGAGGGTGCCGGGGGCGGACGCGAGGCCTGCCCAGTCCGTCACCGCGCGCACGTCGACCTCGGTGTGCACGCCGCCGAGCGCGACGCCCGCGTACGCCGGTACGGCGGTGCCCGCGGGCACGCCGGGTACGACGTCGAACGGGATCGTCGACTTCGCGACGGCCTGCGCCTCCTTGACGACCGAGTCGAGCGTCAGCGGGTCACCCGCGACGAGGCGGACGACCGTGGCGCCGTTCTTCGCCTCGTTCACCAGGTCCTTGGCCACGTCGGCGGACTCGCCGACGGCGGGGCGGACCTCGACTCCCTCCGCCACGGTCGCGAGGACGTCCGAGGGGACGTCCGGGTCGGTGACCACGAGTTCAGCCCTGGTGAGCAAGTCGTGGGCCCGGACCGTGAGCAGCCCGGTGTCGCCGGGGCCGGAGCCCACGAAGGCGATGCGTCCGGGGGTCTTGCGTGCGCGGGTCATCAGGGCACTCCCCATCGATTACGCCTCTGGACCGCTGAGAACCGCGGCCCCGAGGTCGAGCAACTCGGCGGCCAGCGCCCGGCCGAGTCCCTCAGCTTCGGTCAAGTCACCGGTGGCGGACGCGCGGAGGAGATCGTTCTCCGGCGTCGCTGCGACCCCGCGCAGGGAAAGTCGGTACACGACCTTGCCCTCGTCGTCGAGGTCCTCCACCACATCGGCCAGCGCGCCGACCGGCGCGCTGCAGCCCGCTTCGAGCGCAGCCAGCATGGCGCGCTCCGCGGTCACAGCGGCCCGGCTGGCCGAGTCGTCCAAAGTGGACTGGATCAGGTGCTCGGAGTCGACGTCGTCGATCCGGCACTCCACTGCCAACGCGCCCTGTGCGGGTGCGGGAAGCATCTGGATGGGCTCCAGGCTCTCGGTGATCTCGCTCGTGCGACCGAGGCGCGCGAGGCCGGCGCGAGCCAGCACCACGGCGTCGAGGTCGCCGTTGCGGACCTTGCCGATGCGGGTGTCCACGTTGCCGCGCAACGGGACCACGTTCAGCCCGAGGCCGAGGGCCTCCAGCTGCGCCGCACGGCGCGGGGAACCGGTGCCCACAGTGGACCCCGGCGGCAGCTCGCCGAGCGTGAGCCCGTCGCGCGCCACGAGGGCGTCACGCGGATCCTCGCGCTGCGGCACGGCCGCGAGCACCAGACGGGGGTCCGGCGCGGTCGGGAGGTCCTTGTAAGAATGGACGGCGACGTCGATCTCGCCGTTCGCGAGCGCGTCACGAAGGGCCGACGTGAACACGCCGATGCCGATCTGGGCGATGGGCGCGTCGGAGAGGTCGCCCGGCGTCTTGATGACGACGATCTCGACCTGTGCTCCGGCAGCCTTGAGCGCCTCGGCCACGGTCCCCGTCTGGGCGAGCGCCAGAGCGCTGCCACGGGTACCGATCCGTAGGGTGCGGGTCACCGCGTTTCACCATCCACAGAAGCTTGCTTGGTCTGACTGACGGCCCCTGGCGTCTGGGGGTCGAGCCCGAACAGTTCGCGGAGAGCCTCCGCGTAGCCGGTACCACCGGGGGAGGTTGCGAGCTCCTTCACCCGGACGGTCGGCGTGTGCAGGAGCTTGTCTACAACGCGGCGCACCGTCTTGGCCAATTCACCGCGTGTCGCGGCGTCCAGTTCGGGAAGCCGCGAATCGAGGCGGAGCAGCTCGGCGTCGACCACCTCGGCCGCCCGCTTGCGCAGCGCCGTGACGGTCGGGGTGACCTCGGCGGAGCGCTGGGTGGCGAGGTAGGCCTTCACCTCGTCGGCGACGAGCCGGGCGGCCAGCCTGGCGTCCTGTCCCGCCGGGGCGTCCGAGAGGCGCCGCTGCAGCGTTTCCAGGTCCACCACACGAACGTTCGGCAGTTCGGCCGCGGCCGGGTCGACGTCCTTGGGCAGGCCGAGGTCGCACACGACGAGCGGGCGCGAGCGGGCGCTGATCATGTCCGCGCGGACCACCGTGTCGATCGAGCCGGTGCACGCGAAGACGATGTCCGCGAGGTCGATCTCGACGGCCAGCGCGGCGAGGTCGACGGCCGTCGCGGGGACGCCGTCGGCCCGCAGGGACGTGGCGAGGCGCACACCGTTGGCCTGCGTCCGGTTGGCGATGACGACCTCGCCGATGCCCGCCCTGCGCAGGTGGGCGGCGGCCAGGCCGCCCATGGCACCGGCGCCGACGAGGAGCGCGCGCCTGCCGACGAGGGTGCCCAGCTCGGACTCCGCGTCACCGAGGGCCTCGGACACGACCGACGCGCCCGCGTGGTCGATGCCGGTCTCTGCGTGCACGCGCTTGCCGACGCGCAGCGCGTTCTGGGTGAGCTCGTGGACGGTCCTGCCGACGGTGCCCGCCTCGTCCGCCGCCGCGTACGCACCGCGCAGCTGACCGAGGATCTGGGACTCGCCGACGACCATCGAGTCGAGGCCGGCCGCGACGGAGAACAGGTGCTCGACGGCAGCGGCGGCGTAATGCACGTAAAAGTGTTCGTACAGCGACTGCGGGTCGACCTGGGCGTGCTGGGCCAGCACGTCGACGACCTCGGACATGCCGCCGTGGAACGACTCGACGACGGCGTAGACCTCGACCCGGTTGCAGGTGGAGAGGACCATCGCCTCGGAGACGCTCGGGGCGGCGAGCAGCTGGCCGAGGACCTTCGGCAGCTGGGGCTCGGCCACGGTGACGCGTTCGAGGACCGGGACGGGTGCGGTGCGGTGCGAGAGACCGACTACGAGCACGCTCATGCACTCACCACGTCTGCCGGAGCCGTCTGGCTCACGCTCACGGGCGAATCACCATCCCGTCCACACCATGTCCGTTGTTGCCTGCCGGGCCGATCCCCGCCGAGACGCCGCCTGCTGCGTGCACAGCCTCGTCCGCACGCCGAGCGACGTGGAACGACAGGATCTGCATCTCGACCGCCAAGTCAACCTTGCGCACCTCGACGTTGTCTGGAACCTGGAGGACAACCGGTGCGAAGTTCAGGATGCACTGCACGCCCGCAGATACCAAACGGTCGCAAACCGACTGAGCGGCGGGCGGCGGCGTCGCGATCACGCCGATCGACACCTCGCGCTCGATGCAAACAGCGGTGATCTCGTCGATGTGGTTGACCGGAATGCCCCCAACAGGCACTCCGACGAGATCGGCGTCCACGTCGAACAGGGCGGTGACCGGGAACCCGCGGCCGGGGAACCCGCCGTAGTTGGCGAGAGCGTGACCAAGGTTACCGATGCCGACGACGGCCACGGAGTGGTTGCGGGTGAGGCCGAGGATGCGCTCGATGTGGCTCACGAGGACCTCGACGTCGTACCCGACGCCCCTCGTGCCGTACGAGCCGATGTAGCTCAGGTCCTTGCGGAGCTTCGCGGCGTTGACGCCGGCCGCCTGGCTCAGCTCCTCGCTGGAGACCGCGGTCACACCCTGGTCCGACATGCCGGACAGGACGCGGAGGTACACGGCGAGCCTGGCCACCGCCGCCTCCGGGATCGCACGCGCGCGCTCCCTGTCGGCGGGCTCCAGAGGGGTGGCGGTCGTCTCACCTTCGCCCCGCTGTGCTGCCACGCGTCCGACCTCCGGGTGTGCTCCACCGCAGGGAGCCCGCGGCGTTGGTGATGCTCACACCGTACCGCTTGTGAACGCATGCACAAAGTCGGCGCTCGCCGGTCGCGACGGCAGTGACGGGCTGTGACCAGCACTTCCTCGGCTCATGATCATTCCGGGTGAGCGCTTACTCGACGGTGAACGTGACCGAGTGCCATCCCGTCGCACCGTCGGGAACGGGGTCCAGGCGCGCCTGGTCCTGGGTGTACCCGGACTTGTCGGTGGCCCGGCACTCGACCGTGTGACTGCCGGGCCGGAGGTCCTCCTCGACCCGCCACATCCGCCACGTGCTGTCGCTGACGTCGGCGGCGAGGACGGCCTCCCGCCACGGCCCGCCGTCGAAGCGGACCTCGACCTTGGCCACGCCCGTCGGCTGCGCCCACGCCGTGCCCGCGACGACGGTCCTGCCCCGGACCTTCGCGAGCCCCCTGGGCCGGTCGATCCGCGACATCGTCTTGATCGGCGCCCTGGTCGCCCAGCCGCGCGGGATCCAGTAGCCCTGGTCCTTCGCGAACGTGGTCACGTTGAGGTCGGTGACCCACTTGGTGGCGGAGACGTAGCCGTAGAGGCCGGGCACGACGAGCCGTGCGGGGAAGCCGTGCTCGGCGGGCAGCGGTTCGCCGTTCATGCCGATCGCGATCATGCCGCGTTCCAGCACGTAGTCGAGCGGGCTGCCCGCGGTGAACCCGTCGTCGCTGGTGCTGAACAGCTGGTCGGCGCCCGCCCGCACGCCGGCCTCGCGCAGCACGTCGCCGATCGGGATGCCGATGAACTTGGCGGTGGAGATGTAGGGGCCGCCGACCTCGTTGGACACGCAGGCCAGCGTGATGACTTCTTCTGTGAGGTCGCGCCTGCGGATGTCGTCGAACGTGAGCACGGTCGGCCGTTCGACCATGCCGTGCACCCGCAGCGACCACTCCTCGGCGCGGAGCCGCGGGACGCTCAGCGCCGTGTCGATCCGGTAGAAGTCGTCGCCGCTGGTGATGAAGCTCGGCGTGCCGTCCCCGGTGAAGTCGGCGCCCGGTGGCGGCTCCGGCGCTGGCGTGGCGGCCTTGAGCTCGCCGATCGCCTGGCGGGAGCCCTCGACGTCGGTCCGGCTGCCGAACAGCTGCCCCGCGACGCCCGCGACGGCCGCGAGCCCGGCGGTGACGAGGAAGTCCCGCCGCGCGCCGTCGTGCTGGGCCTCCCGGTGCAGGTAGCGGAAGACGTAGAGGCCGGCGGCGAGGCTCGCGACCGGTGCGAGGACGCTGAGCTGGCCGACGTCCGGCCGGCTCAGCACGGCCGCGATGCCGACGACGCCGAGCGCGACCGCGACCACCGAGCCGGGGGTGGGGCTGGTGCGGCTGAGCAGGCCCGCCGCGACGCCGACGCCCGCGAGGACCAGCGCCATGCCGGTGAGCAGCACGAGCTTGTCGTAGGTGCCGAACGTGGCGACGGCGAAGTCCTTGAGCCACGACGGCGTGAGGTCGATGGCGGCGTTGCCGACCGCGAGGTACGGCGAGGCGCTCAGGCCCACGAACGCGGCCACCAGGTGCCCGGCCGCGAGAGCGGCGATGACGGCGAGCAGTCCCGTGAGAGCGGCCTTGGCGGGCTTCATGCCTCTCATTCGACACCGACCCGGCCCCGGTTCGCACGGCCCGTAAGGGGTCGGTAATCAGCCGGCGGGGCTACCTGACCCGGCGCCGCCACGCCATCGTGGCCGCCACGGCACCCGCCAGCGCACCCACGCCCAGCACCGACGGCACGCCGATCTTGGCCGCCTTGCGCCCGGTGCGGAAGTCGCGGATCTCCCAGTCCTTGCGGCGTGAGATCTCCCGCAGCTGCGAGTCGGGGTTCACCGCCACCGCCGTGCCGACGACCGAGAGCATCGGCACGTCGTTCGACGAGTCCGAGTAGGCCGTGCACCGCCGCAGGTCGAGCCCCTCCTTGGCGGCCAGCGACCGCACCGCCTGCGCCTTGGCCTTGCCGTGCAGCAGGTCGCCGACCAGCCGGCCGGTGTAGATGCCGTCGGCCGACTCCGAGACCGTGCCGAGCGCACCGGTGAGCCCCAGCCGCCGCGCGATGATCTGCGCCAGCTCGACCGGTGTGGCGGTGACCAGCCAGACCCGCTGCCCCGCGTCGAGGTGCATCTGGGCGAGCGCCTGCGTGCCCTTCCAGATCCGGTCGGCCATCAGCTCGTCGTAGATCTCCTCGCCCAGCGACACCAGCTCGGCGACGCTGCGCCCGGCCACGAACGACAGCGCCTGCTCCCGCGAGGCCTTCACCGACTCCGGGTCCTCCCGCCCGCCGACCCGGAACTTCAGCTGCTGCCAGACGAACCCGGCAAGGTCCGACGACGAGAAGTACTTGCGCGCCGCCAGCCCACGCGCGAAGTGGAAGATCGACGCGCCCATCATCATCGTGTTGTCGACGTCGAAGAACGCGGCCGCCGTCAGGTCCGTCGGCACCGCCAGCGAGGCTTCGAGCTCGGGCGCGGCGGCAGCGGCGGCCACGGCCGCGTCGGCTGACGCCTCACCCGCGAGCTCGGCCAGCCGGTCGCTCTGCACCTCACGCTTGCCTGCCATGTGACCAGCCTAGCGATCTGGTCCGGTCGAAAACGCCCGACTGCGCCGAAGCGGATTCCATGTCGTGCCGGAACGAGACCTGGTGGGTGACGGGTGGCGGGTGGTGCCGAACGGGCGGCGGCGCCCGGCGGACCAAGCCCCCGGGCCGCCTCCTCCCGGCGGCCGAGCGCACCCCGGCAGCACGCACCGCGCCGGCCCCGGCCGGCCGGCGGGCGGCCGGGTCAGCCGAAGCTGATCCCCGGCAGCAGCGGCAGCGAGATGCTCGGCAGGGGCAACGGCAGCGGGATCGTGATCCCCGGCTTGCCCGACGTGGGCGGCGGGGTCGTGTCCGGCTGACCGGACGGCACCGGCGGCGTCGAGACCCCCGGCAGGCCGGGCACCGCGGACTGCGTCGGCTGCACCGGCGGCTGGCCGGACGCGGACGGCACCGGCCGACCGGACGGCGTGGGGGCCACCGGCGAGCGGCTGGGGGTGGTGCTCGGGGTCGGCGCCGCGGCGCACGCGTCCTTCGCGGGCAGCGGGCCGAGCGGGTCGGAGGTGCCGCTGACCACGTCGGGGCAGGCGGCGCGGGCGGCCAGGTCGTGGGCGCGCTGGGCGATGGAGGCGAGCAGCCACATGGTGGTGTCAGCGTGCTTGCCGGCGTCCTCCGGCAGGCGGGGGCGCAGGACGCCGAGCTTCTCGTACTGGTCGAGGGCCCAGTCGCGCAGCGAGGGCAGGACGGTCTTGTCGGCCACGGTGCCGTACGCGGTGAGCTGGCGCGCGCCCTCCACGGCGTCGGCGTCCAGGTCGGCGAGGGCGGTGAGCTGGCTCGCCGAGTCGGCGCCGCGGTCGGCGAGCGTCTCCATCTCGGTGACGCGCGAGGCGGCGAACTCCAGGTGCTTCAGCGCGCGCGACTCGTCGTCGAAGGTCAGGCCGAGCGAGGCGCCCTCCGCGGTGCGCTTCACCCCGTACAGCGGGTCTCCCGGGAGCGCGTCACGGCTGAGCAGCACGCTCATGCCACCGAGTGACATCAGCAGGCACAGCACCGCGGCGGCGGCGACCGCCATCCGGCCACGCGCTCCCACGCGTCTTACCGACAGGAGCACCGGCGCTTTCTCCGGTGGCGGCGCGGTCAGGACGCGCTGCCTCATCCGCTCGCGGGTCGCGGCGTCAGGGCCGACGTCCAGGCCGCGCAGCAGCTCGACGACCGCGAGCTCCTCAGCGAACGAGTCACCCCCGACCGGCTGCGGACCGCCTTCCACGGCACGGGCGAATCGCTCGTGCTCCGTCTGCCGCCACCGCGGTGTTCTTCCCTTGCCGTCCATCTCAGCCCGAGTAACGAAGTTGATCTGCTTTGGGTTACGCGTCTGCGATCGCGATCACCGCAACCACGACGGGAGGATCTGTGCGAGCCGTCGGACGGCCCGGTGTTGCAACGCCTTCACGGCGCCCTCGTTGCGGTCCATGAGCTCCGCGACCTCGGACACCGACTTGCCCTCGATGAACCGCAGCCGGATGCACTCCTGCTGGTCGTCCCCCAACTGGGAGACGCAGCGGAGCAGCTCCGCGTTGGTCGCCTCGGTCATCACCTCTTGCTCGGGGCCGCTGGTCTCCTCGCGGTTGTCCTGCAGCTCCGCGGTCGTGACCTCCAGCCGGTAGCGGCTGGACTTCACGTGGTCGTACACGATGTTGCGGGCGATCGTGACGAACCAGGCGCCGACGTCGCGGCCCTGGTAGCTGACCGACCCGATGCTGCGCAACGCGCGCAAGAACGTCTCGCTGGTGACGTCCTCGGCGAACGCCCGATCGCCGCCCACCCGGAAGAGGACGTAGCGGAACACCATGTCGACGTACTTGTCGTAAAGCACTCCGAACGCGTCGGTGTCACCCTCTTGGGCGGCCTTGACGAGCTGCCACGGCTCGTCGCCTGCGTCGTCGTGCTGACCTCCCGTCATGGTCCGGGTGGTCCTGATCGTCGGTCGTGCCCGCGCGGTCATCGGCTGGCGGCACCTCCACAGAGTCGCCGTGGCGGCAGCATACGTGTTGTTACTCCGTAGTAGGTAGTGGACCGATTGTGATGTGGAGACGCACCAACCGCGTATTCGTGACGCCGCCGACGCGTGGAAGACTGCTCGGAGCGCCCAGTTGTTCATGAGGAGGCCATGGTGACTTCCGCTCGCAATGTCGCAGATCTGGTTCGTGCCTCGGCACAGCGGGGGCCGGGCCACGTCGCACTGGTCGACGTCACGAGCGGGTTGAGCCTCACGTGGGAGACCATCGACGGCGCGGTCGACGCTTTCGCCCGCCGTTTGGCCGATTCTGGTCTGGAAACCGGCGACCGGGTGGCGGTACGGCTGCCCACCGGGCCCGAGTTCGTGGTCGCCGTGTTCGGCGTCCTGCGCGCGGGCGGTGTCGTCGTGCCGACCGGTCCCGGCACCCCGTCGCGCGAGCTGCAGCGCATCCTGGCCGACTCCGGGGCCGCGTTGCTGGTCGGTGACGGCGAGGGGTCCGACGCCACCGTGCTCGACCTGCCGGACGTGCGGGCGACCGCGGAACCGTTCGAGGCGGTGGGCGGCGGCGAGGACCTGGCGGTGCTCGGCTACACCTCCGGCACGTCCGGTGTGCCGCGCGGCGCGATGCTGTCCCACCGCGCGCTGCTCGCGAACGTCGCCCAGTGCGCCTCGCTGCGCCCGGCGCCGGTGACCGCGGGCGACCGGGTGCTGCTCGCGCTGCCGCTGTTCCACGTCTACGGCCTCGGACCCGGTCTGCTGCAGGTCGCGGGCGCGGGCGCCACGGCCGTGCTGCTGGAGCGCTTCGACCCGGCCGGCGCGCTGGACGTGATCGAGCAGCACCGGGTGACCACGATGGTGGGCGTGCCGCCGATGTACCGGGCGCTGCTGGCCCACCCGGTCGAGGTGCTGCGCGAGAAGCTCGCCACGGTCCGGCTCTTCACCTCGGGCGCGGCGCCGCTGCCCGCCGGGGTCATCAACGAGATGAAGACCGCGCTCGGCATCCCGGTCTTCGAGGGCTACGGCCTCACCGAGACGGGCCCGGTGCTGACGTCGACGCTGGTCGGCGGCACGCCGAAGCCGGGTTCGGTCGGCAGGGCGCTGCCCGGCGTCGAGATCCGGCTGGTCGACACCGACGGCTCGGTGCTCGACATCGACGAGGACGAGCCGGGCACCGGCCTGGTGTCGGCGAAGGGCGACAACCTGTTCTCCGGCTACTGGCCGGACGGTGCGCACGGGCCGGACGCGACCGGCTGGTTCCGCACCGGCGACGTCGGGTTCATCGACGCCGACGGTGACCTGCACCTGGTCGACCGGGCCGGTGACCTGATCATCGTCAACGGCTTCAACGTCTACCCGCACGAGGTCGAGCAGGTCCTCGGCGAGCTGCCGGGTGTGGTGGAGGCGGCGGCGGTCGGCGTGCCGGACGAGAGGACCGGCGAGTCGGTGAAGGTCGTGATCGTGCTGCGCGACGGCCAGGAGCTGACCTCCGACGAGGTCGTGGCGCACTGCGCGGCCCGGCTCGCGAAGTTCAAGGTGCCGACGTCGGTGGAGTTCGCGGCCACGCTGCCGCACTCGCCGACCGGCAAGCTGGCCCGCGCCGTGCTGCGCCGGCCGTTGGGAGCCTGACATGCACCACGTGACCGTCATGGGCCGCAAGGACTGCCACGCCTGCGAGGTCGCCGAGGCCGAGATCGCCCGCATCTGCGGCGAGGCCGGCGCGACCTGGTCGGTGGAGGACGTCGACTCGGACCCGGAGTGGCGTGCCGAGTACGGCGACCAGGTGCCGGTGTTCCTCGTCGACGGCGTCGAGCACGGGTTCTGGAAGGTCGAGGAGGACCGGCTGCGGGCGGCGCTAGCCGAGTAGGCCCAGGTCGCGCCAGCCGTGCTCGCCCCGCGAGGTGAGCACGACGGCGCGGCTCGTGCCGATCCGCCTGACCCAGCCCCGCCGGAGGAACTCGCCGCACAGGTGGGCCCCGGCGGCTCCGGCGACGTGCGGGACGCGTTCGGTCCAGTCCAGGCAGGCCCTGCTGACCTGCCGCTTCGAGGGTTCGAAGCCGAGCTCCCCGAGCCAGACCAGGCCGTGCCGCGTCACGGCGAGGTCGGCGGTCAGCACGCCCAGCCCCAGCAGACCGGTCTTGAGCGCGATGCCGAGCTGCCCGGCGAGGTGGTCGTAGCAGGTCCGGCCGCGGGCCAGGGCCTCCGACGCCGACGCGGCCCGCAGCGTGCGCGGCTTCTCCCCCGGCCCCGCGAACGCGGTCATCGACTCCAGCAGCTCGGCGACGTGCGGTCCTGCCAACGAGACGTACCGGTGCCGGCCCTGACGGTGTTCGGCGAGCAGACCGCCCTCGACGAGCCGGGTCAGGTGCTCGCTCGCGGTCGACGGCGCCACACCCGCGTGCCGGGCCAGCTCGGTCGCGGTCCAGGCCCGGCCGTCCAGCAGCGCCGAGCAGAACGCGGCCCGCGTCCGGTCCGCCAGCAGCGCGGCCACCTGTGCCAATGCCTCCACGACGGCCATTCTGCGCCTGCGACGATTCGGTCAGCGCCGAACCGTCCCGGCCCTAGCCTCGTGACGTGACCGAAGAGCTGCTGAGCCTGCCCGTGCCCAGCGTCCCCGCAGGTGAGAGCGGGGTGTCGTGGCTTCGATCGCAGGTCGTCCGGTTCAGCGACGGCCCCGAGCACACCCGCCGGCGCGCGCTCACGACCGCGTTGCTGGAGGGGGTCGACGCCACCACGCTCGACGAGCTGGCCGACCGGGTCCTGCCGGGCGCGTCGGCCGACGTCGCGGAGATCGCGCCGAGCTACCAGCCGCACGAGCCGATCACGGCGCAGGCTGACGCGGCCGTGGAACGGCTGGTGGCCCGGCACGGGCGCACGGAGACCACCGCGGCCCGGATCGGGCTCCTGGTGCAGGCCTGGGCGGCAACGCGGGCGTTCGCCGACCGCCTGACAACCGGTGATCGGACGCCTCCGGTCCCGTTGACGCGCCGCCAGAGCGCGCAGGGCGTGGTCGAGGTCGACCTCACCGCTCATCCGTTCGGTCACGGCGCCCACGCCTGCCCCGGCCGCGAGCTCGCCACGAAGATCGCGAAGAACATGGCGTTCAAGGCGCTGCACCACCGCGCCGAGCCGTTGCTGCTGCCGAACGCCTGGGACCACGCCACCGCCGTCGCGCTCCAGGAAGCCGGTTACCCCGCCGTCGGCACCACGAGCTTCGGAGTCTCGGCGGCGCACGGCGTGCCCGACGCGTCCGGACTCGCCAAGGAGCACACCCGCGCCTTGGCCCGGCTGATCGGCACGCTGCCGTGCCCGGTCACCGCCGACGTCGAACACGGGTTCTCCGAAGACCCGGACGAGGTCGCCGAGTACGTCGCCTCGCTCGGCGTCTCCGGGATCAACCTCGAAGACGGCCGCGGCGACCACCTCGCCGACCCGGCTGATCAGGCGGAACTGGTCGCGGCGGTCAAGCGGCGGACGCCGGGCGTGTTCGTCAACGCCCGCGTCGACACGCACTGGCTCGGCATCGACGCGACGACCACCGAGGTGCTGCGCCGCGCCGAGCACTACCTCGCCGCCGGCGCCGACGGGATCTTCGTGCCGAGGCTGCCGCTGCCGGGCATCGCGACGTTCACCGCCACGTTCGACACCCCGCTGAACGTGCTGGCCGGCGAGCCGGTGCACCGCCTGGCCGACCTCGGCGTGCGGCGGATCAGCACGGGCTCGCTGCTGTTCCGCGCCGCCCGCGCCGCGACCGTCGAGACGGCGAACGCCCTGCTCAGCCCAGGAACACGTTCCGGCGCTGCGTGAGCAGCCGGTAGAGCGTCTGCTGGATCGTCTCGCGCACTTGGTCGGTCAGGTTGAACACGAGCATCGGGTCGTCGGCCGCGTTCTCGCCGAAGACGTCCGTGCGGATCGGCTCGCCGAACTCGATGTACCACTTCGACGGCAGCGGGATCGCGCCCAGCGGCCCCAGCAGCGGGAAGAACGGCGTCACCGGGAAGTACGGGAACCCGAAGAGCCGGGCCAGCGCCTTGATGTCGCCGATCATCGGGTAGATCTCCTCCGCGCCCACGATCGAGCACGGGATGATCGGCGTGCCGGTCTTGAGCGCCGCCGCCACGAACCCGCCGCGGCCGAAGCGCTGGAGCTTGTAGCGGTCCTTGAACGGCTTGCCGATGCCCTTGAAGCCCTCCGGCCACACGCCCACGAGCTCGCCGGACGACAGCAGCCGCTCGGCGTCGGGGTTGCAGGCCAGCGTCTGCCCGGACTTGCGGGCGAGCGCGCCCAGCACCGGCGTGCGGAACACCAGGTCGGCGCCCAGCATGCGCATGTGCCGCTGCGCCGGGTGCTCGGAGGCGATGCCGTACGACGTCATCAGCGCGTCGAGCGGCAACGTGCCCGAGTGGTTCGCCACGATCAGCGCACCCCCGGTCGCCGGGACGTTCGACATGCCGATCGTCTCGACCCGGAACCACTTCTCGTACAGCGGCTTGAGCGGCGGCATCAGCACGTTCTCGGTCAGGTCCTTGTCGAACCCGAACTCGTCGACCTGGTAGTCGCCCGCGATCCGCCTGCGCGCGAACGACAGCAGGTCGGTCAGCCGGCGTTCCCAGTCCGGCACCCCGGACTGCTGCTGCGCGGGCTCCGGGACCACCTCGACGTGCCGCGCTCTGCGTGCGGCGTCGCGTTCCGGGTCGTGCAGCGGGATAACGCGCGCTCCTGCCACTGCGTTCATCTCCTCAGGCAAAGATCAGCGGAAACGGGCGGCCGCGTCGAGGATTCCCCGTTCCGCGGCGTCCACCGTCTCGGGATCGACGAGCGGCTTGAGACCCCGGCCGCTCACGTAGTCGTCGAACGCCTGCTGGGTGGTCCACCGCGGTGTGAACCCGAACTCCCTCTTCAGCAGGGTCGTGTCGACCACCCGCCCCCAGTTGAGGAACCTCATCTGGTCGGGTGAGAAGTCGACGAGCCGGGCGCTCCGGAAGAAGCCGCCGACCGTGGGCACGGCCGCGCTGGGCACCGGCAGGGCCAGCCTGCCCGCCCTGCGGATGGCCTGCGACAACAGCAGCACGCCGTCGCCGCCCACGTTGAACACGCCCGGCAGGTCGTGCAGCGTCGCGCGTTCGAGGACAGCGAGGGCGTCCTCGGAGTGCAGCAGCTGCACGCGCGCGTCGTAACCCAGGACCGTGGGCACGACCGGGAGCGCGAAGTACCGGGTGAGGACCGTGTCGATGCGCGGTCCGATGAAGTTGGTGAAGCGCAGGGTCGTGACGTTCACGTCCGGCCTGCGGCGGCCGAACCCGCGCACGTACCCCTCGACCTCGACCGCGTCCTTGGCGTACCCGGACGACGGCAGGTCCTTCGGGCCCATGTCCTCGGTGAACACCGCCGGGTCGCGCGAGCTGGACCCGTACACGGCGCTCGTCGACTTCACCACGAGCTTGCGCACGTTCGGCGACTTCTGGCACGCGGCCAGCAGCTGCATGGTGCCGATGACGTTCATCTCCTTCATCGCCGTGCGGCCGGTGGGCCCGGCCGGGTTGGCGGTGACGGAGGCGTGGACCACCGTGTCCACGTTCGCCGTGGCGATGACCTTGCTGATCAGCGGGTTGCGGATGTCCGCCCGCACGAACTCGGCCCGCCCCATGCGGCGCAGCAGGTCACGCGGCGGTGGCTCGGTGTCGACCCCGAGCACGCGCTCGACGTCCGGGTTCGCGGCGAACCGCGCGGCGAGGTGGCCGCCGAGGAAGCGGCTGACTCCGGTGACGAGGACGACCTTGGGCGTCATGCGACTCCAAGCAGACGGGTGGTGCGATTGGTCGATGCTACAAGCCCGGCCGACGAGCGCAGGGGGCCGGAACGCCGTCTTGACGCAGGTCACGCAGCCTTTACGGCCCAATCACCCGATCGGCGGCGACCGTTCCCGCGTTTCCGGGCAAGCGTCTCACTGGGTGAAATTCCGTGCCAGTGCAACTACCGGGCGTGCTGGAAAAGCAGCCACCGCCGGCCCCTGCGAGAGGGACCGGCGGTGGCGAGAGCCGCACATGGGCCTTACTTGCCGCGCTTCCTGCGCTGGACGCGAGTCTTGCGCAGCAGCTTGCGGTGCTTCTTCTTCGACATGCGCTTGCGGCGCTTCTTGATGACCGAGCCCATGCGGGATCCTTAGCTCTAGACGTTGCTTTTACTGGCGCGCCCCAGCCTTGGCCGTGTCAAGCACGGCGCGCCGGTAAGCACGATCGGCCTGCCAGTCTACCCGCTGGGGTTCGCCAGTCCTGCAACGCCCTTCAGCCGGCGTCGAAGTACGCGTTCTCGAGGTAGGCGTGCACCGCTTTCTCGGGCACCCGGAACGACTTCCCGACCCGCACAGCGGGCAGCTCACCGGAGTGCACCAGGCGGTACACGGTCATCTTCGAGACCCGCATCATCGAGGCCACCTCGGCCACGGTCAGGAACTGCACCTGAGCGAGACCTGTTCGTTCGTTCTCCTTCGCAGACATGCATCACCGCATCCTTCGACACGTGTCGTGCCGTCGGTCTTCCCCACCGACGGTTCGACACGCACGTGCTGCCCTGAGAGTAGCGGGACTGGTGTGACCACTGCGACGACCAACCGGTCAGTCTTGATGGCACGCGGGAGTCCCGCGTTCCCCTGAGGGGCACGCGGGGCCCCCGCGTGCACCAGGAGAGTACGAAAGCTCCCCGCGTGCACTCAGTCCTCGTGCTGGCGGCCCAGTTCGACGGAGCGGTCGCGGGCCGACTCGATGGCCGCCAGCAGGGCCGCGCGGACGCCGTGCTTCTCCAGCTCGCGGATCGCCATGATCGTCGTGCCCGCCGGTGACGTGACCGCCTCGCGCAGGATGACCGGGTGCGACTGGCCCTCCGCCAGCATCGTCGCGGCGCCCACGGCCGACTGGATGATCAGCTGCGAGGCCAGGTCACGGGGGATGCCGAGCAGGATGCCCGCGTCGATCATCGCCTCGACGAGGAAGAAGAAGTACGCCGGGCCGGAACCGGACAGGGCGGTGACGGCGTCCTGCTGCGACTCGGGCACCACCGCGACCTTGCCCACGGTCGACAGCAGCTCCTCGACGACCTTGAGGTGCTCGGGCGTGGCGTTGGACCCACCGGAGATGGCGCTCATCGCCTCACCGACGACCATCGGCGTGTTCGGCATGACCCGCACCACCGGCGTGCCCTCCGGCAGCCTGCGTTCGAACAGGGCGGTCGGCAGCCCCGCGCACAGCGACACGACCAGCGCGCCCTGCTTCAGCACCGGCTTGAGGTCGACCAGCAGCGGCTCGATGTCCTGCGGCTTGACGGCGACGATGAGCACGTCCGCGCTCGCCGCCGCACCGGCCACCGTGGTGCCCTCGATGCCGTACTGCTCGGTGAGCGAGCGCGCACGGGCCTCGTGCTTCTCGGTGAACATCAGATCGGCGGCCGGACGACCGCCCTGCAGAAGCCCGGACAGCAGCGCCTCACCGATCTTGCCCGCGCCGAGCACCGCGATCTTCGTCATCGGTCAAGTCTCACACAGCGGGTGTCAGCGCCAGCTGCCGTGCCTGGCACACCAGCCGGCCGGTCGCGTCGATGACGGTGGCGTCCTCGTCGAACCACTGCCCGTGCACCGCCTGGCAGGTGACGTGGATGCGCAGCCACCCCGGTGCCGGCCGCGCCCGCAGCAGGGCCGTCAGCTGCACCGTCGGCGACCACCCGAACCGGCCGAGGTTGAACGTCACCGGCATCGACAGGTCGCCCGCGAGCAACGCGAAGAGCAGGTCGGGGTGCTCGTCGACCGGCCGCGCCCACAGCTTGAACGTGAGCGGCCCGTCCGTGCGCCGTTCGAGGAACGCCGCCGACTCCCGGTCCACCCGCAGGTCGCACAGGGCGCCGACCTTGTAGGCCCCGCCGGTCGGGAACGACGCCAGCTCGATCGACCCCGGCGGCGGCGCGGCCGGCACCTGCGGCAGGTTCGCGTAGTCGGCCCGGTTCTCCGGGATGCGCCCGAGCGTGACCGACGCCTCGACGCACACTTGACCGCGCTGCTCCAGCGTCACCGCCACCACCGTGGCCGTGCGCCCCGCCTTGCGCAGATCGGTCCTGACCAGCACCGGACCGACCTCGGGCGCACGCAGGAACTGCGCGGACACCGCGAGCGGGTCGTGGCCGGTCAGCTCCGCGGCGGCCCTGGTCATGACCGCGAGCAGGAACCCGCCGTGCGGCTTCGGGCCCACGGTCCACTCGGCCGGGAGCGAGGCGGTGAAGGTTCCGTCACCGAGTGACCGCACCGCGCTGGACTTCGAGAAGGTCATGAGCGGCTGGCCAGCGACCGCAGGAAGAAAGTCACGTTGGCAGGCCGTTCCGCAAGTCGCCGCATGAGATATCCGTACCACTGCTCGCCGTACGGGACATAAACGCGCGTCCCGAGCCGCTTCTGCTCCTCCGGCCGGATGCCGTAGAGCATCTGGAACTCGAAGTCGGTTTTGTCATACCACCGCGCCCGCTCACCGATGATCTCGATGAGCCGCGGGTCGTGCGTGCCGAACATCGGGTACCCCTCTCCTGCCAGGAGCACGTTGGCGCAGCGCACGTAGTTCAGGTCCACCTCGTGCGGGTCCTGGATCGCCACCTCCGGCGGCTCCGCGTAGGCGCCCTTGACGAGCCGGACCCGGCTGCCCTCGTGGCTGAGCGCCCGGCAGTCGTCGAGCGTGCGGTGCAGGTAGCTCTGCAGCACCGCCCCGACCCACGGCCACGTCCTGCGCAGCTCGCGCAGGACCTCCAGCGTCGAGTCGGTGGTGGTGTGGTCCTCCATGTCGAGCGTGACCGTCGTGCCGCACTGCTCGGCCGCCGCGCAGATCCGCGAGGCGTTCGTGAGCGCCAGCGACTCGTCCAGCGACTGGCCGACCGCCGACAGCTTCACGCTGACCTCGGCGTTCGCCGCCAGGCCTGCGGCGTGCAGGGCGTCGAGCAGCTGCAGGTAGGCCTGGACGGTCTTCTCCGCCTGCGCCTTGTCGGTGGTGTCCTCGCCGAGGTAGTCGAGCGTCACCGGCAGTCCGAGATCGCGGACGACCCGCACGGCGTCCGCCGTCGACTCGCCGGCCACGAACCGCCTCACGACGTCCCGGCTGATGGGCGCGTTGGCGACGAGGTGCCGCACCGCCTCGTTGCGAGACGCGGCCATGATCAACGCTCGCAGCGGGTCCACACCGGAACCCTAACCCGCTGGCCTCCGCCGCTCAGCGCACGCGGGGTCCTTTCGTGCGCTGTGGGAGTACGAAAGCTCCCCGCGTGCACTCAGGACAGGGCGGAGCGAGGGGTCGTGGAGGGGCCGTCGGCCGGCCAGTCGAGGTGCAGCCGCGCGAACAGCAACGCCTCGGCCAGCATCTCCCGCCGGGCCGCCGGGGTCACCGCACGCCGGGTGTTGACCTCCAGCACGACCTGCCCGTCGAACCCGCTGCGGGCGAGCCGCTCGCACAGCTCGGCGCACGGCTGCGTGCCGCGGCCGGGGATCATGTGCTCGTCCTTCGGCGCGCCGGAGCCGTCGGCCAGGTGGACGTGCCGCAGCCCGTCGCCCATCCGCTTCGCCAGCTCCAGCGCGTCCACGTGCGCCGCGGCCGAGTGCGAGAGGTCCAGGGTGTAGTTGGCGTGGCCGACGTCGGTCGGGTCGATGGAGGGCTTGAACGCGGTCATCTGCACCGACCGGCCGCGACCGAGCGGGCGCTTCACCGGGAACATGTTCTCCACGGCGATCGCGATGCCGCTCTCGTCCTCCAGCGATGACACCAGGCCGGCGAAGCCGTCGGCGTACCTGCGCTGCCAGCGGAACGGCGGGTGCAGCACCACGGTCGGCGCGCCCAGGTCCTGAGCGGCCCGCACGGCCTTGCGCAGGCGTTCCACCGGGTCGGGCGACCAGACCCGCTGGGAGATCAGCAGGCACGGGGCGTGCACGGCCAGCACCGGCAGGCCGGAGCGGGTGGACAGGCGGTCCACCGCCCGGATGTCCTGGGAGACCGGGTCGGCCCACACCATCAGCTCGACGCCGTCGTAGCCCAGCTCGGAGGCGATCTCGAAGGCAGCTCCGGCGGGCTGCGGGTAGACCGATGCCGTGGAAAGCCCGACCGGGATGCGGGCCGTCAACTCTTCACCAGCAGCATCGCCGCTGGTGACACAGTGACGATGAGGCCCACGAGGATGGCGAGCAGTGTGGTTTGCAGGTCGTCGGCGCGGCGGATCTTGCGGACCAGCAGCACCAGGCCGACGGTCACGGCCAGTGCGACCACCAGCGCCGCCACGGCCTGGGTGCGCCAGAGGAAGTTGAACGCGAGCCACAGTGCCGCGCCGCCGAGGACGCCGACCGCGAGCTGGCCGATCATGACCAGCCACTCCTTGGCCGGCGAGCGCTGCGCGTCCTCCTCCGGGTCCTCCTCGGCCTCGCTGACGTCGTCGAGGCCCGCCGGGCGTTCGTCGTCGTCGATCTCGTCCGCATCGGCGAGGTAGTCGTCCTCGCGGTAGACGGCGTACTCCTGCGAGTCGTCGTCGTCCACGTACGGGCCCGCGTGGGCCGCGGTCGACTCCATCGGCGGCAGCGACAGGTCGGTCTTCTGCAGGTCGGGCTCGTCGTCGCCGAACCACGCGTCGGCGTCGTTGCCGGGCAGCGGCTCCGGCAGCTTCGGCGGTGCGGGCGGCACGATCAGGACCGACTCGGTCTCCAGCGCCGCGATCTGGTCGACCGGCGCCTTCGCCGGGATGCGCGGGAGCTGCTCGGTCATCGCCTCGCGCGGCGGACCGGGGACCGGCAGCGGCACCGACGGCTGGCCGGGCTTCGGCGGGCGCGCGATGTTCGTGCGCGACGCCGGCGGTGCGGCGGGGTCCAGCCGGGACTCGATGCGGGCGCCGTCCGGGCGCGGCAGGTCGGACCGCGAGACGTCGGGCCTGGCCACGTCCGGGCGCGGCAGGTCCGACCGGGACACCTCGGGGCGGGCCAGGTCGGGACGGGGCAGGTCGGAGCGCGACGGCTGGTCGCGGACCGGCGGCACCTGCCGGGTCTGCTCGGCGGCAGCGGCGGGCGGGGGCACGGGAGCGGGCTGGCCTGGTCTGCGGACCTGCGGCTGCGGCTTGGGCAGCTGCTGCGACGGCTGCGGCTGCGGGGGCTGCGCTGCCGGGGGCTTGGGTGCCTTCGGGGGTGCGGCGGGCGGTGTCACCGGCGGCACCGGCTGGTAGGCGGTCCGCTCGGAGGACGGTTCCGGTGCGGCGCGGCGACCGGTCGGTGCCGGGTCGTCGTCGCGCACGGCCATGAGCCGGCCGCTGTCGGACAGGACGCGCTCGATGATCGACTGGGGCGCGGTCTCCGGCTGCTGGACGTCGTCGTCGTCCTCCGCGCGGCGGCGTCGCCGACGTGGCGCCTCCCCCGAGCTGCCGCCGTACTGGGCGAGCAGCTCAGCGACAGTGCGCTGCGTGTGCTCCGATCCGCTCTCTCGACTCATCAACTCCACCGTGCCCCGGTCTGGCTGGTACGTCCAGTATCGCTCTGGTCCGTCCCATCAGTGTGGTCCAGCCGCCGGAGGATGACACCCTCCCGGAGCGCCCACGGGCAAATCTCCAGCTGCGTGAGTGACAGGGCTCGCATGGTTGCCTCCGCGACCAGCGCACCCGCGACGAGCTGGTGCGCACGCGAGGTGCTGACACCTTCCAGCTCGGCGAGGTCGCTGGCCGACATCCGGGAAATGAACGCGATCAGCTGCCGCAGGCCGGCGTCGGTGAGCACGCGACGCGCCCTGGGCCCGGCAGACGATGGCGCGGCCCCGGTGAGCCGCGCCAGCGTTCGGAAGGTTTTCGAGGTCGCAACCACCCGATCGGGTTCTCCCGCGCGTTTCAGCTTCCGCGCCACAGGCGCGAGCTGCTCGGCGAGCCATTCGGTGGTCTCGCGGACCTCTGACCGCCGTGGTGGGTCCTTCTTGAACCGGGTCCTGGTGAGCCGGCCGGCGCCGAGCGGCACGGAGAACGCCATCTGCGGGTTCTCGTCGCGCCCGACGGCGAGCTCGAGGGAGCCGCCGCCGATGTCGAGGCACAGCAGCTTGCCCGCCGACCAGCCGTACCAGCGGCGGACGGCGAGGAACGTGTACTTCGCCTCGTCCTCGCCGGACAGGACCTTCAGGTCGACCCCGGTCTCGGTGCGCACCCGGTCGAGCACCTCGGCCGAGTTGCCCGCCTCGCGCACCGCCGAGGTCGCGAACGCCATCAGGTCCTCGCAGCCGGAGCGCTTGGCCGACGCCTTGGCGGCGGCCACAGCGCGAACCAGCTGGTCAGCACCTGATTTGCTGAGCATTCCCCCGGTGTCGAGCTGCTCGGCGAGCCGCAGGATCGTCTTCTCGGAGGTCGTCGGGATCGGGTGGGCACCACGATGCGCGTCCACCACGAGGAGGTGGACGGTGTTCGAACCCACGTCAAGGACGCCCAGGCGCACGCCGGAAACGGTACCTGGTCGTGTCCGTCAGGACTCGAACTTGTAACCCAGACCCCTCACGGTCACCAGGTGCCGCGGTGCCGACGGGTCCGGTTCGATCTTCGACCGCAGCCGCTTGACGTGCACGTCCAGCGTTTTCGTGTCGCCCACGTAGTCCGCGCCCCACACCCGGTCGATCAGCTGGCCGCGGGTCAGCACCCGGCCCACGTTGCGCAGCAGGTACTCCAGGAGGTCGAACTCCTTGAGCGGCAGGCTGACGTCCTGGCCGCCGACGGTGACGACGTGGCGCTCCACGTCCATCCGCACCGGGCCGGCCTCCAGGATCTGCGGGAGCAGGTCCTCGGACTCGCCGCCGCGGCGCAGCACCGCGCGGATGCGGGCGATGAGCTCGCGGGCCGAGTAGGGCTTGGTCACGTAGTCGTCGGCGCCCAGCTCCAGGCCCACGACCTTGTCGATCTCGCTGTCGCGCGCCGTCACCATGATCACCGGCACGGCGGAGCGCAGGCGCAGCTGCTTGCACACGTCCGTGCCGCTCATGCCGGGCAGCATGAGGTCGAGCAGCACGATGTCGGCGCCGTTGCGGTCGAACTCCTCCAGCGCCTCCTGGCCGGTGGCCGCGAGCGCCGCGGTGAACCCCTCCTTGCGCAGCAGGAAGGCGAGCGGATCGGCGAAGGACTCCTCGTCCTCCACGATGAGCACCCTGGTCACAGCTCTCCTCCAGTGTCACCCGCGCCGGTGTGGACGAGGGTCGGGTCGATCTCGGTCGCCGCGGCCGGCAGCCGCAGCGTGAAGGTGGACCCCGTTCCCGGGAGGCTCCACAGCTTCACCTCACCGCCGTGGTTGGCGGCGACGTGCTTGACGATCGCGAGGCCCAGGCCGGTGCCGCCGGTGGCCCGCGACCGGGCCTTGTCGACGCGGTAGAACCGCTCGAAGACGCGCTGCTGCTGCTCCTCGGCGATGCCGATGCCGCGGTCGGTGACGGCGATCTCGACGTGCCCGTCGACCAGTCGGCGGCTCACGCTCACCGGGCTGCCGGGCGGGGAGTACGCGACGGCGTTGTCCAGCAGGTTCGTCAGCGCCGTGACGAGCAACGACCGGTCACCGGGCACGACGAAGCCGCTCGGCTCGTCGGTGGTGATCGAGATGTTGACGGACTCGGCGGCGAGCTTGGAGCGCGACAGCGCCTCGTTGACGACGACGTCGATCTCGGTGTCGGACAGCTCCGGCAGCTTCTCCGCGCCCTGCAGCCGCGACAGCGCGATCAGCTCGGTGACGAGCGTGCCGAGGCGGGTGGCCTCCTGCATGATCTTCGCGCTGAACCGGCGGACCTCCTCCTGGTCGTCGCTCGCGTCCAGCACGGCCTCCGCGAGCAGCGCCAGCGCGCCGACCGGCGTCTTGAGCTCGTGGCTGACGTTCGCCACGAAGTCGCGCCGGGTCTTCTCCAGCCGCACGGCCTCGGACTCGTCGTTCGCGTCGACCACGGTGAAGCCCTCGGTGAGCAGCCTGACCTCGGCGTGCACCGCCTCCGGCTGCCGGGCGCGGCGCTGGCCCTCCAGCGGCGACAGGTCGACGTAGACGACCTCGTTGCTGTTGCGGACGGCCTCGGCTGCCTTGCGCGCGCGGTCGTCGACGCGGTTGTTGCGGACGACCCCGAGTTCCTCGGCCCGCGGGTTGTGCAGCACGACGTCACCGAAGTGGTTCAGCACCACGATGCCGTCGTGGGCGTCCTGGACGATCCGCTGCATCAGGTCGGCCACCGTCAGCCCCTCCGGGGCCTTGGGGTTCCTGGGAGCGGTGAACCTGCCAACGAAGAATGCGGCGATCACGCCGATGAGCGCGACGCCGATCGACACAGCGAGGTAACCCGTTGTGGTCACGAGGCGAATGGTAAGCAGCTCAGAGGTGTCCCGGCCTAGTGCCGAAGCGTGAACCGTGATACCCGCGACACCTCAGTGGACGGTTGTTCCGCACCTGGTCAGCCCCTGTTCACCCAACCGTGATGCACGGGGCGGAACGCGGGGGCCCCGCGTTCCCCCGAGGGGAACGCGGGGCCCCCGCGTGACTTTCAGCGACCCTGGTTGGCCACCGCCGCGATGGCGTCCTTCGCGGCCTCGGGATCGAGGTACTCGCCACCCGGCTTGATCGGCTTCAGGTCCTCGTCGAGGTCGTAGCGCAGCGGGATGCCGGTCGGGATGTTGAGCCCCGCGATGGCCTCGTCGGAGATCCCGTCGAGGTGCTTCACGAGCGCGCGCAGCGAGTTGCCGTGCGCGGCCACCAGCACCGTCTTGCCGGTGCGCAGGTCCGGCACGATCGCCTCGTCCCAGTACGGCAGCATGCGCTTCACGACGTCGAGCAGGCACTCCGTCAGCGGCAGGTCGGGACCCAGCCCCGCGTAACGCGGGTCGGTGTCCTGGCTGAACTCGCTGCCCGGCTCGATGGGCGGCGGCGGGGTGTCGTAGGACCGGCGCCAGAGCATGAACTGCTCCTCGCCGAACTCCTCCAGCGTCTGCTTCTTGTTCTTGCCCTGCAACGCACCGTAGTGGCGCTCGTTGAGGCGCCAGTCGCGCTTGACCGGGATCCAGTGCCGGTCGGCGGCGTCGAGCGCCAGGTTCGCGGTCATGATCGCGCGGCGCATCAGGCTGGTGTGCAGGACCTCCGGCAGGACACCGGCCTCCTTGAGGAGCAACCCGCCGCGGCGGGCCTCCTTCTCGCCCTTCTCCGACAGGGGAACGTCCACCCAGCCGGTGAACAGGTTCTCCGCGTTCCACGTGCTCTCGCCGTGGCGGAGCAGCACCAAGGTTCCGACAGACATGGCGGCTAGCCTGCCATGCCGGACCTCCCGCCGTACCCCGTCCCCACGCTGACGAAGGCAACCGCTTGTGTCGTCAGCCAGCTCTGACAGCGCACGCGGGGACCTTTCGTACTCGCGGGGAGCGCACGCGGGGAGCTTTCGTACTCTCGGAGAGCACGAAAGGTCCCCGCGTGCGTTCACCACATACGGCGAACGGCCCCGGCGGTGATCGAGCCGGGGGCGTTCGGACCGCGGTCAGGACTGTTCGCGGGAACGGAGGTCCTTGCGGAGGATCTTGCCCGACGCCGACTTCGGGATCGCCTCGATGAACTCCACCACGCGCACCTTCTTGTGCGGTGCGACGTGCGCGGCCACGAACGACATCACCGCGTCCGCGTCGATGGACGAGCCGGCCTGGCGCACCACGAACGCCTTCGGGACCTCCTCGCCGTCGGCGTCGCGGACGCCGATGACGGCCGCGTCGGCGACCTCCTCGTGGGTGAGCAGCACGGCCTCCAGCTCGGCCGGCGGGACCTGGTAGCCCTTGTACTTGATGAGTTCCTTGACGCGGTCGACGATCGAGACGACGCCGTCGTCGTCGATCACGGCCACGTCGCCGGTGCGCAGCCAGCCGTCCTCGTCGATGGTGGCGGCGGTGGCGTCGGGGTTGTTCAGGTAGCCCTTCATGACGTTCGGGCCCTTGCACCACAGCTCGCCGCGTTCGCCGACGCCCACGTCGGAGCCGGTGGCCGGGTCGACCAGGCGGCACTCCAGGTTCGGCACGATCAGGCCGACGGTGCCGACCGAGATGTCGTCGCGGCCGTCCGGGATGGCGTGGCTGACCGGGGACATCTCGGTCATGCCGTAGCCCTGCACGACGCGGCAGCCGATGCGCTTGCGGACGGCGGCGGCGAGGTCGGCGTCGAGCGGGGCGGCGCCGGAGAAGAGGGTCTTCAGCGGGGACAGGTCGTAGTTGTCGACGATCGGGTGCTTCGCCAGCGCGACGGCGACCGGCGGGGCGATGTAGACGCGGTCGGTCTTGTGCTCGGCGATCACGCGGAGGAACTCGGGCAGCTCGAACTTCGGCAGGGTCACGACGACGCCGCCGATGTAGAGGCCGTTGTTCATCAGGACCTGCATGCCGTAGATGTGGAAGAACGGCAGCACCGCGAGGATCCGGGTGTGCGGGCCGACGTCGCTGAGGATCGACTGGCACTGCACGATGTTCGCCACCAGGTTGCGGTGCGTGAGCATCACGCCCTTGGGCAGCGCGGTCGTGCCGGACGAGTACGGCAGCACCGCCACGTCCTCGGCCGGGTCGATCTCGACCTCGGGCACCGGTTCGGTGTTGGCGAGCAGCTCCGGCAACGACGGGTAGCCCTCGGCGCCGTCGAGCACGACGACGTCGGTGACACCGGCCTTCGCGGCGCCCGGTGCGGCGTTGGGGAGCAGCACCGACACCGTGAACAGCATCTTCGCGCCCGCGTCGTGCAGCTGGTGGGCCACCTCGTCGGGCGTGTAGAGCGCGTTGATCGTCGTCGCCGTGGCACCCGCGCGCAGGATGCCGTGGAACACGACGGCGTAGTACGGCGTGTTCGGGCTGAGGACGCCGACCACGTCGCCCTTGCCGATGCCCCGCGCGGCCAGTGCGGCGGCCAGGCGGTCGACGGCACCGGCGAGCTGGCCGTACGTGAGCGACGTGCCGGACATGCCGTCGATCAGCGCAACGCGGTCCACCCGGTCGGCGATGTCGCCGAACAACAGCTGGTGCAGCGACACGTCGGGGATCTCGACGTCGGGGAACGGACTGCGAAAGACCATGCGGCGACCTCATTCACTCGCTGTACACCCAGCCTGCGCCGTCATCGTGAGCCAGCCCACTGAACAGGTCAAGCAAGTCGGGATCGCTACAGAGACGTTACTTCGCGCCGCTAAATACACTCGAATGGAGCAATCCGAGCACTTGTGATCGCAACCAGGTATCTGGGAAGTTGGTCACGCCTCCGCGAGTCGGCTCCCACGCTCAACTCGACAAGCGGACGGCAAGGGCGCGGTTCGTCATCCCCCGTCGGATCGCGTGGCCCGCTTGAGATCCGTCGGCTCCCCCCGTCCACGGATCGACGCAGCGGGGACCTTTGACGCGGGACGGCTCGATGCGACTCCCCCTCTCTCCCGAGCCGTTCCGCGCTTCACAAAGGACCACTCTCAGTAGATCGTCAGACGTCTGCTTCGACCGTTGGAGTGACACGCTTCCGGCGACGCAGCCAGAAGATCACCGCCACCGTGGGCACGCCGAGCACCAGGACGAACGGCAGCAGGCCGCCGACCCCCACCAGCACCAGTCGCAGCACGTGCACGAGCGCGTTCCAGCCGGCCACGAAGGCGTCGCCGAACCCGGTGCGCTCCGGCGCCGGCGGTGCGATCGGGGTGGTGCTGACCTGCACCGTCAACGTCGCCAGCGCGGCCTTGCCCTTCAACGACTCGCTGCGCCGCTGCAACGACTCCAGCTCGCTCTGCCGCTTGGTCAGCTCGCCCTCGACCTGCGCGATCTCGGCCGTCGACCCGGCCCGCTCGAACAGCACGCGCAACCGCTCGACGCTGGCCTTCTGCGTCGCGATCCGCGCCTCTACGTCGACCAGCTGGTCGGTGACGTCCTCGCTGCGGACCTCGCTGCGCGTGACGTCGCCGTAGTCCTCCAGGCTCCGCACGACCCCGTCGAGCTCGTTCGACGGCACCCGCACGGTCACGCTCCCACGGGCCTGGGTCGAGCTCTCCTGCCCGGCGAACCCGCCGACCTGCTGGGCCTTCGCCTTGATGTCGCTGATCGACCGCAGCACGTCGTCGCTGCGCAGGTCGACCGTCGCCGTGCGGACCAGCTGCCGTTCCTGCTGCTGCACCGACTCGGCGGACTGGTTCTGCTGACCGCTGTTGTCCTGTTGCTTCTGCGCCCCTGTCGGCTGTGCGGCCCGCTGCTGCGGTGCGGCGTTCTCCGCGACCGACGAGCCACCGGAACTCTTCGAGTCCGCGCCGCACCCCGTCGCGAGGACGGCCAGCAACGCGACTCCCACCCACAGCACTCGTCTGCTCATGCCCGTCGGACGGAGCGGAGGGCCGCCGGAGTTGCCGTCCAGACCGAAACGAGGCGGCGCCTACTCCGAAACGAGATGTTCGAAGGCCCGCAGGTTCGCCAGCGACTCGCCGCGCGACACCCGCCACGCCCACTCCCGCCGGATCGCGTCGGCGAACCCGATCTCCAGCAGCGGGTTGAAGTCGCCGTCGGCGGCCTCCAGCACCTGGCCCAGCACCCGGTCCAGCTCGTCCGGGGTCACGGCGTGCTTGCCGATCCGCCCGACCAGGTGGATGTCGCCCTCGGCGTCGATCGTGTAGTGCACCCCGTAGAGCCGGGCGTTGCGCCGCAGCAGGAACCGGTAGACGTCCTCGAACGACTGGTCCGGCCGCCGGCACACGAACGCCTCGACGACCAGCGCGTGCGCCGTCTCGACCAGCCACACGTTGGTCTGCAGCTTCTTGGTGCCCGGCAGCGTCACGAAGAACCTGCCCTCTTCACGACGGTCGTACTCGATCTCCCGTTCGTCGAGGAACGACTTGATGACGGCGTCGACGGTCACGCGAAAACCTCCCGGCGGAACACTTCTGCCGCCTCCTGGTACCCCGCGAGCAGGGCGTCAGTCGTGCGGTCCCAGGAGAAGCGTCGCGCATGGCCGACCGCGTTGCTCGCCAGGTGCTCGCGCTGCGGCAGCGCCACGTCCGCGAGCGCCCGCGCCCAGGCCTCGGCCTCGTGGCCGTGCACCAGCACCCCGGACACACCGTCGTTGACCGCCACCGGCAGCCCGCCGACCGCCGCCGCGACCACCGGCGTCCCGCAGGCCTGCGCCTCCAGCGCCACCAGCCCGAACGACTCGTTGTGGCTCGGCACCGCGACCAGGTCCGCCGCCCGGTAGACCTCCGCCAGCGCCGCACCCGGCTGTGGCGGCAGGAACCGCACCACGTCCGCGATCCCCAGCCGGCCCGCGAGCTCCTCCAGCGCCTTCGGCTGCTCCAGCCCGCTGCCCGACGGCCCGCCGACGACCAGCACGACCAGCCGCGACCGCAGCCCGGGGTCGCGGACCAGCATCTCCGCCGCGGCGCGCAGCAGCACGTCCGGCGCCTTCAACGGCTGGATCCGGCCGACGAACGCGAGCACCACGGCGTCCGGCGGGATGCCGAACCGCTGCCGCGCCGCGGCCTGGTCACCCGGCGTGAAGCGGTCGAGGTCGACCCCCGGCGGCACCACGGCCACCTTCGACGGCTCCGCCTCGTACAGCTTGACCAGCTCGGCGGCCTCGATGTCGGTGTTGGCCACCAGCCGGTCCGACTCGGCGACCACCTGCTCCTCGCCGATGACCCGCATCCGCGGCTCCGGTGCGTCGCCCTCGGCCAGTGCGAGGTTCTTCACCTTGGCCAGCGTGTGGGCCGTGTGCACCAGCGGCACGCCCCAGCGTTCCCGCGCCAGCCAGCCGACCTGCCCGGACAGCCAGTAGTGCGAGTGGATCGCGTCGTAGTAGCCCGGCTCGTGCCGCGCCTCGGCCCTCAGCACGCCCGCGGTGAACGCGCAGAGCTGCCCCGGCAGCTCCTCCTTGCCGAGCCCTTCGAACGGCCCGGCGGCGACGTGGCGCACCCGCACGCCCGGTGCCAGCTCCGCGACCGGCGGCAGCTCGCTGGACGTCGCGCGCGTGAAGATCTCGACCTCCACGCCCCGCCGCGCCATCCGCGTCGCCGTCTGCACGATGTAGACGTTCATGCCGCCCGCGTCGCCCGTGCCGGGCTGCTCCAGCGGGGAGGTGTGCACGCTCAGGACCGCGACCCGCTTCACCGGACCACCTTCTCGAGGTCCGCGGCGAAGCGGTCCCGCTGCTCCAGGAAGGGCGCGTGCGCGGTGTCGGGGTAGAGGCTCAACTCGGCTCCGGGGATCAGGGCGGCGGAGTACTCGGCGGCGGCAGGGGCGACCACCTGGTCTTGGGTTCCGTGCACCACCAGGGTCGGCACGTCGACGGCCCTCAGCACGTCGGCGCTGCCCACGTCCCTGCGGAACAGCTCCCCCCGCACCTTAGGGCTCGTGGTGAGGGCGGCGGCAGTGAGCGCGTCGACCGTCCCACCAGGTAGACGCGGTGCCATCGCACGGCAGAAGTCCGCGAGCGCGGCGTCGTCGGTGATCGCGGCGGGCAGCGCGGCCCGCATGACCGGCCCCGTCTCGCCGCCGGGGCGACCGCGGCCGATCTCGGTGATGGCGCCCACCAGCACCAGGCCGGTGATCTGCGCGGTGCCGTGGAACCTCAGGTGGTCGGCGACCACGAGACCGCCGTAGGACCAGCCGACGACGGTCGCGGGGCCGGTGTGGTCGAGCACGGCCCTGAGGTCTGCGGCCCACCGCGCGCTGTCGCGGTAGTCGCCGAAGTCGTCGGACTCGCCGTGTCCGCGCAGGTCGACGGCGTAGGTGCGGAACTCCGGCAGGTCCCAGGCGGCACCGGTCTGCGCCCAGCCGTGGACGAGCACCACCGGTGGCGCGTCAGGAGGTCCCGCCGCACGGACGGCCAGTCGTCCCCCACCGGCCACCGTCACGCGTGTCAGCTGCACACAATGACGAACGACCTGGTCGACGCACACATTCCCCTCAGCCCGAACGTCACGCGGGGGCCCCGCGTTCCCCTGTGGGAAACGCGGGGCCCCCGCGTGACAGCTGGAGCAGCACGGGGGCGCCTACTTGACGGCGGACTTCTCCTTCCACTGCGCCCACGGGATCTGCCAGTCGTACCAGTCGAACTGCGCCGGCAGCGTGGTGATGGAGCCGGTCACCTCGACCGGGTCACCGACCAGCGCCGAGTCGTAGTACGCCTTGGCGTCGGCCTCCAGCAGGTTCGCGCAGCCGTGCGAGGTGTTGTTCTTGCCGATGTTCGCCGCGTTGTCGTTGTTCTCGTGGATGAACTCGCCGTGGTTGGAGAACCGCACGGCCCACTTCTTCACGACGTTGGTGTAGCCGTAGCGCGGGTTGTCGAACGAGAACGTCTCGTGCTTCGACATGACCACGAACGTGCCGTTCGGCGTGGTCAGCTCCGGGTCGGCGTCCCGGCCGAACGAGGCGGCGTAGGACGCGACCTGCTGGCCGTCGCGCAGCACCACGAGCTGGTGCGTCGGATTGTTGATCTTCACGACCTGGTTGCGGCCGATGGTGAACTCGCTGGTCACGTCGGCCTTGCCGAACGCGCCGCCGCCGTAGTTCACGCCGTAGAGCTTGGCCTCGACCTTGACCTGCGTGTTCGCCGGCCAGTACTGCTCCGGCCGGTAGTGCACCTCCTGGGCGGTCAGCCACGCCCACGAGCCCTGCACGTTCGCCGAACTGGTGACCTTCAGCGCTTTCTCGACGGTCGCCTTGTCCTGCACCGGCGCCTCGAACTTCACCATGATCGGCGCCGCGACGCCGACGGTCTGGTTGTCGCCCGGCCACAGCGTCGCGCGGGTCTGCGAGCCCGGCGCCACCGTGGTGAACGACCCCGTGAGCTCGACCGGCTTGCCGTCGGTGCCGACGGCCTTGCCCGAGTAGCTGTAGGTCTTGCCGTAGCCGAGGGGCTCGGCGTTGGTCCACCCGGTCCTGTCCTCGGTCAGCGTGCCCTTGACCTCTTTGCCCTCCGGTGACTTCAGCGCCACCGCCTCCAGCTTGCCGTCCACCACCGCCACCTGCACGGGGGACGTGACCTGGACGTCCTTGGTGCCGTCCACGGGGGACACGGTCACCTTCGCGGACGGGAGCGAACTGTCCGGCTTCGCGGACCCTGCTTCGACGCTCGAGCACGCGGACAGCAGCATCAGGCCGGCGAGCAACGCACCAACGGTTCTCTTCACGGTTCTGACCTCCACAAACCAAGACGTCCAGCCCGACCGCCTGGTGCGAGTGATGTCAGTCACACCCGGGTCGACGCCTACGATCGAGGTCGTGAATCGACCTGTCGCAGTAGTGACCGGAGCGAGCGCGGGCATCGGCGAGGCGACCGCGCGGCGGCTTGCCGCCGAGGGGTTCCACGTCGTGCTCGGCGCACGTCGTCTGGACCGTCTCCACGTTATCGCGAAAGAGATCGAGGGGACCGCGATCGAGCTGGACGTCACGGACGCCGGCTCGGTCGCGGCGTTCGCGGAGGGGGTACCCCACGCGAACGTCCTCGTGAACAACGCGGGTGGTGCGCGCGGTCTCTCGACCGTCGCCGAGGGCGACCCGGACGAATGGCGGTGGATGTGGGAGTCGAACGTGCTCGGCACGTTGCTCGTCACCAAGGCCTTCATCCCGAAGCTGATCGCGTCCGGTGATGGCCACATCGTGTCCGTGACGTCCGTCGCGGCACGTGACGCCTACGACAACGGCTCCGGCTACACGAGCGCGAAGCACGCGCAGTCGGCGCTGCACCGGACGTTGCGCGGCGAGCTGCTCGGCGAACCGGTGCGGGTCACCGAGGTCCTGCCGGGCATGGTCGAGACCGACTTCTCCGCCAACCGGTTCGGCGGCGACACCGAGCGCGCGGCCAAGGTCTACCAGGGCCTCACGCCGCTGACGGCCGACGACGTGGCGGACGTCATCGCGTTCGCCGTCACCCGGCCCTCGCACGTGAACCTCGACGAGATCGTGCTCAAGCCGCGGGCCCAGGCTTCCGCGACTCGGGTACACCGGGTGTGAGCAACTCCACGTCCAGCAGGCGCAGGACGGGCTCGATCGGGTTCGCGAACCCGGTCGTGCCCGTTCCGCCGACGTAGAGCCCGACGACCCGGTTGTCCGCGTCGACGAGCACCGCGCCCGAGTCGCCGTGGTCGCCGAAGCGATCGGCCGAGTGCACGCGGACCTGGTCGCGCAACGTCCGCACGCCCAGTTCGGCACCGAAGTCGAGCCGCAGCGTCGCGTCCACCGACGTGACCACGCCGTAGGTCAGACCCGTTGTGCGGCCCCGTTTCCGCACCGACGAGCCGACCACGGCCGGTGCCGTCCCGGTCAGCGCGCCGACGTCGAGCACCTCCGCGCGGAACGGCCGGCCGCCCATCCGCAGCCCCGCAGCCGAGACCGACCCGGCCAGCGCGGCCCGGTCGAGCACGGCCACCTGGTCGGCACCGACCAGCCCACCGTCCACTCTGGACGGGTGCAGGAACTCGTCGCCGACCGCCCACGCGTCGTCCACGCAGCCGACGTGGAACGTGGTGAGCCCCACCACCTTCCGGTCTTCGCGGGTCACCGCGAACGCACCCAGCGTGCCCACGACCACGTAGTCGCCCGCGACCGGCACGTCCGGCGGCACCATCCGCACCGCACGCGCCGGACCGATGCTCAGACCGCCGCGCAGCACCGGATGCCGTTCCGCCGCACCGGGTTCGCCGAGCACCTCGGCCGAGCGCGAGAGCCGCGCCCGGTGCAGCACGACCGTCTCCGCGACCACGTCGGTCGGCACGCCGGCGACCTCCGGCGGGATCTGCTGCGGGTGCTCGGGTCCCTTGGCGCACACGTAGACCACGATCGCGGTCCGGCCGGTGGGCCGGCCGCCGGTGTACTTCTCGCCGATGTCGACGCCGATGACGCCGGGCCGGGCGAGGAACTCGTCCTCGACCATCCGCTTGACCGGCCGGATGACCTCTCGCGCGCTGTCGTCGAGGTGGCTCATGGCAACCTCCGTTCCACCCCTACCTCAATGAAACACGCGAAGTAGCCGTTCGTCACACGGAGTCACCCGGACGGCGGTGGGAGCCGGGGAGCTACAGCGAGACGCCCACGAAGACCGGCTCGGGGTGCAGCTCGACGCCGAACGCCGACCGCACCCCGTCGCGCACCTCGCGCGCCAGGTCCAGCAGGTCCTCGGTGGAGGCGGTGCCGCGGTTGGTCAGCGCCAGCGTGTGCTTGCCCGACAACGCGACCCGGCCGCCGGGACCCTGGTGGCCCCTGCGGAAGCCGGCGCGTTCGATCAGCCACGCGGCGGACAGCTTCCGGAAGCCGTGGCCCGCCGGGTAAGTCGGCACGTCGACGTCGGTGCCGAGGCGTTCGGCGATGCGGATCAGCACGCCGGAGAACGTCGAGTCGTCGAGGATCGGGTTGGTGAAGAACGAGCCGGCGCTCCACGTGTCGTGGTCGGCGGGGTCGAGCACCATGCCCTTGCCGCGGCGCAGCTCCAGCACCGCCTTGCGGGCGGCGTCGGCCGGCACGCGGTCGCCCTGCGCCACGCCGAGGACCCGCGCCAGCTCCGCGTAGCGGATCGGCGCGGACATGCCGCCCGCGGTCAGCGAGAACCGGGTCCGCAGCACGACGGCGTTGTCCGTGTTCTTCAACACGCTGGTGCGGTAGGCGAGGCCGAGCTTGGCCGCGGGCACCTGGTGCACCTTGCCGCTGCGCCGGTCCAGCAGGTCGACCGACTGCAGCACCTGGGAGATCTCGACGCCGTACGCGCCGACGTTCTGCACGGGCGTGGCGCCGTTCGAGCCGGGGATGCCGGACAGGCACTCCAGTCCGCCGAGGCCCTGCGCGACCGCCTCGGCGACGACCGCGTCCCACTCCTCGCCGGCCTCGACGGTGAACTGGACGATGCCGCCGCCCAGCGGGTCGAGCCGGAAGCCCTTGGTGGCGACCTCCACGACGGTGCCGTCGAAGCCGGAGTCGGAGATCACGAGGTTGGACCCGCCGCCGAGCACGAGGACCTTCTCGTCGGCGGCGGCGTCGGCCGTCCGCACGGCGTCGACCAGCTCGGCTGCGGTCGTGGCGTGGACGAACCGCGCGGCCGGTCCACCGAGTCGGAGCGTGGTGCGCTCGGCCAGAGGCACGGACTGCGTGGTGGTCACGGACGTCAACGGTAGCCTCCGCGACATGGCACGCCGCATCGAGCACCACACCACCTCACCCCGTTCGGCGGAGGAGGTCTTCGGCGCGATGGTCGACGAGACCCACCTGCGCGACCGGCTGGCCGCCATCGGGGGCCCGAACGCCGAGCTGATCTCGTTCACCTCGGTGGAGGGGAAGACGTCGTACCAGCTCAAGCAGGGCGTGCCCGCCGAGCACCTGCCGTCGGTCGCCAAGGCCGCACTGGGCGGCGACCTGGTGATCCAGCGCACGGAGAACTGGGCCGCGGGCGCGGGCACGGTCGAGGTGACGATCAGCGGTGTGCCCGGCCGGCTCGAGGGCGCGTTCACGATCACCGACGACGGCGCCGGCTCGAAGCTCACCCTCACGGGGGAGGTCAAGGTCGGCATCCCGCTGATGGGCGGCAAGCTCGAGAAGATGATCGCCGAGCAGGTCGCCGTGCTGATCGACAAGGAGAGCGAGTTCACCTCGCGATGGCTCGAAAACCGCGGCTAGCGGCCGGCCGGGCCCGCGCGCTCGGCCTGCCCACGCGCGGCACGACCAACCCGAACCGCCTGCGCCGGGTCGACCGGTGGATGACCGGCACGCTCGCGGGGTTCCTGCGCGACGCCGCGGACCCGCTGGTGGTCGACCTCGGGTACGGCGCGACGCCGATCACGACCGTCGAGATGGCCGCACGCCTGCGTGCGGTGCGGCCGGACGTGCGCGTGCTCGGGCTGGAGATCGACCAGGAGCGGGTGGACGCGGGCAAGGCCGTCGCCGACCCGCCGCTGCTCGACTTCCGGCGCGGCGGGTTCGAGCTCGCGGGCGCGCGGCCGGTGCTGCTGCGCGCGTTCAACGTGCTGCGCCAGTACACCGAGGAGCAGTCGTTCGAGGCGTGGGACACGATGCTGTCGCGGATGGCGCCCGGCGGCCTGGTCGTCGAGGGCACCTGCGACGAGATCGGCCGGCGCTGCACGTGGGTGACGCTGTCGGCGGAAGGGCCGCGGACGTTCACGCTGGCGTGCAAGCCGTCCGGCATCGACGTGCCGTCCGACCTCGCCGAGCGGCTGCCCAAGGCGCTGATCCACAGGAACGTGCCGGGCGAACGGGTGCACGCGCTGCTGGCAGAGCTGGACGCGTGCTGGGCCACCGCGGCCCCGTTCGCTCCCTTCGGACCCCGTGCGCGCTGGGTGGAGTCGGCGCGGCTGCTGGTCGAGCGCGGCTGGCCGGTGGTGGACGACCGCAAGCGCTGGCGGCTGGGCGAGATCTCGCTCGAATGGGCCGCCGTCGCACCCTAGGGTGGGCCGGTGGACTTCGTCGCGCAGATCGAGAAGCAGGCTTCGTCGTTGCGGTCGGCCGCAGAGCAGGCCGGTCCGGGGGCCGCGGTCCCCACGTGTCCTGAGTGGACGGTGCTGGAGCTGGTGCGGCACATCGCCGAGGTGCACACGTGGGCGGGCACCTGCGTCGTCACCGAACCCGCTGCGGGTCGCCCGGAGTGGCCGAAGGCGCCCCGGGACTGGGACGAGGCGCTCGCCTGGTGGGACAACGGGCTCGCGACGCTCCTGCAGCGGCTCCGCGAGGTGCCCGCCGACCGTCCGGCCTGGACGTTCCACGGCCCTCAGGTCGCCGACTTCTGGGCGCGCAGGCAGGCGCACGAGACCTCGGTCCACCGCCTGGACGCGCAGCTCGCCACCGGCCACGACCTGCCGTCGCTGGTCTTCGGCACCGAGTTCGCGGCGGACGGCGTCGACGAGTTCCTCACGGTCATGATGCCGCGCCAGCTCGTGCTCGGCCGCACCGTCGAGGTGACCGGCCGGGTCCTCGTGCACGCCGCCGACGCGGGACGGGCCTGGGAGGTCTGGCTCGCGCCCGGCGAGGCGCCGGTCGTGACGGACGTGCTCGACTCGGCCGTCGACACCGACGCCACCCTCGCTGGCACCGCCGACGCGGTCTACCGCGCGCTGTGGGCCCGTCCGAGCCACGCGATCGTGTCCGGTGACGAGTCGCTGTTGGCGGCGCTGCCCAGGGCGTGAATACTCGTCCGTCGTGTCATCGCCTGAACGCCGCTATGTGATCACCTTCGGCTGCCCCGACCGCACCGGCATCATCGCGCGGATCTCCACGTTCCTCGCGGAGAACGGCGGCTGGATCGTCGAGGCCGCGTACCACACCGACCCGGAGACGGGCTGGTTCTTCACGCGTCAGGAGGTCCGCGCGGACTCCCTGCCCTTCGACGCCACCGAGCTGCGCACCCGCTTCGCCGACGTGGCGGCGTCGCTGGGCGCGCGGTCGACGTGGACGGTCACCGACACCGGCGAGCGCAAGCGCGTGGTCATCCTCGTGTCGAAGGAGGGCCACTGCCTGTACGACCTGCTGGCCCGCGTCGCGACCGGCGAGCTCGACGTGGAGGTGGCCGCCGTCATCGGCAACCACCCCGAGCTCGGCGACATCACGCGCGCGCACGGCATCCCGTTCCACCACGTCCCGTTCCCCGCGAACGACCCCGAGGGCAGGCAGGCCGCCTTCGCCCAGCTGCGCCAGCTGGTCGACAAGCACGACCCGCACGCCGTGGTGCTGGCGAGGTTCATGCAGATCCTGCCGCCGGAGCTGTGCGCGCACTGGTCCGGCCGCACGATCAACATCCACCACAGCTTCCTGCCGTCGTTCATCGGCGCCCGGCCGTACCACCAGGCACACCGGCGCGGTGTGAAGCTGGTCGGGGCGACCTGCCACTACGTGACGGCGGACCTCGACGCGGGGCCGATCATCGAGCAGGACGTGCTGCGGGTGCACCACGGCGACAGCGTCGCGGACATGGTCCGCAAGGGCCGTGACATCGAGAAGGTCGTGCTGGCCCGCGGGCTGCGGTGGCACCTGGAGGACCGGGTGCTGGTGCACGGCAACCAGACGGTCATCTTCTAGCCGGCAACACGGGGCATAGGCTTTTCCCGTGCGGACCGAAATCACCGACCTCGACCACCTGCGGGCAGCGCCCGACCTGCGCAAAGCCGTCATCGTCGGGCTGGACCTGACGCGTGAGGACGTGCGCGTGCCGATGGACGGCGCGCTGCTGCTCGGCTGCACGCTCAGCGAGACGATGCAGCGCCGGGCGGAGGCGGCGGGCGCGTTGATCTTCCCGGTGATCCCGGACGTGCCCTACGACGTGTACCGCTCGCACCTCTACACGCCCGGTGAGCTGTTCGCGGGCTTCGACCCGGCTGACCCGAGGACCTACGCCGACACCCCGGACGCGGTGATCTACCGGCACAGCAAGCAGCAGGGCCACCACCCTGACCCGCTGCACGCGCTGGCCGAGCGCCTGCACGACCACTCGATCACCGAGGCGCTCGACGAGGTGCTGACCGGCCGGCCGGTCGCCGTGATGGGCGGTCACGCGCTGGCCCGCGGCTCGGACGGCTACCGCAACGCCGTCGAGCTCGGCGCCGCACTGGGCCGCGCGGGCCTGACCGTGCTGACCGGTGGTGGTCCGGGCGCCATGGAGGCCGTGCCGCTGGGCGTGCGCTGCGGCTCGGCGGACGCCGACGTGCTCGCGCAGCTGGCGAAGGCGCCGTCGTTCGGCGGTGACGACGAGTCGATCGGCCGGTGGCTGGCGGCGTTCCCGGAGGTGCCGTCGTTCGAGGTGCCGCGCACGATCGGCATCCCGACCTGGTTCTACGGCCACGAGCCGCCCAACCCGGCCTGCGAGCTGCACGCCAAGTACTTCGCGAACTCGGTGCGCGAGGAGGGCCTGCTGACCGTCGCGACCGGCGGCATCGTCTACACGCCGGGCAAGGCGGGCACGGTCCAGGAGGTCTTCCAGGACTTCACGCAGAACTACTACGGCAGCGTCGGCCCGGCCGCGCCCATGATCTTCCTGGGCACGGCCTTCTGGACCGACGAGGTCCCGGCCGCACCGCTCGTGCAGAAGCTCGCGGCCGGCCGGGACGCCGAGCGGTGGATCCTCGTGACCGACGACGTCGACGAGGCCGTCGCGCTACTGCTCAAGTACGCGGGCGAGCTCGGGTAGCACCTCGGCGCCCGCCAGCGTCAGCAGCACGTCGCCGGGGATGAGGATCTTGGAACCGCGGATGCCGCTGCCCACCACCAGCTCGGGGGCGGCGGCGACCTCGGGCGACACCAGGACCGGCCAGTCCGCGGGCACCCCGATGGGCGTGATCCCGCCGTACTCCATGCCCGTCAACGCCACTGCCTCGTCCATCGGCGCGAACGACGCCTTGCGCGCGTCGAGCCGCCTGCGGATGACGCCGTTGACGTCCGCACGCATGGTCGCCAGCACCATGCAGGCTGCATAACGGACCTCACCGCCACGCTTGCCCGCGACGACCACGCAGTTCGCGCTGGCCTCCAGCGGTGAGCCGTAATGGGCGCAGAACTCGGCGGTGTCGGCGAGCGAGGGGTCGATCTCCGCGACGGCGACGCGGTCGGCGCCGTCCAGCTCCTTCAGCGCCTTCGCGACCGGTTCCGCGACCAGGTCGAGGCGCGACAGCACAGGTACGGGTTCCAACGAACCACCGATGGTCCACACACCTCTCATCCTCCCCCACTCCCCCTCCACTTTCCGGCACGCGGGGGCACCACGTTCCCCTCGGGGGCACGCGGGGACCCCACGTTCCCTCCAAGGGCACGCGGGGACCCCGCGTGCCCTCCTGGAGTACGAAAGCGCCCCGCGTGCACTTGAAAAGTCGCGTTGACATTGACGTTGCGTCAACCTTTAGCGTCATTGGAGAGCGCGAAGGAGAGAAGAGATGGCTTGGTCGATCGCCCAGGTGGCCCGGATGTCGAAGGTGACGTCCAGGACGCTGCGGCATTACGACTCGATCGGGCTGCTGCCGCCGGCCTGGATCGGCGACAACGGTTACCGCTACTACGAGAAGGAGCAGGTGCACCGCCTGCAGCAGATCCTGCTGCTGCGCGACCTGGGCCTGGGCCTCGACGTGGTGGCGGAGGTGCTGAACGGCACGGACCAGCTGACCGTCCTGCGCAACCACCACCGGTGGCTGCGTGACGAGCAGCGGCGGCTGGACCGGCTGGCGGGCACCGTCGCGCGCACGATCGCCGAACTGGAAGGAGGGGACGAGGTGAAGATGGAAGAGCTGTTCGACGGCTTCGACGCGAAGAAGCAGGAACGGCACGAGGCAGAGCTCGTCGAGCGCTACGGCGAGGGTGCGAAGGAGCACATCGCCGAGAGCAAGCGGAAGATGAAGGGCTGGAACCGGGCCGACGCGGACCGGTTCATGGCCGAGTGGCAGGACATCGCGACACAGCTCGGTGCCCTGTACGTCGCCGGCGCGGCGGTCGACACTCCGCAGACGCAGGAGCTGGTCGACCGCCACTACCGCTGGATCTGCCTGAGCTGGACGCCCAACCGGGAGTCCTACAAGGGCCTCGGCGACCTCTACGTCGACTCGGACGAGTTCCGGGCCAACTTCGACGTCGAGGGTGCCGGCAACATGGCCGAGTGGACGCGTGACGCCATGGCGCACTACGCCGAGACGCGTCTGAGCTGACGCAGGGCCGGGAGCTGCAGATCCCGGCTACTCGGCCAGCCCGAACGCCTTGAGCGCCTCGCGGTTGAAAGCGGGCAGGTCGTCCGGGTTGCGCGACGTCACGAGCGTCCACCCGTTCATGTCGCAGACGCGGACCTCCTGGTCGGCCCAGTCACCGCCCGCGTTGCGGATGTCGGTCTGCAGGCTCGGGAACGAGGTCAACATCTTGCCGCGGACGACGTCCGCCTCGACCAGCAGCCACGGCCCGTGGCAGATCGCCGCGACCGGCTTGCCCTGCGCGACCAGCTCCTTGACCAGCCGCACGGCGTCGCCGTCCATCCGCAGGAAGTCCGAGTTGGCCACCCCGCCGGGGATGACCGCGCCGGCGTAGTCGTCGGCCTTGGCGTCGGCGAGCTTGGTGTCGACCGGGAACGCGTCCGCCGGCGTGAGGTGGTTGAACCCGCGCACCTCGCCGAGCTCAGGCGCGAGCAGCCGCGGCGTGCCACCGGCCTTCTCGACGTGCGTCCACGGGTCGGTGAGCTCGACCTGCTCGATGCCCTCCGAGGCGACCAGGAATGCGATCTTCTTCTCAGCCATGTCGTTCGGTTACCCGCCGAAGAACTCGACCAACCTGTGGCGTACCCCGGCGCGGTGGGTGATCATCGGCGCGGGCGAGTCGACCAGCCACAGCTCGCCGTTCGGGAACGCACCGGCGGTCGCCTCGGCGACGTCCTCGGGGTGCAGCGGGTCGTTCGTGGCGGCGATGACCAGCACCGGGACCTCGACCTGGGCGAGCAGTCCGGCGTCGGCGACGGCGACCTGGCCGGGCAGCTGTTCGGCCGCGGCTTCGAGCCTGGTGAGCGCCTGCTGGCGGTCCTCGACGTAGGCGGGCGGGCCGGTGGTGAGGTCGGAGAGCTGCTGGAGCGTGACCGCAGGGCGCGGCTGGTCGAGCACCGCGGGCAGCAGCAACGCCACCCGCCGGAACCGTCGCGGCTGCCGCGACAGCAGCCTGACCAGGGCCGCGGCCCCCAGCGAGACGCCGACCGCGTGGTCGGCCTCGACCGTGGCGAGGTCGGCGGCGATGCGCCCGTAGTCCCAGTAGCCGGGCGGCGCGTCGGGAGCCGACCCGTGGGAGGGCAGCGTCACGACCACGCGGGTGCCGGGCAGCCCGGAGGCGGGGATGCGCGCCTCACCGGGCGTGGCCCCCAGCCCGTGCGCCACCAGGGTGACGGGCGAGCCGGAGCCGTAGGAGTTCGTGATCACCAGCGCGGGCCGCGCTGCACCTCGATGAGTCTGGGGCGCACGTCCACCATGTACACGAGCACCGCGACGAGACCGGCGAGCCAGAAGATCGACCCGAAGGTGCCCGGCGAGAACAGCAGCATCGCCGCGGCTCCACCACCGGTGATGCCCAACCACGCCGGCTTCGTCATGCGCTCGGCCGCGGTGTAGGCGTCGACGCGCTGGCTCAGCGCGTGGAAGAACGCGAACAGCCCGAGGATGGTGAACCCCAGGTCGGCGAGGAAGTACACGATGCCGTCGAGGTTCCAGATGCTGAAGATCGGCACGGGGAACACAGGACCAGCCTACGTGCCCGTGCGCGTCAGCGGGAACGGAGCGTCGGGCAGGGCCCGATCCGGCCCGCGGGACGCACTTGCGCCGGACGCACCGGAGGGGGAGCACGCCGTGGCGCGCTCCCCCTCCGGAGGAACCTCAACGAGTCTTCAACGACTCACTTGGCGGTGTCGTCCGTCGTCGTGGTCGGCTTCTTGACCGCGGCGGTGGTGCCGGTGCTGCGGGTCGTGGTCGCCGGCTTGCGCGGCGCGGTGCGGTTCGCGGCCTTGCGGGTGGTGCTGCGGACCTCGGACGCGGCCTCGCCACCGACCTCGACGATCTCCTCGGCCAGCTTCTCGGCGGTGTCCTCGACCTGGACGGCGACCTTCTCGCCGACCGAGCGGGTGCGGCGGGTCACCTTGCCGAGGACGTCGTCGGCGAGCACGCGGGCGTCGGCGGCGGCGGTCCCCGCGCGCTTCTGGGCGGCCCCGACGGCCTGCTCGACCTGCTCGACAGCCTGCTTGACCTGCGGCTGGGCCTTGATCTGCTCGAGGGTCTGCTCGCCCTGCTCCGCGAGGTAGCTGTAGAGGTTCACGGCGGAGGCGGTGTAGGCGTCGACCAGCTTCTTCAGCTCGGCGGGCTGCAGCTTCTCGCGCAGGTCCTTGAGCTCGGTGGGCAGGTCGGTGGCCTTCGCGGAGGCCTCCTCCGCGCGCTCCCTGGCCTTGCCCAGCGCCTCGACCACGGCCTTGGCGGCGAGGTCACCGGCGCCGAGGGCGGCGAGGAGGGCCTGGCGGGCGGCGTGCGCGCCCTGCTCGGCGGCGGTGCGGATGTCGTCCTGGGTGAGCTTCGGCATGGAGATCACTCCTCCTTGGTCTTGGCGGCGTTCTCCCGCCGGAAAGATTCGTAGACGTCGAGCAGCACCTGCTTCTGCCGCTCGGTCAGATCGGTCGCGGCGACGACGGCGTCCGCCAACGCACCGCCTTCGCGCTGCTGGAGGATCCCGGCCTCGACGTAGAGCACCTCGGCCGAGATGCGCAGCCCCTTGGCGATCTGCTGCAGGATCTCCGCACTGGGCTTGCGCAGTCCCCGCTCGATCTGGCTCAGGTACGGGTTGGAGACGCCGGCCTGCTTTGCCAACTCCCGCAACGAGATCTTCGCGGTGTTGCGCTGCTCGCGGATGAAGTCCCCGATGTTGCGGCCGAGGTCCGCGACGGCTTTGTCGATGGACTTGTCCATTGGTTCCCGCTCCCGTTCCTCGTGCACCGACCACGTTAGCGAGGGGTGCTAGCAGTTGCAAGCACTCTGCTAGCAATCGCTGCGTGTGCTCCGCCACAGGGCTACCGTGGAGGGGTCATGGACGACGCCGGAGCCCTGCGCGCCGAGCTGGCCGACCACCTGCTCGGCACCGGTGTGCTGCGCGATCCCCGGTGGCTCAAGGCTTTCCGCGAGGTGCCGCGCCACGAGTTCCTGCCTCGCTTCTACCGCCAGCGGCACGACGGCGACTGGGAACCGGTCACCGCGGAGCACCCCGGCTGGCTGGAGCTCGTCTACACCGACCGGGTCTGGGTTACCCAGTTCGACGGTGACGACACGGTGACCGGTGGCACACCGACGTGCTCGTCGAGCATGCCGGCCATCATGGCGATCATGCTGGAGGCGCTGGAGGTCCACACCGGACAGTCGGTGCTGGAGGTGGGCACCGGCACCGGGTACAACGCCGCTCTCCTGTGCCACGCCCTGGGCGCCGACCGCGTGACGACCGTCGACGTCGACCCGCAGCTTTCCGCACGGGCCCGCGAACGCCTGCACCGCAACGGTTTCACCCCCACCTGCGTCATCGGTGACGGCGCGCGGGGTCATCCGGCGGGAGCGCCGTACGACCGGGTGCTCGCGACGTGTTCCGTGACGACGATCCCACCCGCGTGGCTGGAGCAGACCCGGCCCGGCGGCCTCGTCATCACCACCCTGCACCGCCCCATCGGCGCCGGGCTCGTCCGGATCGTCTCCCGCGGCGACGGCACCGGCGAGGGCCGGGTCCTGGTGGAGGACGGCCGCTTCATGCCGTTGCGCGCGCACGCCCGCAAGCCCGCGCTCGCCGGCACGGGCGCGTTCGACCGCAGGACCACCACGCTGCCGATGGCCACGGTGGTCGACCCGGCCAGCCCGTTCGAGTTCTTCGCCGGCGTCGCGCTGCCCGACGTCGTCGCGGGACAGGACTGGCTGGGCCACCCGGACGGCTCCTGGGTGCACCACCACGGCTCGCACGTCGACCAGGGCGGTCCGCGACGGCTGTGGGACCTGGCGGAACAGGCGCTGGCGCTGTGGGAGGACCTGGGCAAACCCCGGCGGCAGCACTTCGGTGTCACCATCGGTCATGACGGCCAGTTCCTCACCTTCGACGGGCGGAGGTGGCGACTGTGATCAACAGCGAACGGCACGACACGGCTCACTGAACCGACCCCGGGCGGATGCGGTGCGTCATGATGCGCGCATGTCCAGATTCCGCCAGCAGGCGCTGCTGGCCGGCTGCGTGCTGACCGCACTGCTCACGGCTGCCGGTCTGTTCGTCACCGACCACGGCATCAACCCGCACGTGTGGCTGGGCGCGCTCGCCGTGGTGTTCCTCGGCTTCCTCGCGCTGCTCGACCCGTGGGTGCGGCGCAGGCACAACGCCGAGCTGAGCACCGAAGAGCACCTGGACGCCGCCTGCCGCGCCCTGGCCACCGCTCTGCAGGCGCAGTGGAACGAGGAGGTGCGTTCCCGCGGCCTCACCGACCCGGACGTCCTCGACCTGCACTGGACCGCACCCGAACTGGACCTGGGTGACGGACGGAACGCACCCCCCGGCCACAGCGACGCGGTGGTCGGCGCGTTCGAACGGCAGCCCCACCGCCGGATGGTCGTCCTCGGCGAGGCGGGCACCGGGAAGACGACGGTCGCGATGCTGCTGACGTGCGGCCTGCTCGACCGCTACGACGGCGGCATGGTGCCGGTGCTGCTGCCGTTGTCGACGTGGAACCCGGCGGTCGAGGACATCCGCACGTGGTTGACCCGCCGCCTCTACGAGGACCACCCGGCCCTGAGCAACACCGAGCTCTACGGCAGCTACGCCGGTGACCTGCTGATCGAGCAGCACCGCGTCCTGCCGGTGCTGGACGGCCTCGACGACGTCCCCGCACACCAGCGCGCCGACGCACTGGCGCGGATCGCGAAGGCGTTCCCCGCCACGCGCCCGCTCGTCCTCACGTGCCGCACCGCCGAGTACGCCCAGGCCGTGCACCTCGCGGGCCCGCTGCACGGCGCCGACGTCGTCGAACTGGCCCCGCTCGACCTCGACGAGGTCGCCTCCTACCTGCGGGCGAGCGCCGACAGCGTGGGAGCGGCCCGCTGGGAACCGGTGTTCATCCACCTGCGCGAGGAACCGGACGGCCGCCTCGCCGACGCCCTGTCCACACCGCTGACGATGTGGCTGGCCAGCATGGTCTACGCCGACTTCGAGGCGGAACCGACCGAGCTCCTCGACCGCGGCTGCTTCCCGGACGCCCGCGCCGTCTGCGACCACCTCTGCGACGAGCTGGTCTCCCGCGCCTTCGGCAACCGCGCCGCCGCCCACCACGCCAGGGCCAGCCAGGTCTGGCCCCGCGACAGGGCGCGCAGGTGGCTGGAGTTCCTCGCGCACGAGATGCGCGACCGCGGCATCCGTGAGCTGGCCTGGTGGGAGCTGCGCCGCTCGGTCGGCCGCACCTGGCTCGCCCTGCTCGGCGCACTGGCACTGGGCGCGATCGGCGGCTTCGGCGTCGCCTGGCTGATGGCCTACTCGATCACCCCAAAACTCGCCCCGCTCAGCGGCCTGGTCGCCGGCGTCCTGGTCGGCGGCGCCGCACTGACCGCCTCGCAGGAACGCAAACCCAAGCCACGCCTGGGAATCTCGCGCTCCCTGCTCCTGGTCCCCGGCGTCCTCGGCCTCGCGGCGGGCCTCGTCTTCGGCGCGCTGTACGGGTTGTCCGCCGGCCTGGTGGTCGGCTTGGGCCTCGCGGTGGCCGTGGCGCTGCGGTTCGCGTTGTCCAGCACGGCCGAGCTGTCCCAGGCCTCCAGTCCACAGTGGACCATGGCGCGCGACCGGATCGCCGTGTGGACCGGGTCGCTGGTGCTGGCCGTGGTGTTCGGTTCGGCGGCGGCACTGGTGTTCGGGCCGAACCAGACCGGCATGGTCGGGCTGGGGCTGGCTTCCGGGCTGATGCTGGGGTTCGCGCTGGCCGTGCTGCACCTGCGGTGGTGGTGGTTCACCGTGGCGCGGATCTGGTTGGCGTTGCGGGGGAAGCTGCCCTGGGAGCTGATGGTGTTCTTCGAGGACGCGCGCAAGCTCGGGGTGCTGTGCCGGGCCGGGGCCTGCTACCAGTTCCGGCACGGGCTGGTGCAGGACCGGCTGGCGGAGCACGGTGCGGCGGCCGGGGGCGGGGTGGGGAAGGTGCGGTTGCGGCGGAAGGACCGGGTGTAGGGCTGTCGAGCGCGGACGGCGCGAGGCGGTGCGCGAGCCGAACCGCGTGGGCAGCGCAGGCGGAGCGGCGCAAGCCACGCCACGCCACGCGGGCTGAACGGCGCGGGATGAGCGGAGGCACCGGAAGGCGCGGGCGTCTTGTGCGGTACGCGGGCGGGAGCCTGGGCCGTCAGAGGTGGCGCATCCAGAGGTTCGTCTCCTCGTAGACGCCGCGGTCCCCCTCGAACACCACGACGTCGTGGCCGCTGGGTACGACGTACCGGCCGGACTGGGGGAAGTGCAGGCCGGTCCACCTCTGCCACTCCGCGGCGGTGCCCGTCACGACCATGGAGCGTTCGGCTGGGCCGAGGACGGTGGCGCCGAGGCGTTGGTGGGTGCGGATCCACGGGTCCAGGTGCAGGCCGTCGGGGCGGGTCCAGGTCGCGAAGTCGGCCATCGGGGTGAGCGGGTAGCTCGCCTTCAGGGTGGGGCGGACCGGTACGACGACGCGGGACAGGCCGTTCGCGAGGGCGCGGGTGCGGAGGGCGGTCAGGACCGCGGCGGCCAAGCCCCGGCCGGCGTGGGTGGCTCGGACGGTGGCGGCGAGGACGCACAGGGTGTCCGGGGTGGTGCCGGATTCGTGGTCGCGCACGGATTGGACGATGGCGCCGTCGTAGCCGCCGTCGGGGAGGGTGGACGGGGTGCCGTCCCAGCACAGGGCGACGGCCACGGCATGGGCCAGGACCTCCGAGCCGTCGAGTGCGAGCACGTCGTACTGCGGGAAGTACTGCTGGACGGTCTTGCGGTACCGGTTGGAGATCGGGTCCTTCAGGACGAACAGGGGCCATTCGCCGACCAGCGCCGCTGTGGAGAGGTGCGGATGGTCGGAGGTGGTGGCGATCTGCACGGGCCTGATCGTAGGCACGTGCAGATCGGCACCTCACTCCGTGCGCAGGCCGAGGGCGCCGGTCGCCTTGCGCAGGGACGGCAGCGTCAGGGCGGTGACCAGCAGGACCAGGGCCATCGCGGCGGCGGTGACCAGGGCGATGCCCTGCCAGTCGAAGGCGACCTCGGCTCTCGACACCCTCACCGACAGCACGCCGAGGCCGATGCCGGTGGCCACCGACACCACCGTCGACAGCACCAGGGGCAGCCCGTTCTGCCACAGCAGGGAACGGGCCAGGGTGGCGCGCGGGACGCCGGACGCGGCCAGCACGGCCAGCGGGCGACGGCGTTCCCTGACCTGTTCGAGGCCCACCACCAGCATCGATGCACCGGCCAGCAGCAGGGTGACGGCCATGCCGCCGTACAGGCCCTGGCGCACCAGCCCGAACACCCGCTCCACCTCCGACATCCTGGACTGGCCGCCGGAGAACGACCGCACGCGCCACGAGTACGGGGCCACGGCGTTGCGGGCGTGTTCGGCGGCGTCCGGCGTCGCCAGGTCGAGCTGGGCGATGTACTCGACGCCGCGGGTGCCGAGGGTGAGGCCCTGAGCGGCAGCCGGGGTGAGGTAGTAGCCGCCGGTGGTGGCGCCGGAGACCTCCTCGACCACGGCCGGGGGCAGCCACCGCTGCTCGCGGTCCCTGCCGACGGCGAGCGGCACGCCCGGCGTGACGGTGAAACCGCCGGTGGCCTCCCGCGCCAGGTACGCCTTGCCGTCGGTGCACCCGGTCACCGGGAGCTGCGTCCGCAGCGCGGCGCAGGTGCCCACGACGATCGACACGGACGACCGCTCGCCGGTGCTGCCGGACGTCCAGCGCAGCTCGTGCACGGCGCGCACCCCGGCGCTGTGCGCCAGCGCGTCGCGCAGACCCGGTGTGGCGGTGGTGTCGGTGACCCGCATGGCCAGCACGTCCTGCGGGGACCGCGTCAGCTCCCTGTCCACCACCTCGTTCTCGACGGCGGCGAGGACCATCTGCAACGTCACGGTGCCCGCGAGCACCACCGCGACACCGCCCACGACCCGCGCGGCCGTGCCGCTGTCGAGCTGGAGCCTGCGCACGGCCAGCTGCAATGCCGGGGTGCCGCCGCGCAGGCGGAAGACGACCCGCTCGACCAGCCACGGCAGCAGCACCGGGATGCCGAACATCAGCAGCACCACGCCGAGCACGACGGGCAGCTCCTCCGGCTGCTCGTCGCCGGTGACCCGGCCGGCCTGGCTGACCAGCAGCGCCGCACCGGCGACCGTGGGCAGCAGCCGCCACCACAGCCTGCGCCGCACCGGACGCTGCTCGCGCACCACGCCCAGCGGCTCGATGATCGTCCGCCGCATCGAGAACAACGACGTGGCCACCGCCAGCACCGGCACCCCGACGAGCACCGCGACCGTCAGCGCCGGCGCCGGGGTCAGGTCCTCCGGGAACACCACCAGCTGCTCCAGGACGACGTCGTCCGAGAACGGCCGCAGCGCGTAGAACAGCCCGAACCCCGCGGCGAGCCCGACCACCGCGCTGGCCAGCGCCTCACCGGACGCGATCAGCCGCACCCGTCTCGCACCGGCGCCGACCAGCCGCAACGCCGCCAGCCTGCGGTCGCGCTGGGCCGCGGCCAGCCGCGCGGCCACGCTGACGAACACCAGCACCGGGAACAGCAGGACGATCACGCCCACCATGCTGAGCAGCCACAGGATCGGCGCGAGCCCCCCGCCGCCGTAGTGCGCGCCCCAGCGGTACGTCTCGTTGCTCCCGGTCGACACGATCGAGGCGTCCCCGGCCAGGAACACCAGGTCGAGCGGACCGGTGAGCCCCTCCCTGCCGATGGTCCCGACCACCCGCTGCGGCAACCGCGGCCGCAGCAGCGCGCCCTCCTCGCTCGCCAGCAGCTCGGCGAGCGCGGGCGACACGACGACCTCCCCGTCACCGGGCAGCCGGTCGACACCGGGCGGCACGGGGGCGTCCGGCGAGAGCACCTTCACGTACCGGCCGCGCACCAGCTCCGCCCGGTACTCCAGGTGCACGACGCTCACCAGCAACGGCGCCGGCCCGGTGCCCTCCGACACCGGTTCGCTCGCGTCCCCGCGCTTGTCGCGCACGTCGATGGCCCCCGGCAGCGAGGCCGCGAGGACCAGCACGGCCACGCCCAGGCCGATGCCGAGTCCCTGCAGGACGAGCCGCGCCCACGACTTCCGGCTGCCCCCGACCGCCAGCCGGACCCCGAGGGCGAGGTCGCCGATCACCCGCTTCACCCGGCCAGCTCCACGTCCCGGGACCGCCCGTCGCGCACCACGACCTCGCGGTCGGAGTAGGCGGCAACCCGCGGCTCGTGCGTGACCAGCACGACGGCCGCGCCCGTCTCCCGCGCCGCGGTGGTGAGCAGGTGCATCACCCGCTCGCCGTTGAGCGAGTCGAGCGCCCCGGTCGGCTCGTCGGCGAAGATCACCTTCGGGCCGGTGACCAGCGCGCGGGCCACGGCGACGCGCTGGCCCTGGCCACCGGAGGTCTCACCGGGCCGCTGGTCGGCCACGCCGTCGACCTCCAGCCTGGTCAGCCACTCGCGCGCGGCGCGCTCGGCCGGTTTGCGCCGCATCCCGCTCAGCCGCAACGGCAGCGCCACGTTCTCCAGGCAGGTCAGCTCCGGCACCAGCTGGCCGAACTGGAACACGAACCCGAACTCGGTGCGCCGCAGCTCGCTGCGCTCGTGGTCGGACATCCGGGTCAGGTCGCGGTCGCGGTAGGTGATCGTGCCGCTGTCCGGCGGCAGGATGCCTGCGACGCAGTGCAGCAGGGTCGACTTGCCGGACCCGGACGGCCCCATGACCGCCACGACCTCGCCCTCGCGGACCGTGAGCCCGGCGCCGGCCAGCGCGTGCGTCTTCCCGAACGACCTGTGCAGCTCCTCGGCCCTCAGCAGCGTCATCGCGCCACCTGCTCCGCGAGCTGGTCGACGCGGGCGGCCGTCAGCTCCAGCCAGCGCAGGTCCGCCTCCAGGTGGAACAGCGCGAAGTCGCAGATCAGCTGGTCGGCCAGGTCGCCGCCGGTCTTGCGCCGGGTCAGCTCGCGCATGGTCCGCAGGTGCGCGGAGCGCTGGACGTCCAGCACCTCCACCGCGCTGCGGCCGGACAGCAGCGCCAGCACGACCTTCGCGTAGAGGGTGTTCTGCAGGTACGGCTCCGGCTTCTCCGGCGTGCCCAGCCAGCGCTCCACGTCGGTGACCCCGGCGTCGGTGATGGCGTACCGCTTGCGCTCCGGACCGTCGCCCGCCTCCACTCCGGCCTCGGTCACCAGGCCGTTCTTCAGCAGCCGCGACAGCGTCGAGTAGACCTGCCCGTAGTGCAACGGCCGGTCCTGCCCGAAGCGCTCGTCGTAGGTGCGCTTGAGGTCGTACCCGTGCCTTGGACCACCCTCTAGCAGGCCCAACAGTGCGTGACCGATCGACATGCGGACGACTATACACCCCGTGTATACACCGGGTGCATTCCCCGGATGTCCTGACGGGCAACCGCCGTGGCGCCTACAGTGGTGGGGTGACTGGTCTGACTGTCGGCTGGGATCACGACGTCGAGCTGCTGCTCGACTTCCTGAACACTCGACACGTACTGGACAGTGAAGCCTCCTGGCGCGCGTGGGTGACCGAACGCGGCCTCGGGCGGAGCGGGGAGATCGCACAGGCGCGCGCCGCGCGGGCGGCACTGCGCTCGTCCATCGAGGGGTCGTCAGGGCCGCGCACGGCGGCCGGCGTGGTGCACGTCGAGCTGACCGGCGGCGTCCCGATGCTCGCGAGCAGCGACGCGGTGGGCGCGGTGCTCGCGGCGTCGGCCCGCCTCGCGGTGCTCGGGTCGTGGGAGCGGTTCAAGATCTGCCCCGCCGACGACTGCCTGCGCGCGTTCTTCGACAGATCCCGCAACCGCTCCCGCACCTGGTGCTCCATGCGGGTGTGCGGCAACCGCGAGAAGGCCAGGACGTTCCGAAAACGCTCGCGCGCCTCTCAGAACAGCACGTTGGCCACGGTGTAGATCACCAGGCCGGCCAGCGCGCCGACCACGGTGCCGTTGATCCGGATGAACTGCAGGTCCCTGCCGACCTGCAGCTCGATCTTGCGCGAGGTCTCCTCCGCGTCCCACCGCTCGACGGTGTCGGTGATGAGCGTGGTGATCTCGGCCCGGTAGTTGCTCACGACGTACCCGGCGGCCTGCTCCAGCCAGCCGTCGACCTTGGCGCGCAGCTCGAGGTCGTCGGTCAGGTTGGTGCCGAGCGTGATCAGTCCCTGCATCACCCTCCTGCGCAGCTCGCTGGACGGGTCCTCGGCGGCGTCGAGCAGCATCTTCTTCGCCGTGCCCCACGCGCTGCTGATCAGCTTCTGCACGTCGGGGTGGTTGATGACCTGCTGCTTGACCTGCTCGGCGCGCTGCAGGGTGGCCGGGTCGTTCTGCATGTCCGCGGAGAACTCGATCAGGAACTGGTCCACGGCGAGCCGCATCGGGTGGTTGACGTCGGTCTTCACCGCCCACGCGAAGTTGACCAGCTCGGTGTGGACCTTGTCGCCGAGCATCGAGTCGACGAACCTGGGCGACCACGCCGGCGCGCGGTCGGTGACGATGAGGCTGACCTTGTCGTAGTTGTCGCGCACCCACTCGTAGGCCCGGTCGCACATCAGGTCGACGAGCTTGTGGTGGGCGCCGTCGGTGAGCACCTGCTCCAGGAGCTTGCCCAGCGGCGGGCCCCACGGCTTGGCGGTGACGCGCTTGACGATCGCCTGCTCGACGACGGCCTGCACGTCCTCGTCCTTGAGCACGGTGATCGCGCCCTTGAGGACGTTCGCGAGCTCGTTGGTGACGCGTTCGGCGTTCTCCGGCTGCTTGAGCCACGCACCGGCGCGCTCGGCGATGCCCGCGCGGCGCAGCTTGTCCTGGACGATCTCCTTGCTCAGGAAGTTGACGCCGACGAAGTCGCCGAGCGTCTTGCCGAACATGTTCTTGCGGGTCGGGATGATCGCGGTGTGCGGGATCGGCAGGCCGAGCGGGCGCCGGAACAGGGCCGTGACGGCGAACCAGTCGGCGAGCGCGCCCACCATGCCGGCCTCCGCGGCGGCCCGGACGTACCCGACCCAGGCGCCCTCGAAGGCGTGGGTCCCGAAGAAGACGACCGTCGCACCCACGAGGAAGCTGGTGGCGACGACCTTCATCTTGCGCAGGTCTGTGCGCTTCTGCTGGTCAGCGGCGGTCAGTTGCTCCACGGCACCATTGTCCGTGAAGATCCTGCGTTGTGCGGGTACCAGCGCTAGTCCCCAGGTTGCAGCCGTTCACCTCGACGATCTTCGCGGAGATGACCGGGCTGGCCGTGCAGCACGACGCCGTGAACCTCGGTCAGGGCTTCCCCGACACCGACGGTCCGGCGTCGATGCTCGCGGCGGCCCAGTCGGCCATCGCGTCGGGCGTCAACCAGTACCCGCCGGGTCCCGGCATGCCGGTGCTGCGCGCCGCCATCGCCGCGCACCGGTCGCGCTACGGCACCTCCTACGACCCGGACACCGAGGTCCTGGTCACGGTCGGCGCCACAGAGGCGATCGCGGCCTCGCTGCTGGCGCTGGTCGAGCCGGGTGACGAGGTGGTGCTGGTCGAGCCCTACTACGACTCGTACGCGGCGTCGGTGGCGCTCGCGGGCGCGACCAGGGTGACGGTGGGGCTGCGCGAGGACTCGTCCGGCCGGTTGGCGCTGGACGTCGACGCGCTGAGGGCCGCGGTCACGCCGCGCACGCGCGCGATCCTGGTGAACTCGCCGCACAACCCGACCGGCACCGTGTTCACCGTCGACGAGATGCGCGCCATCGCCGCGTTGTGCGTCGAGCACGACCTGCTGGCGATCACCGACGAGGTGTACGAGCACCTGGTCTTCGACGGCCGGCAGCACGTCCCGCTGGCCTCGCTGCCGGGGATGGCCCAGCGGACCCTGTCGATCTCGGGCGCGGGCAAGACGTTCAACTGCACCGGCTGGAAGATCGGCTGGGTGTGCGGCCCGGCCGAACTGGTCGCGGCGGTGCGCGCGGCGAAGCAGTTCATGACGTTCGTGGGCGGGGCGCCGTTCCAGCCCGCCGTCGCCCAGGCGCTGACCACCGAGCTGGACTGGGTCACGGCGCTGCGCGACTCGCTGGCGGCGAAGCGGGCCCGGCTGGCGGAGGGGCTGCGCGCGGCGGGCTTCGAGGTGCGGTCGTCGGAGGGCACGTACTTCATCTGCGCCGACGTCCGCCCGCTCGGCTACACCGACGGCCTGGCGCTGTGCCGCGAGCTGCCCGCGCGGATCGGGGTCGCCGCGGTGCCCGTGCAGGTCTTCACCGACCGGCCGGCCGAGTGGCAGCACCTGATCCGGTTCGCGTTCTGCAAGCAGGACGCGGTGATCGACGAGGCCGTGGAGCGACTCCACAAGCTGTAGTTGTCCACAGGTGTGGATGAGTTTCTCCACACCTGTGGACAAACCACTTTCGGGTGAGCAGCGGAGCCGTGCCGTCCGTGTTCCACTCCAAATGGCATGAACTCCAACACCGAGGTCGTCCAGTCCGCACGAGCCGGGACCACGGGCTGGGACGCGCTCGTCGAGCGCTACTCGCGACTGGTCTGGTCGGTGCCCAGATCGTTCCGCCTGAGCCACGCCGACGCGGCCGACGTCTACCAGTGCACGTGGCTCTGCCTGGCAGAACACCTCACCCGGCTGCGAGATCCCGAGGCCTTGGCCGGGTGGCTGCTCCGTACCGCAACCCGGCAGAGCATCGCCGTGCTGCGCAGCCGCGGCCGTGAGGTCCCGGTCGACCGCTGGGAGCCGGAGTCGGCCCTGCCGACACCTGAGGACGTCGTGCTGGGCGACGACCGCGCCCACCGGCTGTGGACGGCGCTGGTCACGTTGAACGAACGCTGCCAGCGGCTGCTGAGGATCGCCGCCCACAGCCCCGAGCTGAGTTATGCACAGGTTGCCGATGCCCTGGGGATGAAGCTGGGGAGCGTCGGCCCGACGCGGACCCGGTGCCTCACCGCGCTGCGCCGGAAGCTGGCGGTGGCGCGGTGAGGGACCCGTTGCTCGACGAGATCGCCGCGCTGTTCGGTGCCGACGTGCCCCCGGCCGTCGGTGCGCCGGTCCCGACCGGCCTGGCCCCCATGGCGGTCGTCGACGAGCCGGTCCGCGGCCCGTCGCGGCAGCTCGTGTTCCACGTCGGCACCGGCCGGATGTACCTGCAGCTCGACGGCCCGCGCCTGACCGGCGTCCTGGACGGCGTGACCGGCACCGTCGAGGTGCGTTCACCGGAGGCCGTGCGGGCGGTCGCGCCGGACGCCGAGGGCTGGTTCCGCGCCGAGGTCGTGCCAGGGCCGGTGTGCGTCTGCGTGCCGGAGCTGGGCCTGACCACGGACTGGTTCGTCGCGTGAGCGCCAGCGCCGACCCGCGGGCCACCATCGCCGGCACGGTGGTCCGCGGCTCCAAGGCCGAACGCGCCCAGGCCCTGCACGACCTGAGCGTCGCCCACGTCGAGCTCGGGCACCTCGACGAGGCGGCCGCTTTGGCACAGCGCGGCCTGCGGCTCACCGGCGAACCGCGGTTCCGGTTGACGCTCGCGTGGATCGACCTGGACCGGGGCCGTCGCACCCGCAGCCTGCGGCACCTCGACCTCGCCACGCCGCAGCTGCGCGGCAACGAGCTGGCGCGGGCCCGCTGCCTGCGCGGGCTGCACCTGTGCCGGTCGGCCGACCCGCGTCCGGCGATGGCCGAGCTGACCGCCGTGATCAGGGAGCTGCGCCGGTACGACGACCAGCGGTGGCTCGCGAACGCGTTGATCGGCAGGGGCATCGCGCGGTGCTACGCCCTGCGGCTGGCCGGCGCGGACGCGGACTTCACGGCGGCCGCGGCGGCGCTGCGGACGATCGGCGAGAGCGGCCGGATCGCGATGTGCCTGCACAACAGGGGTTTCGTCGCGATGCTGGCCGGTGACCTGCCGTCGGCGCTGCGGCGGTACGAGGAGGCGGCACGGGCCGGTCTCGACTCCACGAGCCGCCCGGAGGCGCTGGTCGACCGGGCGGAGGCGTTGCTCGCGGCCGGGCTGGACGAGGAGGCGCACCGGGTGGTGGAGCCCGCGCTCGCGTTGCTGGAGCGGTGCGGGCGGAGGTCACCGGAGGCGGTGCTGCTCGGCGCGCGGTGCGCGTTGCGACGCGGGGACACCGCCACGGCGCTGCGGCTCTACCGGACGGCCGGACGACCGGACGGTGAGCTGATGCTGGCCGCGGGCGAGGTCGACGCGGTCGCGGCCCAGCGGTTCCGCGGACCGGCCAGGACCAGGGCGCTGGGGTGGCTCGCGCAGGCCAGGCGATCGGACCGGCGGGGTGCGCTGGCGGCGTGCCGGGCCGGGCTGCGCGTCCTCGACGAGGACGGCGCCGGGCTCGCCAACGAGTGGGTGCGGCGGGAGCTGACCGGACGCGCGCTCGACCTCGCCCGGACGCCGCGCGAGGTGCTGCGGTGGGGCGAGCGGCACCGCCGCAGCTACCCGTCGCCGTTGCCGCCGGGCGATCCGGCGCTCGCGAGCGCGCTGGCCGGGCTGCGGCGGGCACGGGCGCTCGGCGGTCCGGTCGAGGCGCTGGAACGGGACATCCGCCGGCTGACCGTCGCCACGGCCCGGCGCTCCCCCTCCGGCGATGAGGTGCCCGGCCACCTGCCGGTGGTCAGCTTCGTCGTCCACAGGGGACAGGTGCTGGCCGTGACGCCGGAGAGCGTCCGCGTCGTGGCCGAGCCGGCCGCGCTCGTCCAGGCGGCCAAGCTGGCGCTGCGCGCGGGCCGCACGATCGACAACGACCTGTTGCCGCAGGTGGAGGAGGTCGTGGTGGTCCCGGACGGCGTGTTGCGCGACATGCCGTGGGCCGCGCTCCGGCCGAAGGTGCACGTGCTGCCGGCGTTGAACCGCTGGTGCCCACCGCGACCCGGTGGCCGCAGGGTGTGGGTCACCGGACCGGACCTCGGCCACGAGGAGGTGACCGCACTGCACCGCGAACACGGCGGCACGGTCCTCGGATCCACTGTGGAGGAGACGCTGCGGGGCCTCGAAGGCGCCGGCATCGCCCACATCGCGGCGCACGGCGTCGTGAACGCGGACAACCCGCTGTTCTCGTACCTGGAGCTCGACGACGGCCCGCTCTACGGCTACGACCTGGCCCGCGTCGAGCACCCGCCGGAGGTCGTCGTGCTCTCGGCCTGCGAGTCGGGCCTCGCGCGGGCATTCCTCGACGTCGGCACGAGGGCGGTGCTGGCGAGCGTCCTGCCCGTCCCGGACCGTCAGGTCGGCGCGGCCATGGCGGCGGTCCACCGGCGGCTCGACCACCCCGCGGCGGCCGCACGCGCCGTCGCCCACCTGGGCTTCAGCTGCTACGGCACCGGCACGAGCGTCGCGGCGTGCAGCGCGGCGGCGAACGAGGTGCCGGTGCACAGCGACTGCGCGGAGCCGACGCTGGCGGGCACGTCGGTCCCGTTGGTCACCACGTCGACCCACGGGCCGTGACCGGAGAACGGGTCGGAGGTGCCCACGGCGGTCACGGCGGGCAGGGCGGCGGGCCACCACGGACGGGCGGACCCGCCGTTGCCCGCGGCCGCGACGACGTTGCCGCCGCACGCGGCCAGGACCGGCGGGCAGGCGTCGTCGAACGTGTAGGTGCCGGACGACACCAGGACCACCGGCACCGAGCGGGTGGCGCGCAGTGCGGCGGCGAGGGCGAGGTCGGAGCCGAAGCCGGACGGCGTGAGGACGGGGAACGGGCGGACGGTCGCACCGTGGTGCCGCAGCACACCGGCGACCAACGCGCCGTGCGGGGCATCGAGAGGGGTGTCCAGCAACGCCACGGACCCCTCCCCTCGCAACGACGGCAGGTGGCCACCGATGACCGGGCGGGAGGTGCCGATCATGATCGGGCAGGCGAGGTGGACGTGGTGCGGTGCGGCACCGACGTCGCGGGCGATGGGGACGACGCGCAGTGCGTGCGCCGCCTTCAGGTGCATCCGGACGGCCCCCGGAACGGCCTCCTCGTGCGAGCAGACACCCCGCAAACGCTTGCGCACAGTGAGTGCGTCCTCCGGGAGCACGATGACTTCCCCCGAACGGACCAAGCACTCGTTCGGACCGCCCGGATCGTGCACGTGCACCGGACCGAGGGCCTCCGACGCGTGACCGGCCAGCTCAGAGAGGCTCTTGACCTGTTTCGGTGCGTCCACAGCGGACACCATCCCGCGCTGCGGCGAGGTCCACAGGAGACCGGAGCGCGATGTCACTCGATCCGATGACCACACAGACGGTGTTCGCGCCCGATCGAGGCGAACACGGACAGCCGCACGTGACCGCCCTTCCGTGTGGTTTGCGGCGAGTTGGTTCGCAAAACCACCCACCGGTGCTAGACATAGCTCAACGTCGACCTCCGACGGCGCTGCGGCGTTGGCGGTGGCCCGAACGGTGGACGGTGGTGATCCTGTGGCCGGTGGTGGAGCTGTCGCACTGCTGCTGCGGGCCGCTGCCCTCGGCGGGTTCACGGCCGCGGCCTGGCTGATGGGCGGCTCGCCCGCCTCGGCCGACGCGAACCCCGTGGAGGCACCGCCCGCCGTCGAGATCACGACCGAAGCTCCCGCACCGCTCGACCCGGCCACACCGGTCACGGCACCGCAGCCGGTCCAGGAGCAGAGCCCCGAGACCGCCGCGCCCACCGCACCGCTGGCCGAGCAGGCGACCGAGACCCCGGCAGCGACCCCGGCCGGCGAACCGCAGCCGCTCGACCGACCGCAGGCCCTCGACGAACCGCAGGCCGCGGACGAACCGCAGGCGCTCGACGCCTCGCAGCTGTTCACCGCCCCGAACCTGAGCGACGACCCCGCGGGCTGGGTCACCGCGTTCACCACGTCCTTCATCGAGCAGCACCAGCCGGTCGACGACGTCCCGGTACCGGGGTTCGTCCCGCCGAACCGGCCGGAGGACCCCGCCGGGGACGACGACCACGACGACGGCCCGGTGCTCGACTTCACCGGCGGCACGCACTCCAACTCCCGGTCCGGCACCGTCTCGAACAAGGCGCCGCCCGAGGTGATCAGGGCGAAGGCCCAGGTCCGCGCCGCGCGGCTGGCCGCCAGGGCCGCCGCCGAGCTGCCCGCTCCTCCGCCGCCGGCGGCCGCGCCCGTCGCGGTCGCGGTCGCGAAGTACGTGCCGCAGCCGCTGCGGACGTTCAGCCAGCCCACGCCACAGGCCGAGCCCGCGCCGCAGCAGGCCGACCTCACCTGGACCGAGCCCGGCAGGGACGCGCCCGCTCCGGCGCCCCAGCCCGCCCCGGTCACCACGACGGCGTCCGCGTCGTCGAGCCACACCGACAACTCCGGCGGCACGCGCGGCGTGCTGGCCGTGCTCACGTCGCGCAACGAGCTGTTCCCGCCGGCCACGTGGTCGGTCGAGGAACGCCGCGACGGTCGGTCCCCCGGCAGCCTTCCCGGCCTGCCGAGCACGTCACCCGACTGAGTCCGACAGGACAGGTCTGCCCTCTGCGCGATTTGTGACCGTCTCGTGCCGTCGCGCCAGTAACTCCTCCTCGTATTTCCCGTTGTACGCAAGGAACCCCCAGTCTTCCTGACCTGCCAACCGCGCCCTGGCAGGTCGGGTCTGGTCCGAGTGCCGCGCTGCCCCCGCAGCCTCGGACCGCACGGGGAAACCTGCGGACGGGGGACGCCAATCCCTGGGACGTCCCCCGCCGCAGGCCACTCCGTTGGCAAGTTCGTCGGCCCGGTCTCCACCGCTGTGGGAGACCGGGCCGACGTGTCTCACGCGACCGGCACCGAGACGTCGGCATCCGACGGAAACCCAGTGCCCGCAACGGATGCAGCTACCACACCCAAACGGCCGATCGCCTCGCGCAGCACTTCGGGCGACTGCGTGTACGGCACTCGGAGCATCTGCTCGCAGCCGCCGTGGACCGCCCAGCGCGGGCCGGGCACGAGCCGCAGGCCGTGGTTCTGCGCCACCACGGCGATCCGGGTGCTCACCGGCGCGTCGAGCGTGCACCACAACCCGAGCCCACCGGCCGGGACCCGAAAGCTCCACTGTGGACAGTGCAGCCGCAGCGCCTCCGCCGCGACGTCCCGCTGGGCGGCGAACTCCAGGCGCCGTTGCCGCAACACGGGGTCCGCGTCCGTCAGCAGTTCGGTGAGCACCAGCTGCTCGAACACCGGGGTGCCGAGGTCGATCGCCGCGCGCGTGGACATCAGCCGGTGCACGATCTCCGCCGACGCCCGGATCCACCCGACGCGCAGTCCACCCCAGTGCGACTTGCTCGCCGATCCGAGCGTCACCACCAGATCGCCGCCGAACGCCGCCATCGGCGGTGGCATCCGGTCATCGGTCAGCGACAGCTCGACCAGCGTCTCGTCCACCACCACCGGCGTGTGCGCCTTCCTCAACGCGGCGGCGAGCGCTTCACGGCCGGCCGCGGGCAGCAGGGCGCCGGTCGGGTTCTGGAAGTCCGGGATGAGGTAGGCCAGCCGGGGACCTGCCTGCCGCAGCGCCGCCTCGTAGGCGTCGACCTCCCAGCCGTCGCCGGTCATCGGCACGGGCACCGGGATCGCCGACGCGGCCCGCACCGCCTCCAGCGCGTTGGGGTAGGTCGGCTGCTCCACGAGCACCCGGTCACCCGGTCCCGCGAACAGCCGCAGCGCCAGCGCCCACGCGTGCTGCGCGCCCGAGGTGACCACGATCTGGTCCGGTGACGTCGGCAGCCCCCGTGCCGCGTACCGGTCGGCGATCGCCTGCCGCAGCACGGGCAGGCCGCGCTCGTGGTACCCGTGCGACACCAGGTGCTCGGGCATCTGCGCCAGCGCCGCCGCCATCGCCTGGCGCAGGCCGGGGTGGGCGGGCGGCGCGCACCGGGTCAGGTCGATCAACGCGTCGTCGCCGCCGACGATGCCACCGCCGCCTCCGACCGGGCCGTCGATCCACGATCCGGCGCCGCGCCGGGATGCGACCAGCCCCTCACCGCGCAGCTGGTCGAGCGCGGCCGTGATCGTCGTGCGGCTCACCGGGAGTGCGTCGGTGAGCTCGCGCTCCGACGGCAGCCGGGTGCCGACCGGCAGCCGGCCGTCCGCCACGAGCAGCCGGATCGCGGTGGCGAGGTCGGCCGACCCCTGCCGGGCACCCTGCTTGCGCCACGACCCGAGCAGCCGGGCCAGCCGAGCACCCGATATACGTCCACCTGGTGGGAGCATGAGGCCAATTTCCCAGAATTGGCTATGGATTACCAGGCCAATCGCGCCTCAGTATGACCACATGGCCTCCACGACCGCACTCCACCAGGTCTCCGTCCGGATCTCCCCCGCCCGTCGCCTTCCGCAGCTCCTCGCCGGGCTGTGGCTCTACGGCGCGAGCATGGCGCTGCAGATCCGCGCGACGCTCGGCCTGAACCCGTGGGACGTGCTGCACGAGGGCCTCACCGAACGCACCGGCCTGAGCTTCGGCCTGATCACCGCGATCACCGGCGTGCTGGTCCTGCTGGCGTGGATCCCGCTGCGGCAGAAGCCCGGCGTCGGCACGATCGCGAACGTCGTCGTCATCGCACTGGCGGTCGACGCGACCCTCGCGATCCTGCCCGCACCGCAGGGGCTCGTGCCCAGGATCGTGTTCCTGGCGCTGGGCATCGTGCTGAACGCGGTCGCGTTCGCCGCCTACGTCGGTTCCCGGCTCGGACCGGGCCCGCGCGACGGCCTCGTCACCGGGTTCTGCCGCCGCACGGGCCTCTCGCTGCGCCTCACGCGCAGCGTCCTCGAACTGCTGGTGCTCGGCACGGGCTGGCTGCTCGGCGGCACCGTCGGCATCGGCACGGTCCTGTACGCGCTGGGCATCGGCCCGCTCTCGCAGCTGTTCCTGCCGCACCTCACCTGGCGCGAGCGCTCGCAGCCCGCTTCCTGATCTCGGCGTACCCGACCCCGCGTTCGGCCAGCACCTCGGCCACGATCCCCTTGCCTTGCAACAGAGCCAGCACGAGGTGCTCGTTGCCGAGGTGGTTGTGGCCGAGGTCGCGGGCCTCTCGCAGGCTCTTCTCCAGCGCCTTCTTGAACTCCGGCTCCAGCGGCATCCCGAACCAGCGCCGCCGCGGCCCCGGCCGCAGCACGCCCGTGCCGAGCGACTGCTCGACCGAGTCGATCACCTGGTCGACGTCGATCCCCAAGCCGCGCAACGCATCCGCGTCCGCCTTGGTCAGCCCGCCCTTGCGCCGGTAGTCGCGGAACTCCGCCTCCAACTCCTCGCGCGGCAGGTCGAACCCGGCCAGCACCGGCGTGTCCAGCAACGCCAGCAGCAGGTGCTCCACGCCGACCTCGCCCGCGTGCACCCGTTCCGCGTCCGCGACCGCCTTCTGCACGGCCTCGCGCGCTTCCTTCGTGAACCGCTCCGCGATCATCATCGTCCCCCGTGCTTCTTGTGCACCGCCTGGCGGGACACCCCGAGCTCCGCCGCGATGTCCTGCCACGACCAGCCCTGCGCCCGCGCACTGCGGACCTGGGCCGCTTCCAGGTGTTCGAGCAGTCGCCGCAACGCGCTGACGGCCCGCAACCCGATCTTCGGGTCGCGATCACCGGCCGCTGTGGCGAGATCCGTCGCTTCCGTCATGCCGTCAACGTACGTTGACAATGAGGGTTCGTCAACCGGGGTTGACACGTACGGTGGAGCGGTGATGATCGAGACTGCCGAACAGGGCGCTCCCGGACGCGTCACCGAGGACCGGATCCGCGTGCTGCCCAACGCCGTCGTGGTCCTCGACGGGGTCACCTCGCGCACCCGGCCACCCGACCGCGACGGCGGCTGGTACGCCACCCGGCTCGCCGACGAGCTGGCCAGGACGATGGACGCCGGCACGCCGTTGACCGAGCTCCTCGCGCAGGCGATCACGACCCTCGTGGCGGAGCACGACCTCGTTCCCGGCGACTCCCCGGCCGCCACCGCGGCGATCGTGCGGTGGGACGACGAGACGATCGACGCCCTCGTCTTGTGCGACACACCGGTCGTCGCGTTCGGACGGACCACGGACGTGGTCGAGGACACCCGGCTGGCCGACCTCCGGCCGGACCCGGACATCCTGCGGTGGACGAACAGGCCCGGCGGCTACTGGGTCGCGGAGGCCGATCCCGAGGCGGGCCGCCAGGCGCTGACCGCGAGCTGGCCGCGAGAGATGATCAAGAAAGTGGTCGTCGCCACGGACGGTGTCTCGTGTGGAGTGTCCGAGTACGGGCTGTTCTCGTGGGACGAGCTCGCGGAGCTCCCGCTCGGTGCGGCGCTCGACCGGATCAGGGAAGCCGAGCGCAGTGATCCGGAACACATCCGGTGGCCGCGCTGCAAAACACACGACGATCAAGCCGTCGTCCGGATCACCGCATGAACGAAAGAAGCCCCGCGAGACTCGCGGGGCTTCTTTCGAAGAGGGATGGCCAGGGGCGGGGTCGAACCGCCGACCTACCGCTTTTCAGGCGGTCGCTCGTACCAACTGAGCTACCTGGCCATGAGAGAAAAAAGCGACCCAGACGGGACTCGAACCCGCGACCTTCGCCGTGACAGGGCGACGCGCTAACCAACTGCGCCACTGGGCCTTGCTCTTGCTGTCGTGCAGATCGTACCTTACTGCATCATCTTGCTTTACTGCGTGCCCCCAACGGGATTCGAACCCGCGCGACCGCCTTGAAAGGGCGGGATCCTAGGCCGCTAGATGATGGGGACTAGCTGGTCTCTGGAAGCATCGTAAGCATATGACATAGGTCCGCGCACCTCCAAAACGGGGGTCCCACTTATGCCTTGACCTGCCAAAACCGTCGAAAAAGCAGGCTGGACGAAGCGCGCGGGACGATCTCGCGGAAGCGTCCGGAAACGGCAAATGCCAGCTCAAGGGCCCAATCGGTGGTGAACACGGGTCGAACGGAGGTTTTTCGACGATCTTGTGTGACCTGGGTAACTCCGCAGGAGCGGTCAGGAGAGCCCGTCCCAGGCGCTCAGCCACGCGTCGTTCGCGACGGAGGGCAGCACCAGCCGGAGCACCTCGCGCAGCCGGTCGGGGAAGTCGGCGCACATCGTGGTCGCCGAGGAGATCAACCGGGCGCCGAGGGTCGCGCCGCAGATCGTCCGCGCCACCGCCGCCGGGTCGACGCCCTCGCGCAGGTGACCACACTCGCCCGCCTCCGCCACGTAGGCGGCGATCATCTTCTCCCACATGAGGTGGGAGTTCGGGACGCCCGGATAGCCGACCTCGCGGTCGGCGGTCAGCCGCACGCCCGCCCGCAGCACGACGTCGGCCGCCATCCGGTCGGCGGACTCGACGACCATGCCGACGAGGGTGTGCAACGGGTCGAGGCCGCGCGCGTGCCACCGCTGCCGCATCTCCACCCAGAAGTCGTGCTGGTACTCGGTGAGAGCACCGGCGACGGCGTCCTTGGACGCGAAGTGGAAGTAGAACGCGCCCTTGGTGAGACCGGCGCGCGCGAGCACGGCGGTCAGCGACGTGCGGTCGTAGCCGAGCCGGTCGAACTCCTGCGCCGCGGCGCGGAGAATCGCCTCCCGTGTCGCATACGCCCGGTCTTGCTGGGGCATGGCTCCAGGTTAGTCGTTGCCGCTAAAGAGACCCGTGGGTATGTTTCCAGGTGCGGCCCTGTTTCGAGACGCGCTCCGGGGGGTGCGCGCCTCGGCCAGGGCCGCCTCTGCTCCGCTACCGCCTCACCGCTGGACCGGCGGTGTCCCGCCGTCCTCGCCGGGTGACAGCCCCAGCATGTCCAGCAGCGTCCTGCAGTCCTCGGTGCCCAGTGCGCTCCGCGCGACCGCGAGCCTGGCCCGGTGGACCTGTTCGTCGGAGATCCGCGAGGGCTCTCCGCTGCGCTGGGCCGGCACGTTGGGGCCGCCCTGCCTCTGCATGCCGTCGTCCTGCGTCCACAGGAACTTGCGCACTTCCAGTGAGCCGCTCATGAGTGCCCTCCCCGACTTGAGGTTGGCGCGAGGCTAAGCGACCTGGGACAACGGCCGCAGCCCCCCGCAGAGTGATTCCACCAACACCCAGCGTTACTTTCCGTACAGGTGTGCCGTCTGTCCGATGGGGAGGTGGCCAGTGGAAGATGGACCGATGACCGACCCCACGCCGGAGCCTTCCCCCGAAGCCGCAGGCCAAAACCCCCGACCTGCGCCGGAGCCCGGGGGTGACCCCCAGCCGGGCACCATCCCGCCGGCACCCGATCCGCAGGAGATCCTGAAGGCGATCAGCGGGATCGACCTCGCCACGATCGACGCCGACATCGAGTCCGCGTTCGGTTCGCGGATGGCCCAGCTGGACGAGATGCTCGCGGGCCTCGACTCGCTGGTGGACAAGATCGAGAAGGACATCCAGAACCTGGACCAGCCGAAACCCGACGGTCCTCAGTAGAGTCGCCATACCCTGGGTGGGTATCATCGGAGTCCCGATCGAGAGGAAGGGACTCCATGTCCGTCACTGCCACCTACACCGTCACCGGCATGACCTGCGGCCACTGCGTCAGCTCGGTCACCGAGGAGCTGTCCGAGGTCGCCGGCGTGACCGGTGTCGACGTGGTGCTCGAGACCGGAGCGGTGACCGTCACGAGCGACCGCGAGCTGGACCGGTCCGAGGTTGAGGCCGCCGTGACCGAGGCCGGGTACCAGGTCGCCTGATGACCACGACCGAACCCCGCCACGTCGAGCTCAGCATCAGCGGCATGACCTGCGCCTCCTGCGCGCGTCGCGTGGAACGCAAGCTGAACCGGCTCGACGGCGTCTCCGCCACCGTGAACTACGCGACCGAGAAGGCCAGCGTCCAGTTCCCGGTCGGCATGCGCGTGGACGACCTGGTGTCGACCGTGCGGGCGGCGGGGTACGACGCGCGGGAGCCGGTCGCCGAGCCCGAGGAGGGCGACGCCGGTGACCTGCGGCTGAGGTTCGTCCTCGCCGCGTCGCTGGGCGTGCCCGTGATCGCGTTCTCGATGGTTCCGGCCTGGCAGTTCCCCACCTGGCAGTGGGTGTCGCTGGCGCTCGCGAGCGTGGTCGTGTGGGTGTGCGGCTGGCCGTTCCACCGTGCGGCCGCGGTCAACCTGAGGCACGGCGCCAGCACGATGGACACCCTCGTGTCGATGGGCGTCACGGTCTCGTACCTGTGGTCGCTCTACGCGTTGGTGTTCGGCGCCGCCGGGACCATCGGCATGCGGCACGAGTTCAGCCTGCTGCCGCGGCCGGCGTCCTCCGGCGACATCTACCTCGAGGTCGCGGTCGGCGTGACCGTGTTCCTGCTGCTCGGGCGGTGGCTGGAGGCCCGGTCCAAGCGCAGCGCGGGTGCCGCGCTGCGGGCGTTGCTGACGCTCGGCGCCAAGGACGTGGCGGTGCTGCGCGACGGCGTGGAGACCCGCGTGCCGGTAGAGCAGCTCCGGGTCGGCGAACGCTTCGTGGTCCGTCCGGGTGAGCGCATCGCCACGGACGGGGTAGTCGTCGAGGGCAGCTCGGCCGTGGACGCCTCGATGGTCACCGGCGAGTCGGTGCCGGTCGAGGTGCGCGAGGGCGCACCGGTCGTCGGCGGGACGGTCAACGCGGGCGGCCGGCTGGTCGTCGAGGCCCGTTCGATCGGCGCGGACACGCAGCTCGCGCGGATGGCCCGGCTCGTCGAGCAGGCGCAGGCGGGCAAGGCGGACGTGCAGCGGCTCGCCGACCGGGTGTCGGCGGTGTTCGTGCCGGTCGTCGTCGCCATCGCCGCCGTGGCGTTCGGGGCCTGGCTGCTCGCCGGGCGGCCGCTGGAGTTCGCGGTGACGACGGCCGTGGCGGTACTCGTCATCGCCTGCCCGTGCGCACTGGGGCTCGCGACGCCGACGGCGTTGCTCGTGGGCACCGGCCGCGGCGCCCAGCTCGGCATCCTGGTGAAGGGCCCGGAGGTGCTGGAGTCGACCCGGCGCGTGGACACGGTGGTGCTCGACAAGACCGGCACCGTCACCACGGGCCGGTTGGCGCTCGTCGACGTGGTCCCGGCCGACGGCGTGTCCCGCGCCGAGGTGCTGTCGTGCGCGGCGGCGGTCGAGAACGCCTCCGAGCACCCCATCGCCGCGGCCATCGTCCGCGCCGCACCGGAACCGAGGCCCGTTTCCGACTTCGCGTCCACGGACGGCGTCGGCGTCAGCGGCGTGGTGGACGGCCGCCGCGTTGCCGTCGGCCGGCTGCGGAATGCCGAAGTTCCCGAATCGCTGTCCGCGGCGGCAGTCGTGCACGCCGATCGCACGGTGGTCGCGGTTTCTTTTGACGGCGCGGTCGTCGGGTTGATCGCGGTGGCGGACACCGTGAAACCCACGTCCGCACAAGCAATTCGCGATCTGCGGGAACTCGGCCTGCGACCTGTCCTGCTGACGGGAGACAACGCTGTCGTCGCTGCGGCGGTGGCACGGGAAGTCGGCATCGACGAGGTGATCGCCGACGTGCTGCCCGCCGGAAAAGTCGAGGCCATCCGGAATCTGCAGGCACAGGGCCGAGTCGTGGCCATGGTGGGCGACGGCGTGAACGACGCGCCCGCGCTCGCGGCCGCTGACCTGGGGCTGGCCGTGGGAACCGGCACCGACGCCGCCATCGAGGCGAGCGACCTGACCCTGGTGCGCGGCGACCTGCGCGTGGCGGCAGACGCAATTCGGTTGTCGCGCAAGACGTTGGGCACGATCAAGGGGAATCTGTTCTGGGCGTTCGCCTACAACGTCGCTGGACTTCCACTCGCGGCGCTCGGGCTGCTCAACCCCATGCTCGCGGGGGCCGCGATGGCCTTCAGCAGCGTGTTCGTTGTTACCAACAGCTTGCGACTGCGGCAATTCCGCCCATCGGCAACTCAAGAATCTTCCGCGCAACCTCTCCCGCAGCGCCGCGTGCGCGTGCAACAATCCGATTGCTGACACACCCCCGGTCAGCGCCTGTGGAGATCCCCTCCGGCCCCCGCGTTCCTCCCCCTGGCGCGGGGGCCTCTCCTCTTCTCCGGCCGACCTTGCTCGGCTGACGCCTCGCCGCGGTCGGTCGGAGGTGCCTTCTGGGGGCCAAGCCCCCAGACCCCAGCCGGGGGCAAGCCCCCGGACCCCCGAGCCGGCTCGACGCCGAGCCGGCTCGCCACCGCTGCTCCCGCCGCCTCCTCCCGCTGCTCCCGCCGCCACCTCCCGTTGCCCCCGCCGCCACAGTTGCTCCCTCCGCCACCGCTGCCCCCGCCGCCACTTCCAAGAGGGCACGCGGGGACCCCGCGTGCCCTCTTGGAGTACGAAAGCTCCCCGCGTGCACTTCGGCAGCAGCGGGGGAGGCACATGGGTGGTGACTCAGGTCACAGGGGTTTGGGTTCCGTGACCGAGCCGTTATCGTGTTCCGGTGCCTATCGGATCCCTCGGACGCTCCAAGTCCGGCCGTCACCGCCCCGCGGACGAACCGCAGGAGACGACGCCCGACGAGGAGCTGACCTCTTACCTGGCCGCACTGGCCCCGGACTCGGACAACGAGACCACCGCCTCGGGCTTCGGCAACGCGCAGGTGTACCAGCTGCGCCTCCAGCTGATGGCCAACGAGCAGCTCAAGGAGCTCGCCGCCGAACGCCAGACCTCCCCCGGCGCGCTCGCCACGGAGTGGGTCATGCAGCGACTGGAGTGGGAAGCCCGCCAGCGCGGCAACTGACCCCTGCGCAGTCACCCCCAGCACGAAGAAGGACCCTCGGCCGAGCCCGGCCGAGGGTCCTTCTCAGTTACGTCTTGCTGCGGCGAATCACATCAGATCGCGCGGACGTTCTGGGCCTGCGGGCCCTTCGTGCCCTGACCGACCTCGAACTCCACGCGCTGGTTCTCCTCCAGGGTGCGGAAGCCCTGACCCTGGATCTCCGAGTAGTGGACGAAGACGTCAGCGCCGCCGTTGTCCTGGGCGATGAAGCCGAAGCCCTTCTCGGAGTTGAACCACTTGACAGTGCCCTGTGCCATGTACCTGCCTCCATCGCAGGAAAGCTTGGGGCTGCACCGTGCAACCCCGGCCGTCCCGGGGGCGTTCGGCCCGCTCGAATCGAGCGCACAGCACGCCCGCGTGTCGTTCCGCGAGCGTGTGAAGCACGAACACAGAAACCACGGCCTGCGCGGAGAAGCCTAACGTGTGCCGCGTCATAGCACTACAGGTGAAATCCAGCCAGCCGAGTGCCTCAACAGGACCAAAGGCGCTGGTCCATGAGGGTGATAACGAACCCTTGAGCAACTCGTTGGTGGCTCGCGCGTCCTCTGAGCATCAGTTCCAGGGGGATCTCGGGGAGAACGCGTGTTCCGGCCGTTCATGTTGGCTGTACTGCTGGGGTTGACCGCGTGCGGCGGCGCGCCCGACGCACCGTCGGCGCCCGATGCGGCACCGGTCGTGCAGGAGAAGGCGAAGGCGGCGGTGACCGTCACGCCGGCGTCGGGTGAGGGGATCAGCCCGGCGGGTCCGTTCCAGGTCGGTGTCACCGGGGGCAAGTTGACCTCGGTCGCGCTCACCGGCCCCGGCAACCGCGTGGTCAAGGGTGAGCTGACCGGCGACCGGTGGGTGGCCACCGAGGACCTGGGCTACGACAAGGCTTACACGTGGTCCGGGTCGGCGAGGGGCGAGGACGGCGCGGAGGTGCCGGTCTCCGGTTCGTTCCGCACGGTGAAGCCGGGCCGCCTCACGAGCGCGTCGGCGAACGTGGGCGACCACCAGACCTACGGCGTCGCGATGCCGGTCAAGATCACGTTCAGCGCGCCGGTGCAGGACAAGGCGTCCGTGCAGAAGGCCATGACGGTCACGACGTCGGTGCCGACCGAGGGCGCGTGGGCGTGGCTGTCGGACCGCGAAGCGCATTGGCGGCCGAAGGAGTACTACAAGCCGGGCACGCAGGTGTCCGTGGACGTCAACGTCCACGGCGTCCCGTTCGGCGGCGGCGCGTACGGCGCGGAGGACCTGCACGTGCAGTTCGCTATCGCGGACCGCGCGCTGGTGGTCAAGGCGGACACGCAGTCGCACCGGTTCGTCGTCTACCGCGACGGCGTGCAGCTGCACGACTTCCCGGCCTCGTACGGGCTCGACACCGACCCGCGCCGGGTCACCCGCTCCGGCACGCACGTGGTGATGCAGAAGGAAGCCAGCCGCACCATGTCCAGCACGGTGTTCAACTACAAGGACGTCCCGGTCACCTGGGCCGTGCTGCTGTCGAACAACGGCGAGTTCGTCCACGAGTACGCCGGCTCGATGTACGCGCAGGGCAAGGAGAACGTGTCGCACGGCTGCGCGAACCTCTCACCGGCCGACGCGAAGACGTTCTTCGACCTCACGATGATCGGTGACCCGGTCGAGGTGCTGAACTCGTCGGTCAAGCTCGGGCCCGCCGACCGCGACTACTACGACTGGGCGCTCGACTGGGAGACCTGGCGGTCGAAGTCCGCCGTGACCGGCTAGGACTTCTCGGTGATCTGGGGCGGCGCCGGGATCGAGTAACCCGACGGGCCTACGTTGCGTTCCAGCGCCCGCTTCCACTCACCGGTCGAGATCATCTTCTCGATGGCCTCGTTGACCTCGGCGCGGCTCTCGTCGTCGCCCTTCGGCAGGCCGATCCCGTAGCGCTCCTCGGAGAACGGCTTGCCGACCAGCTTGAGCAGCTCCGGGTTCTCCGCCGCGAAGCCCGCGAGGATGACCTCGTCGGTGGAGACGGCGTCGACGTTGCCCGCCATGAGAGCGATCACGCAGTCCGAGTACTGGCCGTACTCGATCAGCGTGACGCCCTTGGCGTAGTCGTTCTTCACCTTCTGCGCGGACGTGGACCCCTTGACCGAGCACAGCTTGCGGCCGTCGAGGGTCTCCGGACCGGTGATCGAGGTCTCGGTGAAGCGGACGAGCATGCCCTGGCCGGTCTCGAAGTACGGGCCGGCGAACGCGACCTTCTCCTTGCGGGCGTCGGTGATCGAGTAGGTCGCGACGACCAGGTCGACCTCGCCGCTCTCCAGCATCGACTCCCGGACGGCGCCGCGGGCCTCCTTGAAGGTGATGCCTGTTTCCTTCACGCCCAGCTCGTTCGCCACGTACTTGGCCACGTCGACGTCGAACCCGACGTAGCGGCCGTCGAGCCGCCGCTCGCTCAGTCCCGGCTGGTCGTACCGGATGCCGATGGTCAGCTTCCCGGAACCGGCACGACCGACGACGGTGGCCGTGTCACCGCTCCCACAGGCAGTGGCGAGCACCGCGACAGCAGCGAGGAGCGCAGCACGACGGATCACGACAGGACCTTCCGGGGTGGTGTGGAGTCGTGGGCAATGCTACGTACCAGCGGCGATTATCAACTGTGATGTGTGACAACTACGGCAGTCGCGCCCTGCTGGGTGTCACATGACGCCCCTCACGTTCCACGGCACGGCGCAGGTGTCCGGGCGGTGCCATCCTGCGGATCTTGCCCGGCACCAGGAGTGCTGTTCGGCGCAACACCCGCAACCACCGGTCCGGGTTGGTGTACGGCTCGTGCCCGTGCAGCTCCACCGCCCATTCGGGGAGCACGGAGTACGCCAGATGACCGACCAGCACGCGGTAGAGGGGCAGGCCGTGACGAAGCCACCCCTTGACAGGCGGGCCGTGGAGGAACTCGTAGATCACCTCGGAGTCCGCGGTGCGGCGCAACGACGACCGCATCGAGTCGAGGTACTCGGCCATCTCCCCGCGTGAGCCGGGCACGTCCTCCTCGTGCAGGCCCACCAGCGTGGCCGCGAACCGCTGTTCGGCGTAGTACCGGTCCTTCTGCCGGTCCGTGAGGCCGTAGCCCGCGCGGTCGAGCACCGTCTCGAAGCAGTGCACTTCCGAACAGTGCACCCACAGCAGCAGTTCCGGTTCGTCCACCCGGAACGTCCTGCCCTCGTGGTCGGTCGCGCGCAGGCTGCGGTGCGTGGCGCGGACCCGTGCCGCGGCGGCGGCGATCTCCTCGCCGGTGCCGTAGACGCCGAGCCCGACGAAGTCCGCCGTGCGCTTGAGCCGGCCGAGCGGGTCGGCCTGGAAGTTCGAGTTCTGGACGACACCCGCGACCGCTTTCGGGTGCAGCGCCTGGAGGTAGAGGCTCGCGATCCCGGCGATCCACATCGTCGGGTCCGCGTGCAGCTGCCAGCTGACCGTGTTCGCATCGAGCATGCGAGCATCGTCGCGCCTGGCCAAGATGAAAGCCATGGACCTCGACCAGGCACGGGACGTGCTCCGCAGCCAGCACCGCGCGGTGTTCAGCGCGATGAAGTCCGACGGGACGCCGTCGATGTCACCGGTGCTCGTGGCACTGGACGACAACGGCGACGTGCTCGTCTCGACGCGCGCGACCGCGTACAAGACCAAGCAGGTGCAACGCGATCCGCGCGTGTGGCTGTGCGTGCTGCCGGACAGCTTCTTCGGGCGGTGGATCCAGATCGCGGGAACGGCGACGGTCGTGCCGCTGCCCGAGGCGATGGACCTGCTGGTCGAGTACTACCGGACGATCTCCGGCGAGCACCCCGACTGGGACGAGTACCGCGCTTCGATGGAACGCGAACAGCGGGTCGTGCTGCGCATCGCGCTGACCGCCGCCGGACCGGACCGGACCGGCTGAGTAACACCGTTAGCGGACAAAACGATTCCACGGGGACGGCAGCGGACACGTCATCCGGACCTGGGGAGCGCGATGAGTGGTGCCAGACGCCGCGGCTACTTCACAGCCGCGGTGGCGATGCTCGGTGCCGCCCTGGTCACGGCACTGATCACCGCGCCGCCGGACCGTCCCGTGGACATCCGCCTCGTCGCACCGCCACCTCCGCCGCCCGCGACCGTGATCGCGTCGGCCACCACGACCCTGGTCGCCATCGGCCCCGTGGTGCTCGACACCCACGTGCCGCCTCCGCCGCCACCACCACCTCCGCCGCCGCCCCCGCCGACGGGGGACGCACCGCACCGCCCTGGACCGCCCGACCGCGGTCACCGGCCCCCGCCACCGCCGGGTCCGCCGGGTCCGCCGCTGCTGGACCTGCTGCGCTGCGACGCCGAGTACTTCGACAAGCTGGTCGAGAAGGACTTCGAGCGCTGCCTGCCGTGGCCGATGTCGCCCAAGGAGCTGTGCAAGTTCCTCGACGACCACCGCCTGCGCCCGGTCGAGGTCCGCGGCCCCGACGGGCGCAGGCTCAACGCGCCGAAGTGCTAGCCCTTCAGCTCCCGCAACCTGCGCAGGTTCGACTCGGCGCGTGAGCCGAGCAGCTGCGCCTCGCCCAGGTAGTGGTCGTCGATCAACGCCTCCACCTCGGCGTCGTTCATCGCCGGCACGACCCGCGCGGCCATCCGGTTCATGTTGCGGTAGCTGCCCTGCAGCAGGAACGGTTCGCCGTCCGCGCCGGCCGCCGAGGCGATGTACGCCTGGTTCACCCTGAGCACGACCTCCTGGACGCGCTGCAGCTTCCGCAGCACGGACAGCATCCGGTCGAGCTGCACCGTGTCGTGGCCGGTCTTGACGTCCTGGCCGGAGGCGAGGCGCACCAGCGGTTCCACGTCCACGCCCGCGAGCGTCGGGTTGGCCGAGGACGCGTTCTCCAGGTAGCTCAACGCGAAGAGGGACTCGCGGCCGTGCAGCACGTCACCGAGGTTCCACACGTCCGCCCGGTTGGCGAGCATGTCCGGGACCCGGAACGCGCGACCCGTCTCGGTGTACGGGTTGCCGGCCATCGAGACGGCGAACCGCTTGCCGCGCAGGTCGAACGTGCGTGCCTCGCCGTCCTGCACGCCGTCGACCCTGCGCTGGGCGTCGCACAGCGAGATGAACTTCTGCAGCAGCTCCGGTGAGGTGTGCTGGATGTCGTCGAGGTGCAGGAGGACGTTGGAGCCCAGCGCGAACGCGAAGTTGATCCGCTCGACCTCCTGGCGGGCCGTGGCGTTCGGTGCCTCCCGCGGGTCGAGGGACGTGACGCCGCTGCCCAGCGCCGGGCCGTTGACCTTGACGAACACCATGCCGAGGCGGTTCGCGACGTACTCGACCAGCGTCGTCTTGCCGTAGCCCGGCGGGGAGATCAGCATCAGCAGGCCGGTGCCGTCGTTCAGCTGCTTGGCGAGGTTGTCGCCGATCAGCGGCAGGTACACCTCGTTCAGCAACCTGTTGCGCACGAACGTGTTCAGCACCGCGGGCCGGTACTCGTCGAGCCGCAGCCGCCGGCGTTCCCCTGCGAGCAGCTCGTCGCGCTGCCGCTGGTAGGCCCGGAACGCCGGCACGTGCTCGCCGCCGAACCGCCGCAGCCTGGTCAGCGCCTCGTCCAAGCGCAGGTCCAGCGACTGGTCCCGCACCCGCGGGTGGGAGCCGAGCAGGCCGGTGACGGTCTCGCTCAGCGCGGCGCTGGAGTCGTACCGGGGCAGGTCGGTGAGCAGCACCGCGACCACCTCGGGGAACTCGGGGCAGTCCTCGTCGCCGAGGAACCCGCGCAGCCACGCCTCGATCAGGTCGCGGTCGTGCAGGTCCTCGTCCACGACCGCGCGGAACCGGTCGATCACCGTGCGGGCGGCCTTGCCGGTGACGAAACCCGTTGGTGCGCAGGCGAGTTCTTCGAACAGGTACTCGGCGGCGAGCGGGCTGATGCCGAACTGGGCCGTCAGCTCCGGGATGCCGTGCGTGCCACCGAACACCGTGCGGGCGCGAGCCAGCGACTCGGCCTTGCGCGTCCACACGGCACGGCCCTCCTCCGGTTGCGCGGCCCAGAAGAGCTGGGCCTCCGCGCGTGCGTCCGGCGGGTACCGCAGCAGCCCGGCGCCGGCGTGCAACCGGTGCAGGACAGCGAGGATGCGTTCGGCGTCGTGGTCGTGGACGCCCTTCTCGTAGCCCTCGTCGTAGCGTTCCGCGGCGGCCACCGACACGTCCGTGCGGCCCTCGGCGAGCAGGCACGCGGCCAGGTGCTCGGAGCGGTAGACCTCCGGCGTCTCGGAGACCAGCAGCTGGTCCCAGAACGGCCGGGTGGCCGCGAACGCGGGGTCGGTGACCTCGCCGCGGTAGTCGGTCCCGGTGATGGCGAAGTACATCCGGCCGTCGCGCGGCACGAGGGTCAGGTTCATCGGCTCGGTCGTCACCGGGAAGCGGTGCCTGCCGAGCACGATCGACGCGCCGTCGTACAGGTCGGCGCGGTCCCGCAGCGCCCGGCCTCCCTCTTGCCGGGCGTCGCGCAGCTCCGCTTCGAGCTCGTCGGCCCGCACGTCACCGAGCTCGCGCAGCTGGGTGGCGACGGTGCGGACCTTGGCGACCATGGGGTCGCCCGCGAAGTAGGTGTTGATCTCGTCGACCGACGTCAGCTTCTCGACGCGGCGCCGGATGGTGCCGAGCACGCGCTGCGCCGACTGGACGAGCCGGTCGGCCTTGCGCGCCCGTTCGTCGAGCAGGGTCTGCTTGCGCGCGGAGAACGCCTCGTAGACGTCCGTGCGCTTGGCACCGACCTGGGCGAGGAAGTCGTCGAACTCGGCGAACCGCGACTCCAGGTTCTCCAGCTGCAGCAGCAGCCGGCCGAGGTGGTCGTCGCAGCTCTGCGGCGTGGCGGCGACGGCGAGCGCACCGGTGACGGCCTGGCCGAGCAGCGCGAACTCCGCGGCGAACTCGGCGCGGCCCTCCGCCTCGGCGAGCGCGCGCCTGCGACCGTCCACAGTGGCCCGCGCGCGGTTCACGGCGGCCAGGACCTCGCCGATGCCGGCCAGGATCTGCGTGCGGGTCGTGGTGTCGGCGGCGTCGAGCGTGCTGACGACCTCGGTCAGCACCTCCAGACCGGCCTGCTGCTGTGCGAGCCGGTCGTGCAGCGGTCCCGCCTCGGCCGCGGTCGTGAGCCCGGTGGCTGCGATCCGGTCGATCTCCTCGTGGTACTGGGCGAACGCGTTCTCACCGCTGAGGAACGCGACGGCGCGGCGGGCGGAGTCGGCCAGCGCCTCGACGAGTGCGGTCTCCCTGCGGCCCAGGTCGTCGAGGTCGACGTACCGGACGTCCCGCAACGTGATCAGGCGGCCCTGCGCGGACCGCAGGTCGGCCAGCAACCGCACCCACTCGTCGGCCGACCGCGGCGCGGCCGAGCGGGACAGCCGGACCAGCGACGCGAGCTGCTCACCGGCCTCGTGCAGCTGCTGGGCGGCGTTCTCGGTGAGCACGCGGACCGACTCGAACTCGTCGAGCACCTGCTCCGCGGTCGCGCGCACGGCCACGACGTCGTCGCGCAGCCCCAGCTCGGCGAGCCAGTGGACGTTGTCGACCACCCTGGTGCACAGGGCGATCAGGCCCTCGAACACCGGTGCGGTCGGGGTCATCCCGGCGGCCATGCGGGTCACGCTCAGGCAGTCGGAGATGCCGCGGACCAGATCGGCGTTGCCGATGCGGGCGAGCGGACCGGACTCCTCCGGCAGCACCTCGTCGGCCACGAACGGCGTGCGCCACACCTGCATCGGGTGCACGCGCACGGGTTCGGTGCTCGTCTCGCGGAACACCACGAGCGTGCCGTCGGCGAAGAGCGAGTAGCCGTGGCACACCAGCGGGGTGGCGACCTCCTTGCGGATCACGTTGTAGGGCAGCAGGAGGCTGCGGCCCTCGCGGCGGGCGTGGTAGACGTACAGCACGTCCTCGCCGTTGGCGGAGCGGATGACCCGTTCGAACTCCAGGTCCTCGGTGTCGACGTCGAACGTCTTGTCGTCGCCGGTGACCAGGTAGTAGCCGCCGGGGAAGATGATCCCCTGGTCCTCGGGCAGCCGCTGGCAGGCCTGGCCGATGCCGTCGAGCCGGGCCACGGCCTTGGTGCGCGTGTTGAACACCAGGTGCCGCCACTCGGTCTCCTTGTACGGGAGGACCCTGAGCAGCAGCAACGGCCCGACGCGCGCGTAGTGCACGTCGGCGTCGGCGAGGCTCTGCAGCGGCTCGTCGACCGGTTCGGAGTAGATGCCCTCGCCGGTCTCGGTGTTGTTCTCGACCTTGATGGTCAGCGTGCCGCCGACGGTCTCGACGAACACCTCGCCGTCGATGGCGATGTGCGGGTGCCGGCCGAGCACGTGCTGCTCACGGGTCGTCTCGACCCACGTGAAGTCGTGCGCGGGCGGGAAGACGTGGTCGCGTTCACCGCGGTTGTCGAGGTAGGTGACCGTGCCGTCGACCGCGACGTCCCAGCGCAGCACGCGGATGTCCTCGATCCGCGCGCCGGTCTGGAACACCGCGAGCAACCGCGACTCGACGATCCGCAGCTGCAGCAGCCTGGTCTCGCGGTAGTACCGGTAGAGCTCGGCGAAGTCGTTGCGGAACCTCGGATCGTCGAGGAACCCCGCGTCGGCCGGGCCGAGGTCCTTGCCGTGCACCGCGAACACGTCCGCGACCGCGGTCTCCGGCTTGAGGCCGAGGAACACGTTGTAGCCGAACAACATCTGGTCGCCCAGCGGCACGATGTCGCGGGGCACGCAGTTGTTCTCGGTGCGGATGCGTTCGGTGGCGACGAGCTCCAGCGCCTGGCTGCCGAACGTCTCGACGCGCCGGTCGTTCAGCGCCTCGGTGCTCCGGGCGAGCCCGGCGGCCTGTTCGGCCAGCCGGGCTCTGAGCACCTCGTAGGTGCCCGCGTCGAGAGCTGTCATGCGGGCTGGCCGTTGTTCTTGGCCATCTGGGTCAGCGCGATCGCGGCGGCGATGTTCTGCGCGTCACCGGTGGTGAACGAGCTGAGCACCTTGGTCAGGTCCTCCGGGAAGTTGTTCGTCCCGTCCATCCACTTGGCGCCCAGCGCCTGCACCACGTCGGAGTTGCCGACGAACCCGTCGACCTGCTTGCCGGCGGTGATGGCGTTCGCGATCTTGTCGAAGAACACGGTGTCGCCGCCGATGATGTCGATGTCGGCCTTCTCCAGCCCGGCCGCGAGGACCATGGCCTGCGCCTCGGCGATCTGGCGCTGCACGTCGATGCCCTTGAGCCGGATCTCCTTCTCGGCCTCCAGCCGCAGGCGGTACTCCTCGTGCTCGCGGGTCGCGGTGTCGAGGGCGGCCATGGCCTCCGCCTTGTGCGACAGGCCTTCGGCCTCGCCCTTGAGGCGTTCCTTGATGCCCTCGGCGTCGGCGAGCGCCTTCTCGCGGTCGACGACGGCCTCCGCGCGGCCCAGCGCCTCCACCGCGACGGCGTCGCGTTCCTTGACCTGCACGTCGGCCAGGCCCTTCGCGGCGGCCTCCGCCTGCACGCCCTCGGCGAGCCGGATCTTGGCGGTGGCGTCGAGCTCGGCGGACTGCTTGCGGGCCTCCGCGAGCAGCACCTCCTGGCGGGCCTGGTGCTGCGCGGCCTGCTCGGCGGCCTCCGCGGCCTTGATGTCCTTGACCAGCGACTCCTGCGCCTCGGCCTCGGCCCGGATGATGATCTGCTGCCGCTCGCGCTCGGCCTCCTCGACCGCGCGCAGCCGCTTGATGTTCTCCTCCTGCTCGGCCACGGTCTTCTCGACCGCGACCCGCTCGCGCACCAGGTCGGCGATGGCGCGCCGCTCGTGCTCGAGCTCCTTGTCCTTCTCGATCATGCGCAGCGAGGTCTCCCGTTCGCGCGCGATGACCTCCAGCAGGCGGTCCTTCTCGATCCGCTCGGTCTCGACGGCGATCACGCGCTCGCGGTTCTTCTCCGCCACGGCGATCTCGCGGGCCTTGTTCTCGGTCTGGATGCCGAGCTGCTCCTCGGTGCGGATGAACGCGGTGTTGGCCTTGAGGCGTTCCTCTGCCTGCACCTTCTGGGTCTCCGCCTCCTGCTGGGCGCGGGCGGTCTCGATCTCGCGCTTCTGCTTGATCTCCGCGTCGGCCTGCCGGCGTTCGAGCTCCAGGATCGCCTCACGCGCGCTGACGTTCTGGCGCGTGATCTCCTTCTCCTCGTTGCGGGTGAACTCGTTGGTCTTGACGTGCTCGATCGCGGTCAGCTCGGTGATCTTGCGGATGCCCTGCGCGTCCAGGATGTTCGCCGGGTCGAGCTGCTTGAGCGGCGTCTGCTCCAGGTAGTCGATCGCGGCGTCTTCGAGGCTGTAGCCGTTCAGGTCGGTGCCGATGACCTGGATGATCCGGTCGCGGAACTCGTCGCGGTGGGTGTAGAGGTCGACGAAGTCGAGCTGCTTGCCGACGGTCTTGAGCGCCTCGGAGAACTTGGCGTTGAACAGCTCCTGCAGCGTGGCCTCGTGGCTCGCGCGCTCGGTGCCGATCGCCTGCGCGACCTTGATGACGTCCTCGACGGTCTTGTTGACCCGCACGAAGAACGTGATGCGGATGTCGGCGCGGATGTTGTCCTTGCAGATCAGGCCCTCGTTGCCGGCCCGCTTGATCTCGATGGTCTTCACCGAGATGTCCATCGTCTCGCACTTGTGCAGCACCGGGAGGACCACGGTGCCGGTGAAGGTCACGTCGACCTTGCGCATCTTGGAGACGATGAGCGCCTTGCCCTGCTCGCACTTCTTGAACAACCTGCTGATGACGACCACCGCCATCAGCAGGACGACCGCGATCACCCCGATCAGCACCAGCAACCCCGTCGAAATTGCACCCATGTCAGCCCCCTGTGGAGATGTCGACGACCCAGAAGAACTCGCCTTCGGCGTCGTAGTCGAAGATCAGCGCGGTCTGCCCGAAGACCAGCTGCGTGCTCTCGGCCGCCCGCACCTGGACGACAGCGGTGCCGCCGTCGTCGGCGGTGACCTCGGCCTGGCCGTAGTGCCCGGTGACCCGAGCGGTCCGCACGATCGCCGTGCGGCCCACGAAGTCGTTGCGGGAGGCGGGTTTCTCCGGTCGCGTCCACCGCTTCACCGGGATCAGCACGACCTTCGTGACGAGCGCGCCGACGAGCAGCGCTGCGGCCAGGACGGCGTAGCGGAGCTTGTTCTCCGGCGTCAGCACCGTGCCGACCAGCGCGGCGAACCACGTGATCACGACGAACAGCGAGATGGAGACCGGCAGCACCGGGGCGTCGAAGTCCACGCCCACCAACGCGACCGTCAACCAGTACGCCAGCACCAGGAGCACCAGGACGCTGAACAGCACTGTCGGGAAGGCCACCGCGGCGGACAGGAACTCGGTCATCATCGCCCCCTCTCGCCACTCTGATGCGCGAAACGGCGTTTTCGTTGCACTTCGGGGAATGATCGTTGTCACCCGGTCGTTGCCGGGAACATGGACATGGGGGTTCAGGGGCTGAACACGGGCGACGCGATCGCCCCCGCCGAGACTCGTCGGCTGGCCGAGCTGGTGGAGGCGCTGGGGTACCGGTCGTGGTGGGTGGCGGAGCACGTGGTGCTGCCCTCGCCGAAGGCCGACCCGTCGCCGGCGGAACCGGACACGCCGCTGCTCGACCCGCTGGTCAGCCTGAGCTTCGTGGCCGCGGCCACGACCAGGCTGGAGCTGGGCACCGGCATCGTGATCCTTCCGCAGCGCAACCCGGTGGTGCTCGCGAAGCAGGTGGCGTCACTGGACGTGCTGAGCGGCGGCCGGTTCACGCTCGGTGTCGGTGCCGGCTACCTGCACCAGGAGTTCGCCGCGGTCGGCGTGCCGTTCGCGGGCCGTGGCCGGCGCACGGACGAGTACATCGACGCGATGCGGGAGCTGTGGCACTCGCCGGCGCCGTCGTTCTCGGGCAGGCACGTCTCGTTCAGCGGCATCGACGCCCATCCGCGCCCGGCCAACGCCCGGATCGCGGTCGGCGGTGCCAGCGACGGTGCGCTGCGGCGGGCGCTGACCCGCGGCAACGCGTGGATCGGCATCGGCACGCCGGAGGAGACGGCGGCCAACCTCAAGCGGATCCGCAGGCTGTCCGCGATGACCGAACGACCCGACTCGCTCGGCGCGCTGGAGATCGACGTCCTCGCGACGGCCCCGCTGGACGCGTCGGTGGTGCGGCAGTACGAGGACCTCGGCGTCGACCAGCTGATCGTGGTCCCCTCGTCGGTCGACCTGCCGGTGGACGAGGCGCTGGCGAGCCTGATCGCACTGCGGTAGGTAGCCTGAACGGCCGTGATCCCCGTAGTCGTCCTGGCCGGTTTCCTCGGCGCCGGCAAGACCACCCTGCTCAACCACCTGCTGCGCACGTCCGGCGGCACGCGGATCGGCGTGGTCGTCAACGACTTCGGCTCGATCAACATCGACGCGTTCGCGGTGTCCGCGCAGGTCGACTCGATGGTGACGCTGTCGAACGGCTGCCTGTGCTGCGCCGTCGACGGCTCCGAGCTGGCCGACATGCTGGGCACGCTCGCCACGGCGGACCTGGACGTCATCGTCATCGAGGCGTCCGGGCTCGCCGAACCGTCCGCGCTGGTCAGGATGGTGGTTCAGGCACCAGACGTGGCGTACGGCGGGCTGATCTACGTGGTCGACGCCGTGGAACTCGACGCCGTCGACCACCTCGACCGGGACCTCGCGCTGGCGGACCTGGTGGTGCTGAACAAGGTCGACCGGGTGGACGCGCTGCCGTCGTTGCCGTGCGAGGCGCCGGTGCTCGCGGTGTCGTACGGCCGGATCGACCCGGCGCTGCTCTTCGAGGTGCGGCCACCGGACTCGGGCCCGCGCCAGCTGGCGTTCGACGACCTGGAAGACCACTCGACGCACGCGCACGCCGCGTACGACACCGTGACGTTCACGTCCGAGGACCCCCTGCACCCCAGGCTGTTCATGGACTTCCTGTCCGCGCGGCCACCGGGGTTGTTCCGCGCCAAGGGTTTCGTGCAGTTCGAGCACGGCACCTTCATGCTGCACACCGTCGGCGCGTACGTGTCGTTCACACCGGTCGAGCCCGCCCCGACCCAGCTGGTGCTGATCGGGACGGGCATCGACGCGGACTCGGTGACCGACTGGCTGCTCGCGTGTGTCGCGCTGGAGCCGGTCAGCTCCGAGGAGATGCTGTGGGTGCTGCGGTACGCCCGCTGATCACTTGCAGAGCGCTGTGTCGACGACGTCGAGCATCTGCTGGAGCGACTTCTCCGCGTCGCCGTAGGTGCCGAACAGCGCGGTCGCGGTGATCGCGGTGTGGCGCCCGCCGTCCGTCGCGGCACCGAACGACGAGAACCCGTGGATCGTGCCGCCGTGGCCCCAGTAGACGCCGCCGCAGCTGAGCTTCGTGCTCTCCAGGCCGAGCCCGGCCGTGGTCCGGTCGTCGATCGGGACGGTCCTGCGCATCTCGTCGAGCTGCGGTTTCTGGAGGAGCTCGCCCCGCAGCAGCGAGCGGTAGAACCGGGCGATGTCCTGCGGCGTCGAGACGAGCGCACCCGCCGCCCAGGCCCAGGACGAGTCGAGCTCCGTCGCGTCGACCGCCTTCGACCTCGGGTCGAACAGGTCCGCCGGCGCGTACCCGCGGGCGTGCCGGCCGCGAATGGTCCGCTCGCCCTGCGCCGGCCAGTAGGTGTCGCGCAACTGGGCCCGGTCGAGCACCCGCCGCTGCACCTCCTCCGCCACCGGCCGGCCGGTCACCTTCTGCACCAGCAGCCCCGCGACGACGTAGTTCGTGTTGCTGTAGCTGTACTTCTCACCGGGCGCACCGGTCACGGGCTGCTTGAGCCCCGCGTCGAGCAGCTCGTACGGCTCGAAGTACCGGTCGCGCACGTCCGCGATCTTCGCGACGCCCACCGCGACCGAGAACTCGGGCAGGCCGCTGGTGTGCTGCAGGACCTGCCGGACCGTGATGCGCTCGTCCTCGATGCGCGGGACGTAGTTCTTGACGGGCCCGTCGAGCGCGACCTCGCCCTCGCCGACGAGCTGCAGGACCGTCACGGCCACGAAGGACTTGGTGATGCTGCCGACCCGCACCCGCCCGTTGACGGGTGCGTTGCCCTTCGCGTGGTTGCTGCCGTTGACGTGCATCTCCACGCCCGGCATGCCGTCCTCGACGATCCGGTCGAGCTGCTGCGGTATCGGCGTGACGAGGCTGAGGGCGGCTAAGGCCGCGACGACCTTCACTTCGCACCGCACAGAGCACTGTCCACAGTGGCCAAGATCTGGTCGTGTGCCTTGGCACCCTTCTCCGGCGTGTCCTGGAACGTGCCGGGCAGTGCCGTGACCGCGATCGAGAACGCACGGCCCTTCTCCGTGACGCCACCGCGGGTCTCGTACCCGTGGATGTCACCGCCGTGACCCCAGTACTTGCCACCACAGCTCAGCGTCGTGCTGGCGATGCCCAGCCCGTACGCCGAACCCGGCCACATCTCACCGGCGGTGTCGACGGTCTTCTGCATCTCCGTCAGCTGCGCGGCGGGAACCAGGTTCCCCTTGAGCAGCGCCTGGTAGAAGGTGTTGAGGTCCTTGGTGGACGAGACGATCTGCCCGGCGGCCCAGCCCCACGACGGGTCCATCTCGGTGACGTCGGTGGGCACGCCCTTGACCCGGTCGTACCCCTTGGCGTGCTTGCCGCGGATGCCCTGCTCACCCTGGCCAGGCCAGTAGGTGTCCTTGAGCTTGAGCTTCTGCACGATCCGCTGGTCGACGTTCTCCGCGATCGGCCGCCCGGTGACCTTCTGCGCGATGAGCCCCAGCAGCACGTAGTTCGTGTTGCTGTACTTGAACTTCTCACCCGGCTGGTGCGTCGGCGGCTGCTGGTTCGCGACGGCCAGGAGCTCGTACGGCTCGAAGTACCGGTGCCGCACGTCCTCGAACTTCTCGAGCCCCAGGAAGCCCGTGTAGTTCGCGAGCCCGCTGGTGTGGTTGAGCAGCTGCCGCACCGTGATCCGGTCGTCCTTGATGGAGCCCGGCAGGTACCTCGTGACCGGCACGTCCAGCTCGACCTTGCCCTCGGCCACCAGCTGCATGATCACGACGGCGACGAACGCCTTGGTGTTGGACCCGGCCCGCACCTGCCCGTTCTTCGGCACCGGCACCCGCTTGTTCAACTCGGCCGTCCCCGCGGTGTACGCGGTCGCCCTGCCGTGCGCATCGGTCGTCGTCGCCAGCGCCGCCGGGAACTCCTTGGCGAGCCCGTCGAGCTGCTTCTGCACCTGCCCCGCCGGCGTGGCCATGGCCGTCCCACTGCACAGCATGGCCGCTGCCAGCACTCCTACCAGCGTCTTCTTCATCGTTCGTCCCCTCGTTCGGCTTGAGGAAGACGATTCCAATTCCGCGCCGCGCACACAGTCAGGCACACTGCCGTTGATCAGGTAGAGCCTGCTCCACCTAGTACCGGACGTCGCTCAGGAGCAGCGGCGGGTAGACGGCGGACGCCTCCCCGTCGACCGTGGTACCCGCGAACTGCAACATGGCCCGCAACTCCCCGTGCAACGGCGCCGGGTAACCCAACTCCGGCGCGGACACCTCGTCCAGCCTGCGGAGCTGCTCCTCACCGAGAACGACCTCCTCAAGGTTGCTCTCCAGGTGCTCCAGCCGGCGCGCACCGATGATCGGCACCACCGTCCCCGCCCGCTGCCTGAGCCACGCCAACGACACCGCCGCGGCCGAGGCACCGACCTCCTCGGCAACCTCCACCACCACGTCGATGACCCGGAACTCCGCCTCACCGGGCCCACCCACGAACTTCACCCGTTCCGAGTCGCCGACCCGCCCGTCCCGCCGGTACTTGCCCGACAGGAACCCGTTCTTGAGCGGACTCCACGGCACCAGCGCCATGCCCAGGTCCCTCGCCATCGGCGCCACCTCCCCCTCCACGGTCCGCGCCAACAGCGAGTACTCGACCTGCAACGCGATCAGCGGCGTCCACCGGTTGAGCTCGGCCATCGTCTGCGCCCGCGCCGTGACCCAGGCAGGCGTGTTGGAGAACCCGATGTACCGCACCTTGCCCGATCCCACCAGGTCGTCGAGCACCCGCATGGTCTCCTCGACCGGGGTGTTCCGATCCCAGTTGTGCAGCCAGTAGAGGTCCAGGTAGTCCGTACCGAGCCTGCGCAACGTCTCTTCGAGCTGCTTGCGGACGGCACTCCGCCCCGCACCACCACCGTTCGGGTCGCCGGGGTGCATGTTGAAGAAGAACTTGGAGGCGAGGACGACCCGGTCCCGGTCCCTGGTCCTGAAGTAGTCGCCGAGGATCTTCTCGGAGTGCCCGTTGGTGTAGAAGTTGGCCGTGTCGATGAAGTTCCCGCCGCGTTCGAGGTAGGCGTCGAGCATCTTCTCCGCTTCCTCGACACTGCAGCCGGCAGATCCCGGGTCCTCGCCGAAGGTCATCGCGCCGAGGGCGAACGGGCTGACGCGGAGGCCGGACCGGCCGAGGGTGACGTAGTGGTCGAGTGGCATCTCTTGGCTCCTTGGGCTGCTGTTTCGCTGCTCCAATGAAACCGGTGCTGGGGTGGTCGGCGGTACGACGATGCTCCTGTGGTCTTGCCTGATCCTCTCGTTCGGCTTGGGCTCGGTTGTTCGGGCGGGTGGGGAGTGTCAACCGTGAGGTGGGTAACCCGAGCGACATGGCGTGATGACGATCGGTAGGCTGTGCCGGCGAGGGCTGCTAGCTCAATTGGCAGAGCAGGAGACTTTTAATCTTCGGGTTCAGGGTTCGAGTCCCTGGCGGCCCACCAAACCCCCAGGTCACAGGCCTGGGGGTTTCGCTTTGTCCGGGTCTCCCCACACTTAACCCATACAAAACCGCTGGTCATTCAACTTCGTCGTCTTCTGCTTGATCATCTTTCGGCCCTCCGAGCGCGTCCTCCAGGGCGTCAGCGGCCCGCCGGTCGACCAGCTTCCGACCCATGTAGGTGTCCTGCGTCATGGACGGCCGCGCGTGGCCGAGCTGGTCCGCGACCTGCCGCGCGGAGAGCCCCGCCTCGTCAAGGATGGTCGCCGCCGTCTTCCGGAAGACGTGCGAGGTGACCCAGGCGAACTCTTCCCCGCCTCGCGCCTTCCGGAGGTCCTTGCGGGTGTTGGACGGGTCGCGGAGCCCGCCGAGGGCGTCCGGGAAAACCGGCCCGTCCGGGAAGCTCGTGGTCTTGCGCCTCCGTTGGAGCATGTCGAGCGCCCATCGTGGGAGCAGGAGCGTTCGCTCACCGGCCTCCGTCTTGGTCGACTTCCGGATCAGCCCGATGTCTTTGACCCGGATGACCGTGTAGTTCACGTTGACCGTGCCAGCGTCGAAGTCGACGTCTTCCCAGTAGACGGCCAACGCCTCACCGATCCGGACGCCCGTGGCCATCATGAAGCGCGACAGGTCAGGCAGGTCTCGCTTCACGGCCCTGGGGTCCGACTCCAGCATCTCCAGCCAGCGGACCCGTTCCTCCCGCGTGAGCGCCCTCGGACTCTTCTTGCGGCCGGCCTCCAGCGGCTCCGCCTCCCTGACCGGGTTGGTGTCCAGCGCCTTGTCCCGGACAGCGATCCGCAGGGCACCCGAGATCACCGATCGGGCCGTCTTCGCCGTGTCCACGCTGACCGACCGCCACAACGCGCCGAGGAACGCGTCGACCCGCGCCACCGTCATCTCACGAATCCGCAGCTCACCGAGGCCAGGGAGCACGTGTCGATCCATGATGCTGCGATACGTTTCGACGCTGCTCGGAGACCTCTTGCCAGCGTCAGCGAGCGCCTGGAACTTGGTGAACCACTGGTCCAAGGCCTCCTTGAACCGGCTCTCACGCGTCAGCGAACTGCCGGACGGTCCCTTCCGCTCAGCGAGCGCCTTCTTGAGACTCCGCTCTGCGGCACTCTTGGTCTTCCCCCACCGCTCGACCGGCCGTGTCTTACCGTCGTAGTCGCGATACTTCGTGGTCGCACGCCAGCCAGAATCCGTTTCATAGCAACGAATCGCCCCGTACGTGCCGAGGTCCAGAGGTGGACGTCCCATCAGGCCGCCTCCTCAAGCAGGTGCTCAAACCAGCTCCGCACCTCGGACGGCAGGTACCGCAGGTGCTTGCCGATGCGCCGAGCAGGCGGCCCGTAGTTCTTGGTCCTCCAGCCATAGAGCGTGTGGACCGGAACGTTCAAGTAGGCCGCAACGTCACTGACTGTCCACAGTGGCTCGAACTGACGTGTCTCCATGATGTTCCCCCTTTGATCAAGCAGCGTGCGGAGTTGCCGAACTCCCCGGAGGTCCGGCGGATGCGAGCAGCGCGGCCGTGTATTCGGCCTTCCACCTCCGCCGCTCAGCCACAGCGCTCAACAGCAGATGTGCACGTGGTGGCACGTTCGGGTCGCCGGGCTGGACGTTGTTCCAGACCAGCCGCTTCGGTTCGTCCTCGGGCTTGATCCCAACATCCGCGAGCAGTTGCCGAACGAACGCGCGACGGTCGTGCTTGTGGTCCGCGAGCGACTTCCCGGACCACTTCCGCGACACGAGCACCCGCCGCCCAGCCACCCCGAGCGTGGTCCGCTTGTGCGCCTTCCCCTTGCATTTGCCCGGCACCGTCGACATCCGCGCCCCGCGAGGCTGGACGCCGTAGAGCAGCCAGATCGGGCACTGCGGCGAGCAGGGCGTGACCGCGAGCTCAGCGCAGAGGCGTTCGGCGTGGTCTTCCTGCCGGGCGGTCTGTGCCTCGAAGCACTCGTTGATGCTCTTGGTGAGGTACTTCGTCAGGTAGCCGATGTGTCGGCCGGCCTCTTCGGTCCCGCCAAGGATGCCCTTGGAATGCACCTGCACCCCGAACCGCGCGACGTGCGCGGGCCGCTCCACCTGATCGAGGGCGTCTTCCCAGGTAGGCAGGGTCTTTCGCGTCTGCGGATCAACGAAGCCCTTGGCCCGGACATCCCATACCGGCAGGTTGTCGCCGCTGTACTTGATCTCGTCATGCTCAGGCCACCAGACCTGGTGATAGGTGGCCTCAGCGACCGCCCGCAGCTCCGCCCGCGAGATCGAGCCCCGGACCGCAGCGTGCCAGTGCGGAGCAAGTCGCCGCTGTGGCTCGACCGTCGAGAAGTACTGGACCTCCCATCCGACACACCTGCGAAGGTTCTGAACGAACCGATCGAGCAGTGCCGCGAAGTGCACCGCATCCCGAGCTGCACGCCGGTAGTTGTAGGCCGCCGGGTCAACGGGCGTGCCGTCGCTGCGGACCTTGCCGTAGGTGTCGAGCGTCAACGTGAGGAACGTCGAGGGCTGGTACTTCCCTCCGAAGACCTTGCCGACCGTGCGCTTGCTGACCGGCCGCCGAGGTAGGTTGGGCGCGTCCTGGCGCCGCTTGGTCGACCGCTTCCGAGCGGCCTTGAGCGGCACTTCCAGCGAGGGGAGTGAACCGCGGACTCCAAGTTGCCGAAGTTCGGTGTCTACCTCCGCGACCTCTTCCCGAACCTCCTCCGCTCCAACTTCGTCGCCCTCATCGAGGGCCAGGCGGAAGGCCTTCACGAGATCAGCCCGGTAGGCGGTCAGCTCCCGCTGATCGTCGCTCGGCGCGTCCGGCGTGAAGTCGGGTTCTTCGGTGAGGTGCCATCCCTCCCTGCACTGCGCCATCCGCAGACGCCGGTTCTTCTCAGCGCAGGTAGGGCAGACACTCGCGACCGTCGAGCCGCACGGCACCGGGACGATGTCCACACGTCCGGTGTCGAGGTCGATCCGCTCCTTGGCCAACGGCCGGACGCAGACGCCGTGCTCCTCAGCGACGGCCCGAGCGATGTCGAGCGCGGCCGGCTGCTTCATCCGCTCCGAGCGAGTCAGGTACTCGGTCACGCCGCTGCCCTCCCTTCACCGCTGGTCGGGAACTCGTGCACGGTGGCCGGGGCGAGGTAGACGCCCAGCTCGACCAAGTCCGCGTCCGTGACGTGGAAGGCCCGTGCCCTCTCCGGTTCGCGCTGCCCGTCCTCCTTGAGCCAGGCGACACCAGGCGTGTTCTCGCTGATCTCATGAGCAGCCGCGCCGCGTTGCCGAACGCCGTCGCCCAGGACCATGTCCACCTGAACCGGCTCATCCAGGCGCAGCGCCACCCGCGTGGTGAACAGGTGCCGGAAGCTCACGACCTCCTTGCGCGGGTCCTGGACCAGGCCCACGACGGCGTAGCCGGGTGCACGTCCCTGCGAGGTGATCGTCTGGACAGCCCGCGTCGCACGTTCCCGGAGATTCCGGTCAGGCTGGTAGGCGATCAGGTCCGCCAGCTCATCCACGATCAGAACCGTGAACGGCTCACCCGTGCCACGTACCCAGAGCCGACGGATACCCCGGTACCGCGCCGCACGTTCCTTGACCTCCGCGGCCATTTCTTCAAGCAGGGCAACAGCTTCCGGACCATTGTCGTAGACCACCTTCTCGAACGCGTCCGGACACTGCCCCAGCTCCATGCCGCCCTTGGGATCGATCCCGACGAGTCGCACCATGCCCGCCTTAATGGCCGGGGCGAGCTGCCAGACGATCGACCAGAGCACCGAGCCCTTGCCAGCGCCGGGCACCCCAACCACCAAGACCTGAGAGCCGAGCAACTTCAGTCGCCAGGGCTTACCGGTCTCGGTCCGGCCGACGACGACGCGCTTGAGGTCAACGTCCCCGACAGCGGCGGGCTGCGGCACCGCGACCGGACGCGACAGCGGATCGGAGTGGATGAAGTCGAGCTCAAGCACGCTCGGCCGCAGCACCCGCACCCGGCAGAACCGCGCGTTGAACGAGTGCGCCAGGTTGTCCCGCCGCGCTTCCCACTGCTCTGGAGACTGAGCCGGGATCATGCGAACCCGCACCTTGTCCCGCCAGCCCTCCGACCGGACGCGGCGCAGCTTCGGGCGGTACTCCCTGCCTCGGTTGTCCTTGGCCAGCTCTGCCAGCCGCATCACCGTGCGCCAATGCGGCACGTACACCGTGAGCCGCCGCCACTCGGTCAGGACGCGGTACCAGCCGTACCGCAGGAACGAGCCACGATCGAGGCCGTACCAGACCGTCAGAGCACACACGAGCGACAGCAACGCCAGGACCAGCGGCGAAAGCCCGAACTGGCGATAGCCGATGTAGCCGCCGAGGCAGGCCGTGACAGCCACCGGGTACCGGAACGTCACTACGGCGAGCTTCACGGCCAGTCGGCCGGCGAGCCAGATCAACGCGAACGGCGCGAGTACAACCTTGATCCAGCAGGGAAGCCACACCCACCACGGGACCCGTGGACGCACACCCTCGAACGGTGCGGGGTCGACCCATCGGTTGCCCTTCATCGCACACCGCCAGCGCACTTGAGGCACTGGAAGACGCTGCCCACACTCGGGATGCGCCCAACAGGCTGGAACACTCCCGAAGTGGCGGTGTGCTGCGCCCGACAGGTGAGGCATTCGAAGCCCCGAGCCTGCGCGGCCGTGAGTTCCATCGTCTCCAGCGAGCCGCCATCGAGCATCACGGCGTAGGTGGAAACGGTCTGCCTGGTGGAGATCATCCGATCCCCGTCTAGCGCACGAATGCGCTCAGGCTCTACGCTCATCTTGTTCACTCCTGAGTTGGGTGGACAACGCAGGAGCGGCGAGGTTGGTAGCCGGGTTCCGCTCCTGCGTCTCACGTTCTCTTTGCGCCGCAACAAGACGTGCGGTATCGCCACATGACCCAGCAGAGTCACGCGTTCTGTCCAATAAGGACTTCTTCTACTTCTTCGCCGTCTTCGTGTCCTTGATTGCCTCCCCCTTTTCGCGCTCACGGTTCGCCCAGTAGATGGCTTCGTGGTGGTGGCTGCGATCGATCTCAGCGACTCGCGCGTAGATGGCTGCCGAGCGGAGGTAGTAGTCCCGCAGGACAGCGGGAGCAGCCTTGGGGTTGGGGAGGAGCTTGCTCAACACGTCGTGCGCCTCGCTCAGCGTCCGGACCTGCTCAGCGATGCCCCAGCGCATGGGCTCAGCCGCGGACATCAGGAGCCTCCTCCGCCAGCGCGTGGCGTCCTTCCTGGTTGCCGAGGTGGTCAGCCAGCTTGGCCGCCTCCCGCGACAACTCCTGGCAGAACCGCATCAGTACGTCTGAGCCGCCAGGGAAAGGCGGGAGCTGGATCGCAATGTTGACCGGGTCGAGGTAGATGGCCAGCGCCGGAACCTCAGGCGTTACCCGGATCATGGCCGCACCCGCGTCCTGACCAGGTGTACAGGTGGCGTTGAACCCCATCACTGACCACCCCGCGCCGCGTTCAGGGCCGCCTGTCCCTCCGCGACCGCCTCAGCAAGCCGGGGCAGTGCTTCCGCGTCGACCACGAGCACGGCCGGGAAGGCGTTGCCCAACCGGAACTCGACCCTTCCGGCGAAGACGAGCGGTTCCACCCGGATCGGCAGGTTCGCCGTCAGGTGCAGGCGCATCAAGTCGGCCACGGATCACGCCGCCTTGGGTGCAGGCTTGGACGCGACGGCCGCCTTCATGCCGGTGGCGCGCAGGCTGTAGCCCAGCTTCGCCCGGCAGCGGTGACGCTCACCGACGTGGCCACCACGGCAGCCCTTGTCATCGATCCACGGCGTGACCGTCAGCCCCTCGAACACGGCCGGCCTGATGTCCGTACCAGGGATCGCCTCAGGCGGAACGGGCCGGTGAGGTGCGGAGATCTTGACCGTGACCGCCGCGTCCGTCTTGCGCTCCGCCGCCTGGTCGATCACGAGGACGGACCACACGAGCAGCCCGTTGTCCTTGTCGACCTCCTGCTCAACGGGGAGCCCCTTGGCGCGGTCCTCCGCCGACTGGAACTTGAGCACTGGCTCAACGCCCATCACGAGCGCGCCCCTCGGAAACACGAAGTCGTGACCCGCCGGGAGCCTGCTCCCATCTGTGATCGCCATCGTCGTTCTCCTGTCGTTCGTGGCGGTCGGGGCTGTTCCCCGACGTTTCGACACCTACGACTTTCGACGAATCGGCAGGACGTCAACACCACACATCAGGACAACTACAGACGTCTCGGCTACATTGAAGTCGTCCCTAGTTGTACGGAGGTGGGTCATGCCGAACCAACGCCTGCGGGATGCGTTGCTGCGCAACACTTTGGGCTTCGATGAAGTCGCAAAGGCAACCGGCGTAGACCCGAAGACCGTCGAACGGTGGATCACGCAGGACCGGACGCCGTACCCGCGCCACCGGCACGCCATCGCCGCGATGGTCCGCGAGACCGAGACCTACCTCTGGCCGGACGCCGTCGCGCCGGAGAAGAAGAAGGAGATCAACGAGTCCGAGGTCGTGCAGGTCTACGCGCACCGCCACGCCGTACCGCAGGACATCTGGGGACACCTGATCGAGCAGTCCAAGATCAGCATCTCCATCCTGGTCTATGCCGGCATGTTCCTGGTGGACAACCCGGCCCTGATCAAGACGCTGCGCCAGAAGGCAGAGAACGGCGTTCGGATCCGGTTGCTGCTCGGAGACCCGGCCAGCCGGGAGGTCGCACGCCGCAGCGAGGAAGAAGGCATCGGCAAGACCACGCTTGGCGCGAAGATCCGGAACGCTCTGGCCATCTACAAGCCGCTGGCCGAGGTGCCCGGCGTCGAGATCCGACTTCACGGCACGACGCTCTACAACTCGATCTATCGCTTCGATGACGAGATGCTCGTGAACACACATGTGCACGGCTTCATGGCAGCTCACGCGCCGGTCCTGCACCTGCGGCGGTTGTCTGGAGGCGACCTGTTCGAGACGTACGCCGAGAGCTTCCAAGGCGTCTGGGATGGCGCGAAGCCGCCGAAGTGGTAGGCAGGTAGGCATGGCTCGCACTGATCACTACAACGACCCGAACGCACCGAAGGCGACCAACATCGTCGTGGCGGTGACGGCGTTCGTGCAGGACGAGCAAGGCCGGCTGTTGATGATCCGGCGGACCGACAACGACCTCTACTCGATCCCCGGCGGAGCCCAGGACGTCGGCGAGACCATCGGCCACACCGTCATCCGCGAGGTCAAGGAAGAGACCGGGATCGACGTCGAGCCCATCGACATCATCGGCGTCTACTCCGACCCCGCGCACGTCATCGCCTACACGGACGGCGAGGTGCGACAGCAGTTTTCGATCTGCTTCCGAGCACGGTTGGTCGGCGGGGAGCTGCGGACCAGCGACGAATCCAGCGAAGTTCACTGGGTAAGCCGCGGCGACCTGGACTCACTCAACGTTCACCCGTCCATCCGGCTTCGAATCGAGCACGGGTTTGAGGAGCGCACGACGCCCTACTTCGCGGTGTAGTCGACTCCCGCCGCGCGTAGCCGTTCCTCGGTCCGCTCAACCGCACCGACCAGCTCAGGCTTGGCTTGTCGGATGAAGAATGTTACGAGATCCTCCGGACCATAACGCTTCTGGATCTCTTCAATCCGATCGGAAACATTCGTTAGTTCACCATCAGGAGTTGTCGTCATATCCGCCCACCAAAGAGCGTCACGGAGCGACGTCCGCTCGTCCTTCCATCCTGCCAGCTCAGCGCTAAGCCCACGAAGTTCCGCCTCACGATAAGCACATGAGTGGTGGGCCACTAGAGCGCATAGCCGAGATGCAACATCGACGCTTGCTAGGAAACTTGCACCGTCGAGCGGATGGAAACCAGTAACTGCCAGGGCAGGTGCGTAACCGATGTCGTGCAGAAGAGCGGCATCAACAAGTATGCGGCCGTCATCCTCCGCAAAAGTCTCGGCTGCGATAGCAGCACGAGCAGCGACTCCTTGCACGTGCTTCCACCGACGAGGGCGATCGCCAGCCAAGTAGCGGGCACTGAGTTGAACAGCCCAAGAAGAAGCCTCCACACCTAGACCATATGCGACTTCGCAGGGCGACGCTACCGACCCGCCATAATTCTCAGAGAGGACTCACACGGGAAAGAGGCCAAAACGACCGGATGAGCGAGAGCCCGTGAAGTGAACAGCGGTAACCGAGTCCGTAAGACCCGCCGGCGGCGTGACATTCTCAACTACAATCGCTTGCCCGGCAAATTCCGCCGCCAGCTGTCGGTATAGGTGATCTGCTACACCCAGACTCATAAACTCGTCATCTGGATCGAGCGCGCCATCAAAGGCGGGACCGCGATACGTCACTACAGGCGAGTCGAGAACGACGAAGCCAGGGTGACCTAGATCGCGCTCGATACAATATTTTGCAAGAGATACCGTAAACGCCGCATGCAGGATGGCGCGCATTCCTTTGCCTCGAGAGGAGCGCAACTGGTCACCCACAATTAGATCGCTATCAGCCTGATCGAACGCTACGTACTCAAATCCTGGCACGCTCCAAGCGTCTAGAACCTTTTTCACGACGTCGGTGAACTCACGAAGCGTGCGAACATCGAGTGAGGTGGCAGCAGCCTTTTCGCCATCAACGCCTTCTGAAGCAAGTTTATTTCGACGTGATTCCAGACTCGATATCTGCTCAAAAATTGCAATTCCTCGCTCTAACACGGAACGAGACCCCAGAACTTCCGCCATCTCTTCGCTGATAGGCTCCATCCTAGCGTCAAGCTCCGCCATACGTGACGCAAGACGATCAAGCGCTCGATACATACGCTCACGCTGCGAGGCAAGTTCATCTCTTTGATCACTCAAATCACGTATCGTTATGAGCAGATCATCAAGCAATGCGGATGTTTTGGAATGCTCAGCACGAACCGCCTCGGCAAACCTTGTGGACTCGCGGTGTATATGGTCGTTAAACTTCTGATCCTCAGGATCTGCACCGCAAAACACGCACACGCCCGACTGAAAGTAGCCGAGCAAGGTGCCGGCCTCTTGAGTCATGTCCAGGCGCGCCAGATCAGAGCGATACTGCTCCTCAAGAAGTCCAAATCGGCCAAGTAGATCGTGAACCTCACCAAGCCGATCCAAAGTCGTATTGTACTCGCGCAGAATCTCGCTGCGCTCACTCACAACCGCATCGCGCTCGGATGAGATTTGACCTAGAGAAGCAGAAAACTCGGCAATCGCCCCGTTCAATCGCGTTAGTCGATCCTTGAGTTCTTCAGGATCGTCCAGCAGCGAAACCTGCTGAGCAAGCTCCGCAATCACGGAGTCGAGCACTTCAATCTTACCTTTGCTAACTCGCTTCTTTTCAGAAGAGCTGGACGTAACCGCCAATGAGCTGTCGTCAACACCGGTCAGCAACACGCGAAACAAGGACTTCTCAGAAGTTGCGGAAACGTACTGTCCAGTCGCGAGAACGGGCGATCTTTGTGCTTGCATTCGCGTCTCATCAACCAGGCAGACGTGAACCAGGTCACGAATACTCAAGTCACGAGTCTCGTTCCGCTGATTCTTCTGCAGCTTGTATCCCAGCATACCTAGCTTATCAAGCAAGAAAGCCGATATGTTATCAGAATTTTTCCCTGTGTGCTTCGCCGCCAAAATCTGATCAGGCTGACGTTCAGGCACTGTCCTTAGGTCTTCGTTGTATAGCCCAAATCTTCCACCTCGAGGTGATCGAGTGAGGGTTACCTGCTGACCATCAGGAAGCTTCAAACCCAGCATCACATGGGTGTAGCCATCTGCTTGCGGAATGGACCGCAACGCACTGGCCCCAAGCATAAAGTCAATTGACTCCACCACATAAGACTTACCTGTGTCAGAGGCGCCATAGATTACGGTGAGCCCATCCCCAAAGGCGACCGTGGCATCTTGTCGACCAGGGCCAGCGAAGGTGAGGTGAGTCAGCAAAACTTGAGTCACGTTGCCGTCCCTTCTGACTCCGACCGCGTTATTTCATTGCTGAAAAATTCCTCGGACCAGCGCGAGAAGAACTCACTCATCCGAATTCTCAGCTCATCCGAGCTTAGCTGCACAAACTCAGTTCTAACCCATTCAACGCGATCCCGGAGCAGCTGGATGTACTCGGATTCAAGAAGATCAATAAATCCGGGCGCTTCTTCTGTCGCTCGATAAGATATTCCTGAGCTGTCGACCACAACCGCGGCAAGCTCCGCCCTAACCATTACTTGAAGACCAGACTCAATGAGCCGACGTTTCATACCAAGCTCGCCGGGTGCCGCAGGGACACGAGGATGAATGCTAGACGGCCCACCAAGCTCCGCACTGTGAAGCAAAGCGTGATCACAGAAGACAAGATGACCGATATCGAGTGACTGCGGATACACACCACTCAATAGAACCAAGACTCGTACACCTATCTCAACAGGGCTGTTTAAAACTTTCAAGACACGTCACCCCGCCTCCAGGTCAGCCTGTCGACGTTTGCCAGCTGATGGCATATGCCTTTTCGATCTTGAACTCTAGTGACAGACAATAGTACATTAGCTGTAAGGGTAAGCACACCCGCAGCCTTCAGGACGTCCGCCAAACGATGAAATGCGGATTGATATGAAGATTCCGCAATATCCACTACGCCCGCGTACACCTCGTCTTGCAGCGACACAAAAGTTTCTTCCGGAACACTTTCGCGCGAGAAGGCGCGCAGAGATTCCGCACTAAAGAAATCAACGCGCTGACGAAGAAAGTGTTCTCGAACTCTTTCATCTGTTAGCGCAAGTTCCGGAGTGAAAGACTCCCCAGGGTATTTATCCTCATAAACTTCCATCAACTGGGCCACATAACGCGCCTCTTGCTTCGCAAGCGATTCTGGCGGAAGTTCCGGCGCAGGCCTGTCAGGAAGGCCTTCCCCAAAGCGTGCCACATGATACGGAGTCTTCTTGTGCGTCAGGACGACGTCATCAATCGGCGCATAGGTGAATATTGCGAAACTGAGATCGCCGCTGACAAAATCGAGAACCCGGTCGACATCTTCTCGCAAGTTTTCTTTTCTTAGGACGCCGTCGGCCTTGTTCAACTCTGCAATGAATTGCTTCTTCAGTTCCGGAGGGTTTCCCAGCAATCGCTTTAGCGTCGGACCACATTCACGAGGTGCCACAAAGTAGTACTTACGAGGAATCGCATATCGGCCTTCGGATGCAAACTGGAACAGCTTGAATATTTCCGGCCATACATCAGAAGGCATCAGCGCCTTCCCGTAGTGCTTGCATTGAAAACAGTCCCAAACTCCAGCGAGACCATCTTCAGTTGCCAAGCCAGCAACGTCAATACCAAGGTCGCCAGTACCGCCGAGGCGCATCACCTGGTAATACTCGGGACTAAGCGCCGTTGCCCATTCAAGAACAAACTCTTCCCAAGCGACATCGTCATAGTAATAGATGTACTTCTTTGGCGTCAGCTTTGGCCCCAGAGAAATAGCAGGAGCCGAGACAACGACGGCCTGTCCAGCCGGTGATGGCAAGTCAGAAAGAAGCTCGGCCGGCTCGAGAGGAAGTTCGGACATTGGACTTACGCTCCCCTCAGGCGGCACAAGAGCAGAACATCAAGCCGAGCAGACCATGGAGAATACGCCTGGTCAGAGCAATATCGACTCGTGCGACGCGTGCTCGACCCTATCGGAGTACTCAAACCACGCCTTCCTCTAAGTTGCCTCACCGTGGTGACCAGCTTGCACTGACACGTCGCAAAGGCAACGCTAGTTGTTACAGCCAGTCTGACCCGAAGTAGCTGTCCGTTACAGCGACGAGCGCGGGTGAACTGCCTGGGCTGCAACACCACTCCACTCCAAGGGGACCTTGCCGAATTCGGCTCTACAGGATCAAGGCGCCGCCGCTGGCGGCGCGTGCGGTCTGGCGCTGCACCAACATCCATCCCGGCACTCCCGGCATCCGCTTCGCTCCGCCGGTCGGCCGGGCGGCGCTGCGCGCCGGACCTCAGGCACCAGCTGACAGCCCACCCGATCCGGAGCCCGATGCGTCCCGGCACCCGACGAGCGCCAGCACGGTCACCACACGCCGGCTGGGCACGGCGCTCGACTGCCGCGACGGCTGCGCCGCCTTGCCACCGATGAGGCCCAAATGAAGCCGCGGAAACGCTCGACGAGCACCAGGCCGAGCCACCCCGACGCCGCGAGCATGACAACGGCCGGCGGCGCCGTGTCAAGGCTGGAACGAGTACCTTGACCCAGCATCACCGGCCGCGTCGAGGCTCAGTGTCGGGACGACGGCAGGGGTGTGGGCGGGTCCAGGAGATCAAGATCAACCCATACTTAACTCTCACAAAACGACGGCAGATGTCGAGAAGTGACTGTCCACTGTGACCAGATTACGACCACATCGCCGCAGGTAGTGAGCATTGCCGAGGAAGATCGGCGAACAACGCCAAGCGAGTGCTCTTACTCTTCGGGTTCAGGGTTCGAGTCCCTGGCGGCCCACCAAACCCCCAGGTCACAGGCCTGGGGGTTTCGCTTTGCCTTGGTCTCCTACTGTGAACCCACACAAAACCGCTGGTCATTCGACTTCGCCGTCTTCCGCTTGATCGTCTTTTAGTGCTCCGAGCGCGTCCTCCAGAGCGTCAGCGGCTCGCTGGTCGACCAGCTTCCGACCCATGTAGGTGTCCTGCGTCATGGACGGCCGCGCGTGGCCGAGCTGGTCCGCGACGTTCTGACTAGCAGGAGGGACCCCACTCGTCGCGCCACAACGGCTTGACGTTCAGTCGCTGCTCGACTTCGATGCCGAATCCGCGCACGCCCAGCATCAGCGGGGTGTTGGCGTCCTTGCCGATTAAGTCGAGGATGTGTGGCATCGCAGCGGTGAGGGATGCGGTCCACGCGGAGACCAGGTGCAGGCCCTTTGCCGAGGCCTGCTTCACGCCAATCCAGTGCAGGCCGTGCTGATGCAGCGCGCGGCGCTCGTCTTCGTTGCGTGCGACCTGGGCGCTGTCCTTGGTGATGATCGCGTTGAAACCGCGGTCGCGCAGCGCACTGAACAGTGGGATGTCCAGGGTTCCGCTGAGGCCTTCGTCGGTGCAGGAGCGGAACGCGTGATCGCGGAACAGGGCGGCGAGTGGGCCGACCAGCACAGGGCCAGGGAGGTTCTCGTCAATGAAAAACTTCACGCAGCAGCACTCCTGGCTGCGGCCACATCCTCAGCGAAGCTGACCGCGTCCGCGACGGCCTCGACCGGCACCGTTGGGTAGAAGTGGTGCACGTCGGCAGCGGTCAGGGAGCCGTCCTCCACGAGGTTGGCGACGGTGTCATAGCCGACGCGGGTGCCGACGATGGTGGGCCATCCGCCGAGCAGACCGCCCTTCACACGCAGGTGCTTCCGGGGTTCCCGGAAGTCGGCGACCGGGCGACCGGAGAGGGTAGTGAACGGCTGGAACACGTCAGCGAGGCTGAACACGTTTAGCTGGCCGGGATGACCAACAAGATCCACCCACTGTTCGCCATCCAGAACGGCGATGGTCTTGTCGTCATAGCCGAACTCGTACGAGGCGGGGTGTTCGGTGAAGTCGTAGACCGGTAGGTTTTTGAAGGCCTTGCGGACCTTCTGCAGGCTCAGATCGGTGCGCAACTTCATGACGGTACGCAGGGCGACGACGTCACGAAACGAGTACCGCCACGGTGAATCGCCAGCCTCCGGGACGAGCAGGCCTGTCTTACGCCAATGCGCCAGCTGGCCCATTGACGCGCCGCTAAGCACCGACGCGAGTTCGGCTGGGAACATGCACAACCACCTCCTTCCGGTTCCATCACGCCGACAACGCCACGATGACACATGAACCTTGTCGACACAGCCGACATCCGTTGTGACCTGCGAACTGTTACGCGGCGTTCCCGATCGATGCGGAAATCTTACTCAGCGTCGCCCCTTGGCGGCTACAAGCAGTCGTTGGTCGGGCATGACGGCGGGCCACTGCGAACTGATAGGTACGGCGCTCGGCTGCCGCGAAGGCTGCGCCGCCTTGCCACCGAATCGGGCAGACAGCCTCCACGTGCCGGGCAACGGCCAGGCCGGCCAACATCGTGTGTTCCTCAACAAGCCAGGCCGCGCGAACGGGCAGGTTTGTCAGGGCGCCGTGTCACTCTGACGGCATGTCCCACGACCTTGCTGTGTGGGAGGGCGCTCGTCCTGCGGACGACACAGCCGCCCGAGCGACGCTCGATGACCTGCATGAGCGCTACGCCGGCTTCGGCGTCAAGCATGCTCCGACGCCGCTGATCACAAAGTACGTCGCTGCACTGCTGGATCGTTGGCCAGATCTGAGCAAGGACGACGACGACACCTCACCCTGGTCGACAAGCCCACTCCTCGGGGAGGCAAGAGGCCCGCTGATCTACTTCCCGATGCGCTACAGCATGGCGGACGAGGCTTCGGCGTTCGCGGCGCAGCTCGCCACGTCGATGGGACTTGTTTGCTTCGATCCTCAGATCAACGGTCTCAGAAGCAAATAGGTCAGGGTCAACCCATACTCAAAGCTCACAAACGACGACAGACGTCATGAATCGACTGTCCACAGTGCTCAGGTCAGGATGGCATCCGCGCAGGTAGCAGGCACTGTTGCGGAAGATCGGCGAGCAACGCCAAGCGAGTGCCCTTACTCCTAAGACTCAGGGTTCGACTCCTGGCGGCCCATCGCACCTCCAGGTACTGCACCTGGGGATTTTGCGTCGCAAGACACAAAACGAAAGAGGCCGACGTGCAACCAGCACGTCGGCCTCCAACAACCACCACGATCAGTGGTGCGCCACACCTCCACCAGCCGAAGCCGACGCCCGGCTCGGCAGCAGCACCGCCACCACGATGGTCGCCGCGGCCAACAGGGTCGCCACCACGAACGCGATCTTCATGCCGCTCAGCTGAGCCGCACCGGCCGCGACCCCGTCGGCCACCAACGAGCTGGCGCGGGCGGACATCACGGTCACGACCAGTGCGGTGCCCAGGGCGGCGGCCACCTGTTGGAGGGTGCCGAGGATCGAGCTGCCGTGCGGGTACATGTCGGGGGGCAGGGCGCCCATGCCGAGGGTGAAGATCGGGGTGAAGGTGGCGGCCAGGCTCACCATCAGCAGTGCGTGCAGGGCGAGGATCTGCCAGTACGGCATGGTGGTGGAGATCTGGGTGAAGCCGGCCAACGAAAGCACGATGCCGATGGAGCCGGGCAGGACCAGGGGGCGGCTGCCGAGGCGGTCGTAGACCTTGCCGACCGTGGGGCCGAGGAGGCCCATGGCGAGGCCGCCGGGCATGAGGAGCAGGCCTGTTTCCAGTGGGCTGAGGCCGCGGAGGTTCTGCAGGTAGAGGGGCAGCAGGATCATCGAGCCCATCATCGCCAGGAACGCGACGCACATCAGGATCAGGGCCAGGGCGAACGTGCGGTGGCTCAGGGTGCGGAGGTCCATCAGCGGGGCGCCGGTGCGCTGCAGGCGGAGTTGGCGGAGCACGAAGAACGTGATGGTGGCGGCGCCGGCCACGACGACGCCGATGGTCGGGCCGAGGTGGTCGGTGCCCTCGCCGAACAGGCTGAGGCCGTAGACCAGGCCGCCGAAGCCGACGGTTGCGAGGGCTGCGCTGAGCCAGTCGATCGTGCTGACCTTGGGTTCGCCGATGTTGGTGAGCTGGCGCAGGCCGAAGTACGTCACGGCGCCGGCGATCGGGAGGACCGCGACGAAGAGCAGGCGCCACGAGCCGAGTTGCAGGATCAGGCCGGAGATCGCCGGGCCCATGGCCGGGGCCACGGAGATCGCGAGGGTCACGTTGCCCATCACGCGGCCGCGGTCCTGTTCGGGGACGACGGTCATCAGCGTGGTCATCAGCAGCGGCATCATCACGGCGGTGCCGGCGGCCTGGACGATGCGGCCGATCAGCAGCACGGTGAACGTCGGCGCGGCCGCGGAGATCGCGGTTCCCGCCATGAACACGCTCATCGCGATCAGGTAGCCCTGGCGGGTCGTGACGCGCTGCAGGAACCAGCCGGTGATCGGGATGACGGCGGCCATGGTGAGCATGAACGCGGTGGAGACCCACTGGGCGGCCTGTTCGCTGACGTGCAGCGACTCCATCAGGCGCGGGATCGCGTTGATCATCAGGGTCTCGTTGAGGATGACCACGAACGTCGCCAGCACCAGCAGGCGCACCACGAGTGGTGTTCGACTCGCTTGCGCGGTCGGTCGGTCTTGGATCGCAGCAGGCATGTCAGGCCCTCACTAGGTAGCTGGCTGGCACAGTCGCGTCGCGGCCAAGGCCGCCGGCGTCGTCGTCGACGCCGGTTGAGACCGGCAGATCAGGTAGAACTCATCGGTGGGTCCGAGTGTTCCTCATCGCCGCGTTCGTCTCACCCGAATTCCGCCTCCGGCAGATCCGGCGCTCGTCCGCCCACCGGTACGTCGAACTGGGGTAACGCCGATCGACAGACCGCTCGAAAAATCTTTTGGACAACGGTCTCGGACCGTGGTCCGAGGCGGGCGGTCGGACCACGGGCTGATCACGGGGAACGGCCGCGCTGGCAGCGTTGCCGACCATGACGGACGAGGTGTTCCCGAACGGGTGGACCGCCGGTGTCGCGCTGGTTCTCGGGCCGGTGCTGCTGCTGGTGGGGACGTTGCTGCGGTCGCCGTTCCACTTCTTCTTCCCCGACCAGCTCAGGGCCGCCGCCGACCACCCAGGGCTGATGACGGCGGCCTACACGGTGTTCCTCGCCGGGCACGTGGTGATGTGGCCCGCTGTGGCCGAGGTCGCGCGGCGGGTCGCGGGGCGGCGGCCGGTGTGGGCGGCCTGGGGCGGGGTGCTGGTCATGGTGGGGTTGTTCGCCCGGACGTTCCACGCGGGCGTGGACCAGGCGGCGTTCGGCGCGGTGCGGCACCGCGGGGTCGAGGAGGCCACGCGGCTGGTCGCGGACGGGTACGGGGACCTGCACCTGTTCAGCTACCTGTCGTTCACGATCGTGTTCGGCTGGTGCGTGCTGGCGGTGGGCGCCTACCTGGGTGGGGTGCTCGGGCCGGTGAGGGCGGTGGCGCTGGCAGCCATGGGGCTGTTGCCGCTGGGGGTGCTGAAGGGTGCGGAGGTGCTGTCGGTCGTGGGCACGGCCGGGTTGTGCGTCGCGCTGGTCCCGCTGGGGGTCAGGACCTTGCGCGAGCTGCCGCGGCCGAGTCGCAGGGCGGTCGTGCTGGCGGTGCCGGTCGCGGTGGGGTTAGGGGCGCTCGCGTTCGTCAGCACGCTCGGCTGAGCGCGAGGCGAACGGCCAGGCGAACCACAGGCCGGCGAAGACGAGGAACGCCACCGCGCCCACGAGGATCGCGGGCCAGCCGCCGACGACGACCTCGGCCAGCAGCAGCACCGTGCCGGTCATCGCCAGTGCGAGGAAACCCAGGCCGGCCAACGCGAACGTGTTGCCGGACGACACGACGTCCTCGCGGCGGCCCTGGCGGAACAGCACGCGGTGCCAGGCGGCGGGGGCGGTGAGGAACGCGACGGCGATGGCGGCGCACAGGACGGTGACGAGGTGGGTGACGCGGACGTAGGCGCCGACGGTCGAGTACTTGTCGGTGAAGGCGATGGAGAGCAGGAAGCCGAACAGGATCTGCACACCGGCCTGCGCCACGCGGAGCTCCTGCAGCAGCTCGTTGACGTTGCGCGCGAGCCTGTGCTGATCGGACTCCTCGGCTTCGCTCACGCCTTCCCGCGTACCCGGTCACCCCCGTTCGAAACGCGGCGACCGGGCGAACCAGCCCCTCAGAACCGGTTGATCACGAAGAAGTCCGTCACGAACGCGACCGGGTCGCCCGCGGCGTTGCGGCCCACCCACGTCGGGTAGACGCCGTCGCCCCAGCCGGTCGAGAACGCCACCACGTTCAGGCCCGACTCGACGTCGGTGACGTTGGCAGGGCCGCGACCGCCGCCGACCGCGCTCAGCGCGTCGATGAGCTCGCAGCCGCCCTGGTCGTCGCCGGCGAGCCGGTCGACGGCGGGTGCCGCGGAGAGGTCGAAGAACGCGCCGGTGCTCGACTCGACCTCGTACCCGAAGCGCTGGCCCGGCAGCATCGGCGTCACGTGCTCGCCCGGCACCAGGGCCGGCTCCCAGACGTAGGCGGGTTCGTCGCGCACGGTCAGCTTGGCGGCGGCGACCCGGTAGCCCTGGCGCACGTCGGGGAACCCGTCGCGGTCGAGCCACGACACCAGGGAGACCGCGACCGGGTACTTGCCCGGCTCGAACGTCGCGGTGAACGGCTCGGCGTCCTCCGGCCACAGCACGAACGGGTCGGCCGCGACCAGCCGACCGGTGGGCATGGCCAGGAAGCCGACCTCGCGCACGCTGATGACCTGCTGCTCGTCACCACCGGTCGGTCTGCCGATGGGACCTTCCTCGAAGAAGAGCTCGAACCCGGTCTTGATCAGCTGACTCGCCCCCACGCTTCGGTCTCCTTTCCAGGTGGCATGTTGGCAGAAGGGGTGTGCGCCACCCGATCGGGGCACCACCACCACAATCCGGCCGGGCTCCGGGAAAACGGCGTTCAGCAGGCACTTCTGCTGCCCACGCTGCCGGCGGTGGACCCGGGGGTGCAGCGGGGGTGACCAGTACCGGCACCAGGTGGCGGTGCGGGAGGCGCTGCCTTCCTCCATCGGCGAAGATCCGGCCAGGTCAGTGCCGTAACCTGGTGGTCGTGTCCGCCCCCACCCTCAAGATCGGCCCCTACGCCGTCGACCCGCCCGTTGTGCTCGCGCCGATGGCCGGGATCACCAACGTCGCGTTCCGGCAGCTGTGCCGTCAGTACGGGGCCGGGCTCTACGTCTGCGAGATGATCACGGCGCGTGCGCTGGTCGAGCGGGACCCGATGACCATGCACATGATCACCTTCGACGAGGGGGAGAACCCGCGGTCGATGCAGCTCTACGGCGTCGACCCGAAGAACGTCGGCGAGGCCACGAAGATGATCGTGGACGAGGATCTCGCCGACCACATGGACATGAACTTCGGCTGCCCGGTGCCCAAGGTGACGCGCAAGGGCGGCGGGGCGGCGCTGCCGTACAAGCGGGAGCTGTTCCGGCAGATCGTGCGGGCCGCGGTGCGCAACGCCGGGGACATGCCGGTGACCGTGAAGTTCCGCATCGGCATCGACGAGGACCACCTGACCTACCTCGACGCGGGGCGGATCGCGCAGGACGAGGGTGCGCAGGCCGTGGCGCTGCACGCGCGCACCGCGTCGCAGCGGTACTCGGGCAAGGCGGACTGGAGTGCGATCGCGCGGCTCAAGGAGGCCGTGACGAGCATTCCGGTGCTGGGCAACGGCGACATCTTCAGCGCCCAGGACGCGCTCGACATGGTGGCGCGGACCGGGTGCGACGGCGTGGTCGTCGGGCGCGGGTGCCTCGGGCGGCCGTGGTTGTTCCGCGATCTGCAGGCGGCGTTCCGGGGCGAGGAGGTGCCGCCGGGGCCGTCGCTCGGCGAGGTGGCCGAGGTCCTGCGCACGCACGCGCGGCTGCTGGCGGCGCACGACGGCGAGAACAAGGGGTTGCGCGACCTGCGCAAGCACATGGCCTGGTACTGGCACGGGTTCCCGGTCGGCGGGGACACGCGGCGGGCGTTCGCGATGGTGTCGAGCCTGCAGGAGCTGGACGACCTGATCGGTCAGCTGGACGCGGACGTGCCGTTCCCGGCCAACGCCGAGGGGCCGCGCGGGCGGCAGGGGTCCGCCGCCAAGGTCGTGCTGCCGGAGGGGTGGCTGGACGACCCCGAGGACGCGACCGTTCCCGCCGGTGCGGACGTGATGCACTCCGGTGGCTGAGCGCGCGGCGGTTCTCCTGGTCTCCCTGCTGCTGCTCGCGGGTTGCGGCGGTCCCGTCGCGGGCAAGGCGCGGCCGGTGTCGTTGTCCGACGGCGACCGCGCGAAGTTCCGCGAGTACTACGAGCGGGTCAACAAGGCCGGCGACGAGGGCGCCGAGCAGCAGGCCGCGCTGTTCAAGGACACCCAGCACCCGGACTTCAAGCAGAAGACCTGCAACCTGCGGGGCGCCACCCTGAAGGTCGAACCGACCTGGTCGACGCTTCGGATGGACGCCGACTGGGCACCCCCTGGCGAGAAGTCCCACCCACGCGGGGACGTGTACGTCGTCGCCGTGACGGTGACGCTGCGCCAGGAGGACGCGGTCGTCGGCAGCCAGATCGGATCACTGCACGTGGTGCTCCTCGACGACGAGGTCTACGGGTTCGCCCCCTGTCCCGGTGGCTGAGCGGGTTGTTGATCTCCCAAGCTCACTGGATCGGAGCAGGCCCCGGTCAACCGGACGGGGGAAATCCCGCCCCCACCCGTCCTTCTTGCTCAAGCGCCGCCTCTTCGGAGACGACACCTGGCAAGTAAGGAGGTGATCGCGATGACCGCGCTGCGACCCGAAATCGCAGAGACCGAGCCGGCCGACGCCGCTGCCGGGCAGGGGCCCGCACTGGTCGGCCTGCACGAGTCCATCGCGAGGTTGCTCGCCTCCCGCGGTCAGTGGCGCCAGGCCTACCAGCACCTGCGCTCGGCGCTCGACCTCGTCCAGGCCGACCAGGAGGAGGAGCCGCACGTCCCCGAGCAACTGCGCCGCGAGGTCGACCGGCTGCGCCGGGAGCACGCGGAGGCGCGCGAGCAGAGCCTGCGCGACAGCCTCACCGACTCCTACAACCGCCGTTACCTCGACCAGCGGCTGATGGACCTGCTGGCCGAGCACGGCGCGTGCCGGCACGGGCTCGCCATCGCCCTGATCGACCTCGACTGGTTCAAGCAGGTCAACGACACCTTCGGCCACCTGCTCGGCGACCGCGTGCTCCAGCGCGTGGTGGAGCTGCTCCAGCAGGGGTTGCCGGAAGGTGCGTTCTGCGCCCGTTACGGCGGTGAGGAGTTCGTGCTCGTGCTGCCGCGGGTGGACGCCGCCGCGGCCGTCGAGGTGGCCGAGAAGGCCAGAGAACGTGTCGAGCGTCACCCCTGGGACGAGATCGCTCCCGGGCTGCGCGTGACGGTCTCGGCGGGTCTCGCCTACGAACCGCCCGCGGACGAGGCTCCGCAGCGGCCACCGGTCAGCGCCGAGCAGCAGCTGCTGCGCGCCGACAGCCTCCTGTACTCGGCCAAGCAGTCGGGCCGCAACGCCGTGGCGTACCGTTCGGACGGCCGGGTTCGCCTCGCCGGTGCCGCTTCCGAGCGGCGTGCCGTCGCTGAAACACGTGTTCTCGGTTACTGCTGAGTGACCCAGCTCACCCGTTCAGGGCAAGCGGACTGCGCGTAATCGCGTACAGATCGAACTCGTATCACCCGGAGTGGTCGTCAGAAGACGGCTACATCCGTAGTATCGCGGGCGCAACTGACACGCCCGGTGATGCAACCCTTGTGTCCCGGTCGTCGTCAACTCGTAATAGCGAACCGCTAAAGCGCTTCTGACCCAGAAGGGAGATTGGGTGCCCGACGACCCCCGACGTGGCGGCCCCTCTTCCCGCGGTGATCAGGATCCCCAGCACGACCAGCCGACCGGCCGTAGACGTCGCTCGATGGATGGCTCTGGGGGCCTGAGCGTCTCGGACCTCATCGAGCAGCACAGCAGGACGGACATCCCCCGGCCCGTCCCGCCCGGCTCGCCCGACGCTTCCACTACCGGCAGGCGTGCTCTGCCAGAGAACCCGCCCGCGGCCACCGGCCGCCGCTCGCTGCAGGAGCCGCCCGCCGACCAGCGGCAACCCGCTCCGCCGCAGGGCTTCACCGGTGGCCAGGCACCCGACCAGACCGGTCGGCGGCGCAGGCCCGAACCCGAGCAGAACGGTGCGCCCGCGCGCCCGGCGCCGGGTGACCGCCGTGCCGAGCAGACCGGTGCCCGGCCGCGACCGGACCGGAACCCGCCGCAGGCAGCGCCCCCGGCACCGCCGCGGAGCGGTGTCCGTCCGGGTGAGCAGACCGGAACGCGACCGCGGCCCGCGCAGGCCCCGCCCGCAGGCGAGCAGACGGGAACGCGCCCACGACCTGCGCAGACCCCGCCGCCCACCGGTGAGCAGACCGGACCGCGACCGCGACCTGCGCAAGCCCCGCCACCCGTCGGCGAACAGACCGGAACGCGACCGCGACCTGCCCAGGCCCCACCGCCCACCGGTGAGCAGACCGGAACGCGACCACGGCCCGCACAGACCCCGCCGCCCGTCGGCGAGCAGACCGGGATGCGACCGCGGCCGGACGCGAACGGCGCCCCGCGGCGACCGGCTCCCGGCGTGCGGCCGGGCGAGGCGAGCGGTGCGGTGCGCCGTCCCGTTCCGCCGGCCGACGCACCGGGCGTGCGTCCCGGTGACGTGAGCGGACCGGTCCGGCGACCGGAGCCCCCGGCAGACCCGAACGGCGTCCCGCGCGGACCCCGGCCCGGCGAGGCGACCGGTGCGCAGCGGCGCCCGGACCCCGCGGTCCGGCCCGGTGACGTGACCGGTGCGCCGCGCCGCCAGGACGGTCCCCCCAGCGGCACGATGCGGCGTCCCGGTCCGGGTGCTCCCGCGGACGCCGAGGGCGTGCAGCGCCGGCTCGACGGTCCCGGTGGTGCGCCCAGGCGGCTCGCTCCCGGCGACGCGCCGTCGTCGAACGGCATCCCGCGTCCGCCCGCACCGGACGGCCGCAGGCCCGCTCCGGGTGAGGCGCCCGACGGTGGACCGCGCAGGCACGACGTGCCCTCGTCCACCGGCATCCCGCGGCCACCGGTTCCCGGTGAGGCGCTCCGGCACGACGTGCCCTCCTCCAACGGCATCCCGCGCCCGCCCGCTCCCGAGGGCGGCCCGCGCAGGCACCCCGGCGACGCACCGTCGTCCAACAGCATCCGGCGCCCCGACCCGAACGCGGTGCCCCCGGCACCGGAGGGTGCGCCGCGCAGGCTGCTCCCCGGCGAGGCGCCCTCGGCGAACCGGATCCCGCGTCCGCCCGTTCCGGGTGAGCGGCCCGCGACCGGGGACGTGACCGGCCGGCACCCGATGCCGACGCGTGCGGAGTCCAGCGCGCCGCGGCCCGCTCCCGGCGGTGTCTCCGACCGGCTCGGTGGCGGCGACGTCGCCGACCGGCCCGCCGGTGCCCCCGAGGACGACGCGACGCAGGACAAGGGCCCCGAGGCCACCCAGATCGCCCCGGCGGGTGTGGCCAAGGTGGAACGGCGCGAGGACATCGACCCGATGAGCCTGACCACCGAGATGGAGGCCATCGGCGAGGAGGTCAAGAAGCGCCGCGAGGTGGACCACACGCTCGCGCGGTTCTCGGCCGTCCACGACGAGCTGCTCGAACAGGAGCGCCAGCGCAAGGAACGCCGCGCGAAGCTCATGCCGTGGCTCAACGACGGTGACGGCGAGGACGAGGAGGCGACCCAGTTCGCCGACCCCGTCGTCGTCGGCGCGGAGGACGACCAGAAGGCCGGTCCGGCCGGACGGACGCCGCAGCAGCGCAAGCTGATGCGCACGGCGAAGGTCGGTGCTATCGCCGCGGCGGCCGTGGTGTTCGCGTCCACCGGCATCGGCTGGGGCGCGATGCAGTGGGCCGACTCGCAGTTCAGGGACATCGACGCGCTCGGCGGCAACTCGCAGGCCGTGCAGCAGGCCGAGAAGCAGCTCGGTGACGAGAACTTCCTGCTGGTCGGCTCGGACACCAGGGCGGGTGCGAAGGCGGGCGACAACGTCGGCACGACGGCGACCGAGAAGGGCGCCCGGTCCGACGTGATCATGCTGGCGCACATCCCGGCCGACCGGAAGCGGATGGTCGTGGTGTCGTTGCCGCGGGACGTGCGCGTCGACCGGCCGGACTGCCGCAGCTGGAACTCGGACAACGGCGAGTACGGCGACGCGCTGGCACCGGCCAAGGACGTCATGGCGAACAGCGTCTACGCCGAGGGCGGACCGCAGTGCGTCGCCAACATGATGACGCAGCTGACCGGTCTCAAGATCAACCACTTCGTCAGCATCGACTTCAACGGCTTCCGCGAGATGGCCACGGCCGTCGGCGGCGTCGAGATCTGCACGTCCAAGCCGATCAAGGACAACGAGATCGGCGTCGTGATCGACAAGCCGGGCAAGCACGTCCTCAAGGGCGACCAGGCGCTGCAGTACGTGCGCGCCCGCTACGTCCAGGGTGACGACGCCTCGGACTTCGCGCGCATCACGCGGCAGCAGCAGTTCATGTCCTCGATGCTGCGCACGGCCCTGTCGAGCGAGGTGCTGCTGAACCCCAGCAGGCTCAACGACTTCATCAAGGCCTTCACGAGGTCGACGGTCGGCGACAACATCGGTGTCGCGCAGCTGCTGGAGCTCGGGCAGTCGTTGCAGGGCCTGGAAGCCGGTCGGGTGTCGTTCGTGACGATGCCGCACTGGACCGACGACAACAAGCTCATCAACATCCCGGACGACAACATCGAGCGGCTGGACAAGGACGGCGTCAAGAGGCTCTTCCAGTCGATCATCGACGGAACGCCGCTGCCGCTGGAGAAGCCGGCCGAGCAGAAGCCGGGTGAGCAGAGCTCCGCGCCCAAGCAGGGCACGGTGATCGACCCGAAGAGCGTCCTCATCCAGGTGCTCAACGGCGACCCGGACAACGACGGTGTTGCCGGCCGCACCGCGGACGCGTTGCAGGGCGTCGGTTTCCAGGTGTCCTTCAAGGGCGACGCGACGGAGCGGGCCGCGAAGACGACCATCCGCTACGCCAGGGGTTTCGAGGACAAGGCGGCGACGCTGCGGGCCGCGGTGCCCAAGGCGGAGCTGGTGGAGGCCCCGGAGATGGGTGGCGCGGTGATGCTCGTCCTCGGTTCCGACTTCGACGACAAGGTGGTCGACCCGAAGACGGGTGGGAACGCCCCCGCGCAGAACCAGAACCAGAGCGCGGGCAACCAGGGTGATCTGTCCATTGTGAACGCGGGCCAGGACCCCTGCGCGAAGTGATTCGCCTGGGGTTCACCCGCGGTTCACTCGGGCATGTCGCTGCCGCGATGGTCGCACCGTAGGCTGAGCCCCATGCGCGAGGCCTACACCGACCAGCTAGAACAGCTCGCCGAACGACTGGCCGACATGACCGGCATGGTCGCTGAGGCGATGGAGAACGCGACCGCTGCCCTGCTGCAGGCCGACCTCGGTCTGGCGGAGCAGGTCATCAGCGGTGACCAGGAGGTCGACGACGTCCGCGCCAGCATCGAGGAGCAGTCCTACGCGCTGCTCGCGTTGCAGGCCCCCGTCGCGACCGACCTGCGCACCGTGCTCGCGGTGATCCACGCGGCCGAGAGCGTCGAGCGGATGGGCGACCTGGCGCTGCACGTGGCGAAGGCCGCGCGCCGCCGCCACCCCGCGTCCGCGATCCCCGAGGACGTCCAGCCGTACTTCACCGAGATGGGCCGGATCGCGGTCAAGCTCGCGACGGAGGCCGCCCTGGTCATCCGCGAGCGGGACGTCGCCCGCGCCCGTTCCCTCGAAGAGGAGGACGACGCGATGGACGACATCCACCGCCACCTCTTCTCGGTGATCATGGACAAGGAGTGGCAGCACGGTGTCGCGGCCGCCGTGGACGTGACCCTGCTGGGCCGCTTCTACGAGCGCTACGGCGACCACGCCGTGTCGGTCGCCAAGCGCACCGTCTTCGTCGTCACCGGCCGGATGCCCGGTTACGGTGGCGACGACGACCTCTAGAAAACTTCAGGTACGGCTACCCGCGCAGCTGCCCGTCGCGCTCAGCCTCGAGCTCCGGATCGGCGTAGGCCTCGGAGAACTCGGCGAGCACGGTGGGCAGTTCCGCGTCCCAGGCGGCGCGCGCCTCCTCGCGCGGCAGATCGCGCGCGTCCGCGGTGAAGTACGCCCACGCCCGCACGACGTCCGGCAGCAGTGCCAGGTCCTCGTCCGAGACGTGCAGCCGGGCCGCCACGGCCAGGATCAGCACACCGGTCAGCGACGCGGGCCCGTACGCCACGGGGTCGCGGTCCTGCTCGGTGGCCTCCCCGGCGAGCACGCGCGCGAGCGCCCTCGCGAGCTCCGCGTCCGGCAGCGCGGTGGCGTGCTCGGACGCCAGGAACGCCTCGACCACCTCGTCGGTCCGGTCGGGCCGCTCGGGGATCTCGTAGTCGTCGGGGACCAGCGCCCGCACCCGTGCCTCGGCCAGCGCCATGAGCTGGATCGGGTGCCGCGCCTCCTCGTCGTCGTCGAGCAGACCGGCCTCGGCCTCCTCGTCGGGTTCCTCGTTCCAGAACAGCTCGATGTCGGGCCACACCCGGCTGAACGCCTCCTCGGCGCTCATCGGCGTGATCCGGTCGCGGAACGCACCCGGCGCGGAGGAGATCATGTCCTCCAGCAACGCGGTGGTGCCCTCGTCCGGGGTCGCGAACAGCTCGATCGCGGTGGCGCCCAGCACCGGCTGCCGCATGAAGAGCACGGTCTCCACGGCACCCGCGCGTTCCTGGGTGACCGCGACGACCTCGACGTCACCGAGCAGGTTCGTGACGAGGAACGCCTCGCGGAACTCCAGCGCCGCACCGGCGACGAACCACGACGGTTCGGCAACGCCCTGCGCGGCAAGGGTTTCCGCCGCCTCGACGGCCGCTTCGCCGGACGACACACCGGACAGCGCGCGCAACGCGGTCAGCGCGGCCTCACCACCGGCCCGCAGCACCCCCGCGACCAGCTTCCCGTGCTCGGACTCGAACGCCTCGGCCGGCTCCGGGAACCGCCAGGACCCCAGCCAGAGCGACGCCACGACCTCGCTCGCCCAGGCGTCCGCGAGCAACCAGGACTCGGAACGCAGCACGGCCGCCGACTCGAGCAGCGCCCCGTACGGGGACTGCTGCTCCGGCCGGCGGCCGGGTGCCTTGCCTTGCTTCTTCTTGCGGGACTTGCTCTGCGGGCTCACGCCCGGCAATTTAGCCGAACCGGCCGGAGATGTAGTCCTCGGTCGCCTTCTGGCCGGGGTTGGAGAAGATCTTCTCCGTGTCGTCGACCTCGATGAGCTGACCGGGCTGGCCCACACCGAGCAGGTTGAAGAACGCGGTCTGGTCCGACACGCGCGCCGCCTGCTGCATGTTGTGGGTCACGATGACGATCGTGTACTCCTTCTTCAGCTCCGTGATCAGGTCCTCGATCGCCAGCGTGGAGATCGGGTCCAGGGCCGAGCAGGGCTCGTCCATCAGCAGCAGGTCCGGCTGCACCGCGATGGCACGCGCGATGCAGAGGCGCTGCTGCTGACCACCGGAGAGGCCGCCGCCGGGGCGGTCGAGGCGGTCCTTGACCTCGTTCCAGAGGTTGGCGCCGCGCAGCGAGCGCTCCGCCACCTCGTCGAGCTGCTTCTTGTTCTTCACGCCCGCCAGCCGCAGACCGGCCACCACGTTGTCCTTGATGGACATCGTGGGGAACGGGTTGGGCCGCTGGAACACCATGCCGATGGTGCGGCGCACCTCGACCGGGTCCACAGTGGACGCGTAGATGTCCTCGCCGTCGAGCAGCACCTTGCCCTCGACGCGGGCGCCGGGCGCGACCTCGTGCATGCGGTTCAGCGACCGCAGCACCGTGGACTTGCCGCAACCGGAGGGACCGATGAACGCGGTCACGTTGCGCGGCGGCACCGCGAGCGAGACGTTCTCGACGGCGTGGAACTTGCCGTAGAAGAGGTTCAGGTCCTTGATGTCGAGTCGCTTGGCCATGTCCGCCCGCTCACTTCGTCTTCGGCGCCAGCGCCCGCGAGATCACGGTCGCCAGGAGGTTGAACAGGGTGATGAGGACGACGAGCGTGATCGCCGCGCCCCAGATGCGCTCGAATCCCGCCTGCGTCGGGTTGTTGCGCTCGTTCACCATCATCAACGGCAGCGAGGCCATGGGGCCGTCGAACAGGTTGTAGTTGATGAACGGCGCGTACGCCGCGAGTACCAGCACCGGTGCCGTCTCGCCCATGACGCGGGCGAGGGCCAGCATGATGCCGGTCAGGATGCCGGAGAGCGCCGTCGGGATGACGATCTTGACGATCGTCTTCCACTTCGGGATGCCGAGCGCGTAGGAGGCCTCGCGCAGCTCGTCCGGGACGATCTTGAGCATCTCCTCGGTCGTGCGCACGATGACCGGCACCATCAGCAGCACCAGTGCGAGCGACACGGCGAGCGCGCTGCGGCCGAGGCCGAAGTACGTGATCCAGACCGTGTAGACGAACAGCGCGGCGACGATCGACGGGACACCGGTGAGGATGTCGACCATGAACGTCGTGGCCTTGGCCAGCCTCGAACGGCCGCCGTACTCGACGAGGTAGATCGCGACCATGATGCCGATCGGCACCGAGATCACGGCGCAGATCAGGCCCTGGACCAGGGTGCCGTAGATCGCGTGGTACGCGCCGCCACCCTGCTGGCGGGCCAGCAGGCCGGACATCGACTTCTGCCACCAGTCACCGTCGAGGATGACCGGGAAGCCGCGCTGGACGACGGTGTAGAGCACCCACACCAGCGGGATGATCGCGACCGCGAACGCGCCCCACACGAGCGTGGTGGCGAGGCCGTTCTTGAGCCGGCGGGAGACGCTGACCGACTGGAACGTCGGCGGCGTCGCGAGCCGCGTGGGGTCGGCGAGGTTGGTGCTCACTCGTACTCCTTGTGGCCGGCGACGATCGAGCGCGCGATGGCGTTGACGACGAAGGTCAGCACGAACAGCACCAGACCGGCGGCGATGTAGGCGCCTGCCGAGCGCGGGTCGTTGAACTCGGGCGCGGCCAGCGCGATCTTCGAGGCGAAGGTCGAGCCGCCGTCGAACAGCGACCAGCCGAACGACTGGGTGGCCGTGCTCAGGATGATCGCGACGGCGATCGTCTCGCCCAGTGCGCGGCCGAGGCCGAGCATGGAGGCGCTGACGTAACCGGCCTTGCCGAACGGCAGCACCGTCGTGCGCACGACCTCCCACTTGGTCGCACCGAGGGCGATGGCGCCCTCGACGTGCATGGTGGGCGTGCGTTCGAAGACCTCGCGGGTGACGGCCGTGATGATCGGCAGGATCATCACCGCGACGACGATGCCCGCGGTGAAGATGGTGCCGCCGAGCTGGACGTTCACGTTGCCCTTGGCGAACAGCGGGATCCAGCCGAGGTTGGAGATCAGCCACTCGGAGAACGGGAAGAGCACCGGGCCGAGCACGAACAGGCCCCAGAGGCCGAACACGATCGAGGGGACCGCGGCGAGCAGGTCCACGACGTAGGCGAACGGCCGGGCGAGGTTGCGCGGCGCGTACTGGGTGAGGAACAGCGCGATGCCCAGCGCGATCGGCATGGCGATCAGCAGGGCCAGCACCGCCACCACGACCGTGACGAGCGTGAGGTCCAGGATGCCGAACCGCAGGTTGGACGGGTCGGTGGTGTTCCACTCGCGACTGGTCAGGAAGTTGACGTTGTCCAGCCCGAGCGACGGGATGGCCTGCAGGATCAGGAACAGGCCGATCGCGCCGATGAGGACGACGATGAAGACACCAGACCCCGTCGCCAGGCCGCGGAAGATGCGGTCACCGGGCCGAACGTGCGGTGCCTTAGGGGTTTCTGGAGCTTCCGGTGTCGGGGGAATCGGAGCCTCCGAGGCGTGGGGAGCAGCCGCAACGCCCCGCTCCGCACCGGCGGCACCGGTGCGGGCGGGGCGCTTGGCCACGACGGGATCGTTCATCGCGTCAGCGTTGGTCGAAGTCTCGCATCAACCTCAGGCGATCGCCTTCACGGCGGTCAGCAGCTTGTCCTGGAACGCCTTGGGCAGCGGCACGTAGCCGGCGTCGGCGAGCTGCTGCTGGCCCGTGGTCGCGGCGACCGTGAGGAACGCCTTGACGGCCTTCGCGGTGTCGGCGTCGTAGCCCTTCGAGCAGACGATCTCGTAGGTCGCGAGCAGCAGCGGGTACGCGCCGGCGGCCTTGGAGCCGTAGATCGAGTCGAGGTCGAGGACGAGGTTGTTGCCCTCGCCCTTGACCTTCGCGCCGTCGATGGCCTTGCCGGCCGACTCGGCGGTCAGCTCGACCGCACCGGCACCGGAGTCGATCTTGGCGATCGAGAGCTTGTTGTCCTGCGCGAACGACCACTCGACGTAGGTGATCGCACCGTCGATGGAGCCGACGGCCTGCGCGACACCGGCGGACTTCTCCTTGCCCTCGCCGACACCGCCCTTGAACTGCTTGCCGTCACCCTTGGTCCAGCCGCCGGCGACCTTCAGGTACTTCTGGAAGTTGTCGGTCGTGCCCGACTCGTCCGAGCGGTAGATGACCGCGATGTCCTTGTCCGGCAGGTTCGCGGAGCCGTTCAGCGCCTTGATGGCCGGGTCGTTCCACTTCTTGACCGCGCCGGAGAAGATCGCGGCGGTGGTCTTGGCGTCCAGCACCAGGCTGTCCACGCCGGACACCTTGTAGCCGACCGCGACCGGGCCGAACACCAGCGGGAGGTTCCACGCCGGGTTGCTCTGGCAGCGCTTGGCGGCCGCCTCGGTCTCGGCGCCCTCCTTCAGCGCGGAGTCGGAGCCGCCGAAGTCGACCTGGCCCGCGTTGAAGTTCTTGACGCCGGCACCGGAGCCGGACGGGTTGTAGGCGAGGTCGGTGCCGGGGCAAGCCGCCTGGTACGCCTGCACGAACGCGTCGACGGCGTTCTTCTGGGCGGAAGAGCCCTCGGCGTTCAGCTTGGTCTTGCCGCCACACTCGACACCGGAGGCGGCGGGCGTGTTCGTGCTGCCACCCGCGCCCGTGTTGTTGTCGGAACCACACGCACCGAGCAGAAGCGCGCTGGCCGCGACGAGGCCGAGCACGGCGCCGTGCCGCTGGATCTTCACCTTGGTCCTCCACCTTGCGGAAGCTTTAGCGGTTTCGCGACGGACGTCGCCGCTCGCTTCGGAAGGTAGGTAGCCAGAGTGGACAGACCACCTAGACCGGGTGAACGGGAGGTGAACACCGAACGGGAAGTGACGGGTCACACGGCCGAAAGAGTGACTGCGTGACCAGCGCGTATGCGTTTTGTGACGGTACGTTGACTACCGCGCGTACTGGACGTCGGCATCCCACAGGGTGAAGCCGAGCTTGGTGTAGACCCGCACCGCCGCGGTGTTGTCCGACTCCACGTAGAGCATGACCTCCTGGACCCGCTGGTCGCGCAGGTGCCGCAGGCCCGCGAGGGTCAGCGCCTTGCCCAGGCCGCCGCCCTGCCGGTCCGGGTCGACGCCGACGACGTAGACCTCGCCGAGCTCGGGGGTGTGCACCTTCGTCCAGTGGAAGCCGACGAGCCGGTCCTCCGCGTCGAACGCCAGCAGGAACCCGGCCGGGTCGAACCACGGCTCCTGCTCCTTCGCGCGGACGTCCTCGATGGACATCGCGCCCTGCTCGGGGTGCCAGTCGAACGCGCGGTGGTTCACGTAGACGACCGCGGCCTCGTCCTTGCCGGGCACGAACGCCCGGATGACCACGCCCTCGGGGAGCCGGGGCTCCGGCAGGTCGTCCTGCACCCGCAGGCGCATCCGCAGCAGCTCGCGGACCTTGTCGAAACCGAGCTTCCCCGCGAGGCGGTCCGCGTCGGGGTGGCCGCCGTGGGCCCAGATCCGCAGGTTCCGCGCGGGCAGCTCGGACACCAGCTCGGCGCCGACGCCGCGGTGGCGGTGCTCGGGGTGCACGGCGAGCTCGGCGACCTGGTGGCCGCCGGAGTCGCCCAGCAGGTCGAGGTGCGCGTAGCCGGCGAGCCGGTCGTCGACGCGGGCGAGCAGGTGCCTGCTGCCCGTGGCGCCCGGCCGCATCCGCAGCCTGACCGCCTCGCCCACCGGGGCGACGCCGTCGGTCGCCTCCGCGGCGGTCAGCAGCTGCGCGACCTCCGCAGCCTGGTCGGTCGTCAGCTCGTCGAACCAGCTCAGTTGCGCCACACCGGCGAACCTACCGCGCGATCAACTCGTCATCCAGGACTCGGACGGAGTCGGCGATCTCCACATCGGACGCGCGGCGCGACGAGCCGGGGCGCGGCGGCCGGACGAACTTGTAGCCGACGTTGCGCACGGTGCCGATCAGCGCCTCGTGCTCGGGGCCGAGCTTGGCGCGCAGGCGCCGCACGTGGACGTCGACCGTGCGGGTGCCGCCGAAGAAGTCGTAGCCCCAGACCTCCTGCAGCAGCTGCGCGCGGGTGAACACCCGGCCCGCGTGCTGCGCGAGGTACTTGAGCAGCTCGAACTCCTTGTAGGTGAGGTCGAGCGGGCGGCCCTTGAGCCGCGCGGTGTAGGTGGCCTCGTCGATCACCAGGTCGCCGAGCTGCAGCGCGCCGTCGCCACCGGGCTGGGTGGTGCCGCGGCGCGAGCGCACCAGGCGCAGGCGGGCGTCGACCTCGGCGGGGCCGGAGGTCGGGAGCAGGATCTCGTCGACCGACCAGTCGGAGTTGACCGCGACCAGCCCGCCCTCGGTGACCACGGCCACGACCGGGACGTCCACGCCGGACGAGTCGAGCAGGCGGCACAGCGACCGCGCTCCGACCAGGTCGGTGCGGGCGTCGACCAGCACGATGTCGTGCGGGCCCGCCTCCAGCAGCGCGGAGACCTCAGGACGCAGCGGGCGGACCGCGTGCGGGAGCAGCGCCAGAGCCGGGAGCACCGCCTCCGGGTCGGGGTCTGTCGTCAGCAGAAGCACGTCGATGCTCATCGCGGCGCCCTCCAAGTCGGCCGTGGTCGGTCACCACGACCAGACCAGCGGCGTACGGTGACCGGGCCCCGTTGCCTGCGGATGACGGAGACAATACCGGTGCACCCCGAGAAAGTCCCAGGTCAAGAAGCCGTGCTCACAGTTGTTTCCACAAGCGTCACGCCTGTTACATCCATGTCACACGACGGCGTGCGTCTGCACGGCGTCCACCACAAGGGTGAAGGCCCCCTCGCTTTCGTTGTGGCACACGGGTTCACGAACAACGTGACCAAGCCCTACGTGGCACGGGTGCTCGCCCGGTTCGCCCGGCACGGGGGTGTCGTGGCGTTCGACTTCCGGGGTCACGGCAAGTCCGGCGGGCGCTGCACGGTCGGTGCCGACGAGGTCCACGACGTGGAGGCGGCCGTCCGGACGGCACGTGAACTGGGTTACACCCGCGTTGCGACGGTCGGGTTCTCGATGGGCGCGTCGATCGTCGTGCGGCACGCGGCGCTGGGGGAGGCGAAGCCGGACGCCGTGGTCGCGGTGAGCGGGCCCGCGCGGTGGTGGTCGCGGGAGACCGCGCCGATGCGGCGGGTCCACTGGCTGCTGGAACAGCCGCACGGCAAGCTCGCCGCCCGCGCGATGGGGGTTCGGCTCGGTGACCCGTGGGTACAGGTGCCCGAGAGCCCGCTGGAGGTGGTCTCGCGGATCGCACCGACCCCGCTTTTGCTCGTGCACGGTGAGCTGGACCACTATTTCGGACCGGAGCACGCCAAGTCGCTGCACCGCGCGTCCTCCGGACATGCGCGGCTGTGGTTGGAACCGGGCATGCGGCACGCGGAATCGGCGACGACTCCTGACCTGGTAGACCGGATGGCGGCCTGGACCGCCGGCAACGTCGAGGACGAGGGATGACTGCAGGGCACTCTGGACAGACGCGCAAGGTGAAGCGGAAGTCGCGGCGCGGCAAGTTCCTCGTGATCGCGGTGCTCGTGCTCGGTGTGCTGCTGGTGGCCGCCGACTTCGCACTGGCCGCGGCGGCCGAGTACCAGATCGCGCAGCGGATGCGGGAGAAGCTGCAGCTCAAGGAGGACCCGTCGGTCCGGATCAGCGGCTTCCCGTTCGTGCTGCAGGCGATCCGCGGTGACTACCAGCGCGTGGAGATCGACGCCTACGGCGTGCCGATCAAGGACGAGCAGAAGGACATCGAGCTGCGCGACCTCGACGTCGAGGCCGACCTGCTGCACACCCGCGTCGAGCTGGGCGACCTGCTGGCGGGCAACGTCTCCAAGGCCACGATCGACCAGGTCGACGGCAAGGTGCGGATCAAGGCGCTCGACCTGAACCGGCTCGCGAACCAGGTCACGCCGTTCGACAAGCTGTCGATCGAGCCGGACAACCGGGTGACCACCACGACTCCGACGCCCGCGGCACCGGAGACGCCCAAGCAGAAGACGACCGCCGCGATCAAGCTGTCCGGCCAGACGAACCTCGCCGGCAAGACCATCACGGTCGCCGCGTACGGCCAGATCGCGCTCGTCGACGGCGCCATCCAGATCACCGTCGACGACATCGAGCTGGAGGACGCGTCGCTCAAGCAGCTCGTCCCGCAGCTGCGCAACGCACTCGCGATCAAGATCGACCCCGGCGCGCTGCCGTTCGGTGCGAAGCCCACCGCCGTCGAGGTGGAGAACGGCGCGTTCACCCTGAGCGGCATCGTCACGGACGTACCCTTGGCCGGACGATGACCGGGGTGTGGGCGCTGCTGGGCGCGCTGGCCGTGGCCAGTGCGATCGGCGTGCTGCTCAAGGTCCGCGAGGGCCGCATCAAGGAGCCGGCGCGGGCCGTCGACCTGCCGGAGCCCGTGCGCGCACTGCTCGCTCCGGGCGTGACGCTGGTCCAGCTCTCCACCACGTTCTGCGCACCGTGCCGGCACGCCAAGGTGATCTTGCGCGACCTCGCCGACCGCACCGACGGCCTCACGCACGCCGAGCTGGACGTGACGAACCTGCCGGACGTGGCCGCACGGCTCGGCGTGATGCGCACGCCCACGACGCTGGCGCTGACCGCCGACGGGACCGAGGTGCTGCGGGTCGGCGGGGTGCCGAAACGGGACACGTTGCTGGCGGCGTTGCGCCCACATCTGGGCGCGCAATCGGCCTAGTCCGGTTGAGTGAACCTGCGTTGTTCCACCTGATGGACATATCTCCCGGACCGAGGGATCGGGTACTACCCTCGCTGGCATGACCATGCTGCTCACGAAGCGACGCGCGGTTGATCTGTGCCGCGTGCGCAGCAGCCTGTGTCGCACGACGAGCTGACTGGGCCGCTTGACGCCCACCAGCCACCTCTGACGGACTGAATCACCCCTCGTCCGAATGTCCGGAGGTCGTCGTGCCCCAAGATGCCCCTGTAGACCCGCGTGGACCGCGCTTCTCCGCCTGGATGACCACCGTCGTCCTCGCGATCGTGCTGCTCACCGGCTGGTGGCGCCTGTTAGCCGCCCAGACCGTGCTCTTCGCGATGTGCGCGTTCATCTCGCTGAAGCTCAACCCGTGGGGCCACGTCTACCGGTACGCCGTCCAGCCGCGCATCACCCCGACCACCGAACGCGAGGAAGCGGCCCCGCTGCGCTTCGCCCAGGGCGTCGGTTTCGTGTTCGCGCTGCTCGGCACCGTCGGTTACGCAGCGGGCTACCCCACGTTCGGCACCGTCGCCACCGGCCTCGCCCTGGTCGCCGCGTTCCTCAACGCCGCCTTCGGCCTGTGCCTCGGGTGCGAGATGTACCTGCTGCTGCGCCGGTACGCACCCGCCCTCGCCCGTCCCCAATGAACAAGCACTGAACCTTAAATGGGAGCAACTTCGATGAGCCGTGAGAACGTGCTGGTCTCGGCAGCCTGGTCCGAGGAGAACCTCCAGACGCCCGGCGTCGTCTTCGCGGAGGTCGACGAGGACACCACCGCGTACGAGGGCGGCCACATCCCCGGCGCCGTCAAGATCGACTGGAAGAACGACCTCCAGGACCCGGTGCGCCGCGACTTCGTCGACCGCGAGGGCTTCGAGAAGCTGCTGTCCGCCAAGGGCATCTCCAACGACGACACCGTCGTCCTCTACGGCGGCAACAACAACTGGTTCGCCGCCTACGCGTACTGGTACTTCAAGCTCTACGGCCACAACGACGTGAAGCTCCTCGACGGTGGCCGCAAGAAGTGGGAGCTCGACGGCCGTCCGCTGGACAAGGAGGAGGTCGTCCGCGAGGCCACCTCCTACTCCGCCCAGGAGCAGGACCTCTCGATCCGCGCGTTCCGCGACGAGGTCGTCGAGGCCATCGGCAACAAGAACCTCGTGGACGTCCGTTCCCCCGACGAGTTCTCCGGCAAGCTCCTCGCCCCGGCCCACCTCCCCCAGGAGCAGGCCCAGCGCGGCGGCCACATCCCCTCGGCCGTGAACGTGCCGTGGAGCAAGGCCGCCAACGAGGACGGCACCTTCAAGTCCGACGAGGAGCTGCGCGCCCTCTACGAGGAGGCCGGCTTCGACGGCTCGCGCAAGACCATCGCGTACTGCCGCATCGGCGAGCGCTCCTCGCACACCTGGTTCGCCCTGCGCGAGCTGCTCGGCCACGAAGACGTCAAGAACTACGACGGTTCTTGGACGGAGTACGGCTCGCTCATCGGCGTGCCGATCGAGCTCGGTTCCGGCAAGGAGGCCTGATCACCATGAGCGACTCGTGCGGCGCGCCCGTCCAGGGCGGCGCGATCGACGTCTCGTCCTCGGAGACCGTCCTGCAGGGCAAGGTCGTGGCCGACGGCACCCCCGTCGGTGGCGCCTTCGTCCGCCTGCTGGACTCGACCGGCGAGTTCACGGCCGAGGTCGTCTCCTCCCCGGAGGGCGACTTCCGGTTCTTCGCGGCGCCGGGCAGCTGGACCGTCCGCGCCCTGCACCGCACCGGCAACGGGCAGGCCGACGTGGCGGCCTCGGGTCCCGGCGTGCACTCGCTGGAGATCGCGGTCGCCTGACGCTTCGAGCAGGAGGGCCCCGGCAGTCACGCCACTGCCGGGGCCCTTCGCCGTCCAGGCCTGCCGCGACAGCCGCGGCTCACGCGGGGCGTGAGCCGTGTCGTCCACCACCACAATCCTGCACGTCAGCCGCCCCGGGATATCCTTTCCCGGTGGAACACATCTTCACCGGACTCCTGGTGCTCGTGACCATCGCGGTCGTCTGGTTCTCGGCCTACGTCGTGTACCGGCTCTACTCCGACCAGCGATGACCAGCGGCGACGAGGCCATCCGCCTGGCCGAGCAGCGCGCGGAGGCGACGCGTGCCCGCAACCTGCCGCAGTTCACCGACATGCCCATCCCGGGCGACACAGCGAACCTGCGGGAGGGCGCGAACCTGAACGACGCCCTGCTCGCGGTGCTGCCGCTGGTGGGTGTGTGGCGGGGTGAGGGCGAGGTCGTCTACCCGACGATCGACGGCCCGTTCCGCTTCGGCCAGCAGATCACGTTCGCCCACGACGGCCGGCCGTTCCTCGTCTACGAGGCGCGGTCGTGGCTGCTCAACGAGGCAGGCGAGGTCATCAGGCCGGCGGCGCGGGAGAGCGGGTTCTGGCGCCCGCAGCCGGACGACACCATCGAGGTGCTGCTCACGCACAACACGGGCATCATCGAGATGTACTACGGCAAGCCGATCAAGCAGACGGCCTGGGAGTTCCAGACCGACGCGCTGATCCGCACCGCCACCGCCAAGGACGTCACCGCGGCCCAGCGGCTCTACGGCATCGTCAACGGCGACCTCGCCTACGTCGAGGAGCGCGCCATGATGGGGCAGCCGATGCAGGCGCACGCGTCGGCGCAGCTCCAGCGCATCGTCGGCTGAGCGACACGCTGAAGCCGGGGTCGTGGGATTGTTCAACAATCCCACGATTCCCCGTAGCATGGGTCCATGCTGCTGCGGCGCTGCGGTACTGACGCACTCCTGGTCGAGGTCGACTCGCTGACCGAGGTCGCGGCCGTCCGCGCGGCCCTGCACGGGCTGCCCGGAGTCGAGGAGCTCGTCCCGGCCGCCAGGACGGTGCTCGTCAAGGGTGCGCTGCCGCGGGTCAGGGAAGTGCTCGCGAACGTCGACCTGACCAGGGCGCCCGCCACCGAGTCCCGCCAGGTCACCATCCCCGTCACCTACGACGGGCCGGACCTCGACCTCGTCGCCGAGACCGCCGGCATCGGCACCGCCGAGGTCGTCGAGCTGCACACCGCCGCCACCTACGAGGTCGCGTTCTGCGGCTTCGCCCCCGGCTTCGGCTACCTGACCGGGTTGCCGGAGGTGCTCCGGCAACCCCGGCTCGACTCGCCGCGCACGAAGGTCCCGGCCGGGTCGGTCGGCATCGCCGGCGAGTTCACCGCCGCCTACCCGCGTGCGACCCCCGGCGGCTGGCGCCTGATCGGCCGCACCCGGATCACGCTGTTCGACCCCGGGGCCGAGACACCGGCCCTGCTCGCGCCCGGCGACGAGGTCAGGTTCGTGGTCGCATGAGCCGCCGCGTCACGATCGTCCGCACCGGCCCGCAGGCGCTCGTCCAGGACCTCGGCCGCCCCGGCAACGCCCACCTCGGCGTGCCGCCGTCCGGTGCCGTCGACCCGCACTCGCTGCGGCTCGCCAACCGGCTGGTCGGCAACGACGAGACCGCCGCCGGCCTCGAACTGCTGCTCGGTGGTCTCCACCTCGAAGCGCACTCCTCCTGCACGGTCGCCGTCACCGGTCCCGCGGTCGAGGTCCGCGTCGACGGCCGGCTCGCCGACTCGCACCAGCCGCTGCACGTGCCGGCGAACGCGACCCTCGTCATCGGCACCCCGCAGACCGGCCTGCGCACCTACCTCGCCGTCTCGGGCGGCATCGACGCGCGCGCGGAGCTGGGCAGCCGGTCGACCGACCTGCTCTCCGGAATCGGTCCAGAACCCTTGCGGGACAACGACGTCCTGGAGCTCGGCGCCCCGAACCCGGCGACCGGCGCCGATGTCGTGCCGCCGTTCCACGCACCGCAGACCATCACCGTTCCCGTCCTGCTCGGCCCGCGCGACGACTGGTTCGAGGACGCGGAAACCCAGCTGCGCCGGGGTTCCTGGACCGTCAGCGACCGCGGCAACCGGGTCGGCGTGCGACTGCGGGGCACCGTTCTGAATCGTCGTGACGGCGAGATACCCAGCGAGGGCATGATCACCGGCGCGGTCCAGGTGCCGCCGAACGGGCAGCCCGTGGTCTTCCTCAACGACCACCCGACGACCGGCGGCTACCCCGTCATCGGCGTCGTCGACAACGCTCACCTGCGGTTTCTCGGCCAGGCCAGGCCCGGCACGACGGTGAGGTTCCTGCCGCGGAACTGAGGACCACGGCGTTGACGGAAGTGGTCCAGACCAAATACGGTATCCACCAGGCCGCCGCGGAACCTTCACCAAACTGGAGTTCCGCATGCGCCGATTCCCTGCCCTCCTAGCGATTCTGGTCGCGGTAACAGCCCTGGCGGTCCCTGCACACGCCGCCACGGGCATCACCGCGACCTTCACCCGCACCGGCACGAGCGCCAAGCTCGTGGTCGCCAACGCGTCCACGGCCGCGCTCAACGGCTGGTCGGTCAAGTTCGACCTGCCCACCGGTGTCACGGTGAGCGGCGTCCAGAACGCCACCACCACCCAGAACGGCACGCGGGTGACGCTCACCCCGGCGTTCTACCTCGCCAACCTCCCCGCGGGGCGCACCACCGAGCCCTACAGCCCGACGTTCACGCTGAGCGCCGCGGCCGACCCGACCGCCTGCACGATCAACGGCATGGCGTGCGACGGCAGCGGTGACCCCGCACCGGCGCCCACCGGGCTCACCGCCGAGTACTCGGTGGCCGGTGGCGCGGCGAAGTTCGTCGTGCGCAACCACACCACCGCCGCGGTGAGCGACTGGTCGATCTCCCTCACGCTGCCCAACGGCGTGACGGCAGGCAACGGCCAGAACGGCACCGTCAGCCAGAACGGCAACCAGGTCACCATCACCCCGTTGCACTACAACAAGACCGTGGCCGCGGGTGGCAGCACCGAGCCGTACAGCCCGACGTTCGCCATCAGCTCCAACGTCGACCCGGTGACGTGCCGGATCAACAACGCGAACTGCGACGGCAGCGCGGACACCCCGCCGAGCACCCCGACGGGCCTCACCTCGCCGACGAAGACCACGCGCACGGTGACGTTGCAGTGGACCGCGTCGAACCCCGGCTCCCTGCCCATCGCCGGGTACGACGTCTACAACGGCAGCACGCTCGCCGGCAGCTCCACCACGACGTCCACGATCATCACCGGCCTGAACCCGAACACGGCGTACTCGTTCACCGTGCGCGCCAAGGACACCAAGGGCACGCAGAGCGCTCCGAGCACGGCCGTGGCCGTCACCACCAACAACCCCGCCGACGACACGACCCCGCCGACCGCGCCGGGCACCCTGCGCGCCACGGCGAAGGACGCGGGCAGCGTCACGCTGGCGTGGACCGCGTCCACCGACAACCGCGGCGTCGCGAACTACGACGTCTACGTCGGCTCGACCGTGAAGCAGACGGTCTCCGGCACCACCGCGGTCGTCAGTGGCCTTGCGCCGTCCACGGACTACACGTTCACCGTGCGCGCACGGGACATCTACGACAACGTGTCCGCCGCGAGCAACGCGGTGAACGAACGCACCAGTGACATCGTCGGCGGCTACGCCCGTGTCGGGTACTTCGTGCAGTGGGGCATCTACGGACGCCAGTACTTCGTGAAGGACATGGACGCCGCGAAGCTGACGCACGTCAACTACGCGTTCGGCAACATCGACCCGGTCAACCTGACGTGCCTGCACGGTGTCACGAAGGGCACCAGCCCGAACCCGCAGGACCCGAACCAGGGTGACGGCGCCGGTGACGCGGAAGCCGACTACAGCAGGCCGTTCGCGGCGGCCCAGTCCGTCGACGGTGTGGCGGACAGCGGCTGGGAACCGTTGCGCGGCAACTACAACCAGCTCAAGAAGCTCAAGGTGAAGCACCCGGACCTGAAGGTGCTGATCTCGCTCGGCGGCTGGACGTACTCCAAGTACTTCTCCGACGTCGCGGCCACCGACGCGGCGCGCAAGAAGTTCGTGTCGTCGTGCATCGACGTCTACCTCAAGGGCAACCTGCCGGTCTACAACGGCGCGGGCGGTCCCGGCACGGCGGCGGGCATCTTCGACGGCTTCGACCTCGACTGGGAGTGGCCGGGCGCGGAGGGCCACGCGGGCAACCACTTCGGTCCGCAGGACAAGGTCAACAACACCCTGCTGATCGAGGAGTTCCGCCGGCAGATCGACGCCTACGGCGCCACGACCGGCAAGCGCTACCAGCTGACCGCGTTCACGCCGGCCGACCCGGCCAAGATCGAGGCGGGCTGGGAGCTGGGGCGGGTCGCGCAGTCGATGGACATCTTCAACGTCCAGGGCTACGACTTCCACGGCTCCGGCAGCGACAACTCGTGGGAGCCCAACCGGACCGGCCACCAGGGCAACCTGTACCCGGACCCGGACGACCCGTACCCGACGAAGTTCAGCGTGGAGAGCACGGTGCAGGCCTACCTCGACGCGGGGGTGCCGCCGCGCAAGATCACGCTCGGGCTCGCGTTCTACGGCCGCGGCTGGCAGAACGTGGTCAACGGCGGCAAGAACGGCGAGTGGCAGCAGGCGGGTGGCGCGGCACCGGGCCAGTTCCCGGAGGAGTCCGGCACGCGCGGGTACGCCAACCTCGTCGCGTCGGTGCCGAACTGCACCGTCTTCCACGACGAGGTGGCGGTGGCGACGTCCTGCTACACCGGCAACCAGTGGTGGACCTTCGACGACGTGTGGTCGATCCAGAAGAAGACCGCGTGGCTCAAGTCGAAGAACCTGCTGGGCGCGATGTTCTGGGAGATGTCCGGTGACCGCGGCCCGTTGCTGGCCGCGGTCGACGCCGGGCTGAGGTAGCTCAGTACTCCGACTCGTACAGGCCCTGCAGCTCGGTGAGCAGGGCCGACGAGTCGGGCAGCTGCTTGCCGTCCAGCGTGGTCACCCGCGTGATCTTGCGGACGCTGGAGGCGAGGAACACGCCCTCGGCGTCGTAGAGCTCGCCGGTCTGGACCGGCTCCACGAGCACGGTCCAGCCGGCGCGCTCGGCGGCGCGGAACAACGCGTACTGCGTGGTGCCGGGCAGGATGCCGAGCTCGGACGGCGGCGTGACCAGCGTCTTGCCGCGCACCAGGACCACGGTGGAGGTGGGGCCCTCCAGCACGGAACCGCCGGAGGTCGTGAAGATGACCTCGGCGGCGCCGCGGCGCTCGGCCTCGCGGATCGCGGCCATGTTGATCGCGTACGACAGCGACTTGGCGCCCAGCAGCAGCCACGGCGCGCGGTCGGCGAGGTCCGCCTCGATGCCGCGGTCCAGCGTCACCGCGGACAGGCCCTCGGCGCGCTGCTTGAGCACCTTCGGGCCGATCTCCATGCCCAGCGCGAACCCGGTGCCGGTGCCGTCGCCGCCCTCGACACCGCGGGTGTAGACGAGCTTGAGCGCGAACTCGCCGCCACCGGTCCAGTTGGCGATGACGAGCTCGACCGCGCGCTCGAACTCTGGCCGCGGCGGGACCGGCATGTCGAGCATGGCCGCCGACCGCTCCAGGCGGTCCAGGTGCGGCGACAGCTCACGGGGCTTGCCGTCGACGACGAGGATGGTTTCGAAGACGCCGTCGCCGCGCATCAGACCGAGGTCGTCGACACGGATCTGCGGGGCGTCGGGGTCGGCAAGGGTTCCGTCGAGCAGTGCCAGCACGCGCATGGCGTGAGCCTACTAACATCAGGGCTGTGGAGACCGCAAGAGGCCTGCGCAAAACGCTGCACGACCGCGGCATGCGGATGACACCGCAGCGCCAGCTCGTGCTGGACGCCGTCAGGGTCCTGGGCCACGCGACCCCGGAGCAGATCTGCCAGCGCGTCCAGGAGACGGCGCCGACGGTCAACATCACGACGATCTACCGCACGCTCGACCTGCTCGACCGGCTCGGGCTGGTGCGGCACACGCACCTCGGGCACGGCGCGCCGAGCTACTCCGTCGACGAGCACCAGCACGTGCACCTGGTCTGCCACTCCTGCGGCCGGATCGACGAGATCCCGTGTGAGCTGCTCGACCCGCTGGTCGGAACATTGCGGGAGCGCGACGGGTTCGAACTTGATGCAAGCCACCTCGCGCTGTCCGGCACGTGCCGCGACTGCCTGAAGCAGGAGCAGGAGACCGAGTGAGCCTCCCAGGAGCCGTTCCGCCGCCCGACGAGTCGACCGACGCCGGCGTCGCCTGGCACTACGGCGACCCGTTCGCGGAACAACGCTCGGCCGCGCGCTCGGTCGTCGTCGTGGACCGCTCGCACCGCGGGATCATCGCCGTGCCCGGCGAGGACCGGCTCACCTGGCTGCACCAGCTCACCAGCCAGCACTTCGAGCAGCTCGGCGAGAACGCCGGCACCGAGGCGCTGATCCTCGACGCGCAGGGCCGGCTGGAGCACCACATGGTCGTCGCGAACGTCGGCGGCACCGTGTTCCTGGACGTGGAGAAGGTCGACGACCTGCTCGCGTACCTGAAGAAGATGGTCTTCTGGTCGAAGGTCGAGCCACGTGACGCCACGGCCGAGCTCGCGCTGCTGACGGTCATCGGCCCGGACGCGGCCGCGCTGCTGGAGAAGCTCGGCGTGCCGGTGCCCGCGGACGTCGCCGCGCTGGGCGACGGCTTCGTGCGGCGGACGTCGTGGCCGGGCAAGGGCGCGTTCGACCTGCTGGTGCCGCGCGCCGAGCTGGCCGCGTGGTGGCAGCGGATCACCGGCGCGGGCGCCCGCCCGGCCGGCAGCTTCGCCTTCGAGGCGCTGCGGGTCGAGTCGCTGCGGCCCCGGCTGGGCGTCGACACCGACGAGCGCACGATCCCGCACGAGGTGAACCTGGTCGAGCCGGCGGTCCACCTGAGCAAGGGCTGCTACCGCGGCCAGGAGACGGTCGCGAAGGTCCACAACGTGGGACGGCCGCCCCGCCGCATGCTCCTACTCCACCTGGATGGTTCTGCCGACGGGCAGCCGGAGACCGGTGACCCGGTCCTCCTGGACGGCCGCGTGGTGGGCCGGGTGGGCAGCGTCGCGCAGCACCACGAGCTGGGGCCGATCGCGTTGGCGCTGGTCAAGCGGTCCGTACCGGTCGAGTCCGAGCTGGTCGCCGGTGACGGGGAGCGCCAGGCGGCCGCCCGCATCGACCCCGACTCGGTGCCGCCGGACACGCCCGGTCTGGGCAGGGAAGCTGTTCGCAACTTGAGGGGCTGAGCCCCTACAGTCGCGCCTATGTCCCTGGGCACGCTCATCACTGTCGCTCCCACCGGAGCGGAGCACGCGAAGACCGACGTCCCCCAGCTCCCGGTGACCCTGGAGGAGCTGGTCTCGACGGCGCGGAGCTGCGAGCAGGTCGGCGCGGCGATGATCCACGTCCACGTCCGCGGCGCGGACGCGAAGCCGTCGCTCGACCTCGGGCTGCTGAAGGCCACCGTCGCCGCGTTGCGCGAGCAGACGAACCTCGTGGTCCAGCTGTCCACCGGCGGGTCGGTGCACGACCCGGAGGAGCACCGGCTGCGCGTGCTGGAGGCGATGCCGGACTCGGCGTCCTGCACGATGGGGACCGTCAACTTCGGCGACGACGTGTTCCTGAACCGCTGGGAGTTCGTCGTCGCGCTGCACAAGGGCATGCAGGAACGCGGCATCGTGCCCGAGTACGAGATCTTCGACATCGGCCAGCTGGCGTCGTTGAAGCGGCTGCTCGACCAGCACGGCCTGCCCGCGGGCGGGCACGTGCACGTCGACCTCGTCATGGGCGTGCCCGGCGGCATGCCCGGTGACGCGCAGACGCTGGTCGCCGCGGTGAACGCCCTGCCGGACGGGGCGACGTTCTCCGCCACCGGGATCGGCCGGACCACTCTTCCCGTGATGTTCACCGCATTGGGCGCGGGTGGGCACCTCCGCGTGGGTATGGAAGACACGACCAGCTACTCGCGAGGCGTGCCGGTGCGGGACAACGCACAGCTCGTCGCCCGTGCGGCGGGTCTCGCGAAGATCGCGCAGCGGCCGCCGCTGTCGCCCGACGAGGCGCGCAAGGTGCTGGGCGTGCAGATTTGAGACAAGTTCGGTGCAAGGGATCTGTTGGCGGCTGAGGAGGATCTACCGCAGGATGGACACGTGATCGAGGTGCGTCCTGGCGGGCGCCGCCGAATCGACCGGGTGCTCGCTCCCGACTACACGGAGGGCGTCGAGCAACGCCCGCTCGTCGAGGTGCGCGAACTCCGCGACGAAGCAGCGCAGGAGGAAACCGACCTGTCCTACCTGCGGCGGCTGCTGCACGCGCGGATCGACATCGTGCGTGCCGAACAGCAGCGCCGCAGCTCCGGCGGCTCGGCGGTGGTCGACCAACTGGCCACGATCCTCTCCACGAACGCCGTCGGGCCGGCGACCGGCCTCGGCCGGTACCAGACCCATGAGCCCTCACGTGCTGATGCGCATCAACGGCACGTGGAAGCGCTGATTTCCGATGTCGACCTCTCCGACGTGAGCAAGCTGTCCGACGACCGCCTCGGTGAGGTGTTGGAGACGTTCATCTCCGAAGAGGCCTCGGTGTCGGTGCGGCGGCGCGAGGTGCAGGTGGTCGTGGACCGGCTCAACGCCGAGATCGCGTCCCGCTACCAGCGCGGGAGCGCGTCCGTGGACGAGCTGCTGGCCGCGGAGCGCGGTCACCACCGGCGGAAGAGCTGACTCCCAGCATCTGGGAGAGTCGTTCCACTTTCTGAGCGGCGGACCTAGCGTGCCCCCATGGGGTACCGCTGGGTCGTGCTGTTCGTGGGGGCGTTGGCGCAGGGCACCAACGCGGCGGTCTTCCTCGGCCTCTCGGCCCTCAGCCCCCAGCTGCGCGACCACTTCGGCCTGACGTTGCCCCAGGTGGGACTGCTGCTCGGCGCGGTCAACCTCGGCACGATGATCGCGCTGGTGCCGTGGGGCCTCTTCGCGGACAAGCGCGGCGAACGGCTCGCGATGACCATCGGGGGCGCCGGCGCCGCGGCCTGCCTGCTCGGGGTGGCGGTCGGCGACGCGTGGCTCGCGGGCGCGGCCCTGCTCGGCGCCGGGCTGTTCGGTGCCAGCGTGAACGCCGCCAGCGGCCGGGCGGTGATGTCCTGGTTCCCCAGCGGCCGGCGCGGGCTGGCGATGGGGGTGCGGCAGACGGCGACCCCGCTGGGCGCCGCGCTGACCGCCGCGTTCCTGCCCGGCATCGCGCTCGCCTCCGGCGTGCCGGTGGCGTTCGTCGTCCTGGCGTCGGTGACGGCGTTCGTGGCGCTCGCGGTGGCGTTGCTGGTCCGCGAACCACCGGGTGCCACCCGCGGCGGTGGCGCGCACGGGCTCGTGCTCCGGGACCCGCGGCTGATCCGGCTCACCGCGGCCAGCGGGCTCCTCGTCGTCCCCCAGTTCACCGCGGCGACGCTGCTGGTGCCGCTGCTGCACGAGCACCGCGGGCTGGCCGTCACGACCGCCGCCGTGGTGTTCGGCGTGGCGCAGGCGCTGGGCGGGGCCGGCCGGCTGGCGGCCGGGGTCTGGTCGGACCGGGTGGGCAGCCGCGTCGGGCCGCTGCGGGTGCTCGCCGTGGCGATGGCGGTGGGGTTCGTGCTGACCGCCGTGCTGGACCGGGCGCCGGTGCCGGTGCTCGTGGCGGTGCTGGTGCCGACCGCCGTGGTGGCGCTGGCGTGGAACGGGCTCGCCGTCACCGAGGCGGGCGAGCTCGCGCCGGAGGGCCGCAGCGCGACCGCGATCAGCATGCAGAACAGCGCGAACTACCTCAGCGCGACGGTCACGCCCGCCGTCTCGGCCTGGGTCGCGGTGCACGTGGGGTGGCCCGCGGCGATGCTGCTCGCGGCCGCGGCGTCGACCGCCGGGTGGGCGCTGCTTCAGCCGTGGCGTTCGCGGCGGGCCAGCTCGCCCCAGAACTCGCGCAGCGTCTCGTAGCGCAGCGCGACCTCCTCGGCGTCCCCGGTCTCCAGCGCGTCGACGACGGCGTTCACGTCGGCCGCGGAGGAGTCCTCCATCAGGTCCACGTCGTTCAGCAGCTGGACCAGGCCGCCGTAGTCGAGCTCGACCGCCGAGTGCGGGTGGAAGTGCTCCAACCAGCGGCCGGTGTCGGCGAGGACCTTGGCCGGTCCGTCGTCGCCCAGCGCGCTCTTCACGACCTTCAACGCCCGCGCGACCCGCCGGCGGGCGTCGGCCATGGCAACCCGCCAGGACACCTGCCGCTCCGGGTCGTCCTGGGCGCTCGCGAGCACCACCCGGCGCTGGGCCGGGTCGACGAGGGCGAACCACGGCAGCGGCACCGTCCACGTCGTGGAGATCACGTGCACGGCCCCGGCGGACAGCTCGGCCAGCACGGCGGACGCACGCGACCGGACCGTCTCCGGTGCCGCGCCGAGCGCCGCGTCCTGCAGAACGGGCGGAGAAGAGGCCAGGAAGCCCACCAGGGCCGCCGCGGACCGGGCCCTGAGGTCCAGCGGGCAGACGAGGGGTCCCGGCCCGACACGCGCGGCGTCGGACGTCGGCACCTCGGCCGGGCTGATGGTCATCACGTCGAGGTCCGAACCGCCCGGGAGCAACTTCTTCGCCAACTGTGAGCGCAACCACAGCTCTCGCTCTCGGTCACCGACCTCCGCGCGGGCGACAGGGCCCCTGTCCAGGGCTTTTCGCACTTCATCGGCCAGCGGCGCGTCCAGAACCGATAACGGTTCGTACACCCTGAGGTAGGCGACGAACGGTCTGGGCACCTGTGCATCCTCCCACGCGGGGGCGGCTGGGAGATTTGGCGGTGCGTGTCACGCCTACCGCGTCGCGAGGAACCCCATCGGCACGGTACGGTAGTTACCAGGAACTAGTTGTCGAGACGAGTGGGGCCGCCGTTCCCCCGGCCGCCCCCGTCCCTGTGCGAGGGGGTCGAGCCATGGGGCGCGGCCGAGCGAAGGCCAAGCAGACGAAGGTCGCCAGGGAGCTCAAATACAGCTCTCATGAGACCGACTTCGCTGCGCTGCAGCGAGAGCTGTCTGGTGGCGAAACGTCGCCGAACGGGAGTGGTGGCGATGAGCGCCATGACGACCCGTACGACGACTACGACGACTACCGTCGCTGAATCAAGCCTGACGCGGTTCAAGGGTTGGGTGGCTGATCGAGGCCACCCAACCCTTGACCTCGTCAGGCCTGCTCAGAACGCCCTGGCGTACTGCCTCGGTGCTCGAACCTCCACACCCAGCTGCTGTGCCGCGTGCAGTGGCCAGTACGGGTCGCGGAGCAGCTCGCGTGCGAGCAGCACCAGGTCGGCGGCACCGTCGTTCAACACCTGTTCGGCCTGCTTCGCCTCGGTGATCAGGCCGACCGCACCCGTGGGCACGTCCGCCTTGCGCCGCACAGCCTCAGCCAGCGGCACCTGGTAGCCGGGCCCGACCGGGATCTCCGCCTGCGCCGTGTTGCCACCACTGGACACGTCGACCAGGTCGGCACCCGCGGCCTTGAGCGCCGTCGCCAGCACCACGCTGTCGTCGGCGGTCCAGCCGTCGTCGACCCAGTCGGTACCGCTGATCCGCACGATCACCGGCACCTCCGGGCCGACGGCTGCCCGCACGGCGGCGGTGACCTCGACCGGAACGGCGATGCGTTCTTCCAGGCTGCCCTCGTTCGTCAGCGGCGAGTAGTACTGGTGCAGCAGGTAGCCGTGGGCGGCGTGGATCTCGATCACCTCGAACCCGGCCGCGAGCGCCCGGATCGCCCCCTCGACGAACGCCTTGACGACCCCGGTGTGGTTCGTGATCTTCTCCGGCTGGTTGCCACCGGGGAACGGCTCGGTCGTGGGCGCCACCGGCACCCAGTCGCCGATCGCCTTGCGCCCGGCGTGCCCGAGCTGGATGCCGGGGACGCTGCCCTGCGCCTTGATGAAGCTCGTGACCCTGCACCAGGCCGCGACCTGCTCGTCGTTCCAGATGCCGGTGTCCTGCGGTGAGATCCGGCCCTCCGGCACCACGGCCGTGGCCTCGGCGATCACCAGGCCGGCCCCGCCGACGGCGCGCGAGCCGAGGTGGACGAGGTGCCAGTCGGTCGGGACGCCGTCCTCCTGGTCCACCGAGTACTGGCACATCGGGCTGACCGCGATGCGGTTGGGCAGCGTGACGCCCCGCAGGGTAAGCGGGGAGAACAGCAAGCTCACGGGGGCTCCCTTGAACGTTCGTAGACCTAACTAAATGTTCAAGGGAGCCGCTCGGCGTGTTGTTCCCGGCAGCGGCGTCGTCTCAGTCACTGGGCGTGACGCTGAGACACCGAACCGGTCATCAGGTCAGATAGCGGACCTGCCTGGCCTTGCCCTCCAGCACGTCCTCCCGCGCCGCCGCGATCTCCGCCCGGTGCGAGGTCTCCGGCACCCCGACCTCCCACCACGCCCCGGCCTCCGTCCACGACGACGGGTGCGTGCGGATCACCACGACCGCGGGCCGCTGCTCGCCGACCGCCACCTCGCGCGCCTTGCGGTAGGCGCCGTCCAGCTCGTCCAGCGAGTCGACCGGGAACACCGCGCAGCCCATGGCCGCCGCGTGTGCCGCGAAGTCGGTGCGGGGCGGTGCGGCGTGGGTGGACCGGCAGTCGGCGTAGAGGTTGTTGAAGCCGGTGCCGCCCTGGCCGGTCTGCAGGCGGTGGATCACGGCGTAGCCGTCGTTGTCGCAGACCACGGCCACGAAGCCGTGGCCGGCGAAGGACGCGGAGAACAGCTCCGAGTTCAGCATCAGGTACGAGCCGTCGCCCAGCAGGGTCGTGACGACACCGGAGGTGTGGGCGATCGCGGCTCCCCAGGCGCCGGCCAGCTCGTAGCCCATGCAGGAGAAGCCGTACTCGACGTCCATGGTGGCCGCGCCGGTGGCGCGCCAGCCGCCGATCAGCTCGCCGGGCAGGCCACCGGACGCGGTCAGCACGTAGTCGGTCGGGCCGCTGGCCTCGTTCACCACGCCGACGACCTGGGCGTACGTGGGCAGGCCTGCCGACGGGGTGCGCAGCGCGGTGATGTGGGCGTCCCACTTCGCACGCTCCGAGGCCGCGCGCTGGGCCCACGGCGACGGGGCCTGCCAGGAACCGAGGACGTCGGTCAGCTCGCGCAGGCCCTCGTCGGCGTCGGCGACCAGGGCGGACGAGCCGTGCTTCACGGCGTCGAAGCGGGCCGTGTTCAGCGACACCAGCTTCACGTCCGGGGAGAACACGGTCCAGGACGCGGTCGTGAAGTCCTGCAGCCGGGTGCCCACCGCGAGCACCAGGTCGGCCTCGCCGGCCAGGACGTTCGCCGAGGTCGAGCCGGTGATGCCCAGGGGACCGGCGTGCAGCGGGTGGTCGTGCGGGACCAGCGTGCGGCCCGCTGTGGTCTCGGTGACCGGGATGCCGTGCTGTTCGGCGAACCGCAGGGCGCGGCCGGCGGCACCGGAGTAGCGGACGCCGCCGCCCAGCACGAGCAGCGGGCGGGCCGACGAGCGGACCAGGTGAGCGGCGTCGGCCAGCGCGTGCAGGTCGGGGCGGGAGCGCACCAGGCGGTGGACGACCGGCTTGAACAGCGACTCCGGGAAGTCGAAGGACTCGGCCTGCACGTCCTGCGGCAGCGCCAGGGTCACCGGGCCGCAGTCCGCCGGGTCGGTCAGCACGCGGGCCACCTGCGGCAACGTCGACAGCAGCTGCTCGGGCCGGGTGATGCGGTCGAAGTAGCGGGAGACGGCGCGGAAGGCGTCGTTCACGGTGGCCGTGGGGTCGTGGAAGTGCTCGACCTGCTGCAGCACCGGGTCCGGCGCGCGGCCGGTGAAGGTGTCGCCGGGCAGCAACAGCAGCGGCAGGCGGTTGGCGTGGGCGACGCCGGCCGCGGTGACCATGTTCAACGCGCCGGGGCCGATCGACGACGTGGCGACGCCGACCTGACGGCGGTGGGTGGCCTTGCCGATGCCCACGGCGGCCAGCGCCATGCCCTGCTCGGTGTGGCCGCGCCACACCGGAATCCGGTCGCGGACCTCCTCCAGCGCGGTGCCGATGCCGAGGACGTTGCCGTGGCCGAAGATCGCGAACACGCCGGGGAACAGCGGTGCGCGGGTGCCGTCGAAGAGCTCTGTCTGCTGGGCGAGCATCCAGCGGACGAGCGCCTGTGCGGTCGTGAGCTTCACTTGGTCCGCCCCTCTGCGGTCGTGACCGGGCAGCGCGGGTCGAGCTCCTGCGCCGCCCAGCTGTCGCGGACCCAGGTGTGCGCCGGGTCGTCGCAGAACGCCATCGAACGCTCGGCACCCGGCCCCGCCAGCACGTTCAGGTAGTACATCGGGTAACCGGGCGCGGCCACGCACGGGCCGTGGTAGCCGCGCGGGATCAGGAACACGTCGCCGTCGCGCACGGTCACGTCCTCGTCGATCGTGCCGTCGTCGGTGTACGTGCGGTGGAAGCCGAAACCGGTGCGCGACGGCGTGACGCCGTCCCGGTCGGCGATGCGGAAGTAGTAGACCTCCTCGTTCTCCACCTCGCACGGCGCGGAGGCGTCGTGCTTGTGCGGCGGGTACGAGGACCAGTTGCCGTCCGGGGTGATCAGCTCGCACGCGTTCAGCCTGTCCGCGTGGTCCCACACGCCCGGCACGCCGAAGTTCGTGACCTGGCGGGTGGCGTTGCCGGAGCCGCGCACCTCGACCGGAACACCTTCCGCCGGACCGTACTTCGGCGTCAGCCGGTTCTCGCAGCGCGCCATCGGCAGCGCGACCTCGCATCCGTCCACACTGGACAAGACGACCGTCGCGTCGCGTGGCACGTAGGCGAAGTCCGTGACGCGGGTGAAGACCGACTCGCGGCCCCGCAGCTCGAACCGCTCGTCGTCCACCTCGACCACGAGCGATCCGGCGAGCGGCAGCACGAACGCCTCGAACTCACCGGTCGCGACGGTGCGGGCGTGGCCGGCCTCGATCCGCAGCACCCGCAGACCGGTGTACGTCCAGCCCGCGTCCGCAGGCGCGAGCGAGACGACGTCGGACGGCGTCGAGAGCGTCCCGTGTGGACGGTGCAGGGTCATTCGGTGATCCCCTTCGCGGCGCGGAGGACTTCGGCGGCAGCGGCGACGGCGGCGGCCACGTCACCGTCCGGCGGGTAGAGCAGCGCGCGGCCGACGACCAGGCCCCGCACGGCGTCGTGGCGCAGCGAGCGGCCCCACGACGCGAGGTCGTCCTCGGGGTTCGCGGACGGCACGCCGCCGAGCACCAGCGCGGGCAGCGCCGTCGTGTCCAGCACGACCTCGGGTTCGCCCGGCGCGGGCAGCTTGAGCCAGGTGTAGGCGGACGTCGAGCCCAGCCCCGCTGCCACGGCCGAAGCGCGCGACAGGGCGGCGGCGTCCTTCTGCAGCACCAGCTTGTCGTTGTGGTCGCGCTGGTACGGCAACGGTTCCACCATCGCCATCAGGCCGTGCTCGGCCAGTTCGGTGACGGCCCGCGCGCAGCCCTCCAGCGTCGGGATCGTGCCGGGGTCCGAGTCGACCAGGCGCAGCAGCATCTTGCCGCCGTCCAGGCCGAACGTCGCGATGGACGCCGCCGAGTACGCGGTGAACCGGTCGTCGATCTCCCAGTCGGCACCGGCAAGGCCACCGCGGTTCATCGATCCGATGACCACGCGTTCGTGCAGGCCGTCCAGCAGCAGCAGGTCCTCGATCACGTCCGGCGTGCCGAGCACGCCGTCGACGTCGGGGTTGGCCAGCGCCGTCAGCAGGCGCGCCAGCAACGAGCGCCGGTCCGCCATCGCCAGCGGGTCGCCGCCGACGCCGAGTGCACCGCGCGCCGGGTGGTCCGCCGCGACCAGGAACAGCGTGGACTTGCCGTTCAGCAACGTCTGCCTGCGCCTGCGCGACTGGTAGGCCCGCCGGATCGAACCGGGGTCCTCCGCGCGCCGCCACAGCAGTTCGCGCCACTGCCCATCAGTGATCACAGCAGTTCCTCGATCTCCTTCTCGTCCGGCATCGCGTCGGCGCAGGCCAGCCGGGACGCGACCAACGCGCCGGCCGCGTTGGCGTAGCGGGCGATCCGCACCGGGTCCCAGCCGGACAGCAGGCCGTGCGCCAGCGACCCGCCGAACGCGTCACCGGCGCCGAGCCCGCAGACGACCTCGACGGGGTTCGGCGCGACCGTCCAGCGGCCCTCCGGCGTGGCGACGAGCACGCCGTCGGCACCCTTCTTGACCAGCACCAACGACAACCCGCGGGCCAGCAGCCGGTCAGCGGCCCCGTCCGGGTCGGACGTGCCGACGGCGACCTCGACCTCGGTCCGGTTGCCCACGGCGACCGTGACGTGGTCGAGCATCCAGCCGATCTCGGTGCGCGCGGTCTCGACGTCCGGCCAGAACATCGGCCGGTGGTCCAGGTCGAGCACGGTGTGCGTGCGCCGGCCGCGGTGCTCCAGCATCTTCCGCTGGGTCGCGCGGGCCGGTTCCGCGGAGACGCCGGTGCCGGTCACCCACAGCAGCGGCACGTCCCGCACGACGTCCCACGGCACGTCGGCGTCAGTCAGCGTCAGGTCCGGCGCGGTCGGCAGCCGGTAGAACAGCAGCGGCGGGTCGGCGGGCGGGTTCAGCTCGCAGAACACCACCGGCGTCAGCAGGTCCGGCGACGTGCCGACGTGTGCCGGCGACACCCCGAACCCCTCCAGTGCTCGCCGCACGTAGGTCCCGAAGCCGTCCGGGCCGACCTTGGTCAGCACACCGGCCCGGCGGCCGAGCCGTGCGGCGGCGACCGCGACGTTGGTCGCCGTGCCGCCGAGCGACTTGGCGAACGTGCTGACGTCGGCCAGCGGCACGCCCGACTGCTCGGGGTACAGGTCGACCCCGACCCGGCCGACGGTCAGCACCTCCAGCGACGTCACGCCTCCACACCCCGCAGCTCGTGCTCCAGGGCCTCCAGCTCGGCACCACCGGCCATCTGCTTCGTGAGCTCGTTGATGTCGATCTCGGACTTCTCGTACGAGCCGAGCGCACGGCCGCGCTTGAGCAGCAGGAACCGGTTGCCGACCGGGTAGGCGTGGTGCGGGTTGTGGGTGATCAGCACGACGCCGAGGCCGCGGTCACGGGCCTGGGCCACGTACTTCAGCACCACCCCGGCCTGCTTCACGCCGAGCGCCGCGGTCGGTTCGTCGAGGATCAGCACCTTGGCGCCGAAGTGCACGGCGCGGGCGATGGCGACGCACTGCCGTTCACCGCCGGACAGCGTGCCGACGGGCTGCTCGACGTCGCGGAGGTCGATGCCCATGTCGGACAACGCCTTCCTGGTGATCTCCCTGCCCTTCTTCCGGTCCAGGAACCCGAGCTTCGTCGTCGGTTCCGAGCCGAGGAAGAAGTTGCGCCACACCGACATCAGCGGCACGACGGCGAGGTCCTGGTACACGGTCGCGATGCCGTGGTCCAGCGCCTCGCGGGGCGAGGAGAAGCGGATCTCCTGCCCCTCGACCTTGAACGAGCCCCGGTCGTGCTGGTGCACACCGGCCAGGATCTTGATCAGCGTCGACTTGCCGGCGCCGTTGTCGCCGAGCACGCAGGTGACCTCACCGGCGTTGACCACGGTGGACACGTCGCTGAGCGCGATGACGCTGCCGTAGGTCTTGCCGATGTCCTCGGTCTCGATGAGTGGCGTCATCGCCGGACCCTCTCCGCTCGGCGGCGCAGCATGTTGTTCACCAGCACGGCGGCCAGCAGCATCACGCCGAGGAACAGCTGGAACCAGTCGCTGTTCCAGCCGGCGTAGACGATGCCCTGCCGGGCCATGCCGAAGATCAGCGCGCCGATCGCCGCGCCCACCGCGGAACCGAACCCGCCGGTCAGCAGGCAGCCGCCGATCACCGCCGCGATGATGTACTGGAACTCCAGGCCGATGCCCTGGTTGGCCTGCACGCTCGCGTACCGCAGGATGTTGATCGAGCCGACGAGCCACGCGGCGAACGCGGTCGTCATGAACAGCAGGATCTTCGACCGCACGACCGGCACGCCGACCGCGCGCGAGCTCTGCGCGGCACCGCCGACCGCGAAGATCCAGTTGCCGAACCGGGTGCGCATCAGCACGGTCGACGCGACGACGGTGAACAGCACCCACCAGATGATCGACACGTAGAAGCCGGTGCCAGCGACCTGGAACGTCGAGGCGAACAGGAACCCGGCCGACTCGTACCCGGCCGCCGAGCGCATGCCCGACACCTGCACGCTGCCCGTGACCAGGCGCGTGACGCCGAGGTTGAGGCCCTGCAACGCGAGGAAGCTGCCCAGCGTCACGATGAAGCTCGGCAGGCCCGTGCGCATCACGAGCCAGCCGTTCAGCGCGCCCACCGCCAGCGCGAAGGCGAGCGACACCAGCAGCGCCAGCCAGACGTTCAGTCCGAGCTGGGTGGCGAGGAGAGCCGTGACCAGCGCGGTGGACGCGGTCATGACGCCGGCGGACAGGTCGAACTCGCCGCCGATCATCAGCAACGCCACCGCGACCGCCATGATCCCGAGCATGGACGCGTCGTCCAGCCAGGTGGCGGCACCGCCGACGCTCAGGAACTGCTCGGTGACCACGGAGAAGAACACGAACACGAGCAGTGCGCCGAGCATGGCGCCGATCTCCGGCCGCTTGACCAGCTGGTCCATCGGCTTCGGCTTGCCCAGCCGTTCGTCGGCAGCCGGTGGAGCTGTGGCTGTCACGGTCATCTCCCCGCCTCCTCCCTACCTCTTGCCGTTCTTGGCGTACTCCGCGACCTTGTCCACGTTGGACTTGTCGACGAAGCCGGGGCCGGTGAGCACGGGCTTGCCGCCACCGAGGGTGTTGGCGTTGTCCTTGAACAGCTTCAGCATCACGACCGGCAGGTAGCCCTGCTGGTACTGCTGCTGGTCGACGGCGAAGAGCACCTCGCCCGCCTTGATCGCGGTGACCACGTCCGCGTTGAGGTCGAAGGTGGCGACCTGCGCCTTCGAGCTCGTGCCCTTGATGGCGGACGCGGCGTTCACGGCGACCTGCGGGTTGAGCGCGAGCACGCCGTCGACGGTGGTGTCGGACTGCAGCTTGGCCTTGATGCGGGCCTCGACGTCGGTCGGGTTGGAGATGTCGACCTGGAGGTTTTCCACCGCGCCGCCGAAGCCGGTGCGGGCACCGTCGCAGCGCTGGTTGAGGCCCGAGTTGCCGGCCTCGTGGATCACGCAGAGCAGCTTCGTCCGGCCGGCGGCCTTGAGCTTCTTGCCGGCTTCCTCACCCGCGATCGTCTCCTCCTGGCCGACGTGCGCCATGGCACCGAACTCCGCGCTCTTCGCGCTGCCGGAGTTGATCGTGATGACCGGGATGCCGGCCTTCACCGCGTTCTCGACGGACGTCTTGAGCGCGTCCGGGTTCGCCATCGACACGACGATGCCGCCGACCTTCTGCGACACGGCGTTGTCGATCAGCTTGGCCTGGGCGCCGGGGTCGCCGTCGGAGTTGTAGGTGACGCCGACGCCGAGCTGCTTGCCCGCGTCCTCCGCGCCGACCTTCACGACGCTCCAGAACGCGTCACCCGCGGTGCCGTGCGTGATGACGGAGACCTTGAGGTCGCCCGACGCGGCGGCCGGGGCGTTGTCGCCCGTGTTCTGCGACTGCGTTCCCGTCGGGCCGCTGCACGCGGCCAGTAGAGCAACACCGGCGAGAGCGGCGCCCGCACGGATGACCAGACGAGACTTCATCGTCTCCCGTCCCTTCAGAGGATCTTGCTGAGGTGCGCGAGGCTGCGCGCGGTGTCCTGGAGCGGCTTGTCCACGGGACCTCCGTGCTTGAGCCGGGTGTCCTGCTCAAGCACGAACCAACCGGTGTAGCCCGCCTCTTGCACGGACTTCACCAGTGCTTCCACGTCCACGTCGCCGTCCCCGAGCGGCACGTAGATGCCCTGTTCCACGGCATCGGTGTAACTGAGCGCGCCGCTGCGCACCTTCGCCGCGATCTCGTCACGCACGTCCTTGAGGTGCACGTGACCGATCCGGTCCGGGTAGCGGCGCGCCAGCTCGACCGGGTCCGTGCCGCCGATGAGGAGGTGGCCGGTGTCCAGGCAGAGCTGGAGATCGGAGTCCGCGAGGAACCGGTCGACCTCCGCCTCCCGCTCGACGTGGGTGCCCACGTGCGGGTGCAGCACGGTCCGCAGTCCGTGCCCGGCGGCGATCTCGCGGATCTTCGCGCAGGTGCCGACGAGGGTGTCCCACTCGTCGTCGCTGAGCTCCGGCGTCTCGTCGTAGCCGTCGAGCCCGGTCGCGGCGGCGAGCACGAGCACCTCGGCGCCGCCGGCCGCCAGGATCGCGGCGACCCGGTCGGTCTCGTCCAGGGTGGACTGGGCGCCGGTGTGCAGCGGGACGGCCAGGAAGCCGCCGACGAGGCCGAGCTCGTGGCTCTTGAGCAGGGTCTTGAGCTGCTCGGGGTCGGCCGGGAGGTAGTCGGGCGGGCCGAGCTCGGTCGCGGTGAGGCCGAGCGAGCGCATCTCGCCCAGCACGGTCCCGGACGGGAGCACGGCACCCCAGCCCGGCACCTCGCACACGCCCCAGGAGATCGGTGCTCCGGCGATCTTCGCCATGTCCTCAGTTCCCCTCGATCCGCACCGGTGCGCCGCTGCGGCGCGACTGCTCACACGCTTCGGCCAGGCGAAGGCTGATCAAACTCTGCCCCGCCGGCGACGGGTTCGCGACCTCGCCCTTGATGACCTGCGTGAACAGCTTCACCTCGTTGACATAAGCACGGTGGAAGCGCTCGGGGAAGCCGGGGTAGGCGTCCGGTCCGGCCACGTGGCCGCCGGGCTCCAGCGAGTTCAGCGGGGTGCGCGGGTCGACGCCCGCGACCAGCGAGTCCTTGCTGCCCAGCACCTCGATGCGGTGGTCGTAGCCGACCGGGTCGTGCCGCCCGCCGGCCAGCGTGGCGTGCGCACCACCGGCGAACTTCAGCAGCACGACCGCGTTGTCGACGTCGTCGGCGTCGGCGAACGCCTGGTGCACCAGGACCGACCCGCTCGCGTAGACCTCGACGACCGGCTCGCCGACCAGCCACGGCACGCAGTCCAGGTCGTGGATCAGCAGGTCGCGGAAGATGCCGCCGCTCGCGGGCAGGTAGGAGAAGTCCGGCGGGGTGGCGTCGTTGCCGACCGCCCTGACCAGGTAGACGTCACCCACCTCGCCGGCGCGGATGCGGCGGTGCAGCTCGTAGATCGCCGGGTCGAACCGGCGCTGGAAGCCCACGAGGACTTCCACACCGGACTTCTCGACGTCCGCGACCAGTGCGCGCATCTCGGCGACGTCGCTCGCGATCGGCTTCTCGCACAACGTGGGAACGCCCTTGGCGATGGCCGCGCGGAGCATCTCGGGGTGCGTGTTCGTCGGGGTGGCGAGCAGGACGCCGTCGACGCTGCCCAGGAGCGTGTCGAGGTCGTCCACCACCGTGGTCCCGGCGAGGCCCGCCGACGCCTGCGCTGCCCTGCCGGGCACCGGGTCGAAGAGGAGCACCTCGTCCACCCGATCCAGTGCGGCGAGGTTGGTCGCATGCATGGTGCCGATCCTGCCGACACCCGCTACTCCGATCCGCATCGCAGGTTTCCCCTGTTCATCGACCTGATGTGTTAGAGCGCTCTATTGGTTGGAGCGCTCTAATGCTGTAGCTTGCGTCACACGGGTGTCAAGGGTGCGTTTCCCGCCCGTGACGTGAGGGGAGGTGTTGCCGGTGGTCAGGCCGACGATGGAAGACGTCGCACTGCGCGCGGGCGTGTCCCGCGCCCTCGTGTCACTGGTGATGCGCAATTCACCCAAGGTGAGCGAGGCGCGACGCACCGCGGTGCTGAAGGCAGCGGAGGAGCTGGGGTACTCCCCGCACGCCATGGCGCGCTCGCTGGCCTCGCGCACCTCGACGGTGCTCGGCGTGATGGTGTCCGACCTGCACAACGCGTTCTTCGCCGAGGTCGTGGACGGCATCGACGAGGTGGCGCGCGAGCAGGGGTTCGACATCATCATCAACACCGGCGGCCGCTCACCCACCCGCGAGCGCAGGGCGCTGGAGTCGCTGCTGTCGTTCCGCCCCGGTGGCCTGGTCCTGCTGTCGCCGGTCGTGCCCGCGACGGCGATCTCCAAGGCGGCCGAACAACTCCCGGTCGTGCTCGTGGCCCGTTCGTCCCGCGCGTCCACTGTGGACACGGTGAACGACGACGGCGAGGTGGGCGCCCGGCTGGCCGTCGACCACCTGGTGTCGTTGGGGCACAGGCGGATCGCGCACCTGGACGGTGGCGAGGGCACCCAGGCGGGGCCCCGCCGGCGCGGGTACGTCGCCGCGATGGAGGCGCACGGGCTGGTGCCGCAGGTCGTGCCGTCGGAGTACACCGACGCGGCCGGCGCGCGGGCGATCCGCGGGCTGCTCGAAGAGGATGCCCTGCCCACGGCAGTCTTGTCGTGCAACGACTTCAACGCCGTCGGCGCGATCTCGGCTCTGGAGGACGCCGGGTTGCGCGTGCCTGCCGACGTTTCCGTTGTGGGGTACGACAACACGTCGCTGGCGGCGTTGCGGCACGTCTCGCTGACGACGATCGACCAGCCCCGCGCCGAGTTCGGCCGGTTGGCTGCTTCCGCGCTGCTGCAACGGGTTCGTGACGGACGCACCGAACCCGTGCGCCATCTCCTCACCCCTTCCCTCGTAGTCCGGAACACGACAGCTCCCCCAGGAGGACCGCGTTGAGCACCATCCCCCACTGGATCGACGGCGCCCGCACCACCGGGGTGTCGTCCCGGACCTCCGACGTCTTCAACCCGGCCACCGGTGCGGTGTCGGCGCAGGTCGTGCTGGCCGAGCAGGCCGATGTCGACCTGGCGGTGTCGTCGTCGCTGAAGGCGGCGCAGTCGTGGTCGGAGTCGTCGCTGTCGACCCGCGGCAGGATTCTGTTCGCCTACCGGCACCTGCTGCACGAGGCGCGCGACGAGCTCGCGGCGATCATCACGGCCGAGCACGGCAAGGTGCTGTCGGACGCGGCCGGTGAGGTGCAGCGCGGGCTGGAGGTCGTCGAGTTCGCGTGCGGCATCCCGCAGCTGCTCAAGGGCGAGCACTCCGAGCAGGTCTCGCGCGGTGTGGACGCGTACTCGCTGCGGCAGCCGCTGGGCGTGGTCGCGGGCATCACGCCGTTCAACTTCCCGGTGATGGTGCCGATGTGGATGTTCCCCATCGCCATCGCGACCGGCAACACCTTCGTGCTGAAGCCGTCCGAGCGCGACCCGTCGGCGTCGGTGCGCCTGGCCGAGCTGTTCCAGGAGGCCGGCCTGCCCGACGGGGTGCTGAACGTGCTGCAGGGCGACGCCTTCGCGGTCAACGCCCTGCTCGACCACCCGGACGTCGCGGCGGCCTCGTTCGTCGGCTCGACCCCGATCGCCCGGCACGTGTACGCGCGCGGTACGGCGGCCGGCAAGCGGGTGCAGGCGCTGGGCGGCGCGAAGAACCACATGGTCGTGCTGCCGGACGCGGACCTCGACGTGGCCGCCGACGCCGCCGTGTCCGCGGGCTACGGCTCCGCGGGCGAACGCTGCATGGCGATCTCGGTGGTCGTGGCGGTGGGCCCGGCAGGTGACGAGCTCGTGGCCAAGATCGCCTCGCGCACTCGCGACCTGCACCCGTCCGTGCTGCCGGGCACCGACCCGTCCGCGCAGATGGGCCCGCTGGTGACCGGCGTGCACCGGGACCGCGTCCGGTCCTACGTGGACGCGGGCGAGGCCGCGGGCGCGTCCCTGGTGGTGGACGGCCGCGGGCACGCACCCGAGGGCCACGAGGACGGCTTCTGGCTCGCGCCGACGCTGTTCGACCACGTCACCCCCGACATGAGCGTCTACACCGACGAGATCTTCGGGCCGGTCCTCGTCGTCGTGCGCGCGGAGACGTTCGAGGACGCGCTCGCGCTGGTCAACGCCAACCCGTACGGCAACGGCACCGCCATCTACACCGGTGACGGGCTGGCGGCGCGCGAGTACCAGCGGCGGGTGCAGGTCGGCATGGTCGGGATCAACGTCCCCATCCCCGTGCCGATGGCCTACTACTCGTTCGGCGGCTGGAAGGACTCGCTGTTCGGTGACACGCACGTGCACGGCGCCGAGGGCGTGCGGTTCTACACGCGGGCGAAGGCGATCACGGCCCGCTGGCCGCAGCAGCACGGCGTGAACCTGGGCTTCCCCACGCACGGCTGACCCCGCCTTCACGGCACGCGGGGACCTTTCGTACCCCAGGAGGGTACGAAAGGTCCCCGCGTGCCCTGCTCAGGCGTCGATTTTCTCGTGCTGGGGAGAGGGAGCAGCAGGAGAGGTTGGGGTGGGGAGGAGGCGGCGGAGCAGCGGGAAGAACACGATCAGCAGGATCACGACGTAGACGACGATCGCCATCGGCGTGTTGACCAGGCCGGTGAGCGAGCCGTCGGAGAGCTGCAGTGCGCGGCGCATCTGCTGTTCGGCCGCCGGGCCGAGGATGACGCCGATGATCGCCGGCAGGACGGGCAGGCCGTAGCGGCGCATCGCGAAGCCCAGCAGGCCGATCACGAACATCAGCAGCAGGTCGAAGATGTCCGCGTTGACCGCGTAGGCGCCGACCGAGGCGAAGAACAGGATGCCCGCGTACAGGTACGGCCGCGGGATGCGCAGCAGCTTCGCCCACACCGGTGCCAGCGGCAGGTTCAGCACCAGCAGCAGGGTCAGGCCGATGAACAGCGACGCGATCAGCGCCCAGACCAGGCCGGACTCGCGTTGGAACAGCAGCGGGCCCGGCTGGATGCCGTACTGCTGGAACGCGGCGAGCATGACGGCCGCGACCGCCGTGGTGGGCAGGCCCAGGGTCAGCATCGTGACGAGGGTGCCGGCGGCGGAGGCGGAGGCCGTGGACTCCGGGCCCGCGACGCCCTCGATGGCGCCCTTGCCGAACTCGTCCTTGTGCTTGGAGAGGCGCTTCTCCGTCACGTACGACAGGAACGTGGGGATCTCCGCGCCGCCGGCCGGGATCGCGCCGAACGGGAAGCCGATCACCGGGCCGCGCAGCCACGGCTTCCAGGTGCGCTTGAGGTCGGCGCGGGACAGCCACGGGCGGCCGACCGGGATCGGTTCGAACGGCTTGCGGCGCAGGTGGGCGGCCACCCAGAGGGCCTCGCCGACCGCGAACAGGGCGACCGCGACCACGATGATGTCGATGCCGTCCGCGAGGTGCAGCGAGCCGAACGTCAGGCGCTGCTGGCCGGTCATCTCGTCCAGGCCGACCAGCCCGAGGGTGAGGCCGATCAGCAACGACGCCACGCCGCGGATGCGCGAGGCGCCCAGCACCGAGGTCACCGCGATGAACGCCAGCACCATGATCGCGAACAGGTCCGGTGCGCCGATGTCGACGGCGTGCTTCGCGACGAACGGGGCCAGCAGCACGATCAGCAGCGTGCCGACGATGCCGCCGGTGAAGTGGCCGATCGCGGCCGCGGCAAGCGCTTGCGCGCCCCTGCCCTTGCGGGCCATCGGGTTGCCTTCGAAGGCGGCGACGACCGCGGCGCTCTCACCCGGTGTGTTCAGCAGGATCGACGTCGTCGAGCCGCCGAACATGCCGCCGTAGTAGATGCCCGCGAACATGATGAACGCGCCGGTCGGCTCCATGCCGTAGGTGACCGGCAGCAGCAGTGCCACCGCCATGGCCGGGCCGATGCCCGGCAGGACGCCGATCGCGGTGCCCAGGAGCACGCCGATCGCCGCGAACAGCAGGTGTGTCGGCGTCAGCGCGGTCGCGAAGCCGTCGAGCAGTTGTTCCACCTAGAACACCTCCATCAACGGGCCACCGGGCAGGGGGACGCCGAGCAGGTTGTTGAACACCAGGAAGGTCGCGACCGACATGCCGGCCGCGATCAGCGGGTCGCGGACCAGGTTGCGGCTGCCGAGCGCGTAGGCCGCGCCCCAGAACAGGACCGCGCCGGAGATCGGGAAGCCGACCACGCCGATGAGCGCGGCGTTCGCGAGGAAGGCACCGCACAGCAACAACACCGTGCGCCAGTCGGCGGGTGCGGTCAGGTCGACGTCCTCGCCGCCCTCGGCCTCACCGCGGCCGCCGCGCAGCACGTCGCGGGCCAGCAGCACCGCCACGACCAGCAGCAGCGAGCCGACCAGGACCGGCACCGCCTTCGGGCCGACCGGGCCGCGCTGGGCGAAGTCGGTCGGGATCTGCACGGCGTCGGTCAGCACCAGCGCGCCGAGCACGACCAGCAGGGCGCAGATGCCCAGCTCGGACCGTTCGCGGAGCCAGCTTCCCGGCCGTGCCCGAGGCCGCTCCTCCGTCTTCGTCGTCATGCGAGCCCCAAGTCCTTGAGCACCGTTGCCACCCGCTTGTTCTCGTTGTCGAGGAAGGTCCCGAACTCGTCGCCCGGTGCGAACGCGTCGGTCCACCCGTTGCGCTGCAGGGCTTCCGACCACTGCGGCGTCTTCTGCATCCGCTCGAACAGGTCGACGAGCTTGTCGCGGTCGGTCTGCGCGATGCCCGGCGGTGCGACGACGCCCCGCCAGTTGGTGAACTCGACGTCCACCCCCGCCTGCCGCAACGTCGGCGCGTCGATGCCCTGGATGCGGTCCTTGCTGGTCACCGCGAGCACGCGCAGCGTGCCGGCCTGGATCTGGTCGCGGTACTCACCGACGCCGGAGACGCCGAACGCGACCTTGCCGCCGAGGACGCTCGCGAGCAGTTCGCCACCGCCGTCGAACGGGATGTAGTTGACGGTCCTGGGCGGCAGCCCGACGGCCTTCGCGATCAGCATCGGTGCCAAGTGGTCGGGACCGCCCGGTGCCGACCCGCCGCCGACGGTGACCGTGCCGGGGTTGGCCTTCCACGCGTCCACGAGCTGCTGCATCGACGTGTACGGCGAGTCCTTCGCCACCACGACGATGTCCGGTTCCTCGATCAGCTTCGCGATCGGGGTGGTGTCCAGCAGCGAGTTGGGCGACTTGTTCGTGTAGACCGCGCCCACCACGCCCAGGCCCATCGACATGATCAGCTTGCCGTTGCCGCGCTCGCCGACCGTGCGGCCGAGCCCGACCGTGCCGCCGGCGCCGGGGAGGTTGAACACCTCGGCGTTGCGCAGCAGGTCGGCGTCCTCCATGGCCTTGGCCGCGGTGCGCGCCGTGATGTCGTAGCCGCCGCCCGGTGCGTTCGGCACGAGCACGCGCAGCGCCCGCACCTGGTTCGTGTCGCCGCTGTCCGCACCCGGCGTCAGCAACGGCGGCACCAGCAGGACGGCGAGCAACGCCGTCGCCACCGCCACCCACACCTTCACCGACACTGTGATCCCCGCCTCTCGTCCGCGTGGTTGGACATGTTGCTCTGGTGTAAACCTGGATGTCGCTCTTGCGCTTCTAAGGTTTCTTTCGGTCTTTCTGGTCACGGGAGGTTTCATGCGCCGCCGCCGTTCCCTGGCCAGCCAACTGCTCGTGTGGCAACTCGTAGTGGTCCTGTGCCTGCTGTTCGCGGTGGGCGCGCTGACCGTCGTCCAGACGGGCCGCAACTTCCGCTCCAACGAGGAACGCCGGATGCTCTCCGTCGCGGAGAACGTGGCCGCCACGGACGTCGTGCAGACGCAGATGGGCAACCGCGACCTGCTGGCACCGGCCGCGGAGACCGCGCGGGGCCTCTCCGGCGCCACCTACGTGCTGGTCGTCGACCTCCAGCGGCGCGTCCTCACCTCACCCGACCCCGCCCAGGTCGGGTCCACTCTGGACACCACGACCACCGCGTTCGACGGCAGGGCGTGGGTCGGCACGGCCGGAGGCTCGATCGAGGCGCACGTGCCGGTGTTCGACCCGCAGACCCGCGGGGTCAACGGGATCGTGGTCGCGGGCGTGCGCGAGCCGGGCATCTGGGCGGGCGCCCTCAACCAGCCGGTCGACGCGCTGCGCTACCTGCTGATCGCGCTCGTCATCGGCGTCACCGGGTCGCTGCTGCTGGCCAGGCGGGTGAAGAACCAGACGCTCGGGCTGGAACCGCACGAGATCACCGCGCTGGTCGAGAACCGCGAGGCGTTGCTGCACGGCATCAGGGAGGGCGTGGTCGGCCTCGACGCGCAGGACCGGATCACGCTGGTCAACGACCACGCGCGGGAGCTGCTCGCGTTGCCGGGCGACGCGGTCGGGCGGGCGGTGGAGGAGCTGGAGCTCAACGACCGGCTGCGCGACGTGCTCACCGGGCGGGCCACCGGCGTCGACCAGCTCGTGCTGCGCCAAGGCGTCGTGCTCACGTTGAACCGCATGCCGATCGAGGGCGCGGGTGCGGTCGTGACGCTGCGGGACCGCACGGAGCTCCTCGCGCTGCAACACGAGCTGGACGCCTCGCAGCACGCGACGGACACGTTGCGGGCGCAGGCGCACGAGTTCGCGAACCGGCTGCACACCATCGCCGGGCTGATCTCGCTCCAGGAGTACGACGAGGTCACCCACTACATCCACCGGATCAGCTCGGCGCAGGACCAGTGGCGGGCCGAGGTCAGCTCGTCGATCGGCGACCCCGCCGTGGCCGCGCTGCTGATCGCCAAGGCGTCGCTGGCCGCCGAGCGCGGCACGGAGCTGCGCATGGCGCCGGACAGCGTGCTGGGCCGCACCGACGAGGCGTTGTCCGCCGATCTGGTGATGGTGCTGGGAAATCTCGTCGACAACGCGTTGGATGCGCTGAGCTCGTTGAACGGCGACCGGAAGTGGATCGAGGTGGGTGTGGTGCAGGTGGACGACGAGGTCCAGGTCGTGGTCCGCGACTCCGGCCCGGGAGTCGCACCGGAGCTGGCCGAGGAGGTGTTCCGGCACGGGTTCACGACCAAGGCGGCATCGCACGGGGAACGCGGCCTCGGACTCGCGCTGATCCGGCGGGCGTGCCTGCGGCGTGGCGGGTCGGTGAGCGTGTCCGGCTCGGTGTTCACGGCAAGGCTGCCCTGGTGAAGCGGGTGCTGGTCGTCGACGACGACTTCATGGTGGCCAAGGTGCACAGCGGTTACGTCGCGCGCACCGGCGGTTTCGAGGTCGTCGGCGTCGCGCACACGGGCGCGGACGCGTTGCGGCTGGTGGCGACGCTCAAACCGGACCTGGTGCTGCTCGACGTCTACCTGCCGGACATGAGCGGACTCGACGTGCTGAAGTCGTTGCGCGCCAACGAGGACGTCGACGTCATCGTGATCACGGCCGCGACCGACGTGGACACCGTGCGCGGTGCGATGCGCGGCGGCGTCCTGCACTACCTGATCAAGCCGTTCGACTACGACGCGCTGCGCGACCAGCTCGCGCACTTCGCGTCGCTGCACGAGAAGCTCGACCGGCTCGGAACGGCCGGGCAGGCGGACGTGGACCAGGTGTTCGGTGCACGGCCGTCGTCGAAACCGTTGCTGCCCAAGGGGTTGACGCCGGAGACCGCGCGGCTCGTGGAGAACGCGCTGAGGGCGCACCCGGAGGGGTTGTCGGCGTCGGAGTGCGCGTCGTCCACGGGGGTCGCGCGGGTGAGCGCGCGGCGGTACCTGGAGCACTTCGTGTCGGCGGGGCGGGCCGAAGTCCGGTTGCGGTACGGCGGAACCGGCCGTCCGGAACGGATCTATGCACTACTCCCAGGAGCCTGAACGGCCGCGCTTGGTCTGTGCCCGGCGCTTCTTGCCGGCGATGCGGCGTTCCTTCGAGCCCCTGGTGGGCTTGGTCGGCTTGCGCATCGGCGGTGGCGGCGCGGCGGCGGCGCGGAGGACCGCGGCGAGGCGTTCGCGGGCGGCGGCGCGGTTCTGCAGCTGGGCGCGGTGCTCGGAGGCGGCGATCGTGAGGACGCCGTCGACCAGCCGACCGGCCAGGCGGTCGAGCATGCGGCGCTTGAGGTGCTCGGGGATCGTGGGCGAGCCGGCGACGTCGAAGCTGAGCTCCACCCGGCTGTCCGCCGTGTTCACGCCCTGCCCGCCAGGGCCACCCGACCTGGAAAAACGTTCACGCAACTCGGCCGCCGGGAGCACCAGCGTCCGAGTCACGGTCACGTCGTTCATGCCTCCAGGTTAGAAGGTCAGGCCCGGAAGTGTCGCGATCTTTATCAGCGTCTCGCGGTCGGGCAGCGGCGCCGGCCGGGACGTCGGGGCGTCCAGCTTCGGCGCGCCGGCCACGTTGGTGCGGAACTCGCCCACGTTGACGCTGATGACCTTGACGAACGTGCCGTCCGGCCGGAGCGCCTCCACCTGGTACAGGTGGACGCCGTCCGGCCTGCCCGCGATGCTGGACCGGACCTTGATGCCGCCGACCTCGCGCAGTTCGCACGGTGCGACCTCGGGCTCGAAGCACGTGCTGATGTCCGTGGCGTTGCCGCGGGTGAGCTCGATCGTCAACGCGCCGGTGCCCTGGGCGTCGTCCAGCAGCGCCACGGCGCGACGGCTCTTGTCCAGGTCGAAGAACTGCAGCGCACGTCCCGGCACCCCGGGGACGTCCCGCACGGTCACCCCGGCCGGGATCACGTCCGCGGCGCCCAGGACCGCGGTGAGCTGGGCGTTGCGGTCGATCGTGCCGGAGACCGCGCTGCCCGCGCTGTCGCTCGCCGTGAGCTGCGGCCGGAGTGCGACGACCACCCCGCCCAGGCCCGCGACCAGTACGAACACGAGCGCGCCCGCGATGGCGGTGCGGCGGCGGGCGAGCTTCGTCCTGCCCGCTCTGATGACCTCGCTGCGGCGGATGCCCGACTGCGGTTCGTCGACCAGCAGGTCGCGCAACGCGGCGAGTCCCTTGGCCGCCTGGCTCTTCACCGTGCCCTCCGTCCTGCCGAGGATGCGGGCGGTCTCGGTGATGCTCAGGTCCTCCCAGTACCGCAGCACTACGACGGCGCGTTGCCCCGGTGGCAACGCGTCAAGCGCCTGGCGCAGGTCCAGGTCGGCGGTCGACGGTTCCGGTGCCGCGCGTTCGGGCACGGCGTCGACGGACCGCTCGCGCTGGAAGAACCCGCGCCGGGACTCGTCGATCGACGTGCGCACGAGCACCTTGCGCGCGTACGCGTCCACGCTGTCCCTGCGCACCCGCGGCCACGCCACGTAGAGCTTGATCAGCGCGTTCTGGACGATGTCCTCGGCACGGTGCCAGTCGCCGCACAGCAGGAACGCCGTGCGGCGCATGACGAGCGCGCGTGCGTCGACGAACTCCCCGAACTCGCGGTCCCGGTCCAAGTGCCCCTCCTCGGTCGCCGCCTAGTACGCGGCGGCGACCCCGGGAGGTTGCCTCGGGAGATCAGAAACGCGGGTGGTCCCCGACGAGCGAGGCGCCGCCCTCTTCCGACCTGGTGACCTCGCCGAGCACCCACGACGGCACGTGGCGCGCGGTCAGCACGGCCAGCGCGCGGTCGACGTCCTCCGGCGCGACGACGGCGACCATGCCGACGCCCATGTTGAACGCCTTCTCCATCTCCTCGCGCTCCACCCGGCCGCGCTGGGCGATGAGCTGGAAGACCGGGGCGGGCGTCCAGGTGCCGCGGTCGAGCTTCGCGTGCAGGCCCTCCGGCAGCACGCGGGCCAGGTTCGCGGCCAGGCCACCACCGGTGACGTGGGAGAACCCGCGGACCTCCGTCTCGGCGATCAGCGCGAGGCAGTCCTTCGCGTAGATCTTGGTCGGCTCCAGCAGCTCCTCGCCGAGGGTGCGGCCGAACTCCTCGACGTGGCCCTCCAGCGGCATGCGGGCGATCTCCAGCAGCACGTGGCGGGCCAGCGAGTAGCCGTTGGAGTGCAGGCCGGACGAGCCCATCGCGATCACGACGTCGCCGTCGCGGACCCGGTCGGGACCGAGCAGCTTCGACTGCTCGACCACGCCGACGCCGGTGCCGGAGATGTCGTAGTCGTCGTCGCCCATCAGGCCGGGGTGCTCGGCGGTCTCCCCGCCGAGCAGCGCGCAGCCGGCCTGCACGCAGCCCTCGGCGATGCCCTTGACCAGCGCCGCGATCTTGTCCGGCACGACCCGGCCGACCGCGATGTAGTCCTGCACGAACAGCGGCTCCGCGCCGCACACGACCAGGTCGTCCACGATCATGGCGACCAGGTCGATGCCCACGGTGTCGTGCTTGTCGAGCGCCTGCGCGACCGCGATCTTGGTGCCGACGCCGTCCGTGGAGGAGGCGAGGACCGGCTCCTTCCAGCGGTCGAGCTTGAGCTGGAACAGGCCGGCGAACCCGCCGATGCCACCGAGCACCTCGGGCCGGTGCGCCTTGGCCGCCCACGGCTTCAGCTTCTCCACCGCCTCGTCACCTGCGGCGATACTGACTCCGGCTGCGGCGTAGGTGGCCTTGGCGCTGTCGGTCACGTCAACTTCTTCCACTTGTTCTGGAGGCCTCAGGGGCGACGCAGTGCGTCCTCGGCACCATAGCCGTTGGGCAGGACGGGAGCGGCCGAGCCCGCCACGCCCTTGAGGCCCTCCAGCAGGTGCTTGCCGATGAGCGCGTCCGCCGGGAGCTCGATCGGGTACTCGCCGTCGAAGCACGCCGAGCACAGCCGCGTCTTGGGCTGCTCGGTCGCCGCGACGAGCTGTTCGAGCGACACGTACCCGAGCGAGTCGGCGCCGACCGAGCGGCGGATGCCGTCGTCGTCCAGGCCGTTGGCGATCAGCTCGGCCCGCGAGGCGAAGTCGATGCCGTAGAAGCACGGCCACTTCACGGGCGGTGACGCGATCCGCACGTGCACTTCAAGCGCACCGGCCTCGCGCAGCATGCGCACGAGCGCGCGCTGGGTGTTGCCGCGCACGATCGAGTCGTCCACGACGACCAGGCGCTTGCCGCGGATGACGTCGCGCAGCGGGTTCAGCTTGAGCCGGATGCCCAGCTGCCGGATGGTCTGCGACGGCTGGATGAACGTCCGGCCGACGTAGGCGTTCTTGACCAGGCCCGAGCCGTACGGGATGCCGCTGGCCTGCGCGTACCCGATCGCGGCCGGCGTGCCGGACTCCGGCACCGGGATCACCAGGTCGGCCTCGACCGGGTGCTCCTTGGCGAGCCGGCGGCCGATCTCGACGCGCGTGGCGTGCACGCTGCGACCGGAGATCGTCGTGTCCGGCCGCGCCAGGTAGACGTACTCGAAGATGCAGCCCTTGGGCTCGGGGTTCCCGAACCGGCTGGACCGCAGCCCGTCGCCGTCGATCGCGATCAGCTCACCCGGCTCGACCTCGCGCACGAAGCTCGCGCCGACGATGTCCAGCGCCGCGGTCTCGCTCGCGACGACCCAGCCGCGCTCCAGCCGGCCGAGGACCAGCGGCCGGACGCCGTGCGGGTCCCGTGCCGCGTACAGCGTGCTCTCGTCGGAGAACACCAGGCAGAACGCACCGCGGACGGTCGGCAGCAGCTCCATGGCCGCCTGCTCGATGCCCTTGTCCGCCGCCGCGTGCGCGAGCAGCGCGGTGAGGATGTCAGAGTCGGTGGTGGCGCCGTTGCGGCTGGTCAGACCCAGCTCCCGCGCCTTCTCCCGCAGCTCGGCGGTGTTCACCAGGTTGCCGTTGTGCCCGAGGCTGAGCCCCGACCCGGCGGCGGTGGTGCGGAACGTCGGCTGCGCGTTCTCCCAGGTCGTGGACCCGGTGGTGGAGTAACGGCAGTGGCCGACGGCCACGTGGCCCTTCAGCGACTGCAGGACCTGCTCGTCGAAGACCTGGCTGACGAGCCCGAGGTCCTTGAAGACGACCACCTGCGCGCCGTCACCGACCGAGATGCCCGCTGCCTCCTGACCGCGGTGCTGCAGGGCGTAGAGGCCGTAGTAGGTGAGCTTCGAGACGTCCTCGCCAGGAGCCCAGACGCCGAAGACGCCGCACTCCTCACGAGGTTCCTGTTCGGGCTGGGAATGGTCGGCGACCACCGAGTTGGCTCCCTCACGACGGGGCTGGCTGCTACCCGAGTGTATGTGGAGCAGGGGCCTGTTCACCCCCATCGCACCCCCGTTGAGGTGATGAAACTCATGCCTTCCGGCACCCGGCGACCTCGGTTCGCACCGAGTTCGCCGGGACGACACCCCGATCGTGTACTTCCCGGCCGCGCGTCAGGCCTTCCGGCACCCGCTCAGCTCGGTGCCCTTCTGCCAGTCCGCGAACGGGCTGCCCTTCTTCTGGGTGCCCGTGCAGACCACCTCGTCGCCCACGGCCACGTCACCGCTGACGTTGCTCGGCATCAGCGACTTGGGGGTGAGGCCGTCCTGCCACAGCACCCCCTCGGGTGCGTCGCCCACCAGTTCGAGGTCCAGGAACTCGGTGGGGGTCGACCTGTCGATCGAGGCGATCCGGTAGCGCAGCTGGCCCTCCCAGCCGGACGCACCGCACCCGGACAGCAGCAGGCAGCCGAGCAGGACCGCGGTGAGCTCGCGCATCAGTGCCCCCGTCCGACCTGCAGGACGTCCAGCACGGCCCGGTCGCCGGTCATGTCCTGGAGGTTCATCCGGTTCCACAGCCAGAAGTAGACGAGCTCGGCCTCGCCGGTGACCCCGGCGTCACCCTCCTCGCCGGGGGCGGCCGCGCGGACGTCCGGCACCCCGCCCGGCGTGAAGGAGATCAGCCACGACTCGGGCACGTCGGTGGGCCGGACCACGGCGGTGCCGGACAGCACGGCAGGCGAGTCGCCGTCGAGCTTGGCGGCGACGATCGTGGTCAGCACCTCGTCGATGCCGTCGGCGCACAGGTCGGCGTCCGTGCCCACGAGCGTGCGGACGACCGTCTGCGCGTCGAACCGGCGCAGCACCGTCTCGTGCGCGATCCGGCGGTGCCAGACCCACGCGAGGTCGGGGGCGGACGGCGAGAAGGTCCACACCGGGCGGTTGCCCGGCACCGCGGTGAGGATCTCGTTCGCGGCCACGAGCTGGAGGTCGAGGTACTCGAGCGGGGACAGCCCGGTCGGCGCGGGCGGCGGCGCCATCGGGTTGCGGCTGCCGGTGCGCAGGTAGGCGGTGGAGGTCTCGAGGAAGCGCGCGAGGTGGATGACCAGGTCCTGCACGGTCCAGCCGGGCCTGGTCGGCACCTCCGCCGCCGGGTCCGCGTCCGCCACTGCCTTGCGGAACATCTCCGCCTGCTCGATGAACACAGCGGTCCACCGCTGGGCCGTCCACCCTGTCTGCACCATGCGCGTCATCGTGCCCGAAACGGTCTTCGCATGAGTGGGGAACCGGTCATGATGCTCCTGCGTCGCATGGATCGACGACCAACCAGGGGGTGGCGATGTTCGGCGTTGAGCCAGAGCTGCTGCGAACCGCGTCGAAGGAGTTCGGCAACGGCTCCGACGCGGTGCGGGAGGCAGCGGAGATGATCTCGATGCTCCAGCTCGACGCCGGTGCGCTCGGCGAGGTGGACGCGGCCGCCGAGTTCGCGGACGCCCTGTCGCGGTTCGTCGGCACCCACTCGCAGGACCTCCAGCGCGGCTCGGCCTGGTTCACCGACGCCGCCGAGGGCCTGGTGTCGAACGCGGAGGCCTACCAGCGCACGGACGACGACCACGCGTCGTTCCTGACGAAGATCATGAACGGACTGGGGGGCGGCCGGTGAGCTACACCGATCCGGAGGGCCTGTACGGCCGGCTCGCCTCGGGGGACGTCAGCCGCATCGCCGCCGCCGCGGACCCGATCACCGGTGCGATCAGCGCCGTCGGCAGGGCCGGGGAGTCGGTCGTCAACGGCGGCAGGACCGCGGTCAGCAGCTGGGTCGGCGAGAGCGCCGCGAAGTTCACCGCGCGTGCGGAGCTGTCCTCCACCGCGACGAAGGCGGTCCGCGAACGCCTCGGTGCCGGCGTGGACATCGTGCAGGCCGCCTCCCGCGCCTACGGGCAGATGCGCGGCGCCGCCGACCAGGCGATCAGCGTGTGGCGCAGCCGCCCGCCGGGCCTCGACGAGCAGCAGACGCGCCAGCTGGCCAACCAGGTCAACGCCGCACTGGACCGGGTGCGGACCGGCTACGACGCCGTGCTGCGCTCCTACGCGGGTGCGCTCGCCAAGATCCCGCCGGGCTTCGAGGAGTCCGCGCGGACCGACGGCGGCTGGAGCCGGGCGGCCCAGCGCGCGAGCGGTGCGGGTGGACCGCTGCCGCCGGTGCCGCCGCCGGGAACCGACCCGAAGGCGGTCGCCGCCTGGTGGAACTCGCTCAGCGAGGACCAGCGCAAGGCGTTGCGGGACACCAGGTACCAGGAGCTCGGCCAGCTCCGCGGCCTGCCGGCCGACGTGCTCGACGAGGCCAACCGCAAGCGCATCCCCGAGGACCAGGCCCGGTTCAAGCAGCAGCGCGAACAGCTCGGGCAGCAGCTCGCCGACCGCGCGCGGGAGCTCGGCGTCGACCCGAAGTCGGCGGAGGGCCAGCGCGCACTGCGCAACGACCCGCAGGGCTCCCAGCTGATGGCGCAGTACGACGAGGCGGCCCGGCGGGAGAAGAACTCCAACGACGCGGCCAAGGCGTTGACCGACGCCAGGGACCTGGGCAAGGCGAACGGCAAGCAGCCCTACGTCCTCTACTGGAGCCCGGACGGCGCCGGTGCCAAGGAAGGCGCCCTCGCGGTGTCCTACGGCAACCCGGACACCGCGAAGAACCTCGCGGTGTGCGTGCCCGGCACGACGTCGACGCTCACGTCCTTCAGCCAGCACCAGGCCGCGCAGCTCAGCGCGGCGATGGGACCGGACGGCGCCGCGATCCAGTGGCTCGGCTACGACGCGCCGGAGTTCGCGATCGGCCAGGTCAACGACCCGGCGCAGGCCCAGGAGGGCGCGGCGATCCTCGCGAAGGACGTCGAGGGCTACCGCACCACGAACCCCGGCGCCCACGTCACGGTGATCGGCCACAGCTACGGCAGCACCGTCGTCGGCTACTCGGCCATGGACAACGGGCTCAGGGCCGACGACATCGCGTTCGTCGGCTCGCCGGGCGTCGGCGCCTCCACCGTCGACCAGCTCTCCGCCGGCCGCGGCCACGTGTACGTCGGCGGCACCGAGCACGACCCGGTCGTGCAGGCCACCAGCGGTGACTGGTTCACCAAGGACGGCTCGTCCACGGGCCCCTACGACTCGTCGTTCGGCGCCCAGACGTTCGGCACCGCCACGGACGCGAAGGTCGACTACGCGCACTCGGCCTACTTCGACAAGAACTCCGAGTCGCTCGACAACCTCGCGAAGATCGCCACCGGTCGCGGCGACGAGATCAGCTCGCAACGCTGGCAGGACTCGCCGACCCCGGTCGAGGTGCCCGGCTCCGACCTGCCGGTCGCCGGTCCGATCATCGACTGGGGCGTCAACACCGGCAAGGAGGTCGCCGACATGGGCGAGGACCTCTGGAACGGCGGCGGCCGGGTCGTCGAGGACGTGTCGAACGGCAACTGGGGCGGTGCCGCCGGGCACGCCTGGGACACCGCCAAGGAGGTCGGCAGCGACGCCGTCGACGTCGTGGCGGACACCGTGGGCAACGCGGTGGAGCTGGGCCGCGACGTCGTCGAGGGCGGCGTCGGGATCGTGAAGGGCATCGGCAACACGATCGGATCGTGGTTCTAGACCGGGTCCTGGAACCTCACGACCGGGAGCAGTGCGGACAGGTCGGCTCGGGTGCCGGACGCGGTGACCCGGGCGGTGTCCACCGCGTCGGGCCAGGTCAGGGCGCCGGTGGCCAGTTCGAGCCAGGTGCGGGCGTCGGTCTCGACGACGTTCGGGGGCGTGCCGCGGGTGTGGCGGGGGCCCTCGACGCACTGCACGGCGGCGAACGGCGGGACGCGGACCTCGACGCTGCGGCCGGGTGCCACCTGTTCGAGGGTGCGCAGGCTCAGGCGCACGGCGGCGGCGAGCACGGGGCGTTCCGGCTGGTCGGCGGTGCCGTGCAGCCAGGGCAGGACGGCTTCGACCGCGGCGCGCATCTGCGCGGGGTCGACGGGTTTGGCTGGCACGCGGGCCAGATTAGCGAAGTGCGAGCAGCCGATTTGGTGCTGTTGGTATATCTGGGCGGTGATCAGGAACTTCGCCGTCGTGGGCCCCAGGCCGGCGACGAGGGAGCGGCTGGCGGCGGCGCTGGCGGCCGCGCCGAACCTGTCCGTCTACCGGATCGGCCGGGGCGCCGACCCGTTACCGGTCTCGGCGAGCTTCGACCCGGCCGACCAGTCGGGGTGCCGCAGCCTGCTCGACTGGTTCGAGCGGGGCGCGCCGTCGGGTGCGGTGCTGCTGGTCGACGACTGGGCGCTGTGCGCGGAGATGGACCCGGAGCTCGACCGGACGGTGGAGTGGGTCGCGGCCTTCGGTCCAGGGCGGGGCGTGCAGACCGTGGTGACGGCGCGGGACTGGGACACGCTGCCCCGGCGGCTGCGCAGGCACCTGCACGGCGAGGCGACGGACTTCCTGGCGCTGCACGGGGTTTCGGCCGACCTGCACGACAAGTGGCAGCGCAGTGACTTCAAGACCGCTCTCGGCACGGATGAGCACGGCTGGCCCGTGTACCTCGACATCAGCGTGGACGGACACGGCTACAGCGGCACGTACCTCGGCCCGTTCGAGCAGCGCTCGCAATGGTTGCAGAGCGCGCTCCTCGGCCTGATGGTCACGCATTCGCCGGCAGACCTGAACATCGCGTTCCTCGACATGCAGGACAACGACGTGTTCGGCGAGCTGCCGAACGCGGGCCACACGACGTTCGAGCTGACCGGCCAGGACGACGACGAGTGGTTCGACCGCTTCACCGCAGGTCTGCACGGCGAGCTCAACCGCCGCCAGGAGCTGATCCACCGGGTTGCCCGGTGCCGCAACAGCCTCGACTACCGGGCCGCACGCGCGGCGGGTGCCGGCCTCGAACCGCTGCCGGACCTGCTGATCTGCGTCGACACCGCGGAGATCCTGATCGAACGCGGCTACCGCAACGTGCTGGAACCGCTGGTCAGGGCCGGGCGCACCCTCGGCATCCGGATGCTGTTCTCCGGCGACGCCTTCCCGCCGCAGCTGGCGCTCCAGCTCCCCGAGTGGCCGCACGCGACCCCCGCGTTCGACCTCGACGAGATGGCCGCGGCACTGCCGCACGTGCTGGTGGGCGGCCCGCCCGCGCACGAGATCGTCCTGGCGCCGCTGCACACCACCGGCGACACGCCCACCCTGGGCATGCTGCCGCCGGGCGCGATCGGCGTGCTCGACCTGCCCTACGAACAACGCCGCGGCGTGCTCGTCCCGTCCTTCACCGACGAGCTGCGGCACGGCGCGATCGTCGGCGGACCCGGCACCGGCAAGACCACCACGCTGCGCACCCTCGCGACGGTGCTCGGCGACCTCACCGGCTTCCAGCTGCTCGACGGCCCCGGCGAACCCCTCGACCCGGACCGCCACGTCGTCGTGACGGCCCGGACCTGGGACCAGGTGCCGCAGTTCGTCCTCGACAGCCTCGCGTTCGGCGTCGAGCTCCGCCTCGACGACCCGGCCACGTCACTGGTCGGGGCGCGCGAGGCCGGCCGGGTGCCGGACCGGCCGGGCTTCGGCCTGTCCGTGCCCGACCGGCTGCACGTGCAGATCGCGCTGCCGTGACCCACCGCGCCCTCATCGGCCCGCCCCACCTGACCGGACCACGAGCGCTCGCCGACGGCGGGTGGCGGAGGACGGACCCGAGTGCACCGAGCTGCGGCAGCGGACCGGTCGTGACGCGGCACCGCCCGACCGGTCCGGCTCGGGCTCAGCGGCCGCGCAGGCGCCGCTGCGCGTCGTAGAGGTTGCGCGGCACCACGTCCGTCGTGCCGTACAGCTCCAGCCGCGAGTTCAGCGACCCGGTGAAGTCCGGTTTGTCGACCTGGCCGAAGTCGCGGACCTCGGAGATCGCCACCGTCGCGCTGCACGGGGCGACCTGGTCGATGCGGACGTTGCCGGCGCGCTGGTTGGTCACGGTGACGTTCCAGTGCGCGAACCGGGCGCCGTACAACGGGCCCGCGTCCGCGCTGCCGCCGTGGGCGCCGACGTTGTTGATGGTGATCTCGGTGCGGACGTTGCCGAACGGCAGACCGCGGTGCGTGTCGAACACGTCGTGGTCCATCCTGCCGCGGGTCCAGACGTTGCCGCAGGACAGGCCCTCGACGTTGAGACCGTGGTTGCCCGCTCCCGCCTGGGACGGTTCGGACGGGGCCTCGATCACGAAGCCGTCGGTGAGGTTGTCGTGGGACTGCTCGCGGGTGGCGTAGGCGTGGTGGTGGCCGCGACCGGAGACACGGGTGTTCAGCAGCGAGATGCCCTTGGCGGACACCAGGAGGAAGCCGTTGTCGACGTCGTGGACGTGCACGTCGTCGGCCCAGCAGTCCCAGGCGCACTGGAACGCCACCCCGTTGTAGCCCTTGTCCTGCAGGTGCTTCGGGGTCGGCACCCGGAACATCTCGATCTTGATGCCCTCGACGCCCGCGCCGGTGACGACGGGTGCCATGGTGGTGAGCCGCGGCTTCCACTCGGGCCGGAGCTCCAGCGGCAACGGCTGCGCGAGCTTGACCCTGTTGCCGCGCACCCACTCCACCCGCACCGGCCACAGGAAGGGGAAGTAGGACAACAGCTTCGTCTTGTCGTCCCAGCGGTAGGACGTCGTGCCGGGCACGTCGCCGCACATGTGCCTGGGCAGCGAGTAGTCGGAGTCGTCCAGCCGCAACAGCACCCGCTGTCCCGCGTGGATCGACCGTCCATCCGTGACGGTCACGACGAACGCACCGCGCGGTGCGGAGCCGGTGATCCCGGTCAGCACCGAGCCCTGCTCCAGCTCGTTGCCGGTCCAGCCCTCGAACGGCCACCTCTTCGCCTGGATCGCCTCGACCAGCGGCCGGTAGCGGTCGCGGTGGCAGACCCACACCAGGCCGCCCGCCCAGCTCCACGCCGAGTTCTCCGAGCCGTAACGGCTGCGGTTGATGCCGATGATCTGCTCCAGCGACCGGGTCGCGTAGAACGTCGTCTTCGCACTGCCCGCGCCGCGCAGCACGACGTTGTCGTAGCCGATGCGGATGATGTCGTCGATGCGGTAGCGGCCCGGCGGGACGAGGACGGTGCCGCCGCCCAACCGGCCCACGAACTCGACCGCCCTGTTGATCGCGGGCGCGGCGTCGGCGGAACCGTCGCGGCGTGCGCCGAAGAACAGGACGTTCGCCAGCACCGGGCGGCGGGGCGGGCGTTCACCGGTGCGGTGGCCCGCGTAGGCGACGTTGGGGAGCTGCGGGTGGTCGTACGGGTTGGCGACGAACTCCTGCCACAGCGAGGCGGAGGACTCGGCGGACGCCGTCCCCGTCAACGCCGGTGTCCCTGCCACCGCAATCCCCGCAGCCACCAGGAACTGCCGTCTGTCGATGTTCATTTCGCCGTCTCCAAGGGGTCTTGGCCACGGCGGCGGTGGTCAGATCAAACCAGAGATCAGTCCGCTGCGGAACGCACTGCTTCCGCGACCAGCTCGTCCACCTGGTGCATCAACCGGCGGGCGTCGGTCGGCGTGAAGGTGCTCCACGGCGGCTGGCCGTTGGTGGAACGGCGTTGCTGCAGGTAGCGGCCCTCTTCGGTGTCGAAGAACGAGATCACGCGGTCGGGCCGGCAGCGCTTGCCGTACCTGTCGCGGGCCGCCGCGCCGAAGTTCCCGGTCCGCACGACGCCGGTGAACATCGTGACGAGCGCCTTCGCGTCGTCCTCGCGCAGGCCGATGCCGCGGAACGCGGCCTCCATCGACTTCGGTGAACCATCGGTCCGCGCGGCCGCCTTCTCGATGTCCGCACTCGGCAGCGTGACCGAGAGGCCGGTGCCGGCGGGGTGCTGGGGCAGCACCGACAGGACCGCGGCGGCCAGGCCGGAGCCCGCCCACGGCTGGAACGTCAGCTGGTCGTCCCGCAACGTCGCGAGCGCGCCGTGGTCGCCGTTCGCCACGGCGAGGACGCGCAGGCCGTGGCCGAGCCAGAGGCGGCCGTCCGCCTCCCGCTCGGGCTTGGAGAACATCCGCAGCAGACCGTCCAGCTCGGCCGACAGGCCGCGGGAGTTGCCGAGCCGGCGGTGGTCCAGCTGCTGGTGGACGCGGTTCTCCAGCGCGATGCGCTCGTCCCGCGTCCGGCCAGGTGAGGGGACCTTGAGCACGAGCGGCATGGGACCGACGTTCAGCCGCTCCCACACCACGTCGAACTCCTCGGCGGACAGGGTGATCGGCTCCCTCTCCGCCGGGCCGCCGAACAGGCTCACTCCGACAGGCCTCCGATGACCGGGGGCGCGATCATGCGGTCGTCGCCGAACACGTCGTCGGTCTCGACCAGGTAGTCGGCCACCTTGTGCTCGATGTCGTCCTCGCCCTCGCCCTTGGCACCGTGCGCGCCACCGGCGCCCATGCCGGCTCCACCGGCGGCACCGACCTTGCCCGCGGCACCGCCGGGTCCACCGGCAGCGCCCATGCCGCCGGGGCGCAGCGCGTCGGGGCCCATGCCGGGCACGCCGGCCTTCAGGCCGCCCTGACCGGCGCCGACGCCCTGGCCGGAGGCACCGAGCGACCCGGACATCGGGCCGAACGCCTTGCCGCCACCGAGCTGACCACCGCGCACGCCACCGGTGCCACCGGGACCGCTGCGGCCGCCACCGGGCACGCCCGTGGCCGGGCGGGTGAAGACCGGACCGGGCCCCGGCGTCGGGGTCGGCTTCGGCTCGGGCGTCGGCAGGGTCGTCGGCGGGAGGTGGGTCGTGGGGGGCGTCGTGGTCGTCGACGGCGTCGTCCACGACGTGTGCGTGGTGTCACCGGGCGGCGTCCACGTCGGCGTCGGGGAGACCGTGCCGGTGGGCGGCGCGGTCCACGACGGCGTGGTCGTGCCCGTGTTCGTGCCGGTGCCCGTCGGCGAGCTCACGCCCGTCGGGGTGTAGCCGACGTGCTGGTTGTGCGTGCCCGTCTGGCCGGGCGGCGGCGTGTCGATGACGATCTGCGGCGGGTCCGGGAACTCGCCCAGCGTGGAGGAGTTCCACCGGCTGTCGGCCTGGTAGTCCTCCATGACCTTCACGGCCTGGGCGGCGGCGTTGTCGGCGGCCGCCTCCTGGCGCTCGTGGTCGCGCTGCTGGCCGATGACGTGCGCGATGCCGGCCGGACCGGTCAGCGCGCCACCGGCGAAGTCGAGGAAGCCGGGCTTCTCGGCGGTGATCGGGACGACCTCGGGCATCTTCTTGCGCGCCTCGGCGATGAACTCGCCCTGCAGGCGTGCCGAGCTCTCCATGGTCGTGGCGCCCTGGTTCGCGAACCCGGCCCACTCCGCCAGCGGCGACAGCGCGGCGTTCGCGGCGTCGGCGGCGTCGGACTCCCAGTCCGCGCCCATCTTCGCCAGCGCGGCGTGCAGGTTCTCGTTGATCTCCGCGAGCGAGGCGGCGATCGTCTTCCAGCCGCCCTCGACCGGGATGGAGGCGGAGACGCCGGGGCCGGAGTTGATCATCTTGTACAGCTCGGGGTGTGCGTACCCCTGGAAGCGGTGGTCGCTCATCGGTCAGTCCCCTCCTCTCAGCCCTGCAGGTGCTTTCCCCAGAGGGCGGTGTTGTCGCCCTCGACCATGCGGTACTGCTCCTCGATCGCGCGGAGCTGGTCGATGACCCCGATGAGCTGCTTCTTGTAGAACACCAGCGCGGCCAGTGCCTTCTCGCTGGTCTGCTCGTTGAACGCCTTGGAGGTCTCGCTGCTGATCGGGTCACCGGCCCAGGGCCTGGTGGGCAGCGCGTCCGACGAACGTTCGATCTTGGCCTCGAACTCGTCCAACGCGCGCTCGAACGCCGCCCTCGCCTGGGGAATGGCGGACGGGTCCACCTTCAGCCTGCGTTGACCGAACTCCGGAGGCGACGAAGTACCCCCACCATCCGCGAGATGCACGGCACACCCTCCTCAGTACGGCCCTCAGGATCGGGGCCGCGTGTGCATTTGGAACGACTTTAGCTCTGATGCATGACGCGGGTGACCGGTTCCCGGTAAAAGCGAGTAGTTCTGCTCACTTCGCCCGGAGCGCCGACCCCGCTGCCTCCGCGAGCGGCTTGGCCCTCTCACACGCGCTGTCCGCCGTGGAGTCATTACCCAGACCGGCGGTCACCGCAACCCTCAACAGCTGCCCTTCGTTGGCGTCGAGGAAGACCTCGCACTGGGCCGTCCTGTTCCCGGACCGGCCGGTGGCGAGGTAGGCGGGGTACCCGGCGACCTCCAACTCGGTCAGCCTGGTCGCCTGGCCGACCGTCCTCTTCAGCCGGTCGGCGCCACCGTTGACCACGGTGTCGATGCTCCAGAGGAACTTGCGGTCCTCGTAGCTCGTGCCGCACCCCCTGCTGCCTTCGCCGTAGTCGGCGTCGGGCGTGCCGGGCTGCACGCTGCGGATGCCGAGCGCGGTCCTGGTCTCGGGGGTCACCAGCGTGCACGGGTCGAGCGCCAGCAGGTCGACGGCTCTGGGGCGGTTCACCGGTGCGCTCTTCGCAGACGTCCCGGTCTGCGTACCGGTTGAGGTCTGCCCGCCCGCGGAGGGGGTGCCGGGCTCGGTGGAAGAACACCCGGTCAGGACCGCTGCCAGCAGGAACGGGACCACCACGCGACGCATGACCGTCAACGTATCGGATCGCCGAACGCGGAGGGTCGCGATTGCGGTGAGCCGAGTCACCCGCACGGCCCATTGCCGGTGACCCCCACTGAAAGGAAACCTTCTTTACGATAACCCGGAGCGCCGCCGCCCCGATGCGTCGAGGAGCGACATGCTGCGCAACCGACCACTACCGGCACTGGCCGTGGCGGCCCTGGGGCTGGCACTGCTGGTGCCCACCACGGCGGCCGCGGGTCCGGTGCCCGGCACGGGAGCGGCGCTGACCGTGACCGCACGGCCCGGTACCGCCTCCACCGTCCCCGACTGGCGCATGCAGAGCAGCGCCAGGGCCGCGCAGGCCGGTGACGTGATCTCCGGACCGGCCTATTCGGACACCGGGTGGCTGACGGTGCCCGCGCGGTCCACCGTCATGGCCGGCCTGGTGGCCAACGGCCGGTACCCGGACGTCCGGTTCTCCGAGAACATGAAGCAGGTCGACGCCGGCGACTTCAAGGTCGCCTGGTGGTACCGCAAGGTGTTCAGCGCCGACCCGCAGCCGGGCGTGCACACGTTCCTCCGGCTCAAGGGCGGCATCATCGCCCGCGGCGAGATCTGGTTGAACGGCAGCAAGGTCGCCGGCACCGACCAGGTCGTCGGCGCGTACCCGACGCACGAGTTCGACGTGACGCCGTTGCTGCGCAAGGGCGACAACGCGCTCGCGATCAAGGCGACGCCAGCCGACCCGCAGAACGAACTGCTGATCCACTTCATCGACTGGGCGCAGCTGCCGCCCGACCGCAACCAGGGGATCTTCCGCGACGTCACGTTCGAGCCGAGCGGCCCGGTCTCGCTGCGCAACCCGCGCGTCGACACCGACCTGCCGCTGCCGGCCCTGACCAGCGCGAAGATCACCACGAAGGTCGACGCGCGCAACAACACCGGCCAGCCGGTCACCACCGAGGTCACCGCCGCGGTCGCCGGTCAGGTCCTCAAGCAGCGGGTGCAGCTCGCGGCCAACCAGACCAGGACCGTGACGTTCACCCAGGACCTGCGGGACCCGCGGGTGTGGTGGCCGTTCCAGATGGGCGCGCAGCCGCTCTACGAGGCCGTGCTCACCGCGAACGTCGGCACCACCGCGTCCGACAGCGCGAAGACCACCTTCGGCATCCGCGAGGTGTCGTCGAGCCTCCGCGGCACCGGACGGCAGTTCACCGTCAACGGCAAGCCGTTCCTGGTGCGCGGCGGTGGCTGGGCCTCGGACCTGTTCCTGCGCACGGACGTGCGCTACGTCGAGGACCAGCTCGACCTCGTGAAGGCCATGGGCATGAACACCCTCCGGCTGGAGGGCAAGCCGGAGAACGACGAGCTCTACGACCTGGCCGACCAGCGCGGCATCATGATCCTCACCGGCTGGGAGTGCTGCTCGAAGTGGGAGCGGTACGACTCGTTCGACGCCGAGGACGACCGGGTCGCCGGCGAGTCCGCGGAGAGCGAGGCGCGGCGCATCCGCAACCACCCGAGCATGATCGGGTTCATGATCGGCTCCGACGCCGCACCCGGCGCCGGCCTGGAGAAGACCTACCTCGACGCGTTGCAGCGGGCCGAGTGGAACCTGCCGGTCATCTCGTCGGCCAAGAACATCGGCTCGCCGCAGCTGGGCGAGCCCGGCATGAAGATGGACGGCCCGTACTGGTGGGAGCCGCCGGTCTACTGGCACACCAAGCAGCTCGGCGGCGCGGCCGGGTTCGCCTCCGAGATCGGCCCCGGCGCGACCATCCCCGAGATGGACGAGCTGAAGAAGTTCCTGTCCGCCGCCGAGATCACCAGGCTCACCGACTACAACGCGACGCAGTACCACCTGTCGCCGTCGGCCACGTTCGACAAGCTGACGTTCTGGGGCACCGCGCTCGACAACCGCTACGGCAAGCCGGCGAACGCCGAGGACCTGGTCCGCAAGGCGCAGCTCGCGAACTACGAGACGAACCGCGCGCAGTTCGAGGCGTTCGGCGACAACTTCAGCGACGCGACCAACCCGTCGACCGGTGTCATCTACTGGATGCTCAACAACGCCTGGCCGACGCTCTACTGGCACCTGTACGACTACTACCTCGCCACCGCGGGGTCGTACTTCGGCGCCAAGGCGGGACTGCGGCCGTTGCACGCCCAGTACTCCTACGACGACAAGTCGCTGTCCGTCATGAACACGAGCCTGCACCCGGCCACCGGCCACCGGCTGCAGATCACCCTGTTCAACCTCGACGGCACGCAGAAGGCCGACGAGACCCGGGCCGTGACCGCGGCGGCCAACGGTCCCACCAAGGCCGGCCCGCTGCCGCAGCCGTCCGGGCTGTCCACCACGTACTTCGTGCGCCTGCTGCTCAAGGACGCGGCCGGCCAGGTGGTGGACCGCAACGTCTACTGGCTCTCCACCAAGCCCGACACGCTGAACTACGGCGGTTCCACCTGGTACCACACGCCGCAGTCCGGGTACGCGGACCTCAAAGGCCTCAACGCGTTGAAGCCGGGCACGGTCACCTCGACCGTGTCGACCGCACCCGCCGGTGACGACCGGCAGGTCACCACCGTGACGCTGAAGAACACCGGCAGCACCGTGGCGTTCTTCGTGCGGGCGTCGCTGCGCAAGGGCACCGGCGGTGCCGAGGTGCTGCCGACGCGGTGGAGCGACAACTACGTGACGTTGTGGCCGGGCGAGACCCTGGCGCTGAAGGCCGAGTACCGGTCCTCGTCGCTCGGGTCCGCCCGGCCCGTCGTGGAGGTCTCCGGCCACAACGTGGCGAAGAAGTCGGTCAGCTGAGGTACCGCTCGACCACCACGGCAGGTCGCTCGACCGGTTCGCCCCGGTCGAGCGACCACGCCAGCCGCACGTACTGGGCGTGCGTCCAGGCCAGCGGGGTCGCCGACTGCGTGCCCCGGCCGTCCCACACCTGTTCGGGCAGCATCAGGCCGCTGTTCGCCGTCGCCGCGACCTCCCGCAACCGCTTGGCTGCACTCGCCTTGTCGCCCGCGAGCAGCTCGTACTCGCCGCGTTCACCGCTGAGCAACGGCCACAGCCGCCCGTACGTGCGGGTCGGCTCCGGCCAGTTGATGCCCCACGGCCGGCCGTCCGCGGTCTCGCCGTAGCCGTCCTGCGTGAACCGGTGCCAGTAGCCCTGTTCCTTCAGCTGCGCGTCGACCACGGCGACCGTGTTGCGGATGACCGGGTCGTCGGCGCGCTTCACGCCGAGCCGCACCAGTTCGAGGAAGCTCGGGTCGACGACGGCCCGCTGGTCGATGTCGGTCGGGTTGTTGTCACCGAGGTTGTACTTCGTACCCTGGTCGGGCTTCCCGTCCTTGGTGACGCGCAGGTAGTACGGCTTGGGCGCGTACGGGCCGGTGCTCGTCGCGGTCCAGCCCTCGACCTGCCGCTGCCACGCGTCGGCCGCGGCGAGGTAGCGGTCGGCGTTCTCCCCGTTGCGCCGCAGGAGGTCCGCGAAGCACACCAGGCCCGCGACCGCGGACGCGATCGTCGCCGGCGAGTACCCGCTCTGGTTCTCCCACCGCTCCTGCTCGCTGAACGGCGCGTCCGGGTAGCTCAGCAGGTAGTCGGCCGAACGGCGCAGAGCGTCCACTGTGGACCTGTCGCGCCGGTCCAGGCGCCACGCCAGCAGCAGCGGTGCCGCGGTCTGGTCGAGCTGGACCTTCAGCCACACCGGGGTGCCGTCGACCCGCGTGTTCTGCGGCAGGTGGCCGTCCGGCTCCTGCTGTTCGCGCAGCATGAAGTCCAGCGAGCGCTCGGCGAACCCGCGGTCGCCGGCGGCGATCATGGCGGTGGACACGTGGTAGAGGTCGCGCGGCCACACGAGCGCGTACGGGCCGAGCTCCGGTGCCAGCTCCCGATCGGACCCGAAGGCCCACGGGAAGCTCGGCGACGCGATGGACGCACCGGGGTGCGTCTTGTCCTCGGTCGCCGCCAGCACCATCACGGACATGTCGTAGAGCCGCCGGTCCGCCGACTTCGGCCGCTTCAACCCGTCCAGGTACTGGTGCCAGCCGCGTGCGTACTCCCGTGCCACCACACGGAAATCACGGTTCAGCGCCGCCCGTGCGACGCCGTCGCCGAACCCGACGGCGAACGTGCCACGAGCGTGCCGCACGGGTTCGGCGGGCAGCGTGCTCTCGACGGTGCTCGCGCCCTTCATCGGCACGTGGTCGATCGTCAGCTTCATCGGCCGCTTGGCCCAGAACTCCACGTCCGCCAGCACGGCCGCACGCTGCGGATCGGTGACGTAGGTGAGCACGGCGTGCCAGCCCTCACCGTGCAAGCGCTGCCGGAACGTCAACGACCGGTCGTCGGCGGGTTCGGTCCGCGCCTGACCGGGCCTGCCGTCGACCAGCAGCCGGGTCTCGCGGGTCGCCGGGGTGCTCAGGTCGGGGTGGAAGACCTCGGACAGGCCCTGGTGGCCGAGGGTGAACCACACCGGGCTGCCACCTCTGGCCGTGCCGAACCCCTGTTTGTCCGCGGGGAGGGGGACGACCTCAGCGGCGTGCACGACCGGTGTCACCGCCACGAGAAGGAGCACGACGAGCGCCAGGATCTTCATGGCACTCGGAGTTCCCCGACCTAGAGATCACCACGCAGCAGGCTGTCGATGTCCTCGGGCGGACCGGGCCGCGCGAAGAACCAGCCCTGGCCGGTGTCGCAGCCCAGCCGCAGCAGCCGTGCGGCCTGAGCAGGCGTTTCGACGCCCTCGGCGGTGACGCCCAACGACAGCGCGTGCGCCAGCTGCACCAGCGTGGCCACGATCTGCGCGTCGACCGGGTCCTCCTCGTTCTCGGCGCGCAGGCCCTCCATGAACGAACCGGCGATCTTCAGCTCGTGCACGGGCAGGTGCTTGAGGTACGCCAGGTTGGAGTAGCCGGTGCCGAAGTCGTCGATCGCGATGCGCACACCCATGTCGCACAACGCTCGCAGCGCCTCCAACGGCTCGTCGGCGGTGCCCATGATCGCCGACTCGGTCAGCTCCAGCTGCAGGTGGTGCGGCGGCAGCGCGCACTCGTCGAGGATGCGCTTCACGTCCCGCACCAGCTCGGGGTCGCGGGACTGGCGCACGGCGAGGTTCACCGACACGAACGGTGCCGCGTCACCGAACTCGACCAGCCAGCGCCGCGCCTCCTCGCAGGCCTTGCGCAGCACCCACCGTCCCAAGGGGACGATCAGCCCGGTCTCCTCGGCCAGCTCGATGAACCGGTCCGGCGCGAGCCGCCCGAACTCCGGGTGCTGCCAGCGCACCAGCGCCTCGACGCCGACGACCGTGGAGTCCTCCAGCCGCACCAGCGGCTGGTACTCGACGTAGAACTCGTCGCGTTCCAACGCGCGCGGCATCGTGGCGGACAACGTGAAGCGGGCAACCTCGCGGGCGTTGCGCTCCGGGTCGTACAACGCCCAGCGCGCCTTGCCGTCGGCCTTCGCCCAGTACAGCGTGATGTCCGCGTCGCGCATCAGGTCGGCGGCCGTGGTGCCGGACAGCTGCCGTTCGACGATGCCGATCGAGGCCGACACCGACAGCTCGTGGCCGGCGATGCGGATCGGTGCCTCCAGCTCGGTCAGCACCCGGCCGGCCACGTCGACGATGTCCTGTTCACCGGACGAGCCCTCGACCAGGATCACGAACTCGTCGCCGCCCATGCGGGCGACCAGCTTGCCCTCGCCGGACACCGAGTGGTCGAGCCTGCGCCCGACCTCGACCAGCAGCTGATCGCCGACGTCGTGGCCGAGCGAGTCGTTGATGACCTTGAAACCGTCGAGGTCCAGGTAGCAGAGGCCGGCCCGCTGGTGCTTGCCGCGGTTGTTGAACACCCGGCCGAGGCGTTCCAGGAACAGCGCCCGGTTCGGCAGCCCGGTCAGCGGGTCGTGCAGCGCCTGGTAGCGCAGCCGGTTCTGCAGCAGGTGCCGGTCGGTGACGTCCTCGATCATCGCCACCTGGTACTGCGGCTCGCCGTGGTCGTCGCGGACCAGCGACAGCGTCAGGTGCGTCCACACCTGCTCGCCGTCGGCGCGGTGGAAGCGCTTCTCGGCCCGGTAGTGGTCGCACTCGCCCGCGATGAGCTGGTCGTAGAGCCGCCACACGCTGCCCGCGTCCTCGGGGTGCATGAGGTCGCGCACGTTGTACTGGCGCATCTCCTCGACGCTGAAGCCGAGCATGTCCTGCAACGCCTGGTTGACGTCCAGTATCCGGCCGTCGATGGCGGCGATGCCGATGCCGATCGCGGCCTCGGTGAACATGGCGCGGAACCGGGCCTCCGAGGCCCGCAGCGCCGCCTCGGCCTGGTCGCGGGCGTCCAGCACGGCCGCCCTGATCGCCTCCTGCTCGGCGAGCGTGCGTTCCCGCAGCGCGCGGGCGTACCCGGCGGACAGGGCGCCCTGCAGCGCGGCCAGCCGGGACCGCAACCGCGTGTCCCCGGCCGCGCCCAGCTCGGCCAGCAGGTCGTCACCGAGCAGCTGGACCGTGCGGCCGAGGGTGTCGGTGCCGGTGAAGTGCGCGTCGACCAGCCGGGAGCCGATCTCGTAGCCGGGCTCGGTGCGGAACGGGCTCGCGTAGAGCGCCTCGACCAGCAGCACGGTCAGGTCCTGCAGGTGCTGGGCGACCTCGGCCCTGGTCATGGGGACGTAGCTGGACCCGATGACGGCCGTCGCCCAGCTGCGCGCGAACGACTCGGCACCGGCCAACACGGCCGGGTCCGAGGGAGAGCGGTCGTCGCGCACCCGGTGGTCAACCCGTTCGGTCATCGTCTCGGCCCTAACGCCACGAACGCGCAGCATACGGGCGGTTGCCGTGCGCAGTCACCTTTACGCCTTCCGGCCCAGCGCGCCGAACGCCGGGAAGGGCGTTCGCGAGCCGTTCAGGTCGTCCGGCGACTCGGGCCGCCAGGCCGGCAACCGCACCACACCCGGCTCCACCAGGTCGAACCCGTCGAACAAACGGGTGAACTCAGCCTCGTTGCGGTACGTCATCGGGGTGACGTCGCGGTCGTACACGCTGCGCACGGCCCGGTACGAGCCGGTCTCCTCGTCCGCCTCGTACCCGGCGTGGGAGATGGCGAGGTGGCTGCCCGGTGCGAGCCGGTCGCGGTACCCGCCGATGATGCCCAGCGGGTCCTCCTCGTCGGACACGAAGTGCAGCAGCGCGATCATCAGCACGGCGATCGGCTGGTCGAAGTCCAGCAGGTCGCCGACCTCGGGCGAGCCCAGCACGGCCGCCGGGTCGCGCACGTCGGCCTGCAGCACGGCCACCCGTCCGTTGCCGTTCAGCAGCGACCGGCTGTGGGCCACGGCGACCGGGTCGACGTCGACGTAGACGACCTTCGCGGCCGGGTCGGTGCCCTGCGCGATCTCGTGGACGTTGCCCACGGTCGGGATGCCCGAGCCCAGGTCGAGGAACTGCCGGACGCCCGCGCCGAGCAGGTGGCGCACGACCCGGCGCAGGAACGCGCGGTGGTTGAGGATGACGTCGCGCAGCTCGGGCATGACCTCCAGGGCCCGCTGCCCGACCGCGCGGTCGGCCGCGAAGTTGTGCGCGCCGCCCAACCAGTAGTCGTAGACCCGTGCGACGCTCGGCCGTTCCAGGTCGATGTCCCCCGGTGCCCAGTTCGGCCGCTCCACCGCTACCTCCACGTCGGATCCGCGCACCCACGTCATGGGCCGATCCGCCAGCGTTGCACATCGCGCCGTTGGCAGAATGCGGACCTCGTGAGGTTCCTGCGGCTTGCCGATCGGCGCAAGCACCACCAGAAGACCGTGCTGCTCCCCACTCTCCCGCCTCCCTCGTGGCGTTCCCACGAGCCCGACCTGCCGCTGACGTGGAGGAACTGACGTGAAGTGGCTCTTCGCCGTCATCTCGGCCGCTCTCGTCACCGCAGGCACCGCCGTGGCGCTGTGGTGGCTCAAGGCACCCGCGGTGGAGGTCGTGAAGACCGCCGGTGTCGCCGGTGGTGCCGTCATCGCGGTCTACGCGTTGTGGCTCAACGACCGCAAGCACCTGCTGGAGAGCGACAAGGTCGCCGACGAGCGGTTCGCGCGCTCGGTCGAGCTGCTCGGCAACGAGGCCGACCAGGTGCGCGTGGGCGCGATGCACGCGCTGGTGTGGCTCGCGAACTCGACGCCGCGCTACACGCAGACCGTGCTCGACGTGCTGTGCGCGTACCTGCGCCGCCCGTTCAAGCACCCGTCGTGGGAGCACGACCGCGCGGACCCGGACACGGTGTTCGTCACGGTCGACCCGGAGGTCCAGCGCGAGCAGCAGGTCCGCCGCACCGCGCAACGGCTGATCCGCGACCTGCTGTCGTGGGGGGACAGGAACAGGAAGGACTTCTACGACCTCGACCTGACCGGTGCCGCGCTGGAGTACTTCCAGCTCGACGGGCGGCGGGTGCACCGGTTCGTCTGCCGCCGCGCGCAGTTCTACGGCATCACCGAGTTCCGCGAACTGCACGTGCGCAGCCGGGCGTTGTTCTCCGGTTCGACCTTCCACGGCCGGCTCTCGGTGCCGGAGGCGCGGTTCGAGGGCGGGCTCGCGTTCACCGAGTGCACGTTCCACGGCAGGGTGGACTTCCGCGGTGCCACCGTCGGCACGTTCCTGGCGCTCGTCGACCCGCCACCGCCGGAGCAGGTGGGCGAGCTGAGGTTGTTGCCCGGCACCGCTCTGCGCACGCCGGTGGAGGGCTGGTCGCTATCCGGCGGCGCGCAGGCGCCCCGCCCGCGCCTCGGCGACCACGTCCAGCAGGACGCGCGCGGCGGCGCTGACCGCGTGGCCGGTGACGACCGCGGTCTCGGCAACGGGCACGTCCCCGCGCAGGCCGACGAAGTGCGCCCTGGTGGGCTTGACCGCGAAGGACTGCGGGACGAGCGCAACCCCGAGACCGAACCCGACGAAGTCCAGAAGTGAGTGCACGTCGTTGACCTCGACGGCGACGTGCCGCTCGACCCCGGCCGCGGTGAGGGTGCGGTCGACCTCGTCGCGCGTGCCCCAGTCGGCGTTGAAGTCGACGAACGCCTGCCCCCTCAGCTCGGTCAGCTCGACGCTTTCTTCACCGGCGAACGAACTTTCCGGCGCACACGCGAGCACGAGCGGTTCACTGGCCAAAGTGGACACCCGGAGGTCGTCGGGCATCCTCGGCCGGCGCGTCACGAAGGCGAGGTCGAGCCGCCCGGCGCGGACGTCCTCGACCAGCTCGGCGTTGCCGGACTGGCGCATCCGGATCTCCACGCCGGGGTGCAGCTCGTGGAACCGCGCCAGCACGGCCGGCAGGTGCACCACGTGCAGGCACTGCAGGCTGCCGACGGACAACGTGCCGCGCAGCAGCCCCTGCACGGCGGCCACGGCGTCGCGCGCCGACTCGACGGTGCCCAGCGCGCGCCGTGCCTCCGGGAGCAGCGCGCGGCCCGCCTCGGTCAGCTCGACCTGGCGGGTGGTGCGCAGGAACAGCGGCGCGCCGAGCTCGACCTCCAGCGCGCGGATCGACGCCGACAGCCCCGACTGGGCGATGTGCAGGCGCCGCGCGGCCCTGGTGAAATGGGATTCCTCGGCGACCGCGACGAAGTGCTCCAGCTGCCGGAGTTCCACGATTCATCACCTGCGGTGCTCAATGAGATCACTTCTCTGCGTTGGACAGCTTAATGCAGGTGGAGCAGAGTGGAGGGCATGCAGAAGCGCCGAATCGGAGAAGTCGAGGTCAGCGCCATCGGACTGGGCGGCATGCCCATGTCGGTCCAGGGCCGGCCGGACCGCGCACAGGCCATCGAGACCATCCACGCCGCGCTCGACGCGGGCGTGACGTTCATCGACACCGCCGACGCCTACTCGCTCGACGACAGCGACTTCGGGCACAACGAGGAGCTGATCGCCGAGGGGTTGCGCGGTCGTTCCGAGGAGGTGTTCGTCGCGACGAAGGGCGGTCACACGCGCGTCGAGGGTGGCGGCTGGGCGCTCGACGGACGGCCCGAGTACCTGCGCAAGGCGGTCGACGGGTCGTTGCGGCGGCTGGGTGTAGACCAGATCTTCCTCTACCAGTTCCACCGGCCGGACCCGAAGACGCCGATCACCGAGTCGGTCGGGGCGCTCGCCGAGCTGCTGGACAACGGCAAGATCCGCTACGCGGGCGTGTCGAACTTCAACCCCGAGGAGATCGTGCAGGCCAACGAGGTCCTGGGCGGTCGGCTGGCCGCCGTGCAGAACCAGTTCTCGCCGTCGTTCCGGTCGAGCGAGCCGGAGCTGGAGCTGTGCGACAAGCTCGGCATCGCGTTCCTGCCGTGGAGCCCGTTCGGCGGCATCGGCAAGGCGGGCGCGCTGAGCGGGCCGTTCAAGGAGGTCGGCGACGCGCACGGGGTCAGCCCGCACCAGGCCTGCCTGGCGTGGATGCTGGCCAAGTCCGAGGTCGTCATCCCCATCCCGGGTGCTTCCCGGCCGGCGAGCACCACGGACTCGGCAGCGGCGACCCACCTGGAGCTGACCGCGGAGGAGCTGACCCGCCTGGACGGGTGAAGCCGGTGGCCGACTGAGCCGAATGGTCGCACGATCTAGTGCATGCGGACCTTGATCAGCATTGCGGCGATCGTCGCCGGGATGACCCCGGCCCCCGCGTCCGCGGTGCCCTTGCCCGAGGGCTCCGCGGACCACTTCGCGGGTTCACAGATCCTCCGGCACGAGGGGGTGGGGACCCGGACGGCCGCAGCACCACCGGCAGACGGCAAGGTGCCCGGCATGGACGTCAGCAGCCACCAGGGTGACGTCGACTGGGCGGACTCGTGGGCCAAGGGTGCGCGGTTCGCCTACGTCAAGGCGACCGAGGGCACCGACTACAAGAACCCGGACTACGCCCAGCAGTACAACGGCTCGCTCGGCGTCGGCATGATCCGCGGCGCGTACCACTTCGCGCTGCCCGACCGCTCCGACGGCGCCGAGCAGGCGAACTTCTTCGTCGACAACGGCGGGGGCTGGACGCCGAACAGCAAGACCCTGCCACCCGCGCTGGACATGGAGTACAACCCGTACGGCGACACCTGTTACGACATGTCCCCGGCGGAGCTGACGACGTGGGTGCGCTCGTTCAGCGACACGGTCTACGCGCGCACGAAACGGTATCCGGCGATCTACACGTCCACGAACTGGTGGAACAAGTGCGTCGGCGGCTCGTACAACTTCGGCGAGCACCACCCGTTGTGGATCGCGCGCTACGCCGACGAGCTCGGACCGCTCCCGGCCGGCTTCACCTTCCACACCATCTGGCAGTGGCAGGCCGCCGGCTTCTTCCCCGGCGACCAGAACCTCTTCAACGGCAAGTACGACCAACTGGCCCGCCTGGCCGCCCGTTGACCGCTCAACGCACGCGGGGAGCTTTCGTACTCTCCGAGAGTACGAAAGCTCCCCGCGTGCGGTTGAAGCGTCAGTCGAACAGGGCTGGGAGGGTGGCTTCCCAGGCCTCGCGGAGCTCGGTCAGGGGCAGCGAGCCGAGGTCCTGGATCTCCAGGGCGCCCGACTCCGGGTCGACGACGCCGACCTTGCGCCACGGCAGAGCGCGCGCGGTGCACATGTCGGTGAAGCGCTGCTCCTCGGTGCGAGGAACGGCCACGAGCACACGGCCGGCCGACTCGCTGAAGAGCTCGGTGAACAGGTCACCCTCCAGGAAGACCCGCGCACCCGTCTCACCGATGAGGCACGTCTCGACCAGGGCCTGGGCCAGACCGCCCTCGGACAGGTCGTGCGCGGCGGAGACCATGCCGTCGCGGGAGCCCGCGACGAGGACCTCGCCGAGCAGCTTCTCGCGCTGCAGGTCGACCTTCGGCGGCAGACCGCCGAGGTGGCGGTGGACGACGTGCGCCCACTCCGACCCGCCGAACTCGGCGCGCGTCTCACCGAGCAGCAGCAGCGTCTCGCCGGCCTCGGCCCCGATCCCGGTGGGGATGCGGCGCCGCACGTCGTCGATCACGCCGAGCACGCCCACGACCGGCGTCGGCAGGATCGCCGTGGAACCGGTCTGGTTGTAGAAGCTGACGTTGCCGCCGGTCACCGGGATGCCCAGCTCCACGCAGCCGTCCGCGAGGCCCTTCACGGCCTGCTCGAACTGCCACATGACACCGGGGTCCTCCGGCGAGCCGAAGTTGAGGCAGTTCGTGACCGCGACCGGCGTGGCACCGGTGGCGGCGACGTTGCGGTAGGCCTCGGCCAGCGCCAGCTGCGCACCCGCGTACGGGTCGAGCTTGGTGTAGCGGCCGTTGCAGTCGGTCGAGAGCGCCACACCGCGGTGCGTGTCCTCGCCGATGCGGATCATGCCGCCGTCGCTGGGCTGCGCCAGGACCGTGCCACCGCGCACGTACCGGTCGTACTGCTGGGTGACCCACCGCTTGGAGGCCAGGTTGGGGCTGGCCGCCTGGGACTTGATCAGCTCCAGCAGCTCGTCCTTCGCGGGCTTCGCGAGGGCGTCCGGCGTGTTCGCCTGCAGCTCGTCCTGGTCGGCGGGCCGCTGGATCGGCCGGTTGTAGACCGGGCCCTCGTGGGCGACGGTCCGCGGCGGCACGTCCACGACGACCTCGTCGTGGTACGTGATGACCAGGCGGTCGCCTTCCGTCACCTCACCGATCTCGGTGGCGATGACGTCCCACTTGCGGCAGACCTCCATGAACGCGTCGACGTTGTGCGGCTCGACGACCGCGCACATGCGTTCCTGGGACTCGCTGGACAGGATCTCCGCCGGCGTCATGCCCGTGGCCCGCAGCGGAACCCGGTCGAGCCACACGTGCATGCCACCGTCACCCGCGGACGCCAGCTCGCTCGTGGCGCAGGACAGGCCTGCGCCGCCGAGGTCCTGGATGCCGACGACGATGCCCTTCTCGAAGAGCTCCAGGGAGCACTCGATCAGCACCTTCTCGGTGAACGGGTCGCCGACCTGCACGCTCGGCAGCTTCTTGCGCTTGCCGGCCGTGTCGTCGAACGTCTCGCTCGCGAGCACGGACACGCCACCGATGCCGTCGAGGCCGGTGCGCGCGCCGTAGAGGATGACCTTGTTGCCGGCACCGGACGCGTGCGCCAGGTGCAGGTCCTCGACCTTCATCGCGCCGACGCACAGCGCGTTGACCAGCGGGTTGCCCTGGTAGGTCTCGTCGAACACGACCTCGCCGCCGATGTTCGGCAGGCCGAGGCAGTTGCCGTAGCCTCCGACGCCCGCGACGATGCCGGGCAGCACGCGCCTGGTGTCGGGCGCGTCCGGCGCGCCGAAGCGCAGCGGGTCCATGACCGCGAGCGGCCGGGCACCCATCGCGAGGATGTCGCGCACGATGCCACCGACCCCCGTCGCCGCACCCTGGTAGGGCTCGACGTAGGACGGGTGGTTGTGGCTCTCGGCCTTGAACGTGACCGCCCAGCCGTCACCGATGTCGACCACACCGGCGTTCTCGCCGATGCCCGCGAGCATCTTCGACTTCATCTCGTCGGTCGTGGTCTCGCCGAAGTACTTCAGGTGCACCTTGGACGACTTGTAGGAGCAGTGCTCGCTCCACATGACCGAGTACATGGCGAGCTCGGCGTCCGTCGGCCTGCGGCCGAGGATCTCCTTGATGCGCGCGTACTCGTCGTCCTTCAGGCCCAGCTCTTTGTAGGGCTGCTCCTGGTCGGGGGTGCTCTCGGCGTTCTTGACGGTGTCCACGGTCATGCCTTCACCTGCACTGCGTCGAGGAGGGACAGGAACATCCCCAGTCCGTCGTCCGTCGGGCCGGTGAGCGCGTCGATCGCGTGCTCGGGGTGCGGCATGAGGCCGACGACGTTGCCCCTGGCGTTCGTGATGCCCGCGATGTTGTTGCGGCTGCCGTTGGGGTTCTCGCCGACGTACCGGAAGACGACGCGGCCTTCACCTTCGAGCTCGTCGAGGGTCCGGTCGTCGGCCTGGTAGCCGCCCTCACCCGACTTCAGCGGCACGAGGACCTCGGCGCCGGCGTCGTAACGGGTGGTCCACGCGGTGCTGTTGTTCTCGACCTTCAACCACTGGTCGCGGCACACGAAGTGCAGCTTGTGGTTGCGGACCAGCGCACCCGGCAGCAGGTGGGCCTCGGCGAGGATCTGGAAGCCGTTGCAGATGCCCAGCACGGGCATCCCCCTGTTCGCGGCCTCGACCACCTCCTGCATGACCGGCGCGAACCGGGCGATGGCGCCGCAGCGCAGGTAGTCGCCGTAGGAGAACCCGCCGGGGACGATGACCGCGTCGACGCCCTTCAGGTCGTGGTCGCCGTGCCAGAGCGGCACGGCCTCCCCGTCCGCGTACCTGACGGCTCGCTGTGCGTCGACGTCGTCGAGGGTGCCGGGGAAGGTGATGACCCCGACCCTCATGCGTCGACCCTGCGCACGGTCCAGTCCTCGATCACGGGGTTCGCGAGGAAGGTCTCAGCGATCTTGGCGAGCGTGGCGTCGTCGACGTCGTCGGCGACCTCCAGCTCGAAGTGCTTGCCCTGGCGGACAGCGGTGATGCCGTCAAAACCGAGGCGCGGCAGCGCGTTCGCCACCGCCTGGCCTTGCGGGTCGAGAATTTCGGGCTTCGGCATGACGTCGACGACGACTCGGGCCACGACAGACTGCTCCCGGGATTCGAGGGGGCTGGCGGTACCCGGAGAGCCTACCTGACCTGGGTGTTCATCAACTCGACAGGTGTTCGGGGGCACATCTTCACCGGGTTCCACCATCGGGTGAAGCAGCTTGTCCGGGCCACGGGTCCTGCTATTCTTGACTCAGCTTCGGCCCGTAAGCCGGAGAAGTGAGCACGGTGCCCGTCCGGACGGTCGGCCGCCGTGCTTCGCGCTTTCTAGGGCCTTCGCGTGTCGATGACGGTCCCGATCAGCGGTCGTGACCGGCGTAGCCAGTCACCGCCCGCGCCGTAACACCAAGCCACGATGTCCGCGATCCACAGCAACGGGTCGTTCTCGCTGGGCAGGTGCTCGTAGAACAACCCCGTGCCCCACGCGGACTTGCCGAGCGTCGTTCGGATGGTCAGCAGGTCGTGGTCGTCGCGGATCTCACGGCTGTCGAACACCAACCGCGTCACGCCGGCTTTCAGCACGTCGTCCGTCAGGCGGGAGACGCACGTCTGCCGCGCCCGCTCCTCACCCTTCCGGCAGCAGGCGAGGTAGATGTCGACCTGGACCAAGGCCGGTCCCAGAGCGGACAGGATCTGCTTGCGCCGAGCCGGTGTCTCCTTCTTGAAGTGCAGCTCGCGCTGGTCCGGCATGCGCAGGCCCATGAGCAGCTTGCGCAATTTGGTCAGTTGGCCGGGCGAGACCAGTGCGACGGCCAGCAGGTAGGTGTTGTTTCGCCGCGACTCGTCGACGAAGGCGTGCAGACTCACGGAACGTTCATCGGCCGGGGCCGAACGACACTGCAGGAAGTCCAGCCGATCGAGCGCGTTTCGCCGTCAGCGGAGCGCGCTGGCGTCCGCGGTGTTCCGGACGGATGCTGGGATCATGAAGATCCTGGTGCTCGGCGGAACCGTGTTCCTCAGCAAGGCCGTCACGGCGGAGGCGGTCCGCCGGGGCCACGACGTGGTGTGCGGTGCTCGCGGCGCCTCGGGCGAAGTACCCGAAGGTGCGCGCCTGGTCGCGATGGACAGGAACCGGCCCGGCGCGTTCGACCAGCTCGCCGGGGAGCGGTTCGACGCCGTCATCGACGTGTCGAAGTACTCGGTGACCTGGGTGCGGGACGCGTTGGAGGCGTTCGGGGCGACCACGCCGCACTGGACGTTCGTCAGCAGCATCTCGGTCTACGCCGACCACGCGTCGGGCAGCGACGAGCTGTTGCCGCCGCTGGAGGACGATCCGGCGCAGGAGTTCACGTCGGAGCGGTACGGCAGCGTCAAGGTCGCGAGCGAGAACGCGGTCAGGGAGGCCGTGCAGGGCAAGGAGTTCATCGTCAGGGCCGGGCTGATCACCGGGCCGGACGACCCGAGCGACCGGTTCGGGTACTGGCCCGCCAGGCTCAGCAGAGGTGGCCGGGTGGTGGTGCCGGACAGCCCTGAGCTGGGGTTCCAGCACATCGACGTGCGGGACCTGGCGCGGTGGGTCGTGTTCGCGGCCGAGGAGCGGGTGACCGGCACGTTCGACTCGACCGGGCCGGTCATGCCGTTCCAGATGGCCATCGGGGAGATCGCCGGGGCCACGGCGGCGCCGGGGACGCAGCTCGTGCCGGTGGCGGAGAGCGTGCTTGAACAGCTCGGGGTCAACCCGTGGGCCGGGCCGCGGTCGTTGCCGCTGTGGTTGCCGCGGGAGTGGGCGAAGATGGTCGGCCGCGACGTCAGCGCCGCGCTGGCGAACGGGTTGCGGACCAGGCCGCTGGCCGAGACCGCGCTCGACTCGCTGGAGTACGAGCGCGGCCTCGGCGTGGACAGGCCCCGCAAGGCGGGACTGACGCCCGACGAGGAGGCGGAGGTCCTTACAGCAGCGGGTTGACCTGCGCGGCGACGAGGTCGATGCGCACGCCCTGGTTCGGGCAGCCGCCGAAGTGGTGCAGCCCGATCACCTTGTGCGTGCGCCTCGACAGCACCGGCGAACCGGACGAACCGCCCTCGGTGTCGCACATGTAGCTGATGTCGGACTGCGACGAGCTGCCGTTGACCCGTACGGCCCGCACGGCGCAGTAGCCGCCGCCGTTGCTGTCGTCGCGCAACGACAGCTTCTTCAGCTTCCCGGCCGGGTGGCCGACGATGTACATCTCCTCACCCACGGCCGGAACGCGCGCGTCCAGTTCGAGGTAGCCGAACGAGCTGATGGCCGCGAAGTTGTTCACGGTGAAGAGGGTGTAGTCCAGCGCGGCGCTGTACTTCAGGACCTGGGCCGCCAGCACCTTCGTGACGGTGGCCGTGGCCGTGCCGCCGCAGGTGGGGCACTGGTAGTTGAACCACACCTCGATGCCGGTGGTGCTGGTGAAGCAGTGCTCGTTGGTCAGCATGCGGTTGTTGGGGCCGACCCGCCACGCGGTGCACAGCGAGCTGCCGTTGCGCAGCAGCTTCGCCACGGCCGGCGTCTTGCCCCACTCGGTCGGGTTGCTGGACTGGTAGCAGACGGCGTCCTTGTAGTCGTTCGTGCCGCAGATGCTCTGCACGGACGGCTGCGCGGACATCTCCGCCTCGGTGTAGCCGCGGGTGAGCTTGTCGACGCGGGCGCGGCTGAGCGGGCTGCTCACCGACACCACCGCCCTGTCGCCGGTGATCGACATGGCCCAGAAGCCGGTCGCGTCGACGGTGGCGGTCAGCGAGGACTTCAGGTCGCGGGTGTAGGTGTACTTCTCGGTGCCGTCAGGGTTCGACACCGTGAGCACGTCACCCGGCAGAATGCGCAGATCCGTGAAATGCAGCTTCACGTATCCCGATCCGGGCCGTTCGACGGTCGTCGAACGGCTGAGGCCGCCCACGCGGACCGAGACGGATTCCTCGGTGCCGATTTCCTGTGACTGCGGCGATTGCGCCTGAGCAGGTGTAGACGTGGTGGTGGTAGCAGGGACAACGGTCGTCATCGGCAGGGCCAGCGCCAGTGCCGTGAGGAGTTGCAGGGTTTTCCTCATGCCCTTTGATACTTCCGACGTCACCTGACCGTGTCAGCCCGCCGAACGTCGGTAATGGAGGAATCCATGCAAGTTGTCCATTTCGGTCATGCCTGTGTGCTGCTCGACACCGGCAGCACCCGCATCCTGATCGACCCCGGCACCTTCTCGTCCGGGTTCGAGGACCTGGTGGACCTGGACGCGATCATGATCACGCACCAGCACGCCGACCACGTCGACGCCGAGAAGCTGCCCGCGCTGCTCAGGTCGAACCCGCGGGCGTTGCTGGTGGTGGACGAGGGCACCGCGCCGAGCGTCGAGCACCCGACCGTCGCACGGCCGGGTGATGTGCTGAAGGTCGGCGACACGACCGTCAAGGCCGTCGGCGGTCAGCACGCGGTCATCCACCAGGACATCCCGGTCGTCCCGAACACCGGCTACGTCGTCGGCGACGGTGCGTTCTACCACCCCGGCGACGCCCTGTTCGTGCCCGACGAGGACGTCGACGTGCTCGGCCTCCCCTCCGGCGCGCCCTGGATGCGCACCGGTGAGGCCATCGACTTCATGCGCGCCGTGAAGCCGCGCGTGGCCGTGCCGATCCACGAGGCGGTGCTGGCCATGCCGCAGATGGCCTACCACCACTTCGAGAACCTCAAGCCGGCCGGAACCGAGGTCAGGCCACTGCAGCGGGGCGAGGAGACGGAAGTCTGACGTAGGTGGTCGGCACGGCGTCGTGGGCGAGGGCCACGTCCACGGCGTCGAGCACGGCCTGCCGCGCCCCCGCACGGTGCAGGTCGCGCGCGTCCACGGTGATCCGCGTGAGCCCACCGCGCCGCGCGGACCTGGCCGCCGCGTAGACCAGCGCCAGCGACCGCAGCTCACCGAAGTTGCTGCGCTCGGTCAGCGCGTGCAGCCGCCCGAGCGTCGCGAGCCCGGTGCCGACGTCCCGCACGGCGTGGGCGTCGGCGCAGAGCTTGAACTTGTGCTTGGCCAGCGCGATCAACGTCCCGGGCGACGCCACACAACGCCGTGGCGCGAACGTGTCGACGTTCAACCCGATGGCGTCCATCTGCACACGGGCGCCCGTCAGCAGAAGCCCCGCCTCGTACGCGGGGAGCCTGCGTTGACCGAGGCCGTGCAGCACGACGGCGTCGCCGAGCGCGGCGCGCTGCCGCACCCAGTCCTGCGCCGAGGCGAGCTCGCGGGGGACCACGAGCAGCGACAACGGCACCCGCCGCGGCTGGAGGGCCGCGGCCAGATCAGCGCACCGGTCGAGGGTCTGCGGACCGATGCCGGACAGTGAGACCACGAGCTGTGAGTGCACCCGACGAGTGCGCCATGCCGTGGTGACGTCCGCGTGAAACCGGAGCTAACTCACGCGAGCCAGTCGGCGAAGGACCGGCCGGTCAGCAGCTCGTAGGCCTCGACGTAGCGCTCGCGGGTGGCCTCGACGACCTCGTCGGGCAGCGGGGGCGGCGGGGTGTCCGAGTGCCGGTCCCAGCCGGACGCGTCCGAGGTCAGCCAGTCGCGCACGTACTGCTTGTCGAACGACGGCTGCACCCGGCCCGGCGCGTAGCCCTCGGCGGGCCAGTAGCGCGACGAGTCGGGCGTGAAGACCTCGTCGGCGAGGATCAGCTCGCCCTGCTTGTCCAGCCCGAACTCGAACTTGGTGTCGGCGAGGATCAGGCCGCGCGTCTTGGCGTACGCGCGCGCTTCGCTGTACAGCTCGATGGTGCGGTCACGCAGCTTCGTGGCCAGCTCGACACCGTGCTTGGCGGCGATGACGTCGAACGACACGTTCTCGTCGTGCTGCCCGATCTCCGCCTTGGACGCCGGCGTGAAGATCGGCGGGTCCAGCTCGTCGGCCTCGACCAGGCCCTCCGGCAGCTCGATCCCGCACACCGCGCCGGTCTGCCGGTAGTCGGCCATGCCGGAGCCGGTGAGGTACCCGCGCGCCACGCACTCGACGTCGACCATGGCCAGCTTGCGCACCAGCAACGCCCGTCCGCGCACCTCGGCGGGAATCCGCGGGTCGTCGGCGGCGACCAGGTGGTTCGGGCCGAGCCGCTCGAACCAGAACACGCTCATCGCGGTGAGCACGCGGCCCTTGTCCGGGATCGCGGTGCTCAGGACGTGGTCGTAGGCCGAGATCCGGTCGGACGCGACGAACAGCAGCAGCTCGTCGTCGACGTCGTACAGGTCGCGGACCTTGCCCCTGGCGACGTGCTGGTAGTCAGCGAGCGTTGGCACGCCGGTCAGCCTAGCCGGGCGGGTCGGCCGGCTTCCGGCCACCGCACCACTACAGATCGGGCGTCCGGCCATTTAAGGTGCACCCCGTGCTCACCCGAAAGGCCCTGTTGATCCCGGCAACCGCCAGTGCGGGACTGCTCGTCGTGCTCGCCGTCGCGGGGTGGGGCGGCGACTCCGGTCCGCAGTCGTCCGCACCGGCCCCCGGTCTGGGCGCGAGCACGACCCAGCAGGTCAGCCTCGTGCCGACGCCCGAGCTCGCCGAGATCACGGTCAAGACCACGACCACGACGACCACCACCACGACGACCACGACCACCACGCGCAGGCCGGCGCCGCCGCCCGTGCAGCCGCCGCCACCCGCGCCGGTGGTCACCACGACGGAGCCGCCGCAGCGGGGTCTCCTCGTGAACGAAGGCGCGCGCTGTGCTCCCGAGGGTGCCGGCGGTGTCGACCTGCGCGGGCAGGCGCTCGTGTGCCGCAAGGACGACCGGCGGGCCGACCGCCTCCGCTGGCAGCAGGCCTAGGCCGGGGAAGCCGGAGGGGCCGGAGGGGCCGGAGGGGCCCACTCCAGGACGTCGACCTCGTCGCCGACGGCGAGCGATCCCGCGCGGACGACGGCCGCCTTCATCCCGAAGGTCACGCCGCCGTCCGGGTCGCGCCGGTAGGAGGCGAGCGTGCGGATCGGCTCCGGGCCCGCGCGCAGACCGGTGTCCTGGTCGACCAGCGGCACCGAGCAGCGCACGCAGTCCTTGGCGTAGCCCAGCTCCACGTCGCCGATGACCGCGCGCCGCACCCGGTCCTCGGTGTGCGGCTCCGGCCAGCCGGAGATCACCACGTTGGGGCGGAAGCGGTCCATCGGCACCGGTTCGCCGCCGCGGTCCAGGACGCGTTCGTTCAGGCCGTCCAAAGAGGACAGCGACAGCACCAGCAGCGGGTGCGCGTCCGCGTAGCCCACCAGGCCCTCGGTCTGCCCGCCCGACTCCCTGCGCACGTCCTGCGGCATCCGCACCAGCCGGACCGCCTGACCGAGCACGTCGGAGAAGTACGCGGCGGCGTCGTCGCCCTGGTCGACGCCGAAGCCGTCCCACTTGTGCACCACGACCGGGATGCGCGGCCCGTCGGCGACCACCGGGAACGACTCACCGCCGACCCGCAGCGCCGAGTCCACGAGGGACGGTCGCAGTGCGGCGAGCGCGGGCGTGTTCCGCTGCGACAGGAACACGCCGTCCTCGGCCGACACCAGCATCATCATCCGGTCGTCGCGCAGCCCGGTGAGGTCCACGGCGGACGACGTGACGGCGACGCCGCCGCACCCCTTGACCGGGTAGGCGAACAGCCCGGACACGATCACAGGATCGGCTCCGGCTCGTACGCCGGGTACTTCTCGACGACCGCGGCCACCTGCTCGACGACCGCGGCGACCTGCGCCGACGCCACGCCGGTGAACGACAGCCGGTCCGCGAGCAGCGCGTCCAGGGCCGCGCGGTCGAGCGGCAGGCGCTCGTCGGCGGCGAGGCGGTCCAGCAGGTCGTTCTGCGCCAGGCCCTCCTCGCGCATCGCGAGCGCCACGGCGACGGCGTTCTCCTTGATGGCCTCGTGCGCGGTCTCCCGGCCGACACCCGCGCGCACGGCCGCCATCAGCACCTTCGTCGTGCCGAGGAACGGCAGGTAGCGGTCCAGCTCACGGGCGACGACGGCCGGGTACGCGCCGAACTCGTCCAGCACGGTCAGGAACGTCTCCAGCAGCCCGTCGAACGCGAAGAACGCGTCGGGCAGCGCCACCCTGCGCACGACCGAGCAGGACACGTCGCCCTCGTTCCACTGGTCGCCCGCGAGCTCGCCGACCATCGACAGGTAGCCGCGCAGGATCACCGCGAAGCCGTTCACGCGTTCGCACGACCGGGTGTTCATCTTGTGCGGCATGGCGCTGGACCCGACCTGGCCGGGCTTGAAGCCCTCGGTCACCAGCTCGTGGCCCGCCATCAGCCGGATGGTCTTCGCGAGCGACGACGGCGCCGCCGCGAGCTGCACCAGCGTCGACACCACGTCGAAGTCCAGGGAGCGCGGGTACACCTGGCCGACCGAGGTCAGCACGCGCTCGAAGCCGAGGTGGCCCGCGATCGTGCGTTCCAGCTCGGCCAGCTTCTCACCGGAGCCGAGCAGGTCGAGCATGTCCTGCGCGGTGCCGACCGGGCCCTTGATGCCGCGCAACGGGTACCGCGAGATCAGCTCGTCGAGCCGGGAGAACGCCACCAGCAGCTCGTCGGCGGCCGTGGCGAACCGCTTGCCCAGCGTCGTGGCCTGCGCGGCGACGTTGTGCGAACGGCCGGCCATCACCAGGTCGGTGTGCTCAGCGGCCAGGCGCGCCAGCCGGCCCAGCACCGCCGCGGTCTTGCCGCGGACGAGCTCCAGCGACCGCAGCACCTGCAGCTGCTCGACGTTCTCGGTGAGGTCGCGCGAGGTCATGCCCTTGTGCACGTGCTCGTGACCGGCGAGGGCGTTGAACTCCTCGATGCGCGCCTTCACGTCGTGCCGCGTCACCCGCTCGCGGGCCGCGATCGACTCCAGGTCGACCTGCTCCAGCACGCGTTCGTAGTCGGCCACCGCGCCGTCCGGCACGTCGATGCCGGCGGCCGCCTGCGCGCGCAGGACCGCGAGCCACAGCTGGCGCTCCAGCACGATCTTGTGCTCGGCCGACCAGAGCGTCGCGAGCGACGTGGAGGCGTAGCGACCTGCGAGGACGTTGGCGATGCGCGGCTTGGTCACGCCGCCAGGTTAGTGCACGTCGGACTCACTCCCAGCGGATGCGGCCGTCGGTGAGCATCGTTGTGAGCACGTCCACAGACACCGGCAGCTGCGCCCGCAGACCGCTGCCCGTCGCCGGGTTAGTGGTGAACGCCGACAGCTTCACGGTGTAACCGCTCTCGAAGACGCGGGTGGACACGGCCCTGACGACCGTCGAGGTCCCGTCGAGGTACTCGGCCTCGAGGATCGTCGACCCGTCGTCGACGGGCATCTCCTTGCACGTGACCGCGCCGATGCACTCCAGCCGCGAGCTCTTCGGGGTGCTCGTGGTCGTGAGCAGCAACGCGGTCGGCCCGATGTCGTCGGTCAGGTACACGTAACCGCTCAGGGACGGGTCCGGCGCGGAGCCGGGCGAGGGCGGCTTCGTCGTCGAGGTGCCCTGGACCACCTGCATGCCCGGCTGGACGTAGGCGGAGACGTCGCGCAGCTCCCGGCGCACGGTCTGCAGCTTCGCCGCGAGGGCGTCGCCGATGCGCACGCTGCGGGCGTTCGGCGACTCGGTCGACGTGGGCGCGCTGCTCTCGGTGCGCCGCGCCGCGATCTGGTCGTCGTCACCGGTCTTGGGCAGCAGCCCCGGCAGTGCGAAGGCGGACACGACGATCAGGGCGGTGGCCACTCCCACGCTGACCAGTGCTCGCCTGCGACTTTTTTTCTGCTCGGCCCGCCTCATCAGGGCGTCCGGGTCGAAGTCGAGGGGCGGCTCGTCCCAGACGGCCAGCAGCATCCCCTCGCGGATCTCCTGCTCACTCACGACGCGACCCTCCCCGAACTGCTGTCGAGCTTCTCCACGATGGTGCGCAGCGTCGCGAGGCCACGCGCCGTCTGGCTCTTGACCGTTCCCTCCGAGCACCCCATGGCCACCGCCACCTCGGCGACCGAGAGGTCCTCGAAGTAACGCAGCACGAGCACCGCCCGTTGCCGTGGCGGGACCTGGAGCAACGCGGTGTGCACCAGCTCACGCGCCCACAGCTTCGCGCTGGTGTGGTCGGGGTCGACCCGCTCGTCGGCGGCGTCGGGCAGCTCCCCGTCGCGCTGCTCGGCCCTGCGCCACGGCCTGCGCTTCTCGTCCAGCCAGGTGCGCAGCAGCACCTTGCGGGCGTAGGCGATCAGGTTGTCCAGGCCCTTGATGCGCTTCCAGGCCAGGTACATCTTCATGAGGCTGGACTGCATGAGGTCCTCTGCGGTGTGCCAGTCCCCGCAGAACAGGTACGCGGTGCGGCGCAAGCTCGCGGCATTGGCTGCCGCGAACTCGCGGAAGCCCTGTTCATCGGCCTTGCGCATGCGATCCCCTCTCGCGTCCTCATCCAGGGGAACGCACCGGGGGAACGCGGGGTTGCATCACTCGTGACGCGAAAGGGCCTTTCGGAGCATTCTCGCCGCAACACCGCGTGGATCGGACTTCAGCTCGATGAACGCGTTCACCATCGTGCCGTCCACGAGCGCGATCAGCTCCTCGACCCGGTCGGCGGGCAGTGCGCGGCCGGAGCGGGCGAAGATCGCGGAGATCAGGTCCTGCAGCTCGGAGCCCATGACCCGCATCAACGGCCGCAGGTAGGGGCGGCGGCCGGTCGCGACGAGGCGTTCGTAGCGCAGCAGCATCGTCTCGGTGTCGGTGACGTCCGGGCCGACCAGCAGGTCGAGGACCAGCTGGATCAACGCGTCGTCGTCGACGGTCCCGTGCGGCAGCGCGGCCAGCTTCTCCCTGCTGCTCGCGAGCTCGGCGCGGCCGTGCAGCTCGACCGCCGCGGTCACGAGCTCGTCGAGCGAGTCGAAGTAGTACGTGGTGGACGCGAGCGGCAGACCTGCGCGTTCGGCGACCGCGCGGTGCCGGACCGCGTCGAACCCGCCCTCCACGAGCAGTTCGGCCGCGGCCTCCACGAGCGCCTGCCTGCGGCGCTCCCCCTTGGGAGTTGCTGCGGTCATAGTCGGGCCAGAGTACTGGGCGAGCGGGCGCGGCCTGGTCAGAACCGGGACGCGAGTGCGTCCGCGACCCGCGCTGCCTGCCCCTTCAGCTCGCCGTCGCCCTGCGTGAAGACGTAGAGGTCCTGGCCCTTGCCGGTCTTGACCACCGCGGTGTCGGCGCGGTCGGGTGCCGTGAACTCGCTCGGGGTGACGATGGCCGTGATCGTCAGCCCGTCGACCTTGAACGCGGCCGAGCGCGACGACGGCGCGCAGCTGACGGTCGGCGGGACGGCGTCAGCGGGTGGGACCGAAAGCTCTCCGGCGAGGGCGACGGCGAGCTCCCGGTCCACCTCCGCGCAGCCCTGCACCGCGCGTTCGCCGACACTGGGGTCGGCGCTTCCCGGCGTGGCCGTGTCCCCCTGCGTGGACACGTCACCAGGGAAGTTCTTCGTCTGCATGTTCGGCGGGTCGACCGGAGCGGACAGCGGCGATTGTGCCGAGTTGTCCCCCGCCTGGCCAGCACCGGCGACGGACTCGGCGCCTTTGTCCTGGTTCACCCAGTTCGTCCCGGCCAGGACGCCGCCGAAGCCGAGCACCACGACCAGCGCGGTCCCGCCGGCGATCGCGCTGCGCCTGCGCTGGGTGGCCCTGCGCGACGCGGTGCGGACGTCCGACACGTCGAAGGCCGCCGGTGGTGCGTCGTGCGCGGCGTCGCGGAACAGGTCCGCGAGCTTGTTCTCGTCCACCTACAGCCTCCTTCCGCTGGTCGCCGTCATGACGCCGGTCGCAGGTCGTCGATCGCGCTGCCGAGCGCTTCCCGCAGTGCGGTCAGCCCGCGGGCGGTCTGACTCTTCACAGTTCCTTCCGAGCACTTCAGCACCTCGGCGGTGGCCGTCACGTCGAGCCCTTCGAGGAACCGCAGCACGAGCACCGCCCGTTGCCGCGGCGGAACCCTGCGCAGGCCCTTCATCAGCGCCTCGCGCGTCGCGACCGTGTCGCCGACCTCGTGGTCGAGGGCCGGCGTCTCCGGCAGCTCGTCGGTGAACTTCTCGCGCCGCCACGGACGCCGTGACTCGTCGATCACCGCGCGCACTACGCTGCGCCGGACGTAGGCGTCGAGGGCCTGCTTGTCCCGGATCTTCCGCCACCTCCTGTGCAGTGCCACGAACGCGGTCTGGGCGAAGTCGTCAGCGCGGTGCCAGTCGCCGCACAGCAGGTATGCCGTTCGGCGCACGGCCTCACGGCGAGCCACGAAGTACTCCGCGAACTCCTGCTCGTCGCGCTGATCCACGCGGACTGCTCTCCGCTCGTTCCTCGAGTTGCACTGACCGGACGGAATCCGGGGGCCCCACGGTTGCACGAACCCAGGGGGAGAGCCACATCACCCCCTCGGTCGTGAGCCGGATGTGATGTGATCGGGGTCGTGACACCCATTGACCTGCGCTCGGACACCGTCACCCGCCCGGACGAGGAGATGCGCCGCGCGATGGCCGCGGCCGAGGTCGGCGACGACGTGCTCGACCACGACCCGACGATGGCCGCACTGGAGGAGCGCGTCGCCGGGCTGCTCGGCGTCGAGGCCGCGCTGTGGGTGCCGTCGGGCTCGATGGGCAACCTGATCGCGTTGTTCCTGCACCTGGACCGCGGTGACCGGTTCCTGGCCCCGCTCGGCGCGCACGTGCTGGACGCGGAGCTGGGCACGGCGGCGTGGCTGGCCGGCGGCATGCCGCACGCGTTGCACTCGATGACCCCGGAGGCCGTGGTCGCGGCGGGCGGCGGCGAGTCGCCGTACTACGGGCTGCGGTCGACCCTGCTGTGCCTGGAGAACACCCACAACGCCGCCGGTGGCGCGCTGACCCCGGTCGCCGGTCATGCCGCCCTGGTGGCGGCGGCGCGGTCGGTCGGGCTGGCCGTGCACCTGGACGGGGCGCGGCTGTGGAACGCGTCGGTGGCGCTCGGGGTGCCGTTGACGGCGCTGACCGCCGGGGTGGACACGGTGCAGGTGTGCCTGTCGAAGGGGCTGGGCGCGCCGGTCGGGTCGGTCGTGGCCGGGTCGGCGTCGTTCGTCGTCGAGGCGCGGCGGGTGCGGAAGATGCTCGGCGGCGGGGTCCGGCAGGGCGGTGTGCTGGCCGCGGCCGGGCTGGTGGCGCTGGACCGGATCGCCCGGCTGGCCGACGACCACGCGAACGCCGCTGCGCTGGCCTCCGGGCTGCGGTCGATCGGCTGGGAGGTCGCGGAACCCGCGACGAACATCGTGCTGGCGGCGGTGCCGGACCTGGACAAGACGCTGCTGTCGTTGCGGGAGGCCGGTGTGCTCGCGAGCCCGATGTCGGGCAAGGTGCGGTTCGTGACGCACGGCGACGTGACCGCAGCGGACATCACCGAGGTGCTCCGCCGGGTTCGGGAAGGTGCCTGAGATGCGCTGGGTCGTGTTCGACTTCGGTGAGGTCATCAGCCAGCGCAACCCCGGGATTCCCGGCATGGCCGCGCGGCTCGGGGTGTCCGTGGAGGCGTTCGAGGCCGTGTACTGGGACCGCGACGCCTACGACCGCGGCGGCTCCGACGCGGACTACTGGGGCCGGATCGGGTCGCGGCTGGGCGTGCCGGTGGACGTGGAGGAGCTGACGGCCCTCGACAACGCGGGCTGGCTGGCCGACCCGGTGCCGGACACCGTCGCCCTGATCGCGGACCTGGCCGCCGCGGGGGTGCCGCTCGCGTTGCTGTCGAACGCGCCGGTGACGTTCGCGCGCCTCGCGGAGGAGGAGCCGTGGACCGAGCACTTCCGGCACCTGGTCTTCTCCGGTGACCTCGGCTGCGCCAAGCCGGACGCGGTGATCTGGCAGCGGCTGAAGGACGTCGTGGGCAGCTCGGACCTGGTGTTCTACGACGACCGCCAGGTCAACGTCGACGGCGCCCTGGCCGCGGGCATCGACGCGCGGCTGTGGACGTCAGCCGCCGCTGCGCGCGTTGAGCTCCGCGCGGAGCTCGGCGATCTCGGCGCGTAGGTTCCTGAGCTCCCGCACCGTCTCCAGCTCCGCCTCCTCGACGCCGCGCAGCTTCTCGACCAGCCAGCTGGCGATCGTCCCGGTGATGACACCGAGCAACGCGATGCCGCCGATCATGAGCAGCCCGGCGACGAGCCGCCCCTCGGTCGTGACCGGGTAGCGGTCGCCATACCCGACCGTCGACATCGTGGTGAGCGTCCACCACAACGCGTCACCGAACGTCGTGATGCTCGCGTTCTCGGCGTGCCTTTCCGCGTCGAGCACGGCAAGGCTCGCGCAGAAAGCGACGATGGCCGTGACCCCCGCGACGTAAATGCTGACGCGCCGGCGGATCTTGTGCTGGAACTTCTTGTTCAACAGCGTGATGACGGTGATCAACCGCAGCACGCGCAACTGCCTGATCATCGGCAGCAACACCGCGGCGAGGTCGAACAGGTGCGTTTTCAGGAACCGCGGTTTGTCGACGGCGAGCGTGAACCTGACCGCGAACTCGACCGCGAACACCGCCCAGATCAGCCACAACACGACCTCGACCGGAACGTGCAGGAACACGTGGTCGTCGAGCACCTGGAACGCGTAAACGACGAGGAACAGCACGGCGAGCGCCGTCAACGGCCACTCCGCCTTGCGCTCCCACCGTTCCAGGCGGGCCTCGCTGGACTGCAACACCGCTCCATGGTGAATGTTGCGGCGGCATTGTTCCAGGGGCTAGCGCCGCGATTTCACCGCGCCATAAGCCACCGTGCCCACGAGGAGTAGCACTCCGATCACGGCGAGCCAGAAAAGGCCCTTCACGACGGCGCCGACGACGGCGAGGACGACCCAGATCGCGACGAGCCAGCCGATGATCGCCCACATGTGGTGTCTCCCCTGTTCTTCTGGTTGCTCTACAGCCAGGCCTTCAACCGCCTCAACGCTTCCTCGACTTCGTTCGTTGAACCCGCGAACGACATCCGCACGAAGTGGTGCCCGTCGACCGGGTCGAAGTCGATGCCCGGCACGATCGCGACCCCCGTGTCGTCCAGCAGCCTGCGGCAGAACCCCATCGAGTCGTCGGTCAGGTGCCGCACGTCCGCGTACACGTAGAACGCCCCGTCGGCCGGCGCGAGCTCCCCGATCCCGAGGCTGGTGAGCCCGTCGACCAGCAGGTCCCGGTTGACCCGGTACCGCTCCAGGTGCCCCGCGGTCTCCGCGTACGAATCCGGGTGAAACGCCTCAATCGCCGCAAACTGCGACAAAGCGGGCGGACACAGCGTGAAGTTGCCGGTCAGGCAGTCCACCGCCCGCCTGAGCCGCTCCGGCAGCAACATCCACCCCAGCCGCCACCCGGTCATCGCGAAGGCCTTCGAGAACGAGTTCACGACCACCGCGTCCCGCGACGTCTCCCACGCACACGCCAACGGCTCCCCGTAGCTGATCCCGTGGTAGATCTCGTCACTGATCAACTGCACGCCGTTGTCCGCACACCACCGCGCGATCGGCGCGATGTCGGCCACCGTCCCGGTGGGATTCGCGGGGCTGGCGACGATGACCCCCTTGAGCGCCGCAACAGCGTGCTCCGCGGCAAGCATCTCCACCGTCGGCTGGAACCGCGTCGCCGGCCCGCACGCCAACTCCACCACCGAACACCCCAACGCCCTCAGGATGTTCCGGTAAGCCGGGTACCCCGGCCGCGCCAACGCCACCCGGTCCCCGACGTCGAACGCCGCCAGGAACGCCAACGTGAACGCCCCCGACGACCCGGTCGTCACCACCACGTCCTCAGCCCCGACCGCCAAGTCGTACTGCCGCCGGTAGTGCCCGGCGATGGCGGCCCGCAACTCCAGCACCCCCAGCTGCTCGGTGTACCCCAGCGCCTGCTCTCCCAGCACACGCACCGCGGCATCCCGCACCGGCCGCGGCGCCGGACTCGACGGCTGCCCGGCGGCCAGCGACACCACGTCCCCGTGGGTGCGCTGCCGTTGCGCGGCGGCGGACAGCACGTCCATGACGTGGAACGGCGGGACGTCAGCGCGAGCAGCCACGGTCAGCATGGCGCCAGGCTAACTCGCCTGGGGGCCGGTGGGGCCTGAGACCTCGGGCGCACACCCACACATCTGCACACACGCACATCCACCACCGGGTCCAAACACCACCACCTGCGCTAGCCAGGCCTCACCGGCTGCCCCCTCCGATGGTCCCCATCAACCTCGCCGCGAGCCGCACCCGGTCGACCATTCCTCCGTTCACCTCCCGGCCGCCCTCCCCGCGTTTCCCCTTTGCGGGCGAGCGAGCGGACGAATCAGGACAAAGCCCACTCGATCGGGTGAGCACGAACGAAACCCGGCGCATTTCCGTCATGCAACACAGACGGAGATGCGCCGGGTTCCGGACAAAGCTCATCCGGTCGAGTGACGAATCAGTAGCCCTGGTACCCGCCGCCCTGGGACATCGCCTTCAGGCCGGGGTGGCCTTCGAAGCCGCCGTAGCGCGAGAACGTGTAGCGGACGCCGGCGATGATGTTGTCGACCGGGTTCCAGATGTCGTCGTGGCCGGGCAGCTTGTGGGCGTTGAACGTCGAGTCGATGCACTGCATGAGGCCCTTGGACGGGGTGCCCTTCTGCGCGTTCGAGTCCCAGAGGTTGATGGCGTGCGGGTTGCCGCTGGACTCCTTCTCGATGATCTTCCAGATCTCGTCGATGTTGTCCTCGGTGACGGGGATGCCGTTGGCCTGCAGGATCTTGATGGCCTCGCGGATCCACTCCTCGACGTTGCCGGGCGGCGGGCTGCCCGACGGCGGACCACCGCTGGGACCCATGCCACCAACACCTCCGCCGCCACCACCGCCGCCTCCGGAAGCACCACCGCCACCTCCACCGGAAGCACCGGAAGCACCACCCCCGCCACCGCCGCGGTCCTCGACGGGCGCCGGTTTCGCGTCCGAGCTGGACGTGGTCGTGCTGTCGTCCGGCGGCGGGGTCGCGGTCCACTCCACGGGCTTGCCGGGCGCGGGCGTGAAGGTCTGGGTGTTCGGGTCCTCGACGGCCGAGAACTTCGGTGCCAGCGCGCCGGGGCGGCCCTTGAGGGCGCCGGCGGCTGAGTTCAAGGAGTTTTCTGCTTGCGCGACAACGGGTTGTGCGTCGGCGACGGCTTCGGCGCAGTAGCTGCGGATGATGCTGTCGACGTCTTCCTGCGGCTGGCCGTGCAGTTGCCGGCGGACCTGGCGGGCACGGCTCAGCAGGTTCTCGCAGATGCGGCTCATGGTGCTCTTCGCCGTTTCCAACGCGTTCGCGGCCGCCTCCAGGTCGGCCGCGGCGCCGTTGAGCGCGTCCGTCATCGCGGTGCCGCACCTGGTGATGTTGCCCATGTAGGCCACGAAACCGTCGGCCGACGTGCCCTCCCAGGCGCCGTCGAGCTGGGAGACGGACCGCTGCAGCACGTTCGACTGGTCGCCGCACTTGCCGGCCGCCTGCTTCCAGCGGGTGGCGATGTCGCGCACGGCTTGCGGTTGGGCGTTCTCGACCTTGTCGGCGAGCTCGGCCAGCGGTGCGCCGCCGGGCAGGCCCGCGACCTCGTCCATCGCGCTCACGTCACACCGCCCTGAAGGAGTTCCGGTTGGCGTCCTCGACGGCGGCCACGTTGGACTGGATTGCGTCGAGTGTGCTCTCCACCTTGCGCAGCACCTTCTCCGCCGCCTCGAACTCCTGCGCGCCCGCCTGCTCCATTGCACTGACCGCGCTGAAGATCGCCGCGGAGGCGCCGAACTTTCCGAAGATGTCCGAATTGCCGTGTTGATTGGAAAAGCCGTCACCGATCGCGCCGAATTGTCCGGCCTGACTGCTCACGGTTGTCCGGCACTGTTCCATGGCTTCGCTGTTGAACTTCGCCACAGCCATGCGCACGTACCCCCTCGATGTCTACTCGGAGACCTTAGAACGAATTGAGTCGAGCAGGGCGTCGATTCGCCCTTTCAACGCCGGTCGGGTGATGTCCTCGTCCACGATCACGTCGAGCCGGCACCGGCGCCCGCCATGTGTGGCGATGGCACCGATCCAGGCGCGAACACCTTGCTCCGGCACGAGTTCGGCGAGTGCGGCCGCCATGTCGGCCACCTCGTCGACCACGACCTCGTCGCGGGTGAGCACGGCCCTGACCCCGCCGGCGACGACCATGGCGCGCGTCGACGTGCTGCCGATGCCGAGGCGGAGGTCGAGGGCGAGTGCGGGGGTCGCGAGCTGGTGGAAGGCCTTGGCGAGCCACGGGTCCAGCTCGTCAGACTCCACAGTGGACTCTGGCGCGTGCAGCACGATCGGCATCGCGCCCAGGTCGAGGTGGTCCCACGCCGCGCGGAACGCGGACGGGGTGAGTGCTGCTCTCACGGCGGAACTCTCCCGGCATGTCGCGGGCGACGTCCCCTGGCCCCCCAGGCCCGCGTGCGTTACGACGCACGGGCGAGCGCGGGGGTTCCGTGGTCACACTTCCTGGAGGAGCTCCCAAACGGCGGCGGCGAGCCGGTGGTTGTCGACCGGCGTGATGGTGCACCACTTGCGGCCGTCGCTGCTGGGCTTGAGCTGCCGCAGGTAGCGGCCGTTGTGCGTGTCGTGGAACGAGACCACGCGTCCCGCGCGCTGTCCGTTGCGCTGCGCACCGAACTGCCCGCGGGTGGAGGTGCCGTCGAGCATGGCGGCGAGCTCCTGCGCGTCGCCGAGGCGCATGCCCTGGCGTTCCAACGTGGTGATCATGCGCTGGGCGTCCTGCCCGACGTCCTTGGCCGCGGCCACGAGGTCGTCGTACGGCAGGCTGATCGAACGCCCGTACCCGGCCGGCATCTCACCGGCCACGGACACGGCGGCCTCGGCCAGCGCCGTGCCGCGTGCCTCGATCAGCCACATCTCGTCGCGGTCCTGCACGGCGAGGATGGCCTCGTCGCCCACGGCAGCGGCGAGTCCGCTGATCTGCCGGTCGGCCCAGACCCACAGGTCGATCGACATCGGCGCGTTCGCGAGCAACGCGAACCCGTCGGCGAGCTCGGGCACGACCCGGCCGTTGCCGGCCAGGCCGCGCGCTTCGAGCGACTCCCAGGCCCGTTTCACCACCTCGGCCTTCTCGGTGTGGGTGATGGAGGGAATCCGCGTGTCGAGCGCGACGTGGGCGGCCGGGAGGCGTTGCGCCTCCCAGACCACGGCGAACTCCACTGTGGACAGAACCACGGAACCTGGTGAGCTCAAGGGATCTACTTGTCCTTCGGTTCTTCGCCGATCACCGACTGCACCACCATGCGCTCGTCGCCGAACACGTCGTCGGAGTCGACGCCGTACTTGCGCACGTGCTCGCTGTCCTCGTCGCCCTCGCCCTTGGCGGCACCGGCCGCGGGGGACATGAGCGAGCCGGACCCCTTGCCGGCGACGGCGCCACCCTTCCCGGCGGCCGCACCGGGCCGGTTCGCGTCGGGGCCGACACCCGTGGAGCCACCCGGCGTCATGCTGCCCGGCACACCCTTGCCGGCCGCACCCGTGCCGCTCGCGCCGGCACCCGCGCCACCGGGGCCGCCGCCCGCGCCGGGACCACCCTTGCCACCGCCGCCGATGGTGCTCGGAGCACCCTTCGGTCCGGTCGAGGCGATCGGCGTCTTGGGCGCCTGGCTGGGCCCGCGCCCACCGCCGACGACCTGCGGCCCGCGCGCGTTGCCCGCGGCACCCGCCAGACCGGCGGCCGCTGCGGTGGCGGCGGTGGCCGCGACCGGGAGCGGGGAGCCGAAGGGCTTGGGGAGGCCGGGGCCTGCGGCGATCGTGCCCGGCGTGGAGGTGCCGGGGAGGATGCCGGTGGTGCTGCCGGGGATGTTCGGGGTGGGGCCGACGGGGACGCCGGGGGAGCCCGGTGAGCCGGGGGTGCCGGTGAAGCCGGGACCGCCGGTGACGCCGGGCGGGGTGGAGTGGGGCATGCCGACCGCGTGGCCGACGGAGGTGGAGGACGGGGCGCTGCTCACCACGATCTCCGGTGCCTGAGGCGGCGGCCGGAAGTCGTTCAGGGAGCCCTGGCTGCCGCCGACGTACCCGTTCAGCGCGTCGATGGCCTGCTGGCGCGCCTTGTTGGTCGCTGCCACCTCGGCGGCGTGGTCGGTTTCATAGCCGACGAGACCGCCGAGCTTGTCGCCGAGGTTCCGCTCGGTGTCACCGTGCAGCTTCTCCTCCTCCGGCGACCGGTAGCGGGCCTGGCTCGTGCTCTCCTGCTGCCGCGCCATCGCGTCGGAGTTCTGCGTCGTCGCCTCACCTGCCTCGGCGACGACCTTGGTGGAGGCCTGGGTCTTGTCCTGGGCGTGCTGGCCGGCCGCGCCGTCCCAGTTGATGCCGAGCTCCTTGAGCTGCAGCTGCAGCTCGTCGTCGACCGACTTCAGCGTGCCGGCCAGGTCGCGAAGCGCATCGGAGGCCGTCGAGAACTTCCGGCCGAGATCACCGTTGTTGAGGCGGTTGACCTCTGCGGCCAGCTCACCGTTCGACCAGCCGTCGAAGTTCCAGTCGGTCAGATCGTGATATCCAGACATTGCCTCCCCCTCACTTCAGCGTCTTGAGCGTGTCCAGCGCGAGGCCGGCGGCCTTCTTCGCCTTGTCACACAGCTGCTGCTGGGTCTCCTTGACAGCGCTGTCCGGCTTGTAGTCCACGATGAGCTGCTGCCCCTCGGCCACGTCCACGGCGACCGCGCAGTCCACGGCGTCGACACCGACGAGCTTGATCTCAGCAGCGCCGTACCCGGCGACGTCGATCACGTCGGCGGTCACGTTCCCACCTTCGGTCAGCCAGTAGTCGACGCCCTTGTTGGTGGCGAGGACGGCGAGGTACGAGTAGGTGAGGTTGTTGCTGAAGAAGCAGGCGGGCATGGGCGTGCTGTCGACCATCTTCGACTGCTGGGAGGAGCCCTCCGCGATCTTGACCTGCTTCATCTGATCAGCGGTCAGGAGCTTGCAGGGCTCGACGCCGGTCACCTTGAGGTCAGCGGGGCGTGCGGGGAGCTTCTTCGTCGCCTGCGAAGTCGCCGTCGTCGTGGGCGGCTCCGGGTTGGGCTTGCCCGCTTCCCCGGTGCCGGTGCACGCCGAAGCCGTCACCAGCAGCAGGGCCGCGACGACTGGTCCGATGTACTTCTTGCTCACGCCTTCGGTCCGAACGTCGCGGTGATGTCTTCCTCGCTGATGTTGTACTGCGTGGCCGCGTCTCGCAGCTGGTCCGACAGAGCTTTCAAGCTCTTCACATATGCTTCGACCCGTCCCGCATAGGTGTCGGAGCCTCCGACCAGCCGGCTGTTCCACGCCTTGGCGATGTCAGCGCCCACTCGCCCGCCGGTGCCCGCGTCGGCGGGGATCTTGAGATCGCTCTGCACGAGCCCGAGCTTGGTCTCGAGCACCTTGGCCTGGTCGTGGATGAGCGCGCCGGCCTTCAGGACGTTCTTCTCGTTGACCTTGAAGTGCTGTGTCGCGGGACCTGCGGACATCTTGTCCAACGCAGCAGAGGCGACCTGGAAGGCGCCCACCGCGGCCCCGATCGCGCCACCCATTGCCGCAGCGGCACCGAGAACGGCATCCGCCCCCGCGTTCTCCTGTGTCACGACGTCCTACCCCCGTACGGTTGGTGACGGTTCGGTCTCGCTTCGCAGGCTACCAACGCCCGCGTAAGACGCACCTGTAGTTCGACGAAGACCACCCCCAGTTGGTTCCACGTCACTCAGCGTTCGTTTGCGCTGGCAGAACGTGCCAAGAACCGGGGCGACCGAACCGGGCACAGGAAGTCGGGTGCGCCGGCGGGGGAGCCCATAGCGTTGGTCGCGTGCTGGAACGACTCAACCAGGCCATGGCCCACATCGAGGACAGCCTCGACCGCGAGGTGGACGTGAAGCAGCTCGCGCGGATCGCGGGCAGTTCGGAGTACCACTTCCGGCGGATGTTCTCGGCGCTCGCCGGGATTCCGCTGAGCGAGTACATCAGGCGCAGGCGGCTCACCAGGGCGGCGAGTGAGGTCCTCAGTGGACAGAGCTCGTTGCTGGACGTGGCCGTCAGGTGGGGTTACGGGTCCAACGAGGCTTTTGCGCGGGCGTTCAGGGCCATGCACGGGGTTGGGCCGCAGGAGGCGCGCAGCACCAGGAAGCCGTTGCAGTCGCAGCAGGTGCTGACGTTCAAGTTGATCGTGGAGGGGAGTGCGAGCATGGAGTACCGGGTTGTCGAGAGGGACGGGTTCCGGGTGGTCGGGCGGGGGACGCGGGTGCCGTTGGTGCACCTGGGGATGAACCCGGCGATCGTGGAGTTCGTCAAGGGCATCGGGATGCCGGTGCTGGAGCGGATGAAGGAGCTCAGCGACAGCGAACCGCGTGGGCTCGTGGCGTTGACCAGCAACCAGGAGGGCAACGAGGAGGGTGACCACCTCGACTACTTCCACGGTGTGGTGACGACCGCGGAGGCACCGGAGGACATGGAGACCGTCACGGTGCCGAAGGGCACGTGGGCGGTGTTCACGACCGAGGGGCCGTACCCGGAGAGCATCCAGTACATGTGGCGGGACGTCTACACGCAGTGGTTCCCGTCGAACAGCTACGAGAGCGCCGAGGGGCCGACGATGCTGCGGACCGAGATCCACGGGGACACGGCGAAGGCCGAGCTGTGGGTTCCGGTCACCAGCTGAGGCAGAGGCGTTCGATGACGTCCCGCAGTTCCAGGACGGCGAGCCACTGGTCGGGCACCACCTCGGCGCCGTCGCGGGCGCCGAGGAGGTTGCCGCAGATGGAACCGGTCGAGTCGCTGTCGCCGGAGTGGTTCACGGCCAGGCGCACGGCCGTGGCGAAGTCGGGGGCCACGAGGGCCGCGTGCAGGCCGATGGCGAAGGCCTCCTCGCCGACCCAGCCGCCGCCGAGCTCGGACTCGACCTGCTCCGGTGTCAGGGGGCCGAGGCCGACCACCTTGTCCAGCAACGTGGTCTGCTCCTCGTGGCCGTCCCAGCGGACCAGTTCCGCGCGGGCCACGGCCACGGCCGACAGGAGGTCGGCGCCGTCCAGCAGGGAACGCACGACCGCCGCCAGCACGCCCGCGGACAGGTAGCCGCTCGGGTGGTGGTGGGTCATCCGCGCCGTCCCCACCGCCAGGGTGAACACCTCGCGCACGTCCGGGGACCACACGGCGACGGGGGCGGCGCGCATGACGCCGCCGCAGCCCTTCGAGTCGTTCTTCTCGCCGTGCTTCAACGCGGTGATGCACGTGTGACCGGGTGCGCGGCGTGAGTGCAGGCGCCGGTCGGACATCAGCCAGCCGTCGTCGGCCACCGGCGGGCCGCCCTGGGTGTGCAGCCACCGGCCGTAGGCGGCGCGCACCGTCAGCAGCGGGTCCACGCCGTACTGGCGGGCCAGCAGCAGGCCCTCCAGCGTGAACAGCACCATCTGGGTGTCGTCGGTGATCTCCAGCGACGGCAGGTCGACGACGCCGACCGGGCCGTGCCGGCGGCGGATCACGTCGATCGAGGAGAACTCGATCGGCGCACCGAGGCCGTCACCGACGGCGCCTCCCAGGACGCACCCGAGCAGGCTCACGGCACCGTGATCTGGTCATCGACGGCCTTCAGCGCGATGTCGGTGCGGTGGTGCGAGCCGGTCAGGTGGATGTCGGCCACCCTCTTGTAGGCGCGCTCACGGGCCTTCGCCAACGACTTGCCGGTGCCCACGACGGACAGCACGCGGCCGCCTGCGGACACCACGGCGCCGTCCTCGCGGCGGCGGGTGCCCGCGTGCAGCACGCCGTCGGCGTCGGAGCCGGTGATCACGTCACCGGTGCGCGGGCGGCCGGGGTAGCCCTCCGCGGCGACCACGACGGTCACGGCGTAGCCGTTCTCCCACTCCAACGGCTCCAGGGACCCCAGGGTGCCGGTGGCCGCGGCCAGGAACAGCGCGGAGATCGGCGACTTCAGCAGCGCCAGCACCGACTGGGTCTCCGGGTCGCCGAAGCGGCAGTTGAACTCGATCACCTGCACGCCGTTCGACGTCAGCGCCAGGCCCGCGTACAGCAGGCCGACGAACGGCGTCTCCCGCGCGCGCAGCTCGTCGACCACCGGCTGCACGCACCGGGCGACGATCTCGTCGACCAGGCCCTCCGGGGCCCACGGCAGCGGCGCGTAGGCGCCCATGCCGCCGGTGTTGGGGCCGGCGTCGCCGTCGCCGACGCGCTTGAAGTCCTGCGCCGGGATCAGCGGCACCACCGAGACGCCGTCGGTGACGCAGAACAGCGACACCTCCGGACCGTCCAGGAAGGACTCCAGCAGCACCGGGTGGCCGCCGTCGAGCAACGTCATCGCGTGCGCGCGGGCCGCGGCCAGGTCGGACGTGACGACCACGCCCTTGCCGGCCGCGAGACCGTCGTCCTTCACGACCCACGTCGGCCCGAAGCGCCCGAGGGCGGCGTCGAGGCGGGCGGGGTTGTCCACGACCTCGCTGTGGGCCGTCGGCACGCCCGCGGCGTTCATGACGTCCTTGGCGAACGCCTTCGAGCCTTCGATGCAGGCCGCCGCCTTCGAGGGCCCGAAGCACGGGATGCCGAGCTCGCGGACCGCGTCGGCGGCCCCGGCGACCAGCGGTTGTTCGGGGCCGATGACGACGAGGTCGGCCTTCCACTCACGGGCGAGGCCGGCGACCGCCGAGGCATCTGCGACGTCCACGCCGTAGATCTCGGCGTGTCCCGCGATGCCTGCGTTGCCCGGCGCGCACGCCAGGGCAGTCAGCTGCGGGTCGCGCGACAACGCGAGGACAAGGGCATGCTCACGGGCTCCAGACCCGATGACCAGGACGCGCACGGTGCCTGAGCGTAGTTCAGCCGAGGGCCTGCTTCGCTCCAGGGTGCAGCGGGACCGGGTCGGACGCCGACGCCTTGGCCCTGTCGACGTCCTTCACGGCCGGGTGCACCTTCTCCAGGTCGGCCTTCTTGTCGAAGATCAGCTTGGTCACGGCGCACGCGTTGTTGGCGGCGAAGTCGTCCCGGACGAGGAGCAGGTTCGGCACCACGATCGTGGACACCTCGGCCACGCCGTAGGTCGCGGCGGGGATCTTGGCCGTGTCGTACACGGGGCTGATCTTCTTCATCTCCGGCAGCAGCGGGGTGATGTCGATGAACTTCACCCGGTCCTTCATGGAGGTGGTGATGTCGGTGATCTGCGGCGTCGGCAGGCCGCCGGACCAGATCAAGCCGTCGATGCTGCCGTCCTTCATCCCGTCCGCGGTCTTGGTCAGGTCGAGGCGCTGGGCGGAGACGTCGGAGTCGATGTTGAGCCCGGCGGACTTCAGCAGCCGGCCCGCGATCACCTCGGTGCCCGACTTGGGCGAGCCGGTGGAGATCCGCTTGCCCTTCATGTCCGCGATCGAGTTGATCCCGGAGTCGGCCCTGACGAGCACCTGCGTGTAGTTCGGGTAGATCCGGGCCAGCGCGGAGACCTTCTGCTTGGTCGTGAACGCGCCGGTGCCGTTGACGGCGTCCGCGGCGGTGTCGGCGAGCGAGAACGCGATGTCGTACGTGCCGCCGACGAGCTGCTGGACGTTCTGCACGGACGCGCCGGTCTCGGCCGCCGACGCCTTGAGCTTCGAGTTGTCGCTGATCAGCTTCGCGAGACCGCCGCCGACGACGAAGTAGACGCCGCCGGAGTTGCCGGTCGCGATCGTGATCCGCCCGTCCGACGCCTCACACGACGCCTGCGAGCCGCTGCCCGCGTCCGGTGTGGTGGGCGTGCGCTTGCCGCCGCACCCGGAAACCACGAGCGCCAGTGCGATCGCACCGATCGCGTACCTACGCAGCATCAGGAACCCTCCTACGAGTGACCAGGTGGACCGCCACGGCCACCACGAGGAACCCGGCCCCGATGGCGATCGTCAGCGGTTGCAGGTAGAGCAGGAACAACGCGGCCGGCACGCACAGCAGGCGCTCCGGCCAGCGCGCCGGGCCGAACAGCCAGCCGCCCGTCAGCACGGCGAGGGCGGCGACCCCCAGCGCGGACGCGGCGAACGTCCACACCGAGTCCAGCAACGAGCCGCGCAGCAGCAGCCCGGCGCCCTCGTCGGTCAGCACGAACGCGAGCGGCACCAGGAACGCGGGCAGCGTGTACTTCCACGTCTGCCACATCGTCTTCATGACGTCACCGCCGGTCAGCGCGGCCGCGGCGACGGCGGCGAGCGCGGTCGGCGGCGTCACCTCCGACAGCACCGCGTAGTAGAAGATGAACATCGCGGTCTCGGCCGGTTCCACGCCCAGCGTGATCAGCGCCGGCCCGATGACGACCCACGAGATGATGAACGACGCCGTGACCGGCACCGCGAGCCCGAGCACGGACACGGCGACGGCCGCGAGCACCGCGGTGAGCATCAGCACGACCGCGGGTTCCGAGGTCAGCGCCGACGCCAGGTCCACCAGCGAGCCCGCAAGCGCTTGCCCCAGGCCGGTCTTGGTGATCGTCGAGGTGATCACACCGGCCGCGGCGCAGACCGCGATCACCGGGAACGCCGAGCGCACGCCGGCCGACAGCGAGTCGGCGATCAGCTTCAGCCAGTCACGCCGGTGGTTGACCAGCGCGAACAGCGCGGCCACGCCCGTCGCGTACACGACCGCCTTGTAAACGGGGATGTCCAGCGCCAGGAACACGATGATGATCCCGAGCGACAGGAAGTGGTACCAGCCGAGCTTCAGCACGTCGAGGAACCGCGGCGCGTCCACGTCGACCGGCCGCGCGCCGAACCGGCGGGCGTCGGCCTCGACGGCCAGCGCGATGCCCAGGTAGTACAGCAGGGTCGGGATGATCGCCCAGATCAGCACCGACAGGTACGACACCTGGAGGTACTCGGCGATGATGAACGCCGCCGCCCCCAGCGTCGGCGGCGACAGGATCGCGCCGATGCCGGACGCCGCGAGCAGCCCGCCCGCGTTCTCCCTGGGGTACCCGGCCTTCTGCAGCATCGGCCACGTGACGGCGCCCAGCGACACCGTCGTCGCGGTGCCCGAGCCGGACACCGTTCCGAGCAGGAACCCGGCGGTCGCGGCGGTGCGGCCCGGTGCCGTGCGGGACTTGCGGAACGCGGCGAAGCTGATGTCGACGAAGAACCTGCCGGCGCCGGACGCGTTCAGCACCGCGCCGTAGATCGTGAACAGCACGATGTAGGTCGCGGCGACGTCGAGCGGTGTGCCGTAGAACCCGCTGGCGTCGTTGAAGAAACCGTTGATGATCTGGGAGAAGTCGACGCCGGAGTGCGCGATCGACCACGACGGCGGCAGGAACCCGCCGTAGTAGGCGTAGGCGATGAACGCCAGGCACACCACGGGGAGCACCCAGCCGGTCGTGCGCCGGCAGGCCTCCAGGACCAGCACGAGCAGCACGGCGCCCGCGGCGACGTCGAGCGCGGTGAGCTGCCCCTGCCGGTCGAGGAACGCGTCGAAGCCCCCGAACAGCGGGTAGGCGCCGACGACGAACGCCAGGGCCGCCAGCACCCAGTCCCACCACGGCGGCTGGTGCCCGCGGCCGTAGGACAGGAACACCAGCGGCAGCGTCACCGCGAGGAAGATGATCAGGTAGTACTGGCTTCCCTTGGCGAACGGGAAGAACACCTGCTTGAGCACCAGCAGTGCGATCAGCAGGCCGGCGATCCACAGCGCCCGCTCCCACCGGGGTGAGAGCGAGCGCGACGGCATCTCCTCGTCGTGCTCCGCGACGATGCGGGCGAGGTCGGGGTTGGCCACGGACCGACCGTACTGTGGGGCCGATCACAGCCCCAGGGGATCAATCCAAAGGAACTGCAAAGAGTCACCGCGACCGTCCACACGGCACGCGCAGGACAGCGCTCCCGCCATTGCGCAGAATGAGCGCATGGTCGGGCCTGAAGTCTTGCTGCTGCTGCTCGGGGCGTTGGTCGTCACGTCCATCGCCCGTCGGCTCAACTGGTCGGCACCGCTGGTGCTGGTCGCCGTCGGGCTCGTGGTGTCGTTCATACCCGGTGTGCCGGAGTTCGAGATCGACCCGCACCTGATCCTGCTGGTCGTGCTGCCGCCGCTGCTCTACAGCGCCGCGCTGGACAGCTCCTACCTCAACATCCGCGCGAACCTGCGGCCGATCGGGCTGCTCGCGATCGGCCTGGTGCTGTTCACGACGCTCGTGGTGGGGGTGACGGCGAAGCTGGTGTTCCCCGACCTGCCGTTCGCCGCCGCGCTGGTCCTCGGTGCCGTCGTGGCACCGCCGGACGCCGTCGCCGCGGTCGCCATCGGGCGCAAGCTGGGCCTCCAGCGCCGCGCGATGACGTTGCTGGTCGGCGAGAGCCTGATCAACGACGCCACTGCGCTGACCGCGTTCAAGGTGGCGGTGGCCGCCGCGGCCGGCGCCGCCATGCACCCGGTCGAGGGCGTCGGGTTGTTCCTGCTGGTCACGGCGGGCGGCATCGCGGTCGGCCTGGCCGTGGGCGTGGTGGTCAGGTTCCTGCGCAAGCGGCTCTGCGAGGGTGTGCTGGAGAGCGCGCTGGGCCTGCTGGTGCCGTTCGGCGCCTACCTGCTCGCGGAGGAGGTCGCGCACGTCTCCGGTGTGCTCGCGGTCGTCGTGGCCGGCCTGTACGTCGGTCACCACTCGCCGCGCGGCACCTACACCACCCGGTTGCAGGACGCGGCGGTGTGGCGGGCCCTGGACGTGCTGCTGGAGTCGTTCGTCTTCGCGCTGATCGGCCTGCAGCTGTCCTCGATCATCGGTGCCGCCGACCTCAACGCGAGCCTGCTGCTGGGTGCCGCTGCGGTGCTGCTGGCGACGGTGCTGGCCCGGTTCGCCTGGATGTACCCGGCCGCGTGGATCCCGTACCGGCTGTCGAAGAAGCTGCGGGAACGGGAACGGCCGCCGCACACCGGTCAGCTCACGGTGATCTCGTGGGCCGGCATGCGCGGCGTGGTCACGCTCGCCGCGGCGGCCGCGATCCCGCCGGACGTGCCGGGCCGCGACATCATCGTGTTCTGCGCGTTCGTCGTGACGGTCGCCACGCTGCTGCTGCAGGGCACGACGTTGCCGTGGCTGATCGGCAAGATCGGCTTCGAGGGCGACGACGCGCGGCAGGACGCGCTGGCGGAGGCCCAGGTGCAGCACCGGGCGGCGCGGGCCGCGGTCGACCGGCTGGACCAGGAGGTCGACGAGGTGCCCGACCACGTGCGCGACCAGCTGCGGTCGCTCGCCGAGCACCGGGGCAACGCCGCGTGGGAACGCCTGGGGCGCCAGGACGAGGAGAGCCCGGCCGCGGCGTACCGGCGGTTGCGCCGGGTGATGCTGAAGGCCGAGCGCGACGAGTTCATCAAGGCCAGGGACTCCGGCGAGATCGACGACGAGGTGCTGTTCCGGGTGCTGCGCGAGCTCGACCTGGAGGAGGCGGCACTGTCCCGTGAGTAACCGTTCACCTGCTTTTCGTGTTGCGATGCTTGAGTGCGCTCTCAACACGAAATGGGAGGTCGAACGATGGATCCCAAGAGGGGTCGCGGCCGTGGCCTGGCCGCCGTGGTCCTCGTGTTCGCGGGTGCGGTGGTGGCGTCACTGCCCTCCGCGTCCGCACACGACGACAAGGGGCCGATCGTCATCGGGCACCGCGGTGCGTCGGCGTACCGGCCGGAGCACACGCTCGCGGCGTACGAGCTCGCCGCGCGCATGGGAGCCGACTACATCGAGCCGGACCTGGTGCCCACCAAGGACGGCAAGCTGGTCGCGCGGCACGAGAACGAGATCGGCGGCACCACCGACGTCTCCGCCAAGCCGCAGTTCGCCGACCGCAGGAAGACCAAGACGATCGACGGCGTCGCGGTCACCGGCTGGTTCACCGAGGACTTCACGCTCGCCGAGCTGAAGACGTTGCGCGCCAAGGAACGCATCCCCGCGATCCGCCCGCGCAACACGCTCTACGACGGCCGCTTCGAGGTGCCGACGCTGCAGGAGGTCATCGACCTCTCCCAGCGCCTGTCCCGGGAGCTGCACCGCGAGATCGGCATCTACCCCGAGACCAAGCACCCGACGTACTTCCAGTCGATCGGGCTCGCGCTGGAGCCGAAGCTCGTCGACGTGCTCAACCGCAACGGCCTCAACCGCCGCGGCGCCAAGGTGTTCGTCCAGTCGTTCGAGGTGGCGAACCTCAAGGAGCTCAACCGGTCGCTGCGCGTGCCGATCGTGCAGCTGGTCAACGGTTCCGGCGCGCCGTACGACTTCGTCGTGGCCGGGGACAAGCGCACCTACGCCGACCTGGTCACGCCGGCCGGTCTGCGCGAGGTCCGCTCGTACGCCGACGGCGTGGGCCTGACCAAGGACATCATCATCCCCAGGGACGCCAACGGGTTCCTCAAGGCGCCGACGACCGTCGTCAAGGACGCGCACAGGCTCGGGCTGGCCGTGCACTCGTGGACGTTCCGCAACGAGAACTCGTTCCTGCCGGCGGACTTCCGGTCCTCGACCGACCCGGCCGCGTACGGCCGGGCCTTCGAGGAGTACGACCTGTTCTTCAAGCAGGGCATCGACGGCGTGTTCGCGGACAACCCCGACACGGCCGTCGAGGCCAAGGTCAAGCGCTAGCGAGTGAGAGCGTGCGGTCCCCGTCGAGCAACCCGCGTTGCTCCAACAGGGGCCGCACGCCCTCCCCGAACCAGTAGGCCTCTTCCAGGTGCGGGTAGCCGGAGAGGATGAACTCGCTGATCCCGATGGAGTGGTACTCCTCCACGAGATCCGCTACCTCCGCGTGCGAGCCCACCAGCGCCGTCCCTGCGCCGCCGCGCACCAGTCCGACCCCGGCCCACAGGTTCGGGTGGATCTCCAGACCCCGCACACCGCGGCTGAGGTCGCCGCCGTGCAGGGCCACCATCCGTTGCTGGCCAACGGACTCCGACTTGCCCAGCTGCGCCTGCGCCTGTGCGACGGCAGCCGGGTCCAGCGCGTCGAGCAACCGCGCCGCGGCCGCCCACGCCTCGGCCGAGGTGTCGCGGCTGATCGTGTGCAGCCGGATGCCGAACCGGATCGGCCGGTCCGTCAGCGCCCGCACCCGTGCGATCTTCGCCGCGACGTCGGCGGGCGGCTCGCCCCAGGTCAGGTACACGTCGGCCCTGGCGGCGGCCACCGGCAGCGCGGCGTCGGAGGAGCCGCCGAAGTAGATCGGCGGCACCGGGTCCGGTGCGCGCAGCACGGTCGCGCCCTCGACCTGGTAGTGCCTGCCGTGGAACGAGTAGGGCTGCCCGCTCCACACGCCGCGCACGACCTCCAGGAACTCGTCGGTGCGCGAGTAGCGCTCGTCGTGGTCGAGCCAGTCGCCGAACCGCTGCTGCTCGACGGAGTCGCCGCCGGTGACGACGTTGAGCAGCAACCGGCCGCGGGAGATCCGCTGGTAGGTCGCGGCCATCTGCGCGGCCAGCGTCGGCGACAGCACGCCCGGCCGGAACGCCACCAGGAACTTGAGCGTCGAGGTCTGGCTGATCAACGCGGCCGTGGTCAGCCACGCGTCCTCGCACCACGTGCCGGTGGGCGTGAGCACCCCGGTGAACCCGACCTGCTCGGCCGTCCGCGCGATCTGCGCCAGGTAGTCGATGTCCGGTTCACGGCGGGCGCCGGCGGCGGGGGCGCGCTGCGCGTGGAAGTGCTCCACGACGGTGCGGCCGTCGCCCGATGTCGGCAGGAACCAGTGCAGCGTGATGCTCATGTGAGATCTCCCTGGAACCTCGTGTCGACGAACTTCGCGAAGTCGACCTTGCCGGGCAGCGTCCCGTCCTCGGTGAACGCGTCGGCGAGCTCCTGCTCCGACCTGATGAGCGTGTCGTCGATCTTCACCGGCAGGTCGCCGTTGCGGTTGACCGCGGCGAGCGCGACCTCGTGCTTGAGCCCGGTCTCCGCGGCCCACGCCTTCGCCCACTCCTCGCGGTGCGTGTCGGCCCACTTCTGGGCCTTGTAGTAGCGGATCAGGTACTCCTTGAGCGCCGGGGCCTTCCCCTTGTCGTCCAGGGCTTTCCGGCCCGCGACCTGGAACCCGTACCCGTTGGACCTGCCCTCACCGGTGATGAGCACGCGGGCCTTGGCCTCCTGCTGCGCCTGCGCGGTGTAGGGGTCCCAGACCGCCCACGCGTCGACCTTGCCCTGGGTGAACGCGCTGTAGGCGTCGGAGGGCTGCAGGAAGTTCAGCGTCACGTCCTTGGTCGTCAACCCGTTGGCGCGCAACGTGAGCAGCACCTGGCCGTGGGCGGAGCTGCCCTTGGCGACCGCGATGTTCCTGCCCTTCAGCTCGCTGACGCTGCGCAGCGGCGAGCTCTCCGGCACGAGGATGGCGTCGGCCTCGACCTGCCCCTTCGACGCGCCGATGGCGGCGATCTTGGCGTTCGCGGCGGCGGCGAAGATCGGCGGGGTGTTGCCGACACCGCCGATGTCGATCGCACCGGCCGACGCGGCTTCGAGCAGCGGCGGACCGGACGTGAACGTCGACCACTCCAGCTCGTGCGGGAAGTCCTTCAGCAGACCGGCGGCCGTCAGCAGCGCCTTCGCCCCGCCCTTCTGGTCGCCGACCTTCAGCACGACCTCACCGGCCGGGGTGTCCTGCGCGGTCGCGGCGCACCCGGTCGTCAGCAGGATCGCGGCGAGCAGCCCGAGCAACTTCCTAGGCAGCTGTCTCAACATCCACTCCCAGGTCGGCGAGCACGCGGGTGCGTTGCTCCACAACGGAGGCCCGGCGGCGCGGGCGGGACTCGGTGACGCGGTGCTCGGCGACGATCCGGCCCTCGTCGAGCACGAGGACCCGGTCGGCGAGCAGCAACGCCTCGTCGACGTCGTGCGTCACGAGCAGCACGGCGGGGCGGTGGCGGGCCCACAGGTCCTCCACCAGGTGGTGCATGGCCAGGCGGGTCAACGCGTCCAGCGCGCCGAACGGTTCGTCCAGCAGCAGCACGTCGGGTTCGCGGACCAGCGCCCGCGCGAGCGACACCCGTTGCGCCTCACCACCGGAGAGCGTCAACGGCCACGCGTCGGCGTGGTCGGGCAGCCGCACCTCCTCCAGCGCCTTCAGCGCCACCGGGCGGCCATCCGGCCGGTGCAGGCCGAGCGCGATGTTGCGCCAGACCTTGCGCCACGGCAGCAGCCGCGGCTGCTGGAAGGCGACCGACACCGTGCCGGGCACCTGGGCCGTGCCGGAGAAGTCGTCGTCCAGGCCGGCCAGGATGCGCAGCAGCGTGGACTTGCCGCAGCCGCTGCGGCCCAGCAGCGCCACCAGCTCACCCGGCGCGATCTCCAGGTCGATCCCGTCCAGCACCGTCCGCTGCCCGAAGGCCTTGCGCAGACCGCGCACCGTCACCGCGCTCGCCATAGCAGCACTCTCCTCTCCAGCAACCGCACCAGGGCGTCGGTGGACAGGCCGAGCAGCGCGTAGACCACGAGGCCGACCACGACGACGTCGGTGCGGAGGAACTCACGGGCGTTGTTGATCAGGTGGCCGAGGCCGGCGTCGGCGTTGACCTGCTCGCCGACGATCAGCGACAGCCAGGCGGTGCCGAGCGAGATCCGCAGCCCCACCAGCGTCTGCGGCACGGCCGAGGGCAGGACGACGTGCACGACGCGTTCGAACCGGGTGTAGCCCAGGACGCGGGCGGCCTCGACGAGACCGGGGTCGGTCTGCCGGATGCCGGAGTGCAGGTTCAGGTACAGCGGGAACGCGACACCGGCCGCGACCAGCGCGAGCTTGGGTTCCTCGCCGATGCCGAACCAGAGGATGAAGAGCGGGATCAGGCCCAGGTGCGGGAGCGTTCGCAGCATCTGGACGGGCGGGTCCACCAGCGTCTCGCCCCACCGGGAAAGACCCGCCGCGAGCCCCAGCGCGACACCGACCACGCCGCCGATGAGAAATCCGAAGAAAACGCGGCCCAGCGAAACGAGAAATGCGTCGACCAATTGGCCGTCGGCGATGAGCTCACCGGCCGACTCCGCCACCGTCAGCGGCGACGCCAGTTTCTCAGGCGAGAGCACACCCGTTGAGCTGGCCAGTTGCCACAGCAGAACCAGCGCCGCCGGGCTGATCCAGCGCAGCGGCAGCGTCGGTTTTCGAACAACGGAAAGGGCCACGGCGCTGAATTACAGGCGAGCCGTGGCCCTTCGTCAACGACGCCCAAATCGTGAAAACGCGTCGTACTTCGAGATAGTCGGTGTCAGCCGAGAACGTCGTGGCGGACGATCGTCTGGTCGCGGCCCGGACCGACGCCGATCGCAGAGACGCGGGCGCCGATGATGCTCTCCAGGTGCTCGACGTACGCCTTGGCGTTGGCCGGCAGCTCGTCGAACGTGCGGCAGTGCGAGATGTCCTCGAACCAGCCCGGCAGCTCCTCGTAGACCGGCACGGCGTGGTGCACGTCGGTCTGCGTCATCGGCATCTCGTCGACCCGGCGACCGTCCACTTCGTACGCCACGCAGACGGGCACCTTCTCCAGGCCGGACAACACGTCCAGCTTGGTGAGGAAGTAGTCGGTGATGCCGTTGACGCGCGAGGCGTAGCGGGCGATCACGGCGTCGAACCAGCCGGTGCGGCGCGAGCGGCCGGTGGTGACGCCGAACTCGCCGCCCTGCTTGCGCAGGTACTCGCCCTGGTCGTCGTTCAGCTCGGTCGGGAACGGACCGGAGCCGACGCGGGTCGTGTAGGCCTTCAGGATGCCGATCACGGTGCTGATGCGGGTCGGGCCGACACCGGAGCCGACCGTCGCGCCACCCGAGGTCGGGTTCGACGACGTGACGAACGGGTAGGTGCCGTGGTCGACGTCGAGCAGCGTGCCCTGCGAACCCTCCAGCACCACGATCTCGTCGCGGTCGAGCGCCTGGTTCAGCAGCAGGCGGGTGTCGGCGATGCGGTGCACGAAGTGCTGACCGTGCTCCAGCACCTGGTCGACGACCTGCTCCGGGTCGAGCGCCTTGCGGTTGTAGACCTTGACCAGCACCTGGTTCTTGAAGTCCAGCGCGGCCTCGACCTTCTGCCGGAGGATCTTCTCGTCCAGCAGGTCCTGCACGCGCACGCCGACGCGGGCGAGCTTGTCCTGGTAGGCGGGGCCGATGCCGCGACCGGTCGTGCCGATCTTCGCCTTGCCCAGGTAGCGCTCGGTGACCTTGTCGATGGCCACGTGGTACGGCATGATCAAGTGCGCGTCCGACGAGATCAGCAGGCCGCTGGTGTCGACGCCCTTCTCCTCCAGGCCCGCGAGCTCGGTGAGCAGCACGCCGGGGTCGACCACGACACCGTTGCCGATCACGTTCTTCACGCCGGGCGTGAGGATGCCGGACGGGATGAGGTGCAGGGCGAACTTCTGGCCGTCCGGGAGGACGACGGTGTGACCCGCGTTGTTGCCGCCCTGGTAGCGGACGATCCACTGGACACGCTCACCGAGGATGTCGGTGGCCTTGCCCTTGCCCTCATCGCCCCACTGGGCACCGATCAGCACGACGGCCGGCATGTGAAACTCCAAGCGCTTGGACTGGTTCGAGCGAACGCCGGTAAGCGAGGGTAGACCAGGAGATGACCGTGCACGGAATCGTGTTGGCCTGCGGAAACGCGCAGTTGCCAATGATCACAGAACGTGACGACGTGCAGGTGGTGCCCACCCGCCCTGGCAAGGAGCACGTCGACCCCCACCTGGACGCGGAACGGCTGGTCGTCGTGGGCACCGACGCCGACCTCGCCGCCGTCGGGGTTCGGTTGCTGCGCAAGGAGAAGCTCGCGTCCGTGGCCCTCGGGTTCGTGCCCGTCGGACCGTCGGCGGTGGCCGCCCTGTGGAACCTTTCGACGGACCCGGCGCGGGCACTGGACATCGCCCTGAACGGTGACGTGGATCCCGTGCCGTTCGTGCGTGACGACGTCGGCGGTGTCCTGATGGGTCTGGGCGTGCTTTCCCCCGTTCGTGGCGTCGGTTACAGCGATGCGGAGAACGTGCTGCGCGGTCAGGCGTCGCGGATCGAGTGCACGCCCGACACCGAGGGCGGCCTCGGGCTCACCGTCCGGATCGTGAACAAGCGCCTGTTCGGGTCACGGGTGCGGGAGAGCAAGCCGCGGGCGTTCCAGCTGGGCTGCCTGCCCACCACCGCCGTGCTCGACGGGCACAAGCACCCGCGGCCGGTCGACAAGTGGACCTGGTACCGCCACACGGAAGACCTGAGGCTGGTTCGCGGTCTTTAAAAACAGGGCTTGTTCGGCGTTTGTCGTTCACTCGTGTGTCACTCGAAGGCATTGCCTAATTGCACAATGTGACCGAGGGTGGTTCCGATCACTTCCAACCAGGAAGGTCGGGACGATGTCAACAGTTAACCGGATCATCGGTGTCTCCGTCACCGCGGTGGCGCTCACCCTTGGTTTCGTCACCCCTGCACTCGCGACACCGCCGAACATCCCCAGTGCCGCCACGGCGACCGCCGAGCTCGCCGGGCTGACCGTTCGCGCCGACGGTTCGATGACGGGCTACTCCCGCGACAAGTTCCCCCACTGGATCACCCAGTCGGGTACCTGCAACACCCGTGAGGCCGTGCTGAAGCGGGACGGCACCAACGTGGTCACCGACTCCTCCTGCGCCGCCACCTCCGGCAGCTGGTTCTCCCCGTACGACGGCGCGACCTGGTCCGCGGCCTCCGACGTGGACATCGACCACGTCGTGCCGCTGGCGGCCGCCTGGAGGTCGGGAGCGGCCTCCTGGACGACGGCGCAGCGCCAGTCGTTCGCCAACGACATGTCCGGCCCGCAGCTCATCGCGGTGACCGACAACGTGAACCAGGCGAAGGGCGACCAGACGCCGGCGACGTGGAAGCCTCCGCTGACGTCCTACTGGTGCACCTACGCCAAGATGTGGGTACACACCAAGTACCGCTGGAGCCTCAGCGTGAACTCGTCGGAGAAATCGGCTTTGTCGGACATGCTCGGAAGGTGCTGATGGCGTCACTCTCCTCGCTGTTCGTGGCGGGTCCCGGCGGCGTGATGACCGACGAGGTCGGCGTTGTGACCGGCGACCTCGAACTGCGCACGGACCTTTCCGACGACGGGAAGTTCCAGGCGCTGGTCCGCTATGAAGGCGCGGAAGAGTGGTACGCCGTCACGGGCGCTGCGTCCGCCCTGACCGATCCTCGCGACCACGAGCCGGTCCACTCCCTGCTCCTGGCTCTTCTGCACCGGCCGGAGGGCTGAGCGGCGGCAACGCCTCCATCGCCTCCGCACGGTTCAGCCCGGTCGCCTGCAGCAGGTCCACGGCGATGCTGCGGATCTGCGCCAGCACCACCTTGGACGAGAACCCGTCCCCACCGAGGCGCCGCGCGGTCAACGGCCGTGCGGCGTCCCGCACGGCCTCCCTGGTCAGCTGCGGCGTCCTGCCCCTCTCCAGCTCACCCCTGAGGCAGTCGACGGCGTCGGCGTAGCGCTGCAGCACACCGGACACGCCGTCCGGAATCCGTTCCTCGGCCTTCAGCGCCGCCATCGTCCTGCGGGCCAGCACGCGCGTGTTGCGGATCGCGTAGTCCACCGGCCCGGCCGCGGTCTGGTAGCGCTTGAGCTCGTCCTTGGACCGCCACCGGATCGGCGCGATCTTCGCGATCTCGCTGCCGGTCTGCAGCGCGGACTTGTAGTCGTCGATCGCCGACTGGCTGTTGCGCAGCTCCGCGAGCACCCCGGCCGCCTTCACGGCGTCGCGCTGGTCGATGGCCTCCGCGATGCTCCGCAGGGCCGTGCTGAGGGTGCCCGTGAGCGCTTTCGCCTGCCGGTGGGCGACCATCACCGGGTTCGCCGGGATCAGCGCGGCGACCGCCAGCCCCACCAGCCCGCCGGTGAGCGCGTCGATCATCCGGTCGAACCCGCCGCCCGCGCTGGGCGGCAGCAGCGTGGCCACCAGCACCGCGCTGCTCCCGGCCTGCAGGGCGATCACCGACCCGCCGTCGAGCAGCACGGCCGTCGACATCGCCAGCGCCACCACGAGCGCGATCTGCCAGGGCCCGCTGCCGATCCAGCCGATGAGCGCGTCGCCCACCCCGACCCCGACCGACACGCCGACGACGAGCTCACCGACCCGGCGCAGCCGTTGCCCCAGCGACACCCCGAGGCACACGACCGCCGCGATGGGCGCGAAGAACGGGTGCTGGTGCCCGATGACGAGCGTCGCCACCACCCACGCCAACCCGGCCGACAGGGCACATTGGACGATCGGCAACGCGGTCGCGCGCCACCGCGTCAACCCCCGTCCGACCGCGTCCCTGACCACGCCCACCACTGCCACCCCGTCTTCCGCCGCACCTGCCGCCGTCAGTCTTCGTCCCACGGCCACCAGGCACAACCTGCGGGGACCCGGATTCGATCCGCGATGGCGAGCAGCCTCACACCGCGCGCACGGGACGGCGAACCGCCCCGTGCGCGAGTTGGGTGCAGTCAGCGGCGTCTCGATCAAGGGTTGGTGGTACTCGCAGACGCCTGGACAGCCAGGGGTGGGATCAGAGGCCGAGGGCGGCCGGGGCCTGGGGGTCGGACTCCGCGAGGAACTTCGAGCAGCGCTCCCACTCCTCGTCCTCCCCGATCTCCCGCGCGGCCAGCGCCAGCGCGGCGAGCGCCCGCAGGAAGCCCTGGTTGGGCCGGTGGTCCCACGGCACGGGCCCGAAGCCCTTCCAGCCGGAGCGGCGGAGCTGGTCCAGCCCGCGGTGGTAGCCGGTGCGGGCGTAGGCGTAGGCGGCGACCGGGTCGCCGGCCTGCAGCGCCCGTTCCGCGAGCAGGGCCCACGCCTCGGAGAAGTCCGGGTACGCGCGCACAATCTTGGCGGGGTCGGTCCCGCCGTCGGCCGCGGCCTGCGCTTCCGGACGGTCGGGCAGGTGGGTCGGACCGGGGCCCAGGAGGTTCTCAACCATGCGGTCCATCCTGCCGCACGGCGCGCGGCTAGGAGAGGAACAGCCGCATGACCGCGGCCACGACGGCCAGCAGCAGAGCAGTGACGAGCACACCGGCGACGATCTTCTTGCCCATGGGCGTGCATGGTGCCGTTCTGGACCAGGCGGAGCAATGACACTCACTCGTCCGTGCACACGAATTGGAAACATCAGGGTAAAACCAGGGGCGTTTCGGCAACATGATCACCCACTGTCACCTCATGATGGGCGGATGATCCAGGGGGTTAGGCAGTTCCGGGACACGTACTGGGAGCGGGGTGTGCCCGGCAGGGAGACGCCGGCGGCGCTGACCAGGCAGCTGTACCAGCTGTGGCTCGTGGGGCTGCTGCTGAAGCTGATCGGCTCGTCGTGGGACGTCTCGTGGCACTTCAAGTGGCTGCGCGACGACTTCGCGCCGCCGCACCTGATCAACACGGTCGGCACGGCGATCGTGGTCGGCCTCACGCTGTTCCACACGTTCACCGGGTACGGCGCCGACAAGGCCGCACTGCGGCTGATGCAGGTCGGGTGCGGGATCTTCCTGGTCGCGCTGCCGATCGACGTGATCAACCACCGGATCAACGGGCTCGACATCACCAGCTGGTCCGGTTCGCACGCGCTGCTGTACCTGGGGACGGCGGTGATGCTGGCGGGCGCGATCCGCGGGTGGATCAAGTACTTCCCGGCGGGCAACTGGCGGACGTTCGGGCTGGTGGCGCTGTGGTTCTTCGTCCTGGAGAACGTCTGGTTCCCCAACCAGCACCAGGAGTACGGCGTGCGCGCGTTGCAGGCCTACGACAGCGGCAAGCCGGAGGCCGAGCCGATCCTGCTGCAGTTCGCCGCCGACCAGCTGGGCGTCCCGGTCGGCCGGGAGGCGGTGGTCAACTTCGCGCTGCCCATCGCGGACTGGGTCTACCCGGTGTGGGGGCTGGTGGCCGCGGCCGTCGTGCTCGTGATCGCGCGCCGCACCACCGACCGGGTCTGGGCGGCCACGGCGGTCGCGGGCGGGTACGTGGCTTACCGGTGCCTGATCTGGCCGTTGCTCGCGGGCATCGACTTCCCGAAGTCCGCCGTGCCGCTGTTCCTGGTCGTCGTGGGGCTCGCGATCGACGCGGCGCACGTCGTGAAGATGCCGACGCCGGCCGCCGCGGTGCTCGGGTCGGCCGCGGTCACCACCATCGGGTACGTGGGGATCTGGGCGCAGCAGGAGTACCTGTGGGCGCCGCCCATCTCGTTCTCGTCCGCGGCGGTCACGGCCGTGCTGCTGGCGGTGCTGTGGACCGTGGGCGACCTGGTGATCCACCGGCCGGAGGCGCACCAGCTGGCCGCGCGGCTGAAACTCAGCTGACCGGCTGCGGCCGGGTCAGGCCGGACGCCGTGAGGTGCCGCGTGATCCGGCCGAACAGCTCCTCCAGCGGTTCGCCGAGGTCCCGTCCGAACCCCGTCAGCCCGTAGGTGACCTGCGGCGGGGTCGTCGGTTCGACGTGCCGCCACACGAGACCGTCCTCGACCAGCCCGCGCAGGGTCTGGGAGAGCATCTTCTCGCTGATGCCGCGGATGCTGTCGCGCAGCTCGAAGAACCTCAGGTCGCCGCCGCGCAGGGAGATCAGCACCCAGATGCCCCACCGGCTGGTGACGTGGTCGACCATGTCGCGCGCCGGGCAGTCGGTGTGAAACACCTCATACCGCGCCTTGACCTCGGTCTGGTCCACCTGGACACCTCCCGTCACGTCTTGAGCTTACCTCCAGGTACGTCCTTACCAGGAGTTAGCCCGGTTCCTAGCGTCGTGCCGACAACGACGAAGGAGCTGTTCATGATCGTGGTGACCGGGGCTACCGGGAACGTGGGCCGGCCGTTGACGCGGGCGCTGGCCGAGGCCGGAGAGCAGGTGACGGCGGTGTCGCGGCACTCGGCGGAGGTGCCGGACGGCGTGCGGCACGTGGTGGCCGACCTGGCGGAGCCGGCGGGTCTGGAACCCGCCCTGGCGGGCGCGAAGGCGTTGTTCCTGCTGCTGTCGGGCGACCTGCACGCGGTCGGCGCCAACCCGGCCGACGTCATCGGCACGGCGGTGGCGAGCGGGGTCCGCCGAATCGTCCTGCTGTCCTCGCTGAGCGTGGTGACCAGGCCGTTCGGCACGACGCGGGTCCAGCTGCGGGCGCTGGAGGACGGGGTGCGGGAGTCCGGGGCCGACTGGGCGCTGCTGCGGCCGGGCGGGTTCGCGTCCAACGCGCTGTGGTGGGCGGAGTCCGTTCGCGCGCAGCGGCTCGTCGCGGCACCGTTCGGGGACGTCGGCGTGCCCGTCATCGACCCGGCCGACATCGCGGCGGTCGCCGCCGCCTGCCTGACCGACGACCGGCACAGCGGCGGGGTGTACGAGCTGACCGGCCCGGAGGTGGTCACGCCGCGGCAGCAGACCGCGGCCATCGCCGCCGCGCTGGGCGAACCGGTGCGGTTCCACGAGCTCACCCGCGCCGAGGCGAAGGCGGGCATGGAGCGGATGATGCCGGGCGAGCTCGCCGACGACACCCTCGACATCATCGGCGCCCCGACCGAGGCCGAGCTGCGCGTCAGCCCGGACGTCGAGGCCGTGCTCGGCCGCGCCCCGCGCCCGTTCGCCGACTGGGCCACGCGCAACGCCGAGTCCTTCCGCTAGCCGCAAACGCACGCGGGGACCTTTCGTACTCTCCGAGAGTACGAAAGGTCCCCGCGTGCGGTCGGAAATCAGCCCGCGATCATGCGGCCCGACGACTTGAGGTGCTCGCACGCCTGGGCGATGCGGGCGGCCATGGCCTGCTCAGCTGCCTTGAGGTAGCTGCGCGGGTCGTAGGCCTTCTTGTTGCCGACCTCGCCGTCGATCTTCAGCACGCCGTCGTAGTTCGCGAACATGTGCGCCGCGATCGGACGGGTGAACGCGTACTGCGTGTCCGTGTCGATGTTCATCTTGATGACGCCGTACGACACGGCTTCGTGGATCTCCTCCAGCAGCGAGCCGGAGCCGCCGTGGAAGACCAGGTCGAACGGCTTCGAGCCGGCCGCGAGGCCCAGCTTCTCCGCCGCGACGTCCTGGCCCTGCTTGAGGATCTCCGGGCGCAGCTTCACGTTGCCCGGCTTGTAGACGCCGTGCACGTTGCCGAAGGTCGCGGCCAGCAGGTAGCGGCCCTTCTCCCCGGCGCCGAGCGCGTCGACCGTCTTCAGGTAGTCCTCGGGCGTCGTGTAGAGCTTGTCGTTGATCTCGTTGTCGACGCCGTCCTCCTCGCCGCCCACGACGCCGACCTCGATCTCGAGGACGATCTTCGCCTTGGCGGACAGGTCGAGCAGCTCGCTCGCGATCTGGAGGTTCTCCTCCAGCGGAACAGCGGAGCCGTCCCACATGTGCGACTGGAAGAGCGGGTTGCCGCCCTTGTCGACCCGCTCCTGGCTGATGGCGATGAGCGGACGCACGTACCCGTCGAGCTTGTCCTTCGGGCAGTGGTCGGTGTGCAGCGCGATGTTCACCGGGTACTTCGCGGCGACCACGTGCGCGAACTCGGCGAGTGCGACAGCGCCGGTCACCATGTCCTTGACCTTGGTGCCCGAGGCGAACTCGGCACCACCGGTCGAGACCTGGATGATGCCGTCGCTCTCGGCCTCGGCGAACCCGCGGAGAGCCGCGTTGAGAGTCTCCGAAGAAGTGACGTTGATCGCGGGGTAGGCGAACTCGTTCGCCTTGGCCCGGTCAAGCATCTCCGCGTAGACCTCGGGAGTTGCGATGGGCATCGGTCGTCCTCCTCAGGTGCCCTGAACGCCGTATCACCGGCATCCTACGAGGCTGGGTCACAGGCCCAACGCGGCGGCCAGTTCGGCGTAGTGCCCGTTCAGCGACTGGATGGCGACGTGGTCGGCTCCCGCGTCGACGTGCGCGCGCAACTTGGCGGCGACCTGGTCCGGGGTTCCCCACGCCACGAGTGCATCGATCAAGTGGTCAGAGCCGGTGCCGGCGACGTCGTCGGCCGAGAAACCCCACCTCAGCCAGTTGTCCGTGTAGTTGGTGAGCGTGAAGTAGAACGCGAGCTGCTCGCGTGCGATCGCCCGCGCCCGGTCCGGGTCCGCCTCGACGACGACGGTCACCTCGGGAGCGAGGACCTTGTCGCCGAGCACCTCGCGCGCGTGCGCCGTGTGCTCGACCGGGACGAGGTACGGGTGCGCGCCGCCGGTGCGGTCGGCGGCGAGCTGGAGCACCCGCGGGCCGAGCGCGGCGAGCACGAGCGACTCGGTCGGCACGTCCAGGCGGTCCAGGTACGCCACCAGCTTGTCGTAGGGCTTCTCGTACGCCTGGTCCAGCTGCCGGTGGCCCACGCCGACGCCGAGCAGGAACCGGTCGCTCGCGAGCCGGTGGAACTCGGCGGCTACCTCCTCCGGCTCCGACTGCCAGACGTTGACGATGCCGGTGGCGATCGTCATCGACCCGGTCGCGGCCAACGCCCTGCCGACCAGCCCGACGTCGGGCGAGCCACCGATCCAGAAGGTGCCGTAGCCGAGCTGTTCGAGCTCGGCGATCCGATCGACCCCGTCGGCCCACTGCACGTGCGAGCCCCGCACACCGAACGTTCCGAGCGACGCTTTCGAAGGCATAGTGGAGACCATGGCAACCGCTGAGTGGAACGGCAAGATCATCGCTTCGAGCGACGACACGGTCGTGGTCGAGGGCAACCACTACTTCCCGCTGGACTCCGTGGACCCCGCGGTGCTCACGCCGACCGACCACACCACCGTCTGCCCGTGGAAGGGCACCGCGAACTACTACTCGCTGCAGGTCGACGGCGCCGAGAACACCAACGCCGCCTGGTACTACGCCGAACCGAAGGACGCCGCGAAGGAGATCAAGGGCCGCGTGGCGTTCTGGAAGGGCGTCGAGATCACGGCCTGAGCCGGCCGGCCCGTGTTCCACCCGCCGATCTCGTCACGTGTCCCCGGCCACGGCGGACTACCGTCGGAACATGGGGATCTTGAGCACCACTGACCTGAACGTGTCCCGGCTCTGCCTGGGCGGCAACGTCTTCGGCTGGACCGCCGACGAGGACACCTCGTTCGCCGTGCTCGACGCCTACGTCGCGGCGGGCGGGAACTTCGTCGACACCGCCGACGTGTACTCGGCCTGGGCGGACGGCAACTCCGGCGGCGAGTCGGAGACGATCATCGGCAGGTGGCTCGCCAGGCGCGGCGACCGCGACGACGTCGTGGTCGCCACCAAGGTCGGCATGCTGGCCGGTTTCAAGAACCAGAAGCGCGACACGGTCCTGACGGCGGCCGAGCGGTCGCTGAAGCGGCTCGGCGTCGACCACATCGACCTCTACTACAACCACCTCGACGACCCGGACACGCCGCTGGAGGAGACGCTCGCCGCCTACGACCAGCTCGTGCGGGACGGCAAGGTCCGCTACGTCGCCGCGTCCAACTTCTCCGCCGAACGGCTCGCGGCGGCGCTGGAGGTCCAGGAGCGCGAGGGCTTCGCGAAGTTCGTCGCGTTGCAGCCCGAGTACAACCTGGTGAGCCGCGACCGGTTCGAGGGCGAGCTGCAGGCGGTCGTGGCCGAGCACGGCCTCGCGACCGTGCCGTACTGGTCGCTCGCCAAGGGCTTCCTCACCGGCAAGTACCGGCCCGGCGTGGAGGTGCGCAGCGAGCGGGCGGGTGCCGCGTCGAAGTACCTCGACGAGCACGGCCTGCAGGTGCTGGAGGTGCTCGACGAGCTGGCCGAGACGCACCGGACGACGGTTGCCGCGGTGGCGCTGGCGTGGCTCGCCCAGCAGCCGACGGTGGCGGCGCCGATCGCGTCGGCCAGGACGTTGGAGCAGCTCAGCGACCTCACGCCGGTGCTGGAGCTGGAGCTGTCGCAGGCCGAGGTGGACCGTCTGAGTGCAATTTAACTTGCCAGTAGCTTACTGGGAGTAGGTTGCGTTACCGTGGTGGTCATGGACGTCACGGGCAAGGTGGTACTGATCACCGGCGCGGCCAGGGGCATCGGCGCCGAGGTGGCGAGGCAGCTGGCCGCACGCGGGGCTCGGCTCGCGCTCGTCGGGCTCGAGAAGGCCCAGCTGGAGGAGGTCGCGCGGGAGACCGGCGGCAGGGCGTGGGAGGTCGACGTCACCGACTGGGACGCGCTCGAACGCACCTTCCACGAGGTCGCCGGGCACTTCGGCGGCATCGACGTGGTGGTCGCGAACGCGGGCATCGCCGCCACCGGTTTCGTGCGCTCGATGGACCCCAAGGCGTTCGAACGGGTCATCGAGGTCAACCTGCTCGGGGTGTGGCGCACGGTGCGCACGGCGCTGCCGCACCTCATCGAGAGCCGCGGCTACTGCATGGTCGTGTCGTCGCTGGCGGCGATCGTGCACATCCCCGGCAACGCGGCCTACTCGGCGGCGAAGGCGGGCTGCGAGGCGTTCGCGGACAGCCTGCGCGCGGAGGTGCGGCACCTCGGCGTGGACGTCGGCACCGCGTACTTCTCGTGGATCTCCACGGACATGGTCAACAGCGCCGACGAGCACCCGGTGTTCGGCAAGCTGCGCCAGGGCATGCCGGGGGTCGCGAGCAAGAAGTACCCGGTCCGCAACGTCGGCAGGGCCGTGGTCAAGGGCATCGAGAAGCGGTCGAAGGCGGTCCACGTCCCCGGCTGGGTCGGCGCTCTGAAGTACTTCCGCGCGTTCACGCCGGTGGTCGTGGACCGCCAGGCGGTCGCGGAGGTGGCCGAGGCCGACCGGCAGATGGCCGCGAACGACACGTCCGGTCTGGTCGGGCCCGGCGGGCAGGCCGCTAGCCGTTGAGCCAGGAGCCGAGCAGGGCGTTCCACGGGCGGACGTCCCACTTGGTGACGACGTTCGCGGGCGTGTACGGGTCGGCGGCGATGATCTCCTGGAGGGCCGTCTCGTCCGCGGCCTCGTAGATGATCAACGCGCCGGTGTCGTCCGAGTACGGGCCGGCGGCGAGCACCACGCCCTTCTCGGCGAGGGAGGCGATGTACTCGCGGTGCGCCGGGCGCGCCGCGAGACGCTCGTCACGGTTTGAACCGAACACCAATTCGACTGCAAAGCGGGCCATGGCACCACCGTAGCGACGTGACCGGTACCGTCCTACCTCGTGGCTGGCGACGAAACCCCGCGCAGCGTGCAGGACACCCTGACCAACCTGCGCATCAAGGACGGCGTCGCAGGACCTCCCGCAGGGCCTCTGACGCTCGAAGACCTGTACAAGCAGCACCGCATGCGCCTCATCAGGCTCGCGCTGCTGCTGGTGGACGAGCCGGCGACGGCGGAGGACGTGGTGCAGGAGGCCTTCACGGGCCTGCACCGCAACTGGAAGGGCCTGCGCGACGCCCAGGCCGCCGTGGGCTACCTCCGCACGGCCGTGGTCAACGGTTCGCGCAGCGTGCTGCGCCGCCGCAAGACCGCCCGCGACTACACCCCTCCGCACGTGGCGAACGCACGTTCGGCCGAGTCGCTCGCCATGCTCACCGCGGAGCACCAGGCCGTGGTCAAGGCGCTCCAGCAGCTGCCGCCGCGCCAGCGCGAGGTGCTCGTGCTGCGCTACTACGGCGACCTGTCGGAGGCCGAGATCGCCGAGGCCACCGGCATCTCCAAGGGCACGGTCAAGTCGACCGCGTCCCGGGCCCTCGACGCGCTGCAGAAGCTCATGGCCGGCCGCTGAGGCAACGTCGCACCGCCCACCGGACACCCCTTTTGCCCGATGAAGGCGGTTTCCGGTCGCAGGAACACGCGCCCAATCCGGTGCTTGGTATAGACCAATAGGGCTCCGATGCCGCAGGATCACACCCCGTGGCACGCAGACACGTGGTCGCCGTCGACATCGGTGGCACCGAAACCAAGGCGGCGCTGGTCACCGGCACCTCGGAAGCCGTGGTGGCCCAGAAGCACGCGCGCAGGGCGACTCCGGCACAGCTGGAGCCGCTGCTGGACGTCCTCGCCGAGCTCGTCGACGAGCTCCGCGGGGCCTCCGAGCACGAGATCGACGCCGTGGGCATCGTGGCGCCGGGCATCGTGGACGAGGCCAACGGCGTCGGCGTGTACACGACGAACCTGCCGTGGAGCGAGTTCCCGTTCAGCGAGGTCCTGACCGAACGGCTCGGCGTCCCCGTCGCGTTCGGCCACGACGTGCGCGCCGCGGGTCTGGCCGAGTGCCGGATGGGTGCCGCGAAGGGCCTGCGCAACGCGGTGATCATGCCGATCGGCACCGGGATCGCCGGCGCGCTGCTGCTGGACGGGCAGATCTTCAGCGGCGGCGGGTACGCGGGCGAGATCGGGCACGTGGACGTCGGCCACGGCGTGCCGTGCGCCTGCGGGCAGGTCGGCTGCGTGGAGACCGTGGCGTCCTCCGCCGCCATCGCCCGCCGCTACACCGCGCGCACCGGACGGGCCGTGCACGGTGCCGCCGAGGTCGCGGACCTGGTGAGAGCCGGGGACGAGGACGCCGTCGCCGTGTGGCACGAGGCCGTGGACGCGCTCGCCAGGGGAGTCCTGGTGCTGGCGACGCTGCTCGGCCCGGAGGCCGTGGTGCTCGGCGGCGGGCTCGCACTGGCGGGAAACCTGCTGGTGGAGCCGCTCGAGGACAGGCTGGACGGCCTGATCGCCTTCCAGCGCCGACCGGAGCTTCGGCTCGCGGCGCTCGGCGACGAGGCGGGCTTCCTCGGCGCGGCGCTGCTGGCCATCGACACGCTGGAGGCGTGATGAGCACGTGGGGTGGACCGGTCGACGTGACCCTGACCGGTGGTCGGGTCGTCACGCCGGACAGGGTGCTCGAGAACGGGTGGGTGAGCGTCCGGGGCGGTCGCATCGCCGGGGTCGGTGTGGGAGCGGTACCGGACGGCCCCACGACCGACGTCGGCGGCGGCACGATCGTGCCCGGCTTCGTCGACATCCACTGCCACGGCGGTGGCGGTGACGCGTTCACCAGCAGCGACCCGGTGAAGGTCCGCAAGGCCGCGGCCGCGCACCGCAGGCACGGCACCACGACGCTGCTCGCGTCGCTGGTCTCGCGCCCGGTGCCGGAGCTGGCCGACCAGGTCTCCGCGCTGGCAGAGCTGGTCCAGGAGGGCGTGGTCGCGGGCATCCACCTGGAGGGCCCGTTCCTGTCCGCGGCCCGCTGCGGCGCGCACGACCCGGCGATCCTGTGCCCGCCGGAGCAGAGCGCGGTCACGAAGCTGCTCGACGCGGGCAAGGGCACGGTCCGCATGATCACCGTCGCGCCCGAGCTGGAGGGCGCGGTCCAGGCCGTGCACCAGCTCGTTGACAACGGTGTCCTCGCCGCCATCGGCCACACCGACGCGACCGAGGCGCAGGTCCGCCCGGCCGTGGACGCCGGTGCCAGCGTGGCCACGCACCTGTTCAACGGCATGCGGCCGCTGCACCACCGCGAGCCCGGCCCGATCGGCGCGCTGCTGGACGACGAGCGCGTGACCGTCGAGCTCATCTGCGACCTGGTGCACCTGCACCCGACCGCCGTCCGGCTGGCCGCCCGCCACGCCGGTCTGCGGCGCACCGTCCTCATCACCGACGCCATCGCGGCGGCGGGCGTGGGCGACGGCGTGTACGACGTCGGCGGCCTCGAGGTGCGCGTCGTCGACGGCGTTCCAACGTTGGCAGGAGGCGCCGCACTGGCCGGCAGCACGCTCACGATGGACATGGCGTTCCGCAACGCCGTGAACGCGTGCGGGCTGTCGCTCGTGGAGGCCGCGTACGCCACCGCGACCCGCGGCGCCGAGCTGCTCGGCCTGGAGACCGGCAAGCTGCAACCGGGCTGCGCCGCCGACCTCGTCGTCCTCGATGCAGAATTGAAGCCGAGGGACGTGATGAGCAAGGGCGAGTGGGTCCAGGACTGAGCTGAGGGCGGGGCATGGCGGAGGATCCGGAGCGACTGGTGACCAACGCACTGCGCGCGCAGGCGACCAGCACGAATGCCGGATTTGTCGCATCTGCCCCGGTTGTTCCTGAGCGCCCCGCACCCATGTCCACGTGGTGGGTGCTGGGCCTCGCCCTGCTGTTGGGCCTGGCAGCGGGCACGGTGGCCGCAGTGATCACGCTCGGCTGACCTGTACCGTTGTCGCCGTGACGATTGCATTGGGCCCTGACTGGCTGGATCCCGAAAAACTGCTGACGATGCTCGGCCCGTGGATGCTCGTCGGGCTGTGCTTGATCGTCTTCGCCGAGTGCGGTCTGCTCATCGGGTTCTTCCTGCCGGGCGACTCGCTGCTGTTCACGGCGGGACTCTTCGTCGCGGCCGGACACATCTCGACGCCGCTCTGGCTGGTCTGCGTGCTGCTGACGGTGTGCGCCTTCGTGGGCAACGTCGTCGGCTACTACATCGGCCGCAAGGCCGGTCCAGCGCTGTTCAACAAACCCGAGTCGAAGATCTTCAAGCAGGAGTACGTCGACAAGACGCAGGAGTTCTTCGACAAGTACGGCCCGCGCGCCATCGTCCTCGCGCGGTTCGTGCCGATCGTCCGCACGTTCATCACCGCGATGGCGGGCATCGGCCGCATGGACGCGAAGAAGTACTTCACCTACTCGGCCATCGGCGGAGTGGCGTGGGCTGCCGGTCTGACCGTCCTGGGGTACTACCTGGGCCAGATCGCGCTCATCAAGGACAACCTGGAGATCACGCTCCTCGCGATCGTGGCGATCTCGTTCATCCCGATCATCATCGAGGTCGTCAAGGCCCGCCGGGAGAAGAAGTCGCTCATCGAGGAAGAGGCGGACGACATCACCCAGGTCATGGAGGCGCAGCTCCAGGACGACTCGACGCAGATCATCCCCCGCGTCGAGCGCTGAGCCCAGGCCGGGCGGCGGCCACCGGGTCGACTGCGGTCACCGCCTGCGCGCCCTGCCTCTGCCGGCATCTGCAAGGGGGTCAGGGGGTGAACATCGAACCGGGGTTGAACAGGTTTTCCGGGTCCAGTGCGCGTTTGATCTCGCGGTGGACGCGGAGGCCGACCGGGCCGATCTCCTTCGCGAGCCACTCCCGCTTGACCTTGCCGACGCCGTGCTCGCCGGTGATCGTGCCGCCGAGCGCCAGCCCGAGGGCGAGGATGTCGTCGAACGCCTTGCGGGCGCGGGCGAACTGGTCGGCGTCCGCGGGGTCGTAGACGATCGTCGGGTGCATGTTGCCGTCACCGGCGTGGCCCACGACGGCGATCTTGAGGCCGGTCGCCGCGGAGATGTCCTCACAGCCCTGGATGAGCTCGGCGATGCGGGTGCGGGGCACGCACACGTCGTCGGTGAGCCACGAGCCGTAGACCTCCAGCGCCGTGAGCACGGCCCGGCGCGCGGTCAGCAGGTCACGGCCCTCGCTCACGTCGTGCGTGGCGTACACGAGGTCGGCCTCCAGGCAGATCTCCTCGATCTTGCGCAGCTCGTGGCGCGCCTGCTCGCCGCCCGCGTCCGACTGGCAGATCAGCAGCGCCGCACAGCCGGGACCGGCGCCGAGTTCGGTCCTGAGGTACTGCTCGACGGCCTCGATCGAGGTGCGGTCCATGATCTCCATCAGCGACGGCACCAGGCCCTCGCGGACGATCCGGCTGACCGCGGCACCGGCCGTCGCGGTGCTGCTGAACGCGGCGACGAGCGTGGCGGGGGCCTGCGGCAGCGGTTTCAGCGCCAGCGTGGCCTTCGTGATCACGCCGAGGGTGCCCTCGGAGCCGATGAAGAGCTTGGTCAGGTCGTAGCCGGCGACGCCCTTGACGGTGCGGCGGCCGGTCCGCAGCACCTCGCCGTCGGCCAGCACCACCTCCAGCCCCAGCACGGAGTCGGTGGTCACGCCGTACTTCACGCAGCACAGGCCGCCCGCGTTGGTGGCGAGGTTGCCGCCGATCGTGCACCAGTCGTAGCTGCTCGGGTCCGGCGGGTAGAACAGCCCGTGCTTCTCCACCGCGCCGCGCAGGTCGAGGTTCACGACACCGGGTTCCACGACGGCGAGCCGGTTGTCGGTGTCGACCTCGACGATCGCGTCCATCTTCGTGGTCACGAGCACCACGCAGCCCTCGACCGCGTTCGCGGCACCGGACAGACCACTGCCGGCGCCGCGCGGGACGACGGGCACGCGGTGCCGCGCGCACGCCCGCACCACGGCCTGGACCTGCTCGGTGTCCGACGGGAACACCACCGCGAGCGGACTGCCGAACGGGGCGAGCGGCATCATGTCCCGCTGGTAGCCCGCCGTGACGTCGGCGTCCGTGAGCACGCCCGAGTCACCCAGTGCGGTGCGGAGTTCGCCGAGCAGGGTCTCCATGTCAGCCACGCTAGCGGGACCGGCCGGTTCCTTCGAGGGTGAACGAGCACGGGCGAGTTCACCCGGTGACCGGGCGTCCTCAACCCGGATTTGGCCGGCCCGTCGCACCGATGTCGCCGCCCTGCCGGCGGGCACGACGTAGGCTGGTTCACCGTGGCGCACGCATTCGCCTCGCTGGAGACCGCAGGTCCGGTGGCCGTGTGGCTGCTCGTCCTGAGCTTCATCTTCATCGAGTGCGCATTCATCTTCGGGTTGTTCCTGCCCGGTGACTCGCTGCTCTTCGCGGCCGGGGTGGTCCTGGCGGCACACGGCAGCGAGGTCTCGGCGTGGGCGCTTTCGGCGGTCGCACTGGTCGTGGCCGTGGTCGGCAACCAGGTCGGGTACCACATCGGCAAGCACACCGGCACCCGCGTGCTGGCCCGCAAGGACGGGAAGGTGCTGAACCGGCAGAACCTGGAGAAGGCCCGCCGGTTCCTCGACCAGCGCGGGTTCTGGGCCGTCGTGCTGGCCCGCTGGCTGCCGTGGGTGCGCACGCTCGCGCCGATGATCGCCGGAGCGGCCCGCATGGACGTGAAGCGGTTCACGCTGGCCACGACCATCGGTGCCGTCGCCTGGGTGCCGACGCTCGTGCTCGCCGGCTACTACGGCGCCGGCGTCCTGGAGCAGCTGCCCTGGCTGGAGACGGCGGCACTGGTCGTCAGCGTCGCGTTCTTCCTCGTCGGCACCGGGTGGGGCGTCTGGCGCTACCGGCAGGAGATGCGCAAGCCGATCGACGAGGCGGCCGAGCTGGAGCCCTCCGCCCGCCGGAGCTGACGGCGGGGGCCCGCGGCCCGGTCAGAGCACCTCGGTGATCAGCAGGTCCGCCGAGCCCTTGGACGAGTTCACCATCAGCGCGTTGACGTGGTCGGTGCCGTGCAGCACGCGTTCCTCGGCCTCGGACAACGTGCGCCCGTACCGCAGGTGGCGGTCGATGAGCCGCTGCACCCGCACGTCCTCGTCGATGAACAGGAACCACGCCTCGTCGAGGATGATCCGGACGCGCTTCCACTTGTCGTAGTTGAGCAGCAGGTAGTTGCCCTCGGTCACGACCAGCGGGACGTCCGGGTGCACCGGCACCGCGCACGCGATCGGTTCCTCGACCTCCCTGCGGAACTCCGGCGCGTAGATCATGTCCGGCCCGCACGCCTTGATGCGGCCGAGCAGGTCGACGTAGCCCGGGATGTCGAACGTGTCCGGCGCGCCCTTGCGCTCGACCAGCCGCAACCGCTCCAGCTCGCTCTGCGCGAGGTGGAAACCGTCCATCTCGACGAGCACGGCCTGCCCGTCGAGCGCCTCGACGAGCCTGCGCGCGAGTGTCGACTTGCCGGAGCCGGGAGCTCCGCCGATCCCGAGGATCTTGCGTTCGCCCATGTCGGTGAGCGCTTTGGCCCGCTCTAGCAGCTCTTCGAACCTGACCTGCTGTCCTGCCACCGTGCCAGCTCCTCAACCCAGTCCCCGATCACACCGACCCGAACGGCGGCGGCCTGCGACGCGAAGCCTATGGCCGCGACCGGGTCGGCTCCTGACGCCAGCGCGTAGGCGTACGCGCCGTGCCAGACGTCACCGGCACCGTTCGTGTCCTTCACCTGCACCGCCGGCACGGGCACCGCCCCGGTCGAGCCGTTCCACGACCAGGTCACGGGTGCGGGGCCGTTGGTGCGAACCACCAGCGGGACCCCGTACGAGTGCACCTCGGCAGCGGACCGCTCGAACCCCGAAGCGCAAGCGGCCACGTCGACCAGCGGCAACAGGTGATCGAGGACAGGTTTCCAGCTCCCGGCGTCGAGCACCACAGGCAATCCCGCGGCTTTCGCCGCACGGGCGGCGGGCAACGCCAGTCCGTCGTGGTGTCCGTCCAAGAGCATCACGTCCGCGGCGGCCACGAGATCGGACAAATCCGGCGCGATGACCGGCACCGAGGCGTTGCGCGACACGACCGTGCGCTCCCCATCAGCATCTCTGACGACGACCATGCTCACCGGCGTCGTCCCCTCGACGGCGACGACGTGGACCGGCTCCAACCCGGCCCGCACGAATTCACCCAGTGCGTCGGCGCCCAGGGCGGTGAGAAGTGACGAAGATCCGCCCAGAGCGGCCACCGCCCGTGCCGCGTTGGCCGCCGGACCGCCGGGGGCGAGGTGCGCCTCGGCCGACCTGACCTTCTCGCCGGGAGCGGGGAACGCGGCCACTCGCTGGGTGACGTCGAGAGTTGTGAGCCCGACACACAGCACGGCTGCCATCTGGCCTTCCTCCAAACGGGTAAGGTCCCGGCCATGGTCACCATGCGGGATGTCGCGGCTCTCGCGGGGGTCTCCATCACCACGGTGTCACACGTGATCAACGAGACCAGGCCGGTCGCCGGGGACACGCGCGAGCGCGTGCAGAAGGCGATCGACGAAACCGGGTACACCGGTGACGCCATCGCGCGGTCGCTGGTCATGGGTGGCACGAAGTCGCTGGGCCTCGCGGTGTCGCTGGTCTCCCACCCGTACTTCGCCGAGCTGATCGCGGCCATCGAGTCGGAGGCGACGAGAGCGGGCTACTCGCTCGTGCTGATCGACACCAGGGACACGCCGGAGTCGGAGCAGGTCGCGGTGCGGATGCTGCGGTCGCGCCGGGTCGACGGGCTGCTGCTGACGCCCTCCGCCGGTGCGGGCAGCCAGGTGCTGCCGGAGCTCAAGCGGCTCGGCATCCCGACCGTGCTGGTGGACCGCCTGACCGTGGCGAAGGACATCGACCAGGTCGGCCCGGAGAACGTGCAGGCCACCTCCGGCCTGGTCACGCACCTGGCCGAGCTCGGCCACCGCCGCATCGGCATCGTCTGCGGCAAGGCCGGCGTGGCCACGACCGAGGAGCGCGTCCTCGGCCACCGCCTCGGCCTCGGCCGCGCGGGCCTGAAGTGGGACGAGTCCCTGGTCTCGCAGAGCGGCTGGCTCGCGCCGCTGATCGACCAGGACGACCCGGTCACCGCCGTCGTCGCGGCCGACCACCTGGTGACGGTCGGCATGCTGCACGAGGCCCGCGCCCGCGGCCTGAAGCTCGGCACGGACCTGGCCGTCGTGGCCTACGACGAAGTGGAGTGGGCGACGTTGATAGACCCGCCGCTGACGACACTGGCCCAGCCGGTCGAGGAGATCGGCCGCACCGCCGTGAAGCTGCTGCTGTCGCGCATCGCCGACCCGTCCCGTCCCGCGGAGACCATCCGGCTGGCCCCGTCGCTGCTGCACCGGCAGTCCTGCGGGTGCTGATCCCCGGCCTGGTCTCGGTGACGTTCCGGCAGCTGTCGGTCGGCGAGATCGGCGAGCTGGCGCTGGACTGCGGTCTGCAGGCGGTCGAGTGGGGTGCCGACGTGCACGTGCCGCCCGGTGACTTCACGGCGGCGCGGCGCGCGGTGGACACGGGCCTGAAGGTGGCCGCCTACGGCTCGTACTACCGCGCAGGCGTGACGGACCGCGCGGAGCTCGCCGCCGTGCTGGAGACCGCGGCCGAGCTGGACGCACCGCTGGTCAGGGTGTGGGCCGGCACGGCGGGCTCGGCCGAGTGCGCCGACCGCGGCGCCGTGGTGGAGGCGCTGCGGCACGCCGTCGAGCACGCCGACGCCGCAGGCACCCGGATCGCGCTGGAGTACCACCGCAACACGCTGACCGACACGCTCGACTCGGCCGTGCGGCTGCTGGACGAGGTCGACGGCGTGGTGCCGTACTGGCAGCCGAGCGGCGGCCAGGACGTGTTCTCGGCGGTGCACGAGGTCCGCACCCTGGAACCGGTGACCGCGCACGTCTTCTCCTGGGGCCCCGGCGGCTTCACCGACCGCCTGCCCCTGTCCGCGCGCCGCGACCTGTGGAAGCCGGTCCTCGGCGAGCTCGCACGCGACGGCGTCGACCGCAACGTGCTGCTGGAGTTCGTGCGCGACGACTCCGTCGACCAGTTCCGCGAGGACGCCAGGACCCTGCTGGGCTACCTCGCCGCGTCGTGACGTTCGAGCAGGGCCGCCGCCTCCAGGCACATCCACCCGCCCAGCTGCACCGACAGGTCCCTGCTCTGCGCCTCCTCGGCCGGCACGCTCCACTCCGGACCGAACAGCGGCCCGCTGACCGCCACCGTCCGGTTGGCCCACGCCGCCTCGGCCGACTCCACCACCAGCTGCCGGGCGAGCTCGGCGGCCCCCTGCTGCGCGGGGTCGAGCCGCGGCATCTCCACCGCCGCCAGGGCGAGGTAGCGCACGAGGATGCCCGCGAACAGACCGCCGTCGCCTTCGCCCTGCCCCTTGACCACCCCACCGATGGCGAGGTCGTCGTACACGGCGGTGATGGTGCGCGCGGCCTTCTCCAGCCACTTCTGCTGCTGCCCGTGCTTGGCCAGCTCCACGCACGCACCGATGAGAACACCTTGGCAGTACGTGTAGATGTTCTTCTCGACCTCGCGGACCTCCCCGTCGGGGTGCACGTGCAGCCCGTCCCACGCGAGCCCAGAGGGGTCGACCAGGTGCTCCTCCACCCAGTCCACGATGGACCGCGCCTTGGCGAGGTCGGTCCCCTCGTTCTGCCGTGCGAGGAAGATGGCCGCGGGCCCGTTCGCCGGCACGTTCTTGAAGTCGTCGCCGCGCTTCCACCAGATCCCGCCACCGGCGTGGTCGGTCCACCCGTCGCGCAGCTGGTCCGCGATCTGCCGCACCGCCCTGGGCCGCCCGACCCCGATCTTCTCCGCCCGCTGCAGCGCCAGCCCCAGCCACGCGACGTCGTCGTAGTAGTCGTTGGTCCACCCGCTGACGTTGCGCACCCGGATGCCGCGGACCACCCGCACGATCGCCTGCCTGCGCGCCTCCAGCGGGTTGCGCTCGTACCCGTCGACCATGCAGTCGAGCAGGTGCGCCTGCCACCAGTAGTTGAACGGCGCGAAGACCTTGTCCCTGAACCTGGGCGGCCACCCGCAGGCCCCCAGGCTCGTGCCCGGCACACCCCACACCCGTCGCAGGTGCCTCGAATGCACGGCACGCTCCGCAACACCCGCCCGCGCGGCCAGCAGTTTCGCGATCACCACCCTGCAATGGTGAGTTCTTGACCGGTCAAGAAGCTCGGTGAACCGCCCAGTGGTAGAGACCCATGGCGACAGAGGTCGTCAGGTTGTAACTGCTCACCTTGGCGCGCATGGGAAGGCGGACGACCTTCGCCGCGCGCTGCCTCACCTCGTCGCTCAGGCCGTGCCGCTCGGAGCCGAACGCCAGCACGGCGTTGTCGGGGATCGGCCCCCTGAGCGGTTCGCCGTCGGCGTCGAAGGCGATCAGCGGGCCCGCGAGGTCGAGGGTGGTGGCCTTGGCGACGGGGAGGGCGAAGTGCAGGCCCGCGGATCCTCTGAGGACGTTCGGGTGCCAGGGGTCGACGTCACCGGTGGAGAGGACGCCGCCGGCGTCGAGGCCCGCGGCCACCCGGATCGCGGCGCCGAAGTTGCCCAGGTTGCGCGGGTTGTCGAGGAGGACGACCGGGGCGTCGCGGTCGAACGGGAGGTCAGGGCGGTCGGCGAAGCCCGCGACACCGGTCGGGTGGGTGCGGCCGACCCGGCGGACGAACTCCTCCTTCGTCACCTCGGTCGCCCGGCAGAAGGCCTCGACCAGGTCCGGTGCGTGCGACTCGGCGAGCCCGACGGCGGCGGGCCTGCTGGTGGTGACCAGCGACGTGACGTTCCCGCCGAAGCGCAGGGCGTGTTTGACGGCGTGGAACCCTTCGAGCAGCACGGACCAGACGTTACTGAACGCCCACCCGCCGGGCCGTCCTGGCACTCGCCGCGAACCCGACCCAGGACACGACCACGACCGCCCCGAGCACCAGCTGCACCACCGTCGACGCGCTCTCCGGGTACCAGACCCCGTCGATGTAGTGGTCGATGAACCCGGTCTCCAGCACCGGCATCCCGGCGGCGGCCCGCAGGTCGTTCTCCCAGGTGGTCAGCGGGCACACGGTGGGCACCGAGAGGCTCAGCACGGCCCACGCGGCGAGGGCGAGGTGGGGGTAGATCAGGCGGCGCCAGTGCCACGCGAGGAAACCGCCGGCCAGCAGGAACGCCAGCACGGCGAAGTGCAGGAGCACAACGGCTCCCGCGAGGAACCCGGCCATTCGCACCACCCCGTCCTCCAGACCAGGACGGGGTAGCTCGAACCGCGCTCGACGAAACTCAGGCGAGACCGAGGTCGTCGAGGTCCAGCAGGTAGCGGTACTGCAGGCCCTCCGCCTCGATGGCCTCGCGGGCGCCGGTGCCGCGGTCCACGACGGTCGCGACGCCGACGACCTCGGCGCCGGCCGCGCGCAGGGCCTCGACCGCGGTGAGGACGGAGCCGCCGGTGGTGGAGGTGTCCTCGACGGCCAGGACGCGCTGGCCGCGGACCTCGATGCCCTCGATCTGGCGCTGCATGCCGTGGGCCTTGGCGGCCTTGCGGACGACGAAGACGTCCAGCACGTCGCCGGCGGTGGCGGCGGAGTGCATCATCGCGTAGGCGACGGGGTCGGCGCCGAGGGTGAGGCCGCCGACAGCCACGAAGTCCCAGTCGGCGGTGAGCTGGCGGAGCAGCTTGCCGATCAGCGGGGCCGCGGCGTGGTGCAGCGTGGCGCGGCGCAGGTCGACGTAGTAGTCGGCTTCCTTGCCGCTCGAGAGGGTCACCTTGCCGTGCACCACGGCCAATTCGCTCACCAAGCGGGCGAGTTCCGACTTCGCGTTCGCGTCCAAGACCTGTTCAGTTCGCACAGGTCGCAAGCTTCGCACACGCGCCGCCGAGACGCCGCATACCCTGCATCACCGTGAACCTGTTGAGCGCGGACTCCTTCGTGGTGGACCAGCCGTGGACGCCGGTGCGGCTGATGCTGGGGTCGAGGTACTCGGTCGAGGCCTATGACGAACGCAACACCCTGCTGGGGTCGGTGCACGAGACCAGGCGCGGGTTCGTCACCGCCCGCCTGCGCAACCTGAGCCTGTCCCGGTGGACGCCGTTCCGCCTGCTCGCCACCGGACCGGACGGCCGGCCGCTGCTCGTGATCACCAAGTCGGCCGGCGTGGGCAGGCGGCCGACGAAGGTGGCGTGGCCGGACGGGCGGCCGGTCGGCTCGATCGTGCCGCAACCGGGCCGGTACGCCCTGCTCGACGCCAACGGCACGCACCTCTGCCTGCTCGGCGACGTGCTGAAGCTCCACATCGGACAGATCACGAAGCGCAACGGCAAGCGGGTGCGCCGGGACGTCGCTCAGCTCCGCCCCGGCACCGCCGACCCCGTCCGGTCGCTCGCGGTCGCGGCCGTGGTGGCGTTCGACGTCGTCCGCGGGGTGGGGACGAACCACCTCGGCACCGGCGACGTCATCCCGGACTTCCTGTCGAGCTAGCGGCTCACCAGACTCGTTCCTTGAACACGGGCGGGCCGTCGTCGTCGCCGTCGTCACCGCGTGCGGGACGGGCCGGCGGCCGCGACGGGTTGCCCGACTCGATGATGTCGTCGAGGTCGTGGCCCTCCTGGATGGCCGTGTAGGCGCGTCGCAGGTCGGGCACGCCGGTGGCGAGCGCCTTCTGCACGCCGTCGTCCATCACGCGGCCGGCCGCGACGTCCTGCCAGCTGAACTCGCCGGAGTCGATGCGCCGCTGGAGCTCCTTGAACTCCTTGGGCGCGTTCGGGCCCTTGGCGTACCGCTCGATCGCGGCGAGGTCCTGTTCGGTCACCCCACGCGAACGCGGCTGGAACTGGGCGGCTTCCCTGCCGGTCTTCTCCACCGCGGCCGTCGTGGCGTCGAACCCGTCGACGAGCGCCTGCAACCGGGCCTGGTCGTAGGGGAACGTCACTGCTGTCCTCCGCCCTGGCCGCCGGAGGCCGACGAGCTGCCCGCCGCGGACGACGAGCTGCTGCCCGCTGCCGACGAGCTGCTCGACGCGGCGCTGGACGCGCTGCTGGTGTCGTAGCGGGTGGTGGCCTTGCCGATGTCCTTGTTCAGCTTGTAGCCGTTGAGCGCGACGCCCAGCGCCCCGGACTTGGCCGCGGACTTGCCGTCGTCGAACTTCTCCTTGCCGTCCTGGTAGCCGTCGACGACGTCGAGCAGGTCGTTGACGTCGCGGACGTCCTTCAGCTTCATCAGGGCGGTGCCCATGTCCTTGATGCCGTTGATCATGCCCTGCACGCCCTCGATCAGCGTCTGCACCGCGATGATGATCTTGCGGATGCGGTCGACGATCTGGATGCAGTCGTAGACGACCCACACGGCCTTGCCCCAGCCGACCACGGGGATCGGCGCGAGGATCACCGCTTCCATCAGCTTCTGGCACAGGTAGTCGAGCAGCGACAGCGCGAGGCCCGTCAGCGTGCGGCAGGTGTTCGCCGTCGACTTGAACTTGTCGCCGATGATGCGGGCGACCTGCGAGTCCGCCTCGATCGCGATGACCCACATGGTGTCCATGCGGCGCTCGAACGCCTGCGCGGCAGAGCCGTTCCAGTGCGGGTTCAGCTGGTCGACGCCCGCGTCGACGTTGTGCCGCACGGAGTCCAGCGCCTTCGCGACGTTGTCCCACGCCTTGGCGTTGGCGTCGATCTTCTCGAAATCGCCGAGCAGCGGGTTGATCAGCGACTCGACCAGGTTCTCGCCGGTGACCTTCTCGTAGATCCAGTTGACGCCCTGGATCTTCCAGCCGGCCTTCTCGATGAGCTCCTTGGTGGACTGCCGGCCCGGCCGGTCCTCCGCCGCCTTGTTCAGCGCGACCGAGGGGTCCTCGACGTCCGCGTACGCCGTCGTCATCAGTTGCCCCCGACCTGCGGCGCCTTCTGGGCGCTCGCCAGCTTGTTCTGGACACCGTCGAAGAGCTTGAGGCCGATGGCGTCGGCCTTCTCGTAGTGCTCCGCGGTCTTGCGCAGCGCCTCCGAGTCCTTGAGCAGCATCTTGTTGGCGAAGTCCAGGGTCTCCCCGTACAGGCTCGCCACCCCGGTCACGACGGGGTGCAGCAACGACAGCAGGCCGGTGAACCCGCTGGTGTCACCGCCCTTGGAGATCGCGTGGTCTTTGATGGTCAGGAAGTGCTGGGCGTTGCGGTCCAGCAGCTCGCTGTACCCGCGCAGCTCCTCCGGCACGACGTGGAACTGTTCACTCACGGCTGCTCCGACGCTCGGTTGGTCTGAATGGTTCCGCTCACGTCCGGCCGCGCCCGCCGGCGAAGCGCGAGGCCATCTTGCGGACCAGCGCCCTGGGGAGCAGCTTCGTCGCGCCGACGATGCCCTTGTACTGGGAGCCGGGGATCGACAGGACCCGGCCGCGACGCAGGTCGCGCAGCGCCTCGTGGACCAGGCGGTCGGCGTCGACGTACAGCCAGCCCGGCGTCTTCGACATGTCGATGTTCGCGCGCTTGTGGAACTCGGTGCGCACGAAACCGGGGCACAGGGCCAGGACGCGGACGCCCGAGCCGGCCACGGCGAGCGACATGCCCTCGGAGAACGCGATGACCCACGCCTTGTCGGCGCTGTAGCTCGTGCCGCGGCCGGGCAGGAAGCCGGCGACGCTGGCCACGTTGATGACGTCGCCCTTGCCACGCGCGACCATCAGCGGGACGGCGGCCCTGCTCAGGCGCAGGACGGTGGCGACGTTGACGTCCAGCTGGGACTGGAGCTTCTCCACGTCGGTCTGGAAGAGCTCGCCGCTGGTGGCGAAGCCCGCGTTGTTCACGAGGAGGTCCACAGCGGACTCGGAGAGTCGGGCCTCGACCTTGAGGCGGTCAGCGCGGTCGCTCAGGTCGGCGGGCAGGGTGTCGACGTGCACGCCGTGGCGGTCGTGCAGCTGCTTCGCGAGCTCGTCCAAAGCGGACGCCGTCCGTGCGACGAGGACGAGGTCGTAGCCCTCGGCCGCGAGCCTGCGCGCGAAGGCGGCCCCGATCCCGACGGTTGCTCCGGTCACCAGTGCGGTTGGCATGGCTCCGCACGCTAGTCGGAAAACCGCCGGGGTCGAAGCACGCGGTTCCACGCAGAGTGAGGTATGACGTGAGTCACACCCGACTCAGCTACGTCTGCTTTCGCCCGAACGTCGGCCGGTAGACCTCTCCGCCCTCGTCCTCGGCGTCCGCGACGGGCTCGTCCCGCGCCGGGTCCGCGTCGAACGGGTCGATCACGTCCGCGAGCTCGCCGACGTCGCGCAGCAGCCGCTCCAGGCGCGCGGGCGACGAGTTCGGCGGCGCGGAGGCCAGCACCCAGTCGTTCTCCAGCCAGACGACCGTGACGTCGCCACCGATCTCCTCGGCCGCGTCGATCAGGTCCGGCGTGATGAGCTTGCGCGCCGCGGGCACGTCCGTCACGAACGCGTAGCGCGACCCGACCGGTCCGAGCAGGTCCGGCATCTTGTCCCGCTGGAACGGCACAGTCGACAGCCACAGCTCGATGACCACGGACAACGCGCGGCGGCACCGCACGCCGACCAGCACCGAGTTGACCTTGCCGCCGGTCTCGTGGTCGAGCACGTAGACCTGGCGCCGCCCGTCCGCGGTGAAGGTCGAACCGGCGACCACGTCACGGGCGAGCCCGGTGCCGTAGTAGGCGATCGCGCCCGCTTCCCAGCGTGTCGGCAGCACGTGGTCTGTCTCTTCGAACTGCCAGCCGCGCAGGGCAGCCCAACGGCGCCGTTCACGATTACGCGCGGTTCGTTGCGCCCGGTCGGTCGCGAGCAGGGCGAACCCCGCCACGCCCGCCACCGCGGCGACGGTGAACCAGACCCACGCCGGTATGCCACCCACAGCTGAAGCGTAGTGGGTCGGCAGCCGAGAACGAAGATCACTTCCGCGCGTCGTGGGCCGGGGGCCGTGTTTCCACGTCGGCGAGGGTCCCGCGACCGGTCACCGGGGCACGACGACGACCTGGTCCGCGTCCTCGTAGACGACGCGACCGGGGTCGTCGGACTCCACCCTGCGCCACCGCACGCCGTGGGCGTCGAGGATGTCCAGGTAGCCGGCCACGCGCTCGACCAGGTGCGTCGCCTCGACCTTGAACCAGGCGGCGGCACCGGGGTTGAGCTCGCGGTCGTACACGGCCGGGTCGACCGTCGACGGGTCGGTGTAGGCGGCGTTGAACCAGTCACCGTTCACGCGGCAGTACGACTCCTGCTCCGAGGTCAGCCGACCGGCCCTGCGCAGGCCGTTCACCAGCCCGAAGACACCCGGCCAGGTGCCGCGGGCGGTCGGCTCGACCCCTTCGAACCGCACGAAGCGAAGATCCCCCATGGCGGCCAACCTATCGACCGCGGGGGATCGGGCGGGCTGGAACGGCGTCGCGGGTGTGGGTTGACCACACCCGCGACGACACCTCAGCCCAGCTCGGTGGAACTAGACGCCGCGGCCCACGATCAGGCCGGACTGGTCGTCCACCACGTCGACCTTCACCGCGTCACCGTCGCGCACCTCGCCGGCCAGCAGCTCCTTGGCCAGCTGGTCGCCGATCGCCGACTGCACCAGCCTGCGCAGCGGCCGGGCGCCGTACACCGGGTCGAACCCGTTGAGCGCCAGCCAGTCGCGTGCGGCCGTGGTGACCTCCAGCGTCAGCCTGCGCGCGGCGAGGCGCTCGGCCAGGCGGGCGATCTGGATGTCCACGATGGACGTCAGCTCCTCGGTGGCGAGGGCGTGGAACACCACCACGTCGTCGAGCCGGTTCAGGAACTCCGGCTTGAAGTGGCGCTGCACCACCGCCAGCACGGCGTCCTTGCGCTCGACCTCGGTGAGCGACGGGTTCGCGATGGCCTGCGAGCCCAGGTTCGAGGTGAGCACCAGGATCGTGTTGCGGAAGTCCACGGTGCGGCCCTGGCCGTCGGTCAGGCGGCCGTCGTCGAGGACCTGCAGCAGCACGTCGAAGACGTCCGGGTGGGCCTTCTCGACCTCGTCGAGCAGCACGACCGAGTACGGGCGGCGGCGGACCGACTCGGTGAGCTGGCCGCCCTGGTCGTAGCCGACGTAGCCGGGAGGGGCACCGACCAGGCGGGCCACCGAGTGCTTCTCGGAGTACTCGCTCATGTCGATGCGGATCATCGCCCGCTCGTCGTCGAACAGGAACGACGCCAGCGCCTTCGCGAGCTCGGTCTTGCCGACACCGGTGGGGCCGAGGAACAGGAACGAGCCGGTCGGGCGGTCCGGGTCGGCGACACCGGCACGGGTGCGGCGCACGGCGTCCGAGACGACGCGCACGGCCTCGGCCTGGCCGACGACGCGGCGGGTGAGCTCGTCCTCCATCCGCAGCAGCTTCGCGGTCTCGCCCTCCAGCAGCCGGCCGGCGGGGATGCCGGTCCACGCGGACACGACGTCGGCGACGTCGTCCGAACCGACTTCCTCCTTGAGCATGGCGGACTCCTGGGTGGACGCCTCCGCGGCGGCCGCCAGCTCCTTCTCCAGCGCCGGGATCCGGCCGTAGCGCAGCTCGGCGGCCCGGCCGAGGTCGCCGTCGCGCTCGGCGCGCTCCGACTCGCCGCGCAGCGACTCCAGCTGCTCCTTCAGGGTGCGGACCTTGTCGATCGAGCCCTTCTCGTTCTGCCAGCGGGCGGTCAGCGCGGACAGCTCCTCGCGCTTCTCGGCCAGCTCGGCGCGCAGGGCGGAGAGCCGTTCCAGCGACGCCGGGTCGGACTCCTTGGCCAGCGCCATCTCCTCGATCTCGAGACGGCGGACCGAGCGCTCGACGGTGTCGATCTCGACCGGGCGCGAGTCGATCTCCATGCGCAGCCGGGACGCGGCCTCGTCGACGAGGTCGATGGCCTTGTCCGGCAGGAAGCGCGCGGTGATGTAGCGGTCGGACAGCGTGGCCGCGGCGACGAGGGCGGCGTCGGTGATGCGCACGCCGTGGTGCACCTCGTAGCGCTCCTTGAGGCCGCGCAGGATGCCGACGGTGTCCTCGACCGAGGGCTCGCCGACCAGCACCTGCTGGAAGCGGCGCTCCAGTGCGGCGTCCTTCTCGATGTGCTCGCGGTACTCGTCGAGCGTCGTGGCACCGACCATGCGCAGCTCGCCGCGCGCCAGCATCGGCTTGATCATGTTGCCGGCGTCCATGGCGGACTCACCGGTCGCGCCGGCGCCGACGATCGTGTGCAGCTCGTCGATGAACGTGATGACCTGGCCGGCCGAGTCGGTGATCTCCTTGAGGACGGCCTTGAGCCGCTCCTCGAACTCACCGCGGTACTTGGCGCCCGCGACCATCGAACCGAGGTCCAGCGACACGACCCGCTTGCCGCGCAACGACTCCGGCACGTCACCGGCCACCACGCGCTGGGCCAGGCCCTCGACGATGGCGGTCTTGCCGACGCCGGGCTCGCCGATCAGCACCGGGTTGTTCTTGGTGCGCCGGGACAGCACCTGCACGACGCGGCGGATCTCGGAGTCGCGGCCGATCACCGGGTCGAGCTCGCCCTTGCGGGCGCGTTCGGTCAGGTCGACGCCGTACTTCTCCAGCGCCTTGTAGGTGCCCTCGGGGTCGGCCGAGGTGACCCGCGCCGAGCCGCGCACCTTCGTGAAGGCCTCGGTCAGCGCCTCGGGCGTCGCGCCGTTGCGCCGCAGCAGGTCGGCCACCTGGCCACCGTGCTGCGCCAAGCCCACGAGCAGGTGCTCGGTGGACACGTACTCGTCGCCCATCTCGGTGGCGAGCTCCTGCGCCCGGCTGAGCACCCGCACGGCGTCGCGCGAGAACTGCGGGGCGGACACGCTCGCACCGGAGGCGCTGGGCAGCGCGCGGGAGAGCTGCTCCAGCTCCTTGCGCACCAGCGTCGGGTCGGCGCCCACCGCGGAGAGCAACGGCGCGGTCAACCCGTCCGCCTGCGCCAGCAGGGCACCGAGCAGGTGCACGGGTCCCACGTCGGGGTTCCCGTTGAGGGTCGCTGCCTGCACGGCCGCGGACACGGCCTGCTGGGTCTTGGTCGTCGGGTTGAAAGCGTCCATTCCTCCACCTCGTGGTCAGCCTGCGGCACGGACCATCATCCCGCACAACGTCAGAAAAGTTGAGCCTGTTCCGCTCAACTACGAGAACGTGACGGAGGTCGCGAAAATCGCACGTCGGTGGAGCGGGGATGGGCGAAGATCAGCACCATGACCTCAATCATCCACAACGTCACCGTCGACGCGCGCGACTCCTACGAGATCGCGTCGTGGTGGAGCAAGGTGCTCGGGCTGCCGCTGCACCCCGACGACAACCCCGGCGACGACGAGTGCCTGATCGAACTGCCGAACGGCATCCGCTACCTGTTCGTCGCCGTTCCCGAGGACAAGGCGGTCAAGAACCGGGTGCACATCTGCCTGCAGCCGGCCGACCTCTCCCGTGACGAGGAGGTCGACCGGCTGCTGGGGATCGGTGCGACGGTCTACGACGATCAGCGCAGGGCGGACGGCACCGGCTGGGTCACGATGCGCGACCCCGAGGGCAACGAGTTCTGCGTGGAACGCAGCGCAGCCGAACGTGCCGCGACCTCATGATCGCCGTCACTCGTTCGGATCAACCGCTTGTCCACACCAGGGGTTGAGTTGTCCACAATCCGCTGGTCAGTATCCACAGGTGAGGCAAGTTCGGTGGCGACCGTCTGTGCGCCAGAACCCGTTGGGGTGATCTCCGCCGTCACGTCCACGGAGTCCCGCAGCGGCTGTTCCTTGATCAGCAGCACTGCGATGACGGTGAAGACCGCGAGCCCGGCGGCGATCAGGAACAGCTCGCCCATCGCGTCGCCGTAGGAGTTGCGCACGGCCGGGGAGAGGGAGCCGCGGTCGAGCGACGTGGTGCTCACGTGGGCGGCCAGCACCGCACCGAGCACCGAGACGCCGGCCGTGCCTCCCAGCGACCGCAGGAACGTCGCCGTGGAGCTCGCCGCGCCCAGGTCGGCCATGCCCACGCCGTTCTGCACGGCCAGCACCAGGTTCTGCATGGTCAGCCCGACGCCCACGCCGACCAGCAGCAGGTAGGCGCCCATCAGCGTGAGGTTGGTGCCGTGGTCGATCGTGCCGAGCAGCGCCAGCCCGATGACCAGCGAGAACGCACCCCAGACCAGGTAGCTCTTCCACCGGCCGCTCTTCGCGATCAGCTGGCCGCTGACGGTCGAGGAGATGCTCAGCCCGAGCACCAGCGGCACCGTGAGCAGCCCCGCCTTCGTGGGCGAGAAGCCCCGCGCGATCTGGAAGTACTGCCCCATGAACACCGAGGCGCCGAACATCGCCGTGCCGACCGCGATGCCACCCAGCATCGCCAGCACGACCGTGCGGTTGCGGAACAGGTGCAGCGGGATGACCGGGGCAGAGGCCCTGCGCTCGACGAAGTAGGCGGCGGTCAGCGCGAGCACCACACCGCCGACGTAGAGGGCGCTCTCACCGGAGAACCAGGCGAAGTCCTTGCCGGCGAACGACACCCACATCAGCACCAGGCTCACCCCGCCGGTGATCAGCGTGGCGCCCAGGTAGTCGATCTTCACGTGCTGCTTCTGCACGGGCAGGTGCAGCGTCTTGTGCAGCACGGCGAGGGCCACGAGGGCCAGCGGCACGCACACGAAGAAGCACCAGCGCCAGCCGGGCCAGTCGACGAGGAACCCGCCCACCAGCGGTCCGCCGACGGTGCCCGCCGAGATCACCATGCCGGTGTAGCCGCTGTAACGGCCGCGTTCACGCGGGCTGAGCAGCGCGCCGACCACGACCTGGCCGAGCGCCTGCACACCGCCCATGCCCAGGCCCTGCACGACCCGGAACGCGATGAGCTGCTCCATGTTCTGGCTCAGGCCCGACAGCACGCTGCCGATGACGAACAGCACGATGCCCGCCTGCAGCAGCTTCTTCTTGTCGAAGAGGTCCGCGAGCTTGCCCCACAGCGGCGTGCTGGCCGTGGAGGCCAGCAGCATCGCCGTGATGACCCAGGTGTACTGGGTCTGGGTGCCCTTGAGCTCGGCCAGGATCGTCGGGAGAGCGTTCGAGACGATGGTGGAGCTGAGGATCGCGACGAGCAACGCCACCCAGATGCCGGACAGCGCTTCGAGGATCTCCCGATGCGACGAGGGCCGGTTCAAGCACACCTCCAGTAGTTAGTTGATGCCATACAACTATATCGGGAAATAGTTAGCTAGAACAACTTTCCCACGGTCTCCTGCGTCACTCCGCCAGGAGTGGAGGGCACGCGGGGCCCCCGCGTTCCCTCTGGGGGTACGCGGGGTCCCCGCGTGCCCTTCCGGGGGTTACGAAAGCTCCCCGCGTGCACTCCTGAGGGTTACGAAAGCTCCCCGCGTGCCCTCTGGGGGTACGAAAGGTCCCCGCGTGCCCTCCCAGGGGTACGAAAGGTCCCCGCGTGCACTTACGGCGGGGGTTAGAGGGAGGTGAGCAGGGCCTCGACCTCGGTGGCGATGCGTGCGAGTGCGGGCTCGTCAGCGACGGCGGTGGCGGCCCGGTCGATCCAGTCGGCGATCTGCGGCATGTGGGACGGGCGGAGGCCGCGGGTGGTGATGGCGGGGGTGCCGAGCCGGATGCCGGACGGGTCGAACGGCGTGCGGGAGTCGTACGGCACCGCGTTGTAGTTCAGCTCGATGCCCGCCCGGTCCAGTGCCCGCGCGGCGGGCTTGCCGCCGATGCCCCTGGACGTCAGGTCGATCAGGATCAGGTGGTTGTCGGTGCCACCGGAGACCAGGTCGAAGCCCCGCTCCAGCAACGCGGCCGCGAGCGCCTGTGCGTTGGCCACGACGGTGTGCGCGTACTCGCGGAACGCCGGCTGCGCCGCCTCGTGCAGGGCCACGGCGATGGCGGCGGTCGTGTGGTTGTGCGGGCCACCCTGCAGGCCGGGGAAGACAGCGCGGTCGACGGCCCTGGCGTGCTCGGCGTCGCTGAGGATCATGGCGCCACGCGGGCCGCGGAGCGTCTTGTGCGTGGTCGTGGTGATCACCGGGGCGTGGCCGACCGGGGACGGGTGGGCGCCGCCCGCGACGAGACCCGCGATGTGCGCGATGTCGGCGACCAGGACGGCGTCGACCTCGGCTGCGATGGCGGCGAACGCCGGGAAGTCGATCGTGCGCGGGATGGCCGTGCCACCGCAGAAGATCACCTTCGGGCGTTCGGCTAGCGCGAGGGACCGGACCTGGTCCAGGTCGACGACGCCGGTGTCCTTGCGCACGTCGTACTGCACCGCGTGGAACCACCTGCCGGTCGCGGACACGTTCCAGCCGTGGGTCAGGTGGCCGCCCATCGGCAGCGACATGCCCATCACCGTGTCGCCCGGCGACAGGAACGCGAGGTACACCGCGAGGTTCGCGGGCGCGCCGGACAGCGGCTGGACGTTGGCGTGGTCCACGCCGAACAGGGCCTTCGCGCGGTCGATCGCGAGCTGTTCGACCTGGTCGACGACCTGCTGGCCCTCGTAGTACCGCTTGCCGGGATACCCCTCGGAGTACTTGTTCGTCAGCACCGAGCCCGTTGCCTCAAGCACGGCGGCGGACACGTCGTTCTCCGACGCGATCATGCGCAGCCTGCGGGACTGGCGGGCGGACTCGGCCTCGATCAGTGCGGCGATCTCGGGATCGACCTGGGAGAGCACGGCTCAGCTCCACACCGGTGCACCCAGGCGTTCGGTGCGCTCGGCAGTCGCTTCCCGGTGGTCGGTTCCACCCTCGGCACGCCAGTCGCTTTCGACGTGCCGAGCCTAGTCCAGCGTGAACGGGTCGTACTTGATCCGGTCGAGCGGAGTTCCGGCGACCAGCATGCGGGACACCGTCGACCTGATCATCGCCGGGCTGCCGCAGACCAGGACGTCGCGTTCCTCCCACGCGCCGTAGCGGGTGACCACGTCGGCCAGGGTGCCCTGCTCGACACCGCGGACGCCGGGGTCCGACTCCAGCACCGGCACGACCGTGAGCCACGGGTTCGTGGTCGCGATGCGCTGCAGGTTGTCCAGGTCGTAGAGGTCCTCGCGGGTGCGGCCGCCGTAGAACAGGTGCACGCGCGGGTTGTCGCCCCACTGCGCCATCTCGTCGATGATCGCGTGCATCGGCGCGACGCCCGTGCCACCGGCCACCATCAGGATGTCCGACCCGGACGTGCGGTCGACCGAGAGGCGTCCCATCGGCGGTCCGATGCGCCACGTGTCGCCAGCCTGCGTGTGGCCGACCACCGAGCGCGACACCCAGCCGCCGTCGACGGACCGGATGTGGAACTCGATGATGCCGTCCTCGCGCGGCGCGTTCGCCGGCGTGTAGTAGCGCCACAGCCGCTTGCGCTGCGGCGTCTCGACGGACACGTACTGCCCGGCGCGGTAGTTGACCGGGTGGTCGGGCTGCAGCCGCACGACCGCCAGGTCCCACGACACGCGCTGGTGCTCCAGCACCGTCGCGTGCCAGTACGCGGGCCCGTTGTCGGCGTCGGCCGCCTCCTGCATCGCGCGGGCCATCAGCGTGTACGCCTCGGCCCAGGCCATCTCGACCTTCGGCGTCCAGGCGGCACCGGCGAACTTCTTCACCGCCGACAGCAGTGCCGTGCCGACCGCCTCGTAGTGGACGTTGATGACACCGAACTTGCGGTGGTCGCGGCCCAGCTGGCGGAGGAAGGGGATCAGGTCGTCCGGGCGGTCGACCATCTGCACCACGTGCACCAGGGCGCGCAGCAGACGGCTCCGCTGCACCTCCATGTTGGCGGGGAACATCTCGCGTGTGGCGGGCGAGAGCGAGAAGAGCATCCCGTAGAAGAACTTCGCCACTTCTTCGGAATGCGGCTCCACCACCGCGAAGCTCTCCCGGATCATCCGCACCATCGCGGTGACGCCAGGCGGGGGTTCACGGTGTGGCGGGGTAGGGATGGGGCTCAGCACAGCGTTCGCAGTCATGGTCCGCGCGCAGTCTCCACGTTCTTCGTCCTGGCACCGGTGAGGCGCCGTGCTCGTCAAACATCCGTCCCCCGACGGGGTGGACACTAACCTCTGTTCTGGCCTTCCGACTCCTTGATGCCACCTTCGAGCGAAGCATGACTACGGTACGCAACTGCTTGTTACCGCAACAGTGTGAATCTGAGGGTCCCTCCGTACCGAGTTGCGCGCTTGCGTGCAACGGTGTGGCGCGTGTCCTTGCCTGAATTGACTGGAACCACCTCACCCAACCGTGTCGAACATCCCGGCTCCCGCGGCGAGCACTTCCTCCAATGTGCCCTGGAGACCTCCGATCGCGCCACACGCTTCTACTCGGACCAGGTACTGGACCACCTCAACCCCGCGATGGCCGAGTTCGTCGGCCGGATGGAGATGGCGTTCATCTCGACCTCCGACGCCGACGGCGAATGCGACTCGACGCTGCGCGCCGGACCCGCGGGCTTCATCCGGGTGGTCGACCCGAGGACCGTCGCGTACCCCGAGTACCGCGGCAACGGCGTCATGGCCTCGCTCGGCAACATCATGGAGAACCCGCACGTCGGCATGCTGATGGTGGACTTCACCGAGGACCTGATCGGCCTGCACGTCAACGGCAGGGCCCGCATCGCGCCGCGCGAGGAGTTCCCCACCGAGGACCGCAAGGTGGAGCGCTGGGTCGTCGTGCAGGTGCAGGAGGCCTACGTCCACTGCCGCAAGCACATCCCCCGCATGGTGCCGGTGGACCGCATCCGCGACTGGGGCACCGACGACGCGAAGCGCAAGGGCGGCGACTACTTCGGGGTGAAGGCCGGCAAGGGGTCTGGCGAGGAGTCGTGAGCGGCTAGCCGAGCGTCGCGGCCGCGGTCCGCACCTCGGCGACCGACCGCCGGACGACGTCGGACCAGTCCCCGGTGGTCGTCACCCACGTGCCGTACGCGCGTTCGAAGGCGAGCACGCCGAGCTCGGCGGCCACCGCTGCCGCCAGCTCGGCGACGCCGCGGCGTTCGAGCGCGTCCTTCATGGCCACGCCGAACCCGACCATCTTCAGCGCCGACCGCTCACGCAGTTCCAGGTGGTCCTCGATCACCGCCTGCCGCTGCGGGCCGTGCGCCCGGTGCTCGTCGGTGAACCAGGTGCCGACCGCGACCAGCGCCGCCTCGACCGCGGCCAGCGGTTCCGCCTGCTCCGGCGCGCCGGCGATGCCGGTGGTGAGCACCTCGGCGAGCTGGTCCTGACCGCCGAACAGCACCTCGCGCTTGTCCCGGAAGTGCCGGAAGAACGTGCTCTTGGTGAGCCCGGCGCGTTCGGCGATCTGCGCGACCGCGGTGTTGTCGTACCCCTGCTCGCCGAACAGGTCGAGTGCGGCGCGCACCAACCGCTCCCGTGCGTCCGGCTCCCATCGACCCATGACCCCATCCTAAGTGATGCGACTAAGTCCCATCACTCTGCTACGGTTGATGAGACCAAGTCCCATCACCTTGAGGAAGTGCGATGAAGGTTTTCGTCACGGGCGCCAGCGGTCACGTCGGTTCGGCGCTGGTCCCGGAGCTGCTGGGAGCCGGGCACGAGGTCGTCGGCCTGGCCCGGTCCGACATGTCCGCCGCCAGGCTGGAGGCCTGGGGCGCCCGGGTCCGGCGCGGTGACCTCGACGACATGGACGGGCTGCGCAAGGCCGCGGCCGAGGCGGACGCGGTGGTCCACCTGGCGTTCAAGCACGAGGAGATGTTCGCCGGCGACTACGCGGGTGCCTCCGGAGCCGACCTGGCGGTGGTCAAGGCGTTCCTCGACGAGCTCTCCGGCACCGGCAAGGCCCTGATCGGCACCAGTGGCACGCTGTCATACGCCGGGCTGGGCCGCACCGCGACGGAGGAGGAGCGGGTCGCCGACAGCGACACCCGCGGTGCCGCCCGCAACGCGATCGTCGACGCCGCAGACGTGCGCGGTTCGGTGGTCGTGCTGCCGCCCACCGTGCACAGCCCGCTCGACACGGCCGGGTTCATCCCGATCCTGGTCAGGACCGCGCGGGAGAAGGGCGTGTCCGGCTACCCCGGTGACGGCACGAACCGCTGGTCCGCGGCGCACACCCTGGACGCGGCGCGGCTGTACCGGCTGGCAGCGGAGAAGGCACCCGCCGGCTCCGTGCTGCACGCGGTGGCCGAGGAGGCCGTGCCGATGCGCACCATCGCCGAGGCGATCGGGCGCAAGCTCGGCCTGCCGGTCGAGAGCATTCCCGCGGAACGAGCGCAGGAGCACTTCGGGCCGTTGGCGTTCATGGTGACGCGGGACGCACCGACGTCCAGCGCGCGCACGAGGACGCTGCTGGGGTGGGAACCGCAGGAACCCGGCCTCCTGGCGGACCTGGAGACCGGGTTCTACTTCGAGCGGTGAGCTACTTGCGCGGCTTGGGCTTCCACACCACGAGCGCCGTCTCCTGCCGCACCGGGACCAGGTCCCTGCGGTAGGAGGCGTGCACCGCGGCCGCCGCGGAGTCGGCGGCGGCCAGTGCCTGGGCCAGCTCCTGGGACAGCTCGGTCACGCGCGCGCGCAGGGCGTCGACCTGGTGCTCCAGGTCGATGATGCGCTTGATGCCGGCGAGGTTCACGCCCTCCTCCTGGGAGAGGCGCTGGACCTCGCGCAGCAGCACGATGTCGCGCATCGAGTAGCGGCGGCCGCCGCCGGAGGTGCGGCCCGGCGACACGAGGCCCATCCGGTCGTAGGACCGCAGGGTCTGCGCGTGCAGGCCGGAGAGCTGTGCTGCCACCGAGATGACGAAGAACGGCGTGTCCTCGTCGGTCCCCGGCGGGAACGGAAAACTCACCGGAACTCACCGCCCTTCCAGCAGCGCGTTCAGCTCACCTCGCGGGTCGTGCTCCTTGGTCACGTCCGCGTAGCCCTCCAGGGCCGTGCGCGCCTCGGAGGACAGGTTGTTCGGGACGGCGACCTCCAGCGTGATCAGCAGATCGCCCTGGCTGCCGTCCTTGCGGGTGATGCCCTTGCCGCGCGCCCTCAGCACGCGCCCGGAAGCGGTGCCGGCCGGCACCTTCAAGGTCACCTTGCCGTCCAGCGTCGGCACGGTCAACGTCGTGCCCAGCGCCAGCTCGGGGAACGTCATCGGCGCGGTCAGCGTCAGGTCGTTGCCCTGGCGGCCGAACACGCTGTGCGGGTTGACGTGCACGCGGACGAACAGGTCGCCCGACGGTCCGCCGTTGCGCCCCGGTTCGCCCTGCCCCGCCAGGCGGATCCGCTGGCCGTCGTCGACCCCCGAGGGAATCCGGACGGTCAGCGTGCGGGTGCGGGTGCTGACGCCGTCGCCACCGCACTCGACGCACGGGTCGTCGATGATCCGGCCGGTGCCGCGGCAGTCGCGGCATGGCTCGCTGAACGCGAACGCGCCCTGCGACCGCGTGACCAGGCCGGAACCCGAGCAGGTCGCGCAGGTGTGCGGCGTCGTGCCGGGCTTGGCGCCGGAGCCGCCGCAGGTCGTGCACGCGGCCGGTGAGGACAGCCGCAGTGGCACCTGCGCGCCCCTCACCGCCTCGGTGAAGTCGAGCCGGACGTCGGTCTCTACGTCCTCGCCGCGACGGGGACGCGTGGCCGAGGCCGCACCGCCGCCACCGCGCCGGTTGAACAGGCCGCCGAGCAGGTCGCCCAGGCCACCGCCACCGGTGCCCTGCGCCGCCCGACCGAACAGGTCGTTGACGTCGAAGCCGCCGGCACCGCCGAAGCCGCCGGGGAAGCCCCCTCCGCCCGCGAACAGGCGACGAGCCTCGTCGTACTGCTTGCGCTTCGCCGCGTCGGACAGCACCCCGTAGGCCTCGGAGACGGCCTTGAAGCGGGCCTCCGCCTTGGCGTCGCCGGGGTTGGCGTCGGGGTGCAGCTCACGGGCGAGCTTGCGGTACGACTTCTTGATCTCGTCCGCCGAGGCGTCGGAGGAGACGCCCAGTTCGCGGTAGAAGTCCTTCTCGATCCAGTCCCTAGCACTCACCGGACGTCTCCCTCCCTTCAGCTCTCTTCAGCGGGTGCTGCCGGCTCGTGGTCCGTCACGGCGACGAGCGCCGGGCGGACGAGCTTCTCGCCGAACCGGTAGCCGCGCCGCAGCACGGCGGTGACGGTCGGGCCCTCGACGTCCGGGGACGTGCTGTGCTGCACGGCCTCGTGCACCGACGGGTCGAACGCCTCGCCCTCGTGCGCGAACGGCTCCAGGCCGGTCTTCTGCAGCGTGGACACGAGCTTGTCCGCCACCGCCTTGAACGCGCCGGTCAGGTCGCCGTGAGCGGCGGCCCGTTCGACGTCGTCCAGCAGCGGCAGGAGCTCGGCGGCCACGGACGCCTTCGCGTTGTTGATCACCGCTTCCCGGTCGCGTTCCACCCGCTTGCGGTAGTTCGCGTACTCGGCGGTGAGCCGCTGCAGGTCCGCGGTGCGCTCGTCGAGCTGGGCCTTCAGCTCGACGGCGGCGTCGTCCACGAACTCGGCGGCGACCACGGTCTCGTCGGTCTCCTGGGCTGTGCCCTCCTCCGCCGGAGCGGCCGGCGCGCGGACCTCGCCCGTTTCGGGGTCGATCCGGCGCCGGTCGTTCACGACGAGGGGAGGCTGCTGCTCGTCAGGAGCTGCGTGCCTCGGCTCGGTCACTTCTTCTCGTCCTCGTCCACGATCTCGGCGTCGACGACGTCGTCGTCCTTGTCGGACTTGGCCTGGCCGGCACCGGCCGCACCGGCGCCCGCACCGGGGGCCTCGGCACCCGCCGCGCCCGGCGCGTTGGCGTAGATCGCCTGGCCGATGGCCTGCGACTCGGTCGCGAGCTTCTCCACCGCGGCCTTGATGGCGTTGATGTCGGTGCCCTTGAGCGCCTCGTTCGCCTCGGCGACGGCGGCGTTGACCTTGTCCTTGATCTCCGCCGGGAGCTTGTCGTCGTTCTCCTTGACGACCTTCTCCGTCTGGTAGACCAGCGTCTCGGCCTGGTTGCGGACCTCGACCTCCTCGCGGCGGCGCTTGTCCTCCTCCGCGTGGGCCTCCGCGTCCTTGACCATGCGGTCGATGTCGTCCTTCGGCAGCGCGGAGCCACCGGTGATCGTCATCGACTGCTCCTTGCCGGTGCCCAGGTCCTTCGCCGACACGTGGACGATGCCGTTCGCGTCGATGTCGAAGGTGACCTCGATCTGCGGCACGCCGCGCGGGGCCGGGGGCAGACCGGTCAGCTCGAACATGCCGAGCTTCTTGTTCTGCGACGCGATCTCGCGCTCGCCCTGGAAGACCTGGATCTGCACGGACGGCTGGTTGTCGTCCGCCGTCGTGAAGGTCTCGGACCGCTTGGTCGGGATCGTGGTGTTGCGCTCGATCAGCTTGGTCATGATGCCGCCCTTGGTCTCGATGCCGAGGGACAGCGGGGTGACGTCGAGCAGCAGGACGTCCTTGACCTCGCCCTTGAGGACACCGGCCTGCAGGGCGGCGCCGACGGCGACGACCTCGTCCGGGTTCACGCCCTTGTTGGGCTCGCGGCCGCCGGTCAGCTCCTTGACGAGCTCCGCGACGGCGGGCATGCGGGTCGAGCCACCGACGAGCACGACGTGGTCGATGTCGCCAACGGAGACGCCAGCGTCCTTGATCACGTTGTTGAACGGCGCGCGGGTGCGCTCGAGCAGGTCGGACGTGATGCGCTGGAACTCGGCGCGCGACAGCGTCTCGTCGAGGAACAGCGGGTTCTTGTCCGCGTCGACCGTGATGTAGGGCAGGTTGATGGACGCCTGCGCCGAGCTGGACAGCTCGATCTTGGCCTTCTCAGCGGCCTCGCGGATCCGCTGCAGGGCCATCTTGTCCTTGGTCAGGTCGATGCCGTTGGCCTGCTTGAAGCGCTCGACCAGCCAGTCGACGACGCGCTGGTCCCAGTCGTCGCCACCGAGGTGGTTGTCACCGGAGGTCGCGCGGACCTCGACGACGCCGTCGCCGAGCTCGAGCAGCGAGACGTCGAACGTGCCGCCACCGAGGTCGAAGACCAGGATGGTCTGCTCCTTCTCGCCCTTGTCGAGGCCGTACGCCAGAGCGGCGGAGGTCGGCTCGTTGACGATGCGGAGCACGTTGAGACCCGCGATCTGGCCGGCCTCCTTGGTGGCCTGCCGCTGCGCGTCCTCGAAGTAGGCCGGGACGGTGATGACCGCGTCGGTGATCTCCTCGCCCAGGTACGCCTCGGCGTCGCGCTTGAGCTTCATGAGCACGCGCGCGCTGATCTCCTGCGAGGTGTACTTCTTGCCGTCGACCTCGTCGGTCTTCCAGTCGGTGCCGATGTGGCGCTTGACCGAGCGGATGGTGCGGTCGACGTTGGTGACGGCCTGGTTCTTCGCGGGCTGACCCACGAGGACCTCGCCGTTCTTGGCGAAAGCGACGATGGACGGGGTCGTCCTCGAGCCCTCCGAGTTGGCGATGACCGTCGGCTCACCGCCCTCGAGAACGGCGACGACGGAGTTGGTCGTCCCCAAGTCGATGCCGACTGCACGCGCCATTGGAGTTCCTTCCGCTAGTACTTGTTGAGCGTTGCTGGCTCAAGTTTGCCACCTTGCTCAACCTTGAGCCTACCCGACTCAAGCTTTCTGACTGGCACAACGGCCGGGAAGCTCCCGTTGTTCCCTCAGAACGCCACGAGGGCCACCCCTTGTGGAGTGGCCCTCGACACAGTCCCCCTCGGACGGACTCAGATGGCGAGCACCCGGACCTCGCCGGAACCGGTGGTGAGGTTGAGCTCGAGCGGTGCGTCCGGTGCGGTCGCGACCTGGATGTCGCGGTCACCGCTGCCCGACACCCCGGTGATCCGGTACGGACCGCCCGGCACCCGGACGTCCACGTCACCGGAGCCGGAGTTGACCCGCACCGACCGCGGCTCCGCCATGATCAGCTCGACCCGTCCCGAGCTGGCGTCGGCGATCACCTCGCCGCTCAGGGACGAGCCGTCGATGTCACCGGACCTCGTGACGGCGAGCAGCTTGCCCTTCACCGTGTTCAGCTCGATGTGCCCGGACCCGAGGTCCGCGGTCACGGTGCCGCCGACCCTGGTGGCCCGGAAGTTGCCGGACCCGGTGTTCACCTTGACGTCCCCCGAGATGTCCAGGGTGGTGATGTCCCCGGAGCCGGTCGCGTACTCGACGGACGCGAGACCCTCGACGACCGCGTCGCCCGAGCCCACGTCGCCGACGACCCTGATGCCGGCGGCGGGCACGAGCACCTCGTAGTTGGCCTCGCAGTTGTCGCCGCAGGTGTCCAGCACCAGCGTGTCGCCCTCGACCCGGTGCGTGGTGCCCCCCGGCTTGTTGTTCTTGGCGTGCTCCACCCTGCGGTGGACCTTCGTCCCGGTCAGGCCCTCCTGGTACCTGATCGTCACGTCACCCGACCCGTTGCGCGCACGCACCGACGTGAACGTTTCCGAGACGACGTAGTCATCGGAGAACTCGTACTTCACGATGCGGATGCCACAGCCCGTCAGCGCCGTGAGCACCGTCCCCGCCACCAACGCCACCAGCGCTGCCCTCATCATGGGCACAAAAGTAGAGGCGGCCGGGGTCGGGCCACACGGCAGTCAGCCCCCGGAGGCGGGGTGGGGTTCTCCCTACCCCGCGCCTAGACCAGGTCTTCGAGCACCGCGCGCAGGGCCGGTGCGGTCCGCGCCGGGTCGTTGAGGAACCGCGACGACGCCAGCACGTGCGCGGGCGCGATCCGCTCCCAGAGCAGGCCCTCGACCGGCACCTCGGCGATGTGCAGCTCCACGCTCTGCGCCCACCGCCCGATCCGCGACTCGATGCCGCGCAGCACGTCGCCGATCGGCAGCGCGGCCGGGCTCTGCACCCGGTGCAGCTCCTGGATGCCGGGCTTGAGCGCGAGCACCGCCGTCCGGCTGGCGGGCCGGGTCAGCAACGCCTCCGCGTCCTCGGGCACGGCCGGTTCGGCACCGCGGGTGCACGCGTCCAGCGCGTCGGCCCACCAGCCAGGCCACTCGGCGGTCACGGCGGCGCGGTCGACCCCGGCCGGCACGTGCACCGGCAGCGACGGTTCCAGTCCCGGCACGTGCGGTTCGACGTCCACCGACAACGCCAGGCCGTCGCGCACGTAGAGCGCGGTCAGCAGCCCGAGGCTCACCCCGTGGCTGATGCCGGACACCTCTCGCGCGAACCTCATGCCGCTCATTCTCCCCGTGCGGCGGGGCTGGAACCGTCGCGACCGCGGATCAAGAAGGACACGATTGGCTCCAGCTCGTCCACGTCCGGGGCGACGTCGGCGATCAGTCCCTGGATGAGCAGGCCGTCGATCGCGGCGAGGAACGCGCGGAACGCCACGGGGTCCGCGGGCGCGGCCACCTCGGCGGCCAGGTCGAGCCAGCGGCGAGCGGCGGGCTTGAGCTCCGGTCGCCGCCCGGCCAGCAGGTACAGCTCGTACTCGGCGAGCGTGCGCGCCCGGTGCTCGTCGACCGCCCTGGCCAGGCTGCGCGCGATCTCCCGCGGCGTGCCGACGGCGATGATCTTCAGGACCTCGTCGCACATCGCCTCGGCCGACCACAGCAGCGTGGCGGTCAGCAGGTCGTCGAGCGTCGCGAAGTAGTAGGTCGGCGCCGTGGTCGGCACGCCGGCCTCGCGGGCCACGCTGCGGTGCGTCACCCCGGCGACGCCCTCGCGTTCGATGACCCGCAACGTGGCTTCGACGATGGCGCGCCGCTTCTTCTCGCCGCGCGCCTTGCGCCCGTCGACTGCCGTCGCGCTCAGTGCGTCCTCCCGAGCTCCAGGGTCACCACGCCCCCGATGATCAGGGCCAGCCCGACGACCATCGTGGGGTTGAGCGCCTCGCCGAGGAACCGCCAGCCGATGAGCGCCACGGCGGCGACACCGATCGCGGACCACACGGCGTAGGCGACGCCCACGGGCATACCCAACTTCAACGCGCGCGAGAGCGCTGTGAAGGCGATCGTGTAGCCGGCGACGACGATCACCGAAGGCCACAGTTTGGTGAATCCCTCGGAGACCTTCAGGGAGACGGTGGCGGCGATCTCCGCGACGATCGCCGCGGCCAGGTACAGGTACAACACGGCGACCTCCGGATGCCTCGCAGAACTATCTGAACAAGTGTTCCACAAGTTTTCGATCACATTCCGGGTACTTGACCGGTACGTGACGAGACACCGGCCACGTCCAAGTGGTTACTCAGCGGTAACCTGGCCTAGACTCCCGCCATGACCCTCCAGCTGGTTCTCGGACTCGTCGCCGTAGTGGTGAGCGTCGTCGCCTGGGGCGTGTTCGTCGCCGGCGTCTGGAAGATGATCAAGATCATCCGGCTCGGCCAGCCGGACGGCACCCGCACGGGACCGTTCTGGCCGCGCCTGAAGACGATGGTCGTCGAGTTCGTCGCGCACACCAGGATGGCGAAGTTCCGCTCGGTCGCCCCGTGGCACTGGATGGTGATGTGGGGCTTCCTCATCGGCTCCGCGGTGCTGTTCGAGGCCTACGGCGAGGTGTTCGACCCGCACTTCCACTGGCCGGTCATCGGCACGTGGTCGATCTGGCTGCTGCTCGTCGAGCTGCTCGGCCTCGGCACCGTCGTCGGTGGTGTGGTCCTCGCGGTCATCCGCCAGCGCAACCACCCGCGCCGCGCCGACCGCATCTCGCGCTTCGCGGGCTCCAGCTTCAGGTCGGCGTACTTCGTCGAGGCCGTCGTCATCGTCGAGGGCCTCGGCATCCTGCTCGTGAAGGCGTTCAAGCAGTCGAGCGGCCTCGAGTCCGCGCCGCTGTGGACGTCGTTCGTGACGCAGCCGCTCGCGCAGATCCTGCCGGCCGCCCCGATCTGGGTGTCGGTGATGGCGCTGGTCAAGCTGCTCAGCGGCATGCTCTGGCTGGTCGTGGTCGGCCGGAACCTGACGATGGGCATCGCCTGGCACCGGTTCTCGGCCTTCTTCAACATCTACTTCAAGCGCGAGGACGACGGTGGCGTCGCGCTGGGCGCGCTGAAGCCGATGATGTCCGGCGGCAAGGTCCTGGACCTCGAAGAGGCCGACCCGGACAAGGACGTGTTCGGCGTCGGCAAGGTCGAGGACTTCAGCTGGAAGGGCTGGCTCGACTTCTCCACCTGCACCGAGTGCGGTCGCTGCCAGTCGCAGTGCCCCGCCTGGAACACCGGCAAGCCGTTGTCCCCGAAGATGGTCATCACGCAGCTGCGCGACCACGCGTTCGCCAAGGCGCCGTACCTGCTCGCCGGTGGCTCGCGCGACATGGCCGGTGACGAGGTCGGCCTCACCGAGGACAAGTACGAGGACTACAAGAAGCGCCTCGAGTCGATCGACGTGCTGGCGATGGCCGAGTCGGAGCGCCCGCTGGTCGGCGGCCCCGGCGAGCTGGGCGTGATCGACCCCGAGGTGCTGTGGTCGTGCACGACCTGCGGCGCGTGCGTCGAGCAGTGCCCGGTCGACATCGAGCACGTCGACCACATCGTCGACATGCGCCGCTACCAGGTGCTGATCGAGTCGAACTTCCCGACCGAGCTCGGCGGGATGTTCAAGAACCTGGAGAACAAGGGCAACCCGTGGGGCCAGAACGCCAAGGACCGGCTGAGCTGGACCGAGGGCCTCGAGTTCGAGGTGCCGGTGTTCGACGGCGAGCTGGGCGACGCGGAGTACCTGTTCTGGGTCGGCTGCGCCGGTGCGTTCGAGGACCGCGCGAAGAAGACCACCCGCGCCGTGGCCGAGCTGCTGCACACCGCGGGCGTCAAGTACGCGGTGCTCGGCCCGGAGGAGACCTGCACCGGTGACCCGGCCCGCCGCGCCGGCAACGAGTTCCTGTTCCAGATGCTGGCGCAGCAGAACGTCGAGGTGCTGAACGCGGTGTTCGAGGACCGCCCGGCAGGCCAGCGCAAGATCGTCGTGACGTGCGCGCACTGCTTCAACACGCTGGCCAACGAGTACCCGCAGGTCGGCGGCACGTACGAGGTCGTGCACCACACGCAGCTGCTGAACAAGCTGGTGCGCGAACGCCGCCTGGTGCCGGTCGCGCCGGTCACCGAGGACGTGACCTACCACGACCCGTGCTACCTGGGCCGCCACAACAAGGTCTACGAGGCCCCGCGCGAGCTCATCGGCGCGTCCGGCGCGAAGCTGCGCGAGATGCCGCGCCACGAGGAGCGCTCCATGTGCTGCGGTGCCGGTGGCGCCCGCATGTGGATGGAGGAGCGGATCGGCAAGCGCATCAACATCGATCGCGTCGACGAGGCGCTGGGCACCGCGCCGTCGAAGATCGCGACCGGCTGCCCGTTCTGCCGCGTGATGCTGACCGACGGCGTGACCGCGCGGCAGTCCGACGGCCAGGCCGGTGCGCACGTCGAGGTCGTGGACGTGGCGCAGATGCTGCTGGCGTCGGTGAAGCGCAGCACGGAGAAGGCCGACACGCCGACCGACGAGGTCCCGACCGGCACGCCGCTGCCGAACGAGGACAAGGCGAAGGCCTGAGCCTGACGGCATGAGAAAGGCCCTCGGTCCGATGGACCGAGGGCCTTTCTCGTTGCGCGTCAGTCGTTGTCGGTGACCTTGTCGTAGACCACGTTCAGCAGCCAGCTCGCGAGCGCCACGATGATCGCGCCCCAGAAGGCGGGCCAGAACCCGTCGACGCGGAACGGCAGGTCCAGCTGCTCGGCCAGCCAGCCGGTGAGCATGAACAGCAGCGCGTTCACCACGAGCCCGATCAGACCGAGCGTCAGCAGGTAGAACAGGCAGCCGAAGAACTTCACGAGCGGCTTCACGACCGCGTTCACCAGGCCGAAGATCACCGCCACGCCGATCAGCGTGAGAATCCGCGACCCGGTGCTGCCCTCGCCCAGGTCGATGCCGGGAATGGCCGTCGAGACCCAGACCGCCACGGCAGTCAGCAGCACATGCACCAAGATGCCCATGCCGCAGACTAACCACTTCGGTCCTAAGTGGCCGGGAGCGCCGGCGTGGTGCCCCGGACGCAGAACCGCCCGCGTCCTCTCGCTGGACGCGGGCAGTTCCGTCTTACCCCCTTGGTGATCAGCGTCTCCCCCCGGAGCAGATCCCGTCCCTAAGACACCACAGCCCCCGGCGATGTTGCCCGGTTCCCCGAATGTCACTCGAATGAACCAACGGATGCCCGTTGTCCAGGGCGGTTTGTCCGGTTGCCGAGGTTCGGATCGTGCCAGGTCACAACCGGTGGAGCGGCCCCGCCGGGCCTACGCTGATCACCATGAGCGACAAGCCGCAGGGCTCTGGGGAAAGCACGCTGACCGTCGTACTCGCCCTGCTGGTGAACCTGGCGATCGCCATCACCAAGGCCATCGCGGGCGTGCTGACCGGTTCGGCCGCGATCCTCTCCGAGGCCGCGCACTCGGTGGCCGACACGTTCACCGAGGCCCTGCTGCTCACGGCCCTGCGCCGCTCCGACCGCCCGGCCGACCGCCGCCACCCCTTCGGCTACGGCAAGGAGCGCTACTTCTGGTCGCTGCTGGCCGCCGTCTCGATCTTCGCCTCCGGCGCGATGTTCGCGTTCTACGAGGGCTTCCGCACCGTCTTCGGCGAACCGGAGGAGCAGACCCGCCCCCTGGTCGGCTACATCGTGCTGGCACTGGCGTTCCTGCTGGAGTCCGTGTCGTGGACGCAGGCGTTCCGCCAGGTCCGCTCCCAGTCCGCCGAGCACGGCAAGAGCTTCTGGGCGTTCCTGCGCGAGTCCGACGACCCCACCGTGAAGACCGTGTTCCTGGAGGACTCGGCGGCCCTGATCGGCCTGGTCCTCGCGTTCACCGGCCTCGGCCTGCACCAGCTGACCGGCTCGTCGGTGTGGGACGGCCTCGCGTCACTGGCGATCGGCGTGCTGCTCGCCCTCGTCGCCTACACCCTGGCCCGCACCAACCGCGGCCTGCTGATCGGCCGCCAGGCAGACCAGGTGGTGGTCAAGGCGATCTGGAAGTGGCTCGCCGACCTGCCCGAGGTCGACGCCGTGGTGGACGTCCTGACGATGCTCATCGGCACCGACCGCGTCCTGCTGTGCGCCCGACTGGACTTCGACGACTCCATGACCGCCCACGAACTGGAACTGGCCTGCGTGCGCATCTCCGCGGACCTGCACTCGGAGTTCCCCGACCTGGACGAGATCTTCCTCGAACCGGTCCCGCGCACCGACCCCGAACTGCGCCGCCGCGTGCTGGAGCGCTACGGCTTCTAGCGGCGCGTGTCCGTCCGGTGGAAGTTCAGGTACGCGCGGCTCGGCGTCGGTCCCCGCTGCCCCTGGTACCGGCTGCCGGCCTGCGTCGAGCCGTACGGGTGCTCCGCCGGGCTCGACAGCTTGAACAGGCACAGCTGGCCGATCTTCATGCCGGGGTGCAGCGTGATCGGCAGGTTCGCGACGTTCGACAGCTCCAGCGTGATGTGGCCGGAGAACCCCGGGTCGATGAACCCGGCCGTGGAGTGCGTGAGCAACCCGAGGCGCCCCAGGCTGGACTTGCCCTCCAGCCGGCCCGCCAGGTCGTCCGGGAGCGTCACCATCTCGTAGGTGCTGCCCAGCACGAACTCACCGGGGTGCAACACGAACTGCTCACCCTCCGGCGTCTCCACCAGGCTCGTCAGGTCGTCCTGCTGCTGCGACGGGTCGATGTGCGTGTACTTCGTGTTGTTGAAGACCCGGAAGAACCGGTCGAGCCGCACGTCGATGCTGCTCGGTTGGAGCATCTCGGCGTCGAAGGGGTCGAGGTGGAGACGGCCGGACTCGACCTCTTTGCGCAGATCCTGGTCACTCAGCAGCACCTGGGCAGGGTAACCGAGTTGGTCCGGCTCGCCGACGAGGACGGTGAGACGTCACGTTGCCGGGCTGTGTATGATCGGCTGCGAGCTTGCTCCTGCGGGTGTAGTTCATTGGTAGAACGACAGCTTCCCAAGCTGTAGAGGCGGGTTCGATTCCCGTCACCCGCTCCACCCGAAGGCCCTCCTCGCGGAGGGCCTTCGTCGTTCCGGCCATCGGCACGTCACGCCGCCAGCTCCGCGAGCGGGACGACGGTGCAGCCACGCAGTTCACGGATCACCGCCGACGCCAGCACCCAGCGCACGGCCGGGTCGTCGTAGGGCACGGAGACCGCGCCCGCCGGGACCGGCGCGAGCGGGCCCTTCCGGTAGAGCACACCTCGCACGCCGGCGATGGGGTGCTCGCGGACGCGGAGCGCGACGGCACCGCGGCGCAGCGCCGGACACAGCTGCACGCACCTCGTGGCGCAAGGCGCGCACACAGGTGGTTCTGTCGAGCCCATCCCCTCCGGCCACGACGGCCAGTCGCCGCGGTGGTCGCGGTGCAGCCACAACGTGCCCAGGCCGGTCCGATCCGCGGGCTCACCGCACACCTGGCACAGCAGGTGCTCCATCGCGTGCCGCTGCCTGTGCGGATGGACCCGGCCGAACTCAGGCCGGCCCACGCCTCGGTTGACCGCGGTCTGGCGCCAGAGAACGCCGTGCGGATCGCGGTCGGCCGGAAGCTCCTCGGCGTAGGCGATGCCCCGTCCGGGGCGTTCGACCACCCGGCACAACAGGTCCTGTTCAGCACTCCACGCGGCCACGTACGGCACAACGACATCCATGCGGCGAACGGCAGGAACGAGTCGGCCTGCTCTTTTGCCCCCGTGGCAAGGTCGCCTGATCGAGTTACACCGGAAGACCCGCGCGGTGCGCCATGCCGCGCAGTTCCCGGACCACGCTGTCCCGCTTGACCTTCGTCAGCAGTTCCGCGAGCACCGACCGCATGAACGGATGCCGGTGGATGCGCGCGGGCGACAGCTGTTCGGCGCGGCGCAGCACCAGCACCGCTTCGTCGTGCCTCCGGGGCAGGTGCGCCAACGCACGGCCGCACTCGCGCCAGTAGGCGGCGCGTCTGGTCGGTGAGGGCAGCGCGGCGGGCACGACGGTGGTTGCGATGCGGGCGGCTTCGGCGTGGTCGCCGGCTTCGAGTGCCACGGACATGCGCCAGACGCCGACGTTGCTGGGGCCGAACCCGAACCACAGCGCGTTGCCCTCGCCCGTGTGCGCGGCGAGATCGGCCGCGTGCGCGAGTGCCGCTTCCCGCTCGGCGGCGTCGCCCCTCGCCGCCGCGGTGAGGGACGCGGTCAGGGCGATCATCCCCGTTGCCTCCGCGGCTTCCTTCGTGCCCGTTCCGAGGCCGGGAACGGCGAGGGCCTGCGCGGCGAGGTCGAACGCGCCGGCGCCCATGAGGCCGAAAGCGGTGCCGAAGGCGCTCACCGCGTGGGAGAGCGGGTCGTCGGTGCGGGCCGCGGCTTGCTGCGCGAGCAGGACTGCTTGCCAGCCGAGGTCCAGGTTGGCGCCGATGTCCGTGAGCCACGCCTGAGTGCCTTGGACGTGCGTCAACGCGAGCAGGCGCAGCACCGGTTCGACGTCCCGGCCGGCCTGGACGGTCGTGTGCAGGTCGCGGACCAGTGCCGGCAGTGCGTCACCGACCCGCGCGTACTGGCATTCCCGCTGTGCCTTCAACAACGCCGTCACGCGCCTGGTGAGCACCTCGACGGGCAGGGCCTCACCGCGCGGCTCGCCCATGCCCGCCGCGAGCAGCGCCAGCCGGACCGCGTTCAGCGAGCGGTCCTCGTCGAGCTCACCGGGTGACACCACCCCGGGGCCGGTGATCTCGCTCGGAGCCACCTCGAGCGCATCGGCCAGGGCCACGATGAGCGAGCGGCGGTCCAGTGCTCGCGCACCGGACTCCAGCCTCGACAGGTACGACGGTGAGATGCCGGCGAGACCGGCGACGACGGCGAGCGACTTCCTGCGGGCGTGGCGGACCTGCCGCAGGCGGCGGCCGATGTCGCTGGTGGAGGGTTCGTCGGGCACGACAGCACCTCGTTCGCCTGATCGCCGCCGGAGCGAGTGGAGAAGCTCGTCCGAGGGTAGCGGGACGGTCGACCTGGCAAAGGACGTGTCAGCGGCCGCGGCTGGACCGGCTGCGAGGGTCTGTCAGTCGACCGGTAGGCCCCACGGTCGGCGGTCCAGGTCCACCCACCCGCCGCCACGGGCCAGCGCCGCACGCACCCCCGCGACGTGCTCCGCGAACGAGGCCAGGTCCCCGTGCAGCAGCTCGGCGCGTTCCACGTCCAGGGGATGGACGTCGTCGTGCCACAGGTCGACCGGGAACGACGCCACGAAGGTCATCGACTGCAGCAGTTGCAGCAGCGCGGCGGAAGGCGACGGTGACTCGGTCAGGTAGTCGGTGCGGATCGAGTCGCAGGCGGCCAGCAGGTCGCGGACCTGGCGGATGGCGTCGGCCGGGGTGCCGTCCCAGGACGGGCCGGGGTAGACGCGGTCGGCGAGCTCCAGCCAGAGTCGCCAGCCTGCGGTCAGTTCCGCGTCGTCCGCCGGACGCCATGCACCCATGACCTCCACTGTGCATGCGGACGAAGCGGGAGTCTCGTGACGATGACGCACGCCACGGCAACCAACGGGTGATCTGCGCGTCTCGCGGCGGCGTGGCGTGGCGCCGCGAGACGCGCAGGAAATCAAGCCCTGACGCGCTCGCGCTCGTCGGAGTTGAGCGAGTCGAGCAGGGCGTCGCGCTCGGTGGAGGGCTCCTTCTTCAGGAAGCCGATCGACAGGTACAGCACCAGCGAGAGCAGCAGGGGCCACGAGACGAGCACGCCCTTGGTGACCCACGCGGCCTTGCTCATCTGCTCGACGTAGAGGAACGCCCACATGCCCAGGCCGCCGACGACCGAGGCGATGGCGGCCGTCGAGCCGATCTTGCGGAACCACGGGAGCAGGCCCAGCATCAGCGGGATCGCGATCGGGCCCATCGTGGCGGCGACCAGGTCGACGACCACCTTGAGCACGAAGCCCTGGCCGCCGGAGGCGATGGCGATGATCATGCTGATGCCGATGAAGAGGAACGTCGTGACGCGGGCCAGGACGAGCTGGTTGTCCGCGGAGAACGTCTTCACCTTCTTCCAGATGTGCGGCAGCATGTCGCGGTTGATCACGGCGGCGATGACGTTCGCGTCCGAGGACACCATGGCCATCGTGTGCGAGAAGAAGCCGGCCAGGACGAGGCCGATCATGCCGGCGGGCAGCATCTGCTTGCCCATCTCGATGTAGGCGTTCTCCGCCTGCGCGCCTTCGAGGCCGGGGACGATCAGCGGCGCTGCCCACATCGGGAAGAACAGCACCAGCGGCCACACCAGCCACAGCGCGGACGACAGCAGCGCGGACCGCTTGGCCGCGAAGCCCGACGGCGCGGCCATGTAGCGCTGCGCCAGGTTCCACATGCCGCCGTTGTACTCCAGCGTCTTGATCAGGAAGAGCGCCATGAGGAACGTCGAGGTGTACGGGCCGGCGAGCGGGTCGCTGTGGCTGTCGGGGAGCCTGTCCCAGATCGTCACGGGGAAGCCCCAGCCGAGGGTGTCGGCGACGGCGATGAACATCGCGAAGCCCGCGGCCGCCTGGATGATGAACTGGCCGAAGTCGGTGAGCGCGTCCGCCCACAGGCCGCCGAGCACCGAGTAGACCATCGTCACCAGGCCGATGATCACGATGCCCCAGGTGATCGGGACGCCCGCGAAGCCGCGGAGCAGGATCGAGACGGCCGCCCACTTCGCGGCGATGTCGACGACCTTGAGCAGTGCGCCCGCGTAGGCCATGACCTGCTGGGTGGGCAGGTTGTAGCGCTTGGCCAGGTACTCGAGCGGCGACTTGACGTCGTGCTTGGAGCGCAGCCGGTTCCACCGCGGTGCGAACAGGAACGCGCCGATGCCGACGCCGATGCCGATCGTCAGCGACCACCACACGTAGACGGTGAGACCGAGCCGGTACGCCTCGGACGCGAACGCCACGAACATGACCGCGCTGTAGCCCGACATGTGGTGGGAGATGCCGGACAGCCACCACGGCATCTTGCCGCCCGCCGTGAAGAAGTCGGCGATGTTCTGGACCCGCCCGCGCGACCAGAGCCCGATCGCGACCATCACGAAGAAATAGCCGACAACCACGATCCAATCGAGGGTGCCCATGTGACCTCCTTGCGTGCACACACGTGTGCCCGCGAGAGCACCAGGCCTCATGGCGGCGGGAACCTGGCACATCCGCACGGGATATGTGACGTAGGTCTTACGAGACCGTTGCCCCCTGGTGGAAGACCTTGGCCAGTCTTGAATCACATTCGTGACCCTTGTTCACCTACATGAACGGCACTTTCCACGTCATGCGGCCGGGGGAACGACGTCATTCCTCTGGAAGCACGAACGGAGGTGCTGATGCTCCCGCCAGGCCGGCCTGCTCCCGGCGTCGCGCTGATCGACCCCGTACCGCTCTACCGCGAGGGCCTGTCCTCGCTGGTGAGGCGGACCGCCGGCCTGCGCTGGCTCGGGTCGACGGGGCACCCGGAGGCCGCCGCGCGCCTGCAGGAGCACCTGAACCCGGACGTGCTGCTGGTCGACTCGATGCTGGACCCGGTGGGGCAGCTCGCGCGGCAGCTCCTCGAACGCGACAGCCGGCTCGTCGTGATCGGGCTGGCCAGGGACGCGCACTCGCACGCGAACTACGTCACGAGCGCGCTGGAGGCGGGTGTTCGCGGTGTGGTGCCGCGGTCGGCGGAGCCGGAGCAGATCGTGCGGGTGATCTCCGAGACGCTGCGCATCCGCGGGTACGTCCACCCCGACCTGCGCTGCCGGGAACGGCCGGCGCTGACCCGGCGCGAGTACGAGGTGCTCACGCTCATCGCGGACGGGATGGAGAACCGGCAGGTCGCCGACGCGTTGATCGTGTCCGTGGAGACCGTGCGGACCCACGTGAAGGGCATCCTCCGCAAGCTGAGCGCGCGCGACCGGACGCACGCGGTGTCGCTCGCGTACCGGTCAGGCCTGCTGCTGAGCCTGCCAACCGTGTTCGAGTAGGCCGAACAGCTCCGCCGCCGCCCGCTCGCGGTCCGGCCGGCTGAAGATCACGTCACGGGCCTCCAGCGCGAACCGGGCGAGGCCCGCGCACCGGACGTCGCCGGGTGGCGCGCCGATCTCCGCGGCGATGGCCTCGGCCAGCGCCTTCTCGTGGCGGAGCCACATCGTGCGCTGGTAGGCGCGCAGCGACGGGGTGCTCTCGACCAGCCGGGCGAACGACTCGAACAGCGGGTGGTCGACGTGGCCCTCCGCGGCGCCGACGAAGTGGTCGCGCAGCGCGGCCGGGATCGACGTCCCCGCCGGGCGGTCCCGCACGGCGCCGATGAGCGAGGACTCCATCTCGGCGTCCTCGTCGAACAGCAGCGCCTCCTTGCTCGGGAAGTGCTTGAACAGCGTCGTCACCGACACGTCGGCGCAGTCGGCGACCTCCTTCACGCCCACGTCGTCGAACCCGCGCGCCAGGAACAGCTCCAGCGCCGCGTCGGCGATCGACTGGCGGGTCTGCAGCTTCTTGCGCTCACGGCGGCCGAGTTCGGTCACGCCGGCAGCCTACCCTGCGAGTTGAGCCACTTCAAAAGTGTAGTGATTGCACTTTTTGAGTCAGTGCGCTTTCATCGGTGGCATGACCACACCACGCATCGCCATCGCCGGAGCTGGTCTCGGCGGCCTCACCTGCGCCCGCGTCCTGCAGCAGCACGGGTTCACCGACGTCACCGTCTTCGAGCGGGAGAGCTCCCCGGACGCCCGCCAGCAGGGCGGCACGATCGACCTGCACGCCGGCAGCGGCCAGCAGGCGATCCGCGCCGCCGGCCTCTACGACCAGTGGCGCGCGCTCGCCCGGTTCGAGGGCCAGGAGCAGCGCAAGGTCGACCACGCCACGGCCGCGCTGGTCGAGCACGAACCGGCCGAGGGCGACTTCCGGCCGGAGATCGACCGCGGGCAGCTGCGCGGCCTCCTGCTCGACTCGCTCGCGCCGGGCACCGTCGCGTGGAGCCTCGGCGTCACCGGCGCCACCCCGCACGAGGTCACGCTCACGGACGGCACCACCGCGACGTTCGACCTGGTCATCGGCGCGGACGGCGCCTGGTCACGGGTGCGCGGCGCGGTCTCGGCCGCCGTGCCGCGGTACACCGGCGTGCTGTTCGTCGAGGTCCGGCACGACGGCGACGAGGCGCTGCTCGACCTCACCGGCCAGGGCACCATGGTCGCCGACCACGACGGCCTGATGCTGTGGTCGCAGCGCAGCAGCGGCGACCACATCCGCGCGTACGCGTGCCTGCGTGCCCCCGAGGACTGGCGGCCCTCCACCGCCGACCTGCTGGACGTCTACACCGACTGGCACCCGTCGCTGCGGGCGTTCCTGCGCGGCGAGCCCGTCCACCGGCCGCTGTACGCCCTGCCCGTCCCGCACCGGTGGGACCCGACGCCGGGCGTGACGCTGCTCGGGGACGCCGCCCACCTGATGCCCCCGCTGGGCGTCGGCGCGAACCTCGCACTGCAGGACGCCGCCGAACTGGCGCTCGCGGTCGCCCGCGACGGTGTCGACGAGGGCGTGCGGGCCTACGAGTCCGTCATGGTGCCGCGTGCGGTCGACTTCGCCGAGCGCACGGAGGCCGGACTGCTCGACATGGTTCCCGCACGCCCCGTACGCGTCTGACCTGCTCTCATGTCCGACCTCATGCCCGATTCAGGCCGCGCGGAGGACTGTCTGCTTCGCCACCGGTGGGTGGTCGCCCTTGCCGGGGTTACTGTCGGGTAATACTCTGTTGTTACCGGTCAGTAGGCGACCCCGCCGCGACCCTGAGGAGTGAGCTGACGAGATGGGCCACTACAAGAGCAACGTCCGGGATCTCGAATTCAACCTGTTCGAGGTCTTCAACGTGCAGGACCACCTCGGCAAGGGGCCGTTCGAGCAGTCCGACGAGGACACCGCGCGCGGCGTTCTGGCCGAGATGAAGACCCTGGCGGAGGGTCCGCTCGCGGACTCGTTCGCCGACGCCGACCGCAACCCGCCGAAGTTCGACCCGGCGACGCACTCGGCGACCCTGCCGGAGTCGCTGAAGAAGTCGTACCAGGCCGTGTGGGACGGCGAGTGGTACCGCATGTTCCTGCCGGAGGAGCTGGGCGGCTTCGGCACCCCGCCCTCGGTGGCGTGGGCCGCGTCCGAGCTGATCCTGGGCGCCAACCCGCCGATCTACATGTACCTGGCGGGCCCGAGCTTCGCGACGGTCGTCTACAACAACGGCACCGAGCGCGACCAGCACTGGGCGCAGCTGATGATCGACCGCGGCTGGGGCGCCACGATGGTGCTGACCGAGCCGGACGCCGGTTCCGACGTCGGCGCCGGCCGCACCAAGGCGATCAAGCAGGACGACGGCACCTGGCACATCGAGGGCGTGAAGCGGTTCATCACGTCCGCCGACCAGGACCTGACCGAGAACATCATGCACATGGTGCTCGCCCGTCCCGAGGGTGAGGGCATCGAGGCGAAGCCCGGCACCAAGGGCCTGTCGCTGTTCCTGGTGCCGAAGTTCCACTTCGACCCGGAGTCCGGCGAACTGGGCGAGCGCAACGGCGCCTTCGTGACCAACGTCGAGCACAAGATGGGCATCAAGGCGTCCACCACGTGCGAGCTGACGTTCGGCCAGCACGGCGTCCCGGCCAAGGGCTGGCTGCTCGGCGAGGTGCACGACGGCATCGCGCAGATGTTCGACGTCATCGAGTACGCCCGCATGATGGTCGGCACCAAGGCCATCGCGACGCTGTCGACCGGCTACCTGAACGCGCTGTCCTACGCCAAGGAGCGCGTCCAGTCCGCCGACCTCACGCGGATGACGGACAAGACCGCCCCGCGCGTCACCATCACCAACCACCCGGACGTGCGCCGCAGCCTGATGCTGCAGAAGGCGTACGCCGAGGGCCTGCGCGCCGTGTACCTGTACACCGCGACGTTCCAGGACAAGGTGATGCTCGGCGGCGACGACGCCAAGCTCGCGGCCCAGGTGAACGACCTGCTGCTGCCGATCGTCAAGGGCGTCGGCTCCGAGCGCGCCTACGAGCAGCTCGCGCAGTCGCTGCAGACCCTGGGCGGCTCCGGCTTCCTGCAGGAGTACCCGATCGAGCAGTACATCCGGGACTCGAAGATCGACTCGCTGTACGAGGGCACCACGGCCATCCAGTCGCTCGACTTCTTCTTCCGGAAGATCATCCGCGACAAGGGCCAGGCGCTCGCGTTCATCAACGGCGAGATCCAGTCCTTCCTCGACAACGAGGGCGGCAACGGTCGTCTCAAGGAGGAGCGCGCTCTCCTGAAGCAGGGCCTGGAAGACCTGCAGGGCATGCTCGGCGCCCTCGTCGGCTTCCTGACCTCGTCGCAGGAGGACGTCCGCAACCTCTACAAGGTCGGCCAGAACTCGGTCCGCCTGCTGATGACCGCGGGTGACGTGCTCGTCGGCTGGCTGCTGCTGCGCCAGGCCGAGGTCGCGCTGGAGAAGCTCGGCGGCACCCCGTCGGCCAAGGACAAGGCGTTCTACGAGGGCAAGATCGCGGTGGCGTCGTTCTTCGCGAAGAACGTGCTGCCGGAGCTGACCGCGCGCCGCAAGGTCACCGAGCAGACCGACAATTCGCTGATGGACATCGACGAGAGCGTCTTCTAGGACGCGATCACGACGACGGGTCCGCGCACCTCCTTCCCGAGGTGCGCGGACCCGTTTTCAGTCGGTCTCCGTTTTCCGGCTCCTGCTCACTCCTTGAGCGCCCGCGCGGCGACGAAGCAGTAGACGCCGAACGCCGCGATGCCCACCGCGACCGCCGACAGCAGGAACATGCCGAACGGCTGCGCGGCCAGCGTGTGCAGCGCCTTGTCCATGCCGCCGGACTGCTCGGGGTCCGCGTTGATCGCGGCCAGTCCGACGAGGACGCCGATGACGCCGTACGCGACGCCCTTGCCGATCCAGCCGATCCGGCCGACGGGCTCGACCCACGACGGCGCACGGCTCATGTCGAGGTCCTTCTCGAACGACTTCTTGAAGCCCTTGTAGGCGATCACGCCGGCGGTGACCAGGATGCCGATCGCGATCGCACCCACGATCAGCTGGCCGCCCGGCCACGCGAGCACCTGCGCGGTCAGCTCCTGCTGCTGTTGTGTGGAGTCACCGGTGGCACCGCTGGTGGCGTACTTGAACGCACCGAACGCGATACCGCCCGCAGTGATGGCACGTGCCGCGGAGCCGACGCGTTTGGAGATCCGCTTGCGCTTCTTGCTCACGTAGGTGTAGCCGACGAAGGCCAGGATCAGCTGCCACACGGCGAAGAACACCAGACCGATGCCGACGGCCCACAGCAACCAGGCGCCGTTCTTCGCGAGCTCGCTCAGCGCTCCCTTGGAGTCCGTCCGCTCGGCGTCCGTGCCGAACGCGACCTGGAGCGCGAGCCACGCGATGAGCACGTGCACCGCTCCGTACACAACCATCCCCACCCGCCCCAGCGTCTGGACGACGGGGTGTCTTCGCGCCTCATGCGCAACAGTGGCCACGAACGGGTGAATACCCGCTCGTGGCCACGGCAAATCCCGGGTTCGGGTCAGCCGCCCGCAGGCGGCGGACCCTCACAGATGATCTTGAACTGCGGGTCGTAGCGGACCGTGCGCGACTCGCTGCGGGTCTGGCCCGTGCGGCGGTCCTTGATCGTGCGGGTGTCCGTCACGGAGAAGCCGGGGGCGCCGTTGCTCGGCGTGCACCCCTCCTTGGTGATCTTCTTCTCCTGCGGCTGGGTCGGGGCGAACTCACCGCTGGTGGAGCCGGTGACGTCGTAGTTCTTGGTGCCCCAGAGCACGATCTTGATCGACGAGGGGGTCCAGATCGTCTGGATGGCGACGCCCGTGTCGTCCGGGTTCGTGAACGCGATGTCGATCAGGCTGTTGCCCGCGCCGTCCATGAACACGGTGGCCTCGCGGCCCTTCGGATACCGCGTGATCCAGTAGCTGTGCTCCTTGTGGCCCGCGTCCTTCATGCCCGCGTAGTAGGACGCGTTGTAGAGCGTGGTCGCGAACTGCGAGATGCCACCGCCGACCGCCTTGCCCGGGATGCCGTTCTCGATGATGCCCGCCTCGACGTAGCCCTGCGCGGTGCCGCGCGGGCCGGTGTGCTTGTTGAGGCTGAACGTCTCCTTGGGCTTCACGATCGCACCGTTGACCTTCTCGGCCACGACCCGGATGTTCACGCCCGACGTCGCGGCGAAGCCACCGGTCTGGAACTCGCCGATGACCTCCTTGATGCCCATCTTGTTCGCCTGCTCGGTGGTGACCTTCGCGGGCGTGTGCTTGTACTCGAACTTCAGCTCGCGCCCGTCGGTCTTCTTGAGCGTGTCGAAGTACGGCTGGATGTTCTTGTCCCAGTCGACGTCGAGCCCGTCGACGGACGGCTTCACGGTCGGCCGGCCGCCCTCGAACACGATCTGGGCGTCCTTGCCCTCCTTGACCGTCTCCTTCAGCGGCGGAGCGGCCACCTCGACGAGCTTGTCCTTGTTCACGCCGACGTCGAGCGCGCCCCCGTCGAGGGGCACGAAGTTCAGCGTGGCGGCGATCTGCTCGGGTGCGAGGACCGCGTCCTTGCCCTCGCCCTTGATCGTGACCGGGGCGGAGACGGCGGTCTTCACGACCTCGTTGAGCGCCTTCTCGACGCCCTCCTTGGTGGTCTTGACCGGGGTGAAGTCCATCGGCACGTCGACCGGGTCACCGGAGGCCCAGTTGGCCACGACGGTGCGCGCCGCGTCCTCCGTGCGCATCTTCTGACCGGCGTGCGGCTCGACGGCGACCGGGGCGGCACCCTCGAACCTGATGGTGCCCTCGATCGGCTCGTGGTCGAGCTCGGGGCGCAGCGCCTCGAGCGCGCCGGCGACCTTCTCGTCGTCCGCCTTCGTCGCCACGCCCACCTCGCGGCTCGTGAAGAACGACGTCACGCGGGTGATCGGGGAGAGCGGCTGGCTGCCCGCGCGGTCGATCGTGGCGTTCCAGTCGAGCTCCAGGCCCGCCGCCTTCGGGTCGAGCTCGCCCGTGACGTCACCGGCCTTCAGCGCGACCGGCTTGCTCAGCCGCGGCTCGATCGCCTCGCGCAGCTTCCCCTCGGCCTCGGAGTGGCTCATGCCGCCGACGTCGACGCCCGCGACGGTGACGCCGCGGGGCACGTTGCCGCTGGAGACGAGCATGTCGAGGCCGTACAGCAGACCGAAGGCGCCGACCACGGCCGCGGCCACGATCAACGCCTTCTTCTTCGTGTTCTTCGGCTCTGCCCCGTCGTCCTCGTCGCCCGGTTCGATCATCACGGGCCCGTAGACGCCGGAGTCCTCCGGCAGGGGCTGCGGCGGGGTCACCGGTCGCATGTACTCGGTGGCGTCCTCGCCGGCGGGAAAGCCGACACCGGGCACGGCGGCCGTGACGGTCGGCTGCTCGGTGTCCGGTTCCTCCGACGGCCAGGCCTCGGTGGACGCGTTCACGTTCACGGGCGCGATCTGGGTGGTCTCCTCGGAGGCGGTGCCTCTCGGGTTGACCGGTGGCATCGCCCTCGTCTTGTCAGCGTCGTACGGCACAGCTCTCCCCGTTGCCCTGTCTCTCCACTGAGGCGGCGTATACGTGTGTACAGCTAGCAGTTCACCATCTCGAACCGGCGGCTCACAGGTACAGGCCGGTGCCGTGCTCGGTGAGCTCGCTGGCCACAGCGTGCAGATCGCGTTCCCTCAGCACGAGGTACGTGGTGCCCTGCACCTCGACCTCGAGCTGATCGTCCGGGTTGAACAGCACCCGGTCTCCCACCTTCACGTGCCGCACGCTGGTACCGACTCCGAACACGCTGCCCCACGCCAACCGCTTCGCCATCTGGGCCGTCGCGGGGATCACGATGCCACCGCTGGACCGCCGCTCGCCGTCCTCCGGCGAGATGCGCACCATCACACGGTCGTACAGCATCTGGATCTCGAGCTTGACATCAGGCACCCGCAGAGTCTACGTGGCCTGCGGAGGTGCCTCGTCCATGCCGCCCATCAGCAGCGGGAGCCGGGTCGGTGCATCGGCAACCACTCGAACGGGGACGCCCCAGTCCTGCCTGGTCAGGCGGCAGACCGGGTGTTCGTCGGCAGGATCGTCACTGCAACTGGCCGCCTGCGCTACGACGTGCAGAACGCCGTTCGTGACCTGATCGTTGATCCGCAACGCCCGTACCAGTTCGGTGCCGACGCCCGCGCCCTCCAGGATCAGCTCCGGGGGTGAGCTGGTGATCTCCAGGCGGGTGGACGGTCCGTACCGTTCGTCCAGTTTCGTCCCGGTCGGCGGGGTGAAGACGACGGCGAGCTCGACCGCACCGGCCGCGATGTCGGTGCTCGGCCGCTTCACCCGGTGCGCCTCGCCGTCGACCTTGACGGCCGCGGCGGTGAACCGCTCGAGCCGGTGCGCCGCGCTCGCCACGACGACGAGCTCGCCGTCCACGACCAGCGCGTCACTCGGCTCGGCGAGGTCGGTCGCGATGGTGCTGACCGTCCGCGTCTCCGGGTCGTACCGGCGGATCGCGCCGTTGTAGGTGTCCGAGACCGCCACCGACCCGTCGGGCAGCACCGTGACGCCGAGCGGGTGCTGCAGCAGCGCCTCGTCGGCGTCGCCGTCCCTGTGCCCGAAGGCGAACAGCCCCTTGCCGACCTCGGTGCGCACCTCGCCGTTCTCGAGGTAGCGCAGCGCGGAGGTCTCCGAGTCGACCATCCACAGCCGGTCGCCGGCCGCGGCCAGCCCGCTGGTCTGGGCGAAGAACGCCCCCTCCGCCGGGCCGTCGTTGATGCCCTCGACGGTCGTGCCGGCGAGCCTGCTGACCTGGTTCGTCCCCGGGTCGAAGAACCCGAGCGTGTGGTTGCCGGCCATGGCGATGGCGACGCCGCTGTTCCACCACGCCACGTCCCACGGGCTGGTGAGGTCGATCTTGTCTGCCGGTCCGTCGGTCTGGCCGTCACGCCACTGCTCACCGGTGCCCGCGATGGTCGTGACCTCGCCGGTCTCCAGGTCGAGGCCGCGGAGGAGGTGGTTGACCGTGTCCGCGACGACCACGTCGTAGCCGTGCGTGTTCGGCACCAGCGTGAGCCCGGCGGGCTCGGAGAAGGTGGGGTTCAGCCCGTCCGCGCGCCCGCGCTCACCGGTGCCGATGCGCCGGACGACCGTCTCGCCGTCCGCTTCGAGCTCGACGAGGCTGTGGTGGGCGCTGTCGCTGACCAGGATCGTGTTCCGCGGCGTGACGATCGCCTTGGCGGGGAACCGGAGCGTGGTGCTCGGCGGTTCCGGCGCGACGTACGGCCCGCTGCCGCGGTGCAACGTGCCCTTCGCCGCGTGCTCGGCGACCAGCTCGCCGATGATCGTGTCGAGCGCGTCGACGTGCCCCTCACCGGCGGCGACGTGCACGACGTACCCCTCCGGGTCGACCAGCGCGAGCGTCGGCCACGCCTTGACCGCGTACTGCTGCCACATCTCCAGCTCGGGGTCGTCGAGCACCGGGTGGTGCACCTCGTAGCGCTCGACGGCGGCCTTCAACGCCTCCGGGTCCGCCTCGTGCACGAACTTCGGCGAGTGCACGCCGATCGTGACCAGGACGTCGGAGTACTTGGCCTCCAACGGCCGCAGCTCGTCGAGGACGTGCAGGCAGTTGATGCAGCAGAACGTCCAGAAGTCGAGCAGCACGACCTTGCCGCGCAGGTCCCTGAGGCTGATCGCGGCGTCACCGGTGTTCAGCCAGCCGCGGCCGTGCAGCTCGGGGGCACGGACACGGGCACGGCGCTTGGCAGTCGTCACGGCCGTATCCAACACTGTGGACGGTGGTGGTGTTCCGACGTCCATCATGTGGACTGGGCCAGTACCGCGCGCAGGTCGCCCACGCCCTGGCGCCACAGCGGTCCGTGCCCGGCGTCGTCCCAGAGCACGGCGAGCTCGGAGTTCGCCAGCACGCGGTCCAGCGCCCTCACCGCCAGCGGAGGCAGGTCCGCCGGGAACGCGGGGAGGGGCTCGCGGGGGCCGTAGGCGGTGGTGACCGGCTTCCCACCAGGACACTGCGCGGCGACCAGCGTGGCTGCCGCCACGGCTTCGCTGCCGTCATCGGCCTCGACGTCGTCCGCTTCGGCCGCGCCGGCCAGGACGGCCCGGACGATGCCCTCGCGCTCCTCGGCCCGCGCCTTGTCCAGCCTGCCGGCGAAGTCCGCTGCCGCGTCGTTGTCGAACGACCCGATGTCCCAGGTACCCAAGGCGATCTCCCAGCGCAGGTGGAAAGGCGGCGTGGTGCCGTCCGGCGCTGATCATGCGCGACCGCGCGGCCCCCGCGAGCGGCCCCCTGGCCACGCGCCCGCCGAACCTGTCGACGTCGACAGGTTCTGAACCGTTTACGTGCCGTCGGCGTAGAGGTCGCCGGGAGGTGCGCGATGGTGGAGTACCTGGTGATCGGCGCCGGTCCGGCGGGTCTGCAGATGGGGCACTTCCTGCACGAGGCCGGGCGCGACTACGTGATCCTCGAAGCGGGGCCGTCTGCGGGCACGTTCTTCCGCGAGTTCCCGCGGCACCGGGTGCTGGCGACGGACGACAACTCGTTGTTCGGCACGCCGTTCGAGCGGTACAGCAAGCGGGCGTTCCCGCCGGCGGACGAGCTGGTGCGGTACCTGGAGGACTTCGCGCGGCCGTTGCACGTGCGGTACCGGACGCGGGTCGAGGGCATCCGGGGCAACGAGGTCCGGCACGCGCACGGGCGGATCGAGGCGGAGCGGATCATCCTCGCCACCGGGCGGGCGAAGGAGCACCTGCCGCGGATCGAGGGGATCGGGCTCGCGGAGACGTACGCGACGGCCAGCACCGACCCGACGGTGTACGCGGGGCAGCGGGTGCTGATCATCGGGCGGGGGCACAGCGCGTTCGAGACGGCGGACCTGGTGTCGTCGACGGCGGCGGTCACCCACACGGTGGGGCGGACCGTGCGGCGGATCGCCAGGCACGGCAAGGGGTTCAAGGCGGTGCTGGACACCGGGGAGCTGTACTACGACCGGGTCATCGCGTGCACCGGGTTCAAGCGGGACACCACGCTCGACGTGCCGCACGTGCACCTGGCGGCGGGTGACTCGATCAGGGCGATCCGGCACTCGACGAGGGCGCTGCACCGGACGCTGGAGGCCGAGCACCACGGGGTGCCGTGGCCGCACCGCAAGCTGCGCAACCGGCCGGACGCGCTGGCGGCGGCGATCGCGACCAGGGCTCGGGAGATCCCGGAGGGGCTGGCGGACGTCGTTGTGCCGCAAGGACAGAACGCACTGCTCTACGACGAGATGCCGGCCAGGCGGCGCACCGGGTTCGTCGTCACCAACGTGCAGGTCGAGCACTACCGGCACAACGAGCTGATCGCCGTGGAACGCAGGCTGCACCGCAAGCCGCTGGAGAGGTTCTTCTCCACGCAGCTCGCGGTGCCTTGTATCGCCTGAAAGGGCCTTACACCACCTGGAACTCGTGCAGCTTGGTGTTCTGGCCGGCCTTGACGGTGCACGGCGAGGTGAAGGTGCCGAGGAACGTCGTCGAGCCGTCCGCGTGGCGCGGGGTGAGCGTCAGCGAGGCGTTGCCGAGGTTGACCGTGGTGGTGCCCGCCTTGGTCAGCGTCAGCGACGGGAACGTGCCGGTGCCGGTCACGTTGAACGTCCCGGAGGAGGCGACGTTCGTCTTCGGGATCGCGAGCGTCGCCGTGACCGACGAGACGCTGCCCGCGTTGTTGATCGTGTTCGTGGTGCTCAGCGTGCCCTCGACGGTCGCGGCGCCGAGCCAGTTCAGCACGCCCGTGGCCGCGGCGGAGACGGTCGAGACGACCTGGGTCTGACCGCCCGCGGTGGGCGTGCCGACGGTGGCGGAGTCCGGCAGGTTCGTCGCGGTGACCGTGGACGGCTGGTCCTGCAGGCCGATCAGGGTGAACGTGCAGGAGTACGTGATGTTCAGGGTCACGTCGGCGGCCTGGCTGGTGCCCGCCGCGACAATGCTCGTCGCTCCGGCGAACAGGACGACCGCGGCGGCACGTGCGATGATTCCGAGTTTCATGGCAGGGTTCTCCTGAGTGCGGCATCGAACTGCAGGGAATGGAGCTACTGGTCAGTAAGGTAGCGACGCCGACAATGCAAAGCAAGCATTAGCGCGTTTTTGTCATCCGCGTAATAATTGCCGCGGTGCGATTTGTCAGTCGAGACCCAAAAACGCGCGGACCCGCAGTGCGAGTTCGAGCGTGAAGCGTTCGCCGGCGTCCTGCAAACGGTCGCCGAACAGTTCCTCCAACTGGTTCACCCGGTATCGCACGGTCTGCGGGTGGACCGCCAGCCTGGCCGCGATCTCCGGTGCGCCACCGCGGGCGGAGAGCCAGGCGAACAACGTCTCGGCGAGCTTCGTGCGTTGCCGGGCGGTCAACGGCGCGAGGGGCGCCAACGCGCGTTCGGCCAGCTGACGGGCCAAGAACTCGTCGGCGAGCAGGGTCAGCTCGACCAGGTGGTCGGCGCAGTCGAGCACCTGGTCACCGGGCAGCACCCCGGCGTTCGACAGCGCCAGCACCCGGCGGGCGCAGGCCAGCGACCGGCGCGCCTCCCGCGGTGGCACGGCCAGCCCCACCACGGCCCGCCAGCCCACCGCGCGGACCATGCGCGGCACCTCGACCGGGTTCGGGACCAGCACGTACGGCGTGGCGTCTTCGAGGTTGACCAGCACGTCCTGCGGCAGCAGCAGCTCGTCGACGTGCCCGGACGACGGCTCCAGCGCCACCGCGCACAGCGAGTCCGGCATCGGCCACGCCGCCACGTCCGCCGCGTCGACGACCGACTGCCACGGCACCGGCGGGTCACCGACCAGCAGCTCCGTCAGCCGCCGGCGCTTGCGCTCCAGCGTGCCGGCGGCACTGGCCTGAGCCGCGGCGTACCCGTCGACCGACAGGCTCACCAGCTCGTCGACGTGCGCGATCATGGCTTCGCCGAGCACGCTCATCAGGTGCAGCGACAGCGTCCGCCGCTCCGCGAACGCGCACACGTGCCGCCACGCCACCCGAGCGCCGATCCGGTAGGCCGCCTGCAGGCTGTCCAGGCTGCGGCCGGACTTGAACTCCCAGGCGCCGAGCTTGCGGTGGATGTCGTGCGGGTAGACCAGCGCATCGGGTGCCGCGATGTGGTCGACGAACTTGTCCAGCGCCTGCTGAATGCCTTCGATGACATTTTCCCGGAAATGCTGGTACTCCGGAATCGATTTCTCGATCGCCTCGAAGATGCTCACGGCGAGCGGCGGTATCTCCCGGCGCAGAAGTGGCGCGAGTTCGCGGGGCACCGAACTGCGTGGATCGTCCGGTTGGCTCATTCACCCTCCCACTGCCCGGAGCGTACGGGGCAGGTGAAAGGACGTCGTCAGCCAACCGGACGAAGCCGCAGTCGGGACGACCGCACTACGCCACGGGCAGGGTGCGGTCCAGGAACGCCGTCGTCAGGTCCCACGCGCGGTCGGCGGCGGCCTTGTCGTGGAAGTGGCCGAGGTGGTTGTGGAACGCGTGCCCGGCCGGCTGCAGGTGCACCTCGGCGCCCTCGTGCGAGTCGGACGCGTCGACCACCTTCTGGTAGCCGGGGATGAAGTCGTCCTCGGTGCCGAAGTGGAAGATGATCGGGCAGGACACCTGGTCCAGCAGCGCGACCTGGTCCGGCACGCCCGAGCCGTAGAACGACACGGCGGTGTCCGGGTCGGAGACCGCGGCGGCGTTGAACGCGAGCGTCCCGCCCAGGCAGAAGCCGAACACGCCGACCCCGCCGGAGACCTCGGGCAGCGAGCGCAGGTACTGCACCGACGCGACCACGTCCTGCACGGCCTGCGGGAAGTCCAGGCCCTGCACGACCTCCATGGACCGCGCGACGCCGGCCTCGTCGTGCTCGCCGACCCAGCCCGGCTGGAAGCGGTGGAAGAGCTCGGGGATCGCCACGACGTACCCGCGCGCGGCGAGGTCGGCGGCGACCCCCTGCAGGTAGGAGTCCAGCCCGAAGATCTCCTGGATCAGCACGATGCCGGGGCCGGTTCCGCTCTCCGGCAACCAGACCGGGAGCGGGATGTCGTTCACGCGGTGAGTCATGGGGTGATCCTGCCGGAAGGTCGACTTCGCGCCCACGCCCGCCCGTGCGACGGGAAAACCCGTCCCGCACGCGCGGCCGGTGCCCGATAATCGGCCGATGATCAGGCTGATCGCCACCGACCTCGACGGCACCCTGCTGCAGCCGGGCGGTGTGCTCAGCGACCGCACGCGCGCCACGCTGGAGGCCGTCGACGCGGACGTCGTCGTGGTGACCGCCCGGCCGCCGCGGTTCGTGGCGGACCTCGGGTTCACCGGGACCGCGGTCTGCTCCAACGGGGCGATCGTCTACGACCTGGCCGGCCAGAGCGTCACGCACGCGCAGACGGTGCCGCTGGACGTCGTGCGGACGGTGTCGGAGGCGCTCGCGAACGTCATCCCGAACGTCGGCATCGCGGTCGAGACCGGCCTGGAGGTGTTGTGCGAGCCCGCTTTCCGCGGGTTCAGCGCCAACAACCCGCACCGGACGCTGGAGCTGCTCGACCACGTCCTCGACGAGGCGCACCAGGTGGTGCAGATGCTCGCGTGGGCGCCGGACAGCGAGTCCGACCACATGATGGAGATCGCCAGGGAGGCGGTCGGCCAGCACGTCTCGGTCACGCACTCGGGCGGGCTCGGGCTGCTGGAGATCAGCCCGCCGGGGGTGTCGAAGGCCGCCACGCTCGAAGCCCTCTGCGCGACGCGCGGCATCGGTCAGCACGAGGTCGTCGCATTCGGGGACATGCCCAACGACCTGTCGGTGCTCGGCTGGGCGGGCACGGCCTACGCGATGGGCAACGCGCACCCGCTCGTGAAGCAGGCCTGTGCGAACCACGCGCCGCCGAACACGGAGGACGGCGTGGCGCAGGTCCTCGAACGGCTCTTCCGCCTCTAGGGCCTAACGGCGCGGCACCGAGGTGGGTCCGGCCACCTCGGCACCGAGCTCCGCCACCCGCCGCCGCAGCTCGCGGTCGGCGGTCACGACCGTCACCGCGCGGCCGGCGCCCTCGGTGCGCACGACCTCGACGACGGTGTCGTCACCGGAGTGCTCCGCGGCGACGACCCGCACGTCGTCGACGCTGGACACGGTGCGCGCCTTGCCTTCCACGACCAGGACGACCTCCTCGTCCCGGCCGCGCAGCGCGTCGCGCAGGCGTTCGGCCGCGCCCGCGCGGTCGCGCCACCACCCGTCGGGCACCGAACCCACGACGTTGGCGGCGTCGACCACGAGCAACGGCTTCACGCCCGTCAGCCTGCCTCAGCCGCGGCGGGCCCGCAGCGCGTCCAGCGAGTCCGGGTCGGGGCCGGTGTCGGACAGCGCGGCCGAGACCGGGGAGGACACGCCGGCCCACCGCAGCACCGCCGCCGTGGCCGCCGCGCGCCGGTCCTCCGGCAGCTTCGCGATGTTCGCGCCGTGGTTGCCGGCGGGCACCTCGAACGACAGCGAGTCACGGGTGCCGGGCCCGAGCCGGAACGGTTCCGCGCTCCACGGGTCGTTCTGCCCGTACACGAACAGCAGGCGGTTGCCCTGGTGGCGCACCCAGCGGTCGACGTCCTTCATGGCGTGCCGGTCGAAGCGCGGGAACCTGATGTCGGGGGACACCATCGTGCGCGGCACCGAGACGCCGGGGTGGCGCAGCAGGTCCGCCACCGCCGACTCGTCCGCCTCCGGCCAGCCGAGCTGCGTGCCAGCCTGGTAGTAGTACGCCGCGTAGGGCGCGACGCCCGCGTCGTTGTAGAAGTCCCAGCCGACGGTCTTGTCGATGAACGTCCAGAGGTCGTCCACGGACGCACCGGCGCCCGGAACCAGCGCGCACTGCTCCTGGGTGCCGTACTGCCAGAACGTGAAGGGCGTGTCGAGCACCAGCACCTCCAGCGCCCGGTGCCCGCCGCCGAACTGCTGGAACGTGTAGCCCCGCGCGGTCAGCCTGGCCACGATCTCGTCGCGGTGCTGCAACAGCTGCCGCTGCACGCCTTCGAGCCGGCGGTTGCAGGACGGGTCGGTGCCGACCTCGCGGATGAACTCGCCGTAGGTGTCGCGGTCGTTCACCACGTCGTTCGGCGTGACGTAGGCGATGGTGGCGTCGACGTCGCGCGGGAAGAACCGCCGGTGGTAGATCGACGTCATGCCGCCCTTGCTGGCACCGGTCGACAGCCACTTCGCCCCGTAGAGCTCCTTGAACGCCGTGACGATCCGGTGGTGGTCGTTGGCCGCCTGCCAGATGGTCAGGTCGTCCCAGTCGGCCGGTGACGGGCGCGAGGGCGCGAAGAACCGCTGTTCGACGCTGAGCTGGTTGCCGTCGACGAGCCGGGCCGGTTCGGAGGCGCCGATCGTGCCGGGCAGGTTGTAACCCGTGGTGTGCAGCACCATCGGGCGGGAGACGTCCTTGTGCAGCAACGAGAACCGCTGCTCGAACCGCTGGCCGCGCGGCTTGCGGTGGTCCGCGGGCTGCTGGATGCCGAGCACGAACGTCCTGGCGGTGCCGGACGTGCCCTCGCTGATGATCCGCACACCGGGGATGGCTGCGATGCGGTCCTTGATGTCGGTGGCGGCGGTCGCGACCGCCGCTGTGGCCGTGACCTGCGCTGATACCAGGCCGAACGCCAGCAGGGAGCGTACGAGTCTGTTCACGCTCCGACGCTAGCCAGCGGCGGGCGGGCGGCGGACCGGCCGATCGGCGGGACTGCAGGTGGCTTGCAGCGGACTTGGAGACGCCTTGCAGACCGGCCCCCGAACCTGGGTCCACGTTCGAAGAGGGGGACTGACATGAAGGTTCGAGAACTGCTCGGCACGACAGCCGTGGCCGTCGCGCTCGTCATGGGGACGGCGAACGCGAACGTGGCCACCGCCGACGAGATCGGCGTGATGTTCAACTGCGGCAACTACCCCGCGGGCAAGCAGACCGCGAGGGACGAGGCGCTGGCCAGGTCGACGACGTGGCTCCAGGCGCGGGTGCCGTACAGCCAGAGCGCCTGCCACAACAACCAGTTCGGCTCGTACCGCACCGACTGCAGCGGCTACCTGTCGATGATCTGGGGGCTGGCCCACTCCTACACCACGTCGACGCTGCACCAGGTGTCGCACACGATCAACCGGGCAGACCTGCAGCCGGGTGACGCGCTGAACTGGCCGGGCCAGCACACCGCGTTGTTCATCGGCTGGGCCGACGCCGCGCGGACGATGCCGCGGGTGCGCGAGCAGGCCGGTCCGAACGGCTCGCCCACGGTGGAGCGCAACTGGTCGGCCGCGACGGCCGCCAAGTACACGCCGATCCGCTACAACAACATCGTCTCGTACAACGTCGCCGGCGACATCGGCACGAAGTGGCGTGCGATGGGCGCGGAGAACAGCGTCGTGGGCGCCCCGGTCAACAACGAGCAGGACGGCGCTCCCGGCGGTCGCTGGCAGGGCTTCCAGCACGGCAACATCTACTGGACCCCTGCGCTCAACGCCCACCCGGTCTACGGCGACATCCTGACCAGGTTCATGGACACCGGTGACGAGCACCGCTGGGGCTACCCGGTCAACGACGAGTCGCCCGGCGCTCACGGCGGCCGGTGGCAGCAGTTCCAGACCGCGCACTTCTACTGGACCGCGGCGACCGGCGCTTTCCCGGTGTACGGCGAGATCCTGACCAACTTCATGAACGCGGGCGACGAGCACCGCTGGGGTTACCCGCTCATGGAGGAGGCGGCCGGCGCCAACGGCGGTCGCTACCAGAAGTTCCAGAACGGCATCTGGTACTGGAGCGCGCGCACCAGCGCGTACCCCGTCTACGGCGACATCCTGACCAAGTTCCTGTCGACCGGCGACGAGCACACCCACGGCTACCCGAAGGAGGCCGAGAAGGACTGGGCCGGCGAGACGGGCGGCCGCATGCAGACGTTCGAGAACTCCACCTTCTACTGGACCCCCGCCAAGGGCGCCTGGTCCGTCCGGAACGGGTGACGGCGATGAGGAAGGCAGTTCTCGCTCTCGCAACGCTGTCCCTGCTCTCGCTGGCGGGCGTCGCCCAGGCCGAACCCGCGCACATCTCCAACGCCGAGATGCAGGCGGCGTGCGCGGTGCCGGCCAACCGCGACATCAACGTCACCCGGACCGTGCACGACGTCGGCGTCCGCCGCGGGGTGTCGGCGAAGGTGATGCTCGCCGGGTTCGAGGCGGGCTGGGTCGAGTCGCACATGAACAACCTGGGCTGCGGCGACCGCGACTCGCTCGGCGTGTTCCAGCAACGGCCTTCGCAGGGCTGGGGCACGCCGGAGCAGATCATGAACGTCGCGTACGCCGCCGACCGCTTCTTCGCCGAGGCGCAGCGGGTGGAACCGAAGTACCCGAACCTCACCGCGGGTCTGCTCGCGGACAAGGTGCAGCGCTCGTGCTGCCCCGCCCGCTACGACCAGGCCGAGGCCAAGGCGCGGCAGATGCTCGACGAGGTCAGGATCGCGGTCGGTGGCGACATCGGCGTCAAGTGGCGTGCGATGGGCGCGGAGAACAGCGTCGTCGGCGCGCCTGTGAACAACGAGCAGGACGGCGCTCCCGGCGGCCGGTGGCAGGGCTTCCAGCGCGGCAACATCTACTGGACGCCCGCGCTCAACGCCCACCCCGTGTACGGCGACATCCTCACCAGGTTCATGGACACCGGTGACGAGCACCGCTGGGGCTACCCGGTCAACGACGAGTCACCGGGCGCGCACGGCGGCCGATGGCAGCAGTTCCAGGTGGCGCACTTCTACTGGACAGCGGCCACCGGGGCGTTCCCCGTCTACGGCGAGATCCTGACCAACTTCATGAACGCCGGTGACGAGCACCGGTGGGGCTATCCCCTCATGGAGGAGGCGCCGGGGGCGAACGGCGGTCGCTACCAGAAGTTCCAGAACGGCATCTGGTACTGGAGCGCACGCACCAGCGCGTACCCGGTGTACGGCGACATCCTCTCGAAGTTCATGAGCACCGGGGACGAGCACACCCACGGCTACCCGAGGGAGGCCGAGAAGGACTGGGCCGGCGAGGCAGGCGGCCGGATGCAGGTCTTCGAGGGCTCGACCTTCTACTGGACGCCCGCCAAGGGTGCCTGGTCGGTGCGGAACTAGTTCTTGAAGCTGGCGTAGTAGGCGGCGGCCAGGTCCTCGTCGCCGTGGCCTCGGGTGACCGCGCGGTTCAGGCGGGCGCCCGAGGCCTGCGCCACGTCCAGCTGCACCCCGGCCCGCGTGGCTGCCTCGTTCACGAGCAGCGCGTCCTTGAGGGCGTTCTGCACGGTGAACGCCGGCGGGAAGGAGCGTTCGATGATCGCGTTGCCCTTCGTCTGCAGGTACGCGCAGTCCAGCGGGCCACCGGAGACGGCCTCCAGGAACAGCCTCGGGTCGAGACCGGAGGACTCGGCCAGCGCCACGGCCTCGCCGACCGCGGCGGTCAGCGAGAGGACCCAGCTGTTCGCGACGAGCTTCAACCGCGTCGCCGCACCCGCCTCACCGACCCACATCGTGCGGGCGCCGATCACGTCGAACACCGGCTGCACCCGTTCGCGCAGCTCCTCGACACCCGCGGCGAGCACGACGAGGGTGCCGTCCTGGGCCGGTTTGGTGCTGCCGAGGACCGGGGCGTCCACGAACTCCAGCCCGAGCGACCGGGCGAGCGCGATGTGGTCCTCGGTCGACTCGATGCCGACCGTGGAGGCCTGGACCCACACCGCGTCGTGCGGCAGCGAGGGGGCCGCGTCCTGCATGGTCGTGGTGACGGCGGGGCCGTCGTTGAGCATCGTCAGCACGACCTCGACGCCGTCGACGGCCCCCGCGGGCGTGTCCACGACGGTGACGCCCTGCGCGGCCAGCGGTTCGGCCTTGGCGCGGGTGCGGTTCCAGACCCGGACGTCGTGTCCGGCGGCGGCGAGGTTGGCTGCGATCGGGGCACCCATGAGGCCGGTGCCGAGCACGGCGATCTTCATGCCCCCAGCAAACAAGAAACCTCGCGGTGCTGCCAGGTCGGGGGTCCGACAGCACCGCGAGGTCATCCGTGACATCGGCGGACCGATGCGCTCTGTTACACGGCCAGCATACTGTGGCGTGGATCACGTTTAACAGAATGAAACCCCTGGAGCGCGGGAGGTGCTCCAGGGGTTCCCGTTGGGGAGGCACTCGCGCCGGGGCGCCGTGCGAGTGCCGGGTTCTCGAGTGTCAGCGCAGGGTGGTGACCTGAGCCTGGGCGATGGCCATCAGCTCGTGACGCATGGCCGGGGTGGTGGCCATGTCGATCGCGCGAGCCACGGCCTTCCGGTTGCGCGCCTCGGCACGACGGGCGCGGAGCTTCGCTGCGAAGTTCATCTCGGTCTGCACTTCCCTCTCGGAGATCTGTTGGGCTGGTGACTCAAGTATGCACCCTGAGCCCGTCGAAAGCACGCGATTATCCGGTGAGGTGGGGCACACGCCGATGAATCGCCGGTGGACAACGTGAACGACCGGACAACACCGGTCATCCCTCACGCCCAGGCAGAGACCGGCCGACGTACGGCCCGGCGGCCCGCTCCAGGCCCGCTCCAAGGGGCACGCGGGGACCCCGCGTGCCCTAGGAGGGTACGAAAGCTCCCCGCGTGCACTCGCGAAGTGAGGATTGGGGGTGCTGGAGGGAGAGCTGGAGGGGGTAGTGGTTGCGGATGGAGTGGGGTGGCGGTTGGGTGGGTGGTGTGGCTGAAGTGGTGACGAAGGGGACCGGCGAGGTCGAGCGGACCGCCGACCGCGCCCAGGTGGACGTGACGTTCGAGGCGCTCGGCGCCGAACGGTCCGAGGCGGTGAGCACGCTCAACCAGCGCATTTCCGCCGTGGAACCGCTGCTGGCGGACTTCGAGGTGCGGTCGCGCCAGCTGTCCGTGCACGACAACTGGGACAACAACCAGCGCATCGGCAGCCGCGCCACCCAGCAGTACGTGATCTGGGTGTCCGACCTCGACAAGCTCGACGGCCTGCTCGCCGAGCTGGTGCAGGCCGAGCCGTCGTGGGTCAACGGACCGTCGTGGACGCTCGTCGACGACACCGAGGCGGTCCGCGAGGCGCAGAAGGAGGCCGTGGCCGACGCGTTGCGCCGCGCCGAGGGCTACGCGAACGCGCTGGGGCGGCGGCTCGGGCCGTTGTTGCGCATCGGCGACACGGACGGCGGCGGCTACTCGCCGAAGATGATGCGCAGCGCGTCGTTCGAAATGGCCGGGCCGGCCGGAATGGTCGACCAGCTGAACCTCAAGGCGCAGCAGATCACGGTCACCGCGACCTGCACCGCGGCCTGGGCGTTGCTCGACTAGCTCCGGCCCGCCCAGCGCTCCAGGGCAGCCGTGGGCAGGTGTGCGCGACGGAGGGTGCTATCCGGCAGCGAGTTCCCAGAAGTCGCGCATGACCGGCGCCGGCTCGGGACTCGTCATGGCCGTGCGCGTGAGCAGCACGGTCACCTTCCGCTGCGCCGGGACGACGTGCAGCGCAGTGCCCGACCCGCCGACCCAGCCGTAGCGGCCGGGGACGTTCCACGGGTCGACGTCCGCTACGTCGACGCTGCCGCCGCAGCCCCAGCCCTGCCCCTCCAGGAAGATCCGCGCGGCCGCCCGCTCGGCCGCCGAGGTCGTGTCGGTCGCGAGCACCGGCAGCAGGTCGCTCGCGAGCAGACCGCGGCCGAACGCCAGCAGGTCGTCCGCCGTGGAGCTCAGGCCACCGGCGCCGGACGGGAAGACGGGGCTCACGAAGCCCGTGGCGGTCATGCCGAACGGCGCGAAGACGCGTTCGGCCAGGAAGTCGGGCAACGAGCCGGTGACGCGGTGGACCAGCACGCCGAGCACGTCGTAGGAGGTGTTGTAGGTCCACCCCGCGCCCGGCTGGTGCAGCAGCGGCACCTCGGCGAGGCGCGGCAACCACTCGTCCGGCGTGGGCAGCTCCGGCACGCCGTGCAGGTGCGCCTTCTCGAACAGCACCCGCGTGGCGGGCAACGAGAAGTCCGCCGTGAAGCCCCAGCCGGACCGCGAGGTCAGCAGGTGCCGGACGGTGATCGGCGTCGTCGCGGGCACCACGTCGTCGGCAGGCCCCTGCGGCGTGCGGACGACCTTCGGCTCGGCCAGCTCCGGCAGCCACCGCGCGACCGGGTCGTCCGGCGCGATCCGGCCGTCGTTCACCAGCAGCTGCGCGGCGTACGCGACGACCGGCTTGGTCACCGACGCGACCGCGAACGCCGAGTCGCGGGTCTCGCCGCCGACCGCCGCGACCTCCACGTCGTCACCGCGGGCGACGAGCGCCACGGCGTTCGGGGTGGTCCCGCGGTGCTTCTCCAGCACGTCCTGCAAGGTCATGGTCGTCATCCTTCTCCGTGAACGGGTCGGATGTGCTGACCTCGGGACCGCGCGGAACTCATCGCTCCAGGATCGCCGTGATCCCCTGGCCGCCGGCCGCGCAGATCGACACGAACCCGCGCCCGCTGCCCTTCTGGTGCAACAGCTTCGCGAGCGTCGCCACGATCCGCGCACCGGTCGCCGCGAACGGGTGCCCCGCGGCGAGCGACGAGCCGTTGACGTTGAGCTTGGCGCGGTCGATCTCGCCGAGGTCGGTCTCCCAGGCCTTCAGCGTCGCGAGGACCTGGGACGCGAACGCCTCGTGCACCTCGTAGAAGTCGAACTCCTGCAGCTTGAGCCCCGCCTTGTCGAGCATCCGCGGTGCGGCGTGCACCGGGGCCATGAGCAGGCCTTCGCCGCCGTGCACGTGGTCGACGGCGGCGGTCTCGGCGAACGTCAGGTACGCGAGCACCGGGAGGTTGCGGGCCGCCGCCCACTCCTCGGTGGCGAGCAGCACCGCGGAGGCGCCGTCGGACAACGGGGTGGAGTTGCCCGCGGTCATGGTGTCGCCGAAGACCGGCTTGAGCTTGGCGAGCTTCTCGACGCTGCTGTCCGGGCGCAGGTTCTGGTCGCGGGTGAGGCCGAGGTAGGGCGTGACGAGGTCGTCGAAGAAGCCCTCGTCGTAGGCGCGGGCGAGGTTGCGGTGGCTGCGCGCGGTCAGCTCGTCCTGGTCCTCGCGGGTGATGCCGTACTCGGCGGCGGTCAGCGCGGCGTGCTCGCCCATCGACCTGCCGGTGCGCGGTTCGCCGTTGCGCGGCAGGTGCGGGACGACGTGGCCGGGCCGCAGCTTGGCCAGCAGACCGACCTTGCGGGTGCGGTTGAACTCCAGCAGCAGCTTGCGGAAGTCCTCGTTCACGCCGATCGGCGCGTCGCTGGTGGTGTCGACGCCGCCCGCGATGCCGGACTCGATCTGGCCGAGCGCGATCTTGTTGGCCACCGCGATGATCGCCTGCAGGCCGGTGCCGCACGCCTGCTGGAGGTCGTACGCGGGTGTCTGCGGGCTGAGCCTGCTGCCCAGCACCGACTCGCGGACGAGGTTGAAGTCGCGCGAGTGCTTGAGCACGGCGCCGGCGACCACTTCGCCGAGGCGTTCGCCCTGCAACCCGAAGCGGCTCACCAGGCCGTCCAGCACCGCCGTGAACATGTCCTGGTTCGACGCGGTGGCGTACGGGCCGTTCGAGCGGGCGAACGGGATGCGGTTGCCGCCGATGATCGCTACTCGCATGCTGCCATACTACCTACTAGCGGGTAGACTTACTAGCGAGTAGGTTGTGTGACGTGGACAGGTACCAGAAGTTCGCCTCGTCGGGACTCGGCCGCCAGCTCGTGCGCAGGCTCGGCCTGCCGAACCCGCATCCGCTCCGCCGCGACGCCGCACTGGCGACACCGGTCCTGGTCGGTGGCACCTCCCGGCTGCCCTTCCTCAAGACGCTCGAAACCGGCTCGGCGCCCTACGGCGCGCTGGTGTTCGACGCCTCCGGCATCGAGACCGTGGCCGGCCTGCGGCAGCTGCACGACTTCTTCCACCCGGTGATCACGCAGCTCGGCCCGTGCGGGCGGGTGGTCGTCATCGGGCGGTCGCCGGACTCTGTGGCGCAGCGGGCCCTCGAAGGGTTCGTGCGCTCGGTCGGCAAGGAGCTGCGCCGCGGCGGCACGGCGAACCTGGTGTACGTCGCCGACGGCGCCGAGGACGGTGCCGAGTCGACGCTGCGGTTCCTGCTGTCCGGGCGGTCCGCGTACGTGTCCGGCCAGGTCGTCCACGTGTCGGGAGCCGCGTCGACCGGCACGCTGGAGGACAAGGTCGCGCTGGTCACGGGTGCCTCGCGCGGCATCGGCGAGGCGATCGCCACGACGCTGGCCCGCGACGGCGCGCACGTGGTGTGCCTGGACGTCCCGGCGGCCGGCGAGGACCTGTCCAGGGTCGCGAACGTGGTCGGCGGGTCGGCGTTGCAGCTCGACATCACCGGCGACCCGGCTCGGTTGACCTCGTACCTGATGGAACGGCACGGCGGCGTGGACGTCGTCGTGCACAACGCGGGCATCACCCGTGACAAGACGTTGGCGCGCATGGACTCCGACAAGTGGGACGCCGTGCTGGAGGTCAACCTGGCCTGCCAGGAGCGGATCAACGCGGCCCTGCTGGACGGCGACGTGCTGCGGACCGGCGGGCGGATCGTCGGGGTGTCGTCGATCGCCGGGATCGCGGGCAACGTCGGGCAGACCAACTACGCCACCTCGAAGGCAGGCGTGATCGGGATGGTCACGTCGCTGGCACCGGTGCTCGCCGAGCGCGGCGCCACCATCAACGCCGTCGCACCCGGTTTCATCGAGACGAAGATGACCGCGGCCGTGCCGCTCCTGACCCGCGAGGTCGGGCGGCGGATGAACAGCCTGTCGCAGGGCGGGCTGCCCTCCGACGTCGCGGAGACCGTCGCGTGGTTCGCCGCGCCCGGATCCGGTGGTGTCAACGGGAACGTCGTGCGGGTGTGCGGCCAGATGCTGCTGGGGGCGTGATGTTGCTGAAGGCGGCGCTCACGGCGTTCCGGCGCGGTGACTCCCTTGCCGCACAACCGGTTTCGGCCACCTACGACGTCTCGCTCAAGCACCTGGCGGTGTACAACGAGGTGTGCGGGTTCGGGCTGCGCGACGCGTTGCCGTTGACCTATCCGCACGTGCTGGGTTTCCCGTTGCAGCTGGAGCTGATGACGGGGGCCGGTTTCCCGTTCCCGCTGCCCGGTCTGGTGCACGTCGCGAACCGGATCACGCAGTCGCGGCCGTTGCGCCTGGACGAACCGCTGGAGGTCACGGTGTCGGCGCGCGACCTTCGCCCGCACCCGCAGGGCAGCCAGCTCGACGTGGTGACGGCGGTGTCCGGTGTCTGGGAAGGGGTGTCGACCTACCTGCGGCGCACCGGTTCCGGCTCGTCCTCCGGTGAGGAGCTGCGGCGGCCGGCCGGGTCGGCGCAGTGGCGGGTGCCCGCGGACATCGGGCGGCGTTACGGCGCGGTGTCCGGCGACCGCAACCCGATCCACCTGCATCCGTTGAGCGCCAAGCTGTTCGGGTTCCCGCGGGCGATCGCGCACGGGATGTGGACCAAGGCGCGGTGCCTCGCGGCGCTGGAAGGCCGGTTGCCCGAGGCCGTGACGGTGGACGTGAGGTTCAAGAAGCCGTTGCTGATTCCCGGCCGCGTGGAGTTTTCCGCGCGTGAGAACGAGAACGGCTGGGGGTTCGCCGTCTGGGGCAAGGGACCCCACCTGCTCGGCTCAGCGACGTGACGGCGGGTGCCAGACGTTGCCGTCGACGAGGTCGCCGAAGCCCATCCACACGAGGTTCATGAGCCGGGCGGCGACCACGCCGGCCGGTTCCTCGGGGTGGTCGAGCCACCAGTCCGCGAGCGACTCGCCGGCACCGACGAGCGCGGCCGCCAGCGACTCGGCCTCCAGCGTGGTCGCCGGCGCCTTCGTCGACTGGGTGAGCAGCGCCGCGACCAGCGACACCGCGCGCCCGCGCATGTCCGCGAGCTCGGCCGCGAACGGCCCGCCCTGCGAGGACGCCTGCCGGTGCAGCACCTGCCAGCTCGCCCGGTTCTCCCCGACGAACCCGAAGAACGCCCGCAGCCCGCTCCACAGCTGCACGTCCGGTTCCTGGTCGGGCTCGACGCCGGTCGCGATGGCCTCGATCATCCTGGTGGCCTCGCGCCGGATGCAGGTAGCGAACAGCTCCTCCTTCGACCCGAGGTAGGCGTAGAGCATCGGCTTGGAGATGCCCGCGACGTCGGAGATCTCGTCCATCGACGCCGCGTGGAAGCCGAGCCGCGAGAACACGTCGACGGCGGCATCCATGATCTGCCGCTCCCGCACGGCGCGCGGCAAGCGCTTGGCTCGACCTTCTGTGCGCATCACTACCCCTCGGTTCGGAGGTGCAAGATTATCCGATCGGCTTGCCGCTCTATCTACTCGCCAGTAGTCTTACTCGCGAGTAGGTACCAGGAGGTGTCTCGATGACGCACGACCTCACGACCGAGGCCATCGCGAAGCTCAGCCCCGCCGAGCTCATCAGCACGTTGCAGCAGATCTCGCCGGACGACCCCGCGCTGAAGGACGTCGACATCGACGTCATCGCACGCGGCATCGACCCGAAGAAGCTCGGCAAGGACGACTTCGCCGCCCTGCTGAACGCCCTCGGCGCCCTGGCCGACGGCGGCGCGGACCTCGACCTCTCGAAGATGGACCCGTCGAACTTCGCCCGCATCATCTCGCGCGCCTCCAAGGACCAGATCGAGGCGGTCGTCGCGGACCCGGCGCTGCGCGTGCGCGTGCTGGACGAGGTGTTCCGCCGCATGGAGGTCCACTTCCGCGCGGACCGGGCCGGTGCCACCCGCGCCGTCGTGCACTTCCACGTGCTCGAAGACGTCTACGAGGCCATCATCGAAGACGCGACGTGCACCATCAACAAGGGCGTGACCCGCGAGGCCCGCGCCATCGTGACCTTGACGCCGGCCGACTTCCTGAAGCTCGCGACCGGCAACGCGTCAGCCCCCGTGCTGTTCATGACGGGCAAGCTGAAGGTCAAGGGCGACCTGGGGTTCGCGGCCGGGTTCATGAGCCTGTTCAACATCCCGAAGGCGTAGGAAGGTTCTCCCGTGGGTGGCTTCTCGCTCGAACTGAACGAAGACCAGACCGACCTGCGCGACTGGGTGCACGGTTTCGCTCGCGACGTCATCAGGCCGGCGGCCTCGGAGTGGGACGAGCGCGAGGAGACGCCGTGGCCGGTCATCCAGGAGGCCGCGAAGATCGGTCTCTACGGCTTCGAGGCCCTCGCGACCTGGTTCGCCGACCCGATCGGGCTGTCGCTGCCCATCGCCACCGAGGAGCTCTTCTGGGGTGACGCGGGCATCGCGCTGTCGTTGATGGGCACCGGTCTCGCGGTCGCCGGCATCTTCGCGGGCGGCGAGCCGGAACAACTGGCCGAGTGGGTCCCGGAGTGCTTCGGCGACGAGTCGGACCCGAAGCTGGCGGCGTTCTGCGCCTCCGAACCCCAGGCGGGCTCGGACGTGGCGGGCTACCGGACGCGGGCCCGCTACGACGAGGCCACCGACGAGTGGGTCCTGAACGGCCAGAAGGCCTGGGCCACCAACGGCGGCATCGCGAACGTGCACGTGGTCACCGCAGTCGTCGACCCCGCCCTGGGCTCGCGCGGGCAGGCCGGTTTCATCGTTCCCCCTGGCACCCCCGGCCTGTCGTCACCGGGCAAGATCAAGAAGCACGGCATGCGCGCGTCGCACACCGCCGACGTGTTCCTGGACGACGTGCGGGTGCCGGGCCGTTGCGTGCTGGGCGGTAAGGAGCGGTTGGACGCCCGGCTGGCACGAGCTCGTGAGGGCCTGAAGGCCGGCGGCCAGGCGGCGATGGCGACCTTCGAGACCACCCGCCCGACCGTGGGCGCGATGGCCGTCGGTGTCGCACGGGCCGCCTACGACTACGCGTTGGAGTACGCGAAGGACCGCGAGGCGTTCGGCCGCAAGATCATCGAGAACCAGTCGATCGCCTTCGACCTCGCGAACATGCGGATGGAGATCGACGCGTCACGCCTGCTGGTGTGGCGGGCGGCGTGGATGGGCCGCAACAACGTGCCGTTCACCGCGGGCGAAGGCTCGATGTCGAAGCTGAAGGCGTCCGAGGTGTCGGTGTGGGCGACCGAGCGGGCGATCCACATCCTCGGCGGCGCCGGCTACACGCGGGAGCACCCGGTGGAGCGGATGCACCGCGACGCCAAGATCTTCACCATCTTCGAGGGGACGTCGGAGATCCAGCGGCTGGTGGTGTCGCGGATGATCTCCGGGATGCAGATCAAGTGAGTTGATCACCCCAGGCCGTCCTCAGGCCGTCTGAGGGGCGGGGTCTTGCGAGGCTTGAAGACCCCGTCCACCGCGAGCCGTCCCCTTCGTCGCCACGGGAACGAGCTGGGCGCCCAGCTGATTCCCGCGTCGTGCGCAGGGTCTAGCCCAGCGGCACCCCGGCGGCGCGCAGCCACTCGCGCTCGCGGGTGTTGTCCGGCATGACGGGCCAGCCGTTGACGCGGCCGATCAGCACCCAGTACCGCTCGGCGCGCGGGTCCGCGAAGTCGGCGAACTCGCGCAGCCGCCGCACGACGGTCTCGTCGTTCGGCACGTCCAGCGCCTCCGCCCACTTCGCGTTGACGCGGGCGACGACCTCCGCGGCCTCCGCCGAGTCCGGTGCGATGCCGGCCTCGATCGCCTGCCGTGCCTGGTCGATGGAGTAGGTGAACGTCTCCATCTGGTTGCCGCTCGACGGCGGGGTCATGTTCACGTTGTCGCGGCGGTACTGCTCGTGCTGCCGGGACATCCGCTTGATCGACGCGCGGAAGTCCGGGTCCTGCACGAGCTTCGCGAGCTCGACCCAGGCCTCCAGCTGTTCCGGCGACGGGTCGTCCGGCAGCTCGATCCGCACGGACCGCATGTGCTGCTCGAACTGCGGGTCCAGCTCGTACGGCCCGAACACGTCCTCGAAGAAGTCGTCGAGGATGCGCTGCCGCTCCTCGTCCGACATGCGGGCCAGCTCGTTCATCAGTTCCATCTCCCCTCCCTTGGCGACGGCGCGCAGCACGGCACGGCGGAGCCGCAACGTCCTCATCTGCGCGTCGATCGCATCAGCGTGTGCACGCGCCACGTCGGTCACCGACACCTCCTTGGCGAGCACCCGCCCGGCCGTCGGCAGGTCCACACCCAGGTCGCGCAGGGTGCGGACGAGCTTGAGCCGGGCGACGGCCTCCGCGTCGTAGGTGCGGTACCCGCCGGCGGTCCGGTCCGTGGGCGGGATGAGGCCCGAGTCCGAGTAGAACCGGATGGTCTTGACGGTCAGGCCGGTCATCCTGGCCAGCTCGCCGATCTGGTAGCGCGTCACGGGGACAACTGTGCAGTCTCCAGTGGCTGGAGGGTCAAGCCGGATTGGCCGAACAGGTGGCTGAACAGCGAAAAGGCCCCCGTGCCGCAGCACGGGGGCCTTTCACGGACCTGGGATCAGTAGGTCAGCGCGATGCCCGGCTCGGCCAACAGCGCGCCGACGTCGGACAGGAACTGCGAGCCCTGCTGGCCGTCGACCACGCGGTGGTCGAACGACAGCGCGAGCTGGCAGATCTTGCGGACCTTGATCTCGCCGTCGACCACCCACGGCATGTCGCGGATCGCGCCGAGGGCGAGGATCGCGGACTCACCGGGGTTGAGGATCGGCGTGCCGGTGTCGACGCCGAAGACGCCGACGTTGGTGATCGTGATGGTGCCGTTCATCATGTCGGCCGGCGCGGTCTTGCCCTCGCGGGCCACCGTGGCGAGCTCGTCCAGCGCGACGGCCAGTTCCTTCAACGACATGCGGTCGGCGTCGCGGACCTTCGGGACCACCAGGCCGCGCGGCGTGGCGGCCGCGATGCCGAGGTGGACGTAGTCCTTGTAGACGATCTCGTTGGCCGCCGCGTCCCACGTGGCGTTGACGTCCGGTGTGCGGCGGGCCGCGAGGATCACGGCCTTGGCGCAGAACGCGAGTGGCGTCAGCTTCACGCCGCGGAACTCCGGGTGGTTCTTCAACCGGGCCCGCAGCTCCATCATCGGCGTCACGTCGACCGTCAGGAACTCGGTGACGTGCGGTGCGGTGAACGCGCTGTCCACCATCGCCTGCGCGGTCGCCTTGCGGACGCCCTTGATCGGCACCCGGCGCTCCCGCGTGCCGTTGTCCACAGTGGACGCGGCAACGGGTGCGGCGGCCGGTGCGGACACCGCGTTCTCCACGTCGGATCGGGTGATCACGCCGCCGGGGCCGGAGCCCGTGAGCGCGCGCAGGTCGACGCCGAGGTCCTTGGCGAGCTTGCGGACCGGCGGCTTGGCCAGCGGCACGTACCCGCCGGGGGCCGAGACCGGAGCCGCCGCAACGGGTTCCGGGACGACCGGAGCCGGAGCCGGGGCGGGGGCCGGCGGTGCCGCGACGGCGGCCGGGGTGACCGCGGCGACGGCGGCGCCGGCCACGGCCGGGGCGTCCTTGCGGGCACGGCGCTTGGCCGCACCGGACTTCGGGCCGTAGCCGACGAGCGTCGCGATGCGCCCGCCCGGCATCTCCTCGCCGATCTTGCCGGACGAGGTGCCGTTCGTCTCTGCCGCGGCAGGAGCGGGGGCGGGTGCGGCCGCGCCACCGGGGTCGGTGTCGATCGTGATGATCGGGACGCCGACCTCGACGGTCTGACCGGGCTCCGCGAGCAGCTCGGTCACGACGCCGGCCCACGGGCACGGCAGCTCGACGGCAGCCTTGGCCGTCTCGATCTCGACGATGATCTGGTTGACCGTGACGGTGTCACCCGGCTTCACGTGCCAGGTGAGGATGTCGGCCTCGGTCAGCCCCTCAGCCGTGTCCGGCAGGGGGAACTGCTTGTACTGCGGCATTTCCGGTTGTCCCCTTACCAGGCGAGAGAGCGGTCGACGGCGTGCAGCACCCGGTCGAGGTCGGGGAGGAACTCCTCCTCGAGCTTCGACGGCGGGTACGGGGTGTCGAAACCGGTCACCCGCAGCACCGGTGCCTGCAGGGAGTAGAAGCACTCCTGCTGGACCTTGGCCGCAATCTCGCTGGCGATCGAGGACTCGGACGGCGCCTCGGACACGACGACCAGCCGGCCGGTGCGGCGCACCGACTCGAACACCGGCTCCAGGTCGAGCGGCGACAGCGTGCGCAGGTCGATGACCTCCAGCGACGTGCCGTCCTCGGCGGCCGCGTTGGCGGCGTCGAGCGAGGTGCGGACCATCGGGCCGTAGGCGACCAGCGTGGCGTCCGTGCCGGGACGCAGCACGCGCGACTCGAACAGCTTGCCGGGCTGGGTCGTGGTGTCGACCTCGCCCTTCTCGTAGTAGCGGCGCTTCGGCTCGAAGAACAGCACCGGGTCGTCGCAGTCGATCGCCTGCTGGATCATCCAGTACGCGTCGGCCGGGTTCGAGCACGAGACGACCTTGAGGCCGGCGGTGTGCGCGAAGTACGACTCCGGGGACTCCGAGTGGTGCTCGACCGCACCGATGCCGCCACCGAACGGCACGCGGATCACGATGGGCATCTTGATCTTGCCCTGCGTGCGGTAGTGCAGCTTCGCGACCTGCGACACGATCTGGTCGAAGCCGGGGAAGATGAAGCCGTCGAACTGGATCTCGCACACCGGGCGGTAGCCGCGGATCGCGAGGCCCACGGCGGTGCCGATGATGCCGGACTCCGCGAGCGGCGTGTCCAGCACGCGCTGCTCACCGAAGTCCTTCTGCAGGCCGTCGGTGATGCGGAAGACGCCACCGAGCTTGCCGATGTCCTCGCCCATCATGATGACCTTGGGGTTGGCCTCCATGGCCGCCCGCAGGCCCATGTTGAGCGCCTTCGAGATCGTGAGCGTCTGCACCGGGGTCGCCGGGGCGGCAGCGGTGGAGCGGTCCATCGTCGGAGCAGCCATCAGTGCTCACCTCCAGCAAAACCCGAGACGTAGTCGAGGAACTCATCGCGCTGCGCGTCGAGGTTGGGGTTCCCCTCCGCGTAGACGTTGCTGAAGATCCGTTCAGCCGGCGGGTCGGGCATGTTCGTGCAGAACTCCCGCAGCTCCTCGCCGAGCTTGTCGGCATCCGCCTCGACGCCCTCGAAGAACGCGCTGTCGGCCCACTGCTGCTTCACGAGGTAGACCTTGACCCGCTCGATCGGGTCCTTGAGCTTCCACATCTCCAGCTCGTCCGACAGCCGGTAGCGGGTCGGGTCGTCGGAGGTGGTGTGCGCGTCCATCCGGTAGGTGAACGCCTCGATCAGGATCGGGCCGTTGCCGTGGCGGCACTCGTCGAGCGCCCACTTCGTCACGGCGAGCGTGGCCAGCACGTCGTTGCCGTCGACCCGGATGCCGGGGAAGCCGTAGCCGCGAGCGCGCTGGTACAACGGCAGGCGCGACTGGCGCTCGGTGGGTTCGGAGATGGCCCACTGGTTGTTCTGGCAGAAGAAGACCAGCGGCGCGTCGTAGACCGCGGCCCACACGAAGCCCTCGTGCACGTCACCCTGGCTGGTCGCGCCGTCGCCGAAGAAGCACATGGTGGCTTCTCCCTCGTCGTCGCCGACCTTGCCGTCGAACTTCTGGCCCATCGCGTACCCGGCCGCGTTGAGGACCTGGTTGCCGATGACGATCGTGTACGGGTGGAAGCGCTTCTCGACCGGGTCCCAGGTGCCCTGGTCGGTGCCGCGGAAGATGCCGAGCAGCTCCGTCGGGTTGATCCCGCGGGTCCACGCGATGCCGTGCTCGCGGTAGCTCGGGAAGGCCATGTCGGTCGGGCGCATCGCGCGGCCGGCACCGATCTGCGCGGCCTCCTGGCCCAGCAGCGGCACCCAGATGCCGAGCTGGCCCTTGCGCTGCAACGCGTTCGCCTCGCGGTCGACGCGGCGGATCAGGACCATGTCGCGGTACAGGCCGCGCAGCTCCTCCGCCGTGATGTCGATGTCGAAGTCGGGGTGCTCGACCCGCTCGCCCTCGGGGGTGAGGAGCTGCACCAGGTCGGCGCCGCCCTCGTCGGTCGCTCGCAAGCCCGCGATCACCTGTTCCGCCGTCGGTTTCGCGGCAGTGGCGGCCGGCGCTGCGTCCGGCTCAGGGTGCGTCCATTGCTCAGGGGACGACATGCGCCTTCTCCTCTGTCTTCTCCGACCGCCCGATCGCTCGTGACGACCTCGTGCGGCGACGTCGGCGGTCGCCGCCAGCCCTGTGGGGCCGGAGGCAGCCGTCGACGGTGACGGTGGCTTACGACCACATCCTGACACGGCCTCACCCGAGTTGGTGAGACCCGTCCCACTTCGTAACACACGAGTCAACGTTCTGATCAGGGACAACAGTCGGAGGTTCGACCTTTTGCCCTCCGAGTAGGCCGTCCGACTACCGGACGCCACTGTCCCGGTTACCGATCGTTAACTTCTGTGCGGGCCTCCTGGTAAGAGTCTGACGACGCGGGCAGAGGCGGAGTCGTGACAGGATCGAGAGGTGGACCGCTCCGTTGTGACCAGCACCGTCCGGACGCTCTGGGACTCCGAGATCGTCCCGAGCCTGTCTCGGCTCGTGGCCGTGCCTGCCGTTTCCCCCGCCTTCGACCCGGCGTGGGAGGAACACGGCGAACTGGCCGCCGCCATCGACCACGTGCGCGCGTGGATCGCCTCGCGAAACCTGCCCGGCGCGACCCTGGAGGTCGTCCAACTGGCGGGACGCACGCCGCTGCTCGTGGTCGACGTGCCGGCCTCCGGCAACTCCGGCGACGACACGGTGTTGCTCTACGGACACCTCGACAAGCAGCCCCCGGTGGGCGGGTGGGGCGAAGGACTCGGCCCCTGGACCCCCGTGCTGCGTGACGGACGTCTCTACGGGCGCGGCGCTGCCGATGACGGTTACTCCGGTTATGCCGCAGTTGCCGCAATCGAGGCCGTGCGCGCGTCGGGCGGTTCGCACGCCCGTTGCGTCGTGCTGCTGGAGACCGGTGAGGAGTCCGGTTCGCCCGACCTGCCGGCGTACCTGGAGCACCTGTCCGACCGGCTGGGCCGCGTGTCGCTGGTCGTCTGCCTCGACTCGGGCGGCTCCGACTACGACCGCATGTGGCTGACCACGTCGCTGCGCGGGTTGGTGCAGGTCACGGTCACCGTGCGGGTGCTGGAGGGCGGCCTGCACTCCGGCATGGCGTCGGGCATCGTGCCGTCGTCGTTCCGGATCGCCCGCACCCTGCTCGACCGCATCGAGAACTCCGAGACCGGCGAGGTCCTGGTGCCGGAGATGCACGTCGAGATCCCCGCTCACCGGCTGGCGGAGGTCCGCGAGGCCGTCGAGGCCGCACCGGGCGCCCTGTGGGACCCGGTCCCGCGCGTCGGCGACCTGCAGCCGATGTCGCCGGACGAGGTCGAGCTCGCGCTGAACTCCGGTTGGCGGCCCACCCTGTCCGTGACCGGCGCCGAGGGCCTGCCGCTGCCCGACGACGCGGGCAACGTGCTGCGCCCGTACACCTCGCTGGTCCTGTCGTTCCGCCTGCCGCCGACCGCGTCCTCCGCGGCCGCGCTGGAGGCGGTGCGCACGCTGCTCACCACCGACGTGCCCTACAACGCGACCGTGGAGCTCTCCCGCGTCGAGGCCGCCGACGGCTGGAACGCGCCCGAGCTGGCCCCGTGGCTGTCCGCCGTGCTCGACGAGGCGGGCAAGGACGTCTTCGGCGCACCGTGGCGGACCGTGTCGCTGGGCGGCTCGATCCCGTTCATGGGGCTGCTGCACGAGGCGTACCCGGAGGCGCAGTTCGTGGTCACCGGCGTGATCGGACCGGACTCGAACTGCCACGTGCCGGACGAGTGGCTGCACCTGGCGCACGCGGCCAGGGTCACCGAGGCGGTCGCGCTGGTGCTGGACGCGCACGCGGCACAGGGGTCATAACCCTCCGCTACTCCCCACTACTCTCAAGTACTCTCCACTCAGTTGGAGAGTACTTGAGAGCAGAGAGTGGTGCCGGTGGACACCTCAGCGTTGACCTCACTCGTCGACCGCCTGCGCCGAGCAGGCGCGGAGATGGCCGACGTCGAGGTGAAGGCCGCTGCGGGCGGCCTGCCGAAGAGCACGCTCGAGACGCTGTCCGCGTTCGCCAACACCCACGGCGGCACCCTCGTCCTGGGCTTGGCCGAGAACGAGGGGTTCCGGCCGGTTGAGCTCACGGCTCCGGCCAAGTTGCGCGACGACCTGGCTTCGCAGGCGAGCGACTCCCTGCACCCGCCGCTGCGCATCGCGGTGGACGTCCTGGACTTCGAGGGCGCACCGGTCGTGGTCGCCGAGATCGACCCGCTCCCAGCGGACCAACGGCCTTGCTACGTCGAGGCGAAGGGCATCGCGTCCGGCTCCTACGTCCGCGTCGGTGACGGCGACCGCCGGATGACGCAGGTGGAGATCGGTCTGGCGATCGCCAACCGCGGCCAACCCCGCTACGACCTGGAGGCCGTGCCGGACGCCGTCGTCGGCGACCTGGACCGGGTCGCCTTCGGTCGCACGATCGAACGCGTCCGCCAGACCACCCGCGCGTTCCGCGACGTGGACGAGGTCACGGCATTGGAGCGCATGCGCGTCCTGGTCCGTGCCGACAACGGTCACCTGGTCCCGTCCCTGGGCGGGCTGTTGACGTTCGGCACCTACCCGCAGCAGTACTTCCCCCAGCTCACCGTGTCGGTCGTGGTCTACGGCGGTGACGACACCGAAGCGCGTTTCACGGACAACCCGGTGATCCGCGGCCCGATACCCGAGCTGGTGGCCGAGACCATGGCGGTGCTGCGCCGCCACATGCGCACCCGTTCGTTCGTCGACGGCTCCGGCAGGCGCGAGATGCCGGACTACCCGATGGAAGCGGTTCGCGAGGCCGTGGTCAACGCCGTGCTGCACCGCGACTACAGCGGTGGCACGAGGGGTGTCCAAGTACAGATCGAGCTGCACCCGGACCGGCTGGTCGTCCGCAGCCCAGGCGGCCTCTTCGGTCCGGTCCTGCTCGAGGACCTCGGCGCCGAGGGCGTCAGCTCGTCGCGCAACGCGTTCCTCGCCTCGCTGCTGTCGGACACCTTCCTGCCGGGCAGCGATCGGCTCGTAGCGGAGAACAGGGCGTCCGGCATCCCCGCGATGATCAGGGAGTTGCAGCGCTCGGGACTGGCGCGACCGATCTTCCGCAGTCCGTTGAGCCGGTTCGAGGTGGAGTTCAGCCGGTCCGAACTGCTCGACCTCAGAACGCGGCGGTGGCTCACCGGGCTCCGGCAGTCGGGACTCACCCAGCTGCACGAGCTCGCACTCGCCACCATGTTCCACGGCCGGCCGATCAGCAACGCGGCCCTCCGGCAGTTCGGGGCGAGTCGGGCGGAGGCCACGACCGTGCTCCGCGACCTGGTCACCAAGGAGCTGGCGGTCCGCACAGGCGGCCGGCGGTACGCGACCTATTCGCTGGGCGTGACCGCCGAGACGCCCGATCTGTTCACCGTCGACCAACCCCGACCAGAGGTTGCCGACGCACTCCGCGTGAGGGGGGTGGCGCGCGCGGCCGAGCTCGCCGCCGCCACCGGCTACTCGCGGCAGACGGTGCTGACCAGACTGGACGAGTTGGTCAAGGCCGGTCTGGCGCGGGTCGAGGGCGCACCCAACAGCCCCAAGCGCAGGTACTTGTGGGCAGGGCTCGAGTGAGGAACGACTCAGCGCTGACCAGGAGGTGACCGGACCTCCGAATCCGTGACGCACACTGGGTCGATGGGCGAAGAAGCGGAACGGGCGCGTCTCGCGGAGTCGGGCACACCGACTTCGCCGTGGCGGCTGTGGGGGCCGTACCTCTCCGGCCGGCAGTGGGGCACGGTCCGCGAGGACTACTCGCCCGGCGGTGACGCCTGGGCGTCGTTCCCGTTCGACCACGCCCGCTCGCGGGCCTACCGGTGGGGCGAGGACGGCATCGCGGGCATCTGCGACGTGCACGGGTTCCTCAACCTCGCCCTGGCGCTGTGGAACGGCAGGGACCCGATCCTCAAGGAGCGGTACTTCGGTCTCGCCAACGAGGAGGGCAACCACGGCGAGGACGTCAAGGAGCACTGGTGGGTGACCGACGGGACGCCCACCCACTCCTGGATGCAGGTGGTCTACCGCTACCCGCAGCGCGAGTACCCGTACGAGCGGCTCAGGGAGATGGCGCGCACCGCGGGGCGGGAGAACCGGGAGCCGGAGCTGTCCGACACCGGGGTGCTCGACGAGAACCGGTTCTTCGACGTCGTGGTCACGTACGCGAAGGCGGAGACCGACGACATCTGCGTCGAGATCAGCGCCACGAACTGCGGACCGGAGGACGCGCCGCTGCACCTGCTGCCGCAGCTGTGGTTCCGCAACACCTGGGCGTGGGGGCGGGACGGGCGGCCGTGCCGGCTGGTCGCGAGCACCACGACCGGGCGCAAGGTGACCGCGGACCACGGCAACCTCGGCCGGTACACGCTGCACCTGGACGACTCGCCGTCGTTGCTGATGACGGACAACGAGAGCAACGAGGTGGCGCTCTTCGGGGCCGAGCGCAACCCGTCGCCGTGGGCCAAGGACGGCATCTGCGAGTACGTGGTGCGCGGCTCGACCAGCGCGTGCCAGGTCGTGGGGCCGGACGACCCCGGTGCGGCGGGCACGAAGTTCGCGGCCTGGTACTCGTTCGACCCGGTGGAGCCGGGCGAGACGGTGACGGTGCGGCTGCGGCTGACCGGCGGCGACGGGCACGTGGACCCGTTCGGGCCGAGCTTCGCCGAGACCATGGCCGCCCGCAGGCTGGAGGCCGACGAGTTCCACGACGCGATCGCGCCCGAGGCGGGGCCTGAGCAGAGGCACGTGCTGCGGCGCGCGCTCGCCGGTCTGATGTGGACGAAGCAGCACTACCGCTTCCGCACCCGCGACTGGCTCGACGGCGACCCGACGAAGCCCGAGGCGCCCAGCTCGCGGCGCACCCCCGAGGCGCGCAACGTGCACTGGCGGCACCTCGACGTGGCCGACGTGATCTCGATGCCGGACGAGTGGGAGTACCCCTGGTTCGCGGCGTGGGACCTCGCGTTCCACACGATCCCGTTCACGCTGGTCGACCCGGCGTTCGCGAAGGAGCAGCTGCTGCTGTTCTGCCGCGAGTGGATGATGCACCCGAACGGCCAGATCCCCGCCTACGAGTGGGAGTTCGGCGACGTCAACCCGCCCGTGCACGCGTGGGCGGCGCTGCAGGTCTACCGCGCGGACGGCAGCAGGGACCGCGGGTTCCTCGCCAAGGTCTTCCACAAGCTGCTGCTGAACTTCTCCTGGTGGGTCAACCGCAAGGACGCCGGCGGCAGCTACCTGTTCGAGGGCGGCTTCCTCGGCATGGACAACATCGGCCCGGTCAACCGGTCGGAGCCGATGCTCGGCGAGTGGCGGCTGGAGCAGTCCGACGCCACGTCGTGGATGGCCGCCTACAGCCTGCACCTCATGCAGATCGCGCTGGAGCTGGCACGCGACGACGAGTCGTACGAGGACGTGGCGACCAAGTTCGTCGAGCACTTCCTGTCGATCGCGGAGGCGTTCACGCACTTCGGGTCGTCGGGCAGCGGCATCTGGCACGACGAGGACGGCTTCTGCTACGACCGGGTCTCCCGGCGCGCCCACGACGGGTCAGTGGAGTCCGAACCGGTGCGGGTGCGGTCGATGGTGGGCCTGATCCCGCTGCTGGCGTCCGCGGTGCTGGAACCGTGGGTGCTGGAGGAGCTGCACGGCTTCACGTCACGCCTGGAGCACCTGCTCAAGCGGCGGCCGGAGCTGCGGCAGTTCATCACGTTCCACTACGAGCGCGGCGCGTTCGCGTCGTTGCTGGACGAGCACAGGCTGCGGCGGGTGCTGCACCGGATGCTCGACGAGCACGAGTTCCTCTCGCCGCACGGCATCCGGTCGCTGAGCGCCGCGCACCGCGAGGGCCTGGAGGTCAAGGTCGCCGGACAGGACCACCGGATGGGCTACGAGCCGGGCGAGTCGCACACCCCGATGTTCGGCGGCAACTCGAACTGGCGCGGCCCGGTCTGGCTGCCCACGAACGCCCTGCTGGTCGAGGCGCTGCGCACGGTCGAGGCGTTCCACCGCGGCGAGTTCCAGGTGGAGATGCCGACGAACTCCGGGCGGGCGATGACGGCCGGTCAGGTCGCGGACGAGCTGAGCGACCGGCTGGTCGGGCTGTTCCTGCCCGACCACGACGGGCGCCGGCCGTCGGACGGCAAGCGGATCGAGGCGTCGGAGTCACCCCTTTGGCGGCGGCACGTGACGTTCAGCGAGTACTTCGACGGCGACACGGGCGAAGGGCTCGGGGCGACGCACCAGACGGGGTGGACGGCGCTGGTGGCGGGGCTGCTCACGGAACGGAGCAGCTGAGGCGGAACCGGACCGACCCGCGGTCCCCGTGATCAAATCCTGATCAAGGACGCGCTCGCAGTTCGTCACCATTCGTGTGCAATACGTGCAGACGTTGTGTGATCTAGGCCAATTTGCGCAACATCCTGCGGCCGATTTGCCCATGTCACGCAAAATTGTTGCAACGGAGTGGCCTGTAACACGCACGTGCTGTCCACCACGTCACCCGGGTGGCAGTATCCCGTTCACTCGTCCGCAACAGTTACGAGGAGTGACGCAGTGGCTCGTCGAACCAGGCACGTGCTCGCCCTGCTGCCCGCAGCGGCCCTAGCGCTGACCGCGCTGACCGGCTGCGCGACGAGCACCAACAGCGGTGGCGGCACCAGCAGCGACAGCGGGGTGAAGCTCGTCAAGGACGGCAAGCTCGTCACCTGCACGCACCTGTCGTACAAGCCCTTCCAGTACAGCGAGGGCGACAAGACCATCGGCTTCGACGTCGACCTCGTCGACCTGGTGGCCAAGAAGCTGAACGTCCAGCAGGAGATCCTCGACACCGCGTTCGAGGGCATCCAGAACGGCCAGAGCCTCAACGTCGGCGACTGCGACGTCGCCGCCGCGGCGATGACGATCACCGACGAGCGCAAGAAGGCGCTCGACTTCTCGGACCCGTACTTCGACGCCGAGCAGGCCCTGCTCGTGAAGAAGGGCACCGGTTACAAGGACCTGGCCGCGCTGAAGGGCAAGAAGCTCGGCGTGCAGCAGTCCACCACCGGTGAGATCTACGCGAACGAGAACAAGGAGAAGTACGGCTACGAGGTCGTGCAGTTCGAGGACCTGACGTTGCAGGAGACGGCGGTCCGCACCGGGTCCGTCGACGCCGCGATCAACGACAACGGCCCGCTGTACGACTACGCCAAGGAGTTCCCCGACACCGAGGTGACGACGGAGTTCCCGACCGGCGACAAGTACGGCATCGGCATCAAGAAGGACAACAAGGCCCTGCTCGACGTCGTCAACCAGGTGTTGAAGGACGCGAAGAGCAGCGGCGAGTACGACAAGATCTACGAGAAGTGGTTCGGCAAGAAGCCGGCGTCGAAGTAAGCGGCTTCCCACGGGGTCGGCAGAGGACCTGCCGACCCCGTCTCACGTCCGGACCGATCCGCTAGGAGCCTCACATGGCGCTGTCCAAGCGAAAGCGCGCCACATACTTCAGGTACGCGCAGTACGGCCTGCTGGTGCTGGTCGCACTGGTGGTGGCGTTCACCGCGAACTGGTCGGAGATCGCGCACACGTTCTTCGACGTGGATACCGCGGGGGCGATGTTCCCCGAGCTCATCACGGTCGCGTTCAAGAACACCGTCATCTACACGCTGTTCGGGTTCGGGCTCGCGTTGGTGCTCGGCCTGCTGCTGGCACTGATGAAGCTCTCGTCGGTGGCACCGTACCGGTGGATCGCCACCGTCTACATCGAGTTCTTCCGCGGTGTCCCCGCCCTGCTGGTGTTCCTCGCGTTCACCGTCGCGGTGCCGCTGGCGTTCCAGCTGAAGTTCGACATCTACTCGATCGTGATGATGGCGCTCGGCCTCGTCGGCGGTGCCTACATCGCGGAGACGGTCCGCGCCGGCATCCAGGCGGTGCCGAAGGGCCAGGTCGAGGCCGCGCGCTCGCTGGGCATGTCGCGGGGCCGCGCGATGATCACGATCGTGATCCCGCAGGCGTTCCGGATCATCCTGCCGCCGCTGACCAACGAGCTGATCCTGCTCACCAAGGACTCGTCGCTGGTCTACGTCATCGGCCTGGCGCGCGACGACTACGAGCTGCTCAAGTTCGGCCGCGAGTTCCTCAGCCGCAGCCCCACGCTGACGCCGATCCTCGTGGTCGGCCTGTCCTACCTGGTGATCACGCTGCCGCTGGGCTACCTGTCGCGGTACCTGGAACGGCGCTCCGGCGGGAAGAAGGTGGCCGTCGTATGAGCGACGTCAGTGTCGAGATCAGCGGGCTGAAGAAGTCGTTCGGCCCGCTCGAGGTCCTGAAGAACATCGACCTCCAGGTCAACCGCGGTGACGTGGTCTGCATCATCGGCCCGTCCGGTTCCGGCAAGTCCACGTTGCTGCGCTGCATCAACCTGCTGGAGGAGCCCCAGGGAGGCCGGATCGTCGTCAACGGCGTCGAGCTCACCGACCCGGACGTCGACATCGACCTCGCGCGCACGAAGATCGGCATGGTCTTCCAGGGCTTCAACCTGTTCGCGCACCTCAACGTCATGAACAACCTGACCATGGCGCAGCGCAAGGTGCTCAAGCGCAGCGAGCAGGCGGCGAACGAGATCGCGTTGCGCAACCTCGAACGCGTGGGGCTCAAGGAGAAGGCCAACTCCATGCCCGCGGAGCTGTCCGGCGGGCAGCAGCAGCGCGTGGCGATCGCCCGCGCGCTGTCGATGGACCCAGAGGTGATGCTGTTCGACGAGCCGACCTCCGCGCTCGACCCCGAGCTCGTCGGTGACGTGCTCGGCGTCATGCGGCAGCTCGCCGACGAGGGCATGACCATGCTGGTCGTCACGCACGAGATGCAGTTCGCCCGCGAGGTCGCCGACAAGGTGATCTTCATGGACGGCGGCTACATCGTCGAGGCGGGCCCGGCGGCCGAGGTGATCGGCAACCCGCAGGAGGAGCGCACCAAGTCGTTCCTGTCGCGCGTGCTCGACCCGACGCACCAGGGGCCGTCCGCGTAGCCGCGCCGGTTCCCCGTGATCGACCTCGAAACGCGGCGCGGCCGGTCACACTGGTGCGGTGGCCACGCAGAAGAGGCTCCCTGCGGCTGACGTACTGCGCGGCCTGGGGGAGAACGAGAACAGCACCGGCGGTGGCGGGTGGCGGTTGCCGCGGCGCAAGCCGAGCACCCCACCCGTCATCCGCGTGGTGGACCACGTCGTCACCGGCGTGCTCGACCTGCGCGCGGTCGAGGTGCCGTACGTGCTGGAGTTCGAGCGCTGCCGGTTCGAGGCGACACCGGACCTGCGGCAGGCGAACCTCGCCGGCATCTCCTTCACCGACTGCGACCTGCCCGGTCTGCAGGCGCGCAACCTGCACAGCAGCAACGACGTCTCGCTGCTCGGCTGTCGCGTCGGCGGCCTCGTCGACCTGACCGACGCCGACATCGCGGGTTCGGTCCTGTTGCGCGACAGCGAGTTCAGCGTTCCCGGAGGGCTGTGCGTGCACGCTGACCGGGTGACGCTCGCCGGCGCGTTGCTCGGCTTCGGCATCCGCACCGAGGGCGAGATCCGGATCGCCGGTGCGCGGATCGGCGGCAACGTCAACCTCGTCAGCGCGGTGCTGAGCAACGCCGACGGGTTCACCTTGAACGGCAACGGGGTGCAGGTCGGCGGCAACTTCCTCGGCACGTTCACCTCGCACGGCGTGGTGTTCCTCGCGAACGCCCGGATCAGCTCGGCGTTGTCGTTGCGCGGCGCGGTGCTATCGCGCGGCGCGGAGTTCGACGAGACCACCGACCCGCACGCGGACCCGTCGGCGACGCTGGTCCTCGACCGCGTGGACGTGTCCGGTGACGTCGAGCTCGACCGCGGTTTCACCAGCGCGGGCACGATCCGCGCGGTGAACGCGAAGATCTGCGGCACGTTGTCGTTCGCCGACGCCGTGCTGGACGCCGTGTCGCCCCCCGCCGTCGGCACCGAGCCGACCGGCGCCGGGCGCGCGTTGCACGTCGACGGCGCGGAGATCGGCGGTGACGTCGTGGGCCGCGGCGTGCACATCCAGGGCCAGCTGCGGATGGTCGACACGCACGTGCGCGGCAGCATCACCGTGGAACGCGCCGTTGTGGACAACCCGTTCGCGGACGCCGTGCTGGCGAACCGGACGCGGGTGGGCAGCAACTTCGTGGTCCGCGAGTCGAACGTCTCCGGCGGGCTGGAGCTGCGCGCCGTGACCGTGGGCGCGAACCTCGACCTGCGCGGCAGCCGGTTGACCAAGCCGGGCAAGTACCGCCACCAGCCGCGGGAGAAGCCGTCGCTGGACATCGGCGGTGCCACCATCGGCCGCGACCTCATCTGCGCGCGCGGCGAGAAGGAGTTCGTGGCGCACGGCGGGGTGCGGTGCCGGCGCGCGGTGATCGGCCGCATGGCGAACTTCAACGGCGGCGTGCTCGGCTACAAGCTCGACAGCCACGCGTTGAACGGCATGGGCATGCAGGTCCAGGAGCTGATGCTGAACGTGGTGTCACCGCCGAAGGGTCTCGTGACGCTGCGGCAGGCGCGCTGCAACTCGTTGGACGACAACGAGAACTTCTGGAACGCCACCGGTTTCATCGACCTCGACGACTTCCGCTACGACTCGCTGGCCCACCCGATCGACCTGCGCGACGACGCCCAGGTCGAGCAGCGGCTGCGCTGGCTGCGGCACGCGATGCGGCGCAGCTACCACCCGCGCCCGTACGACCAGTTCGCGGAGATGCTGACCGCGGCCGGCAACGAGGAGCACGCCTCCACCGTGCTGATCGAGAAGCAGCGCCTGCGGTACCGCGCGGTCGCCGAGGGCATGCGGTTCTTCGGGCCGCTGGTGCTGCTGTGGAGCTTCCTGCAGCGCTCGATGGTCGGCTACGGCTACCGCCCGGCGCGCGCGTTGGGGTGGCTGATCACCGCGTGGCTGATCGGGAGCATCTGGTTCCAGCACAAGGGCCCGCTGGTGCCGATCAACGAGGACGACCACCTGCCGTGGAACGCGTGGCTCTACACGATCGACCTGGTCGTGCCCATCGTGGACTTCGGCAACAAGAACCGCTGGCAGACGCCGGGCACGTCGATGTGGATCGCGTCCGGCCTGATCGTGTCCGGCTGGGTGCTGGCGACGACCGTGGCCGCCGGTCTCACCCGGATGCTGAAGCGCTGACCCCGCCGCCACACCGTCCACTGTGATCGGTGTGGAGCCGCTGCCGGGGTGCGCGGATTAGGATCGGCGACCGTGACTGATCTGGTGCTGGCACTGGACTTCGGCGGCACCAAGATCGCCGCCGCCCTCGTCGACCCCTCCGGCGCGGTGGTGCGGACCACCCGCGTCCCCACCCCCGCCGCGGACCCGTGGCCCGCGGTGTCGTCGCTGGTCACGTCGGTGGTCGCCGACGTGGCGGTGGCCGGTGTGGGCATCGCCTCGGCCGGCCCGGTCAACACGGTGGACGGCACCGTGTCGCCGATCAACGTGCCGTCCTGGCGGAACTTCCCACTGCGCGACTCGGTGGCGTCCCTGCTCCCCGGCGTGCCGGTGGAACTGGCCGGTGACGGCGTCTGCATGGCCCTCGGTGAGCACTGGCGCGGCGCCGGCCAGGGCAGCCGCTACCTGGTCGGCCTGGTCGTCTCGACCGGCGTCGGCGGCGGCCTGGTCCTCGACGGCCGCCCGTTCGGCGGTCGCACCGGAAACGCCGGCCACATCGGCCACGTCGTCGTGGACCCGGACGGCACGCCGTGCACGTGCGGTGGCCGCGGCTGCGTGGAAACCGTGGCCGCAGGCCCCCGCATGGTCGCCTGGGCGCGCCACGCGGGCTGGCAGGCCCCGGACGACGCCGACGCCGCCCTGCTCGCCGCCGCAGCGCTCGCCGGTGAGGAGATCCCGCTGGCCGCCTTCGACCGCGCTGGCCAAGCCGTCGGGATGGCCATCGCGGGGGCGGCTGCGGTGTGCGACCTGGACGTGGCGGTGATCGGCGGCGGGGTGGCGCAGGCCGGTGAGCTGCTGTTCGAGCCGGTGCGGCGGGCGTTGAAGGCGCACGCCGGGTTGTCGTACCTGGCGGGTCTTGAGGTGCGGGCGGCGGAGCTCGGTGGGGAAGCGGGGTTGGTCGGGGCGGCGGCGCTGGTCCAGGCCCGGTGAGGCGGGGCAGGCGCGATCCGGTGCGGCGATGCGTGGGCACCGGCGCGCGATTGTAGAATTGTTGAACGATACTGCAATCGAACGATCCCGCAAATAGACTGGCGCGGTGACCGAGACGTGGGTGTCGACGCTGGCGCAGGGCAAGGGCGGCCTGGAGCGGGCCAGCACCGCGCAGAAGGTCGCCGACATGCTGCGCGAGCGCGTGCTCGACGGGGAGCTGGCGCCGGGCCTGCGGCTCAGCGAGGAGGCGATCGGCGGGGCGCTCGGGGTCAGCCGCAACACGCTGCGGGAGGCGTTCCGGCTGCTCACGCGGGATCGAATCCTCGTGCACGAGCACAGCCGCGGGGTGTTCGTGCGGACGCCGACGGCCGAGGACGTGCGCGACCTCTACGCGGCGCGGCGGGTGATCGAGTGCGGTGCGCTGCAGAAGTGGGCCGACGTCGACGAGGCGCGGCGCAACGCGGTGCGGATGCCGGTCGAGGAAGCGCTCTCGCACGGGTCCAGGAAGGACTGGGGGCGGGTCGGGACGGCCAACGTGCGGTTCCACCGCGGGATCGTGGGGCTGGCGGGCAGCAGCCGGCTGAGCGAGGAGTCCGACCGGCTGTTCGCGGAGCTCATGCTGGCGTTCCGGGTGGTCAGCGATCCGAAGCGGCTGCACCTGGCGTACCTGCCGCTGAACCGGGAGATAGTCGAGCTGCTCAACGCGGGTGACGTGGACCGCGCGACCGGCAAGCTGCGGGAGTACTTCGACCTCGCGGAGGCCGACCTCGTCGAGCAGCTCGGGGAAGCGCGGAGCTGACCGCCCAAAGAAAGTGTTAAGCGGAGTGCAACGATTCCGATCAGCGTGCTGACGAGCCGTGTCGTCAGGCCTAACATCCGCGCAACACCGCGTACACGGAGGGCCCCATGCCGTCGGAACCCAGGACCGGCTTGCGCTGGAGCAACTGGAACCTGTTGCTGATAGTCCCGCTGCTGATGCTCATCACACCGTGGTTCAACATGGACGAGCCCCGCCTCTTCGGGCTCCCCTTCTTCTACTGGTACCAGTTCGTGTTCGTGCCGGTCGGCGTGCTCGCCGTCGGTCTGGTCTACGTGAAGACCAAGGACGCGCCGGTCGTCACCGGTAAGCCGGACGAGCTGGGTGTCGACGACCTGGACGAGGGAGCGAACTGATGCAGTGGACTGAGCTGATCGTCTTCAGCGTCCTCTTCCTGCTCGTCACGGTCATGGGTTTCGTGGCGGCGCGGTGGCAGAAGGGCGAGACCCTCGACCACCTCGACGAGTGGGGTCTGGGCGGCCGGAAGTTCGGCAGCTGGATCACGTGGTTCCTGGTCGGTGGCGACCTCTACACCGCGTACACGTTCGTCGCGGTGCCGGCGCTGATGTTCGGTGCCGGTGCGCTCGGCTTCTACGCCCTGCCGTACACGGTGGTGCTCTACCCGATCGTCTTCCTGCCGCTGGTGCGCATGTGGTCGGTCAGCCGCGTGCACGGCTACGTCACGCCCGCCGACTTCGTGAAGGGCCGCTACGGCTCGCACTGGCTGGCACTGATCATCGCCGTCACCGGCATCGTCGCGACCATGCCGTACATCGCGCTGCAGCTGGTCGGTCTCGAAGCGGTGCTGCGGTCGATGGGCCTCAACGGTTCCGGCATCCTCGGCCACCTGCCGCTGTTCATCGCGTTCGTGATCCTCGCGCTCTACACCTACCAGTCGGGCCTGCGGGCGCCGGCGCTGATCGCGTTCGTCAAGGACATCCTGATCTACATCGTCATCCTCGTGGCGATCGTCTACCTGCCCGCGAAGTTCGGCGGCTGGGGCGAGATCTTCAACGACGCGCAGGCCAAGTTCGACGCGACGCCGGCCAAGACCGACGGCATCCTGTTGAACAGCAACAACCAGCTGCAGTACGCGACGCTGGCGCTGGGCTCCGCGCTGGCGCTGTTCATCTACCCGCACTCGCTGACCGGCATCCTCGCGAGCCGCGGCCGCAACGTCATCAAGCGCAACATGGTCGCGCTGCCGGCGTACTCGCTGGTGCTGGGTCTGCTGGCGCTGCTGGGCTACGTCGCGATCAGCGCGGGCACCAAGCCGATCGTCAACCAGGCGACCGGCCGCCCCGACACGAACACGATCGTTCCCGAGCTGTTCGGCCAGAACTTCCCGTCGTGGTTCGCGGGCATCGCGTTCGCGGCCATCGGCATCGGTGCGCTGGTGCCCGCGGCGATCATGTCGATCGCGGCGGCGAACCTGTGGACGCGCAACGTCTACAAGGAGTACGTGAAGAAGGACGCGACGCCGGCGCAGGAGGCGAAGCAGGCCAAGCTCGCGTCGCTGGTCGTGAAGTTCGGCGCTGTCGCGTTCATCGTGTTCGTCGACCCGCAGTTCTCGATCGACCTGCAGCTCATCGGCGGCGTGATGATCCTGCAGACGCTGCCGGCGGTCGCGATCGCGCTGTACACCCGCTGGTTCCACGTCTACGGCCTGATCGCCGGCTGGGTCGCGGGCATGGGCTACGGCATGTGGCTGCTCTACAACATCGGCAACCCGGCCATCGGCAAGGCGCACTTCGCCGGGTCGGCGCTGCCGCTCGGCAAACTGTCGATCTTCGGCTGGCACCCGTTCGGCGCCTCTACCGTGCAGATCTACGTCGGCATCGTGGCGCTGGTGGTGAACCTGCTGGTCGCGGTGATCGCCACGCTGATCGCGAGGAAGGCCGGGGTCTCCAACGGCGTCGACCACACCGACCCGTCGGACTACCACGTCGACGAGGACAGCCCGCGGGTCAAGCCGGTGGCCGCGCACTGACACCTGTCGAGACGCAAGGCTGACGACAACGGGCCACCTGGCGGGTTTGCCGGGTGGCCCGTTGCGCTAAGCATCTAGGTGTGAAAACCATCGCCGGTCTGGTCGGACTCATCGCGACGGCGTCGCTCGTCGTGGCGCCGGGGGTCGCGCAGGCCCAGGACGCGCACTGCTACGACACCGCCGCACCGCTCACGGTCGAGGAGCAGCGGCTCGACGACGTGCTCGTGCCCGGCGGGCCCGCGGTCGGTCCCGCACTGGTGGCGCTCGGCGGGTTCGACGGCAGGGTCGGGGACTTCACCGCCAAGCTGTGCCGCCAGATCGTCGCGAAGCAGGCGCGGCAGTTCGTCGTGAACGAGGGCAACGCGCTGTGGAAGGCCGCCGTCGCCCGCGCGCAGAGCGCGAAACCGCTCGCGCACGACGCCTACGACGACCGCCCGCTCTACTGGGCGCGCTTGCAGCTCACCACCGCGCTGCGGCAGTGGAAGCCGCGGTTCGCGTTGTCCGTCAACGACCGGGCGAAGCTGATCCAGCAGTTCGACTGGGCCTCGCGCGGGCTGAGCGACGCGGCGTTCCCCACGAGGCCGGGGGTGCGGCGGATCGCGGTGACCGGCTTCGACCCGTTCCAGCTCACCGGCACGAACGTCCGGCGCGCCAACCCGGCCGGTGCGGCGGCGTTGCAGCTCGACGGCCGTGAGATCGACACCCCCGGCGGCAAGGTCGTGGTGCAGGCGGCGGTGCTCCCGGTGCTGTGGGGCGGTTTCGACGAGGGGATCGTCGAGCAGTTCTACGGTTCCGCGTTGCAGCAGCGGAACCGGCCGGACGGGTTCGTGACGATCAGCCAGGGCCGGCCGGACCGGTTCGACGTCGAACGGTGGGCGGCTCGCTGGCGGGGCGGCTCGCCGGACAACAACGACGTGCGCACGTTCGGCAGCGTCCCGGACGCGGCCGGGTGGCCGCAGCCGGCGACCGAGTTCATCGAGACCTCGTTGCCGTACCAGAAGATGATCGACGCGGGCACCGGTCCGTACCCCGTGGTGCTCAACCGCAGCTTCTGCGAGTGGAAGGTCGGCACGCCGGTCGGTTCGCAGCAGGACTGCCGCACGGACGAGCCCACCCCCGGTGCGGTCGCGGCGGTCGGCGGTGGCGGCGACTACCTGTCGAACGAGAGCATGTACCGCGCGAACCGGCTGCGGATCGGTTACGGGGCAACGGAAGTCCTCGGTGGACACCTGCACACGCCGGTCCTCGGGCAGCCCGCCGACCCGGCCGCGCTGACCGATGCGGCCTTCGAAAACCAGCGCCGGGCCATCGCCGATCAGGTCAAGGCCCTAGTCTCTGCGGTGTGACTCGTGTGCGGCTGGCGGTGGGCATCTTCTTGAGCGCGTGGGCGGTCTCGGCCTGCACGATCAACGTGGGCGGGCAGGCGGTCCCCGGACCGATGCCGTCCACCGCCAGCGCGTCCGCGCCGACGCTGCCGAAGGCGGGGCAGTGCATGAACGCGTTCGACCTCAAGGTCCTCGACTGCGCCGGGGCGCACGAGGCCGAGGTGATGAGCGTCGGTGAGCTCTCCGGTCTCGGCGCGAGCTACCCGGACACGCAGGCGCTGCGCAAGGTCGCGCTGCCGCCGTGCCGTTCGGTGCTGACCGAGTACCTGGGCAGTGGCGACGCGGACTCGACGCGCCTGCGGGTGTGGGCCTTCTGGCCGAACGAGCAGGGCTGGAAGGACGGTCAGCGCTGGCGGCTGTGCACCGTCGTGGAGATCAGCCCCGACGAGAAGCCACTGGCGCGCAAGGGTTCCGTGAAGAACATCCTCGGCCAGAACGGCTTCTCAACGTTCCAGACCTGCACCAGCGGCTCACCGTCGAAGGACGCGGAGGTGAAGGTGACGGCCTGCAACGGCGCGCACCTCGCCGAGGCCGTGCCCGGCGGTGTGGTCTCCCTCGGCAAGCCGAGCGACCCGGCTCCGTCCAAGGAGCAGATGAACGCCATCGCGACGGACAAGTGCACCAAGGCCGTGCACGACTACCTGGGTTCGTCCAAGCGCACGGACGTCTTCCCGGCGTGGCGGAACCCCGGTTCGCAGGCGTGGTCAGAGGGTTGGACCAACGCCATCTGCTACGCGGAGGCCACCAGGGCCTTCAGCGGCACTCTCCTCGGCATCCGCGACAACCCGCTGCCCAACTGATCCGGCGATCACGACCATCAGCACGGCGGCGAGGGACAGCACCAGCATCGCGACTCCTGCGATTCCCACGGCACACCTCCCTTTCCGTCCCCGGTGACGATCTTGGTGATCGCCATCACATGTACAAGACGTTCCCGGGAGGGGCCGGGTTCATTCCTGGAGCGGGACCGCTTCTCCCGATCGAGACCGCGCCCCGGTGTGCCCACAGGGCTGTCCACAACCATCCACAACCTGTGCACAGAGCCGTCCACACCTGTGGACAACTTCGTCCGCAATGGACGATGAGCTGCGCGGACTCAGAGGAATTCGCTGCACAGGACCACGCCGACGGCAACGCCTAGTGCGAGGCCGACGAGGAACACGAGGGCGTAGCGCCACCACGGCGTGCGGGCCGGTGGTGCGGGCGGCACGGGGTAGTAGCGGACGATGCCCGTGGAGGGACCGACCGCGACGTCGCGGCTGGTGCCGTCGTAGTGGAGTCCGCCGAGGAAGTCCTCGTCCTGCGTCACCCCTCAGTGATACCCCACCTCAGCGACCCAGTCACTCCCCGCCTCCGCTGAAAACGCACGCGGGGACCCCGCGTTCCCTCTGGGGGAACGCGGGGTCCCCGCGTGCCGTGAAAGGTCAGCCGAGGCGCTGCTTCAGGGCGGCCAACTGGTCGCGGAGCGTGGTCGGCACCTTCTCGCCGATCTTGTCGAACCACTCCTCGACCAGCGGGATCTCGGCACGCCACTCGTCGGCGTCGAACGCGAGCGAGGCCTCGATGTCCTCGATCGGCGCGTCCAGGCCCTCCAGGTCCAGGTCAGCGGCGGTCGGCACGTAGCCGATCGGCGTCTCCTGGGCGGCGGCCTTGCCCTCGATGCGCTCGATGGCCCACTTCAGCACGCGCGAGTTCTCGCCGAACCCGGGCCACAGGAAGCGCTTGTCGTCGCCGCGGCGGAACCAGTTGACGTAGAAGATCTTCGGCAGCTTGTCGGCGTCGGCGCGCTTGCCGAGGTCGACCCAGTGCTGGAAGTAGTCGCCGGCGTTGTAGCCGATGAACGGCAGCATCGCCATCGGGTCACGACGCACGACACCGGTCTTGCCGACCGCAGCGGCCGTGGTCTCCGACGACAGCGTGGCGCCCATGTAGGTGCCGTGCTGCCAGTCGCGCGACTCGGTGACCAGCGGGATCGTCGTGGCGCGACGGCCACCGAAGAAGATCGCGCTGATCGGCACGCCCTTCGGGTCGTCCCACTCGGGCGCCTTGATGTCGCACTGCTCGATCGGCGTGCAGTAGCGGGAGTTCGGGTGCGAGGAGAGCTCCTCGCTGTCCGGCGTCCAGTCCTGGTGCTTCCACGAGGTGAGGTGGGCCGGGGGCTCGCCCATGCCCTCCCACCAGATGTCGCCGTCGTCGGTCAGCGCGACGTTCGTGAACAGCGAGTTGCCCTTGGCGATGGTGCGCATCGCGTTCGGGTTGGTGTGGTAGTCGGTGCCGGGCGCGACGCCGAAGAAGCCGTTCTCCGGGTTCACCGCGTACAGGCGGCCGTCCTCACCGAAGCGCATCCAGGCGATGTCGTCGCCGAGCGTCTCGACCTTCCAGCCCGGGATGGTGGGCTCCAGCATGGCGAGGTTCGTCTTGCCGCAGGCCGACGGGAACGCGGCGGCGACGTAGTACGCCTTGTTCTCCGGCGAGGTGAGCTTGAGGATCAGCATGTGCTCGGCGAGCCAGCCCTCGTCGCGCGCCATCACGGACGCGATGCGCAGCGAGTAGCACTTCTTGCCGAGCAGGGCGTTGCCGCCGTAGCCGGAGCCGAAGCTCCAGATCTCGCGGGTCTCCGGGAAGTGCGAGATGTACTTGGTCTCGTTGCACGGCCACTGCACGTCTTCCTGACCGTGCTCCAGCGGAGCGCCCAGCGAGTGCAGCGCGGGCACGAAGTCCGCGTCGTCACCGAAGACCGCGAGGGCCTTGCTGCCCATGCGGGTCATGATGTGCATCGAGACGACCACGTACTCCGAGTCCGTGATCTCGACGCCCAGCATCGGCTTCTCCGCGTCGAGCGGGCCCATGCAGAACGGGATCACGTACATCGTGCGGCCACGCATGCAGCCCCGGTAGAGCTCGGTCATGATGGCCTTCATCTCGGAAGGGTCCATCCAGTTGTTCGTCGCGCCCGAGTCCTCCTCGCGCACCGAACAGATGTACGTGCGCTCCTCCACGCGGGCCACGTCGCTGGGGTCGGAGGCGGCCCAGAACGAGTTCGGCTTCTTCTTCAGCGGCACGAACGTGCCGGCGTCGACGAGCTTCTTCGTGAGGCGGTCCCATTCGGCCTGGGACCCGTCAGCCCAAACAACCTCGTCGGGGCAGGTCAGCTCTGCGACTTCCTGAACCCATGCGAGCAGACGCGCGTGGTTGGTAGGTGCGTGGTCGAGACCGGGAATGGTCACTGCCGTCATCTCGTCTCGTCTCCTGACTGAACGCCTCGGCCGCCCGAGGACGTGGATCGTCCGGTGTGCGGGACTTCGTCGTCCTCGGGAATAGCTCCACAACGCCCGGTGGGGCCGGGCGCACGTGGAAGGGGATGGACCGAGGTTAGCCCGGTGAATGGCGGGTAACGCACCCCCAGCCTGTCGCTTGCCTCACAAAACCGATTCTGGAATCGATTCAGCACACGGACGGAGTTAAGGCGTCCACGACGGGGGAAAAACACAAGAGGCCCCGATGCGGTTCTCACCACATCGGGGCCTGTGAGCTGCGCTTCAGTTGGGGCTGATCCACTGCCCGGTCGTGGAATCGATTCGGACGACCCCGTTGAACCGTTCTTCCTCGAACCACTCGTCCGAGTCGTCCAGAACGCCGCTCTTGGAGTCCGTCACGTACCGGCCGTCGGACTCGATGTGCCCGTGCTCGACCTCGACCCAGTCGTCACCGCGCTGCTCGGACATCGTGACCTCGCCAGACCGTGTGATCTCGGTCGCCACGTCGGCACGCCCGTCACCGTTCTTGTCGGTGAACAGCCAGGTGTCGCCCTCGTCGTCCTTGACCACCGCGGTGTCGGCCTTGCCGTCGCCGTCGGTGTCCTCGGTCGCCGGACCGACCTTTCGCTCACCTTCGTCGGTGTCCACGACAATCGTCTGCGAAGCACCGGAATTCGTCTTTTGTTGCGTCTGGTCGTCCGGGTGGACGGCAACCCACTCACCGGAATTCTCCTCGAACCGCGCCTGGCTCAGGAGATTGCCGTCCTTGTCGAACGTGCTCATCAGATCGGCGTCACCGTCGCCGTTCGTGTCGGTGAACGCCAGATGGCCGCCGTCGTCCGTCTCGACCACGGCGGAGTCGTTCACGCCGTCGTCGTTCAGGTCGAAGGTGACGTCGGCGGTGTACTCCTCGTCCTCGACGGTCACCTTCAGCTCGGCGTCGGCCGCACCGTTCTCGTCGATGTACACCGGGACACACCTCCTACACCTTCTGCGTACCGGTCTGACCTACGTTATGCCGGTTTGGTTCCACCGCCAACCACACCCGCCGACCGGAGGAACAGTCATGGCAGTCGTGTTGCGCTGCTCGTCGCGTACGCGGGAGGTCGACCTGTCGGGCTCCCGAGGGTCGGTCGCGCAGGCCGCCGACCTGTTCTTCTGCACGGGCGGGCGGGTGGAGACGGAGCTGACCGACCCGGCCCCGTACGAGACGTGCCTGCGGGCACTGGAGGTCCGGGTGACCGGGGGCGAGGTCGTGGTCGACGTGGTGGACCAGGAGCTCGTGGTCAGCGGTGGGGCCGAGCACCTGGCGGTGCTGGGCGAGGTGCTGCGCGATCTGGCCGAGGAGGCGGACTTCGACCACCACGTGCACGTCGACCACTTCCCGGGCCACCACCACCTCGCCGAGGAGTCGTGGCCGCTGGTCGTGCAGGTCACCGAAGCCTAGGTGCGGTCGCGGACCTGGCGGATGCGGCCCAGCAGCTCCTCCGCCCTGGACCGCCCCGACTCCACCTCCGCCAGCTGACGCGTCACGGCCTGGAGCTCGCGGCCGCGTTCACCGGCCTCCATGCGGAGGGCCTTGTCGACCTCGCGCAGCTCGGCCTCGATGGCCTCGATCCGCTTGGCCAGCGCCTCGTCCAGCGCCAGCGACAACGCCTGTTCGGCCTCGATGAGCTGTTCGGCGGCGAGCTGGTCGACCATCGACCGCGCGTCGGCGATGGCGTCGGAGAGCCACTGCTTGACGTGTTGCTTCTCGGCGGTGTGGGTGCGGGTCCTGGCCATCCACCAGCCGGCGCCCAGGCCCAGCGCGATGGTCACCGGCAGGACGATCGGGTTCAGCGCGGCGATGCCGAGGCCCGCCAGCGGCATGACGGCGAGCTTGCCGGCGCCGAGGCCGCCGGAGACGCCCATGAACACCAGCAGTTTGTCCTCCGCCGTGGGTGGGCGTTTCTCCTTGGGGCGCAACACGACCGGGGGGCGCTCGCCGCGGGCGAACTGGCCGCGGATCAGGGTCAGCTCGTCGGGGCTGAACAACGAGGACAGCACGGTGTCGGCGATGGCGGCCAAGCGCACCGACAGCACGGTGGAGATGCGGCTGGAGACGACCTGCAGTGCCGTGTCGACCTGGGCGGGCAGCGCCGCCAGTGCCGTGCGGTCGGCGGTGTCGATGGCCTGGCGGTACCAGGTCTGCAGGTCGCGCATCTGGCGGGAGATCTCGTGGGAGTTCTCGACGCGGGCGCGCTGGACCTCGCCGCGCAGGCGGACCTGCCAGCCGCGGGTGGAGGAACGGCGCTCGGTGACGAGCTCCTCGCGGCGGGCGCGCAGCACCTCCGCCTCGTCCTCGCCGACGGACAGGGCGCGCTTCTCGTGGTCGAGGCGGATGGTCAGCTCGGCGAGCACCGTCGTCAGTGCGCGCAGGGCGTTGGCCTCGGCGAGCATCCCGGCGCGGCCGGAGACCAGCTCCTGCAACGAGGTCTGCAACGCGGCGACGCCGGAACGCTCGCGGAGCATCGCGGCGGCGTCAGGGTTCGGGGCCTGGGCGGCCATCTCGAACATGCGGGAGGAGACCGGGAACCACGCCGCCTCGGCGAAGCGCGGGGCGTGCTCGGCCAGCAGGGCCGTGTTCGCGTCCTGGACCTGGCGCCAGCCGCGGTACCGGTCGGTCTTCGTCAGGGCGAAGACGACGGTCTCGACCCGGTCGCCGACGCGCTTGAGGAAGTCCAGCTCACCGCGGGTGAACGGGGAGGAGGCGTCGACCACGAACACCAGCGCGGTGGCGGAGGTGACGGCCTCCAGGGCCAGCTCGCCGTGCACGGACTCCAGCCCGCCGACCCCCGGAGTGTCCACAACGGACATCCGCGAGAGCAGCGGGATCGGCGCGTCGACCTCGACGTAGCGCGGTGGCAGCTCGCCGGGCGGCAGCTCGTGGGCCGCGGACACCCAGTTGATCAAGGCGGGCAGCGGGAACGACACGGGCGCCAGCACACCGGGGTAGCAGGCGCGGGCGGCCCAGTCGGGGCCGTGCTGGAAGACCAGGTAGGTCGAGGTGGCCACGTCGGCGTCGACCGGCGACAGGCCCGGTGCGGCCAGCAGTGCGTTGACCAGCGACGACTTGCCGCGGTTGGTCTCGCCGACGACCACGACGGACGAGGTCTCCGGCACCGAGCGGCGGGAGACCCAGTCGGCCATCGCCGGGTCGAGGTCGCGGACCACCGCCGTGAGGCGTTCACGGGTCGCGCGGACCGTCTGCGGGAGGTTGCTCATCGGGGCGTGTAGACCGTCACGATCGGTGCGCGCAGGACCCGGCCGCGGTCGCAGAAGCCGGGGACCTCGGTCTCGGCGACCAGGCCGAGCAACGACACGTCGTCCGTCGGCACCGTGCCGCCCGCCTCGTGCTGCGCGGGGTCGAACCGCTGGCCGTCCGCGCGGACCGCGACCACTCCTATGGACGACAGACCTTCCTCGATGCGCTGCACCACGCCGGAGCTCGCGCGGTCGAGCGCGTACAGGCAGAGCTGGACCAGTGCGCGGCGTTCGGCCAGCGCCTGGTCGAGCAGCTCGTCGGCAATGGTCTCCACACCAGCGTCCGACGCCAGGTCCGCCGGATCGGTTCCACCCACGCTCATCGGTGCCCCCCAGCACGTAGTTGCTGCCAAATGAGGAAATACGCCCTGTGGACGACGTGCGCCACCCGGGCCTGCGCCGGCGTCGCGCCGAAGGAGGCGAACGAACGCCACCAGCCGGCCCGTTCCAGCGCGAACGCCTGCAGCTCCGCCACCGGACGGCCGGGCAGTCCCAGCCGGCCGGACACGCCGGGGGTGCTGCCCAGCCGCAGCACCTCCTCGGTCAGGTCCGGCGCCAGCACCACCGCACCCGACGAGACCAGCGTCAACGCCTCCAGCAACCGCAGCTGGTGCGCCTCCGGCCGGGCCAGCAGCACCTCGATCGCGTCGTGCACGCGCTGCCGTTCACCGGGGTCGGCCGCGGCCAGCGACGTCACCGACGCGAGCGCGGCCGCCGCCTTGATGCCGTCGGCACGGGAGCGGAACACCGCGTCGAGCCGCGCCCGCACGGCGGCGAACCCCGACGCGTCGAACAGCACCCGCCGCAACGCGCCGGCGGTGAGACCGGGCGCGGCGTCCAGGGCGGCCAGTGCGCGGCCGATGCCGTACAGGTCGAGCTTCTCCAGCAACCGCGACCGCACGCCCGCCGGCACCGCGCAGTCCCACGACGTGAAGAGGTCGCCGGACATCAGCATCATCGTGCGGGTGTCCGCGTCCAGCGCGGCCAGCTGCCGCAGCGCGTCGGCGTCGGCGGAGGTGAACTCGCCGGTCTCCGCGGACTCGGCGAGCAGGCTGATCACCGGCAGCACGTCGGCCACCCGCGGCTTGAGCAGCTCGGCCTGCTTCGCCGCCAGGATCTCGGCGGCGCGCCACACGTCGCCGTCCGACCCCGCGACCGACTCCGGGGCGACCGCGTCGACCTTGTTCAACGCCGCCACCGCGTTGACCGGCCCCGCCTCCCGCGACGCCGTGGCGGCGGTGAAGGCGGCCAGCGTCTGGTGGTCGTCGGCGCGCACGCCCTGCGTCACGACGTACAGCACGGCCTCGGCACCGGCGACCGCGTTGCGCGACACCGGGTCCAGCAGCTCCTCGGTCCGCGCTACCGAGCTCGCGTCCAGGGAGCCCAGGCCGGGCGTGTCGATGACGGTGAAGTCGCGCAGGACCGCGTTCGTCAGGTAGGCCTCGATGTGCGAGACGCCGTCGAGGCCGAGCGAGGCGGGGATCATGCCGGCGGCGTCGAACGGCAGCACCTGCCGCCGCCCGTCCTGCAGCACCACCTCGATCCGGTCGACCGTCCCGTACTGGTACCGGGTCACGAGCCGCGTGCACTCGCCGACGTCGGTGGGCGCGACCCGACGCCCGATCAGTGCGTTGACCAGCGTCGACTTGCCGGACTTGATGCGGCCGGCGACCGCGACCTGCAACGGTGCGTGCAGCCGGCGCAGGACCTCCTGGAAACCGGCGGCCGTGGCGGGGGAGACCTGCTGTTGCAGCGCGACGCACAGGTGGGCCACCGCCGCGCAGAGCGGGCCGGCCAGTTGTCGTCCCTGCAACGCCGTCACGTCCGAATCCTGCCACGGTTTGTGCACGTACGTACTCGGGTAGCCACCGTGCATGGGTGACAGCTACGTGACGTTCCTAGTGCTGGGGATCGTCCTGGTCGTCGTAGACGGCCAGCTGATCTACCGCAGTGGCAAGGAATACCTGAAGCGCGCGGCGTACGACGACGACCAGGCCGGCGGCATGATGAAGCTGACGGCCGTCCTGTTCCACCTCGTCGTGCTCGGCCTGCTCGCGTTGGTCTCGACGATTGGCATCGAGACCGGTGACGCGGTGAAGAACGTGGTCGTGAAGCTGGGGATCGTGCTGCTGCTCCTGGCACTGGCCCACGGCGTCACGATGGCGATCCTGGCCAGGATCAGGGATCGCCAGGTGCAGCAGCAGCTCGCCGACCAGATGGCGGAGGAGCACCGCATCTACGAGGAGCGCCACGCACATGTGAGCGACCCGCGACCCGCACCGAAGATCGAGTCGCCTTACTCCGCGAAGTAGTGCGCGCGGACGGCGTCCAGTGCAGATGAAGGCAGGGCAGCTACCACGGTGCCCTGCCTTCGTCCTGTCGTGAGCACGCCTGCGGTGCATCAACCCCTCGACACAGGAACTCACTCCGAGGTAGTACCCGGTGTCAGCCCGTGGCGCGACGCGCGGAAGTTCGACTCGCACCTAACCTTGTCCGGTGCGGCGGTTCAGCCTGTGGATGAAGGCACACCCGGCGTTCGGGGACTCCCTGATCGCCGGGATCTTGGCGTTGTTCGACCTGGCAGCGGGTGTCGCGGGCGTCGACCGCGGCCTGTCCGTGTCCGCGTTCCTCGCCGTCACGCTGCTGCTGCTCGGGCCGCTGCCGTTCCGGCGCTACCACCCGGTCGGCTCCAGCTACCTGATCCTCGCGGGCGGGTTCCTGCAGCTGTTCACGCACGGCGGGTGGGAGACCGGGCTGCCGGTGCGGATGGCCGACTTCGCAATGGCCATCGCGCTGTACACGCTCGTCGCGTACATGGGCCGCAAGGCCGGGTTGATCTACCTGGCCTGGCTGATCGCGGGCACGCTGCTCTGGGCGGTCTTCCAGGTCGGCCAGCCAGAGGCCGTCCTGTTCGTGTTCATGATCTTCGTGATCTTCGGCTTCAGCTGGGCGATGGGCGAGTTCATCGGGGCCCGCCGCGCCTACCAGAACGAGCTGGAGCAACGCCTCAAGCTGCTGGAGACCGAGCGCGACCAGCAGGCGCGGCTCGCGGTCGGCGAGGAGCGCTCCCGCATCGCCCGCGAGCTGCACGACGTGGTCGCCCACGCGGTCAGCGTCATGATCGTCCACGCCGACGGCGCCGCGTACACGATCCGCAAGCAGCCGGAGGTCGCCGAGAACGCCGTGCGCACGATCGCCGAGACCGGCCGGCTCGCGCTCACCGAGATGCGGCGGCTGCTGGGCGTGCTGCGCAGCGAGGACTCCGAGACTCAGTGGGAGCCGCAGCCCGACGCGCGCGGCGTGGTCGAGCTCGCCGAGAACGCCCGCGCGGCCGGGGTCCCGGTCCGCCTGGAGATCACCGGCGACGTCGACGACCTGCCCGCCGGTGTCGGCCTGAGCACCTACCGGATCGTGCAGGAAGCACTGACCAACACCATCAAGCACGCGGGCACCGGTTCGACGGCGACCGTCCGGCTGGCCCGCACGCCGGAGCAGCTGCACCTCGAGGTCGTCGACGACGGCTTCGGCACACCGCACGACGTGGTCAAGGTGTCCGGCGGCAACGGTCTCATCGGCATGAGGGAAAGGGCGGCGGTGCTGGGCGGTGAGTTCGAGGCGGGCCCCAACCCCGGTGGTGGCTGGCGCGTCCGCGCGGTCTTCCCGCTCGCCGCATAGGGTGATCACGTGATTCGGGTGCTGCTGGTCGACGACCAGGAACTCATGCGCATGGGCTTCCGCATGGTGCTGGGGGCGCAGGAGGACATCGACGTCGTCGGCGAGGCCGCCGACGGCCTGGACGCCGTGCAGATGGCCGACAAGCTGCGGCCCGACGTCGTGCTGATGGACGTCCGCATGCCCGTGCTCGACGGGGTCGAGGCGACCAAGCGCATCACCGAGGCCGACACGGCCAAGGTGCTGGTCATGACGACGTTCGACATGGACGAGTACGCGCTGTCGGCGTTGCGCAACGGCGCCAGCGGGTTCCTGCTGAAGGACACCCCGCCCGGCGACCTGGTCTCCGCGCTGCGGGCCGTGGCCTCCGGTGACGCGGTGGTCTCGCCGTCGGTGACGAAGCGGCTGCTCGGCCGGTTCCTCGGCGACGGCGGCGGTGAGCTGCGCGACGCGACCGTGCTGGACGTGCTGACTGAACGCGAGCGCGAGGTGCTCGTGCTGATCGCCAAGGGCCTGTCGAACACCGAGATCGCGCGCAAGCTCTTCCTGTCGGAGGCGACGGTGAAGACGCACGTCGGCCGAATCCTCGCGAAGCTGGAGCTGCGAGACCGGGTGCAGGCCGTGGTGCTGGCCTACGAGACCGGTCTCGTCCGCCCCGGTGACGCCTAGCGGTAGTCCTCCGGGTCCGCCTCCACGGTCTGACCGGCCCTCCGCGGCTTCGCCACCTCGTCGTACCAGCGGCCCCAGTCGGGCTGCGAGCCGTCGAGGTCGGTGAACCCGTACTCGCGCATCAACTTCCACGACGACAGGCACCGCCCGGCGAACCGGCGCCGGTCCGGGTCCGCGGCGAGGTGCGCGAGACCGCGGCCGAGGTAGTGCGGTGTCTCGGACAACGCGTAGTCCGGCACGTCCTTGACCGCGTCGCGCCAGTTCGCCTCGGTGACGCCGAAGCCCTCCAGCATCTGCTCGGACCGCAGGAACCCCGGCGTGGCCGAGAGCGCCGTCATGTTCGGGTGGTCCTCCAGGTCCTTCGCCAGCACCTCGCCGAACCGCCGCACCGAGCTCTTCACCGCGTCGTACGGCAGGTTCACGAAGTAGGCGTCGCCGTCCTCGCCGTCGGTCACCTCGACGACGAGCCCGTCATCGGACTTGAGCACCAGCGGCACCAGCCGGTGGATCGCGACCAGGTGCGACTCGACGCCGTTGCGCCACATGCGCAGCTGCCGGTCGAGGTCGTGCTCCCAGAACTTGCCCCACTCGACCAGGTTCTCGCCGCCCCAGGCGTTGTCGACGAACACGTCGAGCCGGTCGATGCGCGCCGCCAGCGCGGCCACGTCGGACGGGTCGGTCAGGTCGCACCGGACCGCGATCCCCCTGCCCCCGGCGGCGTCGACCAGTTCCGCGGTGTCCTCGATGGTCTCCGACCGCCCGACCTCCGACTGCCGCGTGCGCGTGGTCCGGCCGGCGACGAACACCGTGGCCCCTGCGGCGCCCAGCTCGACCGCGATCGCCCGGCCGGCACCGCGCGTGGCGCCGGTGACGACGGCGACCTTCCCGCTCAGGTCAGGGCTTCTTCGCGACACGACGGGCTCCCCTTCCCTCGTGCCAGGACACGACGACCATCTCGTCGCCCTCGACAGTGATCGACACGACCTCGGTGACGTTCATCCGGAACAGGTCCAGGGCGTCCGGCATCCAGCCGGTGCGGTCGTACAGGTCTTTCAGGTAGTCCTCCTTGTCCGTCCAGAACTCCGCGGTGCCGCTGATCTTCGCGTCACCGGCCTCCGCCATCGAGGCGGCAGTGGTGGTGCAGTGCAGCGAAAATCGCGGGTCACGCCGCAGGTCGCGCGACTTCAGCGAGTCGAGCATCATGCCCGTCCACAGTTCGCCGCGCGCGAAGTCCGGTTCCACACCGCTGAGCCGCGGTGCGCCGTCCCTGCGCAGGGTGGCGATCAACGCGTGCCGGTCAGCGGCGAACCGGCCCTCCACGAACGCGGCCAGCTCGGGCTCCTCGGCCGCGAACTCCGCCCAGGTCGCCATTCAGCGCATCCCTTCCAACACCAGGTCGACGTCTTCCTCCATGCGTGCCATCAGCTCTCCGCGCGGCCGGATCGACCAGTCCATGGCGATCCCGTACACCAGCGCGGCCAGCACGCGCGCCGCGTTCGGTGGCAGCCCCTCGGCCGCGCACAGGACCTCCAGCTCGGCCTCCATCGCCGCGTAGTGCCCGGCCAGCAACGCCCGCAGCTCCGGGTCGATCAGGTCGACCCCCAGCTGTGCCAGGTTGTTCGTCGCCACGACCGGGTCGGCCAGCCGGTCGAACCAGGTCAGCAGCGCCGCCCGGACACCGCCCGCCTCCCGCGTCCTGCGGACGACGTCCTCCGTGCCGGCCCTGGTCAGCGCCTGCAGCAGGCCGCTCTTCGAGCCGAACCGCTTCGCCACCGCACCGACCGACACCCCCGCCTCGGCGGCGACGTCCGCCACCGTGAACTCCGGGCCGCGCCGGTCGATCACGGTCGCGACCGCGGTGAGGACGCGTTCGTCGGAGATGGTGCGAGGCCGTGCCACCGCGTTAGTGAACCACAGTTCACTAACCTTCGCCTAGGGTGGCTCCACGTGAACTGGAGACCGCACCTGGTTGCGCTGGACATCGACGGAACCCTCACCGGAGTCGGCTCGAACGACGTCTCACCCGCCGTGAAAGCCGCCGTCACCCGTGCGGCGGGCCACGGCACGCACGTGGTCCTGTGCACCGGCCGCAGCCTCATCGGCACCACCCCGGTCGCCCCGCAGCTGCCGGTCTCCCTCGCGCTGTGCTCGAACGGCGCGGTGTGGTGGGACCCGGCGACGGCGGAGATCACCCGGCGCACGACGTTCGAACCGGGCCCGACGATCAGGACGTTGCAGGCGCTGCTGCCCGGTTCGGTGTTCGCGGTCGAGCAGACCGGCGTCGGCAACCTCTCGCTCGGCAGCTTCCTGCCGCACGACCTGTGGGGCGAGACGACGCAGGCGACCTTCGAGGAGCTCGCGGCCACACCGACCCCGCGACTGGTGATGCGCTGGCTCGACCACACCCCGGCCGAGCTGGCGTTCGCCGTGCGGGAGCTGGAGCTGCCCGGCGTCTCGTGGAGCGTCGACCACACCGAGGCGTGGCTGACCGCGGTGCCACCGGGCGTCACGAAGGGCTGGGCGCTGGAGGACCTGCGGAAGTCGCTGGGGGTCGACGCCGCGGACACGCTGGCGATCGGGGACGGCTCCAACGACGTCGAGATGCTGCGGTGGGCGGCACGCGGGATCGCGATGGGCCAGGCACCGGCGGTCGTGCAGGCGGCGGCCGACGAGGTGACCGGCACCGTCCTGGAAGACGGTGCCGCACAGGCGCTGACCCGCTTCTTCCCGGCCTAGCTTCCACGGCATCTGCGAGCAAGGGGGTCAGGTTGCCACGTTCGTCTTGGCCACGACCTTGTCCACCTTCACGCGGACGACCATCTCGCCGGGCACGCCGTTGCGCTCGGCGTAGGCGTCGGCCTGGTCGTCGCCCATGTAGCGGGCGGCGGTCCGGCCTGCCCAGTACCTCAGCTGCTCGGGGTCCTCGTCGGTCACGGCCCGGCCGGTGATGGTGACGAAGTTGAACGGCGGCGTCTCGTCGTCGAAGCACAGGGCCACCCGGCCGTCGCGCAGGATCGACTTGCCCTTGACCGTGTCGCGCGCGGTCAGGAAGACGAGGTCGGGGCCGTCGAGGTCGACCCACACCGGCGCGATGTGCGGTGAGCCGTCCTTGCGGGTGACCGCGAGCTTGCCGGTGCGGGCCGGCGTGGCCAGCACGAACTCACGCCACCAGCCTTCGGGAGCATCCGTGTATCCCATGTGGCTCATTCAACTACGACCGAGGTAGCGCCACCGGACGACGGAAGTTGACGCACGCGCAGACCGCAGGGCGATGTGGTGGCACCCCTCGCCGCAGGAGAGTTGTCCCATCACGAAGAGGGGACGACACCATGATCGAGGCAATCGGCCTCACCAAGAGATACGGCAGGACGGTCGCGGTCGACGACCTGTCGTTCACCGTCCACCCTGGACGGGTGACCGGCTTCCTCGGTCCGAACGGTGCCGGCAAGTCGACCACGATGCGCATGATCCTGGGGCTCGACCGTCCGACGGCAGGCCGCGTGCTGATCGACGGCAAGCCCTACGCGGAGCTGAACCGTCCACTGCGGACGGTCGGGGCGCTGCTCGACGCGAAGTGGGTGCACCCCAACCGGAGTGCGCGGGCTCACCTGCGCTGGCTCGCGAAGTCCAACGGGCTGCCGGACGGGCGCGTGGACGCGGTGCTCGACGCCGTGGGCCTGACGCAGGTGGCGGGCAAGAAGGCCGGTGGGTTCTCGCTCGGCATGTCGCAGCGGCTGGGGATCGCCGGGGCACTGCTCGGTGACCCGGGGGTGCTGCTGTTCGACGAGCCGGTGAACGGCCTGGACCCCGAGGGCATCCTCTGGATCCGCACGTTCATGCAGAACCTGGCCGCCGAGGGCCGCACGGTCCTCGTGTCGAGCCACCTGCTGTCGGAGATGGCCCTGACGGCCAGCGAGCTCGTCGTGATCGGCCGGGGGAAGCTGATCACGCAGAGCACCACGCAGGAGTTCATCGACCGCTCGACCGGCAACTCCGTGCTCGTGCGCAGCCCGCAGCTGTCGAAGCTCGGCCCGCTGCTCGTGGACAAGGGCTTCACGGTTCGTGACGGCGCCGACGGGGCGTTGTCCGTATCGGGTGCCACCAGTGACCAGATCGGTGACATCGCGGCGGCGAACGGTGTGGTGCTGCACGAGCTGAGCCCGCAGCGCGGTTCGCTCGAAGAGGCGTTCATGCAGTTGACCGGCGATGCTGTCGAGTACCACGCAGAGATCGGGAAGTGAGTCTGATGACCCTGTTGGCAGTCGAACGGATCAAGCTCTTCTCGACCCGCTCGCCGTACTGGTGCAGCGCACTCGCCATCGTGCTGGGCGTGGGCCTCACCGCGATCATCGCCGCGGCCAGCGAGGGCCAGGTGTCGCTCGGTCTGACCCAGATCGGCAGCGCCCAGCTCGCCATCGCGGTGGTGCTGGTGATGGCGGCGATCGCGGTCACCACCGAGTACCGCTTCGGCACCATCCGCTCGACCTTCCTCGCGGTGCCGAACCGCACGTCGGCGCTCGTCGCGAAGACCGTCGTGGTCGCGTTCATCGCCGGTGTGCTCGGCGAGGTCATCGCCTTCGGCTCGGTGGGCATCGCGAAGCTGCTGTCGTCGGGCTCCGACCTGGCGATCAACACGGCCGCGGAGTGGCGGCACGTCGCCGGGGTCGGCCTCGTCTACGCCATCGGCGCGGTCATCGCGATCGCCGTGGGCATCATGGTCCGCCAGACCGCCGGTGCGGTCTCGATCCTGCTCGTCTGGCAGATGGCCGCGGAAGGCCTGATCGGGTTCATCCCCAAGGTCGGCACCAAGATCCAGGCCTGGCTGCCGTTCACGAACGCCACCCACTTCCTCTCCATGGGCGCGGAGAGCCCGGAGCAGGGCGGGGCGGGCATCGACTTCAAGCTCAGCCAGTGGGGATCGCTGGCCTACTTCGCCGGCATCGCGGTCGCGTTGCTGGTGGTCGCGCTGATCGTCGCGAAGCGCCGGGACGCGTGACCGGTTCCAGGTAAAGGGGGAGCGGGACGCAGGTCATCCGTCGGGGGCGACCTGCGTCCCGGTCAGTTCTTCCAGCGAACAGGAGAGGCCATGATCGAGGCAGTGCGGTTGCGCAAGCACTACGGCAGCACCAAGGCCGTCGACGACCTGTCGTTCACCGTCCGACCGGGCCGCGTGACCGGTTTCCTCGGACCGAACGGCGCGGGCAAGTCCACGACGATGCGGATGATCCTCGGCCTCGACACCCCCACCGGGGGCGACGTCACGATCGACGGCAAGCACTACGCCCAGCTCAAGCAGCCGCTGCGCAAGGTCGGCGCGCTGCTCGACGCGAAGTGGGTGCACCCCAACCGGTCCGCCCGCTCGCACCTGAAGTGGCTCGCGGTCTCCAACAAGATCCCGGTCAGCCGGGTCGGCGAGGTGCTGGAGGTCGTCGGCCTCACCGAGGTCGCGCACAAGAACGCGGGCGGCTTCTCGCTCGGCATGTCGCAGCGGCTCGGCATCGCGGGCGCGCTGCTCGGCGACCCCGAGGTGCTGCTGTTCGACGAGCCGGTCAACGGCCTGGACCCCGAGGGCATCCTGTGGATCCGGCAGTTCATGCACCGGCTCGCGGACGAGGGCCGCACGGTGTTCGTGTCGAGCCACCTGCTCTCGGAGATGGCGCAGACCGCGCAGGACCTCATCGTGATCGGCCGCGGCCGGCTGATCGCGCAGACCACCACCGAGCAGTTCATCGCCGACGCGACCCAGGACACCGTCCGGGTGCGGTCGCCGCACGCCGCGAAGCTGCGCGAGGTCCTCGCGGCGCACGCGACGGTCACCGACGACCCGGCGAGCGGAGCGCTGGTGGTGCAGGGCATCCCGGCGCAGCAGATCGGTGAGCTCGCCGCGGAGCACCAGGTCGTGCTGCACGAGCTCAGCCCTCAGCGCGGGTCGCTGGAGGACGCGTTCATGCAGCTCACCAAGGAGTCGGTGGAGTACCAGGCGCACTGACCCGTTCCGGCTGCGGGCGGCGGCGCGACCGGGCGGTGGGCAGCGCGATCAGCAACGCCGTGAGCAGCGCGACGCCGCCGGCGGTGCCGGCGACGAACGGCAGCCGGTCCTTCACGACGACCTGCTGCGCGACCCGTTCCTGCGCCACCGCGGCCGGCGCCGGGTCGGTCGACGGCGCGGGCGGCGGCAGCAGCGGGTTGCGCTCCACCGGGGGCAGCTGGGCCGCGACGGCGGCGGCCGGGTCGACCAGGCCGAAACCGGTCCGGTCGTCGCGGCCGGGCACGTCGACGTCCTTCGCGGTCCTGATCAGCGCGTTGACGACGTCCTTGGCCGCCATGTCCGGGTGCTTGGCCCGCACCAGCGCCGCGGCACCGGCCACGATCGCCGACGCCGCGCTCGTGCCGTCCATCTCGGCGTAGCCGCTGGAGTACACGCTCTCCGGCGCGGCGGTGACGATGCCCTCGGCGGGTGCGGCGAGCACGGTGCCCGCACCGACGTTGGAGGACTTCCACGGCTGACCGGTGCGGTTCGTGCCCGCGACCGCGATCACGCCGCCGATGTTCGCGGGCGCCGAGACCGCCTTGCCCTCGTTGCCGGTCGCGGCGACGAGGACGACGTCCTTCTCCACCGCGTAGTTCACGGCACGGACGAGGCCCGGCGTCGTCGAGCCGGTGAAGCCCAGCGACAGGTTGATCACCTTGGCGCCGTGGTCGGTGGCCCACCGGATGCTCTCGGCCACGACGTCGAGCGCGAACTGCGTCTTCTCCGCGCTCGCGACGGGGAGGACCTTCGCGCCGGGCGCGATGCCGAGGGCACCGCCGTTGCGACCGGTCCCCGCGATGATCGCGGCCATGGCGGTGCCGTGCCCGTCGGTGTCGGTGGTGCCGTCGGTGCCCTTGGAGCTGCCGAAACCGGTGCCCGGCAGGACGCGTCCGACCAGGTCCGGGTGCCTCGCGTCGACACCGGAGTCGATCACGCCGACGATCACGCCGTCGCCGCGGGTCTGGGCCTGCGCGCTGTAGACGTCGAGCGCGTCGAGGTGCCACTCCTGCTCCTCGATCGTCTGCGCGGCGAGCAGCAACGGCAGCACGACGGCGAGAGCGGGGAGCAGTGGCACGTCGGGTACATCGTGTTTCCGCTGCGCGGCGCAACGTGCCCGGGGTCACACTCAGCGTAATAGTGGTGTTAACAACCCGTGAAACACCACTATTCGGACATCTCTCACGTTTGAGTTGGCGTTCAATGGGGTTATCCCGAGGCCGGAGGTGGCCAGTGGTTCGTGTCGAAGCAATGCTCGGCCTCGAATGGGCTAGTGCGCTCGAGGCGCCCAACTCTCTTGATCTCGCTCTGTCCCCTGCAGACGCACGCAAGTCGTGGGTGAACAAGGGCGACGAAAACCAGGTCCTCGCGATGTACCGGTCCGTTCGAGACGTCGAGGACGCACCTGCACCCTGGTGGCTGCGCGCGCTCGACCGGGGCAGACTCCGGTCCCGCGCCGAGGGTCACGCCGTCGAGGACGCCGTCACCGAGCTCCTGTCGTCCCGCCCCGGCTGGGTGTACGTGCCGTGGGCCGACTTCGGCGAGGTCGGTTACTGGGAGTACGTCCCCTCCGAAACCGGTGTCTACGGTCCGGCGACACCCACCACCGTCCAGTTCACCGACTCCCACCGCGGCTGGATCCACCTGGTGCCGGCGCACCGGGGTCCCGGCCAGGCCCAGCCGATCGACTTCACCGTCGCCGACCTGCGTGCGCAAATCGAGGACATCGAGCTCATCGCCTAGGCTGTCCGGTCGTGACCAGGCCTGAGCACCACCGTTCCATCGTCAGCTTCGTGCAGCGCGGCGAGCGCATGACCGTGGGGCAGGAGCGTGCCTGGGACACCCATTGGGAGAAGCTCGGCCACGACGTGAAGACGCTGCCCGAGGGGCCGCTCGACTTCACGTCGTGGTTCGGTCGTCCCGCACCCGTCCTGCTGGAGATCGGTTCCGGCATGGGCGAGACCACCTCCCAGCTCGTGGCCGCCGCGCCCGAGCTGAACTACGTCGCCGTCGAGGTCTACAAGCCCGGTCTGGCTCAGCTGCTGCTGCGCGCCGAGCACCTGGGCGGGCTCGACAACCTGCGCGTGCTGCGCGGTGACGCCGTCGACCTGCTGACCGACCACGTGGCACCCGCGTCGTTGCACGGCGTGCGGATCTTCTTCCCGGACCCGTGGCCGAAGAAGAAGCACCACAAGCGCCGCTTGGTGCAGCCCGAGTTCGTGGCGCTGCTGGCCTCGCGGCTGGAGCCGGGTGGCGTGCTGCACCTCGCCACCGACTGGGAGAACTACGCGGAGCAGATGCTCGCGGTGTGCTCCGGCGAGCGGCTGCTGACGAACATGTACGACGGCTGGGCGCCGCGGCCGGACTGGCGGCCGGTCACGAAGTTCGAGCAGCGGGCCGTGAACGAGGGGCGCGTGTCGCACGACCTGATGTTCAAGCGGAACGACCTCACCTGATCGAGGTCTCAAGCTGCGGCGTTCACCACTGCGGGTCCTGCTGTCACCCGATCAGGTGGCAGGTGTTGATCACCCGATGTGCCCCGAGTGGCAGTGACGCGTGAGGCCGTCGCGGAATTAGGTTCTCGCTCCGTGACCCCCGACGTCCTCCCCGTCGCGGAGGAGTTCGTCCGCATGTTCCACGCGGCGCACTCCGACGCAGGCTCGTTGTCCGCCCGCATCGCTCAGGTGCGCGCCGAGATCGCCGAGACCGGAACCTACCGCCACACCACCCACGAGCTCGCCTACGGCGCGCGGATCGCGTTGCGCGACTCCGGCTGGTGCACCTCCGGGGTGCCGTGGCGGCGGCTCAAGGTCCGCGACCTGCGCGGATACCGCAACGCCGCCGCGGTGGCGGGCGAGTGCGTGGAACACCTGCGGCTGGCGACGAACGGCGGTGAGATCCGGCCGCTGGTGACCGTCTTCGCGCCGGACGCGCCCGGCTCGCCGGGGCCGGTGATCTGGAACGAGCAGCTGATCCGGTACGCCGGGTACGCCGACGGCACCGGCGACCGGCGCTACGCCCAGTTCACCGAGACCGCGCAGGGCATGGGGTGGCGGCCGCCGGCCCGCAGGTCGCGGTTCGACGTGCTGCCGCTGGTGGTGGAGACGCAGCACGAGGGGCCGCGGCTGTTCACGTTGCCGCCCGAGGTCGTGCACGAGGTGCCGCTGGAGCACCCGACGCTGCCGTGGTTCGGCGAGATGGGGCTGCGCTGGCACGCGGTGCCGGTGATCTCGAACATGCGGCTGTCGATCGGCGGCGTGCACTACCCGGCGGCGCCGTTCAACTCGTGGTTCGTCGGCGCGGAGATCGGCACCCGGTCACTGGCGGAGGAAGGCGCCTACGGGGTGGCGCGCGTGGTGGCGGAGGCGATGGGCCTCGACACCTCGTCCGAACGCACGCTGTGGCGGGACTTCGCGACCGTTCACCTGAACGCGGCAGTGCTGCACTCGTTCGACCAGGCGGCCGTCACGATCACGGACCACCACGCGGAGGCGCTGCACCGGCTCGCCTGGCTGCGCTCGCGCCAGCGCCCGTCCGCGGCCCGTCCGGCCTTCCGGCTGGACCCGGCCGCCGCGGCGCGCGCACGGACCGGTGCTCCGGCGCGCTTCACCGCCGCGGTGGACGAGACGCGTCCGCAGCCGACCAGCAGGCTGGCCGAGCTGCTGCGCCAGCAGAACTCCCTGACCAGCGTCTGACTTCCCCACCACACGCTGGTCGCGCACCTAGTGCTTGGAGTCGATCAGCACGCCCGACAGGGCCATGAGGGCAAGGACCAGCAGACCGACCACAGCGGCGGCCCAGGTGAACACGACTGACAACACGACGTCCTCCGTTCCCCGACTTCAGCTCCTCCAGAGTCCGTGACCGGGGCGTGATCCGGCATCCGCCGTGAGGGTATTTCCGCAGGTCGCCCACTCAGCCTTCTGGCTGATGGCGTCCCAGACCCCGGTCGGACGCGGGATCAGACCTCCGGCTTTACCGTGTACCGGGTGGAGAGCACGGATCTGAACTGGCGGTTGCTCGCCAAACGCCAGTGGCCGCTGGCGCTCTCGCTCACCGGCATCGTCATCGCCGAGACCGGCTCGATCACCACCGACCTCGGCTGGTGGCAGGTCCCCGGCGTGCTGGTCGTCTGCGCGATCGCGGTGCTCGCGCCGCGCCGGCCGTTCGACGCGGCGCTGGCGCTGGCCTTCGCGGTCGTCTGCACCGCCCTGTACCTGCGGTTCCTCGGTGTGGCGTTCGAGCCGCACTTCTTCGTCAGCGGCGTGAACATCTCGGTCACCGGTGCCGCGATGGCGACCATCGCGATCCTCGTGCGGGAAGGCTCCTCCTGGCGTGCGGTCGCGGGCACGCTGCTGGTCATCGCGGCGGTCATCACGGCAGAGGTGCTGGGGTGGCCGGTCGTGTCGGCCACCGAGTACCGCGAGTGGCGGCCGGACCCGACGTCGTACCTGTTCGGCGCCACCATCATGCTCGTCCTCGCGGTCGGCACCGGCCTGTACTTCCGCGCCCGCGACAACGAACGCGCGTCCCAGCTGGCGGCCTCCGTCGCCGCCGCCCAGAACGCCGAGCGGATGGCGTTGGCGCGCGAGCTGCACGACGTGGTGGCGCACTACGTGACGGCGATCGTGGTGCACGCCCAGGCCGGGCAGGTGAACCGCGAGGTCGACGTGCTGCCGTCCATCGCCGCGTCCGGCGCGGAGGCGTTGACGGCGATGCGGCGCCTGGTCGGGACGATGCGGGACGGGACGTCCACCGGACCGGCCGCGTCCTCGTCGCTGGAGGACGACGTGCGCGCGCTGGCGGAGGAGTCGGAGCTGCCGGTGCGGCTGTCGTTCGACCTGCGAGACTCGGTACCGCAGGAGCTCGCGCGGTCCGTGCTGCGGTTGGTGCAGGAGTCGTTGACCAACACCAGGAAGCACGCCGCCGCTGTGTCCTCAGTGGACGTGGAACTGTCCTCCGGCGACGGTGTGCTGCGGCTGGGCGTGGCGGACGACGGCGTCGCCTCCGGCGTTCCCGTCGGGGGGTCGGGCGGTTACGGGATCGTGGGGATGCGCGAGCGGGTGGAGCTGCTCGGCGGGACGTTCTCCGCAGGCCGACGCGAACCGACGGGGTGGACGGTCCGCGCCGAGCTGCCGATCAGCTAGCTCAGCTGTCGTCGCGGATGACGTCGAACTCCTGCGTCATCTCGACATCGGTGAGCTGGTCGTCGTTCTGTGGGTCGATGTCGGCCACTGATGCCTCCGCATGATCACGCCCGTACCCGTGCGAGGTGATCATGCCAACTCAGCGCCGGGTGGGCGGCTTGGGGGTGGCGGGCTTCTGTGCGCGCCGGAGGTCTCCACGGGACGTGCACGGCTTCTTCGACATGATCAAGTGACGCCGGGGCCGCACCCGCGGTTGCGCGGGATGCACAAAAGGCCCGTCGCGCGACGCGACGGGCCCCTTGGATGGGGTGAAGTTTTTGGTCGGGGCGGACCCTGGGGGTCGGCCCGCGCCCGACAGGGACGGGATTCCCCCACTTCGCCCACCTATGCATGTTTGTGATCGGCATCACAATGGCAGGATCCTCCGCATGTCACTGCGTCTGCACGCCCCCGTGGTCCTGCCCTGCGACCCGTCCTGCTCCGTCCTGCGCGACGCGGTCGTGGACGTGGTCGACGGCCGCATCACCCACGTGGGCCCGCTCTCGGACGCGCCCGCCTTCGACGGCGAGGTCCGTTCGTTGTCCGGCATCCTGATGCCCGGTCTGGTGAACACCCACGCGCACAGCCCGATGACGGTGCTGCGCGGTCTGGGCTCCGACCTGCCGCTGCTGCGCTGGCTGCAGGAGCAGATGTGGCCGAACGAGGCGCGGATGACGCCGGCGGACATCGGCACCGGCATGCTGCTGGGCGCCGTGGAGATGCTGCGGCACGGCGTGACGACCTCGGCCGAGATGTACTTCCACGGTCCCGAGCTGGTGTCGTCGGTGCTGGCGGCCGGCTCGCGGGTGGTGTTCGGCGGGGCGATCCTCGACGTGCCCGGCATGGACTGGAAGGCGCTGACCGGCGAGATCTCCGCCTGGATCGACGCCGACGGCCTGCGCTTCGGCCCCGGTGAGCGGGTCGAGCTGGCCTACGGGCCGCACTCCGCCTACACGCTGTCGGCCCCGCAGCTGACGGCCATCGCGCAGGAGGCACGGGCCCGCGGCGCGCTGTTCATGGTGCACGTGGCCGAGTCGCCGTTCGAGGACGAGGCCGCCCGCGCGGAGTTCGGCTCGGTGCCGGCACTGCTGAAGGCCTCGGACGTGCTCGGCGGCCGCGTGCTGTCCGCGCACTCGGTCCACCTGTCCGACGACGACATCGCCCTGTACGCGTCGTTCGGCGTCGGCGTGGCCCACTGCCCCGCCTCGAACGCGAAGCTCGCCTCGGGCATCGCACGGGTCCGCGACCTGCTGACCGCCGGCGTGCACGTCGGCCTCGGCACCGACGGCCCCGCGTCGAGCGACGACCTCGACCTCCTCGCCGCGGCCCGCCTCGCCGCCCTCTTCGCCCGCGCCTCGGCCATGGACGCCACCGCACTCGGCGCCGCCCAGGCGCTGCTGATGGCCACCCGCGGCGGCGCCGACGCGTTGAGCCGCGACGACATCGGCGCGCTGGAGACCGGTCGCTGGGCCGACGTCGTGCACGTCGACGCCGACGACCCCGCGTTCGCGACCGGTCTGGACGCGCCGGACGACCAGCTGCTGGCGAACCTGGTCTGGGCGGCGGGCTCGCGCCGGGTCACGGACGTGTGGGTGGCGGGCGACCACGTCGTCGCCGGTGGGGAGTCGACGCGGGTGGACCGGCAGGAGGCGCAGGCCGGCGTGACGGCGGTCGCGCAGCGACTCCGGAGCGTCAGCCACTAGCCACAGGCTGTTGACAATCCTGTGGACAACTTCAGCGGGGCTGTGGACGGAGGACGAGCTCGGTGATGTGGGCGTCCGGCGTGGCCAGCACGGCCGACGCCACCGCCCGCCCCACCGAGGCCGCGTCCAGGTACTGGGTGGCGTCGTAGTCGCCGCCCTCCTGGCGCCGCACGTCCTGCTGCATCGGCGTGTCCGTGCGGCCGGGGAAGATCGAGGTCACGCGCAGTGCGGGCTCGTCGGCGCGCAGGGCGTCGGCGTAGGCGCGGAGTGCGAACTTCGAGGCCGCGTAGACGCCCCAGCCCGGGTTGACGCGCAGACCGGCGCCGGAGTTGATCAGCACGACCTGGCCGGAGGCTTCGCGGAGCCGGGGCAGCAGCAGCTGCGTCAGCGCGGCGACGGCGAAGACGTTGACCTCGAAGGTCTTGCGCCAGTCGTCCTCCGTGGCCTCGGCGAGCGGGCCGAGGACCGCCACGCCGGCGCTGTGGACCAGCACGTCCAGGCGGGGGAGCGCGCCGAGGTCGGCGGAGGCGGTGTTCGTCAGGTCGAACGGCCAGGCCTGCGCTCCTGGGAGCTCGGCGGCGAGCAGCGAGAGGGACGTTTCGTCGCGTCCGCCTAGCAACAGGTCGTGGGTCGGGGCCAGACTTCTGGCGATGGCCGAGCCGATTCCGCTGGAGGCCCCGGTGACGAGGGCGACCGGACGATCAGTCATGGGGGAACTGTAGTGCCGAAGAAGCTGATCCTGCCGTACCTGTGCCTGCTCTACTTCATCAACTACCTGGACCGGGTCAACATCGGCTTCGCCGGACCGAACGGCATGTCGGAGGAGCTCCAGCTCACCGCGACGGTGTTCGGGTTCGCCTCCGGCGTGTTCTTCCTCGGCTACCTGCTGCTGGAGGTGCCCAGCAACCTGGCGCTGCACCGGTTCGGCGCCCGCAGGTGGATCGCGCGGATCATGATCAGCTGGGGTGTGCTGGCGAGTGCGATGGCGTTCGTGCCCAACGGGACCGTGCTGATCGTGCTGCGGTTCCTGCTGGGTGTGGCGGAGGCCGGGTTCTTCCCCGGGATCATCCTGTACCTGACGTACTGGTACCCGCAGAAGGACCGGGCGAAGGTCGTCGCGATGTTCATGGTCGCGGTGCCGATCTCGACGGCGCTGGGCGCCACGCTCAGCGGGCTGCTGATCCAGTGGACGGACTGGCGCACGATGTTCCTGGTCGAGGGGCTGCCCGCCATCGCGCTGGCGTTCGTCACCTGGTTCTGGCTGCCGGACAAGCCGGAGGAGGCCGTCGAGCAGCCCGCGGAGGAGCACTGGCCGCTGCGCAAGGCGCTCACGCACCCGCGAATCCTGGCGTTGAGCTTCGTGTACTTCGGCATCGTGTACGGCCTGTACACGCTGGGGTTCTTCCTGCCGACGATCATCAAGGGCCTCGCGCCGGGTGCGGGCGTCGTCGAACGCGGGCTGATCAACGCCATCCCGTACGTCCTCGGCGCGGTCGCCATGGTCCTGTGGGCCAGGCACGGCGACCGCACCGGGGAGCGGAAGTGGCACGTCGCCGCGCCGATGCTGCTCGGTGGCGCGGCGATCCCCGTGGCGCTGCACCTGGAGCACCCCATCGCGGCGATGGTGGCGGTCTCGGTGTGCGCCATCGGCGTCTGCGCCGCCCTGCCCACGTTCTGGGCGCTGCCCACGAGCTTCCTGGGCGGCACGGCGGCGGCCGGCGGGATCGCGTTGATCAACTCGCTGGGCAACGTGAGCGGGTTCGCCGCGCCCTACGTCACCGGGTGGCTGCGCGACCTCACCGGGACGCAGAAGACCGGCCTGTGGGTCGTCGGCATCACGATGGTCAGCGCAGCGGTGGTGGCGCTGGTTCAGCGGGCGGGCACGGAGAAGGTGTAGAGCGCCTCGTAGTGCACGGACGTCTGGGCGCCCTCGGTGCAGCCGCCCGCGGGTGCGACGCCGCCCTTGGTGGCGAGCCGCTGCACGTAGCTGACGCCGGAGAACACGCCGGTGCCCCTGGTGGACTTGGCCTGCAGCAACAGTTCGGGAACAGCGCCCTGCACCTCGTTGCGGGCACCGTCGACCGGGGCGGCCTCGACCGCGCTGCCGTCCACGGTGGACACCCAGATCGGGCCGCGGCTGTGCAGGCCCACGGCCCGGCCGAGCCGGTCGGCCAGGGTGGCGGCGGGTTCCAGGCCCTTCCACGCACCTGCCGTGCAGCTGTAGGTCTGCACGCCCTTGGCGTAGAACTTGGCGGCGAGCCGGTGACCGGGCGGGACCTGGACCGCGGGTGCGGTCCGCACGGCGGAGTCACCGAGGAGGTCCGGGGTCGGCGCGGCGGTGGAGCCCACGCCTCCCGCGAGGATGCCCAGGAGGGTCGACGAGACCAGGACCAAGCCAGCACGTTTCATCACACCGTGGGCTACGGGCCGGTTTCCGGGCCGGTTCAGTACCGTCTCAACCGGTGGCACGGCCACCCGTCACGGGACGGGTGGCCGCACCGGTCGGCCTCGGGTCAGTCGCAGATCTTGCGACGGTCCTTGCGCCACACCACCGCGACGGACGGACGCGGCTGGGACGTGCCGCCGTCCGGCCAGTGCGACAGCGGGTTGTTCGCCGACGCCCCGTCGATCTCACCGGGGTGCTGCACCGACACCAGGACGAAGTCCTCGGTGATGACCGGGCCGCACGTCTCCGCACCCCGCGGCACGGTGAGGAACTGCTTCACCTGACCGCGGCGCTTGCCCTCGACCGGCACCGCGAACAGGCCGTCGTTGGAGCCCAGCGCGTTGCCGTCCGTGGAGATCCACAGGTTGCCGTGCGTGTCAAACGCGACGTTGTCCGGGCAGGAGATCGCGCTGACCTGGGACTTGTCGAACCCGCCGAAGTACGTGCCGGGGTCGTTGGGGTCACCGCAGACCAGCAGCAGCTTCCACGAGAACGTGGTCGCCGTGTTGTCGCTGCGGCGCTCCTCGATCTCCAGCACGTGGCCGTGCTTGTTGCCGTTGCGCGGGTTGATCTCGGTCGGGCCCTCCTTGCCGGCCTTGCCGCGGTCGGTGTTGTTGGTGAGCGCGGCGTAGATCCGGCGGTTGTGCGTCGAGGGCTCGACGTCCTCCGGGCGGTCCATCTTCGTGGCGCCCACCTTGTCGGCGGCCAGGCGCGTGAAGACGTAGACCTCCTCGGCGGTGAAGCCGGGCACGAACGACCTGTCGTTGTGCGCCAGCGGGATCCACTCGCCGGTGCCGTCGAACTCGCCGTCTGCGGGGAGCTTGCCGGTGCCGTCGATCTCGGCGGCCGGGCTGTCGCCGGAGAAGCGCGCGACGTACAGCGTTCCCTTGTCCAGCAACTGCTTGTTGTGCTCGCGGGCGCGCTTCGACTGGCCCTTCTGCATCTTCTCGTCGGAGACGAACTTGTACATGTAGTCGAAGCGCTCGTCGTCGCCCATGTACGCGACCACGCGGCCGTCCTTGGCGACGATGACGTTCGCGCCCTCGTGCTTGAAGCGGCCGAGCGCGGTGTGCTTGACCGGCGTCGAGTTCTTGTCCAGCGGGTCGATCTCGACGATCCAGCCGAAGCGGTTGGCCTCGTTGGGTTCCTGGGCCAGGTCGAAGCGCTTGTCGAAGCGCTCCCACTGGCGCAGGGTCGCGCCGCCGCTGATGCCGTAGCGGGCGAACTTGGCCTTCGTGTCCGGGTCGGTCACGGTGCCGCCGTTGGCGAAGTACTGGTTGAAGTTCTCCTCGCCGGACAGGATCGTGCCCCACGGCGTGACGCCACCGGCGCAGTTGTTCTGCGTGCCCAGCACCCTGCGGCCGGTCGGGTCGGCGGAGGTCCTCAGGTGCTTCGAGCCGGCGGCCGGGCCCTTCACCTCGAACGGCGTGGTGAGGGTGATGCGGCGGTTGTACTTCTTCTTGTCGTCCGGGCAGACGAAGAGCCGGCCGGTGCGCGGGTCGCGGTCGACCATCACGACCGACAGGCCGTGCGCGGCCCACGCGATCTTGGCGTGCTTCTCGGTGATCGTCGTGGACGACCAGTCCTTGAACATGAACGACTCGGTCGTGTACTCGTGGTTGCTCACCATGAGCCAGCTGTTGGGGTCGCCCGGCACCGGGACGAGGCCGCAGAAGTCGTTGTTGAAGCCGAACTGCTTGGCCTGCGCCTCCGGCGTCTGGTTGTCGAAGTCGAACTTCGGCGCGTCGTCCAGCACCGCGTCACCCCAGCGGATGACGACGTCCTGCTGGAACCCCCGCGGAACGCTGAGCTGGTCGAGGGTGTTGGGCGCCACCGGCTCGAAGTTGAGACCGCCGGGGTCCTTGCCACCGCCGTGGCCGCGGCCGAGGGCCTCGGCGCCGGTGTGCGCCGGGGCAGCGGCAGCCGCACCGGAGAACGCCAGCGCGCCGGCACCGGCGGCGGCGACGACCGCACCCGCCTTCAGCATGCCGCGGCGGCTCACGACCTCCTTGACGACGTCGCCGAAGTAGGCGTTGCGCGACGAGTTGGGCGCCTCGTGCGCACACGCGTTGCCGCAGCGGAACTCGCAGGTGACGGCCTGACGCCCGAGCGGGTGGTTCGTCGGGAGCAGGGGCAGCAGGCGGCGGCCCCGATCGGTGGGTGAGGACACGCAGGCCTCCGAGATCGGTCAGTGTGGGAACTGGCCGAACCTAAGAGCCCAACGAGATCGCCCGCCGTCCAGCAGGTGAACGGCAGGCGAACTCGTACTACTCCCGAAAGACCACGGCACGCAGGGTGATCAGCCGATCTCACCGAGCTGACGACGGCCCTTGCGCCACACCGCGACGACCGACGGGCGCGGCCGGCTCGTACCGCGGTCCGGCCAGTTCGAGACGGGCTTGTCGGCGCTCGCGCCGTCCACCTCACCGGGGTGCTGCACGCACACGGTGATGACCCGCTCGCCGATCACCGGGCCGCACGTCTCGGCGCCGCGCGGGACCGTGAGGAACAGCTTGAGGTGACCGCGTTCCGGACCCTCCAGCGGCACGCCGTAGAGGCCGTCGTTCAGCCCGTTGAGCTTGCCGTCGGCGTCCGTGGAGATCCACAGGTTGCCGAAGCGGTCGAACGCCACGTTGTCCGGACTGGAGATCGGGCTGACCTGGGACTTGTCGTACCCGCCGAAGTACGTGTTCGGGTCCTCGGGGAAGCCGCAGACCAGGAACAGGTCCCAGTCGAACGTCAGCGCGAGCGCGTCGCCCTTGCGCTCGGTCAGCTCCAGCACCTGCCCGTGCCGGTTGTTCACGCGCGGGTTCGGCTCGGTCGCGCCCTCCCTGCCGGGGGTGACGCCGCGTTCGACGTTGTTGCTGAGCGCGCAGTAGACGGTGCCGGTGCGCGGGTGGCACTCGATGTCCTCGGGGCGGTCCATCTTCGTCGCGCCGACCTTGTCCGCCGCGATGCGCGTGAAGACGTACACCTCCTCGGCGGTCATGCCCGGCACGAACGACCTGGTGCCCGCGGCCAGCGGAATCCACTCGCCGGTGCCGTCGAACCTGCCGTCGCTGGGCAGCTTGCCGGTGCCGTCGATCTCCGAGACCGGGCTGTCGCCGGTGAACCGCGCGACGTAGAGCGTGCCGTCGTCGAGCAGCGTCATGTTGTGCCGGCGCGCGGCCTTGCTCTTGCCGGGCTTCATCTTCCCGGTGGAGACGAACTTGTAGATGTACTCGAACCGCTCGTCGTCACCGGAGTACGCGACCACGCGGCCGTCCTCGGCGACGCGGATGTTCGCGGTCTCGTGCTTGAAGCGGCCGAGGTGCGTGTGCTTGACCGGCGTCGAGTCCGGGTCGTGCGGGTCGAGCTCGATGACCCAGCCGAACCTGTTGACCTCGTTGGGTTCCTGCGCGAGGTCCCAGCGCTTGTCGAAGCGCTCCCACTTGCGCGTGGTCGCCGTGCCGGTGACGCCGTAGCGGCTCAGCCGCGGGTCGTTGCGGGTGGCGGCGTTGGCGAAGTACTGGTTGAAGTTCTCCTCGCCGGACAGGATCGTGCCCCACGGCGTGACGCCTCCGGAGCAGTTGTTGATCGTGCCGAGGACCTTCCTGCCGGTGGGGTCGGCGGAGGTCTTCAACAGGTCGCTGCCGGCGACCGGGCCGCGCACCTCGAACGGCGTGTTGAGGGTGATGCGGCGGTTGTACCTGCTGAACCGCGGCCGGTAGTGGCCGGAGAAGTACGACCGCTTGATCATGAACACCGACAGGCCGTGCGCGGCCCAGGCGATCTTGACCTGCTCCTCGGTGGGGTTGTTCGGGTCGTAGCCGCGGAACATGAACGGCTCGCTGGTGTACTCGTGGTTCGTGACCATGATCCCGCTCAGCTCCAGCGGGTCCAGCGGCAGGATCGCGGCGAAGTCGCAGTTGAAGCCGAACTGCTTCTCCTGCTTGGCGGCCGTCTGGTCGTCGAAGTCGAAGTCGGGGACGCCGGGGAACAGCGGGTCGCCCCAGCGGATCACGACCGCCTGCTCGTACCCCTCCGGGACGACGACCTCGTCCTTGGTGTTGACCTCGACCGGCGTGAAGTCGAGGCCCCTGGGCGGGCGGTGTCCCTGCGCCTCGGGCTGGGCGGCGGTGGTGACAACGTCGTCAGCGGCGGCGGCAGCGGTCGCGGGCAGTGCGACCGTCGCGGCGGCGGCGACCACGGCACCGGCCCTGAGGGCGGTGCGGCGGCTGACGAGGTCGCCGAAGTAGGGGTTGCCGGAGGTGTTCGGGACGTCGTGGAAGCACGCGTCCCCGCAGCGGTACTCGCATGTCACCGCTGCTCTGCCGATCCGGTGGTTGACGAGCGGCAGAGGGATCATGGTGGGGGCCTCCTACGGTCGGTTCGGGAACCGCGACCGACCGTAGTTCACCCTTCGTTAACCGACTAGCTGCTCACCGGCAATCACGACTTCCGTCGGTACCTCGTGCGTGTCCGTGCGGTTGAACGCCAGCAGCACCGCCGCGCCTGCGCACAGCACCGCCGCGACGACGAACGGCTGCGCGAGGTGGCTGACGAACGTCGCCGCCAGCGCGCCACCGAGCCAGCGCAGGAAGTTGTACCCGGCGCTCGCCACCGGCCGCGGCGCGTCGCTGACGCTCATCGCGGCGCCGGTGAACAGCGTGTTCAGCAGCCCGCTGACGACACCGCTGACGATCACGGCGACCACCAGCAGCGGCTTGCTCGGCACCGCCATCAGCAGCATCAGCGCGGCGAACGCGAGCACCGACCCGATGACCGCGCTCTTCTCACCGAAGCGGTCCGCGAGCCGCGGCGCGAGGAAGACGCTGGAGACGGCGACGCACACGCCCCAGCCGAAGAAGATGAGCCCGATCTCGACGGCACCCCACTGCAGCACGAACGGCGACCACGCCAGGACCGTGAAGAACGCGGCCGTGTAGAGCGCCGCGCCGATGGAGGTGCGCAGCAGAACGGGGTGCCGCAGCGCCTTGAGCGGGTCGAGCACGCCGATCTTCTGGCGTTCGTGGTGCGCGTCCCGAGCCAGGAACGTTGCACAAAGGACCAGTGCGACGGCCATGAGGACGGCGGTGCCGAGGAACGGCCCGCGCCACGAGAAGCTGCCGAGCAACGCCCCGAGCAGCGGCCCGACGCTCAGACCGAGCCCGAGCGCGGCCTCGTAGAGCAGGATCGCCCCCTTCTGCCCGCCGCTGGCCGCACCGACGATGACGCTGAGCGCGGTCGCGATGAAGAACGCGTTGCCGAGCCCCCAGACCGCGCGGAGACCGACGAGCTGACCGATGCTCCCCGCCGCCGAACACGCCAGCGTGGCGACCACGATCAGCGCGAGCCCGCCGACGAGCGTGCGCTTGGCCCCGAACCGCGCCGTCGCCGCGCCCGTGAAGAGCATCGCCACGACCTGCACGCCGAGGTAGGAGGAGAAGAGGAGGGTGACCTGCGACGGTGTTGCGTGCAGACCCTCTGCGATGGACAACAGGATCGGGTCCACGAGCCCGATCCCCATGAAGGCGATCACGGCTGCGAAAGCAGTGATCCACACCTGTTTGGGCTGAGCCTTGAAATTCACTTAGCTACCCTAACAGATTTACTTAGCATAGCGAAGTACAACGTGTCACAGTACGGTTCTCGTCGTGGAAGCGGTGATCTTCGACCTCGACGGCGTGCTGATCGACTCCGAGCAGGTGTGGGACGAGGTGCGCCGGGCATTCGCGGCGGCGCACGGCGGCACGTGGACCGCCGAGGCGACCAGGGCGATGCAGGGCATGTCGACACCCGAGTGGGGCGCGTACCTGGTGGCGCTGGGCGTCCGGCTGTCGGCGGACGAGGCCTCCGCCGGGGTGATCGCGGAGATGGAGAAGGCCTACGCGGCGCACCTGCCGGTGATCCCCGGCGCCGTGGACGCGGTCCGCTCGGTGGCGTCCCGTTTCCCGGTGGCGATCGCCTCGTCCGCGCCGGCCGTGCTGATCAGGGTGTTCCTGGACGTGACCGGGTTGCCGGTGCCCGTGGCGGTGTCGTCGGAGTCCTGCGCCGCCGGGAAGCCGTCGCCGGACGTGTACCTGCTGGCGGCTTCGCGGTTGGGCGTCGACCCGGCTCGTTGCTATGCCGTGGAGGACTCGACGAACGGGTTGAAGGCCGCGCTGGCGGCCGGGATGACCGTGCTGGCCGTGCCGAACCCGCACTTCCCGCCCGCGGAGGACGTGCTGGCCCAGGTGACGGTGCTGGAGTCGATCTCCGACCTGCCGGACGCGCTCGCGTAACCGGCCGCGAAGACTGGTGCTGAGCACCAGACCACAGTGCGCACATCTCCCGCCGCGCCCGCGCGGTGCCTAGCGTGGCCCGCATGACGCAACGAGTGGCTGTGGTGACCGGCACGGCGCAAGGCATGGGCCGGAGCATCGCCGAGGTGCTGCGCGCGGACGGGTTCACCGTCGTCGGGTTCGACCTGCGGGAGAGCGAGGGCGGGATCGTCGGCAACGTCGCCGACGCCCAGGACGTGCAGCGCCTCACCGAGCACGTCACGAGCACCTACGGGCGGGTGGACGTGCTGGTCAACAACGCGGGGATCGCCGGCATCGTGCCGTTCGAGGACACCACGCTGGAGCAGTGGCAGCAGATCATGGCGGTCAACCTGACCGGACCGTTCCTGCTCACGCAGGCGCTGGGCAAGGTGATGCTCGCGCAGCGCAGCGGCAGTGTCGTCAACATCGCGTCCGTCGCCGGGTTGCGGGGGGTGGCGGACCGGGCGGCGTACAACACGACGAAGCACGGGTTGATCGGGTTGACGCGCACGCTCGCCGTCGAGTGGGGCGGGCGGGGGATCAGGGTCAACGCGGTGTGCCCCGGCTGGGTCAAGACGGAGATGGACGTCGAGTCGCAGGCCGGTGGGTACTACGTGGACGACGACATCACGGACCACGTGCCGATGGGGCGGTTCGCGGCGCCGGACGACATCGCGCAGGCCGTGCGGTTCCTCGCGGGTGACGGCTCGAAGTACGTCAACGGGGTGGCGTTGCCGGTGGACGGCGGCTGGACCGCGGACGGCACCTGGCAGAGGCTGCGCCTCTCGAAGCGCTGAACGGCGTCTGCAAGTACCACCAACACCCGTGTTGGTGGTACTTGCAGACGACCGGACATCACTCGCCGCGGATGAAGGCCTCGACGGCCGCGTGGGCCTCGGAGTCCGAGTACTGCACGGGCGGGGACTTCATGAAGTACGACGACGCCGAGAGGATCGGGCCGCCGACACCGCGGTCCAGGGCGATCTTCGCGGCGCGCACGGCGTCGATGATGATGCCCGCGGAGTTCGGGGAGTCCCAGACCTCCAGCTTGTACTCCAGGTTCAGCGGCACGTCGCCGAACGCGCGGCCTTCGAGGCGCACGTACGCCCACTTGCGGTCGTCGAGCCACGCCACGTAGTCGGACGGGCCGATGTGGACGTTGTCCTTGCCGATGTCGCGGGACAGCTGCGAGGTGACGGACTGGGTCTTGGAGACCTTCTTGGACTCCAGGCGCTCCAGCTCCTTCATGTTGAGGAAGTCCATGTTGCCGCCCACGTTCAGCTGCATGGTGCGGTCGAGCTGGACGCCGCGGTCCTCGAAGAGCTTGGCCAGCACGCGGTGCGTGATGGTGGCGCCGACCTGCGACTTGATGTCGTCACCCACGATCGGCACGCCGGCCGCGCGGAACTTCTCGGCCCACTCCGGGTCCGAGGCGATGAACACCGGCAGGGCGTTGACGAACGCCACACCCGCGTCGATCGCGCACTGGGCGTAGAAGCGGTCGGCCTCCTCCGAGCCCACGGGCAGGTACGAGACCAGCACGTCGACCTCGGCCTCGCGCAGCGCCGCGACCACGTCGACCGGCTCGGAGTCGGACTCCTCGATCGTCTCGCGGTAGAAGCGGCCGAGACCGTCGAACGTGTGCCCGCGCTGCACGACCACGCCCAGCGGCGGCACGTCCGCGATCTTGATCGTGTTGTTCTGGCTGGCCACGATCGCCTCGGCCAGGTCGACACCGACCTTCTTCGCGTCGACGTCGAACGCGGCGACGAACTCGACGTCGCGCACGTGGTAGTCGCCGAACTGCACGTGCATCAGGCCGGGCACGCGGGTGCTCGGGTCGGCGTCCCGGTAGTAGTGGACGCCCTGCACCAGCGACGCCGCGCAGTTGCCAACCCCGACGATGGCCACGCGAACGGTGCGGCGATTTCCGCCCATTGCCCAGTCCTCCTTGATCAACGGTGAGTACTACTCGTCCTGCTCGGACTGTTCGTGCGCGATGAGCTCGTTGAGCCACCGCACCTCGCGCTCCGTGCCCTCCAGGCCCAGCCGGTGCAGCTCACGGGTGTAGCGGTCGATCTGCTCACCCGTGCGCGTGAGCCGCTCCCGCAGCCCCTCCCTGCGTTCCTCGACACACCGCCGCCGGCCTTCCAGGATCCGGATCCTGACGTCGGCCGGCGTCCGCGAGAAGAACGCCAGGTGCACGCCGAACGAGTCGTCGTCCCAGGTCTGCGGACCCGCGTTGACGAGCATGTCGGCGAACCTCTCCTTGCCTTCCGGAGTGAGCTTGTAGACCTTGCGTGCCCGACGTCCCCAAGCAAGGGCCGACTCCTCCGGCCCTTCCTCCACGATCAGGCCCGCACGCTGGAGTCGCCGCAGTGTTGGGTACAGCGATCCGTAGGAGAACGCGCGAAACGCTCCGAGCAGGTCGTGCAAGCGCTTGCGCAGCTCGTAGCCGTGCATGGGCGCCTCGTGCAGCAGGCCGAGCAGCGCGAACTCGAACACGAGTCACCTCCTCGCACCTGCACCGATAGGTGAGGTGATTATATCGACGCGATACATCGCGGACCCCTCTTCGTTGTGGGATGTGGCACACCGTGATACCGCCTCGGACCCTGCTGCCCTGAACGGCCCATCATCGGAAAGGACTCGGCACGTACTCTGGTCACGTGTTGACCCAACGGCAGGTCGTGGACTACTCGCTGCAGCGGCGTGCGCTGCTGGCCGAGGTCTACTCCGGCCGGACGGGCACCATGGAGGTCTGCGACGCGAGCCCCTACCTGCTCCGAGCTGCGAAGTTCCACGGCACGCAGACGGACGTGCCGTGCCCGGTGTGCCGCAAGGAACCGCTGACCCACGTGTCGTGGGTCTACGGTGACGAGCTGAAGCACGCGACCGGCTCGGCCCGCACAGCTGAAGAACTCGCGCGCATGGCAACCCTCTTCGACGAGTTCACCGTGTACGTGGTGGAAGTCTGTCGCACATGCAGTTGGAACCACCTGGTGCAGTCATACGTCCTGGGGAAGCGTGGGCTGGAAAAGCCACGCAGGAGGACTGCGGCGGAGTGAACCACCGGTGAGCCTGCTGCGAACGAAGTACGACCACCGAACCGTGTGCTGATGCACGCCGGTCTGGGAGGCCTTTTCACGTGAACGACCAGCATGATGACAGGCAGCGCGGCGGCGAGCCGCAGTGGCCGACCGGGGACGACCCGGACGGCGGCAGGCGCGATGCCCCGAATCAGCCGCGACCGGGCACTCCGCCCGGCGGTTTCGCACGCCCTCCCCAGGGTGGCACGCCGCCCGGTGGTTTCCCACAGCAGCAGCCCCCACGCCGCCCGAACGGACCAGGCGGACCCCAGGGCGCCCCTGGCGGGCCCCAGGGTGGTCCCGGCCGTCCGCAGGGCGGTCCCGGTGCACCTGGTCCCGGCAGCCCCGGTGGTCAAGGTCCCGGTGGTCCCGGTGGTCAGGGTCCCGGCGGTCCCGGCGGTCGCCCGCCCACGCCGCCCGGTGGCATGCCGGTCCCACCGCCTCCCGGCGCCCGCCGCCCCGGTGGCCCTGGCGGCCCCGGTGGTCCCGCCGGCCCGCAGGGTGGTCCCGGCCGCCCCGGCGTTCCCCCGCGCAAGCCCGGTGAGGAGCGGACCACGCAGCTACCCCCGGTCAACCGGCCGCCGGCGCAGCGCGAACCCGACCTGCTGACCCACCGCGAGCCCGACGACGAGTTCCTGCTCGCCGGCGCACCGGTCGACGACGACGAGTACTACGACGACGACGAGCCGGAGCTCACCGAGGAGGAGGAGCGCCGCCTGCGCAAGAAGAAGATCTGGAAGCGCGTCCGGATCGGTGCCTTCGTCGCGCTCGGACTGATGATCCTCGGTCCGGTGATCGCCGTCGCCGTGGCGTACCCGCTCGTGAACTGGCCGCGCCCGGACGAGATCGCGGCCGACCAGGACAAGACGATCACACTGAAGTACTCCGACGGCTCGGAGATGGGCAAGATCACCTCGCCCGGTCAGAACCGCACGATGCTGACCTACGAGGAGATCCCGGACAACGTCAAGCACGCGGTGCTCGCCGCGGAGGACGCGAACTTCTACGAGAATCCCGGCTTCGACGCGAAGGCCATCGTCCGCGCCGTGTGGATCCAGGCGACCGGCGGCAGCTCGGGTGGTTCCGGCCTGACCCAGCAGTACATCAAGAAGGCCACGGGCAAAGAAGAAGCGACGCTGACCCGGAAGTTCACCGAGCTCGTCAAGGCCTACAAGATGAGCAACGAGTCGGATCACAACACGATCCTGACCGCGTACCTCAACACGGTGTACTTCGGTCGTGGCGCGAACGGCATGAAGGCCGCCGCCCAGGTCTACTACAAGAAGGAGATGAAGGACCTCACTCCTTCCGAGGCCGCCTACATCGCGGGCATGATCCAGCTGCCGTCGTACTCCGAGGACAAGGACCACGCGCAGGGGCGCTGGGAGTTCGTGATGGGGCAGATGCTCCAGAAGGGCTGGATCGACCAAGCCTACTACGACGCCCAGAAGGTCCCGGTCCCGCTGCCGTTCGAGGAGACCCAGCCGCAGAGCCTCGAGGGCCCGCTCGCCCGCGTGAGCCAGCAGGTCCAGAACGAGATCGACAGCGACATGGTCGGCCTGACCATGGAGCGCGCGCAGAAGGTCGGCGTCACCGTCCACACGACGGTCGACCCGAAGATGCAGAACGCCGCGGTCGAAGCGGTCAACGCCGTGATGAACGGTGAGGACCCCGACCTGCGCACCTCGCTCAGCGCGATCGACCCGACCACGGGCGCGGTCCGGGCGTACTACCCGGGCAAGGACGGCCTGAAGGGCATCGACTACGCGAAGGGCACGATCCAGGAGGCCGGCTCGTCGTTCAAGCCGTTCGACCTCGTGGCGGCCCTGAAGATCGGCAAGGGCATCGGCGACACCTACGACGGCACCTCGCCGCGCAAGATCGCCGGCGTCGAGATCCGCAACGCCTCCAGCAGCACCTGCGGCCCGCAGTGCCCGATCAAGCAGGCCATGAAGGAGTCGCTCAACACCGTGTTCTACGACATGGTGGCGAACGACACCGGCCCCAAGGCGGTCGCGGACGCGGCCCACGCGGCCGGCATCCCGGAGACGGTGCCGTACGACGGCAAGCCGTTCCAGACGCTCGTCGGCGAAGGCGGCGGTCCGCCCAACACCGGTATCTCCATCGGCGCGGACAACGCCCGCGTCCGTCCGTTCGACATGGCCTCGGCGTACGCGACCTTCGCCGCCCGCGGCATGTACCGCCCGCCGTTCTTCGTGACGAAGATCGAGGCGCCGAACGGCGACCTGCTCTACCAGCACGTGGACAAGAGCACGCCGGCGTTCGACCCGGTCGAGGAGAAGAGCCGCGACATCGCCGACAACGTCACCGAGACGTTGAAGGAGATCCCGACCGGCAAGATCGCGTGCGCGGCGAGCCGCCCCTGCGCCGGCAAGACCGGTACGCACGAGCTCCCCGAGAGCAAGGACCAGAACTCGAAGGCCTGGATGGTCGGCTACACGCCGCAGCTGTCCACCTCCGTGTGGGTCGGCAAGGACAAGGGCGACCAGCCGATCAGGGACCGGTCGGGCAAGCCGGTCTTCGGCTCGGGCCTGCCCGGTCTGATCTGGAAGAAGTTCATGGACGCCGCGCTGGACGGCTACCAGAAGGAGTCGTTCGCGAAGCCCAGGCCGCTCGGCAACTTCAACCCGCCGCCGCCGTCCAAGCCGCCGGTGTCGAACACCGCTCCGAGCACGCAGACGAACACGACCACCACCGAGCCGACGCGGACGCCGCCGACCAAGACGACCGACCCGGACAACGGCAACTGCGGCATCCTGCCGTGCCCGCCGTCGGGCACCAAGCCGACGACCACGAAGCCAGGACCCGGCAACCCCACAGGTGGCCGAGACCCTGGTGACACGTAGCAGTTCCGCTGTCCGACAGGAAGCGAAGGGGCCCGACGCACCGCCGTCGGGCCCCTTCGCCGTGAAGGGCGCGGTGTGCCCCGGCCCGGATGTTGACCACGGCGAAACGGTCTTGGCCGTAACATCCCGCCCGTGCCCAGCCCTGTTGAGCCCAACCAGGTCGAGCTCCCCGCAGAGGACACCGACTCGCTCACCCCGCAGCAGCGGGTCGCGCCCACCTGGACCGAGTCGCTCGCCCGCACCCTGAGCAGACCGTTCGGCGGTCCGCTGGGCCGGCACGCGCAGGTCGGGCGGCACTGGTTCTGGTCGGCGCTGCGGGTGGTGCTGCTGCTCGCGGTGCTGACGCTGCTGCTCGGGTACCTGCAGAAGTCGCCGTGCATCCAGCAGTACGTGGACGAGAAGGGGCAGGTGCAGCTGGACTGGCGGGGGAGCAAGCAGTTCACGGCGCTCTGCTACTCCGACACCGTGCCGCTCTACACGGCGGAGCGACTGGACCAGCGCGGGTCGTTCCCGTACATCACCTCGTGGAAGGACGACGAGGGCAAGCCGACCGAGCACGTCCGCTACATGGAGTACCCGGTGGTCACGGGGCTCTTCCAGTGGCTGAACGCGCGGGTGGCGCAGGGGCTCGCGGTGCTGGTGCCGGGGCTGCCGATGACGGTGATCGTGTACTTCAACGTCACGGCGTTCTGGCTGGCGGTGGCGTGGCTGATCACGGTGTTCTCGGTGGCGCGGATCGCGCGGCGGCGGATGTGGGACGCGGCGATCGTGGCGGTGTCACCGCTGGTCGTCGTGCACGCGTTCACGAACTTCGACACGATCGCGACCGCGTTCGCCACGGCCGGGTTGCTGGCGTGGGCGCGGAAGAAGCCCGTGCTGGCCGGTGTGCTGCTCGGGCTCGGCGGTGCGGCGAAGCTGTACCCGTTGTTCCTGCTGGGGCCGATCCTGCTGCTGTGCTGGCGTTCGCAACGGCTCAAGGCCGGTTTCGCCGCCACCGCGGCGGCCATCGGGGCGTGGGCGCTCGTGAACGCGCCGATCGCGTTGAACCCGGCGTCGCACACGGGCTGGAAGGAGTTCTTCCGGCTCAACACCGAGCGCAACGCCGACCCGGACACGCTCTACAACGTGCTGGTGCAGTGGACCGGGTGGCAGGGCTTCGACCCCGGCCTCACGCAGGGGCAGGCGCCGACCGTGCTGAACACGGTCAGCATGGTGCTGTTCATCGTCTGCTGCGCCGGGATCGCGTACGTGACCCTGTCGGCGCCGACGCGGCCGCGGCTCGCGCAGCTGTCGTTCCTGGTCGTGGCGGCGTTCCTGCTGACGAACAAGGTGTGGAGCCCGCAGTACTCGCTGTGGCTGGTGCCGCTGGCGGTGCTCGCGCTGCCGCGGTGGAAGCTGCTGCTGGCGTGGATGACGGTCGACGCGCTCGTGTGGGTGCCGCGGATGTACTTCTACCTGGGCACGGAAAACAAGGGGCTGCCGATCGACTGGTTCCTCGGTGCCGTGCTGCTGCGCGACGCCGCGGTCATCGGGTTGTGCGTGCTGGTCCTGCGGGAGATCTACCACCCGGAGCGCGACCGGGTGCGGATGGCGGGCGACGACCCGTTGGCGGGCGTGCTGGAGGACGCGCCGGACCGGCAGCTCGTCACACCCGCACGAGGCGAGCCATCGCACCGAATGCGGACGCGTTCGGATGCAGGTGATCACCGGAGTCGAACTCCGGACGCAGTCTGAGCGGGTCGGCGGGGTCGCGCAGCGCGGCGTCGAAGTCGATCACGTCGGGGACGTTGGCGCGAATCCACGCATTGGTCCTCAGGCGCTGCTGCTCGCGTTCCTCCGTCCAGTTGACCCAGCCGCGCCACGGCGTGATCGTGCCGACGACGACGGGCACGCCCTCGTTGCGGCACCGCAGTTGGACGGTGCGGATGCCGGCGATGACGTTGTCCGCGCTGATGCCGTTCTGGATGTCGTTGATGCCCGCGAGCAGCACGACCTTGCGCACCTCCGCGCTGAACAGGACGTCCCGTTGGAGGCGGGTGATCATCGGGGCGTCCCCGGTCAGCAGGCCGTTGCCGCTGATGCCCGCGTTCAGGACGGCGTAGTCGGTGCGCACCATGGACGGCCACGTGCCGGTGGAGTTCCCCTCGGTGATCGAGTCGCCGAACATCACCACGGCTCCCGGTGCGGTGAACCCGGCGACCTCGACGGCCGACACGAGGCAGACGTGGTCGCGTGCGGAGGTGATCGTGCGCAGTGCGCGCGCTTGGCACGGTGTACCCGCCGGTGCGTAGGTGGTGATCTCCAGCGTTCGTGTGACGGCCAGTTGCACGGGATCGCTGTAGACCTCGGAACGGGCCCTCATCAGCACGCCGCGCGCGCCGCGGAACGTGAGCTCGCGCGTCTCGCCGTTCGCGGTGACGGCGACCCGGTCGACCCGGACCGGCTTGATGCCCATGAGGTTCGACAGCCGCACCCGGACCGCCGTTCCGCCCGCGGTGAGGTCGACGGTCGTGCGCACGACCTGGTCCGGTGTGGCCGCCGAGAGGGTGGGCACCGCCTGCCACACCGGCAGCCAGCGCACCGGCGTGCCCCGGTCGTGCGCGCCGGAGGCACCGCAGACCAGCAGCAACGCCAGCACGATGATCACCCTCACGGGTGCAGTGTGCGGCTGATCAGCGTTCCGCGGCTACGGCTCCGCGGAGGAACTTCCGGTCGTCGGGCTGTTCGTCCTCGGTCACGTCCCTCGCCCTGAGGAACACGATGAACAACGCCACCAGCAGCGCGGCCCGGCCCCACACGCCGATCATCACGGCCTGCGCGGAGAAGCTGTCGTAGATCCCGGCCGGCTGCCCGAACTCGATCGCCCAGAACCAGCGGAAGATCCCGATCCCCATCGCCAGGTCGACGACGAAGTAGGCGAACGACCAGACCAGCGGCACCCGCATGAGCACCAGGAACGGCACCAGCCACAGCGTGTACTGCGGCGAGTGGACCTTGTGCAGCAGCATGAACCCGCACATCATCGCGGCCGACACCGCGATCCACGGGTAGCTGCCCTCGCGCCGGAACCGCAGCCAGCCGTACCCGGCGGCGACGCCGAACGAGACGAGCATCAGGATCGGCGAGATGACGCCGACCAGCGACTGCATCGCGTCGTCGCCGATGAACGGCCGCAGGCCCCAGTACCAGATCGAGTTCGTGGTGATGTCGACCCGGCGCTGGCCCTGGAACTCGAACGACGCGAGCCAGCCGTCGTAGCCGGCGATGGCGAACGGCAGGTTGACCAGCACGACCGTGCCGATCGAGGCCAGCGCGACCCTGACCGCGCCGGCGACGTCGACCTTCTTGCCCGCGCGCAGGACGCGTTCCGGCAGCTCCTGGCCGCGCAGGCCGCCGGTCGCGACGAACAGCATCAGCGGCAGCACGAAGATCGCCGGGTAGACCTTGAACGCGAACCCGAGCCCGAGCAGCACGGACGCCACCGTGGCGCGTTCGACCAGCGGCCGGTTCCAGCGGTGCACCACGTAGACCGCGGCCACCGAGCACAGCACGACCGGCAGGTCCCAGTTGTGGAACGCGTACAGCACGAGCGGCGGCCCGATCGCCCACAGCAGGGCGCGCCAGCGCGCGAGCTTGCCCAGCAGGTAGCCGGTGAGCAGGCCGAACGGCGCCATCAGCAGCGACGAGTAGAGCAGGTACTCCGCGTCGTTGTGCGCGAAGATCGCGCCCGCCCAGATCAGCAGGCCGCTGAGCACCGGGTACTCGACGGAGCCGCCGATGAGGATGCCCTGCTCGTTGATCGCGCCGTCGACGTAGGGGAAGACGTGCCGGTCGATGTCGCGCCCGATCCAGAGGTGCTGGATGTCGGAGTAGCAGACCTCTTCCTTGTTGCGCTCGTCGTAGTCGGGCTGCGTGCGGCCCCACTGGTCGAACGCGGGACCGGTGCAGCGGTCCTTGTTGGCGAAGCCCAGCAGCAGCGTGAGGCCGCAGAGCAGCACGAGCACGGCCAGTGCCGCCCTGCCGAAGCGGTGCGCGGAGCCCGCGGCATCACCTCGGTCGGGCGTCACGCTCACCACCTCGTGCACGCTGTTCACCGGCCGGCGCGGTCGCGCAGGAACGCGATGTCGTCGGCTTGGCCCTCGTCCGGCGTCTCCACCACGACCGGGCATCCGGCACTGGCGACCACGGCCACCAGTTGATCTGCGTCGATCGTGCCAGTCCCGATGTTGTCGTGCCGATCGCGGGACGAGCCGAACTCGTCGCGCGAGCTGTTGAGGTGCACCAGGTCGATCCGCCCGGTGATCGCTTTCACCCGTTCGACGATGCCGACGAGGTCCTCACCCGCGGCGAACGCGTGGCAGGTGTCCAGGCAGAAGCCCGCGCCGAACTCGCCTACCGCGTCCCAGAGCAGCTTCAGCGAGTCGAACGTGCGCGCCATCGCACCGTCGCCGCCGGCGGTGTTCTCGATCAGCACCGGCACGGCGAACCCGCCCTCCGCGACCTGCCGCTCGAAGAACTTGCGCCAGTTCGCGAAGCCCTCTGCCGGGTCCTCGCCCTTGGTGACGTGCCCGCCGTGCACGACCAGGCCCTTCGCACCCACGGCGGCGGCGGCCTCCGCGTGCTGGACCACGTTCTTGCGGCTGGGAATCCGGATCTTGTTGTTCAGCGACGCGACGTTGATCAGGTACGGGGCGTGGACGAACACCTCGAGGTCGGAGGCGAGCAACGCCTCCGCGTGCGGATGAGGCTTCGGCTTCTTCCACCCCTGCGGGTCGGACAGGAAGAACTGGACGACCTCGGCACCGCGTTCGGCCGCGGCGCCGACCGGGTCGTCGTCGCGGACATGTGCCCCGATGCGCATGACCACGAGGGTAGTCGGCACGCCTGACGCCATCGCAGCCGCCGCCGATAGGAGTAATTGCGAAAACCGGGGGTGGCTCGCGTCACCACCAGGACCTACGGTCGTTACTTGAGAGTAGGTAACGAGGTGAGACAGGGGTGCACATGCGACTGCTGAGCGTCACGACCGCGACGCTGCTGGCGCTGGCCTCCGCTTCGGTGGGCCTGGTCCCGGCGACGGCGGCGGAACCCATCGTCGTGGGCAGCTGCGCGACCTCGGTGCAGGGCGTGCCCGGTCAGCCCGTCTCGCTGAGCCCGGCCGCGGTGGTGCAGCCGGTGACCGACCTCGTCCGCGCCGTGCCGGTGCTCGGCCCGCCGCTGGTCAAGCCGTTCCAGGACGGCTTCGCGCAGGCCAAGCCCATGCCGATCGGCGTCGTCCAGGTCGGCACGACGACCATCAGCGGCGCGACCATCGCGAACGCGGTGATGGTCGAGGTGCGCAAGATCCCGCTGCTCGGCCCGATCCTCGTGACCCTCGACCAGACCGTGCGCCAGACGCTGTCCGCCGGCTGCAAGGTGGTCGTGACCGGCGTCAACCAGGTCAGCGCGCCGATCCAGGACGGCAGCAAGGCGATCGCCGACGCGTCCCAGAACGCCGCGCCGCAGCTGCCCGGCCAGCAGAAACCGCCGGCTCAGCAGCCCCAGCCCCAGCCGGGCACGAACCCCGGGACCCAGCCGGGCACCAGCCCCGGTGTCCTGCCCGGCTCCCCGGCCGGCACGCCGATCAACCGCGACTTCTCCCTGTACTCGCTCGGCACGAACTTCGGCCGCGTGCCGCTGTTCAGCTACGGCTCGCTGCCGTTCGCGATGCCCGGTCTCTACTCGCCGTCGCCCGGTGTGCGGTACGGCTCGCAGGTGCCGCGCGCGTCCAGCGGCAACGGCCTGGACGAGGCGGTGCAGACCGCGGGCCGCGCCACCGCGCTGCCCAGGACGTCCGGCCCCGGCGGCGTCGGCCTCCCCGTGCTGGTCGCGGTGCTGCTGCTGGCCTGCGTGACGGGCGCGCTGGTGCGGACCTGGGTGCTGCGCCGCACCCCTGCGTAGTCGTTGGACGCGCTCTGTTAACCTTCTTCAGTTGCTGACGCGACGACCCTCCTGCCACGGAAAGCCCGTGGCCGCGAGTCCACAGGAGGTGAGTGGTCCTCATGCGTCATTACGAAGTGATGGTCATCCTCGACCCCAGTCTCGACGAGCGCACGGTTGCGCCGTCTCTCGACACGTTCCTCAACGTCATCCGCACCACGGGCGGCAACGTTGAGAAGGTCGAGGTGTGGGGCAAGCGCCGGTTGAGCTTCGAGATCAACAAGAGCAGCGAGGGCATCTACGCGGTGCTCGACCTGACCTCGACGCCGGACGCGGTGAAGGAACTGGACCGCCAGCTCGGTCTGCAGGAGACGGTGCTCCGGACGAAGGTCCTGCGCCGCGAGCCCGCCAAGGCCGCCAAGTTGGCCGCCAAGGCCGCGGCGAAGGCGGACGCCAAGTCGGCCAAGTCGGCGGCCAAGGCCGCTGCCAGGGCCTGACGAACCTCGATTAGGGGAGCTCCCAAGACATGGCTGGCGAGACGACGATCACGGTGGTCGGGAACCTGACCGCCGACCCGGAACTCCGCTTCACCCAGAGCGGTGCCGCGGTGGCGTCCTTCACGGTCGCCTCCACGCCCCGCACCTTCGACCGCCAGTCCGGCGAGTGGAAGGACGGCGAAGCGCTGTTCCTGCGGTGCAACGTGTGGCGGCAGGTCGCCGAGAACGTGGCCGAGTCGCTCACCCGCGGTTCACGCGTGCTCGTCTCCGGACGGTTGCGCCAGCGTTCCTTCGAGACGAAGGAAGGCGAGAAGCGCACTGTCGTGGAGCTGGAGGTCGACGAGATCGGCCCCTCGCTGCGCTACGCGACCGCGAAGGTCAACAAGGTCAGCCGTGGAGACGGCGGCGGTGGCGGCGGCTTCGGCGGCGGCGGCGGTCAGCAGTCTCGTGGCGGCGGTGGCGCACCCGCGGACGACCCGTGGGGTTCCGCCCCGCCGGCCGGCTCGGGTGGTTTCGCCGACGAGCCCCCCTTCTAGACCGCTGCACCGGTCATCCAGAACCTGATCACTGCGTATTCCAGGAGTTAGAGACACATGGCCAAGCCGCCTGTGCGCAAGCCCAAGAAGAAGGTTTGCGCCTTCTGCAAGGACAAGAGCGCGAACCTGATCGACTACAAGGACACGACGCTGCTTCGGAAGTTCATCTCCGACCGCGGCAAGATCCGTGCCCGCCGCGTCACCGGCAACTGCTCGCAGCACCAGCGCGACGTCGCTGTTGCCGTGAAGAACGCCCGTGAGATGGCGCTGCTGCCCTACACCTCGACCGCCCGCTAAGAGAAGGGAACTCCTGCGATGAAGCTCATCCTCACCGCTGACGTTTCCGGCCTTGGCGCTCCCGGCGACGTCGTCGAGGTCAAGGACGGCTACGGCCGCAACTACCTGCTCCCGCGCGGTCTCGCGATCGTCGCGACCCGCGGTGCGCAGAAGCAGATCCAGGTCATCACCCGTGCGCAGGACAACCGCCGCGTGCGCGACCTGGACCACGCCAAGGAGATCAAGGCCAAGCTCGAGGGCCTCGACGGCGTGACGCTGACCGCGAAGGCTGCGGCCGGCTCCAACAAGCTGTTCGGCTCGATCACCACCGCCGACGTGGCGGCGGCGGTCAAGAAGTCCGCGGGTGGCCTCACCCTGGACAAGCGCGCCATCGAGCTGCCGGGTCACATCAAGACCACCGGCAAGCACTCGGTGACGGTTCGCCTCCACCCGGAGGTCACCGTCGCGCTGCCGCTCATCGTCACCGCGGCCGAGTAAGACCGCTCGACGAAGCTCGGGGACATCCTGTAAGGGATGGTCCACACGTGCTCGTTTGCAGAAGCGCCGCTCATCCGGAATGCTCCGGGTGGGTGGCGCTTTCGCTCGTTCGGACCAGCGGAGTTCTGTCCACGTCCTGTGGATAAACGCAGGGGCCGGCCACCTGGCGACACGCCGAAGAAGGTGTTTCTCGCGACACGCCGGGGCTGTGGCGCACAACTTTTTCCACAAGTTGTACACAGCCCTTGAGCTGGGGTTATTTCTGTCACTCCACCGGTTGTCAACAGGTTGTCCCCAGCGTCTCGGTTCCTGTGGGCAACCATCCACAAGTTGTCCCCCAGTTGTCCACAGGGCGATCCACACGCTGGTTTGCTTGCTCCGGACGGGGCCCTCTAGCGTCGCAGCGCGGGCAGGACCATCGCACAGTGTGGCCGCCCGGAATTGTCGGTGCCGCGCGGTACAACTAGGTGGCAGGCACCGGCTCTCGACGTCTTCGCAGGGGTGATTCAGCAGTGGCGTTGGTCGACGACCGGGGTATGGCGGAGCCCAGTTTCGAACGTCAGCCGCCGCAGGACCTCGCCGCTGAGCAGTCGGTGCTGGGCGGCATGTTGCTGTCCAAGGACGCCATCGCGGACGTGATCGAGGCGCTCGCGCCCAACGACTTCTACCGCCCCGCCCACCAGGCCATCTACGACTGCATCCTCGACCTCTACGGCCGCGGTGAGCCGGCCGACCCGATCACGATCTCCGCCGAGCTCGAACGGCGCGGCGAGCTGCTGCGCGTCGGTGGCGCGCCGTACCTGCACACGTTGATCGCGACGGTGCCGACGGCGGCCAACGCCGGGTACTACGCCGAGATCGTGGCCGAGAAGGCGGTGCTGCGCAGGCTGGTCGAGGCGGGCACGCGCATCGTGCAGCTGGGGTACAACGGCGCGGAGGGCGCGGACGTCGACGAGGTGGTCGACCGCGCGCAGTCGGCGATCTACGAGGTCACCGACCGCCGCACGACCGAGGACTACTCGGTGCTGGAGGACCTGCTCCAGCCGACGATGGACGAGATCGACGCCATCGCCTCGCGCGGTGGCCAGTCGCTGGGCATCCCGACCGGCTTCGCTGACCTCGACGAGCTGACGAACGGCCTGCACCCCGGCCAGATGATCATCGTCGCGGCCCGGCCGGGTGTCGGCAAGGCGCTCGCCCTGGACACCCCGCTGCCCACGCCGTCCGGCTGGACGACGATGGGCGCCGTGGGCGCCGGCGACTTCCTGATCGGCGCCGACGGCCGGCCGACCCGCGTGGTCGCCGCGACCGGGGTGATGACCGGCCGCCCGTGCTTCGAGGTGGCGTTCTCCGACGGCACGGTGATCGTCGCCGACGCCGAGCACCAGTGGCTGACCGAGTCGTGCAGCGAGACCGGTGGGTTCTGGGCGATCCGCACGACGCAGCAGCTGTTCCACCGCGTCGGCGAGTGCCGCGTGTTCATCCGCATGTCGGCCGCCTGGGAGCTGCCCGCCGCCGAGCTGCCGCTCGCGCCCTCCGCGCTGGGGAAGTTCCTGTCCGGCCTGGGCGAGCTGGAGCTGACCGACGAGGAGCTGCGCACGGCCAAGGAGCTGGGCGTCGCCGACGAGCCGCACATCCCGGCCGCGTACCTGCGGGCGTCGCGAGCCCAGCGCTCCGAGCTGCTGGCCGCTCTGCACGTCGACGGCCGGTTCGCGCGGCTGCGCCGGGACGTGGACGAGCTGATCGCCGGTCTCGGTGAGCACGCGCAGGTGGAGATCGTGGCGGTGCGCCCGGTCGCGTCCGTGCCGGTGCGGTGCGTGGAGGTCGACAACCACGACCACCTGTACCTGGCCGGCGAGACGATGATCCCGACCCACAACTCGACGCTGGGTCTCGACTTCGCCAGGTCGTGCTCGGTGAAGCACGGCCTGACCAGCGCCATCTTCAGCCTGGAGATGAGCAAGACCGAGATCGTGATGCGCATGCTCTCCGCGGAGGCGCGCATCCGCCTCGGTGACATGCGCGGTGGCAAGATGAGCGACGACGACTGGACCCGTCTCGCCCGCCGGATGAGCGAGATCAGCGAGGCGCCGCTGTTCGTCGACGACAGCCCGAACCTGACGATGATGGAGATCCGCGCCAAGGCCCGCCGGCTGAAGCAGCGCCACGACCTCAAGCTCGTCGTCGTCGACTACCTCCAGCTGATGAGCTCCGGCAAGCGCTCCGAGTCCCGCCAGCAGGAGGTCTCGGAGTTCTCCCGGTCGTTGAAGCTGATCGCCAAGGAGCTCGAGGTCCCGGTCATCGCGATCTCCCAGCTGAACCGCGGTCCGGAACAACGCACCGACAAGCGCCCGATGCTCTCCGACCTGCGTGAGTCCGGCTCCCTGGAGCAGGACGCCGACATGGTCATCCTGATCAACCGCCCGGACGCCTGGGAGCGCGACGACCCCCGCGCCGGCGAGGCCGACCTGATCATCGCGAAGCACCGCGCCGGTCCCACCGCCACGATCACCGTCGCGCACCAGCTGCACTACAGCCGCTTCTCCGACCTCGCCCAGCAGTGACGACCCGCTGAACGACCGGTGGGTCACGTGTATCGAGAACCCGCACACCCGCCGGTGGTCCGCCCGGCAGCACCCGCCGACATCCCGGCGCTCGTCGCGTTGCGCCTGGCGAACGCCGCCCGGCACGTCGCCCTGGCACCGGACGACTTCCGCGTGCCGGACGCCGGGGCGGTGCGCCGCCACTTCGCGCTGACGCTGGGGTCGTCGCTGATCACGGTCGCCGAGGTCGGTGGCGCGGTGGTCGGCATGGCGGAGGTCGTGCTGCTCCCGCCGCCGCCCGACCACCAGATCCTGGTGCCGCGGACCGGCGCCGACATCCACACGGTCGTGCTCGACACCCACCGCGGGCAGGGCATCGGCACCGCACTGGTGGCCGCCGCGGAGCAGGTCGCCGCGGCTCACGGGGTCACCGCGCTGCACGCCGTCATCTTCGCGACGAACGCTCCGGCCGTGTCGTTCTACTCGTCGCGCGGCTTCACCCCGCGCGGCACGATGCTCAGCAAGTCCGTTCCGCCGCGGCGATGACCACCGGCGGTACGGCGCTACCGGTCGCGCGGGTGCAGCCCGCGTAGCGCCGTGTCCACCACCTGGTCGGCGTACTCGCTGGTCAGCGGGCCGTTGCGGTGCAGCCAGCGGTTGAGGACCGGGCCGAACACCAGGTCCACGGCGACGTCGAGGTCGATGTCGCCGGCGAGCTGGCCCGCGGTCTGGGCGGCGCGCAGCCGGGCCTTCTTCAGCTCGCGCATCGGGCCGTCGAGCCGGCGCGCGTAGTCGGCGGCGAGGGCCGGGTCGTGGACGATCTCGGTGTGCATGGCGCGCATGGCCTGGTCGAAGCGCGGGTCGTTCAGCTCGTCGACGGTGGCCCGCAGGACCAGCTTGAGGTCCGCCGCCAGGTCACCGGTGTCGGGCAGCGCCGCGGCCTCGCCCTCGCCGGCCAGTGCGAGGAAGGCGTCGAAGAGCAGCGCGCCCTTCGAGGACCACCACCGGTAGATGGTCTGCTTGCCGACGCCCGCCGCCTGGGCGATGCCCTCGATGCTGAGCTTGGCGTAGCCCACCTCGCCGACGAGGTCGATGGCGGCGCCGAGGATGGCCCGGCGTGCGGTCTCGCTGCGGCGGCTGGGGTCCGGGGCGACCTTCGTGGGCATGGCGGTCACCCTAGCGCAGAATGAGACGAGACGGTCCGTCTTGACAAGCCGATCTGACGCAGTGCATGCTCCTCCCGTCAACGAGACGGAACGGTTCGTCTCGTCACTGCGAAGGAGACCGCATGGAAGCCCCCACTCGCGTCTGGTTCGTCACGGGCGCAAGCCGCGGTCTCGGCCGCGCGTTCACCGAGGCCGCTCTCGCCGCCGGTGACCGGGTCGTCGGCGCGGCCAGGGACATCGCACCGCTGGCCGACCTCGCCACCCGGCACCCGGACCGGCTGCTCGCGCTGGACCTGGACGTCACGGACCGGTCCGCGGTCTTCGCCGTCGTCGACCGGGCGGTCGCGCACTTCGGCCGGCTCGACGTCGTCGTCAACAACGCCGGCGCGCTGTTCGCCGGGATGGTCGAGGAGTTCACCGAGGAGGAGGCCCGCGCCCAGCTGGACGTCAACTTCTTCGGCGCGCTCTGGGTGAGCCAGGCCGTGCTGCCGCACCTGCGCCGGCAGGGCAGCGGTCACGTCCTGCAGGTCTCCAGCATCGGCGCGCTCAGCGGTTTCCCGAGCACCGGCCTGTACAGCGCCAGCAAGTTCGCGCTCGAAGGCATGAGCGAAGCACTCGCCGCCGAGGCCGCGCGGTTCGGCGTCAAGGTCACCATCGTCCAGCCGGGCGGGTACTGGACCGACCTCTACACCAGCAGCAGGGCCACCACCCCGGACCCCGCCTACGACGAGCTGCGCGCGGAGCTGGAGGAGCAGTGGGCAGAAGGCTCGATCGACAGCGAACCGCGCCTGGCCGCCGAGGCGGTGATGACCCTCGTCGACAGCGACGACCCGCCGTTGCGGCTGCTGCTCGGCAGCATGGTCTACGACCTGGCGTTCGACCTCTCCCGGCACCGCATGGACACCTGGGCGGCCTGGGAGCAGACCAGCCGCGCGGCGGAGAAAGCCGTCCCCGCACCCGTGACACACGGGTGACTTCGCTGGTCAGCGGCCGGTTCGTGGACTGGACACGGCTTGTGCTGCACGACCCGTTCACGGGCCTGCCCGGCTACGCGCTGCTGCTGGACCGCCTGGAGCAGTCGCTCGTCCGCGCCCGCACCCGCGGCACCCTCGTGACGCTCGTCCTCGTCACCGCACCGACCTCGCTGCTGGAGGCGGCGCGGACCCTGCGCGCGGGGCTGCGCCCGGACTTCACGGTGGCCCGGTACCGCGACGACACCCTGGCCGTGCTCGCCGACCACGACTTCGGCGACGGCTCGCCGATCGCGTCGCTGGTGCGGCAGCTCGTGGGCGAAGGCGCCCGCGTCCACTGGGTGACGAGCGACGGGGACACGCCCGTCGAGGAGGTCATCGCGACCGCCGAGCAGCACTGACCCCGAACAGCACCGAGCCCCGGTGACACCGTCGTGTCACCGGGGCTCGGCTTTTCACCGGAGGAGGGTGTGGAGCAATCCGGGCGAACCCGGGGTGATCTTACGGGGTCGTACGACCCTTACAGCGTGCCCGCAACGCGGTCGAACACGTTGCCCGGCTTGAGGTGCGCGATCGCCGGAGCGGTCACGGGCAGCCCCGGCATGGAGCGCTCACGCGCCGGAACCAGAGCGGCGGTCGGGTTCAGGTTCAGACCCGAGACGTTGGTCGGACGGGTGGTGGGCAGGACGGGCACCGAACGCTCGGTCGGGATCGGCAGCGGGACGGGCAGCGCCGGCATGGCCGGAGCGGTCACCGGCAGCGACGGCACCGAGCGCTGGGTCGCGGTGCCGGGGAGCACCTTCTTCGCGGCCTCCAGCACCTGCGCGAGCGGCAGGCCCTGGATGTTCGGGGCCACGTTCGCGGCGTTCTGGCCCACCGGCAGCTCCGCGCGCTGCTTGGCGAGCTTGGTCACCGGCAGCTGACCCACGGGCAGCTTGCCGACCGGGAGCTTGGTCACCGGCAGCTGACCGACGGGCAGCTTGCCGACGGGGAGCTTGCCGACCGGGAGCTGACCCGCGGGGAGCTCGCGGACGGGCAGCTGGCCCACCGGGAGCTGGCCCACGGGCAGCTGACCGATCGGCAGCTGACCCACGGGGAGCTGGCCGATCGGCAGCTGGCCGGCCAGACCGGTGATGCCGCCGAGGCCGCCGAGCGAGGGCAGCGTGTTCACGGGCAGGCCCTTGAACGACGGGACGCCGCTGTACGAGGGGACCTCGGTGGCGCCCATGAGCATGTCGACGCCCTGGGGGAGCTCGATGCCCTTGAGCTCGGTGGCCCGCAGCGTGTCGGTGTCCTCACCGGTGAGCTGCGTGTCGTCGCTGGTGCCGCCGGTGAAGGCCTGGCCGACCAGCTCGACGGGGATGCGGCGGACGCTGGCTGCGGCCTCCGCGGGAACGGTCATCTCGCGGCCGGCCAGCGGGCCTTCGCCCAGGGTGTCGGTCTGACCGCCGGCCTGCGTCTCCGAGTCCTTCTCGGTCCAGGTCGAGGCCGAGCCCGCGGCCGCGATGGCGTCCGCGTAGGGCTGCACGGCCGCGTTGGCCGGCACGTGGAGCAGGTTGCCGGAGACCGAGCCGTCCTTGCCCGAGGTCTGCGAGTCCTCGCCGGCCTGGACCTGGGTGTCGGTGTCGCTGTCCGAGGTGGCGATGCCCGCGGCCGAGATCGTGTTGCCGGGCACCGGCACGAACGGGGTGGCCTGCGCGCCGAGCAGGTTGCCCGCCAGCGAGCCGCGCTCACCGGTGCTGCGGACGTCGCCGCCCGCCGCCGACTTGAGGTCGTTGGTGGCGGTGGAGTTGACGTTGCTGCCGCCGCCGACCGACCAGCCCATGACCTGGGTGGCGGACGCGACCGGCGCCGAGATGGCGTTGCCGCCGATGGAGCTCTGCTGGCCGTCGGTCTTGGCGTCGCCACCGGCCTGCATGTCGGTCGCGTTGTCGGCGTGCGCCTCGTTGTTGCCGACGAGGGTGACGCCGTCGCCGAAGACCTGAGCCGGCGTCGAGGTCGGGGCCTGGATGATGTTGCCGGAGACCGAGGACTTCTGGCCGCTCGCCTTGGGGTCGTCGCCCGCGCGGACCCTGGTGTCGTTCGCGCTGGTCGACGTGGTGTTGCCGACCAGGCCGGCCGTGTCGCCGAAGACCTGCGCGGCCACGGCGGTCGGCGCGGTGATGATGTTGGACGAGACGGTGCCGCGGTCGTCCACGGTGTTCGGCTCACCGGTGGAGCGGATGTCCTTGACCTCGTCCGCGGAACCGGTGGCCTGGCCACCGACGGTCGCGGCGGCGCCGTACAGCTCGGCGGGCGCGGCGAGCGGGGTCTGCGCCACGTTGCCGGAGAGGACCGAGTCGTCACCGGTCGTGCCCTGGTAGCCGCCGGTGCCGGAGTCCACGTCGTTGACGCAGGTGCCGACGGACTGGCCGGCACCGGAGGCGCCGTTGCCGCACACGTCCACGGCCGTGGCCGGCGGGACGTTCGCGACGTTGCCGGACAGGACCGAGTCGTGGCCCTTGGTCCAGTTGTTGCCACCCGCGGCCGACTCGGCGGTGTTGGTGTGGTCGGCACCGCTGTTGCCGACGAGCGACGCGGCGTTGCCACCGGCCGAGACGGGCAGCGAGATCGGGGTGTCGGCGATGTTGCCCGAGGCCGAGGAGCCGTTGCCCGCGGTGTTGGTGTTGCCACCGGCGAAGGACTGGTTGACCGTCTCGCTGGTCGCGTAGGAGTTGCCGCCCACGCCACCCGCGTTGTCGCTGATCGTGACCGGGCCGGCGAGCGGCGTCTTCGCGACGTTGCCCGCCAGGGTGGCCGGGTCGCCGTCGGTCCAGACGCGGTCGCCGGCGTGAGCGGTGCCGGACTGCGTCGAGTGGGTGTCGGCGTTGCCCGCTCCGGCGGCCGAGTTGCCGTTCACCTCGAACAGCGGGGCCAGCGGGACCTGGCCCGCGTTGCCGGACAGCGTGCTTTCCTTGCCGCTCGTCCGCATCATGCCGTTCGACTCGGCGACGGTGTCCGCGGTGGAGCGGGACTCGGCGATGCCGCCGGCGCCCACGGCGTTGCCGGTCACCTGGAGCGGGGTCGCGCCCTGCTCGGCGAGGATGTTGCCGGAGATGGAGCCCTTGTCACCGTTGGTGGTGATGTTGCCGCCGGTCGTACCGGTCTGGCGCGCGGTGGTGTCGTTGGCGGCGTTGCCGCCCGCGCCGATCGAGTTGCCGGTGACCTGCGCGGGCAGGACGTGGTTGACGCCCACGACGTTGCCGGCGAGCGCCTGGCGCTCACCCGTCGTCGTGACACCGCCCTTGCGGCTCACGCTCTGCTCGCAGTCGGCGCTCGTCGCACCGTCGGCCAGAGCCGAGACCTGGTTGCCGCAGACGGTGACCGGCACGTCGGCGTACGCCTGGAGCCTGTTGCCGCGGGCGTTCTGCGTGGCGGTGTCCTGCAGGCGTCCGCTCATCGAGCGGAACAGCGGGTTGGCGACCGGGGCGTCCGCCCTCGACGGCACCGCGCTGGTGACGCGGTCCGTGCTGACCGTGCGGTCGACCTTCGGAACGTTCAGGTCCCTGGCCGGCGTGGCCAGGTTGTTCTGGTCGATCTTGACCGGAACGGAGGCACCCGCGTCGACGACCGGAGGAGCTGCATCCGGGTTGACGTTCTCCTGGGCAGAAGCGATGCCCGTACCGAGCATCAGCAAACCACCAGTGACAAACGCGGACTGGATTCCGCGCTTTGCCCAGGTCTGCATTCGATCTCCTTCCAAAGCCCCTGTTGTCAGGGGGGTTACGGGGGGTGGGCCGGACGCGTGGGGATCGCGTCATCACCGGGGGAGAGCACGCGGTGCCGACCGGAAGGAGCGCATGAAAAAAAGCGCGACGGTCGACTTCCGGACAGCCGGGGAGTGGGCTGCCGCGGACCGCGCGCTGAAATCAGTCGGGGGTGGTACCAGGCTGCTTGCCCGGCTTCACGGACACCTCGGCGGTGGACGGCGCGAGAGCGCTCGCCACAGCGGTGTCGTGAACGGAGCCAGGAGCAGCGAAGGCAGCCTTGTTGCTGCCGCCAGCAGCACCCGAGCCGTCGGAACTGCACGTGCAGTGCACCGGCGCGGGGGCCGGGACAGGCAGTTCGGGGGACGGGTCTGCGGGCAGGGACGGGTGCTGCGCCGAGGGCACCACGAGGTGGCGCGTCTCGAGCAGCTTCGTCCAGGTAGCACCGGAGGGGCCGGTGAGCTGCGAAATCACCTTCGCGACCGGCGACTGTCCGGTCTCGGGGGCGTCCGCCGGCGTCGCCACGTACGTCACGTCCTCTGCCCGCGCGACCGCGGGAGTGGTGGGCGTGACGACCGTGGTGACTCGGGGCAGGACCCGCTCGGTGATCTGTTCGACCGCCTGCTGGACCTGCACCTGCGGCAGGGCATCGCGTGCCTTCTCGTGCTCGGCGCGCAACGCTTCGTCGATCTTGTGGACGGCCTCGGTGGCGGGGACGACGACCGGCAGCTTCTCGTCCACGGTGGCGATCTTGGTCACCACGTCGAACTGCTCCGCGTCGTCGGCCGCGTGTGCCGCGGTCGTCGAGAGCACCCAGGCGACGGCCGTGCCCGCGACCGCTCCACCGACGGCGAGCAGCGCTCGGGTGGCGAACCGGCGGATGCCGTTCGCTCCCGTCTTCGCTCGCAGACCGGCAGAGGACAACGCGGGAACCTCGCTACTTTCGGGGGCACTCGGGGAAGTTCGCCGACGACCAACACGATCAAGCCGACGCCGCGACTCTGCCAGCCGCGGCGCCCCGAACGCACGCCCAGAGCGTCCGATTAACTACATCGTGTGACGATCACACCCGCTTCAACACGCGTGCCGCACCGGCCGCCGCGGTGGAGGCGAGCACCCAGCCCACGGCGATGAGCAGCGCCGAGACCCATTGCGACGCACCGGTGAACTGCCACTTGCCGTCGTGGCCGAAGTCGATGATCGGGATCAGCAGGTCGAGCGCGAGGAGAGCGGCGTTCCACACCGGGTCCTCGTCCTTGTTGAGCTTGACCAGCGGGTGCCAGGTGAACCACAGCGCACCGCCCAGCCAGAACACGCCCAGCCAGCAGATCGCGAGCCACGGCCGGTAGCCGTACCCGACGGTCCACCGCTGCACCGCGCCCCAGACCCGGCCGGCCCTGCCCAGCTCGGAGTAGCGGCGGCGTTGCTTCTCCAGCTGGACCTTCTGCGCGAGCTCCTCCTCGCCGCCCTGCTGGTACACGGCGGCCAGCTGCTCGTACGGTCCGGGCGCGAAGTCGGGCTGCACCTTGCGCAGCCACTGCAACCGGGTGTCCACCGACACGTCGGGGTCGGCGGTGATGCCGTCGAAGGTGAAGTCGTCGACGGCGACCCCTCCCTCCGCGTCCCACAGCCCGGGGCCGTCGGTGACCGACACGGCCTTCAGCCGGCTCAGCACGATCTTGCCCTTGGGCTGCTGCCCCTCGGGGATGTGCAGGCGGAACTGGTGGACGGTGAGCCCGTAGGCGTTGAGCGCGATGTCGGCCGCGGTGGAGCCGAGGTGCGAGTCGCTGAACGTGGCCATCTTGCCGACCTCGCCCAGCCGGATCCGCACGCCGCCGACGGCGGTGAACCCGCGGCTGCACAGCAGGTCCTTGCCGATCGTGATGGCACGGGCGTCGAGCGACGGCTTCTGCGTGCCGTTCGGTCGCAGCCGCGGCAACGTCAGCGAGGCTCCGGAGAGGTCGAGCGTGGAGCCGATGTTCGCGTTCTGCAGCCGGATCGAGCCCTTCGCCCTGAGCTCGCGCAGGAAGAGCGTGCCGCCGATCTCCAGCCGGTCGGCGAACAGGACGTCGATGCCGGGGCCGTGCAGCGAGACGCCGGACATGCTGGCGCTGCCCTGGATGTGCGCGTTGGACAGCCGGACCTGGCCGTAGGTCTGCAGTGCGGGCGAGCGCAGGCCGGAGCCGTTGGCCGCGCTGCGGGCCTCGACGTCGCCGCGCACCTGCATGCCGTCGGCGTGCAGGGCGACCGGGATGCGGTTGGTGATGTCGCCCGCGAGCTCCTCCGCGAGCTCGCGCGGTCCGATCACCGCGCCGGACAGCCGCAGGTACCCGCCGATGCTCGCGTTCGGCAGCCGCACGGTGCCGGTGCTGGTGAAGCCGTCGTCGAGCTCGACGTTGCCCTCGACCCGGATGCGGTCGCCCACGAGCGTCGCGGCCTCGTCGGCCAGTCCGTGCGGCAGGACGAGCACCTGGTGGTCGACCCGGTGGGCGGAGTTCAGCCGGGCGCCGGTGAACTCGAGGTTGCCGCCGACGCGGGCGCCGTCGAACAGCACCCGGCCGTCCGCGCTGAACCGGCCGCCCTCCGCGTTGCAGAAGACGTTGCCCGTCACCACGATCCCGGACGCCTCCAGCGCGTCCCTGCCGCTGTTGACCAGCCGCGCGCCGCCGAGGTGGACGCTGCCGCCGATCGCCGCACCGCGCAGCCGCACCTCCCCGTTGGCCCGCAACGCGATGGCCTGGACGGACCCGCTCACCCGCAGCCGCGCGCCGAGCAGCGCGTGGTCGGTGGTGCTGCGCAGGACGGCACCGGCCAGCCGCAGCGTCCCGTCGACGGCGGCGTCGGTGAGGTCCACGGTGCCGGTGCAGGTGAACCCGGCCTCGAGGACGAGGTCGCTGAACACCCGGAGGTTGCGGCCCTGGATGCCGGGAACGCGGGTGCCGCGCAGCCGCAGGCCGATCAGCCGGGCCATGCGGAGGTCCAGCGGTTCCTGGAAGGTGCAGTGCGTCAGGTCGATGACCCGCGTGACGCGAGTGCCTTCCAGCTCGAACTTCCCGGTCACACGGGCGTTTTGAAGTCGCAGAGCGGGTAATCCCTTGCGCGGCACCCGGTACATGCCGGTCAGCAACCCGGTGAGCACCTCGCCGCGCACGCTCTGCCCGGTCAGGTCGATCTCGGTGCCACCCGCGTAGGCCCCGGCGACCTGGCGTTCGACCTCGGTCAAGTCTTCCGGCTTGATCACTTCGTCCTCCCCCGACAAAGCGGATCATCCCTTCCGGGTTCCGCCTTCGCCAGGGTCCGAACAGTTAACGTGAGGCACGTGAGCGCACCGGAGTCGGAGATCAGCAGCCGCGTCCCCAGGCTGCTGAGGGTCAGCGCTGCCCTGAGCTGGCGCTTCGTCGTTGTGGTGGCCGCGTTGTACGTGGTCGCGTACGTCCTGGGCTACCTCGCCTCCATCGTGATCCCCGTCGCAGTGGCGCTGCTGCTGGCCGCCCTGCTCTCGCCCGGCGTGGCGAAGCTGGTCGAGTGGCGGGTCCCGCGCGGCGTCGCGACGACGGTGATGATGATCATCGGCATCGGCGTGCTCGGCGGCGTGCTGACGTTCGTGATCAGCGAGTTCTCCCGCGGCCTGCCCGAGCTGCAGACGCAGGTGTCGGCCTCGCTCGACACCATCCAGCAGTGGCTGAAGGACGGCCCGGCGCACCTGTCCGACGCGCAGTTGCAGGGCTACCTCAACGACCTCGTGAAGACGATCAAGGACAACCAGACCGAGATCACGTCCGGCGCGCTCACCACGGCGGCCACCCTGGGCGAGGCGCTGACGGGCCTGCTCCTGGCGCTGTTCACGCTGATCTTCTTCCTGCACGACGGCGACGGCATCTGGAAGTTCGTGACCCGCGCGTTCCCGCGCGACGTCCGCCCCCGCGTCGACGTCGCCGGCCGCCGCGGCTTCGCCTCTCTCGTCTCCTACGTGCGCGCGACGGCGGCGGTCGCGGTCGTGGACGCCGTGGGTGTCGGCATCGGCCTGGCGATCATCGGGGTGCCCCTGGTCGTGCCGCTGTCGGCGCTGGTGTTCCTCGGCGCGTTCATCCCGATCATCGGTGCGGTGTTCACGGGCGCGGTGGCGGTGTTGATCGCGCTGGTGACCAACGGCCCGATCGCGGCGCTCATCGTGCTGGCCGTGCTGATCGGCGTGATGCAGCTGGAGTCCCACGTGCTGCAACCGATCCTGCTCGGCCGCGCGGTGAAGCTGCACCCGCTGGCGGTCGTGATCGCGATCGCCGTCGGGTTGGTGGCGGGCGGCATCGCCGGTGCGCTGCTCTCGGTGCCGTTGCTGGCGGTGCTGAACTCCGGCATCCGGTCGCTGCTCTCGGACGCGGACTCGGAGCAGAAGCCGGAGAAGGTGGACGTGCTGGAACCGCAGGAGACCGCACCGCGGGACGACCGGAGTGAGCGGCAGAGGGAGCTGTAGGCCGCGGTCAGGCCATCGAGACCAGGTTGCGGCCGTACGCCTTCGCGGCCAGCAGAGCCGCGTCGGCCGCCACCAGCAGGTCCGGCAGCTCGTAGCCGAAGCGGCTCGTCGTCGACACGCCGATGCTGACGGTCAGGCCGCGCAGCTCGTGCGGTTTGCCGTCGGTGCCCATGGTCGGCACGCGCAGGGCGGCCACGGCCTTGCGCACGCGTTCGGCGACGGACTCGGCCTCGTCGGGGGTGGCTTCCGGCAGCAGGACCACGAACTCCTCGCCGCCGAAGCGGCCGACCAGGTCGCCGCGGCGGACGGTGCCGCGCAGCAGCAGGGAGATCGCGGCCAGTGCGGCGTCGCCGGCGAGGTGGCCGACCTCGTCGTTGACGCGCTTGAAGTGGTCGAGGTCGAGGAGCATCACGGCCATGGGGCGGGTGCGGGTGGCGCCCTTGGTGAGCTCGTAGCGGGCGCGGCTGTCCCAGTGGACGGCGTTGGCGAGGCCGGTCTTCGCGTCGCGTTGGGCGGAGCGGCGCCATTGGGGGAGTTGCGCGGCTCGTTCCAGCAGGGCCAGGGGCGGGCCGGCGATGAGGGCGTGGATGGCGTTCGCCTCGGCGACGCAGCCCATCAGGCCGCCGATGGAGACGGCGACGATGCCGAGGACCGCGTCGATGGGTTCGCCGACGTTCTCCTCGAAGGTGTCGGACGGGCGGCGGAGCTTCAGGCCCACTGCGATCAGGGCGGCGCGCAGGACGAGCAGGACGGTCGCGGCGAAGACCATCATCGGCAGGCCCGCGTGGGGGTTGGTCCAGCCGAGCAGGTAGCGGGTGGCGAAGACGGACAACGCGGTCGCGCTCAGCGTGAAGACCCAGCGGTGGCTCTCCGGGCGCTGGGTGAGCAGGCAGTGCAGCGCGGGGCCGAAGAGCAGCAGCACCAGCAGGTTCGGCGGCAGGGCGAGGATGCCCGCGGTCAGGTAGGAGAGGTGCGCTGCCCACGGGTTGCGCTCCGTCTCGCCCATGCGGTGGCTGTAGATGGAGCTGAGGATGACCACCGCGCCGGCCGTGCCCGCGATCGCGGCGAACCGGGCGATCTCGGAGGGCGACGGCTGTCCGGAAGAGACGATCACGTGCGTCACGACCGCAAAAGCTGATCCGTCGATCAACAACCAGTAGCCGAGGGCAGGCCGTCGCAGTGTCCACACCGGCCAGTCGCGCACGTGTACTTGCCCTCCCCGTCCAACGGGAGCGCTGCCCCGAACCCGGGAAGCGTCGCACATTCCTCCGTTCGGCAGAAGACGGCCACCTGGGGGTTAGCCAGCGCACGTTCACGCGGCAGGATGGGGTGCGAAAGGAGCACAGCGTGCCCGAGCAGCCTGCCGAACGTGTGACGAAGGTGATCGACGACCCGGCCACGCCCCTGTGGCGCGGGGCTGTTGCTCTACGCATAGTCACATTCCTCTTCGCGGCGGCGAACGTCATCGCGAACCATTCCGATTACATCCGGCCGTGGCTCGCGTGGAGCGCGCTCGGGGCGATGGCGCTGTGGTCGGTGTTCACCAGCCGCGCCTACAGCACGACGTGGGGCCGGCGCTGGCCGGTCGTGCTGGTCGACCTCGTGCTGACCTGCGGGCTCATGTCGCTGTCGCCGTTGATCATGTCGAGCCACCAGCTGCTCACCGAGAACGTCCCGCTCATCACCACGATCTGGGCGTGCGTGCCCGTCGTGGCCATGGGCGCGCTGGGCGGGTCGGCGGCGGGGTTCGCCGGTGGTCTGACCGTCGGCCTGTTCACCTACCTGACCAAGCGCGTGCCGAGCCTCGACCTGCTGCGCGACGTCGTGCTGCTCGCGGGGGCCGGCATGGTCGTCGGCATGGCCTCGGCCACGGCGCGGCGTTCGGCGGTGCGGCTGGCGCAGGCGTTGCGCACGGAGGCGGCGACGGCCGAACGCGAGCGGCTGGCCCGGTCGATCCACGACAGCGTGCTGCAGGTGCTGGCGCGCGTCCGCAAGCGCGGAGCGGAGGTCGGCGGTGAGGCGGCGGAGCTGGCGCGGCTGGCCGGCGAGCAGGAGGTGGCGCTGCGCAACCTCGTGGCCGCCGCCCCCACCGACTCCACAGTGGACGGCGACGTCGACCTCCGCCCGGGGTTGCAGCTCCTCGCCACGCCGCGGATCCAGGTCTCCACGCCGGCGACGCAGGTCATGTTCGACGCGGCGGCCGCGGGCGAGCTCACGTCGCTGGTCCGCGAGGCGCTGTCCAACGTGGACAAGCACGCCGGCGGTGACGCCAGGGCGTGGGTGCTGCTGGAAGACCTCGGGGACGAGGTGGTGCTGAGCGTCAGGGACGATGGACCAGGGATCCCGGAGGGCCGGATCGCCTCCGCGGAGGCGGAGGGCCGGATGGGCATCGCGAAGTCGATCAGGGGCCGGGTGGCGTCGCTGGGCGGCACCCTGGAGCTCCAGACCGGGCCGGGGGAGGGCACGGAGTGGGAGGTTCGCGTGTTCAGGAAGAAGGCGGTGCGGTGACGGTCTCGGTGATGGTGGTCGACGACCACCCGATGTGGCGCGAGGGCGTGGCACGCGATCTGCAGGAGCGCGGCTTCTCGGTCGTGGCGACCGCGGGTGACGCGGCCTCCGCCGTGCGCATCGCGAAGACCGTGCGGCCCAACGTCGTGCTGATGGACCTCAACCTGGGTGAGCTGTCCGGTGTCGACGCCACCCTCATGATCACCGGTGAGCTGCCGGAGACGCGGGTGCTGGTGCTGTCCGCGAGCGGCGAGCACGACGACGTGCTGCAGGCGGTGAAGGCGGGCGCGTCGGGCTACCTGGTGAAGTCCGCGTCCGCGGAGGAGCTGGTCGAGGCCGTGAGCCGGACCGCGGCCGGCGACGCCGTGTTCACCGCCGGTCTCGCGGGCCTGGTGCTGGGCGAGTACCGGCGGATGGCCGCCGCGCCCGACGACGCGGAGGAGAAGCCGCAGCTGACCGAACGGGAGACCGAGGTGCTGCGGCTGGTGGCCAAGGGGCTGACCGCGCGCCAGATCGCCAACCGCCTGGTGATCTCCCACCGCACGGTCGAGAACCACGTCCAGTCGACTTTGCGGAAACTCCAACTGCACAACCGGGTGGAGCTGGCGCGTTATGCCATCGAGCACGGTCTCGACAGCGAACCGGAGGCAGAGAGATGACAGACCCCAGAGCTTTGCGCGTGTCCGACGCCGAGCGCGAGCACGTCGTCGGCCTGCTGAACAAGGCAGTCGGCCGCGGCATGATCACGCTCGACGAGTTCACCACCCGCACCGACACCGCGCTGGCGGCCGTGACCAGGGCCGACCTGAACGTGGTGCTGGTCGACCTGCCGGGCATGGTCAACACCGAGGTGGCCCGTGAGCGCACCGAGCTGAAGAGCACGATGAGCACCACGACCCGCAAGGGCCACTGGGTCGTGCCGAACGAGCTCGTCATCCGCAACACCCTCGGCACCACGAACCTCGACTTCACCGCAGCCGAGGTGCCGCCGGTCGTCACCGTCGACCTGGACGTGTCGCTCGGCACGGTGAAGCTGCTGCTGCCCGCCGGGGCCGCGGTCGACGCCGACGCCGTCGAGGTCACCGCGGGCGAGGTGAAGGACAAGGTCCGCAGCACCGCGGGCAGCCCGCGCTTCCGGCTCAGGGGCGCGGTGCGCGGCGGGACCGTGGTGATCAAGCGCTCCAAGCGCTGAATCTGCGCGAACACCCGGTACCCCGCAGGATCGAGGCATGCGTTGTCTCGTGACCGGTGCGACCGGGTACCTCGGCGGACGGCTCGTGCCCCGGCTCCTGGCAGAAGGGCACGAGGTCCGCTGCCTCGTGCGTTCGCCCGAGAAGCTGCGCGACGTCCCGTGGGCCGCTGATGTCGAGGTCGTGCGCGGTGACGTGCTCGGCGACCTCGACGAGGCCATGCGCGACGTCGAGGTCGTGCACTACCTCGTGCACTCGCTGCACTCGAAGGACTTCGCGAACGCCGACCGCGAGGCCGCGGAGAACACGGCGGCGGCCGCGGAGCGCGCGGGCGTCCGGCGCATCGTCTACCTGGGCGGGCTGCACCCGGAGGGCACGGAGCTGTCGCCGCACCTCGCCTCGCGCAAGGAGGTCGGCGAGGTCTTCCTGCGCTCGCCGGTGCAGGCCGTGGTGCTGCAGGCCGCGATGATCATCGGGTCGGGCTCGGCGTCGTTCGAGATGCTGCGCTACCTCACTGAACGGCTGCCGGTCATGGTCACGCCGAGGTGGGTGCACAACCGGATCCAGCCGATCGCGGTGCGGGACGTGCTGCGGTACCTGGTCGAGGCGACGACTCTGGAGGACCAGAACCGGACGTTCGACGTCGGCGGGCCGGACGTGCTGACGTACCTGCAGATGATGATGCGGTACGCGGAGGTCGCCGGGCTGCCGAAGCGGCGCGTGCTGCCCGTGCCGTTGCTGACGCCCGGTCTGTCCTCGCACTGGGTCAACGTCGTGACGCCGGTGCCGAAGTCGATCGCGAAGCCGTTGATCGAGTCGCTGGTGCACGAGGTGGTGTGCCGGGAGAACGACATCCGCGCGGTGCTGCCCGGCGAGAACATCGGCTACGACAAGGCCGTCGAGCTCGCGCTGAGCAAGATCCGCGACGCCGACGTGGAGACCCGCTGGTCGGGCGCGTCCACACCGGGTGCGCCGAGCGAGCCGCTGCCGACCGACCCCGACTGGTCCGGCGGCTCTGTCTACACCGACGAGCGCGAGACCAGGACCAACGCCACGCCCGAGCGGTTGTGGGAGGTCGTGGAGGGCATCGGCGGTGAACGCGGCTGGTACTCGTTCCCGCTGGCGTGGGCCGTGCGCGGCTGGCTGGACCGGCTGGCCGGCGGGGTGGGACTGCGGCGCGGGCGGCGGGACCCGCACCGCCTGCACGTCGGGGAGGCGCTCGACTTCTGGCGCGTCGAGGAGATCGAGCGCGGCCGGCTGCTGCGGCTGCGCGCCGAGATGAAGGTGCCGGGGAAGGCCTGGCTGGAGCTTCGAGTGGCGGGCAACGAGGGACACGGGTCCACTTACCGCCAACGTGCCGTGTTCGTGCCCAAGGGGCTGGTCGGACACCTCTACTGGTGGGCCGTCTACCCCTTCCACGGCATCGTGTTCGGCGGCATGGTGCGCAACATCGCCAATGAAGCTGAGCTGCACAAGAACTTCAGAAAGTCCTGATGGACTGCACAAGCAGCAAAGGGTGAGACTTCCCGCATGAAGGCTCTCGTCAAGGTCGCCGCTGGGCCTGGACTCGAACTGACCGACGTCCCCGACCCCACGCCGGGTCCGACGGACGTGCTGGTCAGGGTCCTGCGCACCGGCATCTGCGGCACCGATCTGCACATCGACTCGTGGGACGACTGGGCCGCGGCCAACATCAAGGCGCCGCTGGTCCTCGGGCACGAGTTCGTCGGGGAGGTCGTCGAGGTCGGCGGCTCGGTGACCGGTGTGAAGGTCGGTGACCTGGTCAGCGGCGAGGGCCACCTGGTGTGCGGCACGTGCCGCAACTGCAAGGCGGGCCGCCGGCACCTGTGCGCCAACACGCGTGGCCTGGGCGTGCACTCCGACGGCGCGTTCGCGCAGTACGTGGTGCTGCCCGAGCAGAACGCGTGGGTGCACCGCACGCAGGTCGACCTGGACGTGGCCGCGATCTTCGACCCGTTCGGCAACGCCGTGCACACCGCGCTGTCGTTCCCGGTGATCGGCGAGGACGTGATCATCACCGGCGCCGGTCCGATCGGGATCATGGCCGCCGCCGTCGCCAAGCACGCGGGCGCGCGCAACGTCGTGATCACCGACATCTCCGAGCACCGCCTGGACCTGGCCCGCAAGGTCGGCGTCGACCTCGCGGTGAACGTGGCCGAGAAGTCGATCGCCGACGCGCAGGCCGAGCTCGGCATGGCCGAGGGCTTCGACGTCGGCATGGAGATGTCGGGCAAGCCGGTCGCGCTGCGCGACATGATCGCGAACATGGCCCACGGCGGCCGCATCGCGATGCTGGGGCTCCCTGCGGAGGAGTTCCCCGTCGACTGGAGCAGCGTCGTGCTGAAGATGCTGCACGTCAAGGGGATCTACGGCCGCGAGATGTTCGAGACCTGGTACTCGATGACCGTGCTGCTGCAGCGCGGACTCGACCTCGCACCGGTGATCACGCACCGGTACGACCACACGCAGCACGCCGAGGCGTTCGCCACGGCGCGCGAGGGCAAGTGCGGCAAGGTCATCCTCGACTGGACGGGAGCCTGATGTACGGCGAGCTGAAGAACGACCTGGTCAAGACGATCGGGGAGATCCGGGAGGCCGGGCTCTACAAGGCCGAGCGAGTGATCGCGACCCCGCAGAACGCCGCCGTCCGCGTCGGTTCCGGTGACGAGGTGCTGAACTTCTGCGCCAACAACTACCTGGGACTCGCCGACCACCCGCGGCTCATCGAGGCCGCGAAGTCCGCTTTGGACGAGTGGGGCTTCGGCATGGCCTCCGTGCGGTTCATCTGCGGCACCCAGGAGCCGCACAAGGAGCTGGAGGCGAAGCTCTCGTCGTTCCTCGGCACCGAGGACACGATCCTGTACAGCTCGTGCTTCGACGCGAATGGCGGCCTGTTCGAGACGCTGCTGGGCGCCGAGGACGCGATCATCTCCGACGAGCTGAACCACGCGTCGATCATCGACGGGGTGCGGCTGTCGAAGGCCCGCCGGTTCCGCTACAAGAACCGCGACATGGACGACCTGGAGCGCCAGCTCAAGGACGCCTCCGACGCGCGCTACCGCCTCATCGCGACCGACGGCGTGTTCTCGATGGACGGTTACCTCGCGCCGCTGGACGAGATCTGCGACCTGGCCGAGCGGTACAACGCGCTGGTCATGGTCGACGACTCGCACGCGGTGGGCTTCACCGGGCCGACCGGTCGCGGCACGCCGGAGCTGTTCGGCGTGCAGGACCGGGTCGACGTCGTGACCGGCACGCTGGGCAAGGCGCTGGGCGGTGCGTCCGGCGGGTACACGTCCGGTCGCGCGGAGATCGTCGAGCTGCTGCGCCAGCGGTCGCGGCCGTACCTGTTCTCGAACTCGCTCGCGCCGTCGATCACGGCCGCCGCGATCGCCGCGCTGGACATGTTGTCGTCGTCCTCGGAACTGCTCACCCAGCTGCGTTCGAACACCGAGCTGTTCCGCCGCCGGATGACCGAGGAGGGCTTCGACCTGCTGCCCGGCGAGCACCCGATCATCCCGGTGATGATCGGCGACGCCGCGGAGGCCGGCCGCCTGGCCGACCTGCTGCTGGAGCAGGGCATCTACGTGATCGGCTTCTCCTACCCGGTGGTGCCGCACGGCAAGGCCCGCATCCGCACGCAGATGTCGGCCGCGCACTCGACGGAGGACGTGAACCGCGCCGTCGACGCGTTCGTCGCCGCTCGCGCGAAGATGTGATCCGGGTCACTTCGCAGTAAGAATTGGCACGGTCTGCGCACTACCTCGTGAAGAGGGAGGGGCGATCGTGGAGGACTTCTCCGCCGTCTACCGCGAGTGCTACCCGCGGGTGCTCGCCTACGTGGCGAGCCACGCCGGGTCGCGGCTCGCCGAGGACATCACCAGCGAGACCTTCACGATCGCCTGGCGCAGGTTCGACCGGATGCCGGCGAACGCGCTGCCGTGGCTGATCGGGATCGCCCGCAACCTGGTCAGGGAGGCGCGCCGGCAGACGACGCACTACGAGCTGGCCGACCTGCCGGGTGACGACGCCTTCGCGGTGGTCGAGCTGCGGGCGGCGCTCGCGGGCCTGTCCGACGCCGACCAGGAGGTGCTCACGCTCATCGCGTGGCACGGCCTGGGCGCCGCGGAGGCCGCGCAGGTGCTCGGGTGCACCACGGCGACGTTCTTCGTGCGCCTGCACCGAGCCCGACGGCGGTTGCAGGCCGCTCTCTCGGCACCGAACTCCGACCGTGCGAGGGAGTCATGGAAGACCTCATGAAGAGCCTGGCCAGGGCCAAGCCGCCGACGCCGGAGGTCGACCCCGCGCGGGCGGAACGCGACCTGGCCCGCATCACCGCGCTGCCGCGGGACAGGCCGGCCAAGCGGCAGTTCGTGCTCCGGTTCGCCCCACCGCTGGTCGTGGCCGGGGTGATCGCGCTGGTGGTCGTGCTGCTGCCGCGGCCCGTCGACCCCGCGCGGCCGGCCGAGCCGCCGCGGTGGTGGCACGTCCTGACGCAGCACTGGTCGTTGATGCGCGTCGGCGAACCGACCAACCCGTACCTCGTGGAGTTCGAGTCGAAGACGGACCGGTGGCTCAACGCCGACACCGAGGTCGCGGTCGTGCAGAAGGACGGCGAGGTGTCGCCCTACTCGAGCGAGGACGAGGAGCGGTGGACCGCGGCGGGCAAGCCGGCCACCGCACCCCAGATCGGCGGGTCCCGTTCCGTGCGCATCGGACCGATGAAGCCCGCCGTGCAGAAGGCCGCCGTGTCCGGGTTCCAGATGTCGTTGCACAGCCCCGTGCGGCTCGACTCGTTCAGCTCGCTGCCCACGGACCCGGTGGAGCTGCGGAAGGTGCTGGAGTCCCTGGTCGGCACCGAGGACGCGTACCGGACCGCGACGCTCGCGATGGACCTGATGACCGCGAACGTGAGCGACGCCCAGCGGCGGGCGGTGTTCGAGCTGCTCAAGTCCCTCGACGGGGTGCGCTTCCTGACCGACGTCCCCGTGGGCGCCGACCGCAGGGGCGTCGCCGTGGCGATCGCCGCGCCGCCGACCTTCCAGTTCTCCGACGTCGAGACCCGCCTGGTGGTCAACCCGGAGACCGGGCTGCCGGTCGAACGCCGGGACGTGCTCACCACGGCGCAGCTCGGCCTCCCCGCGGGCATGCCGATCGCGGAGGAGAAGTACCTCCTGCTGGACAGCACGTCGATCGACCCGATCCTGCCGCGGGACGTGCCCGTGAACGGCGGAGTGGAATCCCCCATCATTGAGCGGTGATCGATCCGCGACGCCTCCGAGTCCTGCGCGCGCTGGCCGACCACGGCACCGTGACCGCCGCTGCCGCCGCACTGCACCTCACGCCGTCGGCGGTGTCACAGCAGCTGGCGGCCCTGGAGTCGGAGGCCGGCCACCCGCTGCTGCGCCGCTACGGCCGCCGGGTGTCGCTGACCCCGGCCGGTGAGCTGCTCGTCGCGCACGCCCACGTCGTCGCGGCGGAGCTCGAACGCGCACAGGCCACTTTGGACGCCCTCGCCTCGGGCTCTGCCGGTCGGCTGGCGGTGGCGTCGTTCGCCTCGGCCATCACGCAGGTGGTGGCCCCGGCACTGGCGGCGCTGCGGGAGCGGTCCATCGACCTGTCGGTGCGCGACGCCGAGGGCCACGAGAGCGTGCGGCTGCTGCTGGACGGCGAGATCGACGTGGCCATCACCGAGGAACACCGCACCACCGAACGCTTCACGTGCTTCCCGCTCTACACCGAGCCGTTCGACGTGGTGCTGCCGCCGGGCCACCCGCTGACCGGCCCGGTCGACCTGGCGGCGCTGGCCGACGAGGACTGGGTCGTGACCCTGCCCGGCAACCCGCTGCGCGACGTCGTGGAGATGGCCTGCGCCCAGGTCGGTTTCGCACCGCGGATCCGCCACACGTCCGACGACTTCCGCGCCATCGAGGCACTGGTGGCGGCGGGTGCCGGGGTGGCGCTGGCGCCGCGGAACGCCATCGCCGGTGTGCCGGTGGCGGGCGTGGCGCCGTTGCGGCGGGTGGTGGCGGCGGTCCGGCGGGGGAGTGAGGAGCACCCGCTGGTGCAGACGGTGCTCCGGGAACTGCAACGGGCCGCAGGCCGCTAGACCGGCGGCAGGTGGGCGGCGACCTCGGCGAGCGCCGGGCCATGACGGACTCGAACGCGCGGGCGTCGCCGGTGGACGCGAGACCCACCCACACGACCGAGACGACCGCCGTGTTCCCAGCTCCGTCGGTGACCGCGAACAGCACCCGTTCCAGCGAGGTGCAGCGGTTGCGGCGGTTGAGCTGTCGCATTCCCATGCGCTGCCAGGCACCGTCGGTGTCGCCCTTGCGCGCGGCCTTCTGCCCTTCCGCTTTGCGCGGGCCGAGCCGTGCCGCCGACGTTCCCGCGCCCAGCTCCGCCGTGCCCGCGCCTCCGGCGGAGAGAGCCGGTGGTCGCTAGGGCGGGGGGATCGTCACCCGCAGCTTCGCCGCGATCCGCGTCAACGCCTCCCGGTCCGCCGCCGTCAGCGGGTCCAGCACGTGTTCGCGCACGCTGCGCAGGTGCACCGGGGCCGCGGCGGCGACCACGTCGTAGCCGGTGTCGGTGAGGGTGGCGAGGGTGTAGCGGCCGTCGTCGGGGTCGGGGGCGCGGGTGACCCAGCCGCGCTGTTCGAAGCGCTTGACGACGTTGGACAGGCGAGAGAGGGAGCCGTTCGCGAGGTGGGCGAGCTCGCTCATGCGGATGGTGCGGGCCGGGGCCTCGGAGACGTGGCTGAGGACCAGGTAGTCGAAGAGGGACAGGCCGGCCTCGGACTGCAGCGGGGCCTCCAGGCGGCCGGGGAGCAGCAGGACCAGGGAGATCAAGCCGGTCCAGGCGTCCTTCTCGTCGGCGTTCAGCCACTCCATGCGCGGCAGCTTACTTCACGCTTGAAGTCGTGTACGGTTGACTTCAAGCGTGAAGTGAAAGGAGCGGGACATGCCGGAGTTCTTCGCGACGCCGGGGTACGGCGAGACGCAGCGCGAGAACATGCACTACAGCCAGGCCGTGCGGATCGGCGACCGGGTCGAGACCTCGGGGCAGGGTGGCTGGGACGACGGGTTCGAGTTTCCGGAGAGCCTCGAAGCGGAGATCGTGCAGGCCTTCGAGAACGTCGAGCGGACGCTCCAGACCGCCGGTGCGAGCTGGGCGGACGTGGTGCACGTGAACTCGTACCACGTGCTGGGCGACGACACGTTCGACGACCACAACCGGGTCATGGTCGAGCAGTTCCGCGCGCGGATGGGCGAGCGCGCGCCGATCTGGACCGAGAGCGGGGTCACCGCCCTCGGTCACCCGAAGATGCGCGTGGAGATCCGCGTGACCGCGGTGGGCTAGTGCGGGGCGCGGGCGGCGAGCTTGGCCGAGGCCGGGTCGTGGGCGGCCAGTGCGCCGCGGGCCGCGAGCTGGCAGATGTCGAGGCTGGAGGTGGCGAGGCGGGCGCCGACGTCGGCCAGTGCGGTGTGGTTCATCGACAGCGACGTCACGCCCATGCCGACCAGCACGCACGCCAGCAGCGGGTCGGCCGCCGCCTCGCCGCACACTCCGACGGGCTTGTCGGCGGCGGTGGCGGCCTCGCCGACCAGGGCGATCAGGCGCAGGAGCGCGGGCTGCCAGGGGTCGTTCAGCGCGGCGACGCCGCCGAGCTGGCGGTCGGCGGCGAAGACGTACTGCGCCAGGTCGTTGGTGCCGATGGAGATGAAGTCGACGACCTGCAGGATCTCGCGGGCCGAGAGCGCGGCGGACGGGACCTCGACCATCACGCCGGCACGGGCGATCCCGGCGGCGCGGGCGCGTTCGACGAACCAGGCTGCCTCGGCGGCGGTGGCGACCATCGGTGCCATCACGGAGACGTCGGCGCCGGTGGACTTCGCTGCGGCCGCGATCGCCTCCAGCTGGCGGTCCAGGACCTCGGGGCGGTCGAACGCCACGCGCAGGCCGCGGACGCCGAGGGCCGGGTTCGGCTCGGGGTCGGGGCTCAGAAACGCCAGCGGCTTGTCGGCACCCGCGTCCAGGGTGCGCACGACGACCGGCTTGCCCTGGAACGGCGCCAGAACAGCCTCGTAAGCAGCGGTCTGATCGGCAACGGACGGTTCCTCCGCGGCGTCGAGGAAGCAGAACTCGGTGCGGAAGAGCCCCACGCCCTCGGCTCCGGCGGCAGCGGCGGCCGCGGCGTCGGCGGGGGAGCCGACGTTGCCGAGGACCTTCACGCGGTGGCCGTCCTTCAGCACGCCGACGCCGTTCCACACGGCCTTCTGGCCGGTGCCGGCGGCGCGGACCTTGCCGTCGGACTCGCGCACCACGCCGGTGTCGCCGTCGACGTCGAGCGCGGGGACGTCCAGCGCCAGCACGCCGCGGCACGCGACGACGGCGGGGATGCCCAGGGAACGGGCGAGGATCGCGGTGTGCGAGGTGGGGCCGCCCTCCTCGGTGACCAGCGCGAGGACCTTCGACGGGTCGAGGCCCGCGGTGTCGGCGGGCGCGAGGTCGCGGGCCACCAGCACGGACGGCGAGGCCAGGTCGGGAACGCCGGGCGCGGGCAGGCCGAGCAACTCGGCCACCACGCGGTCGCGGACGTCCTGCACGTCGCGGGCGCGTTCGGCCATGTAGCCGCCGGCGGCCTGCAACGCGGTCACGAACTTCTGCGCGGCCTGGTGCACCGCGCGGGCAGCGGGCAGCGACTCGTCGACGACGAGCTTCTCCGCGGCCTTGATCAGGGAGGGGTCGCCGGCCATGGCGGCGGTCGTCTCCAGCACGGCGCGGGCGTCGCCCTCGACCGTCTTCGCGCGCTCCATCAGGCGCTGCGCGACGACCTCGGTGGCCGGGCGGATGCGGGAGGCCTCGTCCTTGGTGTCCGCGGGTCGCGGTCCCGTCGGGGGTTCCGGCAGGGCCTCCGCGACCCGCACCACGGGACCGGAAGCCCGGCCGCTGCTCACACCGACACCGCTCAGCCGCGCGCTCGACATGGTCTAGACCATACCCTTCAGCTGGATTCTGAGGACAGCTCAGTGTGACCAATCCAGCCGCGGGGCGCGGAACGCCGCGACGCTCGTCATGTGGTCTTAACGCAAGAGGTCACTCCGGCAGGGCGCTGACCTCGGCCGCGGTCGGGTAGGACGGCTGCGCGCCGGCCTTCGTGACGGACAGGGCGGCCACCTTCACGGCGTAGCGCGCGGCGTCCGGCAGGGTGTCGCCCGCGGCGAGCCGGGCCGACAACGCACCGGCGAACGCGTCACCGGCACCGGTCGTGTCCACGACCTCGGCCACCTCGACAGCGGGCACCTCGACCGTTCCACCCTCGGCGACCACGGCGACGCCACGCGACCCGAGCGTCACGATCGCCGCCTCGGGACCGAGCTCCAGCAGGCCCTGCCACGTCGGCGCGAGCTCGGCGGCCTCGTGCTCGTTGACGACCAGCACGCTCAGCCGTTCCAGCGTGGCGGCGGGCAGCGGCGCGACCGGCGACAGGTTCAGCACCGTCCGCACACCGGCGGCCGCGGCGGCCTCGATCGCGTGGCTCACGGTCTCCAGCGGGACCTCCAGCGAACACGCCAGCACGCGCACGCCGTCGAACGACAGCGCGTCCACCTCGGACTTCGACACGTCCAGGTTCGCGCCGGGCGAGACCACGATCGAGTTCTCGCCGTCCGGCGTCACGGTGATGTACGCGATCCCGGTGGGCCGCTCGGACGTCTTCACCAGCGCGGTGTCCACACCGGACGACTCCAGCGAGTCGCGCAGCAGCGACCCGTACCCGTCGCCGCCCAGCGCACCGACGAGCGCGACCGGCGCACCGACGCGAGCGGCGGCGACGGCGGTGTTCGCGCCCTTGCCGCCGGGCAGCACGACGGTGTCGCCGCCGAGCACGGTCTCACCGCCGGCGGGCCGCCGGCCGACCTCGACGACGAGGTCGGCGTTGGCGGACCCGAGGACCAGCAGGGTGTTCGTCACTTGAGGAACTCTGCCACGTTCTGCTTGGTGATGACCTTCACCTCGACGTCCACGACCTGCTGGACGGCCTCGCCCTTCGCGGCGTGGACGGCCTGCTCGACGGCCTTCTCGCCGAGGACCTTCGGCTGCTGGGCGACGGTCGCGTAGAGCGTGCCGTCCTGGATCGCCTTCAAGCCGTCGGGCGTGCCGTCGAAGCCGACGACCATGACGTCCTTGCCGGCACGGGCGCCGAGCGCCTTGATCGCGCCGAGCGCCATCTCGTCGTTCTCGGCGAAGATGCCCTTGATGTTCGGGTTGCCCTGCACCAGGTTCGTGGTCTCGTTGAGGCCCTTGGCGCGGTCGAAGTCGGCCACGGCGGTGGCGACGACCTTGATGTTGCCGCTGTTCAGGCCCTGCTCGAAGCCCTGACCGCGGTCACGCGACGCGGACGCGCCGGAGATGCCCCTGAGGTGCGCGACCTCGCCGGACGCCGCGCGGCCGAGCTCGATGGCCGCGAGGCTGCCGCCCTGCACGTTGTTCGACGCGACCTCGGCCGCGACCTTGCCCTCGACGGCGCGGTCGACCGAGATCAGCGGGATGTTCGCCTGCTCGGCGGCCTTCGCCGCGGGGGCGGACTGCTTGGAGTCGACCGGGTTCAGGATGATCGCCTTGACGCCCTGCGTGACCAGCGTCTGCACCTGGTTGACCTGGTTCGTCGCGTCGTTCTGCGCGTCGACCACGGTCAGCTTGGCGCCGAGCTTGTCCGCCATCGCCTGCGCGCCCTGCTGCAGCTCCACGAAGAACGGGTTGTTCAGGGTGGACACGGCGAGGCCGATGGTGATCTGGCCTCCGGACGCACCGGTCCCACTGCACCCGGACGCCAGCAGCGCGGCGGCACCCAGGGTCAGCGCGATCCGTCGGGTCACCTTCATTGGTGTCTTCCTTACCTGTTGCGGGTTGTCTCAGCGACGGCGAAGGGAGTCGAGCAACGCGGCGAGTGCGATCACCGCGCCGATGACGACCTGCTGCCAGAACGGCGGGACCTGGAGCAGGTTGAGGCCGTTGCGCAGGACGGCGAGCACGAGGGCGCCGACCAACGTCCCGGTGGCGCGGCCAACGCCACCGGACAGCGACGCACCACCGATGACGACAGCGGCGATGGCGTCGAGCTCGTAGCCGGCCGCGGCCTGCGGACCGGCGGACCCGAGCCGTCCCGCGAGCACGAGACCCGCGGCGGCGGCGAACAGGCCGGACAACGCGTAGATCCAGAGCTTGGTGCGGCGCACGTCGATGCCGCTGAGCTTCGCGGCCTCCTCGTTGCCACCGATCGCGTACATGCGGCGGCCGAGGTTGGTGCGCGTCAGGACGAGACCGGTGACGCCGAAGAACAGCAGCATCAGCAGCAGCGGCAACGGCAGCGACGGTGTGAGGTTCGAGCCGAGGAACGTCACCAGCTCGTCGGTCTCGTGCGGCTGGCCCTCGGAGAACACCAGCGTGAGACCGCGGGCCACGCTGAGCATCGCGAGCGTCGCGATGAACGGCGGCAGCTTGCCGTAGCTGACCAGCGCGCCGTTGACGAGACCGCACAGTGCGCCGACGACCAGGCCGAGCGGGCCCGCGGTCAGCGCGCCGACCATCGCGGCCAGCGCGGCGATGCTGCCCACCGACAGGTCGATGCCGCCCGCGACCACCACGAACGTCATGCCGAACGCCATGATCGCGATGACCGCGGCCTGCACGCCGACGTTGAGCAGGTTCTGCGCGTTGAGGAACGCCGGCTGCATGACCGCGATGACCACGGCGAGCACGAGGAGCCCGGCGAGGGCCCCGTTCTCACTTGCGTACTTGCGAATGCTGATCGTGCTCACGCTGGGATCTCCTGCACGGCGAGTGCCATCACCTGGTCTTGGGTCGCGCCCTTCGGCAGCTCACCGGCCACCCGGCCGTGGGCCATCACGACGACGCGGTCGCTCATCCCGATCACCTCGGGCAGGTCGCTGGACACGAGCAGCACGGCCCGTCCGGCGGCGGTCATCCGGTTGATGAGCTCGTAGATCTCGACCTTCGCGCCCACGTCGACACCGCGCGTGGGCTCGTCGAGGATGAGCACCTTCGGGTCGGCCAGCAGCCACTTGCCGATGACGACCTTCTGCTGGTTGCCGCCCGACAGCTCCTTCACGGGCTGGTCGACGCGGCCCTTGATGCGCAGCTTGCCCGCGATGTCGTGCAGCCTCGACCGGTCGCGGTCGGTCAGCGTGACGAGTTCGAGGTTCGAGCCGACGGTGGCGGTGAGGACCAGGCCCTGGCCCTTGCGGTCCTCCGGCACGAGGCCGAGACCGGCCTTGATCGCGGCCTGCACGTCGTGGCGCGGCAACGGCTTCCCGTCGACCGCGACCGTGCCGCTGTCGTAGTCGTCCACGCCGAACGCCGCGCGCGCGACCTCCGTGCGACCGGCGCCGACCAGTCCGGCGACGCCGACGACCTCGCCCGCGCGCACCTCGATGTCGACGTCGGCGAAGACACCGCGCTTGGTCAGGCCGGAGATCCGCAGCAACGGCTGACCGGGGCGACCGGCCGCGCGCGGGTACTGCTCGTCGATCGGGCGGCCGACCATCAGCTCGATCATGTGCCGCGTGGTGGCCCGCGGGCCCAGTACGCCGACGGACCGGCCGTCGCGCAGGACCGTGATGCGGTCGGCGATGCGCTGGATCTCGTCCAGGTGGTGCGTGATGAAGACGAGGCCGACGCCGTTGCGCCGCAGCTGGTCCATGATCTGCAGCAACCGGTCGGTCTCGGTGTCGGTGAGCACCGCGGTCGGCTCGTCGAGGATCAGCACGCCCGCGTCCTTGTCGAGCGCGCGGGCGATCTCGATCATCTGCTGCTGGGCGATGCCGAGGTCGCGGACCTTGGCGTTCGGGTCGACGTCGAGGCCCACGCGGTTCAGCAGCTCGGGCGCCCGGCGGCGCATCCCGGCCCGGTCGACGAACCCGAACCTGCGCGGCAACCGGTTGAGGAACAGGTTCTCCGCGACGCTCAGCTCGGGGACGAGCGCCAGCTCCTGGTGGATCACGGCGAGGCTGGCGCGGCCCTCGATGGTGCCCGCGTCGTGACCGTGGATGCCCGCGAGCACCTTGACCAGCGTGGACTTGCCCGCGCCGTTCTCGCCGAGCAGGACGTGCACCTCGCCCGCGTTGATGTCGAGGTCGACGCCGTCCAGCGCCCTGGTGGCGCCGAAGTGCTTGGTGATCCCGCGGGCGGTGATGAGGGTTTTCACAGCTCGGCCTCCCCGAGCGAGCCGCGCAGCACGAGCTTCGCGGTGAGGCGGACGTCGTCTGGCTGCTGCCCGTTGATCAGGGCGAGCAGGCTGCGCGCGGCGGCCCTGCCCATCTCCACCGTCGGTTGCGCGATGACGGAGATCGGCGGGTCGAGCAGCGGGAACCACGGCTGGTCGTCGAACACCGCGAGCGCGATGTCGTGCGGAATCCGCAGGCCGCGCGACCTGATCTGGGCCAGCGCGCCCAGGCCCATCAGGTTGTCCATCGCGACCAGAGCGGTGGCGCCGTCGTCGAGGAGCCTGGCGGCGGCCTGGCTGCCGCTCTCCTGCCGGAAGTCGCCGTGCACGACCTGCGCGAGGCCGCCCAGTGCACCGGTGAACACGGTGCTGCGCTCTCTCCCGGTGGAGGTGTCCGGTGGTCCCGCTATCACACCGATGCGGGAGTGGCCGGCGCCGACGAGCCGCCGGGCGAGCGCGGTCAATGCCTCGCTGCCGTCGGCGCGGACGACGGGGCAGGTCGCGCCCCTGACCGTCCGGTCGAGCAGGACGAGCGGAACGCCGCCTGCGCTCACTTCGCGAACCAGGGCGGGGTCATCGGTCGCGGGGCACAGCAGGAGGCCGTCCACCCGGCGGTCGAGCAGGGTGCGCACGTAGGTGGCCTCCTGCTCGGCGCTCTCGTCGGCGTTCCCGATCACGACGCAGTAGCCGTGTGACCGGGCTTCGTCCTCGACCGCTCGCGCGATCTCGGCGAAGAACGGGTTCAGCAGGTCGCTGATGACCAGACCGAGGGTCTGGGTGCTGGTGGTCCTGAGGGATCGCGCCAGGGCGTTGGGCCGGTAGCCGAGCTCCTCGATCGCGGCGAGCACCCGCTCACGGGTCTCGGGCGTCGGCGCGGCGTGGCCGTTGAGCACGCGCGACACGGTGGCCGTGGAGACGCCTGCGTGCTGCGCGACGTCCTTCATGGTCGTCACGAGGGCGTAGTTAATCGATTACACACCTGTCCAGTCAAGCCGGGTGAGTAGGTGTACGGATGTCACCGGGCGTGTGCTGCCTCACCCTTGTCGTATGAACGGACAGGATCGCCTCGGGTACGAGCAGCGCCTCGCGTTGGAGCTCGCCGCGATCGGGCAGCGGCTGACCACGATCAGCGCGGAGATGCGCGAGCAGCACTCGGCCGTCGCCGTGGCGGAGGCCGAGGCACCGGCGCGGGCCGCGGAAGCACCGGTCGCGGAGGCCGTCGCGCCGCCCGCCGAGCCAGCCACCCCCGTTCCACCCCAGGCGCCCGCACCGGCCGCACCCCCGCCCTCGCCCAACCCCTGGTCACAGACCGCACAGCCGCAGTTCCCCCCGCCCCCCACCCAGTGGCCGCAGGGTCACGCGGGAGTCCCGCGTTCCCCTGCGGGGCACGCGGGGCCCCCGCGTGCCTTCCCGCAGCAGGGGCAGGCGCAGTGGCAGCAGGCGCCGGTGCCGCCGCGCGAGACGCTGTTCCAGAAGCTCAGCAAGGACGGCGCGGGCTCGAAGCTGCTGGCCTGGGTCGGTGGCGCGATCACCGTGCTCGGCCTGGTCATGCTGATGGTCCTCGCGATCCAGCGCGGCTGGCTCGGCCCGGTGCCGCGCGTGATCGGCGGCGCGGTGCTCAGCTCCGCGATGATCGGCATCGGCATGTGGCTGCACCGCAACCCGACCGGCCGCACCGGGGCGTTCGCGCTCGCGGCGACCGGCTTCGCGGGCCTCTACCTCGACGTCATCGCCGCCACCAGCCTGTACGGGTACCTGCCGCCGTTCGCGGGCCTGGTCGTCGGCCTGGTGGTCGCCGTCGCCGGTGTCGTGCTGGCGCTGCGGTGGGACTCGCAAACGCTCGCGGTGTGCGTCGTCGCAGCGTGCGCCGTCTGTTCGCCGATCATCACCGAGGGCTTCTCCGTGCTGCTGGTCGGCTTCCTGCTGGTGCTGAAGATGGCCAGCACGCCGGTCCAGATCAAGCGCAACTGGCCGGGTCTCGCGATCGCCGGCGGCTTCCCGCCGATCATCGCGTCGATGCTGGCCACCGCGAGCGCGATCCCCGCGGACTACGAGTGGACGGTCGTCGGCGTCGCGGCGGCCACGACCGCGGTGGGCATCGCGGTCGCTCTGATCACCGTCTGGAAGCGACCGGCGGACGTCGTCGCGATCGCACTGGTCGCCGGGTCTGCGCTGCCGTCGATGTTCGCCACCACGCTGCTGGACCGCACCGCCGGGTCGGTGCTGGTCGGAGCGGTGGCCGCGGTGCTGCTGGCGATCTGGATGGTGCCGGACCTGCCGCGGGCGTTCGCGACGGCGGCCGGTGCGACCGGCATGCTGGCGCTGTTCCAGACGACGGTGGTCGCGCTCGACGGCAACGTGCGCGCGGCGGTCGTGCTGGCCGAGGCGATCCTGCTGGCGTTCCTCGCCGCCCGCCTGGGCAAGAAGAGCGCGCTGGTCGGGTCGATCGCGTTCGGGGCGCTCGGGTTCCTGCTGGCGATCACGCAGGCGGTGCCGCTGCCGTGGCTGCTCGACGAGCCGCGCTACCGCCCGGCCGGCGTCGGTGACTACGCCGCGGGCATGGTAACGGCGCTGGTGCTGGCCGCGTTCGCGGTGGCCGTTCCGTGGGCGGCCAGGAAGATGCGGGTCCTGCGCGAGCCGGCGGAGAACCCGCTGCCGTGGATCGCGTCCGGGCTGGTGGTGCTCTACGGCGCGGCGGGCCTGGTGATCTGCGGCGCGCTGCTGGTGTCGCCGAACGAGACGGGGTTCCTGTTCGGGCACTCGATCGTCACCGTGTCCTGGACCGTCGCCGCACTGTTCCTGCTGGTCAAGGGCATCAACGTGACGGCGCTGCGGATTTGCGGCCTGGTGCTGGTCGCGGCGGCGGTGGCGAAGCTGCTGCTGTTCGACCTCTCGGCGCTGGACGGGTTCGCGCGGGTGCTGGCGTTCCTCGGTGCCGGTCTGGTGCTGCTCACCGCGGGCGCCCGCTACGCCAAACTGGTGGCGTCGCGGAAGACCCCCGAGCCGCACGAGCCCACTCCGGTGGCTCCGCGCTCCTGCTGATCGGGACGAACGCCGCCCGCGCCGCCGTCGCGGGCGGCGTTCGTACTACGACCAGGCGTAGATTCCCCTCGACGGAGTGACGCAGGTAGATCGAATAACCCCGAAGTGGTCCGATTCGGGCTATGGCAAAGCCACGCCTCGTGGCCGCGGTTCTGGCACTCTCAGCGGTCATCGCGGCGATGGGTGTCGAGCAGCAGCACGACCTCGTTCCAACCTCGTCCGGCACGTCGGCGCCACGCGCGTACGTGGTCGGCAGAACCGGTCTCGTCCAGGTCGTCGACACCGGCAGCGGTGCCGTTCTGGCCGAGGCCGACACGGCGGGCCGCGCGACGGGCGTGGCGGTGTCACCGGACGGCGAGCGCGTCTACGTGGTCAACGGCTGGTCCGGCGCGATCACCCAGGTCGACCCGCACACCGGTGCGGTGCGCGACCGGCTCTTCACCCAGGTCCAGCTCTCCCAGGCGGCGATGCGCCCGGACGGCCAGCGCCTGTACGTGAGCGCGAGCGGCAGTGTGGCCGTGGTGGACCCGCGGGAGTTCCGGCTGGTGGCCGCGATCAAGGTCGGCGGGCAGCCGCAGGGCCTCGCGGTCCACCCGAACAACAAGGTCCTCTACGTGGCGAACGCCCAGGACGGCACGATCAGCCTGGTCGACACCGCCGTCGCGTTCCAGACCTCGACCGTCTTCGTCGGCGGCCTGCCGCAGCACCTGGCGGTGTCACCGGACGGGACGCGGCTCTACGTGAGCGGCATGCGGCTGGGGGAGAGGACGCCGGGCACGCTGACGGTGATCGACACGGCCACGAACCGGGTCGTCGGCTCGGCGGGCATCGGCACCGGGGCGGGCGGCGTCGCGGTGACCCCGGACGGTGCGACGGTCTACGTCGCGCTGCCGAAGGAGGGCTCGGTCGCGGTGGTCGACGCGGCGACCATGACCGTGCGGGAACGCCTGCCGATCAACGCGCCCGGTGTCGCCATCGCGCCAGGTGACCGGAGGGTCTTCCTCGCGACCGGGGCGACGACGACCGTGCTGGACAGCTCGAACGCGGTGCTCGCGACCTACCCCATGCGCACCACCGCGTTCGTGGAAACGACAGGGCCGCGCCAGTTCGACGCGGCCCTGATCGCTTTCGCTCCTGGTCAGCCGACCGCGGCCGGGACCTTGACCTCCTCGTCGAAGTCGTCCGCCGGCTCGTCGTGAAGCGCGAGGCGCTCCTGGATCCGCTTGAGGGGACCGGGCGCCCACCACGCGGCGTTGCCGAGCAGCTTCAGCACGGCGGGCACGAGCAGCATGCGGACCACGGTGGCGTCGAGTGCCAGCGCGAGGATCATGCCGACGCCGACGAACCGCATCATCGCGACCTGCGAGAACGCGAACGCGCCGGTGACGACGATCAGCAGCAGAGCGGCTGAGGTGATCACCCGGCCGGTCTTGGCGAGACCGGTCGTGACCGCCTCCTCGGTGGTGGCGCCGTTGCTGCGCGCCTCGACCATCCTGGACAGCAGGAAGACCTCGTAGTCGGTCGACAGGCCGAACACGATCGCCGCCATCAGCACGACGATGCCGGACTCGAGCGGCCCCGGCGTCACGCCGAGCAGGTCGGCGAAGTGGCCCTCCTGGAACACCCAGACCAGCACGCCGAAGGTCGCGGACAGCGACAGGGCGCTCATGACCACGGCCTTGAGCGGCAGCACGACCGAGCCGAACGCGAGGAACATCAGCACCAGCGTCGCGCCGACCAGCAGGGCGACCATCAGCGGCAGCCCGTCCTTGATGGCGTCGAGCGAGTCGCTGACCATGGCGGTGTTGCCGCCGACGAGCACCTCGGCGCCCTGCGGGGCCGGCAGCGCGCGGACGTCCTTGAGCGCCTGCTTCGACTCGTCGCTCAGCGCGTCCCGGTCGAGCCCCGCGGACACGGCGGTGACGCCGTTGCCCTGGCCGAGCGGCTGGAGGTCACCGATGCCGGAGACGTCCTTGACCCGGTCCAGGTACTGCTGGACGGCGGCCTGGTCCCCGCCCTTCACGACGACCTTGAGGCCGGTGCTGGAGAGCGCGGAGAAGTTCTCGTTGATGTTCTCGGTGGCCACGCGGACGGCGTTGCCCTCGGGCAGCACCTTCTCGGTGACCTGGCCGAACTGCACGCCGAGGAACGGCGCGCCGAGCGCGACGAGCACACCGATGATCGGCACGGCGACCAGCACGGGCCGCTTCATGACCTTGCCGCTGAGCGTGCGCCACCCGCGTTCGCTGGGCTCCTTCTTGCGCCACGGCATGGCGAGCTTGTCGACGCGGTGACCGAGCACGCCCAGCAACGCGGGCAGCAGCGTGAGGGAGACGAGCGCGGCGATCGCGACCGCCGCGACACCGCCGTACGCGAGTGACTTCAGGAAGCCGTGCGGGAAGATCAGCAACCCGGCGAGGGCGATGACCAGCAGCGTCGCGCTGAACAGCACGGTGCGGCCGGCGCTCGCGACGGTGCGGCCGACGGCCTGTTCGGTCGTGCGCCCCTGCGCGAGCTCCTCGCGGAACCGGCCGACCATGAACAGGCCGTAGTCGATCGCCATGCCAAGGCCGAGCAGTGAGGCGACGTTGACCGCGAACGAGTTGACCTCGGTGTAGATGGCGACGACGTGCAGCACGCCGAGCGCGCCCATGATCGAGAGACCACCTACGACGACCGGCAGCGACGCGGCGACCAGGCCACCGAAGATGACCACCAGCAGGAGCAGGACCAGCGGCAACGAGAACATCTCTGCGCGCGTGAGGTCCGCCTGCGACATGTCGTTGATGGCCTTCTGGGTCGGCACGAGACCGCCGACCTGCTGGCTGAACCCGTCGATCGCGAGCCGCGGCTGGACGTCCTCGAACTGCTTGATCTGCTCGTTCGAGTCGCTGCTGCTCAGCGTGATGACGACGAGGGCCTGCTGCTGGTCGTCCGCCGGCACGGGCCCGACGACGCCCAGGACGTCCTCCTCGGGCAGTCCGGCGACGTGGTCGGCGACCTTCTTCAGTTCGAGCGGGTTCGCGAAGTCACCCCGGTAGATGACGATCACATCACCGTTCTTGCGCCCGAACGCCTCTTCAGCGACCTTGTCCGCACGCGCGGCCTCACTGCTCGGGGCCTCGTACCCACCCTGGCTGAGCTTGTCGAACACGCCCAGTCCCCACACGCCGCCGAGGACGGCGAGCAGTACGGTCGCGACCAGCACCACCCAACGCCGTCTGTGTGCGAGCGAGCCCCATTTCGCGAACATGGACGACGGCCTCCTGGGTAGTACCGTGAACACCCGAACCTTGTAAACACCGTTCACTGAAACCGTACGGGGCCGTGCACGGGGTCTACAACCCGATGGAGTGACATATGACCCAGGCCACTCGCCGAGACCGCCTTCGCGCAGAAACAGAGCGTGAGATTCGGCAGGCGGCCCGCGCCCTTTTGGTGGAACGCGGCCGTGACGCAGTGACCCTGCGTGCGATCGCACGCGAACTGGGCATCACCGCACCGGCGCTCTACCGCTACTACGACTCGCACGACGCGCTGCTGCGCCAGCTCTGCGACGACATCTGCCAGGACATGGGCGCCGCGCTGCACGCCGACCTGGCCGCGGAGACGTCCGACCAGGTGGACTGCCAGGTGCGGGCGGTGTGCCACAGCTTCCGCCGCTGGGCGCTGGCCCACCCGCAGGAGTTCGCGCTGGTCTTCGCCTCACCCCGCGACCCGCTCGGCGCCGACCAGTTCGGTTCGGTGTTCCTGCAGCTCGCCGGTGGGCTGATCGCGTCCAACCTGGGCGCCAAGCACGTGGACGACCCGGTGCCGAAGGCGCTGCACGAGGACCTGGCGCGGTTCCAGCAGGTCCTGATCGACGTGGTGGGGCAGCACGGCGTGACCGTCGGCGACGACGTTCTCAGCCTGGGCAAGATCTACTACGTGGTGCAGTCGTGGGTGCGGCTGTACGGGCACGTGGCGCTGGAGGTGTTCGGGCGCTTCCCGTTCGCGGTGAGCAACCCGGAGCCGATGTTCGACAGCATGATCGACCAGCTGCTCACGGACATCGGGTTCGACGAGGAGGAGGCCGCTGCCCAGTGAGCAACGGCCTCCTCGTCGACTGACGTCCTACAGGACGACGTTCACCAGGCGACCGGGGACGACGATCACCTTGCGCGGCTCGCCACCGGCGACCAGCTCGGCGATCTTCTCCTCGGCCAGCGCCGCCGCCTTGATCTCGTCCTGCGCGGCGGAGGCGGACACGACGACCCGCGAGCGGACCTTGCCGTTGACCTGGATCGGGTACTCGACCGTGTCCTCGACCAGGTACTGCTCGTCGGCCTTCGGGAACGGGCCGTGGGCCAGCGAGCCCTCGTGGCCCAGCTTCGTCCACAGCTCCTCAGCCACGTGCGGCGCCTGCGGTGCCAGCATCAGCACCATCGGCTCCGCCAGGGCGCGCGGGGTGCCCGCCGAGTAGTGCTTGGTGACGAAGTTGTTCAGCTCGATCAGCTTCGCGCCCGCCGTGTTGTAGCGCAGGTTCGCGTAGTCGTCGTGCACGCCGGCGATCGTCTTGTGCAGCAGCCGCAGCGCCTCGGCGGACGGCTCCTCGTCGGTGACGCGCAGCGAGCCGTCGGTCTCGTCGACCAGGTTGCGCCACAGGCGCTGCAGGAACCGCTGCGCACCGACGACGTCCTTGGTCGCCCACGGGCGGGAGACGTCCATCGGACCCATGGACATCTCGTAGAACCGGAACGTGTCGGCGCCGTACGTCTCGCACATCTCGTCCGGCGTGACGACGTTGTTCAGGCTCTTGCCCATCTTCCCGTACTCGCGGAAGACCTCTTCGCCGTTGTAGAAGAACTTCCCGCCGTCCTCGACCACCTGGGTCGCGGGCACGTACGTGCCGCGGGCGTCGGTCCACGCGTACGCCTGGATGTAGCCCTGGTTGAACAGGCGGCGGTACGGCTCGTCGCTCGACAGGTGCCCCAGGTCGAACAGGACCTTCTGCCAGAAGCGCGAGTACAGCAGGTGCAGCACCGCGTGCTCGACACCGCCGATGTACAGGTCGACGCCGCCGGGGTCGTTCGCGCCGTGCTCGGCGGTGCGCGGGCCCAGCCAGTACCGCTCGTTCTCCGGGTTGACGAACCGCTCGGTCTCGACCGGGTCGACGTAGCGCAGCTGGTACCAGCACGAACCCGCCCAGTTCGGCATGGTGTTCGTGTCGCGGCGGTAGGTCTTCAGCCCGTCGCCCAGGTCCAGCTCGACCGTCGTCCACTCACCGGCGCGCGACAGCGGCGGCGACGGGACGGTGTCCGCGTCCTCCGGGTCGAACGTGCGGGGGGAGTAGTCGTCGACGTCGGGCAGCTCGATCGGCAGCATCGACTCGGGCAGCGGGATCGCGGTGCCGTCCTCGTCGTAGACCACCGGGAACGGCTCGCCCCAGTAGCGCTGGCGGCTGAACAGCCAGTCGCGCAGCTTGAACTGGACGGTGCCGCGGCCGTGGCCGTGCTCCTCCAGCCAGCCGATGATCGTCTTCTTGGCCTCGTCGACCAGCATCCCGTCCAGGAACCCGGAGTTGATCGCGGGACCCTCGCCGGTGAACGCCTCGCCCTCGAAGCCCTCGGACGGCTGGACCGTGCGGATGATCGGCAGGTCGAACTTCTTCGCGAAGTCCCAGTCGCGCTGGTCCTGACCGGGCACGGCCATGATCGCGCCGGTGCCGTAGCCCATCAGCACGTAGTCGGCGACGTAGACGGGGAGCTCCGCGCCGTTCACCGGGTTCGTGGCGTACGCCCCGGTGAAGACGCCGGTCTTCTCCTTGTTCTCCTGGCGGTCCAGCTCGGACTTCAGGGACGCCGCGCGCCGGTACGCGGCGATGTCTGCCACGCGATCGGGCGCCGCAATCTGGTCCACCAGCTCGTGTTCCGGTGCCAGGACCACGTAGGTCGCGCCGAACAACGTGTCCGGACGGGTCGTGAAGACCTCAATGCTCTCGCTTCCCACCGCAAATCGGACTCGGGCACCGTGCGAGCGCCCAATCCAGTTGCGCTGCATGGCCTTGACCTTGTCCGGCCACTCCAGCCGGTCCAGGTCGTCGATCAGCCGGTCCGAGTACGCGGTGATGCGCATCATCCACTGGCGCAGGTTTTTCCTGAACACCGGGAAGTTGCCACGCTCACTGCGACCGTCCGCGGTGACCTCTTCGTTCGCCAGCACAGTACCCAGTCCCGGGCACCAGTTGACGGGCGCCTCCGACAAGTACGCCAGCCGGAAATCGCCCAAGATCCTTTGCTGGTCGGCAAAAGACAGCTCAGACCACGTGCGACCGTCCGGAGTGGGACGCTCGCCGGACTCGAACCGGGCGACCAGCTCGGTGATCGGACGGGCCTTGCCCGCGTCGGCGTCGTACCAGGAGTTGAAGATCTGCAGGAAGATCCACTGGGTCCACTTGTAGTAACCCGGGTCGATCGTCGCGATGCGGCGGCGCTCGTCGTGGCCCAGCCCCAGCCTGCGGATCTGCCGCAGGTAGGTGTTCATGTTGTCTTCGGTGGTCTTGCGCGGGTGCTGCCCGGTCTTCACCGCGTACTGCTCGGCCGGCAGCCCGAAGGCGTCGAAGCCCATCGTGTGCAGCACGTTCCGGCCGTTCATGCGGTGGTAGCGCGCGAACACGTCCGTGCCGATGAAGCCCAGCGGGTGGCCGACGTGCAGGCCGGAACCGCTCGGGTACGGGAACATGTCCTGCACGAACAGCTTGTCGTCCGGGACGTCACCCTTGAGCGCGCCCACGGGGTTCGGCGCGTGGTAGGTGCCGTGTTCCTCCCAGTACCGCTGCCACCGCTCCTCGATCCGGTTCGCCAGCTCCGCGGTGTAGCGGTAGGCGGGGATCTCCGCCGCGTCCGTGCTCATCTCAACGTCCCTCTCACCATCGATCCTGCCCCTGACATGACGAAACCCCCCAGCCCAGATGGGCATGGAGGGCTGCCGCGCCGACCGTCTTGCGATCAGGTCGTCGCGGCTAGATAAGGAGCAGGCGGGCCGTGCTCATGCCGTCAACGGTATCAGCGCACCGCAAGCGACCCGAACCGGGCGGTGTCGTGCGGCACATCGGGCCGGGGTGACTTTCCGGTGAACGCGGCGCAGCACCTACCCTCATGGGGTGAACATCGTGCTGTCGGTCGTCCTGGGTGTGCTCGGCGTCGCTCTCGGCGCCGTCGGTCTGCTCGGTCTGCAGGGCAAGCTGCGGCGCAACCGCTTCGTCGGGGTGCGCACGGCGGCGGCGCTGCGGGACGAGGAGACGTTCGCGCTGGCCAACCGCGTCGCCGGGGTGCCGAACGTCGCGGCCGGCCTCGTGGCCGTCGTGTCGGGCGCCGTCTCGTTCGCGCTGCCCGACCTGGCCGTCACGGCCGGGGTCATCGGCCTGGTCGGCGCGCTCGGCATCGCCGTCGCCGGTGGCGTGCTGGGGCACCGCGCGGCCGAGGCGCTGCCGGAGCCGGTCAAGCCCAAGGGCTGCGGCGGCTGCGCCTGCGGTGGTGGCGGCTGCTCGCCGCTCGCCGGTCTCTGAGCCACCCGAGCCGTTCGCGGCTCGGACGTTTCACGTGAATCAGTTGAGGCGGACGTCGGTCGGGTAGGTCGACAGGAGCGCGAGCGGCATGCCCTGCCGGCGCAGCACCCGGCCCCACAGGTCGACGTTCGCCCCGGCCAGCACGTCGTCGGCCAGGCCAGTGACGACCATCCAGTCGCCGCGCTCGATCTCGCCGGCCAGCTGGCCCTCGCCCCAGCCCGAGTACCCCGCGAACACCCGCAGGCCGCGGACCAGCGGCAGCAGGCTCTCCGGGTCGGCGTCGAGGTCGACCAGCGCCACCGGGCCCTGCACGCCGACCAGGCCCTCGACCTCCTCGGGGTCGGTACCGGCCTTCAGCGCCGCCAGGCACAGCGCCGTCTTCTGCTCGACCGGACCGCCGATGTGGATGCACTGCGGGCGGGTGACGTGCGGGCCCCACGGCGGCAGGACGTCGAGGACGGCCACCTCGGAGGGGCGGTTCAGCACGACGCCGAGGGTTCCCTCTGGGCGCTGGTCGATGATGTAGACGACCGTGCGCGTGAAGTTCGGGTCGGTCAGGCTCGGGGCGGCAACCAACAGGGAGCCAGCTTCGACCTCGGCATCGGGACGCACGTCACCATGAAATCATCCGTGATCGCCGGAACAACTCAGGGCCGCGCCCCGTTAGACTTAACTGTCGGATGTCTTTGTGTCCCCCGGGCTCAACAGACAACCGCCTTCGCGGAATACCGTACGGCTGGAGCCGCGTAGTGCACCGCGCCGTGAGGCGACCTGGCATCCGATCCAGGGGAGCCGGACCGTGAGGTCCGGCTTTCGTGGTTTCCGGGCAGGCGAGCATAGAGTGCAGGCGTGACAACGGCTGCGGAGCGGAAGCACCACTGGGGCTCGCGCCGGTTCCTCGGCATCCCGGCGTACCGCAGGCTCCTGGCCACCCGGCTCGCCTCGCAGTGGGGTGACGGGCTCTTCCAGGCGGGCCTCGCCGGAGCTGTGCTGTTCAACCCGGAGCGGCAGGCCCACCCGGCCGAGATCGCCGCCGGGTTCGCCGTGCTCCTGCTGCCGTACTCGTTCATCGGACCGTTCGCCGGTGCCCTGCTGGACCGGTGGGACCGCAGGCGGGTCGTCCTCGTCGCGAACCTCCTGCGCGCCGCGTTCGTGCTGTTCACGGCCGTCGCGGTCGGCATGGGGCTGTCCGGGCTACCGCTGTACGTCTTCGCGCTCATCGTCATGGGCATCGGCCGGTTCGTCGGGTCGGGGCTCAGCGCGGCGCTGCCGCACGTCGTGCCGGCGGACCACCTGGTCGAGGCGAACGCGCTGGCCGCGACCGCGGGTGCGGTCATGTCGGTGGTCGGCGCGGCCAGTGCGATCGCGTTCCGCGCGGTGCTCGGCGCCGGTGACGGCGGGTCGGGGTGGACCACCAGCATCGCCGCGGCCGGCATGCTGCTCAGCGCGTTCATCGCCAGCCGGTTCAAGGCGGGCGCCCTCGGGCCCGACGAGGTCGACGAGCCGCACAACGCGGTCAAGGCCGTCGCCCGCGGTCTGCTGGACGGCGCGAAGGCCACCCTGCGCACGCCGAGCGTCACGGCCAGCCTCGCGGCGCTGCTGGCGCACCGGGCCGCGTTCGGCGTGAACCTCATCATCACGCTGCTGCTGATGCGCTACGCCCTGGAGGACGTCGGCATCCTCAAGGCCGGCATCGGCGGGCTCGGCGAGGTCGCCATCGCCGGTGGCGCGGGCATCCTGCTCGCCGGCGTCCTCACCGACCGGATCGTCAGCCGGTTCGGCATCAAGCGCACGATCTGCGGCACGCTCGTGCTGACCGCGGTGGCCCAGCTCGCGCTCGGGTTGCCGATGACGCTGCCGTCGATCCTCGCGGCCAGCTTCTTCCTCATCTTCGCCGGTCAGGTCGTCAAGCTGTGCGTGGACACCGCGGTGCAGCACGACGTCGGCGACGAGGTGCGCGGCAGGGTGTTCGCCCTCTACGACACCCTGTTCAACGTCATGCAGGTCACCGCGGTGTCCCTCACGGCGACGGTGATCCCCCTGGACGGGCGCTCGCCCGCTCTCATCGTCACCGCCGCCGGTCTCTACCTGGCCGGTCTGGGCGCCTACCTGCTCCTGCTAGCGCGGAAACGGCAGGCGCAGCATGCCGCTCTCGTGCGCGAAGACGACAGCAGCCACCCGATCGGGTAGGTCGAGCCGCCGCAGGATGTCGGCGACCTCGTCGGCCACCCGCTGGTGCCCGAGACCGAGCACGCGCGCGATCTCGTGGTCGGCGTGACCGCGTGCGAGACAGCGCAGCACGGCCCGCTGGTCGTCGGTCAGCTCGTCCAGGTCGTGCACGACCGGACCAGCGGAAAGTCCCCAAGTGAACATCTGCATCACCCCCATGAGCAGTACCCATGGTGCCGTGGCGCGCTGTCAGTTCGCTAACGCGGGGATTTCATGCGCTCACGATGGGTCACCCGTTTGGTGGCGTAAGACCCTGGTCGCGGGCCCAGTCGAGCAACGCGGCCTCGGCCTCGTCGCGGTCCAGCGGCCCCCGGTCCAGGCGCAGCTCCTTGAGGAACTTCCACGCGGCACCGACCTGCGGCCCCGGCGGCAGGCCGAGCAGCTTCATGATCTCGTTGCCGTCGAGGTCCGGCCGCACGCGCGCAAGGTCCTCCTCGGCCGCAATGCGCGCGATGCGTTCTTCGAGGGAGTCGTACGTCCGCTGCAGCTGGTTCGCCTTGCGCTTGTTGCGCGTCGTGCAGTCGGCGCGGACGAGCTTGTGCAACCGCGTCAGCAGGTCGCCGGCGTCCGTCACGTACCGGCGCACGGCCGAGTCGGTCCACTCGCCGTTGCCGTAGCCGTGGAACCGCAGGTGCAGGTAGACGAGCTTCGCGACGTCCTCGGTGATCTCCTTCGAGTACCGCAACGCCCGCAAGCGCTTGCGGACCATCTTCGCGCCCACGACCTCGTGGTGGTGGAACGAGACGCCGCCGCCGGACTCGAACTTCCGCGTGGCCGGCTTGCCGATGTCGTGCAGCAGCGCCGCGATGCGCAGCACCAGGTCAGGTGACTGATCGACATCTTCGAGATCGATCGCCTGTTCCAGCACAACCAGCGAGTGGTCGAAGACGTCCTTGTGCTGATGGTGTTCGTCGATTTCCAGCTTCATGGCCGTGAGCTCCGGCAGGACGATGTCCGCCAGGCCGGTCTCGACCATGAGCTCGATGCCGCGGCGGGGGTGCGCCCCGCACAGGAGCTTCGAGAGCTCCACCTGCACGCGCTCCGGCGTGATGCGGGCGAGCTGGCCTGCCATCGACCGCATCGCCTCCACCACCCGCGGCGCCGCGGTGAAGCCCAGCTGGGAGACGAACCGCGCCGCGCGCAGCATCCGCAGCGGGTCGTCGCCGAACGACTCCTGCGGGGTCGCCGGCGTGTCCAGCACCCCCTCGCGTGCGGCGGCCAGGCCACCGGTCGGGTCGACGAACTGACGGGCGGCCACGTCGAACGCCATGGCGTTGACCGTGAAGTCGCGGCGGACCAGGTCGCCGTCGACGGAGTCGCCGAACGTGACCTCGGGGTTGCGGGTGACGCCGTCGTAGACGTCCGCGCGGAAGGTCGTGATCTCGATGATCTCGCCCTGCTTGGACGCGCCGACCGTGCCGAACGCGATCCCGGTGTCCCACTGGGCGTCGGACCAGCCGGTGAGGATCTTCTGGATCTCGGCGGGGCGCGCGTCCGTGGTGAAGTCGAAGTCGTTCGTCCGGCGCCCCAGGACGGCGTCGCGCACACTGCCGCCGACGAGGTAGAGGCGCTTGCCGGCGGTCGCGAACCGCTCGGCGAGCTCGGCGACGACTGGTGTGATGGTGGGCTCTTCCACCACCGCATTCTGCTGGAGCGGTCGAGACACGAGAAACCAGCGTACTCAACGATCGTAAGTACGATCGGCCGTATGCCCCCGTCAGCCGCTCGATCCGGAGGTGCCACGCCGGGGCGCCGGAAGCGGCGCCGGGGCCGGCGGCTCAAGACCGTCGACGAGACGTCGGCGGGCGGCCTGGTGCTCGACGGCGAGCAGCGGGCGGCGGTGATCGGCAGACTTGACCGGCGCGGCCGGTTGCTGTGGTCTTTGCCGAAGGGTCACATCGAGGCGGGCGAGACCGCGGAACAGACCGCGGTGCGCGAGGTCGCCGAGGAGACCGGTATTCATAGCAGGGTCCTGCGCCCGCTGGGGTCGATCGACTACTGGTTCGTCGCTGACGACCGCAGGGTGCACAAGACCGTTCACCACTTCCTCCTCGAAGCGACGGGGGGAGAGCTTTCCGACGAAGACGTGGAGGTCACCGAGGTGGCGTGGGTGCCACTCGGCGAACTGGACGAGCGACTCGCGCATGCCGACGAGCGCCGACTGGTCCGCCGAGCCGCCGAACTGCTCTCCGGCCGCCCCCGTGAAGGGGCCGAGTCGGCGTGAGCGTCAGGAAGCTCCTCTGCACAGCTGCCGTCGGCGCCTTCCTGCTGACAGCGACACCCCCGGTGCTCGCGGTCGAGCAGCAGGACGAACCCGAGCAGGTCAACGCGCTGCCGTTCGCGCCGGCGCCCGCCACCCAGGTGTGGGCGACCAGGCCGCTGTCCTCGCAGCCGGGCCAGCAGCAGCCGCCGCAGTTCGTGCGCATGGACATCGCGCAGCTGACCCCGCGGTTCGTCACCGGCGACTCGCCGGACAAGATCACGATCAGCGGCCGGGTCGTCAACGTCGGCGACCGCAAGGTGTCCGACATCGTGCTGCGCCTGGAGCGCGGTGAGCCGCTCGGCACCGAGGACGACCTGCGCAAGGCGTTGCGCGAGCCGGCGGCCGCCGAGTTCGTCCAGCCCAGGTTCACCGAGGTCGCCGACGAGCTCCAGCCGGGCCAGCAGCGCGACTTCACGCTCGAGGTGCCGTTGCGCGGTTCCGCGCCCACCTCGCTCGGCATCGAGGAGCCGGGCATCTACCCGGTCCTCGCCAACATCAACGGCAAGCCGGACTACGGCGGCACGGCGCGGCTGGCCGCGTTGTCGACGCTGCTGCCGGTGCTCGGCGTGCCCGGCGGCGGCACGAAGACCAAGGCGGGGGACCCCGCGAAGCTGACCATGCTGTGGCCGATCGCGGACAAGCCCAGGCTGGCCCGGTTGGGCGGCGAGGGCGACTCCGAGCTGGTCGACGACGAGCTGGCGCTGTCGCTGTCGGTCAACGGCCGGCTGTACGGCCTGCTGCAGGCCTACGAGCAGGCCGTGTCGTCGATGAGCACCTCGCTGTGCCTGGCCGTCGACCCCGACCTGCTGCGCACCGTCGAGGCGATGACGACCGGCTACCGGATTCGCGGTGGCGCCGAGGGCAGGGGCCGGGCGGAGGCCCAGCTGTGGCTCGACCGGCTCAAGCGCGCGGTCGCCGGCCGGTGCGTCGTGGCCATGCCGGACGCCGACGCCGACCTCGTGGCGCTCACCAAGGCCAAGCTCGGCGACATGCGCACGCTCGCGCTCAGCGGCGGCGTGAACGAGGTCAGGCGAATCCTCGCCGTCCAGCCGCTGCCCGAGCTGGTGTGGCCCGAGGACGGCCTGCTCGACCAGGCGACGTTCGACGAGCTGGGCTCCGGGCAGGACCACCCCTCTGACGAGGACCTCGACTACAACGGCATGAAGTCCGTGCTGCTCGCGCCGTCCGCCGTCGCCGACGCGCCCGGCACCGCGCCCGTCCGGCTGCTCTCCGTGGACCGCCCGGTCACCGCGGTGCGGATCGACTCGATGGTGTCCGACGCGCTGCAGGGCGGCGAGTCCCGCCCGCGCACGCTGTCCGGGGTCACGACGCCGGTGGAGAGCCAGCCGGTGTCCGTGCAGAACGCACTGGCCGCGCTCGCGTTCCGGGCCGGGTGGCAGGGCGACGGCCGCACCGTGCTGGTCACGCCGCCGCGCCGGTGGAACGCGCCGCTGTCGGAGATGAACGAGCTCCTGTCGGCGGCCCAGCGCCTGGTCACGGCCGGCTACGCGACCCAGGTCGGCTTGGAGGAGCTGGTCAGGGCCAAGCCGGAGGCGTCCGGCGCCAAGCTCACCTACCCGGCGGAGGCCGGCGCGCGGGAGATCTCCGCCTCGATCGCCGACTCGGTCGCGAGCCAGAACCTCGCGCTCGCCGGTCTGGTGAAGTCGATGCAGCAGGAGGACCGCGAGCACGCCGCTCCCGCCGACCTGGCCGGCCCGCTGCGCCTGGGCCAGCTGCGGGCGATGTCGAGCGCGTGGCGCGGTGACGAGAACGGCGCGCGCACCGCGGCGTACATCAGCGACAGCGAGATCAACCGGCTGTCCGGCCTCGTGAGCGTCACGCCGCCGAACAGCTCGATCCTGCTCGGCTCCGGTGACAGCCCCATCCCCGTCACCATCACGAACAAGCTCGACGTCCGCGTGACCGTGCGGATCGTGCTCGCCGAGACGCCCGGCATCCGCGCCAAGGAGCTCGCTGACCAGGTGCTGCCCGCCCGCGGCGAGCGGGTCGTGCGGGTGCCGGTCGAGGTGCTGCGCTCCGGCCGGTTCCCGGTCAACGTCCGGCTGACCACTCCCGACGGCGTCGCTCTGGGTGACACTGTCAAGCTGGAGGTGTCGTCGTCCGCCTACGGCACCACCACGGTGATCGTCACCGTGGTGGCCGCGATCGCGCTCGTCCTGCTCTCGGGACGGCGGATCATCAGGCGGGTCCGGGCTCGCAACGGCGAGAACGGCGACGACGCACCGTCCATCGAGAACGTGACACCGGAGAAGTCGAGCGCGTGAGCGAGTCAGCCACGACCACCGAGCCAGGGCAGCAGAAGCAGGCACCCTCGGTAGCCAGGGCCAGCGGCTCCATGGCGATCGCCACGATCGTCAGCCGCATCACCGGCCTGCTGTCGAAGGTCCTGCTGGTGTCGGCGCTCGGCGTCACCACCCTCAACGACTCGTACCAGGCGGCCTCCACGCTGCCGACCATGATCAACGAGCTGCTCCTGGGCGGCATCCTGACCAGCGTGGCGATCCCGCTGCTGGTCAGGGCCGAGAAGGAGGACGGCGACGGCGGTGAGTCGTACGCCCAGTGGTTGATCAGCATGGGCATGGCGGTCCTCGCCGTCGGCACGGTGGTCGCGGTGGCGTGCGCGCCGTTGCTGACCAAGCTCTTCATCGCCGACTCGCCCACCGCGAACCCGGCGCTGGTCACCGCGTTCGCCTACCTGGTGCTGCCGGGGATCATCTTCTACGGGCTGACCGCGCTGCTCAGCGCGGTGCTGAACGCCCGCCACGTGTTCGGCCTGCCCACCTGGGCGCCGGTGCTGAACAACGTCGTCGTGATCGGGGTGCTGGGCGTCTACTGGATGCTGCCCGGCGAGCTCTCGCTCAACCCGGTGCGCATGACCGACGTCCACCTGCTCGTGCTCGGCCTGGGCACCGCCCTCGGCGTCGCGGTGCAGGCCCTGGTGCTGGTGCCGGCGCTGCGCAGGACCGGCTTCCGGTTCAAGTGGCGGTTCGGCTGGGACGCCCGGCTGTCCGAGTTCGGCAACCTGGCGTTCTGGGTGATGCTCTACGTCGGCCTCGGTCTCGCCAGCATGACCGTGCTGACCAAGGTGGCGACGCACAGCGACGGTGCGCTGGGTGCCTACAACTACCAGTGGCTGATCGCGCAGGTGCCGTACGGCGTGCTCGGCGTTTCGCTGCTCACGGCGTTGATGCCGAGGATGAGCCGGGCGGCCGCGCACGGCGACAACGAGCAGATCGTGCGGGACCTGCTGTTCGGCAACCGCATGTCGGCGATCCTGCTGATGCCGTTCAGCGTGCTGATGACGGTCTCCGGTGTCGCGATCGGCCTCGCCGCGTTCGGCCACGGCAGGTCGGGCGTCGACGGCGGCACGATGATCGGCCTGGCGCTGGCGCTGTCGGCGTTCGGACTCGTGCCCTACGCGGTGACGTTGCTGCAGCTGCGCGTCTTCTACGCGATGAAGGACGCGCGCACGCCGACGTTGCTCCAAGCGTTGATCGTGGCGGTCCGGATCGGGTTGCTCTACTTCTTCCTCGCCGTGTCCGAGCCGGAGCAGCTCGCCGTCGGTGTGTCGCTCGCCATGTCGCTCAGCTTCGTCTTCGGCGCCGTGGCCGGTCAGGTGTGGTTGCGGGTCCGGCTGGGCCGGCTGCGCACCGGGTTCACGATCTGGACGATCTGCCTGACCGTGGTCGCATCGGCCATCGCCTTCGCGGTGGCCAAGGGCATGAACGCGCTGGTCCTGGGCGCGTTCGGGTCGATCCACCCGGTTGCCGCCGGATGGGTCGAGACCATCCTGGTGACGGTGATCGGCCTGCCGCTCGCGTTCGGTCTGCTGGCCGCGTTCCGGGTGCCGGAGATGAAGCCGGCGATCGACAAGATCAACCGTTTGGTGCGGCGCCGATGACTCCAGTCCGTGAGCGTCTTCCCGTAGCCTGGTGCCCGTGAGTAGCGGAGTCCACGCCGCCCTGGTCCCCGGCGGTGTCATCGGCAACGGCCGGTACCGGCTGCTCGCGCAATCCGGCTCCGACGCCAGATCCAACGCGGAGCTGTGGCGTGGCCGCGACGGTCAGCTCAACCGGGACGTGGCGCTGACCATCCTGCTCGGCGACCTCGCGGACAACGAGGCCGCCGCCCGTGCCCGCCGGACGGTCGAACGCGCGATGCACGCCGCGTCGTTCACGCACCCCGGTGTGTCGCGGGTGATCGACGTGCTGACGCCGGGCACCGGCATCCGGCCGGACGAGGGCATCCTCGGCATGGTCGTGGCCGAGTGGACCCAGGGCACCGACCTCATGGACCTGATCGCGGAGGGCCCGCTGCCCGCGGGCGCCGCGACCAGGCTGCTGGAACCGCTGGGCGCCGCCATCGAGGGCGCGCACCACGCCGGTCTCGTGCTGGGCGCCGACCACCCGCAGCGCATCCGGGTCACCTCGGACGGCCGCCTGCGCCTCGCGTTCCCCGGCCCGCGACCGGACGCCATCGCGCGTGACGACGTCAAGGGCCTCGGCGCGATCCTGTACCTGCTGCTCACGGGCCGGTGGGCGCTGCCGGGCGGGCCGGCCGACGTGCCGCTCGCCCCGACCGGTCCCGACGGCACCGTGATCGCCCCCAACGCGCTGCACCCGTACCTGCCCCACGAGCTGTCCTCGGTCGCGGTGCGCTCGCTGGAGGACACGTCGGTGGGCGGCATCCGCACGTCCGCGGCGATCCTCCAGGTGCTCGACCAGATCGCGGCGGAGGAGGCCGAGACCTCGCTGATCCCGGCCGTGGGCACGACCTCCTCGTCGAAGGACGACGAGGTCGTGTGGACGACCCAGCGCCCGGTGCAGGACAAGCAGCAGAAGAAGAAGCTGTGGATCAGCGTCGGTGTGCTCGCGGCCGCGACGGTCGCCGTCATCGTGTGGCTGAGCATGCAGATCGTCGGGTTCTTCAGCGACGAGCCGACCAAGGGCGGCGGCCCGACGGTGGTGGTCAACCAGCCGGGCACGAACGGCCAGACCGCCGAGGCGCCGAAACCCGCGGGACCGGTGCAGCCGGGCCGGATCGGCGTCTACGACGTGACGAACCAGCCGGACAGCGCGAACCAGGCGAGCCGCGCGGTCGACAACAACGCGAGCACGTTCTGGCGGACGGACAACTACTTCCAGCAGTTCCCCGCGCTGAAGCCGGGCATCGGGCTGATGGGGTCGTTCGCGGAGCCGGTGCGGCTGGCGTCGATCACGATCACCTCGCCGAGCGAGAAGACCCACGTGCAGATCCGGGTGGCGTCGTCGCAGGACGCGCCGCTGGAGGAAACGAAGATCATCGGCGAGGGCGACCTGTCCAACGGGCAGACCCAGATCCAGCTGGCCGAGCACGAACCTGCCGCGCACGTGCTGATCTGGATCACTCAGCTCTCCAGCCCCGGCGCCGGCAAGAACCAGTCGGAGATCCGCGAGATCCTCTACACCCGCGCTCAGTGAGTGCACGCGGGGAGCTTTCGTACTCTCCTGGCGCACGAAGGGTCCCCGCGTGCGATCAGCGGTGATCCCGGGCAGATCGGCTGTGACCAGCCTCGCTATCCTCGGGCCGTGACCGCCGCAGCCAGCTCGGACGCCGACCTCATCTCGGCCCACGCCGCAGGTGACCCCTACGCGTTCTCGGAGTTGGTGAAACGGCACCGCGACCGGATGTGGGCGGTGGCGCTGCGCACGCTGCGCGACCCGGAGGAGGCCGCGGACGCGCTCCAGGAGGCGTTCATCTCGGCCTTCCGGGCGGCGTCGTCGTTCCGCGCGGAGTCACAGGTCACCACCTGGCTGCACCGGATCGTGGTGAACGCGTGCCTCGACCGGATGAGACGGCGACAAACAAGACCCACGGTGCCGCTGCCCGAGGCCGGTCCCGGCGAGCCCGTCGCACCCCGTGACGCGATGAGCGACCGCGAGACCAGCCTGATCGTGCAGAAAGCGCTGATGGAGCTGCCGGAGGAGCAGCGCGCCCCCATCGTGCTGGTCGACGTCGAGGGCTACTCCGTCGCGGAGACGGCGAAGCTGCTCGGCATCGCGGAGGGCACGGTGAAGAGCCGGTGTGCGCGAGGTCGCGCCAAGCTCGCCAAAGTTCTCGGGCACCTCAGGAACCGAGTCGCAGATGCGAACGTCCCAGCTGACGGTGTGAATGTGCAAGAGCAACGTCAGTGGGAGGGCCGATGACCGGCATGGAGCGCGTGCCGATGGGTCCGCCGTGGTCGGTTGACCTCATCGCGGACCTGCACGCGGGCGTGCTGCCCCCTGAGGTCGCCGCACAGCTGCGCCCGCGCGTCGAGGCGGACCAGGAGGCCCGCGAGATCCTCGACGCGCTGGACGCGACGCTGGCGGACCTGGAGGCGTTGCCCCCGATCCCGATGCCCGACCACGTGGCGGCGCGGATCGACGCGGCGCTCGCCGCGGAGGCCAGGCCGGTCGCACCCGTCGTGTCGCTCGACGAGGCCCGCAAGAGGCGCAACCGCAGGATGGGCCTGGGCGGCGGGGTGCTGGTCGCGGCCGCTGCCGCGTTCGGCATCGTCTTCGCGATGTCGCCCGGCGGTGACCAGGCGAACAACCCGCCCGCCGCGCAGCAGACCAAGCCGACGACGACCACGAACCCCGCGGCCGAACCGCCGCTGGCCGTGAAGGAGTCCGAGCTGGGCGCCGCGGTCGGTGACGTGCTCAAGGCGCAGAACTACGGCCCGCTGGAGACCCAGGACCGTCTGGCCGGCTGCCTGCAGGGCGGTGGCATCGCCAGCTCGGCGAAGCCGCTGGGGATCAGCCCGATCACGCTCGACGGCAGGAACGCGGTGATGGCCGTCCTGCCCGCAGGGCTGGGCCAGTACCGGCTGGTCGTGCTGGACCCCGACACCTGCGGACCGGACAAGCCGGAGGGCGTTCTGGCGAACACCACCATCGGCCAGAGGTAGCGACGGGATCGATCACGGAGGTGGTCGCTCAGATCACGGAATTAGCTGCACCTACGATCCGTTGAGCCAGTCAGACGACGAGATCGAGGAGTTGCCGGGACCGTGAGCGTGCGCAACGTGATCATCATCGGATCGGGGCCTGCGGGCTACACCGCGGCGGTCTACGCCGCACGCGCGCAGCTCGAGCCCCTGGTATTCGAGGGCTCGCAGTACGGCGGCGCCCTCATGACGACGACCGAGGTCGAAAACTACCCCGGCTTCCGCGACGGCATCATGGGCCCCGAGCTCATGGAGCAGATGCGCGAGCAGGCGACCCGCTTCGGCGCCGAGCTGCGGGCCGAGGACGTCGAGTCGGTCGAGCTGACCGGCGAGGTCAAGAAGGTCGTCGCGAACGGCGTCACCTACGAGGCCAAGGCCGTCATCCTCGCGATGGGCGCCGCGGCCCGCTACCTGAACATCCCCGGCGAACAGGAGCTGCTCGGCCGCGGTGTGTCGGCCTGTGCGACCTGCGACGGGTTCTTCTTCCGCGACCACGACATCGCGGTCGTCGGCGGCGGTGACACGGCGATGGAGGAGGCCACCTTCCTCACCCGCTTCGCCAAGTCGGTGACGGTCATCCACCGCCGCGAGGAGTTCCGCGCCTCCAAGGTCATGCTGGAGCGCGCCCGCGCCAACGAGAAGATCAAGTGGCAGCTGAACACCCAGGTCACCGACGTGCTGGGTGACGGCACCGTGTCGTCCATCAAGGTCAGGGACACGCAGACCGGCGCCGAGTCCGAGCTGCCGGTGACCGGCTTCTTCCTGGCGATCGGCCACGACCCGCGCTCGGCGCTGGTCAAGGGCCAGGTCGACCTGGACGAGGAGGGCTACGTCCTGACCAAGGGCAAGACCTCCTACACGAACCTGGACGGCGTGTTCGCGGCCGGCGACCTCGTCGACCACGAGTACCGCCAGGCGATCACCGCCGCCGGCTCCGGCTGCAGCGCCGCGATCGACGCGGAGCGGTGGCTGGCCGAGCACGGCGAAGAGCACGCCGAGATCGCCGCGGAGGCGGTCGGCGGCGGCTACGGCAAGAGCAGCTGAAGTTCCTCTGCACGGACCTTCTGACTTCGGAACTAGGGAGAGAACCATGGCAGGCGCCACCGTCACGGTGACCGACAAGTCGTTCGCGGACGACGTGCTGACCAGCGAGAAGCCCGTGCTGGTCGACTTCTGGGCGACCTGGTGCGGCCCGTGCAAGATGGTTGCGCCGGTGCTGGAGGAGATCGCCGCCGAGCACGGCGAGAAGCTCACCATCGCCAAGGTCGACATCGACGCCAACCCTTCGATCGCCCGCGACTACCAGATCATGTCCGTGCCGACGCTGATCCTGTTCCAGGGCGGCCGTCCGGTGAAGCAGATCGTCGGCGCGAAGCCCAAGGCGGCGCTGCTGAACGACCTGGCCGACGTGATCGGCTGACGACCGACGTGGTTGGCTGATCACGCAGTCAGCCACTCGCGTGCAACGTGCAACGTGGCCCGCCCGTCTATCGATAGGACGGGCGGGCCACGTTGCTTCGCGGCTCTCTCGAAGGTGATCCAAGTACGACTGTGAGTAGCCCTGCATCGATCACTAAGAGCAGCAGGGCACAATGAGGGCTTCCCACCTACCGCGCCGACAGCGATCGGCGCCCTAGTCGAGCGAGGGTGCATGCAGCTGCTCCGCCGCGGGGACGTCGGAAGTGATGTTGCCGAGATCCGGTCGACCCTGACCAGGCTCGGACTGCTTCCGCCGGCCGACCCACAGGCGCCGCCGGAGTTCGACCAGCAGGTCGAGCACGCCGTGCGCGCGTTCCAGCAGCAGCGGGGGCTGATCATCGATGGCATCGTCGGCCCGGCCACCTACCGCTCGCTGCGGGACGCGACCTTCCGGTTGGGGGACCGGCCGCTCGCGTTCCTGATGTCGCAGCCGACGACCGGTGACGACGTGCTGATGTTGCAGGAACGCCTGCTCGAGCTCGGCTACGACGCCGGCCGGGCGAACGGCGTGTTCGGTCAGCAGACCGAGCAGGCGCTGAGGAACTTCCAGCGCGACTACGGCCTGATCGTGGACGGCATGTGCGGTCCGGACACGGTGCGCGCGTTGCGCCAGCTCCAGCCGAAGGTCCGCGGCGGGCGTCCGGTGCTGCTGCGCGAGCAGGAGCAGGTCCGCACGGCCGGTTCGCGGCTGTCGGGCAAGCGGATCGTCATCGACCCCGGTCACGGCGGCCAGGACCGCGGTGTGGTCGTGGACGGCGTGTCCGAGTCGGACCTGATGCTGGACCTGGCCCGTCGCCTCGAGGGCAAGATGGCGGCGACCGGCATGGAGGCGCTGCTCACCCGCGGGCCCGCCAACTGCCCGGACGAGGCCGAGCGCGCGCGCTTCGCGAACGAGGCCGGCGCCGACCTGATCCTGTCGCTGCACGCGGACGGCAACTCGTCGCCGAACGCGCAGGGCGTGTCGACGTTCCACTACGGCACCGGCAACGGCACGTCGTCGACGGTGGGGGAGGCGCTCGCCGGGTTCATCCAGCGCGAGGTCACCGCCCGCACGTCGATGGTGAACTGCGGTTCGCACCCGAAGACGTGGGACCTGCTGCGGCTCACCCGCTGCACGGCCGTCCGCGTCGAGGTGGGCTACCTGACGAACGCCGAGGACCGCGCCCGGCTGGCCACGCCCGGCTTCCGCGACATCGTCGCCGAGGGCATCCTCGTGGCCGTGAAGCGCCTCTACCTGCTCGGCAAGGACGACCAGCCGACGGGCACGTTCACGTTCAACGACCTGCTGCGCTACGAGATGTCGAAGAGCTAGCCGTTTCACATGTCACGCGGGGGCCCCGCGTTCCCCTGGAGGGAACGCGGGGCCCCCGCGTGACGTCTCAGGCCGGGCGGAAGCTGGGTTCCGCGGTCGAGACGGTGACGCTGTTGAGGAGGCGTTCGAGGGCGGCCTCGACGTCTTCCTTCCAGGTGATGGCGCTGCGCAGCTCCAGACGCAACCGGGGCCAGCGCGGGTGCGGCCGCACGGTCTTGAAGCCGACGCTCGTGAGGAAGTCGGCAGGCGTGACGCAACTGCTCGCCTCGTCGTCCGGCCGCATGTCGCCGAACGCCTCGACCGCCTTCACGCCGCGCCGGGTCAGGTCCTTCGCCACGGCCTGCACGAGCACGCGGCCGAGTCCTCCGCCGCGGAACTCGGGGAGCACGTCGAGCGACGTCAGCAGGACCGCGTCCGGGCTGACCGGCGAGGTGGGGAAGGCAGCACTGCGCGGCACGGCAGCGGGCGGTGCGTAGAACGCCGAACCGGCCGGAATGCCGTCGCAGTAGATGAGACGGCCGCACGAGCCCCACTCGAGCAGGACGCTGGAGACCCAGGCTTCCTTCTCGAACTCCGTGTCCCCGTACTCCTCGGCCTGTTCGCGCAGGTGAGGGGCCAGTTCCCAGAAGACGCACGTTCTGCTGTGCTTGGAGAGATGCTCCAGGTTGTCCAGCGTGACGCCCACGACGCGACGGGACACCCCGACCTCCACCCGTTAACACACACAGTGAACCCACACGAGCGTAGGCGAATGTGACGGAACCGGGAAGGCGCGTGCCCTGAACGGGACGACGGTTACACTCGCTCGGGACAATTCCCATTCAGGAGTCCCTCATGACGATGCCCGGACAGCCCGCCAAGCAGGGCCCCAGAAGCCTTGACCCCCACCTCCGCCGCTACGCAGCGCGCACGGCAGGGATGACGGCATCGGAGATCCGGGCACTTTTCGCAGTCGCGTCACGTCCCGAGGTGGTCTCGCTGGCGGGCGGCATGCCGCACCTGGCCGCGTTGCCGCTGGACTCGCTGTCCGCGGAGATCGGCCAGCTCGTCGCCACCGAAGGTCTCGTGGCGTTGCAGTACGGCTCGGCGCACGGTGTTCCACTGCTGCGCGAGCAGATCTGCGACGTGATGGCCATGGAGGGCATCAACGGCCACCCGGACGACGTGGTGGTGACGGTCGGCTCGCAGATGGGCCTGGACATGGTCACCCGGATCTTCTGCGACCCCGGTGACGTGGTGATCGCGGAGGGTCCGTCGTACGTGGGGGCTCTCGGGTCGTTCACGGCCTATCAGGCGCAGGTCGTGCACGTGGCGATGGACGCCGATGGGCTCGTGCCCTCGCTGCTGCGAGAGGCGCTGGAAGCCTGCAAGCGCGCCGGGCAGCGGGTGAAGTTCCTTTACACGATCCCGAACTTCCACAACCCGGCCGGCGTGACGCTGGCGGTGTCGCGGCGGGCTGAGATCCTGGAGATCTGCCGCAGCTACGGCGTGCTGGTCGTGGAGGACAACCCGTACGGCCTGCTCGGGTTCGACGGGCAGACGTACCCGGCGCTGCGGTCGATGGACCCGGACAACGTCGTGTACCTCGGGTCGTTCTCGAAGACGTTCGCCGCCGGTCTGCGGGTCGGCTGGGTGCTGGCCCCGCACGCGGTGCGGGAGAAGCTGGTGCTGGCGGCCGAGTCGGCCACCCTGTGCCCGCCGACGCTGAACCAGATGATCGTGTCCCGGTACCTGTCGACGCAGGACTGGAAGGGTCAGATCAAGACCTACCGCGAGGCCTACCGCGAACGGCGGGACGCGGCGATCTCGGCGCTTGAGCAGCACATGCCGCAAGGTTCCACGTGGAACATCCCGGATGGCGGCTTCTACGTCTGGGTGACCGTGCCGGAGGGCATCGACACGAAGGCGATGCTGCCGCGTGCCGTGACCGCCCGCGTGGCGTACGCGTCCGGCACCGGTTTCTACGCGGACGGCTTCGGCTCCCGCCAGCTGCGCATCTCGTACTGCTACCCGACGCCGGAGCGCATCCGGGAGGGCGTCCGCCGCCTGGCGAACGTCATCGAGGACGAGATGCAGCTGGCCGCGACCTTCGGGGCGACGACGGGCCGGCAGCTGTCCGGTCCGCAGACCCCGTCGCCCGACACCGCCTGATCCTTGGAGTTGTGCTGTGGCTGACCGCATGGTCGCTGTGCTGTCCGGTGGGCTCTCCCACGAACGCGAGGTCTCGCTCCGCTCGGGCCGCCGGCTCTCCGCCGCGCTGCGCTCGGTGGGCGTCACCGTGGAGGAGTGGGACGCCGACGCCTCGTTGGTGACGCGGCTGCGCGAGCACCGCCCGGACGCCGTCGTCGTCGCCCTGCACGGCGGTGAGGGCGAGAACGGCTCGGTGCAGGCGATCCTGGAGATGCTCGGCGTGCCCTACGTCGGCACGGACTCGCGTGCGTGCCGCCGGGCGTGGGACAAGCCGACTGCGAAGGCTGAGCTGGCCCGTGCGGGCCTGGCGACGCCGGAGTGGGTGGTCCTGCCGCACGCGACGTTCCGGGAGCTGGGTGCCAAGCCGGTGCTCGACGCGATGGTGTCGACGCTGGGGCTGCCGTTGATGCTCAAGCCGGACCAGGGCGGCTCGGCGCTGGGCGCCCAGGTGGTGCGGGACGCCGCGGAGCTGCCGCCGGCGATGGTCGGCTGCCTCGCCTACGGCGACACCGTCCTGGCCGAGCAGTTCATCGCCGGCGTCGAGGTGGCGGTCTCGGTGGTCGACGGTCCGGACGGGCCCACGGCACTGCCCGCCGTCGAGATCGTGCCGGAGACCGGCGTGTACGACTACACCGCCCGCTACACCGCCGGGCTGACCGACTTCCACGCGCCGGCCCGGCTGGACCCGGCGGCGGCGAAGGCGGTCGGCGAGCTCGCGGTCGCGGCCCACCGGTTGCTCGGGCTGCGGGACGTGTCGCGGACCGACGCGGTGGTGGCGGAGGACGGGACCGTTTACTTCCTTGAAGTGAACGTGTCGCCCGGACTGACCGAGACCTCGCTCCTGCCGATGGCCGTCGAGGCGGCGGGGCAGTCGCTGGGGGAGATCTACGCGGGGTTGGTGGAGCGCGCCGTCGCTCGCTGAGGCCCTCTGTCGACAACGGAAAACAGGTGACGCCCCGTATCCTTTCGGATGTGGGGCGTCATCGTCACCGTGACACAAGGCCCGTGGGTGATCCTATGGGCCTACTCCGAAGTCCGAATTGTCGGATTCGAGTTCATCAGGCCGACGATCCGCTCAAGATCGTCAACTGACCCGAACTCGACGACGATCCGGCCCTTCCGCTGCCCCAGTTCGACCTTCACGCGGGTGTCGAAGCTGTCCGAGAGGCGCTCGGCGAGCTCCTGCAGACCCGGCGCGTGCAACTGCTTGCGCGGGGCCTGCTTCGCCTTCGCCGGCTTCTCGTTCTTGGCGATCGTCACCGCTTCCTCGGTCGCGCGGACCGACATGCCCTCCGCGACGATCCGGGCGGCGAGCTCCTCCTGCGCGCCGGCGTCGTCGAGACCGAGCAGTGCGCGGGCGTGGCCGGCGCTGAGCACGCCCGCCGCGACCCGGCGCTGAACGGGGAGGGGGAGCTTGAGGAGGCGGATGGTGTTCGTGACGACGGGGCGGCTGCGGCCGATGCGGTCGGCGAGCTCCTCGTGCGTGACGCCGAACTCCTCCAGCAGCTGCTGGTAGGCCGCCGCCTCTTCGAGCGGGTTCAGCTGGACGCGGTGGATGTTCTCCAACAGCGCGTCGCGCAGCATCACGTCGTCGGCGGTCTGCCGCACGATCGCCGGGATGGTCTTGAGCCCGGCCTGCTGGGTGGCCCGCCACCGGCGCTCGCCCATGACGAGCTCGTAGGTGTCACCGCCGAGCTCGCGCACGACGATCGGCTGCATGAGCCCGAACTCCTTGATGGAGAACGACAGCTCGTTGATCGCGTCCGGGTCGAACACCTGGCGCGGCTGCTTCGGGTTCGTCCTGATCGCGGTGACCGCGATCTCCCGGTAGACAGCGCCCGCCACTTCGCCGACGGGGGACTGCTGGTGCTGTTGCTGGGCCTTGGCACCGTTGCCCGTCAGCACGGGCTTGATGGCGCTGGGCGCGCCGGGTGGCGGACCCTGCGGGATCAACGCGGCCAGGCCGCGCCCGAGTCCCCCCTTGCGCTGTTCCGTCATGCGCCCTCTCCCTTGGCCCCGCGCTGCGCGATCTCCTTGGCGGCGTCGAGGTAGCTCATCGACCCGCGCGAGCCGGGGTCGTACGTCAGCACCGTCTGCCCGAAGCCCGGCGCCTCGCTGACCTTCACGCTCCGCGGGATCACCGTCCGCAGGACCGTGTCGCCGAAGTGGCTGCGCACCTCGCTCGTCACCTGGTCGGCGAGCTTGGTGCGGCCGTCGTACATCGTCAGCAGGATCGTGGAGATGCCGAGGTCCGGGTTCAGGTGGTGCTGCACGAGCTCGATGTTGCGCAGCAGCTGGCTCAGCCCTTCCAGCGCGTAGTACTCGCACTGGATCGGGATGAGCGCCTCCTGGGCGGCCACCATCGCGTTGACGGTCAGCAGGCCGAGGCTCGGCGGGCAGTCGATGAAGACGTAGTCGGGCTGGAGCTCGTCCAGTGCCTCCGGGCTCAGCGCCTCCTTGAGGCGCGACTCGCGGGACACCATGGACACGAGCTCGATCTCGGCGCCGGCGAGGTCGATCGTCGCGGGCACGCAGTAGAGGTTCGGGGACGTCGGGCTGACCTGAGCCGCCTCGGCGATGGAGATCTCACCGATGAGCACCTCGTAGACAGACGGCGTGCCGGACCGGTGCTCGACCGAGAGCGCCGTGCTCGCGTTGCCCTGCGGGTCGAGGTCGATCACGAGCGTCTTGAGCCCGTGGATGGCGAGTGCGGCGGCGAGGTTCACCGTGCTCGTCGTCTTGCCGACGCCACCCTTCTGGTTGGCGACGGTGATGACCCGCCGGTGCCTCGGGCGGGGGAGCAGGGACTCGTCAGGGTGCAGCACGTTTGCCGCACGAGCCGCCTCTTCTGCAATCGGGGTCCACACCACGGCGCTGTCATCTCCGTTTTTGGTCGGCTTCGGCTTCGGCTGGGATCCAGTTTCACGTGAAACGTCGGCAGTTTGGAACTCCGGGTACACGCTCACCGATCCCTTCGCGTCTGGCGCTCGACGATGAGCACCGTCGTCGGCACCTCAAGTACGTCCGCTCCCACGACGACGACATGTCCGTTGACGCCCCCAAGACGCCGCACAGCTGTTCCGTCGCGGTCCAACTCCTCCTGCGCGCGCTCGCCCTTGAGCGCCACCATCCGCCCGCCACCCTTGAGCAGGGGGAGGCACCACCGCGCGAGCTTGTCGAGCGGAGCAACAGCCCGCGCGGTCACCACGTCACAGTTCTTGAGGCGGTCCTTGACCGGACCCTCCTCGGCCCGCCCGCGGACCACCGCCACGTTGCTCAGGCCGAGCTTCTCGACGACCTCTTCGAGCCACGCGATCCGCCGCGCCATCGGCTCCAGGAGCGTGACCCGGAGATCGGGTCGAGCAATCGCCAGCGGCACGCCCGGCAGCCCGGCACCGGAGCCCACGTCGACAACCCGCTCGTTCGGCTGGATCACCTGCTCGATGACCGCCGAGTTGAGCACGTGCCGATCCCAAATCTTGTCGACCTCACGGGGCCCGATGAGCCCCCGCTCGACGCCGTGCTCCTCCAGGAGCCTGACGAACTCGGCGGCACGCTCGACGTGCTCACCGAAGACGAGCTTCGCGTTGTCGGGCAACTCCCCGGCCATGTTCTCCGTCCGACGTTTCACGTGAAACCACGCGGCGGCGGCGTTCCGGCGGCCGGTGGAAAAGCTGGCGAATGCCAGGGCACCATCATGACGGATGCACCGTGTGCTCCGCCAAATCCTGAGCACCGTTTCACGTGAAACTTGAGGCAAATCGTGAGACCACCCATCCACACCGTCTCCTGGGGCGGTCCGGGCACCATCTCGACCATGGCGCACCCACCCGGCGGCATCCCGATCGAGGACCGGACGGCGTGGAGCCGACGGAAGCGTGGCGGCTGATCTCAGAGGCAGGCGGGCTCTCGATGCCGGACACGGGGGAGTAGTCGAACTGGCAGGAGACGTGGCGGGCGGCGCGGGTTAGGAAGTTTCACGTGGAACGGCGATCGCTGCGGTGGCTGGTCGCTGCAGTGACTGGCCGCGGCGGAATCTTCGGGCGCGGCGGTCGCCAAGCGCCAAAGAGCACAGCGGGGAAGACAGCGGGGGAGCGCAGCGTCCGCGAGGAGGGTCCCCTCCCCGCGGCTCCCTCCCCGGAGACAGCGAACGGCCCCTGGCTCCAACCGGAACCAGGGGCCGTAGGGCCGAACCTTCAGAGCATCACGGCTTCGGGAAGACGATGACCCGGCGCTGCGGCTCCTCGCCCTCGCTCTCGCTGTGCACGCCCGCGACCGCGGCCACGGCGTCGTGCACGACCTTGCGCTCGAACGGGGTCATGGGGTGCAGGCGGGCGCGCTCGCCGGATGCGGCGACCTTCTCCGCGGTGGTGCGGCCGAGTTCGGCGAGCTCGGCGCGGCGGCCGGCGCGCCACTGGGCGATGTCCAGCATCAGGCGGGAGCGGACGCCCGTCTCCTGCTGGACGGCGAGGCGGGTGAGCTCCTGGAGCGACTCGAGCACGTTGCCGCGGGGGCCGACGAGCTTCGAGAGGTCCTCGCCGCCGTCGATGCTGACGACCGCGCGGCCGCCCTCCACGTCCAGGTCGATGTCACCGTCGTAGTCCAGCAGGTCCAGCAGGCGCTCGAGGTAGTCACCCGCGATGTCGCCTTCCTGGACGAGCAGGTCCTCGGTCTTGCCCGGCGACTGCGACTCCGACTCTGACTGCGTCTCCGACTGCGGCTCGGCCTCGTCCGACGACGACGCCTCCACGTCGGTCGCCTGCAAGGTCTCCGACACGATGTCTCCTCTCCGGGGCGAACGCCCGAAATCAGCGGCGCTTCTTGCTGCCCGGCTTCTTGCTGGTGGATCGGCCTGGGGTCAGGCCGGGAATCTCGGTGTTGGAGTTGCCGTTCACGTCGGCCGGGGAGTCCGGCTTCTGCGCGGCCGGCGAGCCGCCGGGGCCCGCGGTCGGCATGCGCTTCGCACCGTTGGCCGGCTTGACGCCGGGTGCGGGCTTCTTCGGGTTGACCGGCTTCACGCCCGGCTTGGGAGCGAGGGCCTGGCGGGTGGTCACCGCGGTGGCCTTCTTCTCCTCTTCCTCCGCGTCGATGCGGCGGTAGACGACGTACTGCTGGCCGAGCGTCCACGCGTTGTTGGAGAGCCAGTACAGCAGGATCGCGACGGGGAAGAAGAAGCCACCGACCAGGACGCCGATCGGGAACAAGTACAGGGTCAGCTTGTTCATGATGGCCGTCTGCGGGTTGTCCAGCGCGGCCTGGTTCTGGCGGGCGACCGAGTGGCGGGCCGTGAAGTGGGTCGCGATGGACGCCACGATCATCAGCGGCACGGACACGAGGATGACGTTCAGGCGCTCGGTGCCGAACTGCGCGAGCTGGTCGGCCGGCATCGTGATGAACGTCGACAGGTTGGTGCCGAAGAGCTTGGCGTTGACGAACGAGTCGACGCCCTGCTTGTCGAAGAAGTAGACCTCGCCCCAGCCGGGCTTGAACGACCGCAGCACGTGGAACAGACCGATGAACACCGGGATCTGCACCAGCATCGGCAGGCAGCCGCCGAGCGGGTTCACGCCGTGCTCGGACTGCAGCTTCTGCATCTCCTGCGCCTGGCGCTGGCGGTCGTTCGGGTACTTCTTCTTGATCTTCTGCATCTCCGGGGCGAACTCCTGCATCCGCCGCATGGAGCGCACCTGGCCGACGAACGGCTTGAACAGGATGGCGCGCAGGGTGAAGACCAGGAAGATGACGGACAGCGCCCAGGCGAAGCCGCTCGACTCACCGAACACCTTGCCGAACACCCAGTGCCAACACCACAAGATGAAGGACACCGGGTAGTAGATGAAGTTGAGCACGAGCTACTCCTCGGTGGATACATCGGGGACCTGCCGCCTCGGCGGTACCGGGTCCAGGCCTCCAGGGTGCCAGGGTCCGCAGCGCAGCAACCGGCGGATGGTCAGCCAGGTTCCGCGGAACGCCCCGTGGACGGTCAACGCCTCCACCGCGTACGCACTGCAGCTCGGGTAGAAGCGGCACGTGGGCGGCAGCAGGGGCGAGATGAAACGCCGGTAGAAGTGCACCGGCAACAGCGCGACCTTCGCGGGCAACGTGGTCATCGCAGCACCTTCCGCAGAGCGGAGGAGAAGTCGGCGGCCAGGTCGGCGCTCGACGCCACCGCTGCAGAAGGCAACGCACGCACCACGACGAGAGTTCCGGCGGGCATGCCGGAGAGGTGTTCGCGCACCACGTGCCGCAGGCGGCGGTAGACGCGGTGGCGAACGACGGAGTTGCCGACGGCCTTGCTCACGACGAAGCCCACCTTGGACGAATCCAAGGTGGGCACGTCTGGCGTCAAGGCGTGGACGACCAACCGGGGCCGTCCAGCGCGGCGGCCTCGGCGAACCACCAGGCCGAAGTCCTGGCTGCGGGTGAGCCGGGCGGCCGCTGGAAGCACGACGACGCTGCGCTTACCAGCTGTCAGGCAGACAGCGTGGCACGGCCCTTGCTGCGGCGCGCGGCCAGAATGGCGCGGCCGGCGCGGGTCCGCATGCGCAGCCGGAAGCCGTGCGTCTTCGCGCGGCGGCGGTTGTTGGGCTGGAAGGTGCGCTTACCCTTGCTCACGGTCGGTTCTCCCGGTGCTTCACTGCTGACAAAGCCTCTGTGGTCGTCCCCGACGGCAGTAGACGTAGGCGCGCGAAAGGCGCCCGTCGCAAGCGGGAGACTCATCTGAGGGTACGCACCCCCGGGTGCCGCGACCAAATCGGGGTGGGCCAAGCCACGTCTTGTCGGGCGCCCGCACCCTTGTTACCGTTCTTCCCTCGCGCGTGCCGGGCCGGTGTGGGAGCCGCCAGCACCGGCTACACAACGCACCTTTTAGTGCACAGTTGTGGATAACTCTGTGGATACCTCTATTCTCCGTGTCCACATGTGGAGTCACGGACTCCGGTGGAGGGGAGGGGAGCGCGGGGTGTCGAACCAGCAGGTCGACCTTGGTCACGTGTGGGCCGAGGTGGTGCAGGAGCTGGCCGCGAGCCACCTGTCCCCTCAGCAGCGCGCGTGGATGAGGGTCACCCGTCCGATCGGTCTGCTGGACGGGACCGCCCTGCTCGCCGCACCGAGCGACTTCGCGAAAGAGGCGATCGAACGCGCGCTGCGCGACCCGATCACCGACGCGCTGTCCCGCAGGCTCGGCCGTTCCGTCTCGCTGGCGGTGAAGGTCGACTCCCCGGAACCGGTCAGCCCGCCGACCGCGCCGATCTCGGTCCACGCCGTCCAAGCGGCGCAGGTGGTGCAGCCCGTTCCGGTCGCGCCGGTCCCTCCGGTCGTCGTCACCGGCGACACGCCCGGCCCCGTGGACGAGGGTGCGGAGCCCGCGGAGGGCAGCGACTCGGACGAGGTCGACGAAGCCGGCGACGCGCTCGCCGCCGTCACCGAGATCTGGCCGACGTTCAACTCCGCGAGCTCGGCCACGGCCGCACCGCCCAACGGGAACATGCCGTACACCCGGCCCGCGAACCCGTCGCCGTCGCAGACCCGGCTGAACGAGAAGTACAACTTCGACACGTTCGTCATCGGCGCCTCGAACCGGTTCGCCCACGCCGCCGCGGTCGCGGTGGCCGAAGCACCGGCCCGCGCCTACAACCCGCTCTTCATCTGGGGTGAGAGCGGCCTCGGCAAGACGCACCTGCTGCACGCCGTCGGGCACTACGCCCAGCGCCTGTTCCCCGGCATGCGCGTGCGGTACGTGTCGACCGAGGAGTTCACCAACGACTTCATCAACTCGCTGCGCGACGACCGCAAGGTCGCCTTCCAGCGCCGCTACCGGGACATCGACGTCCTCCTCGTGGACGACATCCAGTTCCTGGAGGGCAAGGAAGGCACGCAGGAGGAGTTCTTCCACACGTTCAACACGCTCCACAACACGAACAAGCAGATCGTGGTGTCGAGCGACCGGCCGCCCAAGCGGCTGGAGACGCTGGAGGACCGCCTGCGCACGCGGTTCGAGTGGGGCCTGATCACGGACATCCAGCCGCCCGAGCTGGAGACCCGGATCGCGATCCTGCGCAAGAAGGCGGCCCAGGACCGGCTCGCGGCCCCGGCCGACGTGCTGGAGTTCATCGCCTCCCGCGTGGAGCGGAACATCCGCGAGCTGGAGGGCGCGCTCATCCGCGTCACGGCGTTCGCGTCGCTCAACCGCCAGCCGGTCGACATCCAGCTCGCCGAGATCGTGCTGCGCGACCTCATCCCGGACTCGCACGCGCCGGAGATCACCGCCCCGACGATCATGGCGGTCACCGCCGAGTTCTTCGGCGTCTCGATCGACGACCTGTGCGGTCCCGGCAAGACGAAGGCGCTCGCGCAGGCACGGCAGATCTCCATGTACCTGTGCCGCGAGCTGACCGACCTGTCGCTGCCCAAGATCGGTCAGACGTTCGGCGGCCGCGACCACACGACCGTCATGCACGCGGACAAGAAGATCCGCAAGGAGATGGCAGAGCGCCGGCGCATCTACGACCAGGTCCAGGAGCTCACCTCCCGGATCAAGCAGCGCGCCCGCCACGCTCCCTGATCCCACCCGGGTAAGACGCCAAGGGGTTCCTCCACCGCGGAGGGACCCCTTCTTCTTCGCGCCGCGTCCGCGCCACGCGGTGAGCTCTCACCCAGGCGGGAGCGGCCGCGAGGTCCCCGCACACCCAGGGAGGGGACGGGGGAGCGCCGCGCGACCCGGGTGGAGAGGGGCGGCCGGGCCCAGGTGGAGGAGGCGTGGAGGAGGTCCAACCGGGTGCGGAGCGGGCAACATCGTCTGCCCGCGCACTCGAAGGGGTGGGGACAACTGGAAAAGTGTGAGACCCGGGCCACGATCCGGCCACGAAAGCCTGTTGAACACCCGGGTACAACTGCCCCGCACCCGGGGACGCACCCGGGGACAACTGTGGACGATCTGTGGATCGAGACCTGTGTACAACTGGCTGTCCCCGGGTGCGCCGGTTTGTCCCCGGGTGCCATCCCCCTGTAGTCCACATGGGGTGAGGTGTCTTGACCTGGGCGTTCAAGGGATGTCCACACAATCCACAGCCCCTACTGTTACTGCTGTTGATCTCTTCAAGAGAAGTTCTTCAAAAGCAAAACAGCGTGGACGGCTCCCGGGGATCGGTGCCCGAACCCCGAAGTGACGCGGAGGGCCAGGACGCTCTACCGTGGTGCTCCGCCCTCGGCCATCGAGGACACTCAGGCCGGGACGAGGCTCCCCCACCCCCACTGGCACGTTGTCGTGGTCGGGCTTGTCGACTGTCGAGGAAAGGACGCCTCATGAAGATCCGCGTCGAGCGCGACGGCCTGGCCGACGCCGTCGCCTGGGTCGCACGCAGCCTCCCGTCCCGTCCGCCCGTTCCCGTGCTGGGCGGCGTGCTGCTCGACGCGGAATCGGAAGACTCGCTGACCGTCTCCGGGTTCGACTACGAGGTCTCCGCCCAGGTCGGTGTCCCCGCCACGATCGCCGACGGTGGCCGCGCCCTCGTCTCCGGCCGTCTGCTCGCCGACATCACCAAGGCGCTCCCGAACCACCCCGTCGAGATCGCGGTCGACGGTGCTCGCATGACGATCAGCTGTGGCAGTGCCCGGTTCAGCCTCCCGACGATGCCGGTCGAGGACTACCCCGCGCTGCCGTCCATGCCGCAGCTGATCGGTGAGCTCCCCGGCGAGGTCTTCGGCGAGGCGGTCAGCCAGGTCGCCGTCGCGGCCGGCAAGGACGACACGCTCCCGATGCTCACCGGCGTCCGGGTCGAGATCGGTGAGGGCAAGCTGACCCTCGTGGCGACCGACCGGTTCCGCCTGGCGATGCGCGAGTTCCCGTGGGAGCCCGACGCGTCCCTCGGCGAGGTCGCCGTCCTGGTCCCCGCCCGCACCCTCGGCGACGCTGCCAAGACGCTCGGCTCCGGCGGCAGCAAGGTCGAGATGTCGCTCGCGGCCAACGACGGGCTGCTCGGCCTGTCCGGTTCCGGCAAGCGCACGACGACCCGCCTGCTCGACGCCGACTTCCCGAAGTACCGCCAGCTGCTGCCCTCCGAGCACTCGGCCGCGGCGATCATCGACATCGACGCCCTGCAGCAGGCGATCAAGCGCGTGTCGCTGGTCGCCGAGCGCGGCACCCAGGTCCGCCTCGAGTTCGTGGACGGCGGCCTGCGCCTGTCCGCCGGTGGCGACGACGAGGGGTCGGCCGAGGAGGAGCTGCCGGTCGAGTACACCGGCGAGCCGGTCACGATCGCGTTCAACCCGGGCTACCTGCTCGACGGCCTCGGTGCCGTCCGCACGCAGAAGGTCCACTTGTCCTTCACCACACCCAGCCGACCGGCGTTGCTGAAGCCGGTGGACGAGGATGGGAACGTGGCGCCGGGCTACCTGTACCTGCTGATGCCCGTCCGCCTTCCCGGCTGAGAAAACCCTTACCGGGTACCAGAAACGTTAGGGGAGAACACCGTGCAGCTCGGACTCGTCGGCCTCGGCAAGATGGGTTTCAACATGCGCGAGCGGGTGCGCCGTGCCGGTCACGAGGTGATCGGCTACGACCGCAACCCGGAGGTCAGCGACTCGGAGTCGCTGGCGGACATGGTGTCCAAGCTCGAAGCACCGCGCACGGTGTGGGTGATGGTGCCGGCCGGCGAGATCACCAGGAACACGGTCAAGGAGCTCAAGGAGCTGCTGGAGCCGGGTGACCTGGTCATCGACGGCGGCAACTCGAAGTTCACCGACGACCAGGTCCACGCCGAACTGCTCGCGGAGAAGGGCATCGGCTACCTCGACTGCGGTGTGTCCGGCGGCGTGTGGGGCCTGGAGAACGGCTACGCGCTCATGGTCGGCGGTGCCGCCGAGCACGTCGAGCAGGCGCAGCCGATCTTCGACGCGCTCCGCCCCGAGGGTCCGCGCGAGGAGGGCTTCGCGCACGCGGGCAAGGTCGGTGCCGGCCACTACTCGAAGATGGTGCACAACGGCATCGAGTACGGCCTGATGCAGGCGTACGCCGAGGGCTTCGAGCTGCTCGACAAGACCGATGTCGTCGACAACGTGCCCGGCGTCATCACGGCGTGGCAGCGCGGCACGGTCGTGCGCTCGTGGCTGCTCGACCTGCTGGTGCGCGCGCTCGAGTCCGACCCGGAGCTCGACGACCTGCGCGGGTACGTCGAGGACTCCGGCGAGGGCCGGTGGACCGTCGAGGAGGGAATCAACAACGCGGTGCCGCTGCCGGTGATCTCCGCCGCGCTCTTCGCCCGGTTCACCTCCCGCCAGGAGGACTCGCCGGCCATGCGCGCCGTCGCCGCTCTGCGCAACCAGTTCGGCGGTCACTCGGTGCACCTCGCCGGTCCGTCGTCCGGTTCGGGCAGCACCCAGGGCTAACGGGTGCACGTCAGACACCTCCAGGTCAGCGACTTCCGCTCGTGGGAGCGGGCCGACCTGGCCTTCGAGCCCGGTGTGTCGGTGCTCGTCGGGCGCAACGGCCAGGGCAAGACGAACCTGGTCGAGGCGCTCGGGTACGTGGCGACGCTGGGCTCGCACCGCGTCGCCACGGACGCACCCCTGATCCGGCACGGCGCCCAGCGCGCCGTCGTGCGGACGGCCGTGGTCAACGACGACCGCGAGCTGCTCGTCGAGATCGAGATCACGGCGGGCAAGGCGAACCGGGCCAGGATCAACCGCGGGCCGGTCCCGCGTCCGCGTGACGTGCTCGGCATTCTGCGGACCGTGCTGTTCGCGCCGGAGGACCTCTCCCTCGTGCGCGGCGATCCGGGGGACCGGCGGCGGTTCCTCGACGAGGTGCTGGTGCTGCGCTCGCCGAGGTTCGCGGGCGTGCGCAGCGACTACGACCGGGTGCTGAAGCAGCGCAGCGCGTTGTTGAAGACGGTGAAGCACAGCAGGTCGGCCGACCTGTCGACGCTCGACGTCTGGGACGGGCACCTGGCCAAGCACGGCGCCGAGCTGCTGGCCGCGCGGTTGAAGCTGGTCCGCGACATGGCGGACCACGTGACCACGGCCTACGCGGAGGTGGCGCCGGAGTCGCGACCGGCGCTCATCTCCTACCGGTCGAGCGTCGGCGACCTGCCGGAGGACCGGGAGAGCATCGAGGACCTGCTGCTCGCCGAGCTGGACCGGGTGCGCAGGCAGGAGATCGAACGGGGGGTGTGCCTGGTCGGCCCGCACCGCGACGACCTCGAGCTGACGCTGGGCGAGCTCCCCGCGAAGGGCTACGCCAGTCACGGAGAGTCGTGGTCGTTCGCGCTCGCGCTGCGGCTCGGCGGGTACGAGCTCATGCGTGTCGACGGCATCGAACCGGTGCTCGTGCTGGACGATGTGTTCGCGGAGCTCGACCGCGGCCGGCGCCGGCAGCTCGCGAAGGTCGCTGCCGCCGCGGAGCAGGTGCTGATCACCGCCGCGGTGGCGGAGGACGTGCCGGACGAGCTCAGCGGCGCCCGGTTCGAGGTGCACGGCGGGGAGGTGCGGCGTGTCTGAGCGAAGGCCTGACTCCGGGGGTACGGACCCCCAAGATGTAGCTCGATCGGGTGTGTCCGCCCACACATCTGGGGACAAGTCTGTGGATGGTGTGGATAACTCCGTCACAAATCGGGACTTGTCCACAGGTTCATTCACACCTGAGGGTGAGCAGCTGCGAGGTTCGGACCTCGCGCGGGCGGCGCTGGAGGCCGCGAAGGCCAGTGCGAAGGCCCGCGGCCGCACGCCCGGCAGCAAGGCGAAGGGCCGACCGGTCAACCGCAGCCGTCGGCGCTGGTCGGGGCCGGGACCGGACGACCGCGACCCCCAGGCGATCGGCCGCATCGCGTCGCGGATCGCCGCGGACCGCGGCTGGGTCGAGCAGCTGCAGGGCGGCCAGGTGTTCGGGCGGTGGGCGAAGCTGGTGGGGGAGGAGCTCGCCGAGCACGCGCAACCGATCACTCTCAGTGATGGTGAGCTGACGGTCCAGGCGTCGTCCACGGCGTGGGCCACCCAGCTGCGCCTGCTCCAGCGCGACCTGCTGAAGAGGATCGCGGCCGGGGTCGGCAACGGTGTCGTGACCCGGCTCAGGATCAAAGGCCCCGACGCACCCAACTGGCGTCACGGGCCCAGGCACGTTCCCGGCCGCGGTCCGCGTGACACCTACGGGTGAGCCGCTGTCAAGGGCTCAGCGGCCGTTCTGTGGCTCAATGAGCGTTCACCTGGGGATTTGAACCCCCTTTTCGGCCGTCCGCACCCATCCACGCGCGCTTGAGGGCGTCTGTGACCGAATCAAAGGTGTCCTTGACCCCGTTCTGTCGGTGTGCCCCGGTAGAATCAGGGGAGAGCGTCACCACAACCCGGGAAGTCGGGGAACACAGTGCGGGCCCCGCCCGCATCAGCGAGGAGACTCCAGGCCCGTGTCAGCTAAGAAGAATGAGTACGACGCGTCCTCGATCACCGTCCTCGAGGGTCTTGAGGCAGTGCGCAAGAGGCCGGGCATGTACATCGGCTCGACCGGTGAGCGCGGTCTGCACCACCTCGTCCAAGAGGTTGTGGACAACTCGGTCGACGAGGCGATGGCCGGCTTCGCGACGACGGTCGACGTCACCCTGCTCGCCAACGGCGGCGTCCGGGTCATCGACGACGGCCGCGGCATCCCCGTCGACGTGCACCCGGTCGAGGGCAAGCCGACCGTCGAGGTCGTGCTCACCGTGCTGCACGCGGGCGGCAAGTTCGACAGCGACTCCTACGCGGTGTCCGGCGGTCTGCACGGCGTCGGCATCTCCGTGGTGAACGCGCTGTCCACGGCCGTCGAGGTCGAGATCAAGCGCCAGGGCTACGTCTGGAGCCAGCGCTACGAGAACTCGAAGCCCGCGCACGACCTGCGCCAGGGCGAGCCGACCGACGAGACGGGCACGACCGTCACGTTCTGGGCGGACCCGAACATCTTCGAGACCACCGAGTACAACGTCGAGACGATCGCACGCCGGCTGCAGGAGATGGCGTTCCTCAACAAGGGGATCACCATCGTGCTGCGCGACGAGCGGGTCTCGGAGGAGGACGAGGAGGCCGACGCCGAGGGCCACCAGGCCGCGGTGAAGGAACGCGTCTACCACTACCCGGGTGGTCTGGAGGACTTCGTCCGCCACATCAACCACACGCGCGAGGCCGTGCACCAGAAGGTGATCGGCTTCGAGGCGCAGGGCGAGGACCTGCAGGTCGAGGTCGCGATGCAGTGGAACACCGGCTACACGGCCTCGGTCTACACCTTCGCGAACACGATCAACACGCACGAGGGCGGCACGCACGAGGAGGGCTTCCGCGCCGCGCTGACGCGCGTCGTCAACGAGTACGCGCGCGAGAAGAAGCTGCTCAAGGAGAAGGACACCAACCTCACCGGCGACGACATCCGCGAGGGTCTCGCCGCGATCATCTCGGTGAAGTTGAAGGAGCCCCAGTTCGAGGGCCAGACGAAGACCAAGCTGGGCAACAGCGAGGCCAAGTCGTTCGTGCAGAAGTCGACGAACGAGCACCTGGCCGACTGGTTCGAGCGCCACCCCAACGAGGCCAGGGCGATCGTCACCAAGTCGGTGTCGTCGGCGCAGGCCCGCATCGCCGCCCGCAAGGCCCGCGAGCTGGTCCGCCGCAAGGGCGCGCTCGACATCGGCGGCCTGCCCGGCAAGCTCAAGGACTGCCGCTCGACCGAGCCGGAGCGCTGCGAGCTCTACATCGTCGAGGGCGACTCGGCAGGCGGCTCGGCCAAGGAGGGGCGCGACTCGATGTACCAGGCGATCCTGCCGATCCGCGGCAAGATCATCAACGTCGAGAAGGCCCGCATCGACCGCGTCCTCAAGAACACCGAGGTCCAGTCGCTGATCACGGCACTGGGCACCGGCATCCACGACGAGTTCGACCTGTCGAAGCTGCGCTACCACAAGATCGTGCTGATGGCCGACGCCGACGTCGACGGCCAGCACATCCGCACGCTGCTGCTCACGCTGCTGTTCCGCTTCATGCAGCCGCTCATCGAGCACAACCACGTCTACCTCGCGCAGCCGCCGCTCTACAAGATCAAGTGGCAGCGCGCGGAGCCGGAGTACGTCTACTCCGACCGCGAGCGCGACGCCGTGATCAAGGCGGGCCTCGAGGGCGGCAAGCGCCTGGGCAAGGACGACAACATCCAGCGGTACAAGGGTCTCGGCGAGATGAACGCCGAGGAGCTGTGGGAGACCACGATGGACCCGGCGAACCGGATCCTGCGGCAGGTCACCATGGACGACGCGGCCACCGCCGACGAGCTGTTCAGCGTGCTCATGGGCGAGGACGTCGAGGCACGCCGTTCGTTCATCACCCGCAACGCCAAGAGCATCAAGTTCCTGGACATCTGAGTCCGGCTTGCGCACCTAGGCGTCCTGGCGTTTCTGGCGAGAAGGAAAGAGAACAGTGACCGAGACGACTCTGCCGCCGGACCACGACCGCATCGAGCCGGTCGAGATCCAGCAGGAGATGCAGAACTCGTACATCAACTACGCGATGTCCGTCATCGTGGGTCGTGCGCTGCCGGACGTGCGTGACGGGTTGAAGCCCGTGCACGTCCGCGTTCTGTACTCGATGTTCGACTCCGGCTTCCGTCCCGACCGCGGCTTCAACAAGTGCGCCCGCGTCGTCGGCGACGTGATGGGCAACTACCACCCGCACGGCGACTCGGCGATCTACGACGCGCTGGTGCGCCTCGCGCAGCCGTGGGCGCTGCGCTACCCGCTGATCCAGGGCCAGGGCAACTTCGGCTCGCCGGGCAACGACCCCGCCGCCGCCATGCGGTACACGGAGTGCCGGCTCTCCCCGTTGGCCATGCACATGCTGGCCGACATCGAGGAAGAGACCGTCGACTTCCGCGACAACTACGACGGCCGCATCCAGGAGCCGACGGTCCTGCCGTCGCGCATCCCGAACCTGCTGATCAACGGCAGCTCCGGCATCGCGGTCGGCATGGCGACCAACATCCCGCCGCACAACCTCCGCGAGGTCGCGGAGGGCGTCGTGTGGGCGCTCGACAACCACGAGGCCTCCGACGAGGAGACCCTCGAAGCGATGATCGCCCGGATCAAGGGCCCGGACTTCCCGACGTACGGCCAGATCCTCGGCACCTCCGGCATCGAGGACGCCTACCGCACCGGCCGCGGCTCGGTCCGCATGCGCGCCGTCGTCGAGATGGACGAGGACGCCAAGGGCCGCACGATCCTGGTCGTCACCGAGCTGCCGTACCAGGTCAACCCGGACAACCTGGTCGAGAACATCGCCGCCCTGGTGCGCGACGGCAAGCTCACCGGCATCGCGAACATCGCCGACGAGTCGAACCGCCGCATCGGCATGCGCATCGTGATCACGCTCAAGCGCGACGCGGTGGCCAAGGTCGTGCTGAACAACCTCTACAAGCACACCCAGCTGCAGTACTCGTTCGGTGTCAACATGCTGGCGCTGGTCGACGGCGTGCCGCGCACGCTGCGGATCGACCAGATGATCCGCCACTACGTGAAGCACCAGATCGAGGTCATCCAGCGGCGGACCAGGTTCCGCCTGCGCAAGGCCGAAGAGCGCGCCCACATCCTGCGCGGACTGGTGAAGGCGCTCGACCAGCTCGACGCCGTCATCGCGTTGATCCGCCGGTCCGAGACCCCGGACATCGCGCGCACGGGCCTGATGGACCTCCTCGAGGTCGACGAGATCCAGGCCAACGCGATCCTGGAGATGCAGCTCCGCCGCCTGGCCGCCCTCGAACGCCAGAAGATCATCGACCAGCTGGCCGAGATCGAGCTGGAGATCGCGGACCTCGCCGACATCCTCGAGAAGCCCGAGCGGCAGCGCAAGATCGTCCGCGACGAGCTCATCGCGATCGTGGACAAGTTCGGCGACGACCGCCGCACGAAGATCATCCCGTTCGACGGCGACGTGTCCATGGAGGACCTGATCGCGGTCGAGGACGTGGTCGTCACGATCACCCGCACCGGCTACGCGAAGCGCACCAAGACCGACCTCTACCGGGCGCAGAAGCGCGGCGGCAAGGGCGTGCAGGGCGCGCAGCTCAAGCAGGACGACATCGTCGCCCACTTCTTCGTGTGCTCCACCCACGACTGGATCCTGTTCTTCACGAACAAGGGCCGGGTGTACCGCGCGAAGGCGTACGAGCTGCCCGAGGCCAACCGCAACGCCCGCGGCCAGCACGTCGCGAACCTCCTCGCGTTCCAGCCGGAGGAGGAGATCGCGCAGGTCATCCAGATCAAGAACTACGACGTGTCGCCGTACCTCGTGCTCGCGACGCGCAAGGGTTTGGTCAAGAAGTCCAAGTTGTCCGACTTCGATTCCAACCGATCGGGTGGACTAATCGGCATCAACCTGCGCGAGGACGACGAGTTGGTCGGAGCCGTGCTGTGCTCGGCTGATGACGACCTGCTCATGGTGTCCGCGGACGGCCAGTCGATCCGCTTCCACGCGACCGACGACGTGCTGCGCCCCATGGGCCGCGCCACCTCGGGCGTGCAGGGCATGCGGTTCAACGCCGACGACGAGCTGCTTTCCGTCGGCGTCGTCCAGGAGGGTCTCTTCGTTTTGGTCGCGACGGACGGTGGGTACTCGAAGCGAACTCCGATCGAGGACTACCCGGTCCAGGGTCGGGGCGGCAAGGGTGTGCTGACCATTCAGCACGACCGCCGACGTGGCAGGCTGGTCGGAGCGCTCATCGTCGACGTCGACGACGAGCTCTACGCCATCACCTCGAGCGGCGGGGTCATCCGGACCCGCGCCGAGCAGGTGCGCAAGGCAGGCCGGCAGACGAAGGGCGTGCGGCTGATGAACCTCGGCGAAAGCACCACTTTGATCGCGGTCGCACGCAACGCGGATGAGCCCAGCGACGTCGTTAACGGTGAGACGTCTGCCGCGGAGGGCTCTGCCGCCGACCAGGCAGAAACCCCGACCGACTCGGCTGAGTAGTCGGGCATCAGCGAGAGGCCAAGGACAAGCTCGTGACTCCACCCGAGAACCGCGAAGGCCGGGACGCGGACAAGACCGCGGTGATCACCAAGCCGACGCCGCAATCCGCGGCGAAGTCGGCCGACGACGCCGGGAAGACCGCGCCCGCGGCCTCCGGTTCCTCGGGTGGGAACGGGCAGGACACCTCGGCCCAGGACAAGACGAAGCCGGTCTCCGCCGACACGGCCAAGGCCGTTCCGGCCGAGGAGAAGACGGCCGCGGTGGCGGCGCCGGCCGCCGAACCCGCCGCACCGGCGGAGGAGCCGGCCGTCACCACGCCGCCGCCCTGGCAGCGCGTGACGAACGACACGGAGGGCACCCAGCAGGACGCCTACGTGGCCCCGACCGCACCGCCCGTGCCGTCGGCGTCGGAGCCCGCCCCGGCGTTCCCCGACACCGACCCGGACACCGTGAAGGTGCAGAAGCCCGTGGTCGGGGGCTCGGCCGTCCCGGTCGGCCTGGGCAGCAGCCGCACGTCGGTGAACCTCGGCACGGGCGGCGCACGCCCCGCCGCGTCCACCCCGTCGGCCCGCCGTCCCGGCCGCGGCCCGCGCCGCGCCTCGCTCCAGATCAAGCGCGTCGACCCGTGGTCGGTGCTCAAGCTGGCCCTGGTGCTCGGCGTTGCGCTGTTCTTCGTCTGGCTCGTGGCCGTCGGCGTGCTCTACGGCGTGCTGCACGGCATGGGCGTCTGGGACAAGATCAACAGCACCGCGAACGACCTCCTCCAGGCCAACGAGCCGGGGGAACCGCTGATCAGCGCCGGTCGCGTCTTCGGCGTCTCGGCGATCATCGGCGCGGTCAACATCGTGCTGTTCACCGCCCTCGCGACCGTCGGCGCGTTCGTCTACAACGTGTCCGCGGATCTGGCTGGTGGCTTGGAGTTGACGCTCTCCGAGCGAGAGTGACCCCCGATTTGGGAGCGGCGAGGACGATCCTGTAAGGTCTTCCTCGTCGCCCCGAGAGGGTGACAGTTGATCGAGGGCCTATAGCTCAGGCGGTTAGAGCGCTTCACTGATAATGAAGAGGTCGGAGGTTCAAGTCCTCCTAGGCCCACTCGATTCGAACTTCTCTCGAATCATCATCGTTTCTGTCTGGATTTCGAGTTCCAGAGCCCCGGCTGGACATCTGCGAAGCCTGTAGGCTGTGCGGTACGTCGGGGCCATCACAGTCTTGTTGGAGGGGTTCAGAGTGGCTAAGAAGCTCATCGCGCTCGTCGTGGTCGCCGGTGCGGTCCTGTTCTTCGTGAAGCGCAGCCGTTCCGCCAAGGCCGACGCGGACCTGTGGCGCGAGGCGACTGCCCCCACCGACTGAGCTTCGATCTCGCGGGCGGCCTGCCGCGTCGCCCCCAAGGTCTCGGGGACGTAGCTCAATTGGCAGAGCACCGCCTTTGCAAGGCGGGGGTTAGGGGTTCGATTCCCCTCGTCTCCACGTATCACCGGCTCGTGCTCGCAAAGAGCGCGAGCCTTTTACGTTCCGAGTGTTTTCTGGGGGCCGAGCCCCCAGACCCCAGCCGGGCGGCTCCGCCCCCGGACCCCCGGCCCGGCTGGCCTTCGGCCTCCCCGGACCCCCGGCCCGGCTGGCCTTCGGCCTCGCCGGACCCCCAGGCCGAGCCCAGACCGGATTTCCCGGCCAGACCCGCGTTGGGCGTCGCCAGATTCCCGGCCGGACTTGCCCTTGGCTTCCGTCGGACTCGCCGCGTTGTTCGCGCCGGACCCTCAGCCGCGCACCGCCCTCAGCCCTTCGCCGAGAACCCGGTCGGACTCGCCTTCGCGGTTCCTTCGCCAGGACTCACCAGGCTCGCCTTCGGTGGCCCATTTACGGGAGTGCAAGGCGGAAGCCCTGTTCGCGGCGTTGCGAACAGGGCTTCGAAAGGGTGGTGAAGGGTGTGTCAGGCGGATGCCAGGGTGCGCTGCTTCGAGGACTGGCGGAGCTTGTCGATCGACCAGGCGCCGGCACCGGTGCAGGCCAGCAGGAGGAACGCCCACGAGTAGACCGCGGCGAGCTCGCCGCCGTTCTGGATCGGGAGCAGGCCCTTCGGCTGGTGCACGATGAAGTAGGCGTAGGCCATGGCGCCCGAGCTGAGCAGCGCTGCCCAGCGGGTCCACAGGCCGATGACGATGAGACCGCCGCCGATCAGCTCGATCAGGCTCATGGGGCCGGCCGGCCAGGACAGCAGCTCGGTTCCCTTCATCACCTTCTGCACGCCGTGCATGACGAAGAACAGTCCGATCACGATGCGGAACAGCCCCAGGGCGTGCTCTCGTCGTTGCTCCAGGAACTCCATGGTCTCGGGTCCTTCCGAGGCGAGGGGCGGGTAACAGGGCACAAAAGGTATGGACCAATTTAGAGTGTGCCGGTAGAGGCGCCATCGGTATCTGGTTGACTGTTGCCCCTATGAAACGAGCACTGCTGCTGCCCCTGCTCGGCGTCCTCGCCGCGTGCGGGTCCCAGGTCGCCCAGAACGTGCCGGTGCCCGCCACGTCCGTTCCGCCGGTCGTGACCACGACCAGCGCAGCACCGGCAGTGCCCCCCGCGCCACAGCCCGTGAAGGACGGCGCGTGCCCCTACCTGCCGACGACGTTCGTGGCCGAGGCGAACGGGCAGCGGGTGCCGAAAGTGAAACTGTCAACGGACGAACCGCACCCGGCGTGTTTTTTCTACGCCAACGCGACTGAGGTCCAGTTGACCGTGCGCGTGTACGCGGGCGACCAAGGGGTCGCCAAGAAGATCGTGAACGAGGCGGCGCCGGACGGTTCACAGCCCGCCAACTCACCCACCGGGTGGACCGGGGGGTACGTGAGCAGCAACAGCGGCGTCGTCTACGCCGTGGCGAAGAGCGACGCCGCTGTCGTGGTCACTACCAACCAGAAGCAGTCGATCAAGGCTCGTCGGATCGCGGAAGAAGCGATCAAGAACCTCGGCTTGTAGCTACTTGACGGGTTCCTTCTGGGTCGGGACCTGGCCGTTGAGGACGGGCTCCGCGTGCGGGGCCTGCTCCTCCTCGTGCAGGTGGACCTCCTCGGGGCGCCGCGTCAGTGCGACGTAGCCGGCTGCCGCGGCCGCGATGAGCAGGCCCAGCACCCACGGCCACCGGCGGCGCTTCGGAGCCTCGGCACCGAGGTTCGCCGCGGCCTTGCGGAGCTCCTTGGCGCGGACCTTGGCGTCCTTCCTGGCGTGCTTGGCCGCCTTCCGCACCTCCTTGCGCACGACCTCGGCCTTGGTCATGAGGTCGGCACGCGTCTGAGCGCTCTTCTTGGCGAGGCGCTTGCGGGACTTGCGGGTCTGCTTCTCCCAGTCCTCCGCCTTGCCCATGAGCTGGTCGGCGCGGTCGACGAGTGCGCCGCGGACCTGGTCGGTCGTGATGCCACGCTCGGCGAGCTTGACCTCTGCGACGTGACCAGCGCGAACGACACCCTCACGCGCGGCCTTCAGACCGGTGCCGACAGCCTTGCCAACCGATTCGCCGGCGCGGGTCATGACGTCCACCTCGTCCATCCTCTGCTCCACACGTTGTCGTCCGGTGATGTCAATAGAGGTACCCATCGTGCCCGTTTCTGAACATCTCCGCCCGTGATGGCACGATGGGGTGGTGGCTGACAGCAATGAATCCTTCGTCGGGACCAAGGTGACGGCGACCCTGCACACCACGCAGGGCGACATCCGGCTCACCCTGTTCCCCGACCACGCCCCCAAGACGGTGGCGAACTTCGTCGGGCTCGCCGAGGGCTCGAAGGAGTACACCGAAGCGAACGCGAGCGGCACGAAGTCGGGTCCGTTCTACGACGGCACCCTGTTCCACCGCGTCATCGCGGGCTTCATGCTCCAGACCGGTGACCCGACCGGCACCGGCCGCGGTGGCCCCGGCTACCGCTTCGCCGACGAGTTCACCTCCGACCTGCAGTTCAACCGCCCGTACCTGCTGGCGATGGCGAACGCGGGGCCCAACACCAACGGCTCCCAGTTCTTCATCACGGTGGCGCCCACGACGTGGCTGAACTTCAAGCACACGATCTTCGGTGAGGTCGCCGACCAGGAGTCGCGCAACGTCGTCGACGCCATCGGTGGCACGGCGACCGGCGTGAACGACCGCCCGGTCAACGACATCAAGATCGAGCGGGTCACGATCGAACGCGCGTGAGCGACGCTCTGGTCCCACCGGACGGGCCGATCGGAGCGCAGCCGGAGATGCCGGTCTGCGCACGTCATGCCGATCGGCCCACCCGGCTGCGCTGCACGAGGTGCGACCGTCCGGCGTGCCCGGACTGCCTGCGCGAGGCCGCCGTCGGCAGCCAGTGCGTCGACTGCGTCAACGAGGGCCGCAGGTCGGGCCGGCGCTCGCAGACCCTGGTGGGGGCCGAGCAGACCGACGGACGCCTGGTCGTCACGCCCGTGCTGATCGTGCTGAACGCGCTCGCGTTCGTCGTCACCGCGGTGCAGGCGGGCAACCCGCTGCTGAACCAGCGTTCCGCGATCTTCCTGGAGTCCGCGCTCCAGCCCGTCCTCGTCGCCAACGGCGAGTGGTGGCGAATCCTGACCTCGGGGTTCATGCACATCGGCCTCTGGCACCTGGTGCTCAACATGGCGGTGCTCTACATCGCCGGGTCGAGCGTCGAGCCCGAGCTGGGCCGGCTGCGGTTCACCCTCGTCTACTTCCTGGCGCTGCTGGGCGGCAACGCGGCGGCGTTCTACTTCGGTGCGGCCGGTGGCCTGCTCGCCGGTGCGTCCGGTGCGGTGTTCGGCATCATGGGCGCGCTGATCGTCGTGTGGCGGCGCAAGAAGCGCGACATCTCGACGGTCGTGGTGATCGTGGTGATCAACCTCGTGTCGAACCTCTTCACCAACGCCTCACTGCTCGCCCATCTCGGCGGGTTCGTGATCGGCGGCCTGCTGACGCTCGCGATGGTCAAAGCGCCGCGCGAAAACCGGAACCTCTACCAGCTCGGCGCCGTGACGGCCGCGGTCGTGTTGCTGGCGGGCATGTTCGCGTTGCGGGCGAGCGAGCTCAGGACTCTCATCGGGATCTGAGTCACGGGCGCAGTGCGTGCAGCACGCTCGCCACTTCTTCCGGGTCGGCGCCGAGGTCCAGTTTCGTGAGCACCACGAGACGGTCGTCGGCGTCGAGCTCCAACGCCTGCTGTTCCCGGCCGAGCCTGCGCGTGTGCTGCAGCTTGACCTTCACCTCGTGCCACGCCAGGTGCGTGGTGCTCGCGAACCCGCGCACCGCGATGCCGTTCGCGTCCGCGCTCAGCCGCGGGCGGGCGAGGGAGGCGAACGCGGCGAGGTAGCTGACCAGCAGCGTTGCCAGCCCGACGAGGAGACGGCCGGCGTTCTCGGTGGTGATGACCGTGGCGAACGCGAGCAGGGCGGCGGACACCCAGGCGGCGGCGACGAGCGGCGCGGGAGTGGACCAGGAGCGAGTCACAGCGTCGAGTGTCCCGCATGAAATGTGGACAACTGAAGTGCGGAAGAGGCGCTTGTGCAATTTCGCGCAAAGTTGTCCACAGGGGTTGTCCCCAATGGGGATGACTTACAACCATGTGCTTCGGTGACGCCCACGTGAACCAGGTGAACGTGGCATGGACGAACATCGGCCCGGACGAGTGAACGTCCGGGCCGTCGATGACCAGTCGTGACAGGGGGCGGACTTACCGCCAGCGCATCGTCATCAGCAGACCGATGATCATCAGCGCGAAGCCGATGGCGAAGTTCCACGCGCCCAGCTCGAGCATGAACGGGATCTTCTCGGCCGCGATGTAGTTCACGACGAGCCACGCGAGGCCCAGCAGCATGAAGCCGAGCATGATGACGACGTAGACCGGGTGGGACGGCCCCGCTGCCTTGACCTTGACCGGCGTACGGCGGTCAGTGGGTGCGGTGTAGACCGCCTTCTTCCGGACCTTGGACTTGGGCATGCTGTCCTCGCCTGACGTGGATGTCTCTGAGTGCGCGAGTTTACGTGCACTACTCAGCAGACACGTTAACGTAGCCGAGGTGGTGAGCGAACCACCTGGCAGACGCAGTTGTAATCCGTTCACAGTCCGCGCGGAGGTTCTCAGGTGAACTCGGGACCGCAGCAGCCGCCTCCACGGCGTCCTGCACCCCGTCGTGACGACCTGCGGCACGTGCGCTCGGCACCTTCACCGCAGCCGCTGCCGCCCGCGGACGCCACGCAGTTCACCAGTGCCTTCTCCGGCAGCCTGCCCCCGCCCACCGCTCCGCCGCGCCACCCCGGCCCGCCGCAGGGCCCGCAGCCGACCCCACCGGGAGGCGTGCCCCGCGGCGCGGCGCCCGGCCCGCGGGCATTCGGCCCGCAGGCACCCGGCCCGCAGAACGGCTGGCGGCCCGGCCCGCCCCCCGGCGCACCCCAGGGCCCGCCCCGAGGAGCACCGCAGCGCCCCCGTCCACGGCCGGTCGACCCGCCGACGGAGATCATCGAGCCGGTCGAGGACGACTACGACGACGAGTACTACGACGACGACGATTACTACGACGAGGACGAGAAGGACGCGCTCCCGCCGGAGAGCTTCCGCCGCAAGGCCGTCCGCGGCTTCGGCGAGGTGCTCATCACGATGGGCCTCGTCGTGCTGCTGTTCGTCGTCTACGAGGTCTACGTGACCGACCTGTTCTCCGCGCAGAAGCAGGACGAGGTCACCGCGGCGCTCGACTCCGAGTGGAACTCGAACACCGTCACGCCGCCCCCGGCCGACCCGAACCGCCAGTCGCAGCTGAACCTCATCGAGGGCAAGGCCTTCGCGAAGATGTACATCCCCGTCTTCGGCAACGACTGGAAGTTCTCCGTCGTCGAGGGCACCACCGACAAGCACCTCGAGATCGGCCCCGGCCACTACAAGGACACCGCGCAGCCCGGCCAGCCCGGCAACTTCTCCATCGCGGGGCACCGCGTCGGCAAGGGTGCGCCGTTCAACGACCTCGACCTGCTGGAGTCCTGCAACGCGATCGTCGTGCAGACCCAGACCCAGTGGTTCGTCTACCGGGTCCTGCCGATGAAGAACGAGGTCGCCGGCTGGGCGAACAACCCGAAGGCCAAGGAAGCCGCCTGCACCGGCATCGCCCCGCTGTCCACGACGCTGGGCGAGGCCTACGCCAAGACCGTCGGCCAGGAGATCGTGGTGCCGAGCCAGGGCGAGGTCATCGCCCCGGTTCCCCACCAGCCGAACGCGGCGGTGCCGCCGGAGCAGCAGGCCCGCCTGCTCACCCTGACCACCTGCCACCCGCGGTTCTCCGACAAGCAGCGCCTGATCGTGCACGCCATCGAGACCAAGAGCTACCCGGTCGCCGACGGCTTCGTGCCGCCCGAGATGACGGAGGCCTGATGTACGGCTGGATCTGGCGGCACCTGCCGGGCCCGCTGTTCCTGCGCGTCGCCGAGGCGGTCGTGCTCGTCCTCGGCATCGTGGCGCTGCTGATGTTCGTCGTGTTCCCGTGGGCCGAACCGCTGCTGCCGTTCAACAACGTCACCACCCAGTGAGGTGCGCCTCCGCGAGGCGCAGGTACTCGCGGACGTAGGTGCGGAACGGCTCCGGGTCCGTGTCGTACTGCCCCAACGCCCAGTAGACGTCGTCGTCCTCGCGCGAGAACTGGAACGTGATGTGGAACGTGCGGTCCTTCCACTCCGCACGGGGCTCGCCGGCGAGGACCTTCCGCGCGGCGTCCCGGCCGAGGAACCACTCGGCCTGCTCCGAGGTCATCGGCTCGACGCCCAGCTCGACGAGCATCTGCCGGGCCAGGTCGTAGGTCTCGCTCATGCGCTGCTGGACCGGTGACTCACCGGCCAGCTCCCGCATCGCCGGGGTGTCCAGACCCGCGAGCAGCAGGTCGCAGGCGAACCCCACGGTGTCCCTGCTGTCGAGCCGGCCGTCGGTCAGTTCGGCGTTGAAGAATGCCAAGCGTTTGCGCAGGTCGTCGTTCACGGTCTTGTCCCCAGGATCTCGTCCACCGCACGCGCGACGTCGGCCGCCAGCGTGCGCATCTCGGCGCGAACGCCGTCGGTCTCCCGATCATCCGGCAGGCGACCGAGATCGGTGTTCACGCACCCGGTGTCCGCATCGGCGCGACCGGAAAAGCTGAAACCGCCACCACGTCAAGCGTGGTGGCGGCTTCATCGGAGAACGGGCTCAGCCGTTCGAGATGGCGGTCATCTCCTCGCGCGGCACGACCTTCACGCGCTCGCGGCCCTGCTCGGCACCCAATGCGATCTCGTGCGCGTCGAGCTTGCGCCAGCCCTCGTTCGTGACGAACGGGACGGCGCGCTGCTCCAGGAACTGCACGACGGCGTCCGGCGAGGGGGAGGTGGCACGGGGGAGCGACTCGGCGTCCTCCAGCAGGCTCGTGATGGTCTCCAGCGCGTCGCCCTTGGTGTGGCCGATCAGGCCGATCGGACCGCGCTTGACCCAGCCGGTGACGTACGTGCCGGGCATCGGCACCTCGTCGAGGTCGAGCACGCGGCCCGCGAGGTGCGGGACCGTGCCGGAGACGTGGTCGAACGGGAGGTCGGCGAGGTGCGTGGAGAGGTAGCCGACCGCGCGGTACACGGCCTGCACGTCCCAGTCGGTGAACCGGCCGGTGCCGCGGACGCCGCCGTCGCCGGTCAGCTCCTGCGTCTCGGTGCGCAGGCCGGTGACGCCGTCGGTGCCCAGCACCTCGACCGGTGCTTCGAGGAAGTGCAGGTGCAGCCGGCGGGGGCGGTTGCCGACGTCGCGGATCGCCCACTCCTGCAGGGTCTTCACGATCATCTCGACCTGCTTGTTGGTGCGGATCGCGTGCATCGAGGCCTCGTCGAACTCGATGCCCTCCGCGTGCACGATCACCTCGACGTTCGGCGAGTGGTCGAGCTCGCGCAGCTCCAGCGGCGTGAACTTCGCCTGGGCCGGGCCGCGGCGGCCGAACACGTGCACGTCGGTGACGGGGGAGGCGGCGAGGCCCGCGTGCACGTTGGCGGGGATCTCGGTGACGAGCAGCTCGTCGGCGGTCTTCGCGAGGATGCGGGCGACGTCGAGCGCCACGTTGCCGACGCCCAGCACGGCGACCTCGGTCGCGGTCAGCGGCCAGGTGCGGGGGACGTCCGGGTGGCCGTCGTACCAGGACACGAAGTCGGCGGCGCCGAAGCTGCCGGGCAGGTCGATGCCGGGGATGTCGAGCTCGCGGTCGGCGGAGGCGCCGGTGGAGAAGATGACGGCGTCGTAGAACTGGCGCAGGTCGTCGAGCTTGAGGTCGACGCCGTACTCGACGTTGCCGAAGAAGCGCACGGACGGCTTGTCCAGCACCTTCTGCAGCGCGGTCACGATGCCCTTGATGCGCGGGTGGTCCGGCGCGACGCCGTAGCGGACCAGGCCGTACGGCGCGGGGAGCTTCTCGAAGAGGTCGATCTGCACGTCGACGTCGGACTTGGTGAGGATGTCGGCCGCGTACACACCGGCCGGACCCGCGCCGATCACAGCGACGCGCAAGGGACGACTCATGACACCTATTTTAGGGAAGCCTTACCTCAATGAAGACGAGAGCTAACTCACTCGACGGGACCGACTAGGCTCTCTTCATGCGCGTGCTCGTGGTCGACAACTACGACAGCTTCGTCTACAACCTCGTCCAGTACCTCGCCCAGCTCGGGGCCGAGTGCGTCGTGCGGCGCAACGACGAGGTGGACCTCACCGAGATCGACCGCGTCGACGGCGTGCTGGTGAGCCCCGGTCCGGGTACACCCGAGCGCGCCGGGTCGAGCATCGACGTCATCAAGAAGTGCGCCGACACCGGCAAGCCGGTCTTCGGCGTCTGCCTCGGCCACCAGGCCATCGGCGTGGTGTGGGGCGGCACCGTCGACCGCGCGCCGGAGCTCCTCCACGGCAAGACGAGCATCGTCTTCCACGAGGGCGCCGGCGTGCTGAACGGGGTGCCGAAGCCGTTCATCGCCACCCGCTACCACTCGCTGACGGTGCTGCCGGAGACGATCCCCGCCGAGTTCGAGGTCACCGGCAAGACCGAGACCGGCATCGTCATGGCCATGCGGCACAGGGAGCTCCCGGTCGAGGGTGTGCAGTTCCACCCCGAGTCGGTGCTCACCGACGGCGGCCACCGGATGCTCGCCAACTGGCTGAAGGTCTGCGGGTACGAGGTGCCGGAGGCCACGGTCGCGCAGCTGGAGAACGGCATGCGCACGCTCGCCGCCGCGGCCCGCCAGTAGCTCACACGAGAAGAGGCCCCCTCCCGACGCCGGGAGGGGGCCTCTTCTCGTATGAGCCGATCAGTTGGTCGGGAGGAGCCCGGTCCGGCCGATGACCACCGTGACCGCGGCGCCCTTGCCGATGGGCGAGCCCTTCGCCGGCTGCTGCGAGATGATCTTGTCCTTCTGCGGCGAACCGGGCTGGACCTGCTGCTCGTCGACGTTGAAGTTGCCGTTCCAGCCGAGCGCCCGCAGCTTGGTCTCCGCGTCCTTCTGCGACAGGCCGGTCAGGTCGGGCATCTCCATCAGGTTGCCCTTCGAGACCGTCAGCGTGACCGTGGCGTCCTTGACGGCCTTGCTGTTGGCCTGCGGGGTCTGCGAGATGACCTCGTTCTGCGGCTTCTGGCTGTCCGCCTGTGCCACGTTGACCTTGAAGCCGGAACCCTCCAGCGTCTGGCGCGCGGTCTCCAGGTCCTGGCCCACCACACCGGGCACGTTCTGCTTGTCCGGCGCCCTGCCCAGGCTGATGGTGATCGTGCCGCCCTTCTTCAGCTTCAGGCCGAACTCGGGATTCTGCTGCACGATCTTGCCGACCTTGTTGGGGTCGTCGGTCTCGACCGTGTCGGTGCTCTGCTGCACCTTGAAGCCGTTCGGGTCCTTGTCCAGGATCTGCTGGGCTTCGTTCGGAGTCTTGCCCTTCAGGTCCGGCACGGCACCCTCGCCCGGCGGCGAACCGACGCGCACGACGACCTCGGCACCCTTCAGCAGCGAGGTGCCCTCCGGCGGGTTCGTGCCGATGACCTTGCCGATCTGCTCGGACGTGCACGGCGCCGCGGCCCCGTTCGCACCCGGCTCGCAGGGCACCAGCTCCTGCTTCGGCTTCAGCCCGGACTGGGTCAGCTTGTCGTTGGCCGTCAACGGCTCCATGCCGACGACGGCGGGCACCGGCACCTTCTCCGGGGTGTCGCTGTCGCCCGGCTTCATCAGACTCGTGGTGATCCACGCGGCGAGGCCGAGCACGGCGATGCACAGGAAGACCACCAAAGCGATCATGATGGTCTTCTTGCGCTTGGCGCGCCGCTCCTCTTCCTCGTCGGCGATCGGGTCGTAGTCGTCGTCCGGCTCCGACTTCAACGCCGCCGGACGGTGCCGGCCGCCGTTCACGACCTGGGTGCGCGCGGAACGCGAGGCCGACTGCTCGTTCATCACGGCCGTGCGGTCCTCGGCCGTCATGACGGCGGGCGCGGACGGGCGCTGGCCGGACAGCACGCGCACCAGGTCCGCGCGCATCTCCGCGGCGGACTGGTAGCGGTTGGCGGGGCCCTTCGCCATCGCCTTCAGCACGATCGCGTCGAGCTGCGGCGACACCTTCGGGTTCAGCGACGACGGCGCCTTCGGGTCCTCCCGCACGTGCTGGTACGCGACCGCGACGGGCGAGTCACCGGTGAACGGCGGCTCCCCGGTCAGCAGCTCGAACAGCACGCAACCGGCCGCGTAGACGTCGGACCGCGCGTCCACGGACTCGCCGCGGGCCTGCTCCGGCGACAGGTACTGGGCCGTGCCGATCACCGCGGCGGTCTGCGTGACCGCGGCCTGGCCGTCGTGCAGCGCGCGGGCGATGCCGAAGTCCATCACCTTCACGGCGCCGGACTTCGTGATCATCACGTTCGCCGGCTTCACGTCGCGGTGGACGATCCCGTGGCGGTGGCTGAAGTCGAGCGCGGCCGAGACGTCGGCCATGACCTCCATCGCGCGCTTGCCCGACAGCGGTCCCTGCGTCTTCACGATGTCGCGCAGCGTCCGCCCGTCGACGAACTCCATCACGATGTAGGGCAGCGGGCCGTACTCGGTCTGCGTCTCGCCGGTGTCGTAGACCGCGACGATCGCCGGGTGGTTCAGAGCAGCCGAGTTCTGCGCCTCGCGCCGGAACCGCTCCTGGAACTGGGCGTCGCGGGCGAGGTCAGCGCGCAGCACCTTGATCGCCACGTCTCTGCCGAGCCGGACGTCCCGCCCCTTGTGGACCTCGGACATGCCGCCGTACCCGAGGGTCTCACCCAGTTCGTAGCGGTTTGAGAGCAGTCGCGGAGTGCTCATCGGTGCTTCGTCCCGCTCCTCATCGACGGTGTTCCCATCTCGGTTCTGGTTCTGCTCATGCCCGGCACGTCACCTTCACCCGCGTCCCGGCCGACACGTCGCCGGTCGGCGCGATGGCGGTGACGCGGCACTTCCTCAGGTCTCCCGGTGCCGTGCCCTGCGGGCTCAGCACGGTCGGCTCCAGGCCGTGGTCGCTCAGCTGCGTGCTGACCTCGTCGCCGGTCCGGCCGAGGTAGTCGTCCTCGTCGAGCCGTGTCGTCGAGGTGCCCGGTATCCGGTCGGCGGAGTCGGGCTTCGCCTGACCGTTCGCCGGTGCGTTCGGGCTGCTCGTGCTCGTGTTCTGCGGCAAGCCGCCCTGCTCGCCGGCAGCGGTCTTCCCGATGGTCAGCTTCCAGGCGACGACTCCGCCGATCACCAGCAGAGCAGTCACCAGAAGAGCGACCATAACCCACACGGTCACCCGGTTCCTCCCGGGTGGCGGTGGCATCGGGGCGAACGTCCCGGTGTGCGGCACCGGTTGCTGTTGTACCGGTTGCATGCCCGGATGGGTACCGGCGCGAGGCTGACCACCGGAGTGGTGCGGCATCGGCGGTGGTACCTGCAACGGCTGGGACACCTGGGGCTGCTGCGGGGCGACCTGCTGCGGCACCTGCGGAGGCGTCAGCTGCTGTTGCGCCAGTTGCTGGGGCGCCATCTGCTGCTGCGGTGCCATCTGCTGGGCGACCTGGTGCTGCTGCTGCACCTGCTGCGGGATCGGCGGCATCGTGAAACCCGACGGCGTCGGCAGCGGCTGGCCCACCCGCACCGCGCTGACCGCCGCGGCGAACTCGCCACCGGTGCGGTAGCGCTGCCGCGGGTCCTTCACCAGCGTCGCCTCGATCAACGCCCGCGCACCCGGCGGCACGTCCGGCGGCAACGGCGGCGCGATGTCGCGGATGTGCATCATCGCCACCGTCACCGCGTTGTCCGACAGGAACGGCCGATGTCCCGCAAGGCATTCGTAGCCGCACACGGCCAGCGAGTAGACGTCGCTCGCCGGTTCGGCCTCGCCGCCGAGCGCCTGCTCGGGAGCGATGTAGTGCGCGGTGCCCATGACCATGCCGGATCGTGTCACGGGAGCGGCGTCGACGGCCTTCGCGATACCGAAGTCGGTGATCTTCACCTTGCCCGACGGCGTCACCATGATGTTGCCCGGTTTGACGTCCCGGTGCACCAGCCCGCGTTCGTGCGCGGCCTGCAGCGCGTTCCCGGTCTGCTCCAGCAGGTCCAGCGTCACCTCGGCGGTGAGCCGGCCCCGCGAGATGATCGTCGCGAGCGGTTCGCCCTCGACGAGCTCCATCACCAGGTACGCCGTGTCCTCCGGCCCGTCCGCGACCGACGCGGTCTCGCCGTAGTCGTGCACCGACGCGATGCCGGGGTGGTTGAGCGACGCGGTCATCCGCGCCTCGACGCGGAAGCGGTGCAGGAACTCGGCGTCGCCGGACAGCTCCGCCTTCAGCACCTTCACGGCGACCCGGCGGTCGAGCCGGTCGTCGGCCGCCTCCCAGACCTCGCCCATGCCACCGACCGCGATCCGCCTGGTCAGGCGGTAGCGGTCGGCGAGGAGCTGGCCCGTGGTCAGCATCAGCGACCCGCCAGGTACGCGTTCATCACGGCGCGGCCGATGGGCGCCGCCACCTTGCCGCCGGTCGCGCCGAGGCCGCGGTCGCCACCGTTCTCCACGATCACCGCGATCGCGATCTCCGGCTTCTGCGCCGGCGCGAACGCGATGTACCAGGCGTGCGGTGCCACGGTCTGCTCCCGGCTGCCGCCGACCTCCGCGGTACCGGTCTTCGACGCCACCTGGACGTTCGCGATCCTGCCCTCGCCGCCGGTGTTCGCCTCCGACTGGACCATCATGTCGCGCAGCGCGGCCGCGTTGGCCGAGCTCATCGCGGTGTTGATCTCGTCGGGCTCGGTGTCCTCGACCGTCTTCAGGTCGGGGCCGAGGATCTTCGACACCAGGTACGGCTGCATGCGCTTGCCGCCGTTGGCGATCGTCGCCGCGATCATCGCGTTCTGCAGCGGGGTCACGCGGACGTCGCGCTGGCCGATGCCGCTCTGGTAGAGCGCGGGCTCGTCGGGGACCGGGCCCATGGTCGAGTTCTCGACCGCCATCGGCACCCTGAGGTCGTCGTCGTTGAAGCCGAACTTGTCCGACTGGGCCTGCAGCTTGGCCTTGCCGACCTTCGCCGCCATCTCGCCGAACGCCGTGTTGCACGACTTGGCGAGCGCGAGCTCCATCGACGCGGTCTGCCCGCTGCCGCAGGGCTGGCCGTTGTAGTTCGGGAACGGGAAGTTGTTCGTGCCCGGCAACGGGATCGAGCCCGCCGCCGTGTACTGCGACTCCTTGGTGTCACCGTTGGCGAGCGCGGCCGCGGCCACAACGACCTTGTACGTCGAGCCGGGCGGGTAGATGCCCTGGATCGCGCGGTTGATCAACGGGTCGCCGTTGCCGTCGGTGGTGAGCTGCTTCCACGCGGTCTGCTGCGCGGTCGGGTCGTGGCTCGCCAGCAGGTTCGGGTCGTAGGACGGCGTGCTGACCATCGCGAGGATCTCGCCGGTGTCCGGCTTCATCGCGACGACCGAGCCGCGGAAGCCCTTCGCCGCCAGCTGGTCGTAGGCGATCTGCTGGACCCGTGGCACCAGCGTGAGCTGCACGTTGCCGCCCACCGGGTCGCGACCGGTGATCAACGCCGAGACGCGGCGCGCGAACAGCCGGTCGTCCGAGCCGTTGAGCAGGTCGTTCTCGGCGCGCTCGATGCCGGCGGTGCCGTAGGTGACCGAGAGGTACCCGGTCACCGGGGCGTACGCCTGCGGCGCGGCGTAGGTGCGCAGGTACCGGAGCCGGTCCGTCGTCTCCTTGACGTCCGCGATCACCATGCCGTCGGCGGCCATGATCAGACCGCGCTTGCGGGCGTACTCGTCGAGCAGCACCCGGCGGTTGTTCGGGTTCTTGCGCCACTCGTCGGCGTTGATGACCTGCACCCACGTGGCGTTGCCCAGCAGCAGCAGGATCATCACCATCATGGCGAAGCCGACCCGGCGGAGCGGTGTGTTCATTTCGGACGCTCCACCATGACTGTGTGCTGGTCGGCGATGGCCGGCTGCTGCGGCTTCGGCTTCGGAGCACGCTGCGGCGCCCGCGCGGCCGCGGAGATCCGCAGCAGCAACGCGATCAGGACGTAGTTCGCCAGCAGCGACGAACCGCCCTTGGACAGGAACGGGGCGGTGATGCCCGTCATCGGGATCAGCTTCGTGACACCGCCGACGACGATGAACACCTGGAAGCACATCGCGAACGCCAGGCCGCCGCCGAGCAGCTTGCCGAAGCTGTCGCGCACCGAGATGGCACCGCGCAGGCCGCGCATCGCGACGACCATGTAGACCAGCAGCAGCGCGGCGAAGCCGACGAACCCGAGCTCCTCGCCGATCACCGCGGTGATGAAGTCGGTGTTGGACTCCGGGATCATCTCCGGCCGCCCGGCACCGAGCCCGGCACCGCCGATGCCACCGGTCGCGAGACCGAAGAGCGACTGCGCGATCTGGTAGCCGCCGCCGTCGTCGTTGTAGGTGGCGATCGGGTCCGACCAGTTCGCCACGCGCTGCTGGACGTGCGTGAAGAGCTTCCACGCGATGACCGCGCCGCCGGCGAACAGACCGAGGCCGAGCACCACCCAGGCCGCGCGTTCGGTGGCGACGTAGAGCAGCACCAGCACGATGCCGAAGAACAGCAGCGACGAGCCGAGGTCCTTCTGCAGGACCATGACCGCGACCGCCACGCCCCACGCCGCGAACAGCGGGCCGAGGTCGCGGGCGCGCGGCAGGTCCATGCCGAGGAACCGGCGGCCCGCGGTGGTGAAGAGGTCCCGCTTCGACACCAGGAACGCGGCGAAGAAGACCATCAGCAGGATCTTGGCGAACTCACCCGGCTGGATGGAGAACGGGCCGATCCGCAGCCAGATCTTCGCGCCGTTGATCGTCGGTGCGATGAAGCCCGGCAGCACACCGGGCAGCAGCAGCGCGACCAGTCCGGCCAGGCCGAACGTGTAGCCGAAGCGCGCCAGGGTGCGGTGGTCGGTGAGGAACTTCAGCGTGGCCGCGAACAGCAGCAGTCCGATCGCGGTCCAGATGACCTGCTTGAACGCCATCGGGTCCCACGTCGAGCCGTCCGCGAAGACGGTGCCCTCCATGGCGAGGTCGATCCGGTGGATGACCACCAGGCCGAGCCCGTTGAGCAGCGCGACGCACGGCAGGATCACCGGGTCGGCGTAGGGCGCCCAGCGGCGCACGGCGAGGTGCGCGCAGGCGAACAGGCCGAGGTAGGCGAGTCCCAGGTACAGGATGCGCAGGCTGAGCGAGCGCTCCTGGTTGAGCTCCACCAGGATCAGAGCCAGCGTGACGAGCCCGGCCGCGAACGAGAGCATCACCAGTTCGGTGCCGCGCCGCGTCGGCGCCCGCAGCCCCGGCGACGTGCTGGTCGCCAGCGACGCGACTGGTGAGCCGTCCCCGGACGGGGCGGGTGAGCCCTTCAACTACGGACCCTCCCGGCATTCCACGCCCGGCTTCTGCGCGGACGAGGTGAGCGAGGGTTGGGTGGTCTCGCCACCCGCGGGGGCCGTGGTCGACGAGGGCGTCCCGTTCGCGGGCTGGGTCGTCGTCGTGGGCGGGGTCGTCGTCGTGGGCGGGGTCGTCGTGGTCGGCGACGTCGGGGTGGACGAGGCCGAGGTGTCCTTGCACAACGGCAGCATGTGCGCCGTGCGCAGCATGCGGACCGCGGCGCGCGCGCCGTCGATGCCGTTGTCGCTGCGGATGCCCTCGGTGATCGTCTTGCGCCCGGCCTCCTGCAGGTCCTTCACCGCGATCGGCGTGCAGCCCGACGAGCCGGGCGGGCACGAGTCCTCGACCTTCGACGAGAGCTTGAACCCGAGCACGCTGCCGTTGAGCCCGCGGAAGATCGCGACCTGGCCGTCCTCGGTCGCGCCCACGTAGAACTGGGTGTTCAGCCACAGCTTGCCGCCGACCCCGGCCGCGCCGACCACGACGAGCAGCAGGAAGACGATCGCGAACGCCTTGAGGGCGTTGCGCTTCTTGCGCTTCGGGTCCTGCGGCGGTGGCGGCGGTGCCTCCATCCGCTGCGGCATCGGCTGGCGCTGCTGCGTGAGCGCGCTCGCCCGTGACGCCGCGGAGTCCGGCGGGGTGTTGTGCTCCTCGCTGCCGTCACCGGCCGCACCGCCGACGATCGGGTAGTCGTCGCCGAAGTCGACGTCCTCGACGTCCGCCACGATCACCGTGACGTTGTCGGGGCCGCCGCCCTTGAGCGCGAGCTCGATCATCCGGTCCGCGCAGGCCTGCGGGTCCGGGATGCGGATCGCCTCGTCCAGCGTCTCCATCGAGACGACACCGGACAGGCCGTCCGAGCACAGCAGGAACCGGTCACCGGCCCGTGCCTCGCGCACCGTGAGGCTGGGCTCGAAGTCGTGCCCGGTGAGGGCGCGCAGCAGCAACGAGCGCTGCGGGTGCGTGGCCGCCTCGTCCGGCGTGATCCGGCCCTCGTCGATCAACGACTGGACGAACGTGTCGTCGTGCGTGATCTGCGCGAACCCGCCCTCTCTGAGCAGGTAGGCGCGCGAGTCGCCGATGTGCACCAGGCCGAGGCGGTTGCCCGCGAAGAGCACCGCGGTCAGCGTGGTGCCCATGCCCTCCAGGTCCGGGTCGCTCGCGACCAGCTCGGAGATGGCGCCGTTGCCGGCCGCGACCGCGTCGCGGAGCTTGCCGAGGAGGTCGTCGCCGGGCTCGTCGTCGTCGACGTGGGCCAGCGAGGCGATGACCACCTTGCTCGCGACTTCGCCGGCGGCGTGGCCACCCATGCCGTCGGCGACTGCGAGCAGGCGGGGGCCCGCGTACACGGAGTCCTGGTTGTTGGAACGGACCAGGCCCCGGTCGCTTCGGGCCGCGTATCGAAGAACCAAGGTCATGAGCGCAGCTCGATCACCGTTTTGCCAATGCGGATCGGGGTGCCGAGAGGTACGCGCAGTGGTGCGGTGACCTTGGCTCGGTCTAGGTAGGTGCCGTTCGTGGAGCCGAGGTCTTCCACGTACCAGTCGGTGCCGCGCATCGACAGCCTCGCGTGCCTGGTCGACGCGAAGTCGTCGTCCAGCACGAGAGTCGAGTCGTCCGCGCGGCCGATCAGGATCGGCCGGCCGTCGAGTGAGATGCGGGTGCCGGTGAGCGCGCCGTGGGTGACCACGAGCGTCCTCGGCGCCTTGCTACCCCTCGCCGACTTGTCGGACCTCCGGAAACCGGGCAGACCTGACGCCCGGAGCCCTGAGGCCGCGTAGAGATCAGAGCGGACCACACGTAGGGCGGCCAGCACAAAGAGCCAGAGGAGCACGAGAAAGCCCGCTCTGGTCAGCTGCATCACCAGCTCTGGCACCGGTTGTAACCGCTCCTGCCTTGAGTTGCTTACCGACGCCCGTGTCGACCTCTAGCCCGCGGTGCGGAAGACCAGTGACGAGTGGCCGATGCGGACGACGTCGCCCTCCGCGAGCTGCCAAGTCTGCACTGGCGTGCCGTTCACCGTGGTGCCGTTGGTCGAACCGAGATCAGCGAGCATCGCACTGTGCCCGTCCCAGGTGATCTCCAGGTGGCGCCTGGACACACCCGTGTCGGGGAGGCGGAAGTCGGCTTCCTGCCCACGTCCTACGACGTTTCCACCCTGCTTGAGGTTGTACGTCCGGTTCGACCCGTCGTCGAGGTGCAGCGTGGCGTTGAGCTGGCGGTTGCCGCCCTGCACTGCCGGCGGGGCGTATCCGCCCTGGTTGTAGCCCTGGTCGTACCCACCGGCGGGCTGGCCGTAACCCTGGTCGTAGCCGCCAGCCGGCTGGCCGCCGCCGTAGCCCTGGTCGTAGCCCTGCTGGCCGTAGCCCTGCTGCTGGCCGTAACCCTGGTCGTAGCCGCCGCCCTGCTGGCCGCCGCCGTAGCCCTGGTCGTAACCCTGCTGGCCGTAGCCCTGCTGCTGGCCGCCATAACCCTGGTCGTAGCCCTGCTGCTGGCCGTACCCCTGGTCATAGCCCTGCTGGCCGCCGCCGTAGCCGCCGCCCTGCTGGCCGTAGCCCTGGTCGTACCCGCCTTGCTGCTGCTGTTGGCCGTAGCCCTGGTCGTAGCCCTGCTGCTGGCCGTAGCCCTGCTGCTGGCCGTAACCCTGGTCGTAGCCGCCCTGCTGACCATAAGGGTCGTGGCCGGGCTGGCCCTGTCCTTGTCCGTAGCCGGGTGGCTGGCTCATGACTCGGTCTCCTGCGGTGCGAGGTGGTGCTGACCGTCGGCTGGCCGCTTTCACGTCGGGGTCGACGGACGAGCTGGTTCGGAACTGTCCGGTGTGCAGCGCCTCGGAGCGCTCCAGGGAGACTACGACGTCACCGTAGGTATCCCATCCGGACTCTTCCAGGTGCTCTCGCAGGCCCTCCGCGAGAAGCTGGGTGATGCGTAGTTCATCCTGCTCGTCCCCGGCAAGTCGATCGTGGTCCTGGGGGCCGAGCAGCACTGTGTAGTGGTTGGGGGCTAGCAGTCTGCCACCCGCGAGCTCGCGGATGTTGCTGTCACCCTCCCGTTGCAGCGCCTGTGCCACCTCTTGGGGCACGACGTTGCCTCCGAACACGCGCGCGAAGGTGTTGCCGACCAGACCTTCGAGCTTGCGCTCGAAGCGTTGCAGGCCCATGTCAGCTCCTTCCGCCTGGACGGTCTTCTGCACCGATCGTATCCGGGTGCGACCAGGCCTACAGGGGGCGATTAGGAACCTGGTTTGGACGCGTGCTAGTGTTTCCAACGTCTCCAGGGGCAAGTGGCGGAATGGCAGACGCGCACGGTTCAGGTCCGTGTGTCCGAAAGGACGTGGGGGTTCAACTCCCCCCTTGCCCACAGAGAAAGACAGATCGAACCCCCCTCGCGGAATCGCGAGGGGGGTTCTTTCGTTGACCGGCAGTATCGGATTCCGTGATCCAACAGGTGATGTCTGTCACTCGTTCGGAGGGCGACATGTGGGCGATAGCGGCGGCGGACTTCGGTGCGGAGCTCGAGCTGGTGGAGCTGCCGGAGCCGCAGGCGGGTCCGGAAGAGCTCAAGGTGCGGATGCTCGCCGCGAGCGTGAACCCCTTCGACCGCAAAGTCGTCGACGGGATGCTTCGGAGTTCCGCAGAGCACCGGTTTCCGATGGTTCCCGGAACCGACGGTGCCGGTGAGGTCGTCGGTTCCGGCGAGCGGATTTTCGGGACCTTCTTCCACCGCCCCGTCGGACGGGGGACTTACGCCGAGTACGCCGTGGTTCCGGCCGGGAACGCGTTGGCGCCGTTGCCGGACGGCCTCGATCCCGCGGACGCCGCGGCATTGCCGACCGCAGGCATGACGGCGCTGCAGCTGGTGGAAGCGCTCGGTGACGCGAAATCCGTGCTGGTCGTCGGTCCGAACGGCGGCGTCGGCTCGTTCGCCGTGCAGATCGCGCGGGCGGCGGGCAAGCACGTGGTCCCGATCGGCCGGGGCGACTCGCTCGTGGAGGCCGACGCGCTCATCGACCTCGTGAGCGCCGACCGCTCGTCGTTCGAGGCGAACGCGCGCTATGCGCCGTTGGCGTTCAACACCAACTACGCGTCGAGCGACAGCGCGCAGAACTTCGGCATGAAGGGCTCACCGGAGACGCTTGTCCGCCTGGCGTCCATGGTGCTCGACGGCGATCTCTCGGTGCCGATTTCCCGCCGTGTGCCGTTGCGCGAAGCCACCGGTGTTTTCGCAGGTCACGGGCCTGGCAAAACCGTGATCATCATGTAGGTGGTCGTTCTGGCGCGGTGAGCGGTCGGCGGCCGGTGACCGGCACCGTTCGCCGCCTTTTCGCCACCACGCCTGGAGCACCCACTGTGAGCAGGTCTTTTGGTGCGTCCAACCGGATTAACGTCACCCAGACGGCAGCACCGTAGGACCGAACTCCCCGCGCCGCTCCTCGACCGGTCACCGACCGGTCGGCGCCGTCGATCGCAGGGGGTCCGGTGACCTGGGGGCGGGCCGCGCGCTTCCTGGTACGCCTTATCCAGAGCACGAGTCGAAACGTGGCGGATCGCCCGCCGCGTGGTGGCGAGGAGGCACTGGCGTGAGCAGCACCCCAGCAAGGATCGCGGCGCCCGGCAGCGCGCAGGGACTGTCGACGACCGCGGTCCCGGTTCCGGAACTGCCCGCGTCCGTCGAGGAGCTGGCAGCCGCAGCGGCGATCCGCCTCGGCTGGCACGGCGTGGTCCTCCCGGAGATGGTCCTCATGGGCCGCAAGGTCGTCGTCGTGGCCGAGCTCCTGGCCGATGCCCACGCCGAGCGCGTGTGCGTGGGTGCGGGTCCCGAGGTCGACAAGACCACCGTCTCCACCTGGGTGTGGCCGGAGATGGAAGGCCGCGTCCCGCCGGCCGCCGTGCGCATCGTCGGCGTCTTGGCCGTCGCACGCCACTGGCGCACCGCGCTGGCCTCCGCGGTTCCCTTCGCCCGCTACGGCAACGCCGCCGCCGTCCTCCCGGACTCGGTCGCGTTCACCAACGACTACCTGACGAACTGCTTGCCGCGCGTGCGCCGCTACGGCGTCTCGGTCCTGCTGGCCGACGAGGAGAAGGACCTGTCCGTGGACGTGTCCGGCCGCAACGAGTGCGTGCCCGTCGAGGACACCGCCATCACCCGTTGGGTCAACGAGCTGGTCTACGAGCAGGTGCTCGCCACCGCTTCCTGATCTACGGTCGGGGCATGCGAGTAGTCATCGCCGGCGGACACGGGCAGATCGCGCTGCTTCTCCAGCAGCAGCTGGCCACCCGTGGAGACGCGGCAACAGCACTGGTCCGCAACCCCGATCACTTCGCTGACGTGCAGGAAGCCGGAGCCGTTCCGGTGCTGTGCGACCTGGAGTCCGCCACAGTGGACTCGGTCGCCGAATACATGAACGGCGCGGACGCCGCGGTCTTCGCCGCCGGCGCAGGGGCAGGCTCGGGAGCCGCCCGCAAGGACACAGTGGACTTCGGGGCCGCCGCCCTGTTCGCCACGGCAGCGGCCGAGGCGGGCGTGCGGCGGTTCCTCCAGGTCTCCACGGTCGGCATCGAGTCAGCGGACTCGCCGTCGGTGGACTCCGAGTTCGCGGTGTACCTCAAAGCGAAGAAGGCGGCGGAGGACGACCTGAGGTCGCGTTCACTCGACTGGACGATCCTGCGTCCCGGCCCGCTGACGAACGACGCCCCGACCGGTCTCGTCACCCTGGCCGCCCCGGTGCTGCCGCGCTCCCCGGTGCCCCGCGCCGACGTCGCCGCCGTGCTCGCGGAGCTCTTGACCGCACCCCAGACCGTCGGTAAAACGCTCGAACTGACGAACGGCTCCACGCCCATCCCCGACGCCGTCCGCGCCCTCCTCTGAGTGCACGCGGGGAGCTTTCGTACTCTCCTGGCGCACGCGGGGGCCCCGCGTGCACCTCAGGGGAACGTGGGGCTCCCGCGTGACATCTAGCCGAGGACGCGGGTCAGGTAGGCGTTGGTGAAGGTGCGGGTCGGGTCCACCTCGTCGCGGACGCGCAGGAAGTCGTCGAAGTGCGGGTACAGCGGGCGCAGTTCGGCAGCGGTGAGGTCGTGCATCTTGCCCCAGTGCGGGCGGCCGCCGACCGACGCGGCGATGGACGCGTACGCGTCGAAGAACGCCTTGTAGGGCATGCCGAGCGCCTGGTGCATGGAGATGTAGGCGGTGTCACGGCCGGAGGCGGTCGACAGCCAGATGTCGTCGGCCTGCGCCACCCGCACCTCGCACGGGACGATCAACGCGTCGCGGTCGCCCAGGCGGTTGGCGACGGCACGCAGCTCGCCGATGACGTCCATCAGCGTCTCGCGGGGGACGGAGAACTCGGTCTCCACGAACCGGACGCGGCGCGGGGTCACGAAGACGTTGTGCGAGTAGTCCGAATAGGACCGCTCGCTGATCAGCGAGCCGCAGACCTCGTTGAGCTTCCTGGTGTAGCGCGGGAAGGTCTTGGCCACCTTGCACACCGCGCCGAACGCGGCGTTCTCCATGACCTCGTACTCCCAGGCCTGCCGGAACCGTGACAGCGGCTGCGCCGGCTCGGGAACCCGGTTGTTGCGCTTGAGGATCACCCGGTCCGAGTGTGTGAACCAGTGGAACTCGACGTGGTCCTCGACCGCGCACAGGTCGTCGAACTGCTCCAGCACCGCGTCGAGCCGGCCCGGTGCCTCCGAGGCCTGCAGCACGAACGACGGCACGCACTGCAGCGTGACGGTGCTGATCACGCCCAGCGCGCCGAGGCCGACGCGGGCGGCGTTGAACAGGTCCGGTCGCTCGGAGCGCGAGCAGGTGACCACCGAACCGTCGGCGAGCACCAGCTCCAGCGCGGCGATGGCGGTGGCCAGGACGCCGAGCTTCGCGCCGGTGCCGTGGGTGGAGGTCGACACGGCACCGGCCACGGTCTGCGCGTCGATGTCGCCGAGGTTCGGCATGGCGAGGCCGAGTCGGTGCAGGTCGGCGTTCAGGACGTGCAGCGGCGTGCCGGAGCGGACGGTGACCAGGCCCGTCTCCACGTCGGCGCGGACGATGCCGGTCCACCGGTCGAGGTCGAGCGCCACCTCGGGGGCGACGGCGATGTCGTTGAACGAGTGACCGCTGCCGCGCGCCCGCACCCGGCCGCCGGAGACGACGGTCGCGGCGATCTCGTCAGTGCTCGCCGGGTGGACGACGCGCGTCGGCGCACAAGTCGCGGTGCGAGCCCAGTTCGTCCACACGGGTACCTCCACGGAGTGTGACCTGCGAGTAACGTAAGTGAAAGCTCTTCACGTTTCAAGGGTTGAGGACGTACCGTCGGAGCATGCGCCGAACTCGACTCGACACCGCGACGAAGGACCTCGATCCTCCGTTCGCGATCGTCGACCTGGACGCCTTCGACCACAACGCGGCGGACCTCGCCCGCCGCGCTGCCGGTCATCCCATCCGGGTGGCGAGCAAGTCGATCCGCGTGCGCGACCTGGTGAGCCGGGCCCTCGAACGACCCGGTTACGCCGGGGTCATGTGCTACTCGCTCGCCGAGGCGCTCTGGCTCTCCGAGCAGAACGTCAGCGAGGACCTGCTGGTCGCCTACCCCACGGCCGACCGCGCCGCGCTGCAGAAGCTCGCCGCGAACGAGACCGCCCGCCAGCGCATCACCATCATGGTCGACTCGGTCGAGCACCTCGACTTCGTCGACGCCGCCATCGGCCCGCACGCCGACATCAGGGTCTGCCTGGAGCTCGACGTCTCCTGGCGCCCGCTGCCCGGCGTCCACATCGGACCACGCCGCTCGCCGGTGCACACCCCGGCGCAGGCCGCGTCGCTCGCCGCCAAGATCGTCCGCCGCACCGGGTTCACCCTCGTCGGCGTCATGGCCTACGAGGGCCAGATCGCGGGCCTGGGCGACAACCCGCCCGGTCAGCCGCTGCGCGCGATCGGCATCCGGCTCATCCAGGCCAGGTCCGGCCCGGAGCTGATCGAACGGCGCACCGCCGTGATCACCGCGGTCCGCCAGGTCACCGACCTGCAGTTCGTCAACGGCGGCGGCACCGGCAGCCTGGAACTCACCGGCACCGACCCCTCGGTCACGGAGCTGGCAGCGGGCAGCGGGCTCTTCGGCCCCACCCTCTTCGACGGCTACCAGGCCTTCAAGCCCCACCCGGCGGCACTCTTCGCGCTGTCCGTGGTCCGCAAGCCGACCAAGCGCGTCGCCACCCTGTTCGCCGGCGGCTACATCGCCTCCGGCACCCCGACCCCGGACCGCCAGCCCTCGCCGTACCTGCCGGAGGGCCTGAAGACGCTCGGCCTCGAAGGCGCGGGCGAGGTGCAGACCCCGGTCACCGGCAAGGCCGCCGAACAGCTGCGCATCGGCGACCGCGTCTGGATGCGGCACGCCAAAGCGGGCGAGCTGTTCGAGCGGTTCGACGAGGTGCACCTGGTGCGCGGCGACCGCGTCGAACGCACGGTGCCCACCTACCGCGGTGAGCGCCGCAACTTCGGCTAGGCCGGCAGCCGCGACGACAGGTAGCCCCTGACCAGCGCCTTCGCCTCCACGAGGATCGCCTGGTCGCCGGTCGGGTTGTTGCGGAACGCCATCTTCAGCACGGCGTCCGCGGCCTCGACGGCGATCGCGATCGGCAGCTGCACCTCGTTCATCGGGATGCCGAAGTTGCCCGAGATCAGCTCGGAGATCTTGTCGGAGATGACGGCGTTGTTGTCCCGCCGGTCGTCGAGCAGCCGCATGTCCACGACGTCGCCGAAGTGCAGCTTGCCGAACGCCGGGATCTCGCGGTGCATCGTCACGTAGACGTCGAACACCGTGTCCACGGCGTCCCACCAGTGCTCCAGGGTGGCCTGTTCGAGGCGGTCGGTGATGCCCTGGGAGAACCGGTCGACGTTGCGCAGGGTCAGCGCCTGCACGACGGCCCGCTTGTCCGGGAAGAACTGGTACAGCGAGCCGACCGCCACGCCCGCTCTCTCCGCGATCAACGTGGTGGTGACGCCGTCGTAGCCCACCTCGTCGATGAGGGTCGCGCAGGCTTCGAGCATGCGCTCGACCCTCTTGGCGCTGCGCTGCTGGACGGGCTGACGGCGGAGCGGGGTGGTGCTCGTCACGGCGACTCCCAGTAGTTCGGGTTCTTCCATCTTGCCTTCTGCGCGGCGTCTTCACTTCCCTGAACCTGTCAACACGCCTACGATCCGAACAAGTTTCACATTTGGAGGATCGATGAGCGACTTCCTCTGGGGAGTGTCGACGTCCGCGTTCCAGATCGAAGGCGCGTTCGACGCGGGCGGCCGAGGCCCCTCGGTGTGGGACGACTTCGCTCCGGTGCACGACGACGACAGCGCCCGCGTTGCGTGCGATCACTACCACCGGTGGCGCGAGGACGTGGCACTCATGACCCAGCTGGGGGTCAACGCCTACCGGTTCTCCATCGCGTGGCCGCGCATCCAGCCCAGCGGCAAGGGCCCGGCCAACGCCGAGGGCCTCGACTTCTACGACCGGCTCGTCGACGCGCTCGTCGAGGCCGGCATCGCGCCCGTGGCCACGCTCTACCACTGGGACACGCCGCTGCAGCTCGAAGCCGAGGGCGGCTGGCTCGGCCGCGACATCGCCGACCGGTTCGCCGACTACACCGCACTCGTCGCGCAACGGCTGGCCGACCGGGTCCACATGTGGATTCCGATCAACGAACCGGCCATGGTCACGTTGCAGGGCTATGCGATCGGTGAGCACGCACCGGGCAAGACGCTGCTCTTCGACGCGTTGCCGACCGCCCACCACCTGAACCTCGCTCACGGCCGTGCGGTGGAAGTTCTGCGCGGCCACAACGCCCGCTCGGTCGGTACCGCGAACAACCACACGCCCGCGTGGCCGGCCACCGCCGCCGACCAGCCCGCGGCCGACGCGTACAGCGACGTCCACAACTGGCTGTACGCCGATCCGGTGCTGGCCGGCCGCTATCCGGACTCGGTCGCCGAGCTCATGCCCGTCCGGGACGGCGACCTCGCGACCATCCACCAGCCGCTCGACTTCTACGGCGTCAACTACTACAACCCGACCAGGCTGACGCTGCCGTCGGAGGGCAACCCGCTGCCGTTCGAGCTGGTCGAGGTCGACGAGTACCCGCGCACCGGGTTCGGCTGGCCGGTCGTGCCGTCCGGGCTCACCGAGATGATCGCCACCCTGCGCGAACGGCACCCGGACCTGCCGCCGGTGCACGTCACCGAGAGCGGCTGCAGCTTCCCGCACGAGGTCGAGGACGCCGACCGGATCGCCTACCTCGACGGACACCTCAAGGCAGCGCTCGACGCCGGTGTCGACGGGTACTTCGTGTGGTCGCTGCTCGACAACTTCGAGTGGGAGGCCGGCTACTCGCAGCGGTTCGGCCTGGTGCACGTCGACTTCGAGACCCAGCGCCGCACGCCGCGCGACTCGTTCCACTGGTACCGCAGGGTGATCAGCGGTGAGTGAGGCGCTGGCCGAACCGGTCGTCCCGGTCCGGCGGGGCTGGATGGCCTGGCTGTTCGCCGCGAACCTCGGGCTGTGGCTGGCGGTCTACGCGCCGATCCAGGTCCTGCTGCCGCAGCAGGCCGAGCTGCTCGACGTGGCGGACAAGGAGTTCGTGTTCGGCGTCGTCACCGGCGTCGGCGCCGCCGTGTCGCTGCTGGTGGTGCCGCTCATCGGGTACCTGTCCGACCGCACGACCTCGCGGTTCGGCCGGCGCCACCCGTGGACGCTGATCGGGGCGGTCGTCGGCGCGATCGGCCTGGCGGTGCTCGCCACCGCGCCGTCCGTCGTGGTCATGACCGCCGGCTGGTGCCTGGTGCAGGCCGGGATCGGCGGCATGCTCGCCGCGCTCACCGCCGTGGTGCCCGACCAGGTGCCCATCGCCCAACGGGCGCAGGTCGGCGGGTTGATCGGCATCAGCCAGATGCTCGGCACGGTGCTGGGCGCGGTCGTGGTGACGTTGCTGGTCAGCGGTCTGCAGGCCGGTTATCTGGCGTGCGCGGCCATCGTGCTCGTCGGTGCCGTCTTCTTCGTCCTGCGCACGCCCGACACGCAGCTCGTCACCAAGCCGGTGCGGCCGACGTTCTGGATCTCACCCCGGGAGCACCCCGACTTCGCCTGGGCGTGGGCCGGGCACCTCCTGATCAACCTCGGCAACGCGTTCGGCACGCTGTACCTCCTCTACTTCCTCGGCGACGTGGTCCACCACGAGTCGCCGGAGGACGGACTGCTCGTGCTGATGGCGCTCTACGGGGTGGCGCTCGCCGCAGGAGCGGTGCTGTTCGGCGCACGGAGTGATCGTTCCGGGCGCCGGAAGCCGTACGTCTACCTCGCCGCGGTCGTGATGGCGCTCGCCGCTCTGCTGCTCGTCGCCTGGCCGACCTGGACCGCCGCGCTGGTCGCCGCACCGCTGCTGGGCGTCGGCTTCGGCACGTACTGGGCCGTGGCCATCGCGCTGCTCACCCAGGTGCTGCCGGCGGCGTCCGACCGGGCCAAGGACCTCGGCGTGCTGAACGTGGCCAACGCGTTGCCGCAGGTCATCGCGCCCTTGCTGACCGCGGTGATCTTGGCCAACCTTGGCGGGTACCGCGGTCTGTTCGCGGCGTCGGCGCTGGCGACGGCGGTGGCGGGAGTGTTGATGAGTCGAGTGCGATCGGTGGACTGATGCGACTGTCGGGCAAGCGGGTACTGGTCACGGGCGCGTCCCAGGGCATCGGCGCGGAGACCGCGTTCCGGTTCGCGGCACGCGGTGCGCACGTCCACCTGGTGGCCCGCAGCGCCGAGCTGCTCGATCGGCAGGTCGAGCGGATCACCGAGTTCGGCGGTTCCGCGACCGCCCATCCGGCCGACCTCGCCGACGCCGCGCAGATCCACGCGCTCGCCGAGGCCGTGGAGACGCCGGACGTGCTGGTCAACAACGCGGGTGTCGGGCGCTGGTTGTTCCTCGACGAGTGCTCGCAGGACGACCTGGCCACGATGACCGCCGTGCCGTTCATGGCCGCCATGCTGCTCACCAGGGAGTTCCTCGGCGCCATGCGGTCGCGCGGCTCCGGCTGGATCGTCAACGTGAACTCGCCGGTGTCGCGGCTGCCGATTCCCGGCGCGGTCGGCTACCAGTCGGCGCGCTGGGCGTTGCGCGGCCTGACCGCGTCCCTGCGGCTCGACCTGCGCGGGACCGGCGTCGGCGTGAGCGAGGTCGTGCCGGGCAAGGTGTCCAGCGAGTACTTCGCCAACAACCCCGGCGCGGAGGAGCGGATTCCGGCGATCGCCAGGCTGATCCCGACGGTCACGCCCGACCGGGTCGCCACGGCGATCGTCGACGCCGTGGAGAAGGAACGCGCCGAGCACCTGTTCCCGTGGCAGCTCAAGGCGTTCGAACTGTCCGGCCGCTTGCTGCCCGGCCTCACGTCCTACCTCACGTGGAAAACGGGTACGCGCCGCTGAAGCCGGGCGCGGAACCGGGCGCACCGGCAGCAGAAACCGCGGGAAGTGGGAAGAAGCGGCGCGCAGCTCCAGCCGTGCTCGCGGCGTCCGAACGTGGAAACGGCCCCTCACCCGCGCGGGAGGTGCAGGCAAGGGGCCGGGGTTGGTGACCGCGGACCGGTACCGGTCGGGAGGGAAGGTGCACGGCACCGGCCCGCGGGAATCTGTGGAGTTGAGCTGACCGGGGTCCGCGATGCAGCGGTCGGGGGTTCGCACATCGCGGACCACCGGTCAGTAGGCCGTTTGCAGACCTGGTCGTGTCGGGGGGACGCCAGGTCGGTCGCAAAGGCCCGTTAGTGGGCTCGAGCCACCGCGCGGCGGGTCCGGGTGACAGGAGGGGTCACCGGGGCCTCGCGCAGGTGGCGAGCCGGGCGCGGGGCGAGACCGCCCGCGACCAGGTGTTCGTACGCGGCGCGCCACACCGAGCAAGGTGACTTCTGCTGGCGCCAACGACCGGAGCACTCGGGGCAGTTGCCCTTCTCGTCCGGCTCGTGCGCTGCCAGCAGAGCACGCCATCCCTCGGTCAGCCGAGGGAGCTCGGATCGAGCCACCGACAGGAGGGACGGGGCGTCAGCGCGGCTCGCCAGCTCCGTGAGCAGGTCGAGGCGTTCCCACACAGCGTTGCGAAGAACCTGTCCGAGGATCGCGTCCATCGAAACGTCACCGTCACCTTTCCGCCTGGTCGGCGGCTTCGCGTAGCGCGGCCCTGAGCTGTACGAGCTGGTCGTGGGACAAGACTGCCGTCTCCCCGGGAGGGCCGACCAGGACCACTCGGCCCTGAACCACCTTCACGGTGAGCTGGCGGTCCCGGTCGACCACGTCGCCGCAGCTGATCTGCCACGTCCGACGCTGCCCGGTCGTGCCGCGCCATGTGGATCCGGTGTCACCCGTCTCCACGATGGAGGTGGAGCCGGGGGAGGAGCTGTCCATCGGTTGGCTGTTCCTCTCCGTGCTCACTCGCTTACCGGAATCCAGATTGCGATGATTCATGCCGGAACGGGACGTCACAGCGCCCACCGGTGGAACTCTTACGGTGAGCGGTAAGCGGTGTTCGGCAGGGCCGATCAGCCCTGCCGAAGAGGACTTCTCGGGCTCGGGGACCTCCCCCTAGTCTGCCGATGACGCCCAACGGACTGTGAGGGTGCGCGATGAACACCATGAGTTCCCAGGGCTCTCCGATCCCCACCGACGTGTGGGACCAGCAGGAGATGCGGGACGCACTGGCCCGACGGGAGATCAGCTCGGTCTACCGGCTGCTCCGACGGCACGGCGTGTCCCAGCGCCAGATCGCGGCGCTCACCGGGCAGTCGCAGTCCGAGGTCTCGGAGATCCTCAAGGGACGTCAGGTGATGGCCTACGACGTCCTGACCAGGATCGCCATCGGCCTGGGTGTCCCACGTGGATACATGGGTCTCGCCTATGACGAGACAACGGCAGTGAGGGTGGCCGCAGCCGCGGACACACCCCATCCTGAGGAGGACGAGTCGGTGAAGCGTCGGAAGTTCCTCGCGCACGCCGCCGCCGTGACAGTCGGCGCGGCCGTGTTCGGAGCGGACTCCGGGTCGTGGGTCTCACACCCCACACAGACTCCGGCTCCGGGACGCATCGGCATGACCGACGTGCGCCAGGTGGAAGCGGCCACCCGCGCGTTGCGCGCCCTCGACTACCAGTACGGCGGCGGCTCCTGCCGCGACGCGGTCGTCGCCCAGCTGTCCTGGGGACAGCAGATGCTCGGTGCGAGCTCCACGGACGTCGTGCGCCAGCGCCTCTACGTCGCACTGGCCGACCTGCACAACCTCGCCGGCTGGACGTCGTTCGACACGGGCCTGATGGACTCCGCCCGCAACCACTTCGGTCAGGCGCTCGACCTCGCCAAGCAGGGCGACAACGAGGCGCTGATGGCGAACATCCTGTACCGCATGGGCCGCGTGTACCTGCACCAGAACGCCCCCGACGACGCGCTCAAGGTGTTCCAGCTCGGCCAGCTGGCCGCGCAGAACTCCGGTTCCGAGCTCGCGGTGGGCATCCTGTGCGCCAACGAGGCCTGGGCGTACGCGAAGATGGGCTCCGACGAGCAGGCGCTCAAGCTGCTCGGCCGCGCCCGCGACGAGTTCTCCCGCGCCAACGTCGCCGAGGCGCCCGCGTGGGCCAAGTTCTTCAACGAGATCGACCTCTCGTCCATGATCGGCACGGTGCACACGGAGCTGGCTCAGACGGTGGACGCCAAGTACACGAGGACCGCCATTCCCGCGCTGTCCAAGGCGATCAACAACTTCGGCGACGACATGGCCCGCAGCCGGTCGTTCAACCTGACCTCGATGTCGATCAACCACCTCATCGAGGGCGACATCGACCACGGCGCCAAGATCGGCCGCCAGGCGGTCGACCTGTCGGAGAGCCTCAAGTCGGTGCGCACCAAGCAGCGCATGGAGCCGTTGCGCCAGGAGGCCGAGAAGCGCCGCAACAACCCCGAGGCCCGCGAGCTGGCCGACCGCGTCGCCCGCTTCACCGGAGCCGACACGGCTGCCTGACCAGCACGTCGTTTGGGCCCCATAGCACCACGTTCGGATGGCGTGGGACACGAACCGGTAACGCCAGGAGCCCCTGACACGAATGCAGCATCGACGGGCGGGAAACACAGGGCCTAAGGTGCGGCAGGTCGGGGCGAAGGGCGGGGTGCGGCGCGTGATGCTTACTCGGAGGTGGCGGTCACGGAGAGCGCTGCGGTCCGCGCAGCTGCTCGACGAGGTCGTGGACACCCAGCTGCCGCTGCTCGCGTCGTTCGACGAGGAGCGCCGGCGGCGTTCCGCCGACTACCTCGCCGAGCTCGTCGCCCTCGCGCAGGACTACCGCTACTACGCCAACGGCTGGATCGACAGCCGTGAGCTCGACCGCCGCGGCCAGCGGACGATGAACCGCCTGGCCCGCATGCGCGAAGAATCTTCGGCCCGACTGATCACCGACTAGTCCGTTCGCGCGCTGTTCGCCGCGTCGAACGGACCACTCGCCGAGTGCAGCCCCGGTCACCCCGGATGTTTCACGTTGAACAACGCATCACCAGGGCACCGGACCATCGCCGTCGAAGAGGCCACCGGTCGGCCCGTCGTCGGGCAGCGTGGCCAGCTCGACCGCGATCCGCGCGGCGTTCGCCGGCGTCTCCCGCCCCTGGAAGTCGTTGAACTCGGTCGCGACGTAGCCGGGGCAGGCGCCGTTGACCTTCATGCCGGTCAACTCCTTGGCGTACTGCACGGTGACGGCGTTCAGGAACGTCTTCGACGGCGTGTAGATCCCGTCGATGTCGTGGAAGGCCGCGTCCGGCGCGGTCTGCAGGGTCAGCGACGACAGGTGGCTCGACTGGTTGACGATCCGCGGCCGTGCCGACCGGCCCAGCAGGGGCAGCACCGCGTTGGTGACCCGGACGACGCCGATCACGTTGGTCTCCAGCACCTCCCGCAGGCCCGCCGGGGTGGCGGCGGACGGCGGCGTGGGCCACGACCCGGCGATGCCCGCGTTGTTGACCAGCACGTCGAGGTGGCCGAACCGCTCCTCGAACAGCGCCGCGGCCGCGGCCACGCTCTCGTCGTCGGTCACGTCCAGCGGCACGAAGAACGCGTCCGCGCCGTTCGCCCGCAGCTTCTCCGCCGCCTCCTCGCCACGCCGGGCGTCCCGAGCGCCCACACCGACACTCATGCCGAGCGCGCCGAGACCGGCGGCGATCTCGTACCCGATGCCCTTGTTCGCGCCCGTGACCAGTGCAATCGTCTGTTCGCTCATGCCTCTGATCGTCTTCCGCGAGGCCGTGAAGACCAACACCACCTCGGTGTCGCAGCGATACCCCAGCGGTATGGATACGGTGGACGGCGTGGAGACCAGGGAGCTCCGTTACTTCGTCGCGGTCGCCGAGGCGCTGCACTTCGGCCGCGCCGCCGAACGCCTGGGCATCGCCCAGCCGCCGCTGTCGCGCACCATCGCTCAGCTCGAACACCGGCTCGGCGTCGAACTGCTGACCCGCACCAGCCGCAAGGTCCTGCTCACCGCCGCCGGGGAGACCCTGCTGGCCGAGGCCAGGGCGATCCTCGCCGCTGTCGTCGCGGCCGAACGCCGCACCAGGGACGCGGCCGCCGACCGGCCGTCGCTGGTGCTCGCCGCGAAGGCGGGCAGCTCCGGCGAGGTGCTGGCGAAGCTGCTCGACGTGTACGCCGCCCAGCCCGGTGCCGTGCCGGTCGACGTCCTGCTGTGCGAGTCGAACACCCACGTCCCGCTGCTCGACGGACGGGCCGACGTGGCGTTGCTGCACGAGCCGTACGACCCGACGACCGGCCTCGACGTGGAGGTCCTGCACACCGAGGACCAGGTCGCGGTGATGCCGTCGGCGCACCCGCTCGCGGGAGTGGCGCAGCTGCGGATGGCGGACGTCAGCGGTCTGGCCGAACGGGCCCGCTGGCCGCGTCCGGACGGCACCTACCCGGACGGTCCCGGCATCGAGGTGCGCAACCTGACGCAGCTGTTCCAGATGATCGAGCTCGGCAGGGCCGTCGCCGTGGTGCCGGAGGACTTCCGCACGAGGCTCACCGAAGGGCTGGTCGCCGTTCCGGTCGTGGACGCCCCGAAGGTGACCACGGTGATCGCGTGGCCACCGCACAGCCGGTCACGTGCGCTCGCCGACCTGGTCAGGGTCGCGACCGGGGTCAGCTGACCGGTGCGCGGCTCAGCACGACGGCCAGGCCGAACGCCAGGCCCATGACGGTGATCTCGAAGACCGCCCACTGCACGATCGCCGTGGTCCGGTGCTGCGAGATTTGCGGCAGCAGCTTCCACCGGATGCGCGCGCCGAGCACCGCGACCGCGGCCGCACACGCCGCCTTGCCGAGGAACAGCAGGCCGTAGCCGGTGGTGAACATCGACTGCGGGAACGGCACGACCGGGTTGAGGGCCAGCTCCAGCAGACCGTTGAACAGGCCGGTCACCGTGACGACGACCAGGCTGACGGTCGCGATCCGGGAGAACTTCGGCAGCGCGACGGCGAGCAGGCCCTTGCGGTACGCGACCAGCGCCATCAGCGCGCCGAGCCCGCCGGTCCACGCCGCCGCGCCCAGCACGTGCAGCTCCATGGAGACCATCGAGTAGTCGTGGTACTTCCAGTTGGAGGCGTGCCCGGTGACCGGGATCGGCAGCAGGCCGAACATCGAGACCAGGATGCGCAGCTCGGCCGGCACGGACTCGCCGCTGCGCACCGCCAGCACGCCGACCAGCAGGTACGCGAACGCGCAGGCGGCGCTGAACAGCAGGCCCTTGCCGGCGCCGACCGTGGCGATGTAGTCGGCCGCGTTGCCGATGCTGACGTCGCTGCCCGGCCGCAGCTCCGCCGCCTGCAGGACGATCGCGAGCAGCGCGGTCACCACCCAGACCGCCGCGGCGACGACCGCGGCGGGCCGGGCGATCCGCATGACCGGTTCGGTGTGCGTGGGCCGGTCGAAGCCGAGCAGCTTCGGCAGGATCGACAGGCCGACGACGATCGTCGCCGACACGTCGAGCAGCACGCGGGTGACCGGCAGGCCGTACCGGACCGCCGCCCCGGCGTCCACGACCCCGGCGACCACGACGGGTGGCGCCAGCACGAGGCCGAGGGCGATGCCCGCGAGCGCGCCGAACACCAGACCGGCGAGCACGCGGTAGTGGGTGGGGGCGGTGGTCCGGACGTCGCTCATGCCTTGGCGCTCCCGCCGCCGCCGCGCAGGGCGATGAACACGCCGCCGCCGAGCAGCACCACGGCGCCGACGATCCACACCCACAGCGGGATGCCGCCACCGGAGTCGCTGCTGCCGGAGGCGTCGGCGCTGGCCGGGGTGGTGGGCGTACCGGTGCCGTCCTTGGTGAGCGTGAACGTCAGCTCACCGGAGACCGGGTGGCCGTCCGCGGACAGGATCCGGTAGCCGATCTTGTACTGACCAGCCTTGCCCAGGGCGTTGACCTGGGCGGACACCGAGTTGTCGGTGATCTTCGGGTCGCCCGGCGCCTCGTAGTGGCCGCCGTTCGCGTCCACCACCGAGATCGTGTTGATGTCCTTGCCGCCCTGCACGTCCTGGTCGAAGGTCAGCGTGACCGAGGACGGGCCGACCTCCAGCGAGGACTTGTCCTTCGGGTCGCTGCTGATCAGTGCGTTGTGCGCCGAAGCGGGCGCGGCCGTGGTGAGCACGGCCGCACCCGCGATCAGGCACGCGATGAGTGCGCGCTTCATGCTGTGGGTCACGCCTTCCTGCGCGAACGCAGGATCGCGCCGATGCCGAAGCCCAGACCCAGCGCACCGACGGCCAGGCCGGCGCCACCGAGGTAGCGGGCGGTCTGGTCGGAACCGGCGGCCGACGCCTCGTGCGTGTCGGTCGAGTTCGCGGCGTTCGTCGAGCCGTGGCCGTGGTCGTCGCCGTCCGCCTTCTTCGGGGCGAGCTTCAGCGCGGGTGCCGGGTGCTCCGGCTCCTTGCCGTCGGCGCCCGCGGGCTGGCTCCAGTCGACGACCTCGCCGTTCTCGTAGGTCTGCTTGGTCGGCAGCAGCAGGGTGTCCTTCTCCGGCAGCGTGCCGAGGGCGACGTAGAACTCCTGGTACTCGTTGACCCCGATCTTCGTGCCGGGCTCCGCGGTCCAGGTGATCGACGTGAACGCCTCGGTGATCTCCTTGCCGGCGACCGTGACGGGCTTGTCGAGCTTGCCCTTGACCGCCTCTGCCTTCCAGCCGGGCAGCGGCCGGGTGCGCACCGAGGTGAGCGGGGTGTCCTGCGGCAGCGTGACCTCGATCTTGGTCGTGCCGGCGTTGTCCCGCTCGTTCGGGACGCGGAACGCGAACGTGGCGCGGCCGCCCTGCGTGAACTCCGAGGGCTGGGCGCTGACGTGCGCGGACGCGATCGCGGGGGTGCCGAGGACGGCGAACCCGGCCACGGCGAGGACGGCGAGCGCGCGCACGCCAAAGCGATGTGCAGACATGTGGTTGTGGCTCCTGATGCCAAAGGGGGGAGATGCGGGTGCGTGGGTGTCAGGAACCACAGGGCGGGCCGCGCAGCCCGTGGGCACGGCTCAGCTCGGCGGCGTGTGCGCGCCGCAGGTAGGGCGTGCCGGTGGACGTCCGCACCGGCGTGAGCACCGGCTGCGGCGTGAGCCTGCGGGGGATCAGGCGGGTGACCGCGGCGAACAGCCGGAACAGCGCGTTCTCCGCGTGGAACAGCAACAGCCCGGTCAGCGTCGCCGCGACGAGGTGCGCGCCGAACATCTGCCAGGTGAGCGTGCCGGCGTGCTCGTGGCTGACCCAGGTCAGCAGCAGGTGCTGCGCGAGCTGGGCCGTGGCGAGCCCGGCCATGACCGAGAGCCTCCCGGTCCGCCGGTCCGCGAGCGACGCCGCCGCGAACGCGATCAGCACCACCAGCGGCAGCGCGTGGACGAACTCCGCGAGCTCACCACCGCCGATGCCGTGGGCGGCGATCGTGAGCGCCGACGAGGTCACCGCGAGAACGGCACCGCGAAGGGTGCGCATCTCACTCGACCGGGTGCTCACGGATCTGAGGGTAATGCGACCGGTTTGCATCGGTCCACGAGTGGGTATCTAGGGCCGCATGCACAACCAATGCGACAGGCCGGGCCGCACCGACCGGGTCGTGTTCGGCGTTGCCGCAGGTCTCACGCTTGCATTCGTGGCCTGGGGGATTGCCGGAACTGACTCGTTGGCCTCGGCCTCGAAGACCGCGCTCGGGTGGGTCATCCAGAACCTGGGATGGGCCTTCGTGCTCACGGCGTCCGGCTTCGTGCTGTTCGCCCTCTGGCTCGCCTTCAGCCGTTACGGCAAGATCCCGCTCGGTCGTGACGACGAGAAACCCGAGTTCAAGACGGTCTCGTGGGTCGCGATGATGTTCAGCGCCGGCATGGGCATCGGGCTCATGTTCTACGGCGTGAACGAGCCGCTCACGCACTTCGTGAAGCCGCCGCCCGGCACCGAGGGCGACCCCCTCGAGACCGCCATGGCCACCACGCTCTTCCACTGGACCCTGCACCCGTGGGCGATCTACGCCGTCGTCGGCATCGCGATCGCCTACGGGAGCTTCCGCCGTGGCCGGTCGTCGCTGATCAGCGCTGCCTTCGCCCCTCTGCTCGGTCGCAGGGCCGCGTCGGGGTGGGGCCGTGCGATCGACGTGATGGCGATCTTCGCCACGCTGTTCGGCTCGGCCGCCTCCCTCGGTCTCGGCGCCCTGCAGATCGGGAGCGGGCTGGAGGCGGCCGGGTGGGGTGGCCAGGTCGGCAAGGGCGTGCTGGTCGCGGTCATCGCCGTGCTGACCGTGGCGTTCGTCGCATCCGCCGTCTCGGGGGTCGCGAAGGGCATCCAGTGGCTGTCGAACACCAACATGGTGCTGGCCGTGGTGCTGGCGCTGTTCCTGTTCGTCGTCGGCCCGACGGTGTTCATCCTGAACCTGCTGCCCACCGCGCTCGGCGACTACTTCCGCGAGCTGGCCAACATGGCCGGTCGCACCGCCGCCTCCGGTGGTGAGGCGACCGAGACGTGGCTGTCCGGCTGGACGATCTTCTACTGGGCGTGGTGGATCTCCTGGACGCCGTTCGTCGGCACGTTCATCGCCCGCATCTCGCGCGGCCGCACGATCCGCCAGTTCGTCGCCGGCGTGATCCTCGTGCCGTCCGCGGTGTCGCTGGTGTGGTTCGCGATCCTCGGCGGCTCGGCGATCTTCGAGCAGCGGTCCGGTGTGGACCTCGCGGGCCAGTCGACGCCGGAGTCGCAGCTGTTCTCGCTGCTCGACCAGTTCCCGCTGGCCACCGTGGCCGGCGTGGTCGTGATGATCCTCGTCGCCATCTTCTTCGTGTCCGGCGCCGACGCCGCGTCCATCGTGATGGGAACGCTCTCCCAGCGGGGCTCCATGCACCCGACCAAGGCCGTGGTGGTGTTCTGGGGCGTGCTCACCGGTGCCGTGGCCGCGGTGATGCTGCTGGTCGGCGGCTCCAACGCGTTGACCGGCCTGCAGAACCTCACGATCATCGCGGCGCTGCCGTTCATGGTCGTGATGGTCGGCCTGTGCGTCTCGCTGGCCAAGGACCTGCGGTCCGACCCGATGATCCGGCGCGAGGAACGCGTGGCCGAGGTCATGGAGGAGGTCACCGCCCACCTCGACCCCGGTCAGGTGGTCGAGGAGGCGGCGGTCGAGGCCGTGGCCAAGGTGACCGGGCGCACGCCGAACGTCAGCGCACGTTCAGACGCCTGAGCAGTTCCTGCTCCAACACGTCCAGATCGGTTCCGACGGCCCGGTGCGCTGCTTTGCGCCGGGCCGTCGGCATGCGTTCGGAAGCGCGCACGGCGGCGAGCAGTTGCGACAGGCGCGCCTCGGTCTTCGAAACCCAATCGGAATCCGCGGCCCGCACCGTCTCGAGCGACTCCGAAAAGCCGACGATCCGCGCGTGCAACCGGGCCCCGTAACCGGAGTACCGGCCGATGTCGGCCACGTCGATGCCGAGCCTCCGTGCGCGGTAGCGGTCGTACTGCTCGCTCAAAACCCCAGCTCCGCGGGCGATCACGGGGGCCAGCACCGGGATGAGCGCGGGCGCCACCACCTTCGCGACGCCGACCAGGTTCTTCGCCCTGCCGGGCGTGAATCCGGCCTTCGCTTTGCGCGCCATTCGGGTACACCTCCTCCGTCACGTGAAACTTACTGCCCAGGTTGCTGGCACATGAGGTCGGCGCGCGACATACGCTGCACCGGTGACTTCCCAGGTGCAGCTAGACGCCGGCGTGGTCACTCGTTGTCGGCGGCGGGTGCACCTCGAAAACGATCCGGAGATGCGCGACGCTCCCAAAGCGGCGCTGGACCCGGCTTCGGAACAACGGAAAGCGGACGCGGCGAACCACCGCCGCGCGGTGGCGGACGCCCTCGGGCGGATCGTCGGCTCGAACCTCTTCGAGGTGCCGAACGGTCCCGAGGTGCGGACCGCGGACCGGGAACGCGTCACGCTCGCGGCGATGGAGATGGGCGCGCCCTACATCTGGGGCGCCGCACTGCCGCGTGACCCGCGTGGCGGCCGTCGTGGTGGCATCGACCTGCTGGTGAAGGACGCGACCGGGTACGTGCCGGTGCTCGTGGTGCGGCACAAGATCACCGATCCCGGCCAGGGCGCGCGCACCAGCCCGTTGACCATGCCGTTGCCCGGCGGCAGCCGCACCGACCCGCACCGCAAGGTCCGGCCGCAGCCCCGTGACCAGCTCCGGCTCGCGCACGCCCAGCGCCAGCTCCAGGCCGCGGGCCACGCGACGAACGCCCGCGCGACCGGTGGCGTGATCGGCATGGACGCCGACGTGGTGCTGTGGCACGACCTGGAGGCACCGACCTGGCCCGGCGGCCGCACCGCGCTGGCCGAGTACGACGCGCGGTTCTCCGACCGGCTGGCCGTGGCGCTGGCGGCGGCGAACCAGAAGGACCCGCTCGCCAAGCCGTCGCGGATCGTCGACTGCAAGACCTGCCCGTGGTGGCCGACCTGCGACACCGACCTCAAGCGCGGCAGGGACGTCTCACTGGTCGTGCGCGGCGAGGACGCGGTGGCGCTGCGCAGGATCGGTCTGTCCACTGTGGACCAACTGGCGGAGCTCGACCCGGCCTCGGACGGTCCGATCCAGCTCGTCGGCATGCCGTTCGGCGACGCGGTCGTGCTCGCGCGGGCGTGGTTGCGCGACCTCACGCTGGTCCGCCGCGTGCGGGAGATGAACGTGCCACGCGCCGACGTCGAGGTCGACGTCGACATGGAGAGCTTCGGCGACCTGGGCGCGTACATGTGGGGATGTCTGTTGTCCGGCAAGGACGTCGACGAGGACCACGGCTACCGCGCGTTCGTCACGTGGGACGCGCTGCCGTGCGACGACGAGGCTCGCTCGTTCGCCGAGTTCTGGACCTGGCTGACCGGCATCCGCCTGCGCGCCAAGGCACGCGGCCTGTCGTTCCGCGCCTACTGCTACAACGAGCTCGCCGAGAACCGCTGGCTGCTGGCGTCCGCGGAACGGTTCGCCGGCAAGCCCGGCATCCCGACCGTGGCGCAGGTCAAGGAGTTCATCGGCTCCGACGCGTGGGTGGACCTCTTCGGCATCGTGCGCGAGCAGTTCCTGTGCGCCCACGGCAAGGGACTGAAGATCATCGCCCCGGTCGCCGGCTTCACGTGGCGCGACCCGGAGGCGGGCGGCGAGAACTCGATGCGCTGGTACCGGTCCGCGGTCGGCCTGAACGGCGACCCGCTCGACCTCGACCAGCGGCGCAGGCTGCTGGAGTACAACGAGGACGACGTCCGGGCCACCCACCGCCTGCGCGAGTGGATGACCTCGGACGCGATGTCCCGCCTGCCCTACGCCGGCGACCTCTGACGCGCCGCCCGCCCACGCCGAACGCACGCGGGGACCTTTCGTACCTCATGTGAGTACGAAAGCTCCCCGCGTGCACTCGAGAAGCAGGCGCGTGGGGCTAGCGAGGGGACATGCGGAGGGCGCCGTCCATGCGGATGACCTCGCCGTTGAGGTAGTCGTGCTCCACGATCGACACGGCCAGCTGCGCGTACTCCGACGGCTGCGCCAGGCGCTTCGGGAACGGCACACCGGCGGCGAGGCCCGCGCGGAACTCGTCGGAGACCGTGGCGAGCATCGGGGTGTCGACGATGCCGGGGGCGATGGTCAGCACGCGGATGCCGACGGAGGACAGGTCGCGCGCGGCCGGGAGGGTCATGCCGACGACGCCGCCCTTGGAGGAGGCGTAGGCGACCTGGCCGATCTGGCCGTCGAACGCGGCGATCGAGGCGGTGTTGATGATGACGCCGCGGGCGCCGTGCTCGAGCTCCTCGGTCTTGCCCATCGCGGCGGCGGCGAGGCGCAGCACGTTGAACGTGCCGATCAAGTTGACCTCGACGACCTTGCGGTAGAGGTCGAGGTCGTGCGGGCCGCTCTTGCCGACGGTCCTGGTCGACGGGCCGATGCCAGCGCAGTTCACCGTGATGCGCAGCGGGGCACCGGAGCCGGCCGCGGTGTCGACGGCGGCCTGGACCTCGTCGCCGGAGGTCACGTCGGCGGCCAGGTAGGTGACGTTCTCGACGGCTTCCGCCTTCTCGATCGCGCCGGGCAGGTCGAGCGCGAACACCTGCGCTCCACGCGCCGCCAGCGCACGTGCGGTCGCGCCGCCGAGACCGGACGCGCCACCGGTGACGATGGCCGCGGTACCCGAGATCTCCATGCCTTCACCTTCCTCGAAGCGAACTGCTCGCGAGGAGGTTAACGCTCGTTACCCGGTGGTCGACCCCCGGACCGGGTCAACGGTCGGACAGGTGCAGCAGCGCCACCAGGGGCACCGCTGCCAGCACCGCGAGGCCGATGAAGATCATTGCGATCAGCAGAACTCCCATGCCTTGAACTGTGCCGTTCGACGGTGTTCGAAACATCGCCCGCGCCGGTAGACCTCTGGGAGGAGATCTGTCACGGTCAGCTACGACGAAAGTCGTACGGTGTTCCCCGAGCGGCCAACCGGGGATGTCAGGGTCACCCGCATGTTCGCCCGTCGCATCGCGGTCGTCGGCACCGGCTACGTGGGACTCACCACGGGAGCCTGCCTCGCATCACTGGGACACCGCGTCGTGTGCGCGGACGTCGACGCGGAGAAGGTGGTCAGACTGCGCGCCGGCCAGGTCGACATCCTCGAACCGGGGCTCGCCGAGCTCGTCGTCGAGGGCCGGCTGGCCGGAAGGCTGGAGTTCGTCGTCGGTGCCGCTCCCGCGGTGCGGGACGCCGACGTCGTGTTCTTCTGCCTGCCGACGCCGATGGGCGCGGGTGGTGCGGCCGACCTCAGCGCCGTCGAGTCCGTGGCCGCCGAGATCCGCGACGTGCTGCCGTACGGGACGGTCGTGGTCACCAAGTCCACGGTGCCCGTCGGTACGTCGGAACGCGTGCGCGCGTTGCTCGGGCGTGAGGACGTGGCGGTGGTGTCGAACCCCGAGTTCCTGCGCGAGGGCACGGCCGTGCGCGACTTCCTGCACCCGGACCGGATCGTGGTCGGGTCGGACTCGCCGTCCGCGGCCGAGCGGGTGGCGGCGCTGTTCGCCAAGCTGGGCGCCCCGACCGTGCTGATGGACGCCGCCAGCGCCGAGATGGTCAAGTACGCCGCCAACTGCTTCCTCGCGATGAAGCTCTCGTACGTCAACGCGGTCGCCGAGCTGTGCGAACGGCTGGGCGCCGACGTTGAGTCGGTCACCGAGGGCATGGGCTACGACAAGCGGATCGGGCAGTCGTTCCTGCGGCCGGGACCGGGCTGGGGCGGGTCGTGCCTGCCCAAGGACACGCACGCGATGGTGCAGATCGCCGAGGCGGCGGGTGTCGACTTCGGACTGGTCCGCTCCACGATCGAGGCGAACGTCCGCGCACAGCTGCGGGTCGTCGAGAAGGTCCGCGCCGCCTGCGGTGGAACGCTCGCCGGAGTGCGGATCGGCGTGCTCGGGCTCGCGTTCAAGACCGGCACGAACGACCTGCGCGACTCGCCCGCCCTGGCCGTGGCGGAACAGCTGGTGCTGGAGGGTGCCGAGCTCACCGCCCACGACCCGGAGGTGAGCGGGCCGATCACCGGGATGCTGGTGGTCGACGACCCCTACCAGGCGGTCAAGGGCGCCGAGGCGGTCGTGCTGCTGACCGACTGGCCGGTGTTCCGCACGCTCGACTGGTCGCGGGTGGCCGAGCTCATGGACGGTCACACGATCGTCGACTCCCGGAACCACCTGGACGCGGAGGCGCTGGCCCGCGCAGGGCTGCTCCATTCGGGCGTGGGTCGTGCGTCACTCGGAGTCACGCAATTTAGTTAGCCCCGCGTACCTTTATGGGGTGTTCACCACGCGCCCCGAACTCGTCGGCACCTTCGGCATGGTCGGCTCGACCCACTGGCTGGCCTCCTCGGCGGCCATGGCCGTGCTGGAGGACGGCGGGAACGCCTTCGACGCCGCCGTCACCGCCGGATTCGTGCTCCAGGTCGTGGAACCGCACCTCAACGGCCCCGGCGGCGAGGTGCCGATCATCTTCGCGAAGGCCGGGTCCGCCCCGCGCGTGCTGAGCGGCCAGGGCGTCGCGCCCGCCGCCGCCACGATCGACCACTACGCCGGCCTCGGCCTCGACCTGATCCCCGGCAGCGGCCTGCTGGCGGCGACCGTGCCGGGCGCGTGGGACGGCTGGCTCACGCTGCTGCGCGACCACGGCACCAAGACGTTGCGCGAGGTGCTCGACCGCGCGATCGGTTACGCCAGGGACGGGTTCCCGCTCCTCGACCGCGTCGTCGACACCATCGAACGCGTCTCCGACCTCTTCCGCGACCACTGGACCACCTCGGCCGCGCAGTGGCTGCCCGGCGGTGCGCTGCCCGCGCGCGGTGGCCGGTTCCGCAACCCGAAGCTCGCCGACACCTGGGAGTGGCTGCTCGCCGCCGGCGAGGCCGCGGGCGCCGACCGCGAGGCGCAGATCGAGGCCGCGCGCAGGGCGTGGTCGCAGGGCTTCGTGGCCGCCCAGGTCGACGAGTTCTGCCGGACCGCCCACCGCGACGACTCCGGCCGCGACCACGCCGGTGTGCTGACCGGTGCGGACATGGCGTCGTGGGAGGCGTCGTACGAGGACGCGCTGACCGCGGAGTTCGGCGAGTGGACGCTCGTCAAGGCCGGCGCGTGGACGCAGGGACCCGTTCTGGTGCAACAGCTCCGGCTGCTGGAGGGCTACGACCTGTCCTACGTGGACGGCAGGCCGACCGCGGAGACCGTGCACCTGGCGGTCGAGGCGGCCAAGCTGGCGTTCGCCGACCGCGAGGCCTGGTACGGCGACGTCGGCGACGTCCCGCTCGACATCCTGCTGTCCCGCTCCTACGCGGCCGAACGCCGTGCCCTGATCGGGGAGAGCGCTTCCTACGAGCTGCGGCCCGGCTCGCCCGGCGGCCGCGCACCCGTGCTGCCCCGGCACATCACCGGCGGACCCGCCACCCCCGTGTCCGACCCGACCGGTGCGATCGGCGAGCCGACGGTGGCGCGCTCCGGCGTGACGCGCGGCGACACCGTGCACGTCGACGTCGTGGACCGCTGGGGCAACATGGTCTCCGCGACCCCGTCCGGCGGCTGGCTCCAGTCCTCGCCGACGATCCCGTCGCTCGGGTTCTGCCTGGGCAGCCGCGCCCAGATGTTCTGGCTCGACCGGGGACTGCCGAACTCGCTCGCCCCCGGCAAGCGCCCGCGGATCACGCTGTCGCCGTCGATGGCGCTGCGGGACGGGGAGGCCGCACTGGCGTTCGGCACGCCCGGCGGGGACCAGCAGGACCAGTGGCAGCTCGGCTTCTGGCTCGCGCACCGCGCCGGGCTGAACCTGCAGGAGGCGATCGACTCGCCGATGTGGCACTCCAACGCGTTCCCGAGCTCGTTCTACCCGCGGGCCTGGACACCGGGGGAGCTCGTCATCGAGTCACGCGCCGGCGTGGACGTGCTGGCAGCGTTGCGTGCGCGTGGCCACCAGGTCGTGGACGCCGGCGAGTGGACCCTCGGCCGGATGTCGGCCGTGGCCAGGGACGCCGCGGACGGGCTCCTGCGCGCCGGGGCCAACCCGCGCGGCGCACAGGGGTACGCGGTCGGTCGCTAGCTCAGCCCTCCACCAGCGCGGTGCCGTTGTGCACCGCCGTCACGTTCGGACCGTTGAGGTCGTGCAGCGCCGTGACACCCGCGCGGTCGCCGAGCTCGCTGAGCTGCGTGACCGGGTCGAGCTGCGGCAGCTGCGGAACGGCCTGCGGGCTCGCGTTCGCGGTGCCGGCCAACGCGGCCAGCGCACCGGCGGCGATCCCGGCGGAGGCGACGATCTTCTTCAGGCGCACGGCGGTTCCCTCTCTTCAGGTGCTGGAGAAAGTGGAACGGCGCCCGGTTCGAGGGGGAGGGAACCGGGCGCCGCTCCGGTCAGGAAGAACTGGTCAGTTCAGCGGCGGACGATCAGATGCCGACGATCAGATGTCGACGGAGGCGTTGCCGGTCGGCACACCCGAGGGCTCGGTCAGGCCCAGCAGCGTCGCGGTCGCACTGGAGTCGACGTTCTCGACGATCGCGTTGACGTCGGGCTGCTGGGCGTTGAGCGCCTGGACCTTGCCGTCGACGTCCTTGGTGTTGACGGAGGCGAGGTCGCCCACGGACGCGACGTCACCGAGCTGGCCACCCAGGTCGGGAGCGGTGTGGGCGTTGGCGTTCGCGGTGTCCGCGTGCGCGATGCCACCCAGGCCGAGCATGACGGTGGCGCTGCCGAGGGCCACGGCGGCCCCCGCGACGGTCTTCCTGAGGTTCATGGGCGCGAAGGTTCCGCACCCGACCCCTCTACATCAAGCTGCGTAATCCGGGAGGGGGAAGTTCTTCACACGTTCGGTGAGCTGTTCGGCGCAGCATTCGAAGTCGCCGCAACAACTGGCGACTGGGAAATGACCGGCACGTCGTCAGGCGATGGCGCCGGGCGGCAGCTTCAGCTTGAACGGCAGCGTCGTCACGACGGCCAGATCGGACGCGGTCGCCTTCATCAACGACGGCGCGTTGCGCGCACCCGGTTCCGGCAGGTCCAGCAACCGGTCCACGGCCTCGATCAACGGGCCCTCGTAGATCCAGACGGCCTGCGCGGGCCTGGCCGAGTCGCGCACCGCGGGCAGTCGTCCCGCGCGGGCCTCGGTCTCCGACCAGAAGAGGATCGAGTCGATGAACCCTCTGCGCTGTTTGAACGCCATGATGCGGTCGAGCTGCCCGGCGTCGTCCCTCAGGTGCAGGAACTGAAACCCGTTTTCGCGCAGCTCGATGACCTTGCTCAGTGCGTGGTCCATGGCGCACCTACCCCTGTGAGGTCCCCATCAGGTGACCGTTCAGTCATACGACCCGAAAGGATCGTACGGTAAGTCAACGTTCGCCCGTAAGCCGTAGGCCGAACGAGTATCTCAATTGGTGGACGTTTGTGGCTTAGTGTAGTCATTCATCTTCTTGCGAGAGGAAACGGCCAGGACGGCCGTCACGGTTCGCGTCAAGAACGCCAAACCACCTAATGTGACTAATGTCACGCTGATCCACATGTGTCGCCTCCGAACGGTGACTTACACAGGTAGACGTCTAGCACTCGTCGGCGGTTGCAAGTGGGAGCGACTCACTGAGCCGGTCGATTCTCCCGGCTGCGCCGCTCGGACCGGTGATCTTTTCTGGCCTGTTCCCTCTGGGTTTGCTCGGCGAGCAATGCGGCCACGGTCACGGCCCCGCGGGCGTTGTCGTCCAGTCGCCGGCGGCGGGAACCCTCGTCCGGGTCGGTGGTCGGGTAGTTCGGCACGCGCGGCAGGACCTGCGTGTGGTCCTCGTCCTCCGCGGCAGCGACGGCGGGAACGGCGGGAACGGCCCGCTTGCGCACGCGCGGCAGCTCGATCGTCACCTCGGCCGCCACGATCGCGCGCGAGTCCCGGTGCTCCCGCGCCGGGGTGATCTCGGTGCTCTCCTCCGCCACGGGGGCCGCTGTCTCCGGCGCCGGCTTCGGCTCTGGTTCCGGCGCGGGCGTGGGCTTGGGCTTGGGCGACGGCCGGGAAAGCCTGCGCGCGAGCTTGTGGCTCGGTTTCTCGACGAACCGGTAGCTGAGCTCGACGAACGCGAACGTGGCCGCCACGGCGATCACCACGGCCGGCAGCAGCGGAACGGCCGGGCGCAGCAGGTCCAGCACGGCGAACGCGATCAGGCCGTGCAGCAGGTAGATGGAGTAGCTGCGTTCGGACAGCGCGATCCAGAACTTCCGCTCGCGCAGCCGCGGCTCGGCGAACAGGCCCATCAGGAAGCACATCACCGCGATGGCCAGCGCCAGGCTGTACGAGTTGTCGACGCGGCCCAGCTTCAGCAGGTCGCCGAGCACGTACAACGACCACGCCAGCGCCGTGTAGACGCCGCCTGCCCACAGCGGGATGCGCTTGGTGGTGGTCGCCCAGATGATCTGGCCGATGATCGGGATCGGCAGGTACGAGACGTTCACGGCGAAGAGCGACCACGACTTGCCGAACTGGGCCCGGCTCATCAGCACGATGAACACGAAGGTCAGCTCGATGGCGAGACCGAGCCACACCCAGCGCTTGAGCACCGGGATCAGCAGGATCAGCACCAGGTAGAAGATGACCTCGACGATCAGCGTCCAGGCCACGCCCACCAGCACGACCTGCGGGAAGATCAGGTAGTTGACCAGCACGGAGTTCGTGAACAGCGTCCACGCGCTGATCGTCTGGGCCTGGCCGGTCGCGAGCAGACCACCGCCGATGGTGATCAGCAGCGCGGTCAGGAGCACGGTGAAGATCATCGGAGGGTAGACGCGCGAGAGCCGGTTCAGGCCGAAGCGGGTCTGGCCGTGCCGCAGCGCGATCGGGGTCACGACGAACCCGCTGACCAGGAAGAAGAACGGCACGGCGACCTCGCCGATGCCCTGCAGCGACATGTGGAACGGGTCGCTGGACACGGCGTTCAGCACGTCGAAGAACCGGGATTCCTCGTCGCGCTTGCCCACCCACTGGGCCGCGATGTGGCTGTAGAAGACCAGGAGGGCGCCGACGGCCCGGCCGATGTCGATGAACGCGACCCGCGTCTTCTCGGAACGTGCCTGGTCAGCGCCGGTCTGGGTGCGTGCTGGTGACTCCAGCGGGACCGACCCCCTTCGCCCTCGTGCGGTCCCGGACCGCCATTGCGGCGAGAAGAGTAACGGGCCGGGCACCGTCAGTGGCCAGAGGAGCCCGCCGTCCCCCCGTCCAGCGGGTACAACGACGTCGGCGGCGCCGCGATGCGGTCGTCCGGCCGTGAATCAGCGCGCAGGGGCGGACGCGGACCGCTTCTTCTCCCACCGGCGGATGCGCCGGTGCACGGCCATCTCCACGTAGCGGTGCAGGACCTCGGTCACGGCGGCGGTCAGCAGCAGCGCCACGAGCAGCGCCGGGACGTTGCCGATCTGCGGTGCCAGCGCGGCGAGCGTGGGGTAGATGCAGACCGGGTGGATCAGGTAGATCGCGTACGTCCGCGCCGACCAGGCCTTCACGAACGCGGACTTGGTGACCGGACCGCCCACGTACATCATCACCAGCACCAGCAGGATGCACAGGAACGCGGTGCGCACCATGCCGCCGCCCGAGTACGCGTACCCCCCGAGCTTGTCGGCCCAGACGAACAGGCCGAAGTGGACGGTGCCGATCGCGAGGCCGGTGCCGACGTGCACCTTGCCGGACCGGACCAGGGTGATCAGCTGGCCGATGAAGATCAGCGTGATGAAGCAGGCGATGACACCGAGGCGGTGCACCGCATCGGACTGCGGGCCGCTGGCGAGCGAGAGCGTCAGGCAGATCAGGGCGGCGGCGGCCGCCGGGGGCAGCCACGGTCGTCGCCGCAGCAACGGCATCGTGGCCGCCACGTACGAGTAGAACGTGATCTGCAGCAGCAACGTCCAGGTGACGCCGACCAGGATCACGGTCGGCGTGGTGAAGAAGCCCGCCAGCGTCACGCCGGTGAGCACGTCGAGGAAGCTCAGCGACGTCTGCTTGGTCTCCGCGCGGAACACGCCGAGGTTGATCAGCACCGCCGAGATGACGAGCACCACCACCAGCAGCGGGATGATCCGGCCGAAGCGGCGCAGCAGGAACTGACCGGGCCGTTCCCGGTCGGCCACGTGGGTGACCACCATGCCGCTGATCACCATGAAGATCGTGACGTCGGTGAACGACAGGTGCGGGTTGAGCTGCAGCGGGTCGGCCAGCACCGTCCGGACGAAGTCGCTGAACGAGAACTCGCGCTGGTTCACGGCGAACCAGTTCGCGGTGTGCACGTAGACGCCGACCGTGGACGCGATCACCCGCAGGAGGTCCAGGCCGTGCATGTAGCCGCCGGACGCGCGCGGGCGGGCCTGCGCGGTCGTGGGCATGTTCGTGAGCGTGTTCATGTCGACTTCCCGAAGCAGCGGTGCAGCAGCTCGGCCCCCAGGCCCCACACGGGCAACGCCACGAGGTAGTTGAACGGGAGCGGCAGCAGCCCCAGCAGCGGGTAGGCCAGCACACCGCACAGCAGCACCAGGGGGAAGGCGCGGCTGACGAGCCAGTCGACCGGCCGCGGCCGCGCGGTGTGCGGCTCGCCCTTCACCGCGAGCTGCACCAGCATGAACGCGACCACCGCGGCGACGGTGAACCACCACAGGGCGGCCGTGCGGAACAGGTGCTCGGTCACCGCCGGCACCACGAAGCAGACCAGCACCAGCGGCGCGACCTCCCAGAACCGCCCGAGCCCCGTGCGCAGCAGCAGTTGCAGCTCGCCGCAGATCGGCAGCGCCACCAGCGCGGTCAGGATCGCCAGCTGGTCGAGGTCCGCGACCCCGGCCACCACGAGGAGCACGACCACGACGGTGAGCTGCGCGGCGACCGCCACGACCGGCCTGCGCGGCAGCAGCACCGCGGACCCCGTGCAGAGCACCGCGAAGACCACGACCGCCAGCACCGCGAGGGCCGGCGGGTTCTCCCGGTAGTCGACCACCAGCGGCAACGGGTCGGCGAACAGCGAGAAGAGCACGCCGAGCACCACCGCGACCACCAGCGGCAGACCGGCCTGCCACGCCAGCCGTCCCAGGAACCTCGGCAGCCCCGTGCTCATCGCCCGCGCGAACAGCAGGTGCCCGGCGCACACCAGCAGCAGCGACAGGCCGAGGAGCCCGAAGTCCTCACCGAGGCCGAGCGGCCGGTTGACCCACTCCCGCACGACGACGAGCCACTCCGGCGAGTGGCCGTGCCGGTTCAGCCACAGCCCGCCGAGGACGCTGTAGGCGACCAGGGCGGTGCCCAGCGCGACCGGTGCGTGCAGGCCGGGCGGCCGCGCGGTCACGGCCACGACCGGCTGGGTGACGGGCTCACTCATCAGCGGCCAGCACCTCGCGCTGCGCCTCGACGAGCTCGGCCGTCTTCTCCCGCACCCACCGGGACGTCTTGCCGCGCACCTCGAGGCGCACCACGAGGTCCTCGTGCGTGTAGACGGTCCGGGTGAGCAGGCCGTCGCGGGAGCGGTGCACGTGGGTCTCGGCCGGCTTCAGGCCGTACTCCTCCTGGAGGTCCGCCAGCTCCGCCGCGAGGTCCCGGGCGGCGTCGGCGTCGCGGACCTGCACGACCGCGAGCGTGGCCTTGCCCTCGGGGTAGATCGACACCGCCATGCGGGCACCGGAGGCGTCGGCGTCGGCGTACTCGACGACTTCGTCGTCGGTCAGGAAGCCGACCTTGGTGACACCGCCGAACGTGCGGATCGGCTGGTAGTTCTCGTGCACGCCGCCCATGTCGGCCAGCGCGAGCCGGTCGGCGGGCACGCGCCCGGCCTCACCCACGGGGCGGGCGTCGCGGGCACCGGCCAGTTCGAGGTCACGACCCCAGGCGAGCCAGCTGCCACCACCGATGACCAGGAGCACCGCCACGACCACCGCCGTGCCGACCGCATGGCGCAGGCCGTTGCGGCGCACGGCTGCGCCCTGGCTGCTCCCGGTCACGTACGACCCCCATGTCCCGGCTCACACCGATGGTCGCGAGCCGGGACAGATCGTACGAGATCGGCGCAGCTCAGAGGGGGCGAAGCCAGAGAGTTATGAACTTCGTCTCGGCTTCGTCGGCCATCCTGATCAGCTCGTCGTCCGACCGCTCGCCCGCGACGGGTCCGTTGTCGTCGACCGGCGTCAGCTGGTAGCCGAGCTTGCGGTAGGTGAGGAGCACCTGCGCCGCGTCGTCGCCCAGCTCGCCGATGGCGTCCGGGCAGAACTCGCACACGACGTGCGGACGGTCGCGTTCGAGCACGTCCGTGAGCCCGGCGAGGGCCCGGTGGTCGCGGCCCTGAAGATCGACCTTCACCAGGCTGATCCGCTGCCGGGTGACCTCCGCGCGGCTGTCCAGGCGGACGGCGGGGACCGTGACACCGGTGACGCCGTCGCCGGCGTCGTGCACCCGGTGGTCACCGCTGTTGAACTCCTCCTCCTGGACGAGCACGACCTCGGTCTCGGTGTCCCACGCCGCCATGGACAGCACGGTCACCCGGTCGGCCACTGCCGGCGGGAGGACCGTCGCCACGTTGCGCCGCAGGTACTCGGCCGTCACCGGGTTCGCCTCCACCGCCACGGCGGTGATCGGCGCCGAGGACCGCTGGAGCAGCCGCAGCGTGTGGTAGCCGACGTGCGCGCCGATGTCGAGGAACGCGCCGTCGCCGACCAGCTCCGCCATGAGGTCGGCCTCGCTGACCTCCCACGAGCGGTGGTAGGTCAGCCACGGCAGCACCACGTCGTCCTCGGGCACCAGCAGCGAGCCCACGTCGCAGAGCACGACCTGGGCGCCCCGCGGCACCGGCGCGTGGTCCAGCCGCGCGGCCTCGTGCACCGCGGTGAGGTCGCGCCGCACCTGCTGGAGCGTGAGCTCGTCCTGGTCGATCCGGACGTCGCGGTCGGCGAACATCTCGTGGTTGCGCCGTTCGGCGTCCGCGAGCTGCTCGCGCACCGAGCCGACCGCCCGGCTGACCTCGGTGACGTCCGTGCCGACCCTGGCGACGTCCTCGTTGACCTTGGCGAGGTCGCGCAGCACGCCGTCCACGTCGGGAGCGGGAACCTGCTCCAGCCGTTCGATCCGCTCGATCGTCTTGGCGACGCTCTTCGCCACGTCGTCGAGGCGGTGGGTCAGCGAGCGCTCCATCGAGTCCATGCGCGCGAGCATCTGCCCGGCGGTGTCCTCGACGCCGTCCACCAGCGCGCCCATCACCTTGCGCTGGTGCACGTCGTAGTGGTCGATCACGCGCAGCACGGCCCGCCGCATCGCCGGCGCACCCGGCAACCGGGACGGCGCACTGGCCTCGGGCTGCCACAGCAGCGCCTGCTTCGACTCGCGCAGCGGCTGCAACGGGTCGGCCGACGGGCTGGGGGCCGCCGTGGCGTACCGCCGGCCCCGCCAGCTCTCGTAGGCGTTGCCCAGGTGCTCGCGCATCCACTCGGCGGCGGTGTCCATCGACCTGGTGCGCAGGATGTGCTCCCGCGCGGCCAGGCCGCGGCGGCGTGCCTCCGCCGGGTCGTCGGCGATCTCCCGCATGGCCCGCGCGGCGGCGTCCAGGTCGGGATCGGCCCACACCGCGGTCTCGTGGTACGGGAAGTTGCCCTTGCCGACCTCGACCAGCTCGTACGGCACCGGCCAGCCGACGCTCGAGTCGAAGAACTCGGTGGTGCTCGAGTAGTCGGTCGAGATCACCGGCAGCGCGCGGGCCATCGCCTCGGCGACGGTCAGCCCGAAGCCCTCGCTGCGGTGCAACGAGACGTACGCGGTGCTATTCGCGTAGAGGTCGTGCAGCTCCTGGACGCTGAGGTAGCGCTCCAGCAGCTCGATCCGCGGGTCGCCGGCGGCCAGCACGCGCAGGCGTTCCGCGCTGAGCGGGTGCAGCTTGCCGTTGATCGCTTTGATGACCAGGCGGACGTCGTCGCGGCCCTCGAACGCCTTCTGGAACGCGGTGACCGCGCCCCACGGGTTCTTGCGCTGCCCGATGCTGTTGAAGTCGAACGCGAAGAGGAACTGCACCGGACCGGTGGGAGCAGGGGCGGGCTCACCGGGGTCGCGCACCGGCACCGGGATCGTCCTGACCGGCACCGGCGAGTGCTGCGCGATGGCGTCGCGGCAGAAGTCGCTGACCGTCCACACCTCGTCGACGAGCGCGAAGGCTGCGTGCAGCCACTCGGGGAAGTCCTCGAGCTCCCACGCCCACAGCCCGATGCGGTAGCGGTGGTGCCCCACACCGGGGTGGTTGCCGAGCACGGCCTTGGTCTGGTCCGCGTTGACGGCGAGCACGCTCACCGGGAACCGCGGGTCGCCGAGCGTCTCCGGGTCGTCGACGTCCGTGCGGTTGGAGACCAGCCGGTCCTCCACCACGGACACGATCGGCACACCGGCGAGGTCGATCGCGTCGTGCACGATCCGGCCCATCTCGCCGAGCCCGAGCTCCGCGGTCAGGTAGCCGAGCAGGTTCACGCCGAACTCGTCGACGGGTTCGCGCACCGGCTTCGGCTCACCGGGCAGGCCCCACGTCGGCAGCATGCCCTCGGAGATCCCGGAGGCACGGCACCAGCTGCGGAAGTCCGCGGCGTCCGCGCCGAGCACGTCCGGGAACGCGAGCTGCAGGTCGGTGCGCGCCTCGTAGACGGACATCGTCATGCGGCTCAGGCCGGCGGCGGCCTGTCCAGGGGTGGCCGGCGAGGTCAGCCACTCGCGGAACGCCCGCCCGCCGTCCGCACCGAACGCGTGCGGTGGGATCTCCGTGTCGTGCTTGGAAACCCGCTCGTGCGGCACCTCGGCGCGAATCCACGCGCTGCGGTACATCGAGCGCATGGTCGGGGTGAGCTTTGAGCCGTCCGCCATCTTGTTGAAGCCGTACGGGATCGCGTCGAGCGTCTCGGCGTACCCGTTGGCCTGCAACGCACTTCCGTAGTCGTCGCAGATCGCCTTGAGGCCGGGGTTCTCCGACAGCAGGATGCGCGGCTTGCGCTGGCAGTGGTACGTCAGCAGCCACGGGTGCTCCGGGCGGTAGCCGCTGAAGTGGAAGAACCGCAGCGGGTGCCCGTCGGCGAAGTAGGTCTCGCCCCTCTTCTCGACGTGCCGCTCGTGCAGGTTCCAGTACGCCACGTTGAAACCGGGGTCGCGCAGCACGTGGTTCGGGAACAGGGCGGGCACCTGGTCGACCCAGCGCTGGTCGGTGAAGAGCTGCCGTTCGGGCGCGACGATCGCGTCGTGCCGCAGGCGTTCCGCCCAGAAGTCGAGGAACGGCTCCGAACCCGGACCGGTCGCCACGAACCCCAGGTTGAAGATGCCGGTGCCCATGATCACCGCTTCGCTGGGTTCCTTGCCGTCACGCGGCAGGGGCGCCAGGAAGTGCGGCGTGAGCACGATGCCGTGCTCCATCGCCAGCTCAGCGAGCTCCGGCATCGGCGCGAACACCTTGATGTCCGGGTCGATGTACATGACGACGTCCGACCCGCCGCGCAGCCGGCGCAGCAGGTACGGCTTCACCGCCGTCGCGAGCTCGGTGACCGAGTACGCGGTGGCCATCCGCAGGTAGTCGAGCTCGTCGATGCCCGCGGTGGCCGGGCCGACCACCCGCACGCCGTCCTCGTCGACGGCGCTGTCCCACTCGGCGTCGATGACGAGGATGACGAACCGGTGACCGGGGTGGTGCCGGAGGTAGGAACGGGCGAGAACACGGGCGGCCGGCAGGTAGTTCTGCGCGACCACCGTGCAGGCGGTGACCTCAGGCATCAGCGGGCATCGCCTTGAGCTGGGTCTCCGCCGCGGCCTTGAAGAGCGCCAGCGCCTCGGTGAGGCTCGCCGCCGTCACGTCGATGCGCACGATGTACTTGTCGCTCGAGTAGTGGCCGCGGATGCGCGCGGGCTGACCGTCCTTGGCGTCCACCTGGGTCGCGCCGGCCTTCTCCGGCACGTCGGAGGTGATCTCCTGCATGCCGTTCGTGACCTGGATGGTCTTCAGCTCCAGCACACCGTTGTTCGCGGCCACCTTGTCGGTCGCCGTGACGATCATGATCGTGGTGTTCGCACCCTTGGCCGGCGTGGCCAGGCTGAGCTTCGACTTGGCGCCACCCGCGGTCTTGTACGCGGTGACCTCGCCCGGCGTCAGGTACGGCGGCTTCAGGTTCTCGATCTGGGTGAAGTTCGTGATGTCCTTGCGTTCCTGCGGGTTGCCGGCAACCTTGCCCACCTGGATCGGGTCCGGCGGCGCGCTCTGCGTGGTGCTCGTCGGGGGCGGGGTGCTCGTCTGGCCACCCGCGCTGTTGTCACCGCCGCGACCCCACAACCAGTAGGCGCCGAAACCGAGACCGGCGAGCAGGAGCACGGCGAGGACGATGCCGATGACCTTGCCCTTGCCGCCCTTGCCACTGCTGTCGTCGAAGACCTCCGGCCCGTGTGTCCACCCCGGCGTCGGCTGGTTGATCTGGTCGAAGTCACCACCGACCCACGGCGGCGGCGCCTGCTGCCCCTGCCAGTTCGGCTGCGCCTGCCAGCTCGGCGGCGCGACCGGCGTCACGAACTGCGTGCGCTCGGCGTCGGCGTTGGGCCGCTGCTGCGTGTTCACCACCTGCGTGGCATCCGGGTTGGCACTCTTCTGCTGCTGCGGCTGCTGTTTCGGTTGCTGAGTGCCCACGACCTGGGTCGCGTCCGCGCTGGGCGCGTTGGGCGGCACCGCCTCCCACTTGAACGGGGGAGCGAACGGCGCCTGCTGCTGGTTCGGAACCGCGGAACCACCCGCCGAGCCCGCGAGGATCTCGTCCCTGCGGCGGCGGTAGTCATCAGCCGAGATCCGACCAGAGGCGAGTTCGTTGTCGAGCTTCTGCAGCTCGTCTTGCCAGGTCACCCCTGGCACCCCCTTCCGCGCGTACATGACCCGGACATTGTGCCCGTGCTCGTAGAACCGATCGTTCCGGCCTCTCAAGTCGTGACCTGGTTGTGGTGGGAGGCACCGTCACATTGACCACATGCCGGGGTTCGGTCTCCGTAAGGCGCAGGTCGGGGCGCTGTCGGCGTTCTGTTCGGCTTGTGCGGGCCGATCATCGATTTCCCGCGTTCACGCGGCGTTGCCCCGGATCGTCCGGTCGGCGCGGCGCGGTCTGCTTCCGGGTGGTAGTGCCCGGTGGGGTTGGACGTCGGCCAAGGAATTGGCTGAAGCGCCACCGATCACCTGATCAACGGAACCTCCGCGCTCCTGCTCGAAGCGAGTTGCCTCGACCACGCCTTCCTGTGCGATCGTGGCGTGGTGGCCGAAGTGGTTTCGCTGCTCGATCGACCGGTTTACACCTTCCGCGAGGTGGACCGGCTGCTCGGGCTGAACCAGGACACCACTCGGCGGTGGGTCGACGGCTATCGCCGCGGCGGCAAGCACTACGCGCCCATCGTCAGGGAGGAGTCCACCGGGGACCGGTGGGTCACCTGGGGTGAGTTCACCGAGGTCCGGCTGCTCAGCGAGTATCGGGACCTCGACCACATCAGGATCCAGAAGCTGCGCGTCGTCGTCGACCACCTGCGGCACGAGTTCGGCCACCGGTACCCACTGGCGTACGCGCAGCCGTTCCTGCTCCCGAACGGGCGCGAGATCCTCATGCGCGCGCAGCACGCGGCCGAGCTGGAGGACGACCTCTTCGTCGTCGTTCGCACCGGTCAGCTCGTCGTGACACCACGAGTGGAACGGTTCGTCCGGGCGGCCACCTACGAGGTGGACCCCGTTCGGCCCCAGGAGGGGAAGACCATCGCGGTGCGTTTCCAGGCCGATCCGCGGTACCCGGACGTCACGATCGACCCGGAGCACCGCAGCGGACGGCCCACGATCGTCGGACGGGGCGTCCTCGTGACGACCCTGGCGGAGATGGTGTTCGCGGGTGACCAGGTCGAGGACATCGCGACCTGGTACGAGCTGACCCCCGACCAGGTCCAGCAGGCGGTCGACTTCACGGCCACGCACAACCTGGTGGCTTGAGGCAGTTTCGATGGAGCTCGACGACGTCCGCTTCTTCGTGGACGAGAACACGCTCGCTCTGGGCAAGGCGATCGCAGGGCTGCGCAAGGACACGGCCCTGATCGGCCAGCCGCCGGTGGACCGACTCGTGCGCCTGGGCGTCCAAGACGTCGAGTGGATCCCGCTCGTCGCCGCACGTGGCTGGGTGGTGATCACGATCGACCACCACCTGCGCACGCGGCCCTACGAGGCTGCTCTGGCCCATGAGCACGGTTTGAAATGCGTCAACCTGCGCGGCGCCGGAAATCTCGATCGCTGGTCCCAGCTGGTGCGACTCGCGATCCACTGGGACGCCGTGGAGCAGTTCATCGACGACCGCCCCGACGGGCCGTGGTGGCTCTCGCTGACCAAGAACGCCCGCCACGAGTACTCGTACAAGCCTTCCTAGGCGGAGCAACCGCCGACCAGGACCGTTCAGGTCGTGCGCGCCTGATCAGCAGAAGATGATCCCGCAAGGCCGCGTGGTCGTGGTCGTGGTGGTAGGCCGCGGCCGTGTGGTCGTCGTGGTGGGAGCCGGCGGTTTCGTCGTCGTGGTCGTCGTAGTGGTGACGACCTGCGTTGTTGTTGTCGTCGTGGTCGTAGTCGTTGTCGTGGAGGAAGAAGAAGACGGCGCGGACGACGACGGGGCTGAAGAAGGCGCAGATGACACTGTCTGTAGTTGTGACTCGGTCTGCGTCGGCATCAAAGAAGGCGTGTTGAGAAGGGAAACGCGGGCCGGATAAGCATCCTGCGGGTCCTCCGAATCGCCGGCCGCGAACGAGCCGAAAAGCGGTCCGAGCACTGACAACGCCGCTACTACGGCACCGATGAGCGCACCGGTTGCCAGCCTTCCCGGCCCGCTCATCGCCGCCAACACGGGGATTGCCTATCGGGTTCACTCGATTGGGTCAAGCAAACCGGGACTTTTCTACTCAGTCGGACTTTTGTGATCCTTCGCGTTGATCACGCCCTGTGACAGCGCGAAATGCGCGGCTAACCGGGGAACTGCTCGGCCGCGGAGACCAGCAGCTGCCAGTCGCCGTCGGGCAGCGTGCGCAGGCGGTCCAGCACCAGCGACATCCGCTCCAGCAGCACCGGGTGGTCGGTCCAGAACGAGTGGTCCACCCGCAGCAGGGCGGCCAGCAGGTCGCCGGGGTAGAGGGCCACGGACCGCAGGGGGTCGGCCTCCACGTGCTCCAGCGCCAGCACCGCCGTCACGTCGAGCCCGACCTGGTGCGTGACCAGCAGGTGCAGCGAGGTCGGTGTCAGCTCCCGCACGGGCAGGTCCCGCAACGCGCAGAGGTCCCGGTAGAGCTGGGTGGACGACGAGTCCGGTCTCAGCCAGTCGTCGCCGCTCAGGTGCGTGAGCGTTTCGTCCCGGTCCACGCACCCATCGTGCCCGCAGAACCGGCTCCTGGCGGGCGGATGGAGGCAACGGTTCGGCATTGGACGACTGCCGGCCCACCCAGGGCGTCGACATTCCGCAGCCGGGTGCTCGGCTCAACAGGGCTCCGAGAAAGGCTGGAAACGGGACAAGATGCTGCAATGGAATTCGATCCGAGAATCAACGCCCAGCGCGTGACCGCCTATGCCGAGCTGCGCGCCGTTCTGGCTGATCCGGCCGCGTTCTCGTCCCGGCACGCCACAGGTCCGCAGGTAGCGGACGTCGCCGCCGCGCTGCCGCCCGAACAGCGGCGGTTGCTGGAATTGATGTACTCGATCAACACCACCGACGGCGCCGGGCACGCGCGAATTCGTGCGGCGGCGAACCACAAATTCACTCAGACGGCCGTGCGCCGAATGGCTGATCCGATTCGGCTGCGCGCCAGGGCGTTGCTCGACGGCCTGCCGGAGGAGGCGGACTTCGTGAGCGGGTTCGCGGCGCCGTTCGCGCTGGGTGTCCTCGGCGACGTGCTCGGCGTGCCGGAGGCGGACTTCCCGCTGTTCCGCGAGTTCGTGGCACCGGTGCTGGAGCTGACCAGCGGCGAGGAGGTCAGCGAACGGGTGCTCGGGTCGTACTTCGCCGCCATGAACGAGTTCTGCGCCTACTTCGGGCGCTCCGACGTGTTCAAGGGCCGTCAGCTGTCCGAGCAGGAACGGCTCTCGCTCTGCCTGGGGCTCGTGGTTGCGGGCACCGAGTCGACCACGAACATGCTGTCCAGCCTGCTGCTGCGGCTGGACCGGGACGAGCGCCGCCTCGCCGGGGTGGTGGAGGAGGTCGTGCGCCTGGACGCGCCGCTCATCGGTTTCTTCCGCACGGCCACCTGCCCGGTGTCGGTCGGCGGCACGACGGTTGCTGAGGGCGAGCACCTGTTCCTCGACTTCGCCGCGGGCAACCGCGACCCGCGCGCGTTCACCGAGACCTTCGACCCCGGCCGCCCCGCCGCACCCGCGCACCTCGGCTTCGGCCACGGCACGCACTACTGCCTGGGCGCGGGCCTCGCCCGGTTGCAGGGCCGCGTCGTGGCCGAAGAGCTGCTCGACCGCTCGTTCGAGGTGGTCGAGCAGCCCATCCGCCTGCGCAGGCACCTGATCAGCCACGGCCCCGCGGAGCTGCGGTTCAGACCAGGGCGGCGTCCAGCGTGATCTCGACGGCCGCGAGCGCCTTGGAGACCGGGCAGTTCGCCTTGGCGCCCTCGGCGGCCGTCTTGAAGTCCTCCTCGGACAGGCCGGGCACGTTCGCGCGCACGGTCAGGTGGATCCCGAGGATGCCCTGGCCGGCCTGGAACTTGACCTCTGCCCTGGTGTCGATGGAGGTGGGCGGCGTACCCGCACCGGTCAGGCCGTGCGACAGCGCCATCGAGTAGCACGAGGAGTGCGCCGCCGCGATGAGCTCCTCCGGGCTGGTCTTGCCGCCGGCCTCCTCGGCCCGCGCCTTCCAGTCGATGTCGAAGCTGCCGGCGTTCGACGTGGAGAGGGCGACGTTGCCCTTGCCCTCGACGAGAGAGCCTTCCCAGTGCGCGTTTGCCGTCTGAGTGATGGCCATGATCTCCGGGTCCTTGTCGTTCGATGCGAGAGAACGATGACCACCTTTCCACGTGAGCGGCCGCCGATCATCCCGAGAACCCACGTGGCGGGACCTGGACAACGCAAAAGGCCGGTACCCACTGGGCACCGGCCAACCGAGCTGCCCGGGGGTGTGGGGGCTTGGCCCCCAAAATCATGGCGGAACGCAAAACGGCTCATGCTCTCGATGAGCATGAGCCGTCCTGCGTGGAGCGGATGACGAGACTCGAACTCGCGACCCTCACCTTGGCAAGGTGATGCGCTACCAACTGCGCTACATCCGCCTGTCTTGCTGTCGTACGTGGAGAACTATACAACAGGCTCAAACGGCGTCTCGACCGGGGGGCTCCAAACCGGCCAGCAGCTGGTCCACCTCGTCCAACTGCTCCTTGGGCCAGCGCCACTCCCACAGCGCCCGCACCTTCGGCAGCACGTCGACCGGCAGCCACGCCGCCACTTCCTCGCGCTGGTCCCAGTCGTCGAACACGTGCTCGTAGAAGCTGATCAGCGCCGCGTTCTCCAGGAACTGCTCCGGCTGGTGGAAGCACCAGTGCGCGAACCCGTACGCGCGCCGCAGCACGTCGTCGTCCTGTTCGCGGTGCGCTTCCGCGGTCAGCTGGGAGAGCTCGGAGAAGAAGACGTGGCAGGACCATTCCTCGGTCATGGCGACATCGCGAAGTTCCGGCACGAGTGCCGTCGCCCGTTCCCGCCAGTCCACCACGAGGGCAACGGTAACCGGTGGGTCTTCTTCCTCCGACGGCCCGACGCCCACCTGTGACCGTCCTGTCACCGAAAGCGTTGCGCTGATCAGCCCACGTCGATCGGATGGTCTTGTGTATCGACCTGTTCTCATCCAGGGGCAGGTCTGGCCCCTTGTGGCATGTTGAGCCCTGTGATGGTCGACGAGAACGAGGTCGACCGGGACCTGCTCGCCAGGGTGCGCGACGGAGACGACTCGGCCTACGGCGAACTGTTCTCCCGGCACGCGGACGCGGTCCGCCGTTTCTCACTCAGGCACGTCCGCGAGGCGGCCGAGGCCGACGACCTCACCGCCGAGGCGTTCTTCCGCATGTTGCAGGCGATCCGCCGCGGCAGCGGGCCCACCGACCACGTGCGCACCTACCTGCTGACGGTCGCTCGCCGGGTGGCGTGGGAGTGGAGCGGCCGGCGGCGGGACGTGCCGGTCGAGGACGAGGAGCTGAACCGGCGGGCCGAGCCGGTGGCCGACAACGCCGCCAGGCGCGCCGAGCACAACCTGATCACCCGTGCCTTCTCCAGCCTGCCGGAACGCTGGCGGGTCGTGCTGTGGCGCGTCGAGGTGGAGGGCGAGCGCCCCGCCACCGTGGCACCGCACTTCGGTCTTTCGCCCAACGCCATGTCGGCGCTGGCCCGTCGGGCCCGTGAGGGGCTGCGGGCCGCCTACCTGCAGGCGCACCTGGCCGTGGACGACGGGCGGTCGTCGTGCGCGGCGATCAGGGCGAAGCTCGGCACCTACACCGCGGGCGGGGTCCAGGGCGTCGAGGAACGCCGGATCCGCGCCCACCTGGACGCCTGCTCGTCCTGCTCGCAGCTCCACGCCGAGCTGAACGAGGTCTGCGCGACGCTGCGGGCCAGCGCGGCGTTCCTGGTCGTGCCGTCCACGCTCGGGCTCGCGTTCGCGGGCAAGGTGCTGCTCGGCAAGGCGAAGCTGGCCATCGCCGCCGCGTCCGTCGCGACGATCGGCCTGGTCGGAACCGTGGCCACGGTGTTCTCCGACGGTCCCGGCGTGGCGATGCTGCAACCCGACCAGCACCCCGTCGTCCAGTCGCTGCCGTCCGGCACGACCAGCGGGAACAGCCAGGAGCTCGTCCAGGCCCCGCCCGCTCCCGAACAGCAGCAGCGGCGGGAGCAGCAGCAGCCGGGCAACGCGATCGCCCCCGCCGCGCACCGGTCCGGTCCCGAGACGGTGCGCAGGACCACGGCCACGCCGCCGCCGGTCACCGAGCAGCAGCGCGAACCGGCCACCGAACGCGCGGAGCCGGTCGCGAAGTCCTCCGACCCGGCCCCCTCCGACGTCGAGACGGCCGGGTCGACGCCGCGCGGGATCAAGTCGCTCGACACGTCGTCCTCGTCGTCGCCGGCACCCTCCAGCTCCACGCCGTGCGACCCTCCGACGCCGCCGCCCACGACGTCGACGACGATCACGCTCTACCCGAAACCGCGGACCGACTGAGGTTCACCCACAAGGCTCACCCCGCGACCGGTACGGTTTGACCAAGACCGACTGAGCGTGGGAGACGGTGTCATGACGCGGCTGGTACGCGGTGCGGACGGGCGGATGTGGACTGTGCACAGCCGCATCGAGTGGCGCAACCCGGTGCTGTCCGACGACTTCGAGCACGACGTGAGCGGCGGTGCGCTGCCCGGCATCATGATGGCCGGCCTGCTGCTCGTCATGACCGTCGTGCTGATCGCGTGGACGCCCGAGGAGGTCGTCGTGCCCTCGTGGCTGGTCCTCGCGCTGATCTTCCTGTTCCTGTTCTTCCCGGTCCGCTGGGCGCTGCGCCGCCCGCACACGCTGGTCGCGGAGAGCAAGGCGACCGCCGACGAGCTGCCGCCGGAGCGGTGGATCGGCCAGGTCCGCGGCCCGCTCGCCGTGCGCCAGGAGGCCTCGCGGGTGGCCAGGACGATCGAGATGCACTCGCTGCCCGACGTCGAAGGCCCGTTGCAACCCGTCGACTGATGCGACACTGGAGCGGTGCCCGAGCTGCCCGAGGTAGAAGCACTGGTTCACCACCTGCGTGAACACGCTGTCGGCCGCACCGTGCACCGCGTCGACGTGGCGTCGCTCCAGGTGCTGAAGACGTTCGACCCGCCGTGGACCGCGCTGCAGGGCCAGGAGGTCGTGGCCGCGCACCGGCACGGCAAGCACCTGGACCTGGAGGTCGCGGACGGCCTGCACCTGGTCGTGCACCTCGCACGGGCCGGTTGGCTGCGCTGGGCGGACACCATGGCGGCCCCGCCGCCCAAGCAGGGCCGCGGCCCGCTCGCGTTGCGCGTGCACCTCGGCCCGCCCGGCCAGGGCCCCGGCTTCGACCTCACCGAGGCGGGCACCAAGAAGGGCCTCGCCGCGTGGATCGTGCACGACCCGAAGACGATCTCCTCGGTCGCGCGGCTCGGCCCGGACGCGTTGCAGCTGTCCCGCACCCAGCTCGAAGACCTGCTGCACAAGCGCACCGAGCGGCTCAAGACCGCGCTGACCGACCAGGGCCTGATCGCGGGCATCGGCAACGCCTACTCCGACGAGATCATGCACCTGGCCCGCCTCTCGCCCTACGCCACGGCAGGGCGCCTCGACGACGAGCAGCTCGACCGGCTGCACGAGGCCATGATCAGCACGCTGACGGACGCGGTGGCCCGCTCGGTGGGCCAGGACGCGGCCCGGCTCAAGGGCGAGAAGCGCTCCGGCCTGCGGGTGCACGCGCGGACCGGCCTGCCGTGCCCGGTGTGCGGCGACACCGTGCGCGAGGTGTCGTTCGCGGACAAGGCGTTCCAGTACTGCCCGACCTGCCAGACCGGCGGCAAGCCGCTGGCCGACCGCCGGTTGTCGCGCCTGCTCAAATAACCACCCCTTGACCGGGGTGGACGAGGACGAGCACCTCCAGGACGCGGGGGCCGTGCACGCCCTCCACCCGGTTGAGCTCGATGTCGCTCGTCGCCGACGGGCCGCTGATGAACGTCAGCGGCCGCGTCGGTTCCAGCCGTGCCAACGCCTCCGGCACCGACCCGGCGATCTGGTCGGCCCGCACCACGCACACGTGGTGGTCCGGCAGCAACGTCAGCGCGCGCCGGCCCTGTGCCACACCACCGTCGAGGACGATCGTGCCGGTGTCGGCGATCGCGACCGCGCACCCGGTCAGCACGCCGTCCGCGCCGTCCAGGTCCTCGATCGACAACGGCTCGCGCAGCCACTCCACACCGTCGGCCAGCCACTCGTCCGGCACGTCGGAGGGCACCACGACCCGCTTGCCCCGCAACGAGGTCAGCGCCGCGGGGACGTCGGTGACGACGTGCACGACCGCCCGGTAGTCGGCGACCCGCTCGGCGAACAGCTCAACGCCGCCCGGCCCTTCGCGGTGGTACCCGCGCACGACCGGTGCGGCGGCGGGCACCCGCGCGTCGCGGATGCGCCGCAGTATCTCTTCTTTGGCGCTAGCCACGGTTCTCCCTCCACCACGCGCGGAACGACTGGGCGGGCGGTGCGGGCACGTCCCGCGAGGACGTCCACCTGGACCCCGGCCACGGCAACGAGCTGATCTTCCCGTCCTTCGCCAGGAACCGGGCCAGCGATCCGGCCTTCTGCGCCTTCTCGTACCGCGAGGCCGAGGCGAACACCCACGCCGCGGCCGCCATCGCCACCGACTCCGCGGTGCGGCCCTTGGCTTCCACGACCTCCGCGCGCAGGTGGGTGAGCACCGACGGGATGTCGATCCGCACCGGGCACACCTCGAAGCAGGCGCCGCACAGCGAGGAGGCGAAGGGGAGCGAGGCCGCCTGCGGGTCGTGCAGGTCGCCGACCAGCTGCGGCGTCAGGATCGCGCCGATCGGTCCCGGGTAGACCGAGCCGTACGACTGGCCGCCGGTGCGTTCGTAGACGGGGCAGACGTTCAGGCACGCCGAGCACCGGATGCACCGCAGCGCCTGGCGCCCGACGGAGTCCCGCAGCACCGCGGTGCGGCCGTTGTCGACCAGCACGAGGTGGAAGCGCTGCGGGCCGTCGCCGGGTGTCACGCCGGTCCACACGCTCGTGTACGGGTTCATCCGCTCCGCGGTCGACGAGCGCGGCAGCAGCTGGAGGAAGACCTCCAGGTCCTGCCAGGTGGGCACGAGCTTCTCGACGCCCATCACGGTGATCAGGGTGTCCGGCAGGGTCAGGCACATCCGGCCGTTGCCCTCGGACTCCAGCACCACGATCGACCCGGTGTCCGCGACGGCGAAGTTCGCACCGGAGATCGCCACCTTGGTGCTCAGGAACTTCTGCCGCAGGTACAGCCGCGCCGCCTCGGCGAGGTCCGCGGGTTCGTCGCTCACCTCGACGCCCATGCGGCGCTGGAAGATGTCGCGGATCTCCGAGCGGTTGCGGTGGATCGCGGGCACCAGGATGTGCGACGGCCGGTCGTCGCCGAGCTGCACGATCAGCTCGGCCAGGTCGGTCTCGACCGCGTGCACGCCACCGGCTTCGAGCGCCTCGTTCAGGCCGATCTCGGCGGTGGCCATGGACTTGACCTTGACGACCTCGGTCGCGCCCTCCTCCCGGCAGAGGCCGAGCACGATCCGGTTGGCCTCCTCGGCGTCACGGGCCCAGTGGACGACGCCGCCGCGCGCCGTGACCGACTCCTCCAGCTGCACGAGCAGGGTGTCGAGGCGGGCCAGCACGTCGTCCTTGATCTGCCCGCCGGCGACCCGCAGCTGCTCCCAGTCATCCAGCTCGGCGACCGCGGCGGCCCGGCGACCGCGGATGGTGCCGGTGGCCTTGCGCAGGTTCTGCCGCAGCTGGGTGTCGTTCAGCGCCTCCTTGGCCGCCTTCGGGAACGTCGGGCTGCCCAGCCACGTCACGGGGTTGCGCGCCACGGGTCCTCCTCCGTCGAAGCCAGGACCTCCGCCAGGTGCACGGACCGGACGCCGGCCCGCAACCGGGACAGGCCACCGCCGATGTGCATCAGGCAGGAGTTGTCACCGGCGGACAGCACCTCGGCGCCGGTGTCGAGCACGCACCGCATCTTGTCCGCCAGCATCGCCGTGGACGTCTCGGCGTTCTTCACCGCGAACGTGCCGCCGAAGCCGCAGCAGTGCGTCGCGTCGGGCAGTTCCACCAGATCGAGTCCCCTGACCGCCCTGAGCAGCGCCAGCGGCTTGTCCCCGACTCCCAACAAGCGCAGCGAGTGACAGGTGGGGTGGTAGGTGACGCGGTGGGGGAACCACGCGCCGACGTCCGTCACTCCCAGCACGTCCACGAGGAACTCGGCGAGCTCGAACGTGCGCGGGGGAGACGTGCCCAGCGCGGGGTGGACCTCCCGAACCATGCCCGCGCATGACCCGGATGGCGCAACGACGTGGTCGTACCCCTGGAAGACGTCGGTGTACTTGCGCGCCAGCGGCCGGGCTTCCTCCCGGTAGCCGGTGTTGAAGTGCATCTGGCCGCAGCACGTCTGGTCGAGCGGGAAGTCGACCGTGCAGCCGAGTCGTTCCAGCAAACGGACCACCGCACGTGCCGTCGACGGGAAGAGCGTGTCGGTCAGGCAGGTCGCGAACAGTGCCACTTTCACCGGCACACCCTCTCCCCAAAGTCATCGGATGTCTACCCGGGCCGGTGGACCGTACGGGCGTACGCAAAGCCTGCCTCTTGCTATAGGGGCGTCCCACAGCACAGCATGTGCACCGTGGGCGACCTGTTGACCGAGCGCGCTGTGCTCGGCGTCATCGCGACCCTGGCCGTTCTCGGCCTCTTCGTGATGCTGTGCCGCGCTCGACGCGTCAGCACCTCCGTCGAGGACGCTGTGATGGACATGCTCGACCGCATGTCCAGGGCGTCGAGCGACCTCCGGGCGGGCTTGACGGAGGAAGCCGCCAACAAGGCCACCCCCCACCTGCGCGAGATGCTGCGCTGCGTCGCGGTCGCCATCACCGACGAGGAGGGCACCGTCCTGTCGTGGGACGGCGGCGCCAACGACCACTACGAGTACCTCCACGACACCGTCGCCCGCGCGATCAACACCGGTCACAAGGAGCACGTCGACCACCGCAAGCTCGGCTGCGAGCTGCAGGGGCCGTGCTCCCTGCACAGCGTCGTCGTGGTCCCGCTGGTTGTCGAGGGCGAGGTGGCCGGCACCCTGATCGTCGTCTCCGGCGTCGCCTCGAAGCGCCAGATCCGCATGGCCGAGGAGACCGCACGCTTCGTCTCGACCCAGCTCGAGCTGGAGGTCGTGCAGAAGCAGCGGCAGGCCCTCGCCCAGGCCGAGGTCAAGGCCCTGCGCGCCCAGATCTCCCCGCACTTCGTCTACAACGCGCTGAACACGATCTCCTCGCTGATCCGCACCGACCCGGCCCACGCCCGCGAGCTGCTGCAGGAGTTCGCCGAGTTCACGCGCTACTCGTTCCGCACCGACGGCCTGTTCACGACCCTCGCCGACGAGCTGACGAACATCCACCGCTACTTGACCATCGAGCAGGCCCGCTACGGCTCCCGCCTGAACGTGCGCCTGCGCATCGCCCCCGAGGTCCTCCAGGTCGTCCTGCCGTTCCTCGTGCTCCAGCCGCTGGTCGAGAACGCGGTCCGGCACGGCCTGGCCAGGAAGCCCGGTGGCGGCATGCTCACCATCACCGCCGAGGACAACGGCAACGAGGCGCTGATCAGCGTCGAGGACGACGGCGTCGGCATGGACCCCGACCGCCTCGACGACATCAAGGACGCCCACCAGACCGGTGCGCACGTCGGCATCGGCAACATCAACGACCGCATGCGCACGGTGTTCGGCGCCGAGTACGCGCTGGTCGTCGAGACCGCCCCGAACGCGGGCACCAAGGTCATCCTGAAGGTGCCGAAGTTCGCGCGGAACGTGCTGCCGAACCTCAACATCGGCACGCAGCTGACCGACGAGCCGATGACGGCGGAACAGCCCGTGGTCCGCGCCTGAGCGACCGTGCGGAGAGCCGTTCGGACCAACTCAACTTGTGTTGGCAACGATCCTCAACCCCACCCTCGAACCTGCCGATTGTGGTGGTGACCAATGAACAGCCGGTCGGGTGGACCGACGAAGGCCGGCCGCGAGCTAAGGGCATCATCAATTGCAGGAACAACGAGCACCCGAACGCGTTCGCGTCTGCATCAAGTGCACCGCGAAGGGCTATTCCAGCTGCAAGTGCTGATCGGCAACGCCGCAGCTCAGCGCGCTGCGACGGCCAAGGTCGTGATCAGCGCGACGGCGCAGACGCTCCAGCTCACCCACATCCAGTAGATGTGCATCGGTGTCGGCCCGGCGGCGTTCTGCCTGCCCCGGTCGTCCCACCACTCGACATAGCGCTCCAGCCAGCGGATGGGGTTGAACGTCACCCGTCGACTCTAACCCGGCACCACGTGTTCCACGTCACGCGGGAGCAACCTGCACCCGGCTCGGCTCCCGCGTGACCGCGAAACGCACGTACTGTCGAGCACATGAGCGTCACGGACAAGATCGCGGCCCGTCTTCCGCGGGTCATGGACCGGGGTGAACGCCCGCCGGTGGTCGCCGCTGTGCGGTTGCACGGGGTCATCACCCCGCAGTCGTCACCGGTGGCCCGCAACACGATCAGCCTCCAGAACGTGGAAACGGCCATCAACCGGGCGTTCGACAACGAGCGCCTGATCGCGGTGGCCCTGCTCATCAACTCGCCCGGCGGTGCGCCGACGCAGTCCGCTCTGATCGCCGAGCGCATCCGGGAGCTCGCGACGAAGAAGCACGTGCCGGTGCTCGCGTTCTGCGAGGACGTCGCGGCGTCGGGCGGCTACTGGCTGGCGTGTGCCGGCGACGAGATCTACGCGCACGGGACGAGCCTCGTCGGCTCGATCGGTGTCGTGAGCGCCGGGTTCGGGCTCAACGGCCTGCTCGACAAGGCGGGTGTGGAGCGGCGGGTCTACACCGCCGGTGAGAACAAGGTGCGGCTCGACCCGTTCCAGGCGGAGAAGCCAGAGGACGTCGAGTGGCTCAAGGGGCTGCACGCCGACCTGCACGAGCAGTTCAAGGCGTGGGTGAAGGAGCGCAGGAGCGCGAAGCTCAAGGCGGCCGACAACGAGCTCTTCACCGGTGAGGTGTGGACCGGCGCCAAGGCCGTGGAACTGGGCCTGGCGGACGGCATCGGCACGATCCGGTCCGTGCTCGCCAAGCGCTTCCCGGACGCCGAGCTGACGGTCGTCGAACCGCGCAGGCCCTTGCTGGCCAAGCTGGGCCTGGCCGGGGCGTCCACCCGATCGGGGGATCTCGTCACGCAGGTGCTGACAAGCCTCGAAGAACGTGCTCGCTGGTCCCGATTCGGGCTGTGAGCATCAGTTCGGTTTCACCGGGCGTGTCGGGGCCGGTCCCGGCGTAGACATGACCGCACATTGATGGGCAAGATGCCCGACACAGTGAGTATCCAAGACAACGCCGGTCTCCTCGTCCTCGCAGTCGATGACGAGGCTCCCGGCCTGAGCGAGATCAAGTTCCTCCTCGAGAGCAGCCCCCACATCCGGCGCGTGCTGACGGCGTTCGACGCCGCGGAGGCGCTGCGGATCCTGCGGGGCGACTACGAGCAGGAGGTGATGGCGCGCACCAAGGCCGGCCTTCCGCCGGTCGACGCGGTGTTCGCCGACATCAACATGCCCGGGCTCTCCGGCATGGACCTCGCACGGGTGCTCAGCGCGTTCCGGTACCCGCCCGCGCTGGTCTTCGTGACCGGTGTGGAGGAACGGGACGCGCTCGTCACGGCGTTCGACGTCGGCGCGCTCGACTTCATCAACAAGCCGATCAACGAGGAACGCGTCCTCAAGGCGATCTCCCGGGTCGCCGACCGGGTGGGCCGCACCGCGGCGCCCGCGGCCGCGACGGGCCAGGCAGCGCAGAACCCCGCCGAACCGAGTGATGACGAGGTCATCCCCGTCGAGCTGGGCGGCACCATCAAGCTCGTGCCGCGCGCCTCCGTGCGGTACGTCGAGGCGCAGGGCGACTACGCCCGCCTGCACACGCAGGAGGGCAGCCACCTCGTGCGCATCCCGCTCGCGCAGCTGGAGGAGCGCTGGGCGAACGCGGGTTTCGTGCGCATCCACCGCTCGTACCTGGTGGCGTTGCCGCTGGTGAGCGAGCTGCGGATGACGGCGAACGGCTACGCGGTCGTGATCGGCACCGGTGAGGGCGCCAAGGAGCTCCCGGTCAGCCGCAGGCACACCAAGGAGCTCAAGGAGCGGATCGTGCGACCGCCGAAGAGCGGCTGGTGAGCAGGCACGACGCGGGAAAGCCCGAACAGGCCGCCCGTGAGGCCTGGCTCGGTGAGCAGGCCCGCAAACCGCGCAGGCGCAGGGTGGTGCTCGCGGACTCGACGAAGTCGCGCAGCAAGGCACCGCGCACGATCATCGAGCTGGAGGAGCAGACCAGCGTCGGCGAGAAGCTGATCCGCGACCTCATCAAGCAGCAGCTCAGGTCCGCGTTCGGGCTCGCGTTCGCGGTGCTGGTCGGCATGTGCCTGCTGCCGATCACCTTCTACCTGTTCCCCGCGATCGGGGGCATCGAGGTCCTCGGCATCGGCGTCCCCTGGCTCGTGCTCGGCCTCGCGCCCTTCCCGGCCCTCTACGCGGTCGGGTGGGTGTTCCGCAGGCAGGCCGAACGGCACGAGCGCGACTTCGTGAACATGGTCGACCGCTGACGTGAACGCCACCATCTGGAGCCTCACCGCAATCGTCGCCGTCGCACTGGTGACGTTCCTGCTCGGCTACGTCGGGTCCCGCACCGCGAACACCACCCCGGACTTCCTGGTGGCGCGGCGGTCGATCCCCGCCACCCGCAACGCCGCCGCGATCTCCGGCGAGTACCTGTCCGCCGCGTCGTTCCTGGGCGTGGCCGGACTCGTGCTCAAGGACGGCATCGACGCGCTCTGGTACCCGATCGGCTTCACCGCGGGCTACCTGGCGCTGCTGCTGTTCGTCGCGGCACCGCTGCGGCGCTCCGGCGCGTACACGCTGCCGGACTTCGCCGAGGCCCGGCTGGGGTCGGTGAACGTGCGGCACTTCAGCACGTTCTTCGTCGTCTGCATCGGCGTGCTGTACCTGGTGCCGCAGCTGCAGTCGGCCGGCCTGACGCTCACGACGATCACCGGCCTGCCCGCGTGGCTCGGCGGGCTGGTCGTCACGGCCATCGTGGTCGTCAACGTGCTGGGCGGCGGCATGCGCGCCATCACGCTCGTGCAGGCGTTCCAGTACTGGGGCAAGCTCTTCGCCATCGCCGCGCCCACGTTCGTGCTCTTCGTGGTGTTCCTCGTCGCGCCGGACCGGGGCACGCAGCCGATCAGCGACGGTGGCGTGGTCAGGTTCCCGGCCGCCGAGACGATCACCGTGGCCGAGCAGGACATCAAGGTCCGCGTCGACGAGCCGCTGCAGCTGGTGGTGCGCGGCCGGATCGACGGCAGGGACGCGAACGGCGCGGTGTACTGGAGCCGCGGCGTCTACGAGCTCAGCCCCGGCACGGTCATGGAGTTCACGGCCGGCGCCCCGGTGCCCGTCGTCGAGGGGTCGCCCACGACCAACCGCGACTGGATGCGCCCGCAGACCGGTGGCCTGTCCGACCTGTTCCGGACGTACTCGCTGATCTTCGCGACGTTCCTCGGCACGATGGGCCTGCCGCACGTCCTGGTCCGCTTCTACACCAACCCGGACGGCAAGGCGGCCCGCCGGACCGCGCTGCACGTGCTGTACCTGCTGGGCCTGTTCTACATCTTCCCGACGGTGCTGGGCGTGCTGTCGCGGCTGTACCTGCCGCAGCTGCTGGTGAACGGCAAGACCGACGCGGCGGTGCTGATGCTGCCCGAGACGATGGTGCCGAACCTGGGCGGCCAGATCCTCGGCGCGATCGTCGCGGCCGGCGCGTTCGCGGCGTTCCTGTCGACCTCCTCCGGGCTCGTCGTGTCCGTCGCCGGGGTGGTCTCGACGGACATCATGCCGGGCAAGGTTCGTGACTTCCGGTGGGCGACGGTGTTCACCGGACTCGTCGCGATCGGCCTCGCGCTGCTGCTGCCGCGGGCCGACGCGTCACTGACCGTGGCCATGTCGTTCGCGCTCGCCGCGTCCACCTTCTGCCCGCTCCTGGTCCTCGGGATCTGGTGGCGCGGGCTCACGTGGGTCGGTGCCGTGTGCGGTCTCGTCGTCGGTGGCGGCATGGTCATCACGGCGCAGGTGGTCAGCGTGATCAGCTCCTACACCGGTCGCTGGGCGCCCGCCGTGTTCACCCAGCCGGCGCTGATCACCGTGCCGATCGCGTTCCTGACCATGATCGTCGTCAGCAAGGCGACCCGCAGGCGCGCGCCCGCCGACGTGAACCAGATCCTGCTGCGGCTGCACGCCCCCGACCCGCTCGGCTTCATCCGCGACCGCGACGTCGCCCGCTTCGGGACCGCGGAGGAGAAGGCCAGGATGGCCGGTCACGAGCGCAGGGGATCTGCGTAAACACGCTGAGTAGTCAGCGGTTCGAACGGGTGAAAATTGGTCACTCGAATCGGTGAACGGTGATTCCGGTCACGCTCGGTGCCCTTCGTCTTCGAATACTGACCGTTCGCCGCTTCACCCGACTGCTGGGCGCATGGGCACGAACAGAGTCTTACCTGAGTGACTCAAGTCTCCATACGGTTCTCGACCAAGAACGGACCGCACCTGGAGGCAATGACGTGCCCGCCACGTTGCTGAGCCCTACGCCGAGTACCGCGAGGAGGGGACTGTGAGCACCACTGAGCACACCCCGAGCGAGTCGTCCCCCGATGCGCAGAAGTGGGTCGACGTGCAAGCGAGCGCCGACTTCACCGAGCTGAAGCAGCGCCTGCGCAAGTTCGTGTTCCCCGTCTCCGCCCTCTTCCTCGCCTGGTACCTGCTGTACGTGCTGCTCGCGGACTACGCGCACGGCTTCATGTCCACCAAGGTGATCGGCAACATCAACGTCGGGCTCCTCTTCGGCCTGCTGCAGTTCGTGTCGACCTTCGTCATCACGACGCTGTACGTGCGGCACGCCAACAAGAACCTCGACCCGTTGGCGGAGAAGCTCCGCGGTGAGATCGAGGGGGACGGCAAGTGAACGAGTCGAGCCCGATCCTCAACATCAGCATCTTCGGCGTCTTCGTCCTGATCACGCTGTTCGTGGTCATCCGGGCGAGCCGCAACACGAAGACCGCTGCCGACTACCTCGCCGCCGGCCGTGCCTTCACCGGCCCGCAGAACGGCATCGCCATCGCGGGTGACTACCTCTCCGCGGCCTCGTTCCTCGGCATCGCGGGCGCCATCGCCCTCAACGGCTACGACGGCTTCCTGTACTCGATCGGCTTCCTGGTGGCGTGGCTCGTCGCGCTGCTGCTGGTCGCCGAGCTGCTGCGCAACACCGGCAAGTACACGATGGGCGACGTCCTGAGCTTCCGGATGCGCCAGCGCCCGGTCCGCGCCGCCGCCGCCACGTCGACCATGGCGGTCTCGTTCTTCTACCTGCTGGCCCAGATGGCCGGTGCCGGTGGTCTCGTCGCCCTGCTGCTCGGCATCACGGGCACCGGTGGCCAGGCCCTCGTCATCGCCGTGGTCGGCGCCCTGATGATCGCCTACGTCCTCATCGGCGGCATGAAGGGCACCACCTGGGTGCAGATCATCAAGGCGGTCCTGCTGATCGCCGGTGCCGGCGTCATGACCCTCTGGGTGCTCGGCAAGTACGGCTTCAACCTGTCCTCGCTGCTCGGTGCCGCCGTCGACGCCGCTCCGAAGGCGGGCGAGAAGCTCCTCGGCCCCGGCCTGCAGTACGGCAAGACCGACACCAGCAAGCTGGACTTCCTCTCGCTGGCGCTGGCCCTCGTGCTCGGCACCGCGGGTCTGCCGCACATCCTGATGCGCTTCTACACCGTGCCCACGGCGAAGGAAGCCCGCCGCTCGGTCGTGTGGGCGATCTGGCTGATCGGCATCTTCTACCTGTTCACCCTGGTCCTCGGCTACGGCGCCGGTGCGCTCGTCGGCCCTGACAAGATCAACGCGGCACCCGGCAAGGCCAACTCGGCCGCCCCGCTGCTCGCGCTGGAGCTGGGTGGCCCGATCCTGCTCGGCCTGATCGCGGCCGTCGCCTTCGCGACGATCCTCGCGGTCGTGGCCGGCTTGACGATCACGGCATCGGCGTCGTTCGCCCACGACATCTACGCCAACATCATCAAGAAGGGCCAGGAGGAGGACAAGAACTCCGAGGTCAAGGTCGCCCGCATCACCGCGATCGTCATCGGCCTCGTGTCCATCGGCGGCGGCATCATCGCCAACGGCCAGAACATCGCGTTCCTCGTGGCGCTGGCCTTCGCGGTCGCCGCCTCGGCGAACCTGCCGACGATCCTCTACTCGCTGTTCTGGAAGCGGTTCAACACCTCCGGCGCGCTGTGGAGCATCTACGGCGGCCTGATCGTGACGATCACGCTGATCATCCTGTCGCCCGCCGTCTCCGGCACGCCGACCTCGATGTTCAAGAACGCCGACTTCGACCTGTTCCCGCTGTCGAACCCCGGCATCGTCTCGATCCCGATCGCGTTCCTGCTCGGCTACGTCGGCACGATCCTGTCGAAGGACAAGGCCGACCCCGCCAAGCAGGCCGAGATGGAGGTCCGCTCCCTCACCGGTGCGGGTGCCGAGAAGGCCACCGCGCACTAGTCCGCGCACTGCCGAACGGGCCGTTCCGGGTTTTCCGGGGCGGCCCGTTCCGCGTTTCCGTGCAACCCCGCTGGTGCCGGCTGTGTAGTGAACATGACCGCAGCACGAGCATGGGGGACCGGGAGTGCGACGAGACGAGGAGTTCTCGGAGTTCTTCACCAGCCGGTTCGACTGGGTGCGGCGCACCGCGTACGCGTTGTGCGGCGACTGGTCGGAGGCCGAAGAGCTCGCGCAGAACGCATTCGTGCGTGCCTACGCGAAGTGGCCCAGCGTCCGGCGCGAGACCGCCGAGGCGTACGTCCGCACGACCGTGACGCGGTTGTTCATCAACAGCCGCAGCCGCGTCCGCGAACGCCCGGTCGCCGACCTGCCGGACCACGGCGTCGTCGGCGGCTTCGGCGACCCCGATGCCCGGCTGCACGCGGCGTTGCGGAAGGTGCCGCCGAAACAGCGGGCCGCGCTGGTGCTGCGGTACGTGCACGACCTGTCCATCGAGCAGACGGCGGCCGAGCTGGGCTGCTCCGAGGGCAACGTGAAGAGCCAGACGGCCAGGGGCTTGGCGACGCTCCGCGAGGCGTACGGCGAGCCGGTCAACGCGGAGGGTGCCTGATGACGATCGAAGACGAGCTGCGCGGAGCTCTCGACGTGCCCGCGCCACCACCGACGACGACGCTGGACGACGTGCTGCGGCGGGGCAGGCGCCGGGTGGCCGTGCGCAGGGCCGGGCTCGCGGGCGGCGTGCTGACCGTGGTGGCGGCGGTCGGGATCGGCGGTGCGGTCTGGCGGGGAGCGGTCGAACCCGAGCTGTCGCTCGCCACCAATCCCGCCAACTGGCCGCGGGTGAGCTGCGGCGAGGCCGGTCCGCAACCGGACGTGGTGCGGAACATGGGTGCCTTCCTGCCCTCGACCGGCCAGATGCGGGCCTGGCGGGACTCGGCCCAGGCGGTGCTGCCCGACCGGGTCGTCGACTCGGAGCTCCCCGAGGACGCCAACGGCCCCGCGAGCGTCCACCACGGCGACCGCCGGGGCTTCCGGGTCGACGTCCTCGACGGACAGGGCGCCGGGAGCCTGCGGTTCGCGCTGGCCCGCTTCGAGGGTGATCCGGCCGCGGCGGCGGACAGCGCGCGGTGGGCCACCGGCACGTGTGCCGCGAGCCGGCGCCTCACCGGCGCCGACGGCACCGTGTTCCAGCTGTACGCGCCCGGCGTCGACGCACCGTCGGAGCTGCAGGTGCAGACCCTGTACGTCTTCCGCGCCGACCGGCTGGCGTTCCGCGTCGAGCAGGTCAACGCGGGCCGCATGAGCTCCCAGCCCACGCGGGAGGCGGTGCCGCTGTCCGAAGTGGAGCTCGTGAGGCTCGGGGCCGCCGTCGCGGAGGTGTCCTGAGGGTGGGGCCGTGCCGGAGGTTCACGGAGGTGCAACTTCCGGCATGGCACCATTCACGGTGTGACTGTTCCCAGCGTCGAGATCGCCGACGTCCCCGAGAAGCTGCCCGAGGGCGCCGTCCTGCTGGACGTGCGCGAGCAGGACGAGTGGGACGCGGGCCACGCCCCCGGCGCGCTGCACATCCCGATGAGCGAGATCGGTGCGCGCCTGGACGAGGTGCCGAACGACGTGCAGCTCTACGTCGTGTGCCGGGCCGGTGGCCGTTCCGCCCGCGTGACCCAGTACCTCAACGAGAACGGCTGGGAGGCCGTGAACGTCGAGGGCGGCATGCAGCACTGGGACGCCCACGGTCGTCCGCTCGAGGGCGGCGTCGACGGCATGGAACCCGAGGTCATCTGACCGTGCAGCCGCTGCAGCCGATGCGCGTGGACTGGGTCGCGACACCGCCACCCGGTGCGTACCCGCAGCCCTCGCGCCGGTCGCAGCGGCTGCGCTACGGCGGTCCGCCGCACTACCCGGTGCCGCCGCGGTGGGGGTTCCCGCTGCTGGCGTGGCGCTGGCCGACGGCCGTGCTCGACACGGCCGAGAGCGGCGACTCCGTCGACGGGGTGCGCCGGATCGGCAGGACCGCGCAGAACACGCTGTGGCTCGTCGCGTTCGTCGCGGTGTGGGCGGCGCTGTCCGAGGTCTGGCGGTACGTGCTGCTCGCGATGAGCCGCTACGGCGCGCTCTCGGCGGGCGTGGTCTCCACGTCGGACGCGATGGTCGTGTCCTCGTCGGCGATCCTGCTGGTCGGCTGGCCGCTGGCGTTGATCTTGACGGTGCTGTGGGTGCGCCGCGCCAGGAACGTGGCCGCGACGATCGTCGGCTACGGCCCGTCCCGCTCCAACCGCTCCGCGCTGCTCAGCCTGTTCGTCCCCGGCGTGAACCTGGTCGTGCCCGGCTCGGTGCTCGCCGAGCTGGAACACGCGGTCGCCCGCCGTCCCGCCGGCGAACGCCCCCGCCCGTCCCGGCTGCTGCTGTGGTGGTGGGGCCTGTGGGCGTCCTCCGGCGTCCTGTTCGTGATCACCATGCTCTGGCTGCTGCGCGACGGCACCCAGGCCCAGGCCGACGGCGTCCTGCTGCACGCGCTCGGCGACCTGGTGCTCGCCGGCGTCGAGGTCACGACCGCACTGGTGATCCGCCGCACCACGACCCTGCTGCTGCCGGTGGACGCCGCGTCCGTCCGGCTGATGCGCGTCGTCGAGGTGAAGGACGCCCCGGCACCACCGCTGCGCTCCTTCCGCCCCTCCGGTTCGCCCCGCTGACCTCCGCCGTTCCCGCGGCGGCCTTCCCGGCGTCGCGCGGGACTGCCAGGTTGGGAGGATGCGGACACTCATCGGGGCCCTGGTGATCGCGCTGGCCACACCGGGCCTGGCGGCTGCGCACCCGCACCGCGACTTCGACGTGCAGGCCCACCGCGGCGGCATCGGCCTGACCGTCGAGAGCACCCTCAAGGCGTTCGGCAAGGCCCTCGCGCTCGGCGTCACCACCCTCGAACTGGACCTCCAGATCACCAGCGACGGCCGCGAGGTCATCACCCACGACCGCAGGACGAACCCGGCCAAGTGCCTCGACACCGCACCGGCGTTCCCCGGCGACCCCGCCTGGCCCTACGCGGGCAAGTACGTGAAGGACCTGACCTTCGCCCAGGTCAGAACCCTCGACTGCGGCAGCACCCGCTGGTCGCAGTACCCGGACCAGGAACTCTCGCCCGGCGCCCGCATGCCCACCCTGGCCGAGCTCTTCGCACTGGCCCGCGCCCACCGCGCATGGGGCGTCCGCTTCAACATCGAGACCAAGGTCGAAGCCGCCGCGCCGCACGAGACCGCCCCGCGCGAGCAGTTCGTCCGCCGCACCGTCGCGGAGGTCCGCCGCTCCGGCTTCCTGCCGAACGTGACGGTCCAGTCGTTCGACTGGGGCACCCTGATGCGCCTGCGCGAGGTCGAGCCCCGCATCCCGCTGGTGGCGCTGACCCAGCCCGACTTCCTGCGGCCGGGGTCGCCGTGGACCGGCGGCCTCGACCTCGCCGACTTCGGCGGCAGCGTGCCGAGGGCGGTCAAGAGCTTCGGCGCGAAGGCCCTGTCGCCCGTGCACACGATGACCACGCGCGAGCTGGTCACCGAAGCCCGCGGACAGGGCCTCGCCGTCATCCCGTGGACCGTGGACGAGGTGCCGCGGATGCACGAGGTGATCGACACCGGGGTCGACGGCCTGATCACCGACCACCCCGACCGGCTGCGGACGGTGCTCGCGGAGCGCGGGTTCACGCTCCCCCGGCGCTACCCGCGCCGCTAGTCGGTCCCGACGGACCGGCCGAAGTGCCCAGGTCGTCCGATCAGGCCCCGTCGGCGAGCATCAGCGAGTGCAGGCCGCGGATCACGAACTCCGCGCGCCGGTCGGGCTGCTGCGCGAGCACCGCGCCGGGCAGCTTGCGGTGCAACGCCGACAGCGCCGCCTCCACCTCGATCCGCGCCAGCGGCGCGCCCAGGCAGTAGTGGATGCCCATGCCGAACCCGAGGTGCTGGTTCTTCTCCCGGCCGATGTCGAGGTCGTCGGGGCGGTCGAACACCAGCGGGTCGCGTGCGGCCGCGCCGAGCAGTGCCGCGATCTTCTCGCCGGGCTCCAGCACGTGGCCCGCGATCTCGACGCGGTCGGTGGCCGTGCGCTCGAACAGCTGCAGCGGCGAGTCGTAGCGGATCAGCTCCTCGACGGCGGTGGGCAGCAGCTCCGGCGTCAGGCGCTCCCACTCCGAACGGTGCTCCATCAGCGCGTACACGCCGTTGCCGATCACGTTGACCGTGGCCTCGTGGCCCGCCATCAGCAGCAGCACGGCGGTGGCGACGAGCTCGTCCTCGGTGAGCCGGGCACCGTCGGTGTCGGTGACCGCGACCAGGTCCGACACCAGGTCGGCGCCGGGGGAGACGCGGCGCAGCGCGATCAGCTCGCGCAGGTAGGCGACGAACTCGGTGGCGGCCCGCTCGGCGGCGTCCTGCTGCTCGGGCGGCAGGCCGTACTCGTACATCTTCACGATCGCGTTCGACCACGGCTGCAACAGGTAGCGGTCGGAGGCAGGCACGCCCAGCAGCTCGGCGATCACCTCGACCGGCAGCGGCGCGGCGACGTGCGCGAGCAGGTCGGCCTGACCGACGTCGGAGACCTTGGCGGTCAGCTCGTCCACCAGCCGGTCGGCCAGCTCGGCCACCCACGGGCGCAGCCGCTCGACGTGCCCGCGGCCGAACGCGGCGGCGACCAGGCGGCGCAGCCGTGTGTGCACCGGCGGTTCATTCTCCAGCAGCGAGTTGCGGTGCAGGAGGTTGAACGACAGGAACCGCTCCACCGGCTTCACGTCCGACCAGAGGCGGCCCAGCGAGCGGTGGCGCAGGACGGCGGAGCAGGCGGCGTGCGAGACGGCGACGGCGATGCCCATGCCCTCGTGGTGGTGCACCTCACCCGCGGCCCGCAGCGAGGCGAAGGCCGGGTACGGGTCGGCGATGAACGCGGGATCGCGCTGGTCGAACGTCACAACGCGGACGGTAAGTCGAGGTGGCGCCGAAGTCCACGGTGAGTTGATTGACGTCTCAAATTGTTGTTCGAGAACTAAGGTGCGACGTGTGCAGCAGCCATCAGTCGTCGCGCACCGCGGTGCCTCCACCGACCGCCCCGAGCACACGATCGGGGCGTACGAGCTCGCGTTGGAGGAAGGCGCGGACGGGCTGGAGTGCGACATCAGGTTGACCAGGGACGGCGAGCTCGTGTGCGTGCACGACCGCACGCTCACCCGCACGTCCGACGGCCGCGGCACGGTCAGCGCGCTGACGCTGGCCGAACTGCAGCGGCACGACTACGGCAGCTGGCACCGGCACGGTCAGCCGGCCGGGCTGCTGCGGCTCCACGAGCTGCTGGAGCTGGTCAAGGGCACGAACGTGCAGCTGTTCATCGAGACCAAGCACCCGGTGCGCTACCGCAACGAGGTCGAGCGCAAGCTCGCCGCCGCGCTGGAGGAGCACGGGCTGCGGGAGCAGATCGTCATGATGTCGTTCTCCGCGAGCGCCGTGCGGCTGTTCCGCGAGCTCGCGCCGGACGTCCGCACGGTCCTGCTGCTCGACCGCCTCGGCCGGTACCGCGGCGGTGCGTTGCCGCCGTTCGCCGACTGCACCGGACCGGGCATCCACCTGCTGCGCCGCGATCCCGGGTACGTCGACCGCGCCCGCAGGGCGGGCCACGAGACGTACGTGTGGACGGTGGACGGCGCCGACGACATCGCGTTGTGCCGTGACCTGGGCGTCCGCTACCTCGCGACGAACGCCCCGGCGAACACGCGCCGCCTGCTGACGGTTAACTTGGCGACCTGACAAGCCTGAGCACGAGGAGGGCCGAGGTGGCCAAGCGGACCGCTGTCAAGGACGCACCGAAGGACGGGATCAACCCGAAGCAGCCCTGCCCGTGCGGCTCCGGCAAGCGGTACAAGGCCTGCCACGGTGCCCCCGGCGGTGCGACGGACGTGATCGTGTCCCGCCCGTTCGAGGGGCTCGCCGCCGAGTGCGAGCTGATCGCGCTGCGCGAGTTCGTGCCGTCCGCCGTCGCGAAGCTGCCGGTCAAGGACGGTCGCGAGGTCACGCTGGCGACGGTGCTGCCGACGGCGGCGGCCGGTCTGATCCGCGGCGACGACGTGCCGTTCGTGGGCCTGCAGGTGCAGACGCGCTCCGGTGACATCAGCCGCGACCTCGCGCGGGCGCTGCTGTGGGCGCAGCAGGCGAAGACCGGTGAGGTGCTGTCGGTCATCGGCCCCGACAACGGCGAGCACCCCGGCCGGTTGCAGGACCTGCTCGACCCCGAGGCCGAGATCGTGCCGCAGCTGCACACCGACTTCATCTGGTGGATGCCGGAGGGCACCGAGCCGACCGGTGACGTGGCGCTCTCCCTCGAACGCGCGAACGCGGCGATCCTGCCGACCGACCGCGTGGACGCGCCCGGCGTGAAGGCCGCCTACTGGGTGGACGCGGGCGACAAGGCGCACCTGCGCTGGGTCCGCCCGGAGCCGGAGGAGAAGCTGATCCCCGCGATGGCGCGGCTGGCCGCCCGCGGCGAGCTGGACCTGGGCGAGGGCTCGCGGTACGCGGGGTCGTTCCGCGCGCACGGCCTGCTGGTGCCGGTGTGGGATCTCGACCGCGAGATGCACGCGCGCGAGTGGGCCGACCCGGCGGAGGCGCTGGGCAAGCGCCTGCTGGAGGCACTGGCCTCGGACGAGCCGCTGACCGACGCCGAGCGCCGGGCCCGTGACGGCCTCCGGGGCCGCCAGATCACCCTGCGCTGACGCTCGGACCGAGTTGTACACAGGGTTGTCCACAAGGAGCTGTGGATAAGTGCTGCTGCACATCATCTCGACCGCCGACTGGGCCGCGGCCCGGTCGGCGGGTTCGATCACGCCCGCCGCGGGCGAGGAGTTCGTGCACTGCTCCGACCGGGGCGTCGTGCACGTGACGGCGGGCAAGTTCTTCCACGGGCGCGACGGGCTGCTGCTGCTCGTCGTCGACCCGGAACGGCTCGGCGTGCCGGTGCGGTGGGAGGCCGTGCCCGACTCGCCGCTGTGGTTCCCGCACGTGTACGGCCCGATCCCGGTCGAGGCGGTCGTGCAGGTCCACGACTTCCCGTGCTCACCGGACGGGTCTTTCGTGCTGCCGGAGGCCGTTGCCGTTCCGTGACGCGGCGGTGGCAACCGGTTGCCGCGGACGTGCGTGATCTCCTCGATGCCAGGTTGCTCGGGGGAGAGGACGTGCCGTGACCGCGGTGCTGCAACTTGAGTGGGCCGCGGCCGGCGGCGGAGGAAGAGCGGAAACCGTGGGGGATTTCGCTGAGTTCGTGCGCATGTCGATGCCGGGGCTGCTGCGGTACGGGCACGCCCTGACGGGCAACCCGCACGACGCGGCAGACCTGGTCCAGTCGGTCCTGGAGAAGGTGGGCTCGCGCTGGCCCGCCGTGTTGCGCAAGGGGGACGACCCGCTCGCGTACGTGCGCAGGGCCATGGCGAACACGCACATCAGCACCTGGCGCCGGCGTCGCCGCGAGAACCTCGTGGCGGACTTCCCGGACACGCCGGTGACGTCGGACCTGAGCCGGCTCGAGCACGAGCCGCTGTGGCAGGCGCTGCGCGACCTGCCGCCGAGGCAGCGCGCCGTGGTCGTGCTGCGCTACTACGAGAACCTCAGCGAGGCCGAGATCGCGCACGCGCTGGGGATCTCCTGCGGCACCGTGAAGAGCCAGGCCAGCAAGGCGATGGCGAGTCTGCGGACACGCCTGGGGAGGGACTGACGTGAACGTCGAGGACGAGCTGCGCCGGCTCTTCAAGGACGACGAACGCCTCGATCTGCACGTCTCGTCCCGTGCGGAGGAGACGGTCGTCCGCGGTGCCCAGCGCCGCCGGCACCGCCGCAGCACCGCCGCCGGGGCGTTCGCGGTGGTGGTGCTGATCGGCGCCGGCGTGGGCCTGGTGCAGCTCAGGCACGGCCCGGTGGACACGGACGTGGCCGGGTCGGCGCTCTCGACCTCCGCCTCGTCCACGACGACCCCGCCGCCGTCGACCACCGTGATCACCGAGACGATCACCGTGCCGGCGGACGTGCCTCCCCCGAGCGGCACCCACCCCGGCAACGGCAACGGCAACACCGGCAGCGGCAGCACCACGAGGTCGACGACGGGCACCACGACGCCGTCCCGCGCCCCGGAGGCGGCGGCACCGGTCTACAACAAGCTGCGGCTGACGATGACCGAGGCCGACGCGCTGAAGACCGAGATGCTGGTCCCGCCGAAGCCCCAGGCAGACGAGGCGTGCAAGAACTACGCCATGACGTCGGTGAACGACCCGAAGGCCGTCATCATCTCCGCGGCCAGGGGAATCGTCCGGATCACGTTGCCCGAGTACGCCAAGACGTCGAGGAACATCGGCGCCGGGGCGACGGTCACCGATCTCAGGAACGCCTATCCGGCCGCCACCCAGAACGGTCCGGAGCTCGTCGTGCAGATGAACACGTCGCCGAAGTGGTTCTACGTCTTCGAGAACGACGGCACCACGGTGAAGACCGTGCGCATGCGCCTCGCCGACAGCGACTGTTCCGGAGCTTGACCCGACGTGGCCGAAGCGGCGGAGAACTGAAAAGGCCCGTCTCACCGAATTCGGTGAGACGGGCCTCAGATCAGGCACTCAGACGTGCGGAGGAAAACTACAGCGCGCCACCGGCGGCCGTGGGAGCACTCGGGTCGGCGCCTTCGTCGCCCACGTTCTCGCGGGTGAGGAAGTTCTCCACGTAGAACATGTTGCCGTCCGCGCGGTCCATGATGGTGAGCAGCGTCTTCATCGAGGAGACCTCCTCGACCTGCTCCTTCAGGAACCACTGCAGGAACTGCTCGCCGATGTAGTCGCTCTCCTCGCGAGCGGCCTGGGCCAGCGCCACGATCTGGTCGGTGACCTGCTGCTCCTGGCGCAGGGCGAGGTCGACGAGGTCGCGCGGCGCCTTGAACTCGTTGATCGGCGTCTCGGTGCCGGGAATGACGACCCGGATGTCGTTGTCCATCAGGAAGCGCACGATCATCATGGCGTGGTTGCGCTCTTCGAGGGCCTGCTTGTAGAAGTGCGCCGCGAGGCGCGGCAGGTCCTCGTTGTCGAACCACACCGCGAGCGCGGTGTACTGCTGCGAGGCGGAGAACTCGTGACCGACCTGGGCCTGCAGCAGCTCGTGGAACTTCGACTTCTTGGACAGGATCTTCTTCACGTTCGAGGCCATGCGGAGTACGGTAGCCGAAAACAACGGCTCCTGCATTCCAGGAAAAGCTAACCTTTGTTTGGAAAGGTAATCCAAACAAAGGTTAGGCGTTCCTAAGGAAAAATCAGACCAGCGGAGCGCGGTCGATCGGGCACGACATGCAGCGGGGGCCGCCGCGGCCGGAACCCAGCTCGGAACCGGCGATGCGGAGCACCTCGACGCCGGCGTCCTCCAGTCGCGCGTTGGTCTCCACGTTGCGCTCGTACGCCACGACCAGACCGGGGCCGACCGCCAGCGTGTTGTTGCCGTCGTCCCACTGCTCGCGCTCGGCGGTGACGACGTCCAGGCCGGTGTCGATCACGCGCAGGCGCTCGATGCCCATCGCCTCGGCCGCCGCCTCCAGGAACGGCACCGGGCCGTCCACGCGCACGCCGCCGTTGCCGTCGGACTTCAGCGGGTAGGCGGTGAGGGAGTCGCTGATCGCCGGGTACATCACCACGGCGTCGCGGTCCACCATCGTGCACACGGTGTCGAGGTGCATGGTGGCGCGTTCCTGCTTGATCGGCACCGCCAGCACCGTGTGCGCGAGACCGTCCGCGAGCGCGGAGCGGGCGAACGACTCGGCGCCGGCGGGGGTGGTGCGCTCGCCGACGCCGATCGCGATCACGCCGGGCGCGAGCAGCAGGACGTCGCCGCCCTCCAGTGGGGCCGAGTGCGCGCCGTACGCGCGGCCGGTGCGGCGGAACCGCGGGTGGTAGGCGTAGATCAGGTCCGTCAGCGTCGTCTCGCGGTCGCGGGCGGGCAGTGCGAGCGACGTGATGGCCACGCGGTCGCCGACCCACACCGACGAGTCGCGGGTGAAGAGCAGGTTCGGCAGCGGGTCGACGGCGAAGTCGATCGGCAGGTGCATCTTGCGCACCAGCGACGCGCCCTCGGCGGCAGGCAGCTCCTCGAACGTCATGCCGGTCGTCAGCACCTGCGCCAGCTGCGGGGCCGGCAACGAGGTGAGGTGGCTGCGCAGCGCGTCGGCCAGGTCGATGCCGAGGCGGCGCTCGTTGACGGCGCTGTGGATGCCCGCGATGCGCGCGCGGCTGTCCTCCAGGGCCTGCACCAGGACGTCCGACAGCAGCAGGACCTCGACGCCACGCGAGGTCAGCGTCGCGGCGAACGCGTCGTGCTCCTCCTGGGCCCTGCCGACCCACGGCACGCCGTCGAACAGCAGCTGGTCGTTGTTGCGCGGGGTGAGCCTCTTGAGCTCGTTGCCCGGCCGGTGCAGCAACACCGTGCGCAGGGGGCCGACCTCGCTGTCCACGCGCGGCGCGGCGTCCGGGAGTGCTTCGGTCTCAGCGATCGTGTGCGCAGTCACCGGACGAGCGTAACCCTGAACAGCACAAATCGCCGCTCCAGAGCCTGAAATGGCAACGAATGCGGTGCAATCCCGCCAACTACCGTCGAATCATTAAGGCAACCAGCTGACTTTGCCGCGCAACATTGTGTAGCCCACGAACGCCACCACGTCGAGGATGGTGTGAGCGATCACCAGCGGCCACAACCGCCTGGTCCGCTGCCAGTAGAAGCCGAACACCAGCCCCATCACCAGGTTGCCGACGAACCCGCCGAAGCCCTGGTAGAGGTGGTACGAGCCGCGCAGCACGGCCGCCGCGAACAGCGCTGTGTACCGCCGCCACCCCAGCTGTTCGAGCCGGGTGATCAGGTACCCGACGACGAGCACCTCCTCCGCCCAGGCGTTGCCGGCGGCGGCGAGGACCAGCGCCACGCTCATCCACCACTGGTCGTCCAGGGTGGACGGTTGCACCGCGAGGTTCAGCCCGAGCCCCCACGCGGCGAAGTAGAACGCGAGCCCCGGGATGCCGATGACCGCGGCGAGACCCAGCGCGCCGAGCGAGTCGGCGAGCTTGCGGGTGCCGTCCAGGCCGACGACCCGCAGCTTGATCCCGGTGCGCCACAGCAGGTAGAGCCCGATCCCGCCCCACGCGGCGAGCTGCAGCACGCTCAGCAGCTGGGCGACGAGGTCGAGCAGGTCGGCACGCGCCTGCGGGACGTTGATCGCGACCGACTGCTGGTTGAGCGGGGTCGGCTGGAGCAGGCTGTCGACCAGTCGCACGAGGCTGCGCAGGCCGGACAGGCCCAGCGTCATGCTGAAGACGATCAGCAGCTCGATCCGGTAGCCGCGCTTCTCGGCGTCGGGGATGAGCGCAGGTTCGGTCACCCGGCTGACGCTACCTCGGTGATCAGCGCTGGGAGAGGAACGGGCAACCCATCAGGCGGCGCAGCTCGGCGGCGAGCTCGGTCGGCGTGCTGACCGGCCTGGAGAACGCGATCCGCACGTCGTGGTCGTCGCACTCCGCCTCGACCCGCAGCCGCAGCCCGAACCGGTCGAGCCCGAGCGGCCGCACGTGCCCGTTCCGCAGCTCCTCCGGCAGGTGGCGGGCCAGCTGGCCGACGACGTCGCGGTGGGCGGCCTCCAGGTGGCGCAGCCAGTGGTCCTCGTTGCCGCAGAACGGGTCCGGTGTCGCGCTCGCGAACTGCTCCGGCCGCACCGACGACGTGCCCTCGGCGTCCGCGATCACCAGCGAGGCGGGCGTCAGCCGCAGCACCGTGGCGCCGTGACCCGCGTCGAGCAGCCGGTGGTCGGCCCGCACGTCGGCGACCGCGAGGACCTCGTCGCGCGCCTCCTGGCCGTCGAGCGCGGTGACCCAGCCGGTGAGCCACAGCAGGCCGCGGACGGGCTCGCGCAACGCCACCGGCGCCTGGTCGGCGATCTCCAGCATCGCCGTCACCTCGGCGCGCGGGGCCTGCCACAGCTGACCGACCAGCGGGTGCTCGTCGGCCAGCAGCAGGATCGCGGTGCCGCACGGGTGGACGTGGTGGAACAGCGGACTGGTCCGCGTTCCCGCCTGGGGGAGCAGCGCGGCGCTGCCACCGCGAGCGGCGATCGTGCGCGCGCGCTCGGCGGCATGCGGGGCCGGCGGGCGCCTTGTCTGGGTGTCGGTCACCGCTGCACCTCCTCGAAGGTTAGGCAAGCCTAACTTAGCCGTGCTCGTCCTGGGAAGCGTCACCTGTACGGTGGACAGGTGGTCGTGCCCAACAAGCCGTCCACCGAGGTGACGGCGCTCGATGACCAGTGGACCCGGCACTGCGTCGACCGGGCGAGCCGCCGTGCCCTGGTGTGGACCGTCCTGGCCGGTGCGGCCTTCGTCCTCCAGTTCGTCCTGGTGCTCACGTGGTCGTGGTCGTCGCCCGTGGCGCTGCTGCTGCTCTTCTTCGCGGCAGTCGTGCTCTGGCGGGTGACACGCCGTCGACCGGTGCGTTTACCGGAAGGCGAACCGTGGCATTTCGCTCGTGCGGAGTGGGAAGGAGGGCGTCTGGTCGTGATGGGGTCACCGCCTCTCTTGCTGACCGTGCACGTCGGTCCGTTCCTGCGCGGGCGGATCGCGCGGCACAAGCGCGTCTGGTTCGTCCCGCCGGACGCGGCCGGCAACACCGTCGTCACCTTCCGGGGAGTTCCCCAGCTCATCCCTGCGCGCGTGCACACATGATGCTCGGGACGTGGAGCGACACCTGCCTCGCGCGAGCCGACCGCCGCGCGGTCGGGCACATCCTGTTCGGGGTCGCGGTCTTCTGCGGCGTGCTGTGGGTCGACTGGATCTGGCTCACCGTGCTGTCCGTGCCGGTCGTGCTGGAGCTCGCCGCACCCGGCCTGCGGCACTTCTTCCAGCGCCGCGGCACGCGCCAGCTCATCGAGCGCTTCCCGTGGCGGCAGGTCGGGGTGCGGTTCGTGCCCGGCAAGCGCATCGGGCGACAGGCCTACCTGCGCGTCGACGGCTCGGAGAACGACCTGCGGCTGCCCGAGATCCCCGAACGCGCCCGCGTCCTGGTCCGGCACACCGGCCGGATCTGGGTCGCCGGACCGGACGAGCGCGGCCGGGTCGTGGCGATGACCCGCGGTCTCGCGTTCCTGGTGCGCGGCCGGGTCGTGGACCGCTAGCGGGCTAACGGCCCGTCGCGATGCCCTCGGACTCCGCCCACTGCGTGAGGTCGTCCTTGCGCAGCGCCGCCGCCAGCAGCTCCGGGAACTTGTCCGGCGTGCAGGCGAAGGCGGGCGCTCCCAGCGCGGACAGCTTCGCCGCCAGGTCGTGGTCGTAGGCCGGGGTGCCGCTGTCGCTCAACGCCAGCAGGTTCACCACCGTGACACCGCTCGCGACCAGCTCGCGCACCCGGCGCTGCAGCTCGGTCTCCGACCCGCCCTCGTACAGGTCGCTGATGATCACCACTACCGTGTCCGTCGGCCTGCGGACCTGCGTCTGCGCGTACGCGACCGCGCGGTTGATGTCCGTGCCGCCGCCCAGCTGCGCGGAGAACAGCAGGTCCACCGGGTCGTGCAGCAGGTCGGTGAGGTCCGCGACCTCGGTGTCGAACACGACGAGCCGGGTGGAGACCGAGCGGATCGAGGCGAGCGCCGAACCGAGGACGGCGGCGTGCACCAGCGAGTCCGCCATCGAACCCGACTGGTCGACCAGCAGGACCACGTCCCGCATCGCCGCGGCCCGGCTGCGCCTGCGGTGGCCGATCAGGTCCTCGACGACCACCGTCCGGTGCTGCGGCTGGTAGTTCTTCAGGTTCGCCTTGATCGTGGTCGCCCAGTCGACGTCCGGCAGCTGCGGCCGGTGCGTGCGCTTCGACCGGTCCACGGCACCCCGCACGGCCTCGACGAGCCGGTCGGCGATCCGGCGCTCGATGTCCTCGACCACCTTGCGGACCACGGCCTTCGCGGTGTCGCGGGTGCGGGCCGGGATCGCGCGGGAGAGCTGCAGCAGCGTGCTCACCAGGTGCACGTCCGGTTCGACGGACTCCAGCAGCTCCGGTTCGAGCAGCAGCTGGCGCAGGCCGAGCTTCTCGACCGCGTCCCGCTGCATGACCTGGACGACCGAGGTGGGGAAGTACCTGCGGACGTCGCCGAGCCACCGGTGCAGCTGCGGCGAGCTGGCGCCCAGACCCGCACCGCGGTCACCGCCGCCGCCGTAGAGACCGGTCAGCGCGCCGTCGCGGCGTTCGTCGTCACCGTCGAGCTGGGCCACGTCCTCGGCGCTCGGTCCCAGCAGCAGACGCCACCGCCGCAGGCGCTCCTCGGTCATTTGAGAGCGGCCGCCACTTCTTCGGCCGCACGCACGACATGAGGGCCCACGACGTCCGCGTCGAGCTTCTCCAGCGCCACCACACCCACGGACGCCCGCAGGCCCGGTACGCCCCGCACGGGCGCCGCGACGCCGTACGCGTTCGGTTGCAGCTCACCCGCAGAGACGACCCACAGCTCGCCCGGCTGCGAGATGGCCTTGCCGGCCGCCCCGCGGTGCACCGGGTGGCGGGAACCCACCCGGTACGCCACGTGGAAAGCGGTCCACGACGGTTCGACGACGGCGACGGCCTGCGCCTCACCGCCGTCGGCGACGGTCAGGTGCGCGGTGGCGCCGACCTTCTCCGCGAGCTCGCGCAGCGCCGGGTTCGCCGCCATCCGCAGCTGCGGCAGCACGTTCGCCGCGAGCCGCAGCACGCCCAGGCCCAGCCGGACCTTGGACCCCTCGCGGCGCACGAGCCCGCGCGCCTGCAGGGGCACCAGGAGCCGGTAGACGGCCGCCCTGGAGGCGCCGATGGCCGTGGCGAGCTCGGAGATCGAAGGAGCCTCCGACTCCGCCTCCGCGACAGCCTGGAGGAGCGCCAGACCCCGTTCCAGGGTCAGCGAGCTCTCCTTCGTCGCTCCGACCATCACGCACTCCGAACTGTGCCCACCACCTCGGCGAGACCGACCACCGAACCTCCCTCGCCGGGCGCCGTCGCGGTCAGCCTGACCGTGTCGCCGTCCTCCAGGAACGTCCGCGTGGAGCCGTCGTCGAGCTTGAACGGTTCCTTGCCGCCCCAGCTCAGTTCCAGGAACGAGCCGCGTTCGTCCTTCTCCGGCCCGGAGACCGTGCCGGAGGCGAACAGATCACCTGGGCGCACGGTAGCCCCGTTCACCGTCATGTGGGCGAGTTGTTGCACAAACGACCAAGACATCTCGCGGAACGGCGGCCGCGCGACGATCGTGTCGTTCAGCTCGACCGTGATGGTGATGTCCAGACCCCACGGCTGGTCGCAGGTCAGGTAGTCGTGCAGCTTGTTCGGCAGCGGCGGGGTCGGCACCCGTGCCACCGAGAACGCCTCCAGCGGCGTGATCCAGGCACCGATCGACGTGGCGAACGACTTGGCCAGGAACGGGCCGAGCGGCTGGTACTCCCATGCCTGGACGTCGCGCGCCGACCAGTCGTTGACCAGCGCGACGCCGAAGACGTGCTCGGCCGCGCGGCTGGTCGACACGTTCGCCGCCTGCGGGCCACCGCAGACGAACCCGACCTCGGCCTCGATGTCGAGCCGTTCGGACGGGCCGAACTTCGGGCCGTCGCTGCCGCGCTTCTGGCCGTTCGGGCGCTTGATGTCCGTGCCGGAGACGTACACCGTGCCCGCGCGGCCGTGGTAGCCGATCGGCAGGTGCGTCCAGTTCGGCGTGAGCGGGTCGCCGTCGGGGCGGAACATCCGGCCGACGTTCTCCGCGTGGTGCATGGAGCTGTAGAAGTCCACGTAGTCGCCGACCGTGAACGGCAGCTTCGCGGTGTCGATGGGCACGAGCTCCGCACCCTTGGGAGCGGACGTCCCCCTGACGATCTCGCGCAGCTTCGCCCGCAGCGCGCTCCAGACCGGACGGCCGGCCTTGAGCAGGTCGTCGAGCGAGTCGCCCTGGACGTACTCGCTGCACTTGCCGAGCCCGAGCGTCTTCAGCAGCAACGCCTGATCGCCCACGCGCACGGCGACACCGTCGGCCACCACGCCGTAGGGCAGGGTCTGCGGGCCGAACGGCTGGTCCTCGGTGAAGTTCGGGTCGCTGATCCAGCTCACAGCAGTCCCAGCTCCTCGAGGTCGGCGACCGGCTCGGAGAGCGAGCACGAGCCGTAGCTCGCGAAGACGCCGCGGACCGCGTGGGCGGCCTGGTCGCTCAGCGCCTTGGCCTCGGCGGTGAGCGCCGCGGCGTCGGTGCTCGCCAGCGCCTCGCGCACGTCCCGGCCGCTCAGCGATCGGGCCGTGGCGACGAGGAGGTTCAGGAAGCCGTGGTGGGTGAAGCCCTGCTCGTCGGTGTAGCGGACGGCCCGGTGCAGGCCGGCGGTCGCCTTGAACGCGACCCCGCCACCGCTGACGACGGACAGGAAGTCACCGACCTCCTCGACGCTCGGGAAGTTCTCCTGGCTCAGCCCGCCGCAGCGGAGCTTGGGCCAGCTGCCGTGCTCGATGACCCTGCGCACGCCGTCGAGCCACTCTGGCCCGCCGCGCCGGGGTTCCACGACGCGGATGACGTCCTCGGGGACGAACTCCGACACGCGTTCGAGCCACACCTCGTCCACATCGGACGGTGCGGGCATCTCGACCATGCGCAGGGCGAGCAGCTCACTGCGCGACTCGACGATCGACACGGCCTTCGGCACGCCGCCGAGGCCGGTGTCGATCACGAGGCTCAGTGCGATCGGTTTGGGGGGCTTGACCTTGATCAGCTCGGTGATCAGCTCGGCGAGCCGGGAGGCCGGGCACAGGAAGAGACCCATGACGCCAGACCACTCGCCGACTCGTCCGTCGAGGTGACCGCGCACCGCGTCGGGCATCGACGCGTTCCCCGGAGGGAACAGCGCGGCATCGTCCACAAGCCTCGCGAGCAGGGGCGGAGTACCGCGCGGACCGGGCGCACGGAGTTCGACAGCGCTTGACACGGCTGACACGCTAGCCGGGTATCGGTAAGTGAACAAAGATGTCCGATAGTCGAACGCCCGGAGAGACGTCATGGCCTACTACCGCCAGGTCGGGGAGATCCCCCGAAAGCGCCACACCCAGTTCCGCAAACCGGACGGTGGGCTCTACGCGGAAGAGCTGATGGGGGTCGAGGGTTTCTCCGCCGACTCGGCGCTGCTCTACCACCGGTACCTGCCCACGGCGATCGTCAACGCGGAGACCGTGAAGGACGAGCGCGGGACCGTGGCGCCGAACCTGCCGTTGAAGCCGCGGCACTTCAAGACGCAGGACCTGACCTGGGCCTCCGACGAGGTCGACGCGGTGACCGGGCGGCGCCGGCTGTTCCACAACCCCGACGTGACCATCGGCTTCGTCCGCGCCTCCGCGCCGTCGCCGTTGTACCGCAACGCCTCCGGTGACGAGCTGCTGTACGTGCAGTCCGGGTCCGGCGTCGTCGAGACGATCTACGGCGCGCTGGAGGTGGGCGACGGCGACTACGTCGTCATCCCGACCTCGTGCACCTACCGGGTCGTGCCGTCGGAGCCGATGTCGTTGCTGGTGCTGGAGGCGACCGGGCACATCGGGCCGCCCAAGCGCTACCTGTCGAAGGCCGGGCAGTTCCTGGAGCACTCGCCCTACTGCGAGCGCGACATCCGCGGGCCCGTCGAGCCGCTGCTGGTCGAGGGCACCGACGTGGACGTGCTCGTGCGGCACCGGGCCGGGCTGACCAGGTTCACCTACGCCAACCACCCGTTCGACGTCGTCGGCTGGGACGGGCACCTGTACCCGTGGGCGTTCAACATCCGCGACTTCGAACCGATCACCGGCCGCGTGCACCAGCCGCCGCCCGTGCACCAGACGTTCGAGGGACCGAACTTCGTCGTGTGCTCCTTCTGCCCGCGCAAGGTCGACTACCACCCGCTGGCCGTTCCGGTGCCCTACAACCACGCGAACGTCGACTCGGACGAGCTGATGTTCTACGTGGGCGGCAACTACGAGGCCCGCAAGGGCTCGGGGATCGGCATCGGCTCGATGTCGCTGCACCCGTCCGGCTGCACGCACGGGCCGCAGCCGGGAGCGGTCGAGGCCTCCCTGGGCGTCGACTACTTCGACGAGACCGCGGTCATGGTCGACACGTTCCGCCCGCTGGAGCTCGGCGAGGCCGCGGAGTCGTGCGAGGACCCGGCCTACGCGTGGACGTGGGCACGTCGGGGTCCGGCCTGATTTTCTGTCGGGGGTGCTCGCTAGTTTGGTCGGGTGAGGACACGTGCCGTTCCGACGCGCTGGCAGGGCCTGGGCAAGGCCCTGCCGGTGCTGTGGGGGCTGTACACCGGCTCCGGCTCCGTGCCGTACCGCGTGTGCGTCGACCTCGCGGCGGGGTCGGCGAAGTGCACGTGCCCGTCGCGGAAGTTCCCGTGCAAGCACGCGGTGGGGTTGCAGGAGCTGGACCTGCCCGACGCGCTGCCACCCGAGTGGGTCGAGGAGTGGACCGCCCGCCGCGCCACCCGTGAGCTGGACGCCTCACCGGAGGCCGTCGCACGACGGGTCCGCGCGCGGGAGAAGACGGCGGCGAACCGGGCCGCCGCGATGTCGTCCGGGATCGACGGCCTGCGCGACTGGCTGCTGGACGTCGCCTCCGCGGGGATCGCGTCGCTGCCGGGCCGCCCCGCGTCGTGGTGGCAGGCGTTCACCGCGCGCATGATCGACGCGCAGGTCCCCGGCGTGGCCGCGGCGGTGGGCGAGATCCACGAGATCGTGGCCCGCTCGGGCCCGTCGTGGACCTCGGACGTCGCCGACCGCCTGGGCGGCCTGCACCTGCTGTGCGCCGTGCAGCCGCGGTCGCGCCTCGGCGTGACGGTGCCGGAGGAGACCGTGCGGTCCGGACCCGGTTGGTCCGACCGCTGGGTGGCGCTGCTGCGCCTCGACACCGACGACGGCAGGGTCCGGACCGTCCGGCAGTGGTGCTGGGGCCGTCAGACGGGCCGCTGGGTGGTCGCAATCCGCCATTCCGCGGTGGGTGCGCCGGTTCCGCTGCTGCCGCACGGCCTGGAGTCCTCCGCCGAGGTGCACCCGTACCCCGGCTCGGACCGCGTGGCGCTGGGGGAGCTGGCCGGTTCCCGCGCGCCGGACCCGGTGCCGGCGCCGCCGTCGTGGCGGACGTCCCTGGCCTCCCTGGAACCGATGCTGCTGGCCGACCCGTGGCAGCGCCTGTTCCCGCTGGGCTGCGCCTCGGTGCGCCTCTGCGGCAGCTCCCTCGCCGACCCCTCCGGCCACGCGCTGCCGGTCCGCGACGACACCGGCCTGGACATGGCGCTGGCGTTGACCGGCGGCGAGCCGTTCGACGCGTGGGGCCTGTGGGACGGCCACGTGCTGCGGCTGGGCGCGATCGCGGTGGACGGCCGCCTGGAGGTGGTGGCATGACCACGCCGCCGCCCCGCGTTCGACGGCCGCTGGTGGCCGCGACTGCGCTGTCGCGCGCCTGTTCCGGCGCGCTCGCCGCCTTGCCGCCGACCTGGCCCCCGAGGCGCGCCCTACGGCCGCCGGTGGCCGCCGCTGCGCTGGCACCCGCCCGTTCCGGCGGGCTCGTCGCCGTGCTGCCGTACGCCCGCCTCGGCATGCCCGTCGCCGCGCCCGTCCCGCACCACCCCGGCCAGATCGTCATGGCTGCCTCGCCGCACCTCGTCGACGGCCTCGCCGCCCCTCCGACGCTCCGCGCCCGCCACCTCGGCTCCGCGCCACATCGCCACCCGCGCGTCGACCACCTCGGTTCCGCGCTGCGCCGCCACCACCCGAGCCTCGCGCCTGGTGCCCACCACCTCGGTTCCGCGCCGCGCGCCCACCCCGGCCCCGCCGCGCGCCGCCACCACCCGAGCCCCGCGTCCGGCGTCCGCCACTCCGGCCCCGCGCCACGCCCCCACCCCGGCCCCGCCGCGCGCCACCACCACCCAAGCCCCGCGCCGCGCCCCCACCCCACCCCGGAGGTGGCCGCGTGAAGGCCGACTGGTCCGCCGCGGTCCAGAACCTCCTCCTCGGCACGGCCAGGGGCGGCGGCGACCCCGCCGAGCTGCTCTCCGACTGCGCCGCCCTCGGCGTGGCCGCGTTCGGTGCCACCCTGCCGCCCGAGACGTCCGCCGACCCGCTCCCGCCCGCCCCGCGGGAGACCGCCGCCTTCCCCAGGCCGGCTGCCAAGGCCGTCCTCGAAGCGATCATGAGCCTCGACGACGAGGTGCTGCTGACCGAGTGGTGCGCGCTGGCCAAGGCCGGCGGCGTCGTGGCGGAGCACCGGATGCTCCCGGCGCTGCTCGCCCTCGGCACCGCGCGCCCCGGCCTGCGGGCCGCCGTGGTCGAGGTGCTCGGCACGCGCGGCCGCTGGCTCGCGAACACCCGTCCCGGCTGGGCCTGGGCCAGCGGGGCGGCGCCGCTCGTCGACGAGGTGCCGCTCGACGAGGTCCTCGACCTGCCCAGCGCCCAACGGGTCCGTGCGCTGCGCCGCAAGCGCAAGGCGGATCCGGCCGGGGTCGGCGCGTTCATCGCGGCGGAGTTCGCGGCCTCTCCCCGCGCGGCCGACCGGCAGGTGCTGGTCAGCGCGCTGGAGACCGGTCTGAACGAGCAGGACGAGCGGCTGCTCGAAGCGGCGCTCGACGACAAGACCGCCGCCGTGCACGACGAGGCCCTCCGGCTCCTGCGGAAGCTGGGGCGGACGCGCCTCGCCGCCCGTGCCGCCCACCGGCTGCGCCACGGCCTGCGCCTCACCGCGGACGGGCTCGACGTCCGGCCCGACGGGCTGTGGACCGGGCCGGCCGGTCCACCGGAGCTGCGCGACCTCATGCGCGACGGGTCCGAGAAGGGCGTGGGCGGGCGCATCCGGGCCGCGGCCGCGAGCGTGCCGCCGTCGTACTGGACCTCGACGCTCAAGGCCGACGACGCCAGGGCGGCCGGCATCCTGCGGAGGGGGCCGTGGGCCGCCGCGTTGCTCAGGGGAGTGGCCGACCAGCTCGCCGCCGCGCAGGACCCGCGGCCGTGGGCCGTTGCCGCCGCCGAGACGCTGACCGGCATGGAGCAGCTCGAGATGCTGGCGGCGTTGCCGGCCGAGGTGGCCGAGCAGGCGGTCGTGGCCGTGTCGAAGAACTGGCACTACGACCTGCTCGACCACGCCTGCTCCCAGCTGCCGGCGCCCTGGTCGCCGGAGACCACCAGGGCGCTGCTGCACCGCTACGCCGCGCTGCCCGACCCGCGCTGGCGGTCCGGCAGGCCGCCCAACGTGCTGCTGGCCAGGGGTGACGCGGACCTGCTCGGCGCCAGCTGGGAGGCTCTGACCCGTCGCTGGCCGGAGAGCTCGCTGGAGCTGGAGGTCCTCGGGCTCCGGATCCGCTTGCGCGAATCGTTCGCACCACCGATCCAGGAGGCACCGTGACCGCCGTGCTCAGGCCGACGGCCGAACAGCAGTACGCCGCCGAGCTGGCTGCCGTCGCGGCCCACGACGACCGCGAGAAGCCGCCGAACTGGCGGTTGTCGCCTCGGGCGGTGGTCACCTACGTCCTCGGCGGCACGCTTCCCGACGGCACGGTCATCAGCCCGAAGTACGTCGGCGCGCGGAGGCTGGTCGAGGTCGCGGTCGGCACCCTGGTCACCGACCGCGCGCTGCTCCTGGTGGGGGTGCCGGGCACGGCCAAGTCGTGGCTGAGCGAGCACCTCGCCGCCGCCGTCAGCGGTGACAGCACCCTCGTGGTGCAGGGGACCGCGGGCACGAGTGAGGACCAGGTCCGCTACGGCTGGAACTACGCGCGGCTCATCGCAGAAGGCCCCAGCCACAACGCCCTGGTGCCCAGCCCGGTCCTCAGGGGCATGCAGCAGGGGGCGGTGGTCCGGGTCGAGGAGCTGACCCGCATGCCGTCGGAGGTCCAGGACTCGTTCATCACGGTGCTGTCGGAGAAGTCGCTGCCGGTGCCGGAGCTCAACACGCAGGTGCAGGCGGTGCCGGGCTTCACGGTCATCGCCACGGCCAACGACCGCGACCGCGGCGTCAACCAGATGTCGTCCGCCCTCGCGCGCCGGTTCAACACCGTCGTCCTCCCGCCGCCCGCGACCGAGGACGCCGAGGTCGAGATCGTCATCACCAGGGCCCAGCAGCTCGGCAGGGCGTTGCAGCTGCCCGCCGAGCCGCCGGCGCTCGACGAGGTGCGCAGGGTGGTGCGGATCTTCCGCGAGCTGCGCAACGGGTCCACCGTGGACGGCCGGACCCAGCTGAAGAAGCCCAGCGGCAGCCTGTCCACGGCGGAGGCCATCTCGGTCGTCGCCAACGGCATGGCGCTGGCCGGGCACTTCGGCGACGGCACGCTCGGGGCGGACGAGCTCGCCAACGGCCTGATCGGCGCCGTCATCAAGGACCGCGTGTCGGACGCGACCGTGTGGCAGGAGTACGTGGAGACCGTGCTCAAGGAGCGGGCCGAGTGGCGTGACCTCTACCGGGCCTGCCTGGACGCCGGCGGTGAGTGAGCCGGTCCTCCTCGGCATCCGGCACCACGGGCCCGGCTCTGCCCGCATGGTCCGGCGGGCGCTGGAGCAGACGCGGCCCGCGCTGATCCTGGTCGAGGGGCCGCCGGAGGCGGACGCGCTGCTGGAGCACGTCCACGCGCTCACGCCGCCGGTCGCGGTCCTGCTGCACGACGAGGCGGAGCCGGAGAACGCCGCGTTCTGGCCGTTCGCGGAGTTCTCGCCGGAGTGGCAGGCGTTGCGGTACGCCGACGCGAACGGGGTCGGGGTGCGGTTCTTCGACCTGCCGGCGGCCGCGTCGATCGGGGACGACGGGCCCAGCGGCACCGTCGACCCCATCGGGCTGCTGGCGGAGGCCGCCGGGTTCGACGACCCCGAGCGGTGGTGGGAGGACGTCGTCGAGCACAGCGCCACGGACCCGCTCGACCTCGCCGCGGCCATCAGCGAGGCGATGGTGGCGGTGCGCGGCGAGTTCGAAGGCGAGGTCGGCGAACGCACGTTGCGCAGGGAAGCGTTCATGCGGCAGACGATCCGCAAGGCGCGCAAGCAAACCGACGGGCCGATCGTCGTCGTCTGCGGTGCGTGGCACGTGCCGGCGTTGTTGCAGAAACCGACGGTCGCGCACGACACGGCGTTGTTGAAGGGCTTGCGGCGCAGGAAGATCAGCGGCACGTGGGTGCCGTGGAGCCACGGTCAGCTGGCCGCGGAGTCCGGCTACGGCGCGGGGGTCGACTCGCCCGGCTGGTACGCGCACCTGTGGCAGCACCAGGAGGACGTGGTGCCGCGGTGGTTCGCCAAGGCGGCCGCGGTGCTCAGGGAAGAGGACCTGCCGGCGTCCACGGCGAGCGCGGTGGAGGCGGTCCGGCTCGCGGAAACCCTTGCGGCGCTGCGGGAACGGCCGTCCGCCGGGTTGAGCGAGGTCACCGAGGCCGCGCTGGCCGTGCTGTGCGGCGGCGACGAGGTCCCGCTCAAGCTCGTCCACCGCAAGCTCGTCGTCGGCGAACGCCTCGGCGAGGTCGGGGAAGCCGTCCCGCGGTCGCCGCTGGCGACGGATCTCCAGCGCCTGCAACGGAAACTTCGCCTGCCCGCCGACGTGCAGCCCAAGCAGCTCAAGCTCGACCTGCGCAAGGACACCGACCGCGAACGGTCGAAGCTCCTGCAGCGGCTGGAGATCCTCGGCGTGCCGTGGGGGAAGCCGGACCGGTCGAACTCGCTCGGCACGTTCGCCGAGGTGTGGCAGCTGCGCTGGGACCCGGTGTTCGCGGTGTCCGTCGCGGTCGCCGCACGGCACGGCACGACCGTCCACACGGCAGCGGAGAACGTGCTGACCCAGGCCGCCGAGCAGGCGAGCCGGGTCGCCGAAGCCGCGGGAACGCTCGGCAAGGCCGTCGGGTGCGAGCTGCCGGGTGCCGTCGCCGCCGCCCGGGACGCGCTCGACCGGTGCGCCGCGCTCGCCACCGACGCCCTCGAACTGCTCGCCGCCCTTCCCGACCTGGCGCGGACCGTCCGCTACGGCTCCGTCCGCGGCACCGACCCCGAGCTGCTGCGCGTCGCCCTGCACGGCCTGCTGACCCGCGGCGCCGTCGGGTTGCCGCTGGCCTGCCGCAACGTCGACGACGAGACGGCGGAGCACGCGCTCGCCACCGTCGACGGCGCCCACGAGGCCACCCGGCTCGCCGCCGACGAGGAGCACCAGGCCACCTGGTGGCGGGCCCTGCACGCCCTGGTCAAGGCGGAGGCGCACGGCCTGCCCACCGGCCGCGCCACCCGCCTGTTGTGGGAGGCGGGGGAGCTGACCAGCGACGACGTCGCGGCGAAGCTGCACCGCTCGGTCGCGACGGCGTTCGTCGCCGGCTTCCTGCGCGGGTCGGCGACGCTGCTGGCGGCCGACCCGCGGCTGTTCGGGCTGATCGACGAGTGGCTGACTGGTCTGCGCGGTGACGCGTTCGACGACGCGCTGCCGCTGCTGCGCCGCGCCATCACCGACTTCACCCCGGCCGAGCGGCGGCTGCTCGGGGAACGGGTCGTCGCCGGTGCCGCGCCGCAGCCGGTGGCCGACGGCGAGTGGGACCTCGGCATCGCCGAACGTCTCGCCGCCCACGTCCGCGGCCTGCTGGCCCGAGTTTGACGATCTTCGAAACCGCGCACCCCAGCACCGTGACCGCACCTGACGAAGCCCGCCTCGACGAGTCCCAGCAGCTCATCGACGAGGCCAAGAAGATCGCCCATGACCTGCGCGAGACGACGCCCGACCCGGCTCCCGCCGAGCCGAAGACCGAGGAGGGCTCACCCGCGAACTGAGCGGCGCGGGGTCAGACCGACCACGGCGGCGTGATCGTCCGCCCGTCGGCCAGCGTCCCGGTGATGCCCACCGAGGTCGCCACGAGCACGCGCGCCGGTCCGCCGGTCAGCGCGAGCTCGGTGTCCGGCGGCACGACGACCGCGTCGCCGGGTCCGGCGGTCTGCCCCTGGATCGTCACGGACCCGGACAGCACGTAGAACACCTCCTCCTTGGACGCCCGGTGCGGCGTCCCGTCGCCCCCTTCCGGCACGTCGACCGTCCACAGCGCGATCTCCGCGCTGCCCGTCGACGGCGTCGCGAGCGACCTGAACACGAACCCGCCGAACTCGTGCCGAGCAGCGGAGTCCCCCGTAACCAGCAAGACAACCTCCAAAGTGGTCAACCAAGTTGTCTGACCTTAGAATATGGTCAACCAGGTTGTCTACTAGGAGTGCGCAATGGAACCCGTGCCCGTGCTGCTGGCGATGACGTACCGGGCCATGGGGGACCAGTTCCACGACCGCCTGCGCCAGATCGGCCTGGAGCCGCTGCGTCCCGCCCACGGCTACGTCTTCCGCTTCCTCGCCCAGCGCCGCGCCACGACCGTCGACATCGGCGCGCACCTCGGCGTCACGAAACAGGCGGCCGCGAAGATCGTCGCCGAGCTCGACGAGTGGGGTTACGTGCTGCGCGAACCGCACCCGACGGACAAACGCGCCCAGTACGTCACGCTGACCACGAAGGGCCGCGACTACCTGAAGTTCGCCGACGTCCTGTGGACCGACCTGGAGAACGAGATGGCGGAGGCGGTCGGCGCGGACACCGTCGCGACCGTCAAGGCGGGCCTCACCGCGTACCTGCAGCACGTGCACGGTGAGGACCAGCCCGGGTTGCGACCGGTGTGGTGACTCAGAAGACCTGCGTCAGGGCGATCACGCCGAACACCGCGAAGACCACGCCGGCCACCCGCTGGATCCAGTGCGTGGGCAGCCGGCCGGCGAGCTTGCGCCCGACCAGCACCGCGAGCCCCGCCACAGCGACCAGCGCGAGCCACGCCCCGAGGCCCACGGCGAGCGGGGCGCCGTAGCGTGCGGTGATGCCGGCGGTCGCGAGCTGCGACGCGTCACCCCACTCGGCCGCGAACAGCACGCCGAACGACGTCAGCGCGGCGCGCCAGAACGGCACGTCGGTGCGCGTCCCGGCCTCGTCGGCGGAGTCCTCCTCCTTCGAGAACCCCTCCTTGAGCAGCAGGAACGCACCCACGAGGAACAACGTGGCGACGATGCCCGCGACCAGCCGGTCGGGGAGCAGGGTGATCGCCGTCCCGAACGCCGCACCGACGACGGTCTGCACGGCGAAGGCCGCGATGACGCCCACGAACACCGGCCAGGCGCGGTAGCGCGTGGTCAGCACCAGGGTCGCGACCATGGTCTTGTCCGGGAGCTCGACGAGGAACACCACCGCGAAGGCGGTGAGGAACGCGAGCAGTGAGGTGGTCAAGAGGGTCCTCCACGTCCGAGTACGAACCCGGACGGAGGCGCAACAGACCCCGACCGGGCATGCTGCAAAGCCCGGCCGGAGGTCTCGTTCGCCCGTACAAGACGGGTGTGGCACCGGATCCGCTCGAAGGCGGATCAGTATGTCGATCACCACGCCACCGGCTGAACGCTCCGGTGGGAACTACTCCCCTCTGGCGCATCCATCCTAACCGACGCAGGTAACGCACGAGCGTGACCTCGCGCACGGGACCAAGGTCCCGAGCCGGGACGGGACCGTCGTACCTGATGAGAGCCGTGTCCGGTCCATACGCTCGATGACGTGGAAGTACTCGAACTCGCGCGGTGGCAGTTCGGCATCACCACCGTCTACCACTTTCTGATGGTGCCGTTGACGATCGGCCTGTCCCTGCTGGTCGCGGGGATGCAGACCGCGTGGGTGCGCACGGGCGACGAGCGCTACTACAAGATGACGAAGTTCTGGGGGAAGCTCCTCCTGATCAACTTCGCCATGGGCGTCGTCACGGGCATCGTGCAGGAGTTCCAGTTCGGCATGGCCTGGAGCGCCTACTCGCGGTTCGTGGGAGACGTGTTCGGCGCGCCGCTCGCGATGGAGGCGCTCGTCGCCTTCTTCGTCGAGTCGACCTTCCTCGGCCTGTGGATCTTCGGCTGGGACAAGCTGCCCAGGAAGGTCCACCTGGCCTGCGTGTGGGCGTTCAGCCTCGCGACCATGGCCAGCGCGTACTTCATCCTCGCGGCCAACTCGTGGATGCAGCACCCGGTCGGCGTCGAGATGCACGAGGGCAGGCCGCGGCTCACCTCGATCTGGGCGGTGCTGACCAACAACACCACCCTCGCCGCGTTCCCGCACACCATCGCGGGCGCGTTCGCCGTGGCCGGCGCGTTCCTCGTCGGCATCGCCGCCTGGCACCTGCACCGCAGGTCGGAGGAGGAGAAGGTCTGGCGCGGCTCGCTCAAGCTCGGCACCTGGGTCGGCGTGGCGGCGTTCACCGTGCTCGCGATCACCGGTGACCTCCAGGGCAAGCTGATGTTCGAGCAGCAGCCGATGAAGATGGCAGCGGCCGAGGCCCTGTGCCACACCGAGGAGCCGGCGGCGTTCAGCGTCTTCGCGATCGGCGACGTCACCAGGCCCGACTGCGAGAACGTCAAGAGCATCACCGTGCCCGCGCTGCTGAGCTTCTTGGCGCACAACGACTTCAACACCGAGGTCAAGGGCATCGAGGAGCTCGTCCCGATGTACCAGGAGCGCTACGGGGAGTTCTACCCCGTCGACGACCGGCTCGGTGAGCTCAGCGGCAAGCCGATCGACTACGTGCCCGCGCTTCCCGTGACGTACTGGGGCTTCCGCCTGATGATCGGCTTCGGCGCGATCTCGGCCGGTCTGGGCGTCTTCATGCTCTGGCTGACCCGCAAGAACCGGACGCCCACCGGCTGGTGGTTCCCGGCTCTCGGCCTCGCCGGCATCGTGACCCCGTTCCTGGCCAACAGCTTCGGCTGGATCTTCACCGAGATGGGCAGGCAGCCGTTCGTGGTGGTGCCGAACCCGTCCGGGGTGGACGGTGTCTGGATGTTCACCGCGCAGGCGGTCAGCAACAGCCGGCCCGGCGAGATCCTGACCTCGCTCATCGCGCTCACCGCGGTCTACAGCGTGCTGGCGGTCGTGGAGGTCTACCTGATCCGCAAGTACGTCAGAGGCGGTGTCCCCGGCGTGCTGCCCCAGAAGTCCGACGACGGCGCCCTGGCGTTCGCGTACTAGGGGAGGGACGACGTGGAAACGCTCTGGTTCGTGCTCATCGCCGTGCTGTGGCTCGGCTACCTGTTCCTCGAAGGCTTCGACTTCGGCGTCGGCATGCTGCTGCCCGTCCTCGGGCGCACCAACGCCGAACGCCGAGTCATGATCAACACCATCGGGCCGGTCTGGGACGGCAACGAGGTGTGGCTCATCACCGCGATCGGTGCCACGTTCGCGGCCTTCCCGGGCTGGTATGCGGCGCTGCTCAGCGCCGCATACCTGCCCCTCACGCTGTTCCTCGTCGCGCTGATCGGGCGCGGTGTCGCGTTCGACTACCGCGGCAAGGTCGACAACCCGCGCTGGCGCAAGGCGTGGGACGTCACGATCGTCGCCGGCTCGTGGATCGCGACCCTGTGCGTCGGCCTGCTGATCTCGACGACGGTGCTGGGCCTGCCGATCGACGAGAACGGCGACCGGGTCGGCTCGGCGTTCGCGGCGATCCGGTTCGACACCGTGCTCGGCGCGCTCGCGTTCGCCGGTTACGCGCTGGTCCACGGCGCCGTGTTCACCGCGCTCAAGACCGAGGGCGAGATCCGCGAACGGGCCCGCCGCGTCGCCCTGACGCTCTCGCCGGTCGCCCTGCTGCCGCTGGTCGCGCTGCTCGCGGTCGTGGCGGGGGTGTGGGCGGGTCTGGTCGTGCTGGTGCTGGCCGCGGCGATGTGGCGGCTGCTGCACAACCGCGACGGCCAGTCGTTCGCGCTGATGGGGCTCGCCATCGCGGCCAGCGTCGTGATCCTGTTCGGCTCGCTGTACCCGGCCGTGCTGCCGTCGACGCTGAACGACGCGTGGTCGCTGACCATCGCCAACACCGCGTCGAGCCCGTACACGTTGAAGGTCATGACGTGGGTGGCGGCGTTCGGCACGCCCGCCGTGCTCGTCTACCAGGGCTGGACCTACTGGGTGTTCCGCAAGCGCATCGGCGTGCGGCACATCCCGGCGGCGCACTGATGAAGCGCGGCCCGCTGGGAGCGCTGCCCCAGCTCTCGAAGAACGCCCGGCGCGCCCTCGTCGGGGTGGGCGCGCTGGCGTTCTTCAACTCCCTCGCGCTCGTCGCCCAGGCCGTCGCGCTCGCGTCGGTGATCACGACCCGCGAGGGCCTCCCGCTGCTGGCCGGCGCGATCATCGCCCGCGCGGCGCTGTCGTGGGCGACCGAGAGCGCCGCCGCCCGTGCGGCCGCCGGTGCCAAGGAGGAGCTGCGCACCCGGCTGCTGGCCAGTGCGTTCGACCGCGGTCCCGGCTGGATCGCCGACCGCGGCACCGCCGAGCTGTCGGTGCTCGCGACGAAGGGCCTCGACGCGCTCGACGCGTACTTCACCCGCTACCTGCCCGCGCTGGTCACCGCCGCGGTCGTGCCGCCGCTGGCCGGTGCCTGGATCCTCTTCACCGACTGGCCGTCGGCCGTCCTGATCGCCATCACGGTCCCGCTGATCCCGGTCTTCGCCGCCCTGATCGGCTGGTACACCGAGAAGCGGGTCCAGAAGGCGGCCGACGTCACCGAGCTGCTCTCCGCCCAGCTGCTCGAACTGCTGCGCGCGCTGCCGGTGCTCACCGTGTTCGGGCGCGCGAAGCAGCAGGCCGCCGCGGTCCGCCAGATCGGTGACCAGCACCGCAGGGCCACGATGGGCACGCTGCGGATCGCGTTCCTCAGCGCCCTCGTCCTGGAGATCGCCGCCTCGCTGTCGGTCGCGCTGATCGCCGTCGGCGTCGGCGTCCGCCTCGTCCACGGCGACATGACCCTGATGACCGCGCTGGTCGTGCTGATCCTCGCCCCGGAGTGCTACCTCCCCCTCCGCGCCGCCGGCGCCGCCCACCACGCCAGCGAGGACGGCCTTGAGTCCGTCCGCCGCGTAGCCGCCATCGTCGACAACGACGGTCACGCGGGGCCCCCGCGTTCCCCTTGGGGGCACGCGGGGCCCCCGCGTGCGCTAGGAGAGTACGAAAGCTCCCCGCGTGCACTTGGCGGGCGGGTACATGTCGACAATTTGCGGGTGTTGCGGCGTGGGGGGTTCGCGCCGGACGGGGTGAGTTTTGAGGTGAAGGCCGGGGAGATTCACAGGCTGGCGGGGGCGAGTGGGGCGGGGAAGTCGACGACGTTCCAGGTGTTGCTCGGGTTCGTGGAACCGACGGACGGGGTGGTGCGGGTCGAGGGCGAGATCGCGTACGTGCCGCAGCGGCCCGCGTTCGCCGCCGCCACGCCCCGCGCCGAGCTGGAGCTGACGGTGCCGAGCGCGGAGGACGTCGAGGAGGTCGCCGATGAGGTGGTGGCCATGCACCTGCTCGACCGCCGCATCACCGACCTCTCGACCGGTGAACGCCAACGCGTCGCAGTCGCGCGCGCCCTGCTGAGGGTCCGCCACGGCGCCACGGTGCTGCTGCTCGACGAACCGACCGCTCACCTCGACCCGGTGACAAGTCGCAAAGTCGACAAAGCGATCAAGAAGGCCAGTGGGACCGCGGCCGTCGTCCTCGCCTCGCACCGCGACAAGGAGGCGACGGAGGAGGAGACGTTCGCCAAGGTCGTCACGGAGGAGACGCAGCGGGAACGCCCGAAGCGCCTGCCGATCCCGTGGAAGGGCGCCCTGCTGGGCGTCGCCGCGGCCGCCGCCGGCATCGCGCTGACCGCCCTGGCCGCCCACCTGATCGCCCGCGCCGCCGAGATGCCGCCGATCCTGACGCTGACGGTGCTGACCGTGGGCGTACGGACGTTCGCGTTGAGCAAGGGCCTGCTCCGCTACCTCGAACGCCTGGTCACCCACCACGAGGCGTTCCAGCTCGCCACCAACCTCCGCGCCGAGCTGTGGCTTCGGCTCGTGCGCACGCAACGCCGTGACGGCCTGCAACGGCTCGTGGACGACACGGACACCGTTCGCGACCTCGTGCCGCGGGTGCTCGTGCCACCGGTCGTCGCCATCGGTGCCGGCATCGCAACCACGGTCCTGTTCGCGTTCATCGACCCGGCGGCCGCCCTCACGCTCGGCGGCCTGCTGCTCGCGGCCGGGATCGCCGCACCGGCCGTCGCCGTGTGGACCGAACGTCGGGCCAGCACCAAGCTCGCCCGCGGCCGCCGCAAGGTCGCGACCGACACGATCAACGCCCTCACCGCCGCACCGGACCTCATCGCCCACGACGCCCACCACCGGCTGCTCGCGCAGCTGCACGCCGAGGACGCCGAGCTCGCGCGGCAGACCCGCAGGCAAGCGTTTGGCACCGGCGCCGCCACGGCGATCGTGCTGCTCGCGACCGGTGCGGCCGCCCTGCTCTGCGCCACGACCGGCAACCCGGTCCTCGGCCTGGTCCCGCTCGCGCTCGCCGAGCCGCTGGCCGCCCTGCCGCTCGCCGCCCAGCAGCGCAGGGCCCTGCGGGAGGCCAGCGCCCGGCTCCAGTTCGACGCGCCGGAGCGGCCGGAGCCCAGGCGCGGTAAACGGATCCGGCTGGAGAACGTCGACGTCCGCTGGCCCGGCGCGACCGAGCCGACGCTGCGCGACCTGCACCTCAACGTCGAGCCCGGCACGCATGTCGCGATCGTCGGACCGTCGGGTGCCGGCAAGTCGACGCTGTTCGCGCTGCTCCTGGGCTTCCTGCCACCGGAGCGCGGCATCGTGGAGCTGCCCCGCGCGACCTGGTGCCCGCAGGAGCCGATGCTGGTCAGCACCACCGTCCGGGAGAACCTGCGGATGTCGGGCCCGCACGACGACGAGCAGCTCAGGAACGCGCTGCGGAGGGCGTGCCTGCCCGAGTGGACCGACCGGCTCGACACCGTCATCCGGCCCGACCAGGTCAGCGGCGGCGAGGCGCAGCGGCTGGCGCTCGCCAGGGCGTTGCTGCACGACGCCGACGTGGTCCTGCTCGACGAGCCCACCGCCCACCTCGACGAACCGACCGCCCGCAAGGTGCTGGAGGAGCTGCGCCGCGACGGCAGGTCGGTCCTGCACATCACCCACCGCCCCGACGAGGCTGCGCGGGCGGACCTCGTGCTGGACCTCGGCACCCCCGCCTACCGTTGAGGACCATGGACCCCTCCCTGGCGCGGCGCGTGCTCGTCGCGTCCACCGAGATCACGTCGGCGGCGCTGGAAGACCCCGAGAACGTGCTGCGGCTCGTGGTCGAGGCCGCTGCGGAGATCGCGGACGCCGACCTCGGCCTCGCCATGCTCGCCACGCCCGACGACGACGGCACGCTCACCGTCGAGGCGTCCAGCGGTGAGCCGGTCGTCGCGACCCTGAGCCCGCGCAGCGCCGCAGCAAAGGCCGCCCGCACCGGCGTCCCGGTGATGGCCGGCGACGTGACGAACGACCCGCGCACTGCCCCGTACGTGCCGCACGCGCTGCGCAGCTACGGCCCGTTCGCGGTGGCCCCGTTCGGCACGTCCGACCGCAAGATCGGCGCCCTCGCGGTCTACCGCAGGCGCGACAAGCCGGCGTTCACGCAGGAGACGGTGGACGTGCTGAGCGCGTTCGCCGCCCAGGCAGGGCTCGCGGTCGTGCTCGCGGAGGGCTTCACCGCACGCCAGCGGGTCGCCGTCTACGAGGAGCGCGAACGCATCGCCCGCGACCTGCACGACGTGATCATCCAGCGCCTCTACGGCGCCGGCGTGCAGCTCAGCCTGCTGGAACGCCGGCTGGGCAAGAAGCTCGACAACACCGACCGGACCCGCATCAACGAGGCCGTCGACCTGGTCGACGAGACGATCGCCGAGGTCCGCGCGACCGTCCGCAAGCTGCGCAACACCGACCCCGCCGACTCCACCGACCTGCTCGACTCGGTCAACGCCGAGGTCCGCACGGCCGGTGAGCTGCTCGGGTTCGGCCCGCGCCTGCACGTGGCCGGCGACCTGGCGAACGTGCCGCGCAGGCTCGCCGACGACACCCGAGCGGCCCTGCGGGAGGCGTTGTCGAACGTCGTGCGGCACTCAGGTGCCACGAACGTCCAGATCGACGTACGGCGCGATGAGAAGCATCTGCTGCTGCGGGTCGCGGACAACGGATGCGGCATCCCGTCCGGCGTGACTCAACGCGGACTGCGGCACCTCGCGGAACGGGCCAAGTCCGCGAGCGGCGATTTCCGCGTCGTGAGTTCACCGAACGGGACGACGCTCACCTGGTCCGTCCCCGTTTAGCCACCCATGCGGCGGCTTGCGTACGCCGTTCCATCCCGAGTTTGGCGAGCACGGACGTCACGTAGTTCTTCACGGTCTTCTCCGCGAGGAACAACCTTTCACCGATTTGGCGGTTTGTCAGACCCTCACCGATCAGTTCCAGCACCCGTTGTTCCTGGTCGGTGAGTCCGACCGGAGCCGGATTCCGCATCCGGTCGAGGACGCGCGCCGTCGTGGCCGGGTCCAGAAGGGACCGTCCAGCCGCGACCTCGCGCACCGCGGTGACGACGTCCTGGCCCCGCACCTGCTTGAGCAGATATCCCGACGCACCCGCCATGATCGCGCCGACCAGCGCCTCCTCGTCGTCGAAGGCGGTCAGCACGAGGCAGCGGACGCCCAGGTCCCGCAGCGTCCGGCACAGGTCCACACCACTGCCGTCGGGCAGTTGAACGTCCACGACGGCCACGTCGGGCGAAGTCCTCTGGGCCCGCGTCACCGCCTCGTCCACGGAACCGGCCTCGGCGATGACGGAGATGTCCTCCTCGTCGTCGAGCATCTCGCGCAGTCCTCTGCGCACTACTTCGTGATCGTCAACCAACAAAACGCGCACTGGCACGAATCCACCGTACGTCGAATGGGTGTTCCTGAGCGTCACTCGGATTGAGACAGTTCTTGGCATGGCAGAAGGCTCAGTACGACCGATCGAGGAAGCAGATCGCATAGTCGTCGCTCGGTTGGTGCTTGAGCTATGGGGAGCGCACACCTCCGTCGCGCACGGAGAGGTGTTCTTCCCGGCGAGTCTGCCGGGCTTCCTCGTGGAGAAGCAGGGCCACGTGCTCGGCCTGCTGACCTACGCGGTGGCGAACCACCAGCTGGAGATCGTCACGATCGACGCGCTGCGCAGGGGCCGCGGCGTCGGCACCGCGCTCGTCGACGCCGCGGTCCGCCAGGCGCGCACGCTCGGGTGCAACCGCGTCCGCCTGACGACCACCAACGACAACCTGGACGCGTTGCGCTTCTACCAGCGCCGCGGGTTCAAGATGACGGCGTTGCGGCCCGACGCGGTCCGCGAGGCGCGCAAGCTCAAACCGGAGATCCCCACCGTCGGCGACTTCGGCATCCCCATGACGGACGAGCTCGACCTGGAACGATGGGTCGCACCCCGCCAGTAGTCCACAGGTGTCCACAACTCTGTCCACAGGGTTGTGCACAAGTGGACTACACGCGCAGCGGGTTGAACGCCTCGTCCCACGCGGCGGCGACCTGACGCGCGCACGTGGTCGGCGCGACGCCTCCCACCCCGGTGCCCAGACCCGGCATCGCGATGGTGTGGACGGCGTCGCGCACCGGCGTGCCGTCCTCCAGCCTGCCCTCGAGCCAGAGCCGCAGGACGGCGCGGGCGGCCAGGTAGGGGTGGACGGTGTCGTTCGGCAGCAGTTCGCCCGGCATGCGCATGGTCGGCGCGCTGATCAGCCACGCCGGCTCGGTCTCGCCGGTCGCCACGATCTGCGCGTCACCGACCGGGAGCTCACCGCCGTGCAACGCGAGCACGGCGCTGCGGACGTTGTTCTCGACCATCGGGAACGCCTGCGCGTAGACGGCGTCGATGCCGCCGCGCATCCAGCCCTGCGAGTTCGCCGGGCTGACCACGGCCTGCGCGTGGATGTCCAGCACGGACCCGCGGTGCACCCGCACACCGCTCCGCCCGGCAGCCACGGCGAGCCAGGCGTTCGCCATCGGTTCGTCGACCGCGCACAACACGAGTTCTGGCGCTAGAGCGGGCACGCCCCAAGCATTCCAGTTCGCACGGCCCCGGCGGAACCCAGGTTCGGCCGCTGACACAGGCGTGATCCTCACCTCTACTGTGAGCGGGTGCCTCGCATTGCGTACTTCGGACCACAGGGGACCTTCACCGAGCAGGCAGCGCTCCGGTTCGGCTCCGACCTCGTCCCGGTCGACACGATCCCGCTCGCCGTCGCGGCGGTCCGGTCCGGTGACACCGAGTTCGCGTGCGTCCCGATCGAGAACTCCGTCGAGGGCGCCGTCCCCGCGACGCTGGACGTCCTGATCCGCGACACGCCCGTGGTCGCCGTCGCCGAGACCGTGCTCGACGTCCGGTTCAGCGTCCTGGTCCGGCCCGGCACCACGTCGATCTCGACCGTTGCCTCGCACCCGCACGCACTGGCCCAGACCCGTGAGTGGATCGCGGCCAACCTGCCCGGCGCCACCTCCATCGCCACCTCCTCGACCGCCGCCGCGGCCGCCGCCGTGGAACGCGGCGAGTTCGACGCCGCCGTCACCGCCCCCGTGGCGATCAACCACTACGGGCTCGAAGAGCACGCGGTCGACGTGCTCGACGTGGCCGACGCGCGCACCCGGTTCCTGCTGCTGCGCCAGCCGGGTGAGCTGCCGCAGCCGACCGGTGCCGACCGCACCAGCGTCGTCGTGACCACGCCGAACCGCGTCGGCGTGCTGTCCGAGCTGCTCACCGAGATCGCGTTGCGTGGGATCAATCTCACCGGCCTCGAATCGCGTCCCACGAAGGGCAAACTGGGGACGTACCGCTTCTACATCGACGTCGAGGGGCACATCGCAGAACCGAGGATCGGTGACGCGCTGGCCGCGCTGCACCGGCACTCGCACGAGATCCGGTTCCTGGGGTCCTTCCCGAAGGCCGACCGGGAACCCGTGACCGCTCACAACGACGAGTTCGCCGCGGCAGCCTCCTGGGTCGATGCTGTCAGAAAGGGCGAGCGCGGGTGAGGTTGCTGCTGGTCAGGCACGGCGAGACGGCGTCGAACATCGAGCGGAGGCTGGACACGGCCATGCCCGGCCCCCCGCTCACCGAACTGGGCCACAAACAGGCCCGCGAACTGGCCGACTCGCTCGCCGGCGAGGACATCACCGCCGTCTACGCGAGCATCGGCCTGCGTGCCCAGCAGACCGCCGCCCCCACCGCCGAACGCTTCGGCCTGCCCGTCCAGGTCCTGGAGGGCATCGAGGAGATCCAGGTCGGTTCCCTGGAGGGCCGCAACGACACCGAGGCCTACCGGACCTACCTGGAGACCGTCGTGAAGTGGGCGGAGGGCGCCCTCGACGTGGCGTTCCCCGGCGGCGGTGAGACCGGGCAGCAGGTGCTGGACCGGTTCCTCGGCGCCATCGGGTCGATCCACCGCGACACCGGCACCGTCATGGTCGTGACCCACGGCGGCGCCGGCCGCATGGGCGCACTGGCGCTCGCCGACAACGTGCCGGTGGAACTGGCGGAGAACCTGCTGCCCAACACCGGCGTGGTGGTGCTGGAGCGCGACGGCGACGGCTGGCTGTGCCGCTCGTGGGCAGGCGTGGACGTCTAGCCCCCTTGCTCCACCGGCATCTGCAAGATGCTGGAGCAGCAGGGGGAGGGGTCAGCCCCAGCCCAGCTCGTGGAGCTTTGCGTCGTCCACGCCGAAGTGGTGCGCGATCTCGTGGACCACGGTGACGATCACTTCCTCGACCACGTCGTCCTCGGTGGTGCAGATGTCGAGGATCGCCTCGCGGTAGATGAAGATGTGGTCGGGCAGGGTGCCGCCGTAGTCGGTGTTCCGCTCGGTCAGCGCGATGCCCTGGTAGAGGCCGAGCAGTGACGGCTCGTCCGGGTTGCGGTCCTCGACCAGCACGACCACGTTGTTCATGGCGTGCAGGAAGTCGGGTGGGACCAGGTCCAGCGCCTCCTCGACGAGCTCGTCGAACCGGGCGCGCGTCATCTCCACAGTCATCGGTTCTCGGTTGTCGTCGTCGTGGTGGGCTGGCTGCTGGACGGCTTGTCGGGCTTGCCGGACTCGGACGGTTCCGCGCTGCCGGACGGCTGGCCGGACTGGGAGTGCAGCGGGGCACCGGTGGGCTCGTCCTGCGGCTTGACCGAGGTGGTCTGCGGCGGGTTCGAGGTGGTCAGCGGGGCGCCGTCGGGGTTGCGGACGCTGCCCTTCCACGCGACGAGCTTCTCGCCCTCGGGGACGGCGCCGATCTTGCAGTTGGCCTTGCGGGAGCCGACGGCCCAGCTCTCCTGGGCGCGGACGTCCCACGTGACGAGCAGGCCCTTGGCCTTCAGGTCGGCGCCACCGGTGTACTCGACCGCGATCGCCGCGCACTGCTCGGACATCACGGCGTCCTGCTTCTCGGGCGCCAGGTACTCGCCCTCGGGGTGCGCGAAGACGCCGATGATCTCGAACGCGTGCGGCTGGGCGCACTCGATCGGGTCGCCGACCGTGTTGTTCTCACCGAGCGCGACGCACACGCCGGGGTCGTACACGTTCGACTGGTCCTGGGTCTTCGCGCTGCCGAACGAGGGCAGCGGCGCGCCGGAGGGTGCGGTGACCTGGAGGCCGCAGCGCAGCTGGCGGTCGCCGTTCTTCCAGCGGTTCTCGTCCGGGTTGAGCGAGCTCACGCCGTACTTGCCCTTGGGGTCGAGCTTGCCGGACATGTACGTGGTCGCCGCCTGCGCGCAGTTGTCCTGGGCGATCTTCTCCCACGCCTCGGGCGTCGGGAACGGCGCTTCCTTCGGGTAGCCGGCCGCGATGTCGGCCGTGCCGGTCACCTCGAACCTGTGCGCGGCGGTGCAGTCGACCTTCTGCGCGTCGGACAGGTCGGTCTTCGCCCAGTTCAGGCAGTCGCCCGCCACGGCCTGGTAGGCCGCGTTCACCAGCTCGCGCTTGGTGGTCAGCGGGCCTCCTGCCAGCACGGACGTGAACGCGGACACCATCAGCAGGCCGAACGCGCCCACGAACGCGCCCAGCATCACCAGCCGCGTGTCGCGGATGTGACCTGATCGACTCAACCAACCGGCGCTCGGAGACATCTCATCCATGATGCCTGTGCTGTGTGAGACGGCTGTCGGCCGGGTTGGACCAAAGGGGGCGAGTGTTGCTATTAGGACACTCGTCACCTGATTGGCCGTCAAATGGTCGTATCGCTAGGTACCTTGCCCGCGGGAGTGGTGATGACTGACAACAACCAGCAGGGGATGCCGCCTCAGGGGCCTCCCGGCCAGCCGCAAGAGCCGCAACAGCCGGCGCCGTACCAGCAGCTGCCGCCGCAGGTGCCGGTGCCGCAGCCGGGACCGGCCCAGCCCCCCGCCCAGCAGAAGGGCAAGGGCCAGGTGCGCCAGCAGCAGGCCGGTGTGACCAAGGCGCGTCAGCCGTCGGTCGCGGAGCAGCGCGCCCGTGCCGCCGCGCAGAAGGCGCAGCAGGAGCGGTTCGCCGCCGAGTCCGCCGCGTTCGAGAAGCGCCGCAAGACCCGCAAACGCCTGCTCATCGGTGGTGGCGTCACGGTGGGTGTCGTCGCGCTGATCGCGATCTGGTACGCAGCCGCCAGCCCCAAGAACGTCACGGCGCAGTGCACCGACAAGAACAACGTCATCGTCGACGACGACTACTGCGACGAGAGCTACTACCGCAGCCACGGCGGGTACAGCAGCGGCGGGTTCATCTACATCGGCGGCAGCCAGTACCGCTACAACTACGGCGGTTCGGGCGCGGTCGGCCAGAAGGTGACCGGCGGCAGCTACACCATCCCCAAGGGTGCGAACGTGTCCACGAAGTCGGGCACGACCGTGCAGCGCGGCGGGTTCGGCGTCAGCAGCGGCAAGTCCAGCAGCGGGAGCTGACAGTTGCGTCGTGAAACCTCCTCACCGCGGCCGAACTGGCAGCGGACGGTCTCTGACCAGGGCCTCGTGTTCGGGCTGCCCGCGAAGTACGCCAACGGCTCCGACCGCCCGTACTGGGACGAGTCGGTGCACTACGTGTTCGAGATGAGCGAGATCCTCTCGCTCGAAGCCGACGTCGAGCTGCTCCACTCCATGTGCCTCGACGCGGTGGACAACGTGGTCACCACCGAGCGCTACCGCGACTTCGGCATCCCCGAGTGGGTGTGGCCGCACATCGCCGAGTCGTGGCGGCGGCACGACCCGCACCTCTACGGCCGCTTCGACCTGCGCTACGACGGCTCCGGCCCGGCCAAGCTGCTGGAGTACAACGCCGACACGCCCACCTCGCTGCTCGAGGCCGCGATCATCCAGTGGAACTGGAAGACCGACGTGTTCGCCGACGACGACCAGTGGAACTCGCTGCACGAGCAGCTGGTCGAGCGCTGGTCCCAGATCGGCGCGAAGCTGCCCTCCGGTGAGGTCCACTTCACCTGGTCGGGCGCGGAACCGTCCGGCGAGGACCACCTCACCACCGCCTACCTGCAGGAGACGGCCGCGGAGGCCGGGCTGAACACCGTCGGGCTCGCGATCGAGGACCTGGGCTGGGACACGCTGCTCAACCGGTTCGTCGACCTCGAAGAGGCCCCGATGAACACCGTGGTCAAGCTCTACCCGTGGGAGTGGGTGGTCGAGGAGCAGTTCGGCCGCCACGCCGTCGAGTCGCTGCCCGCCACCCTGTGGATCGAGCCGCTGTGGAAGATGCTGCTCTCCAACAAGGCGCTGCTCGCGGTGCTGTGGGAGATGTACCCGGGCCACCCGAACCTGCTGCCCGCGTACCTGAACAACCCCGGCATGCTGACCGAGTACGTGCGCAAGCCGCTGCTCGGCCGTGAGGGGTCGAACATCCAGATCGTCGCGCCCGGCTACGAGACGCAGACCGGCGGCGTGTACGGCAAAGAAGGCTTCGTGTACCAGCTGTTCGACCCGCTTCCGGACTTCGACGGCTACCGCCCCGCGTTGGGAGCCTGGGTCGTCGGCGACACGTCGGCGGGACTGGGCATCCGGGAAACAGTCGGTCTGGTGACCGACGATGGCGCGGCGTTCGTGCCGCACCGCATTGTTGAGTGAACTCCGAAAGGGAACAGCACATGATCACGACGCAGCTCGCGTTGGACCCCGGCTTCGGCTCGGCCATCGGCCGGGGCATCGGCGCGATCGCGCTGTACGCCGTCGTCGGTCTGGTCCTCATGGTGTTCGGCTTCTACGCGATCGACTGGACGACCCCGGGCAAGCTGTCCACCCTCGTCCGCAACGGTGCACCGAACGCCGTCATCGTGACCGCCTCCGGTCTGCTGTCGATGGCCTTCATCGTGGTCGTCGCCATCACCAGCTCGGTCGGCAAGCTCGACGAGGGCCTCCTCTCGGCCCTGATCTACGGCTTCTTCGGCATCATCGTGCAGGTGGCCGCGGTCCGGCTGCTGGAGTGGATCACCCGCCTGGACATCGGCTCGATCATCGAGTCGGACCGGTTCGCCCCGGCCTCGGTCGTCGTCGCCTCCGCGCACCTGGCGCTCGGCCTCGTGGTGGCGGTCGCGATCAGCTAGCCCCACCTTTCCGCATCACGGAAGTCACGCGGGGGCCCCGCGTTCCCCCTGGGGGAACGCGGGGCCCCCGCGTGCCCGGTCGGTGGGCGGGTGGGCGGAACTCGGTGAGGGGCGTGGTACGGGCTGGTCTACCCTTCTCAGGGTGATTGACCTCAAGGTGTTGCGCGAGAACCCGGAGATCGTGCGCGCTTCGCAGCGTGCCCGCGGCGAGGACGAAGGTGTCGTCGACGCCCTGCTGTCCGCTGACGAGCGCCGGCGTTCCGCGATCTCCCGCGCGGACACCCTGCGCGCCGAGCAGAAGGTGCTCGGCAAGGAGGTCGGCAAGGCCAAGGGCGACGACAAGACCGCGTTGCTGGTGAAGGCCAAGGACCTGTCGAACGAGGTGAAGGCCGCCGAGGCCGAGCAGCACGCCACCGCGGCCGAGGTCGACGAGCTGCTGGCCAAGATCCCGAACCTGGTGCACCCGGACGCCCCGGTCGGCGGCGAGGACGACTTCGTGGTCCTCAAGACCGTCGGCGAGCCCCGCGAGTTCGACTTCGAGCCGGTCGACCACCTCGACCTGGGCACGAAGCTGGGCGCGATCGACATGGAGCGCGGCGCCAAGGTCGGCGGGTCGCGGTTCTACTTCCTCACCGGGGTGGGGGCGCAGCTGGAGCTCGCGCTGCTGAACATGGCGGCGGCGCAGGCGACGGCGAACGGCTTCACGTTGATGATCACGCCCACGCTGGTGCGGCCGGAGATCATGGCGGGCACCGGGTTCCTGGGCGCGCACTCCAGCGAGATCTACCACCTGCCGAACGACGACCTGTACCTGGTCGGCACGTCCGAGGTGCCGCTCGCGGGCTACCACGCCGACGAGATCCTCGACGGCGAGCGGCGCTACGCGGGCTGGTCGTCGTGCTACCGGCGCGAGGCCGGCTCGTACGGCAAGGACACCCGCGGCATCATCCGCGTGCACCAGTTCAACAAGGTCGAGATGTTCTCCTACGTCAAGCCGGAGGACGCCGAGGCGGAGCACGCCCGGCTGCTGGCGTGGGAGGAGGAGATGCTCGCCAAGATCGAGGTCCCCTACCGCGTCATCGACACGGCGACCGGCGACCTGGGCACGTCCGCGCACCGCAAGTTCGACTGCGAGGCGTGGGTGCCGACCCAGGGCAAGTACCGCGAGCTGACCTCGACGTCGAACTGCACCACGTTCCAGGCGCGCAGGCTGAACGTCCGCTACCGCGACGAGAACGGCAAGTCGCAGATCGCGGCCACGCTCAACGGCACGCTGGCGACCACGCGCTGGATCGTCGCGATCCTGGAGAACCACCAGAACGCCGACGGCTCGGTCACCGTGCCCGCGGCGCTGCGGCCGTTCATGGGCGGCGTCGAGAAGCTGGTCCCGAAGGGCTAACCGAGCGCGGGCAGCACGTCGGCGGCGACCTGTTCGACCACCGACTCGCTGCCCGCGTACACGCCGTCGTGCCGCGGCCAGTGCGACACCACGTCGGTGAAGCCCAGCTCGGCCGCGCGGCCGACGGCGTCGGTGAAGCACTGCACCGACGACAGCGAGTAGACCGGTGCCGAGTCGAGGTTGAGGTACCGGTCGACGCGCGTGCGGCGGCCGGTGCGCAGGATCGTCTCGTCGAACTGCGCGGCCATCCGCGCGACGCCGCGCCACCACTCCTCGTGGTCCTCGGCCGGCGGGCCCATCGTGACCCAGCCGGTGCCGAACCGCGCCGCCACCTCCATCGCCTTCGGCCCGTTCGCCGCCACCACGAACGGCAGCCGCGGCCGCTGCACGCAGCCGGGGAAGCCGCGGGCCTCCACGGCCTGGTAGTAGCGGCCGTCGTAGCTCACCTCGTCCTGCGACAGCAGCTGTGCGAGCAGCTCGACGAACTCGGTGAACCGCTCGGTGCGCTCCTTCGGCAACGGCGGCTTGCCGCCCAGCACCGTCGTGTCGTAGCCGGGGCCACCGGCGCCGACGCCGAGCGTGAACCGGCCGTCGGACACGTCGTCCACGGCCAGCAGCTCGCGGGCGAACGACACCGGGTGGCGGAAGTTCGGGCTGGCCACCAGCGTTCCCAGGCGAATCCGGGTCGTCACCATCGCGGCGGCGGTGAGCGTGGGGATGGAACCGAACCACGGTCCGTCGACGAGCGTGCGCCACCCGAGGTGGTCGTAGGTCCACGCGTGGTGGAAGCCGTACTCCTCGGCGGCCCTCCACTTGGGCTCGGCAATCCACCAGCGGTGCTCGGGAAGGATCACTATGCCTGTGCGCACACCCGTACCGTAACGACCTGTTCTGCCGCCGGACGAACCACACCAGGCAACATGGTGGACGTGGAACAACCTCTGCTGGTCGCGACCGACATCGACGGAACCCTGCTCACGCCCACCGACGAGGTGTCACCCCGCACCGCGGCGGTGGTCGGCCGGGTGATCGCGGCGAAGGTGCCCTTCGTCCTCGTCACGGGCCGTCCGCCGCGCTGGATCCCCACGCCGGCCGCCAAGGCGGGCACGACGGGTCTCGCCGTCTGCGCGAACGGCGCCGCCCTCTACGACATCGCCGCCGACCGCGTCCTGTGGCGCAGGGGCCTCGACCCGGTCCTGCTCAGCGACATCGCGAGCACGCTGGACCGCGTCCTGCCCGGCTGCGCGCTCGCCGTCGAACGCCTCGGCGAGACCGCGGCCGACTCCGACTTCGTCGCCGAGCACGGCTACGAGCACGCCTGGCCGGAGGGACCGTCCGAGGACGTCCACCGCGCCCGCGTGCTCGGGTTCGACGCCGTCAAGATGCTGGTCAGGCACACCGGCATGACCAGCGCCGCGATGGTCGAGGCGTGCGAGGGCCTGGTCACCGACCACGTCGACGTGACGTTCTCCACGAACAACGGGCTGATCGAGCTGTCCGCCAAGGGCGTCACGAAGGCCACCGGTCTCGCCGACGCCGCCGAGCGCTTCGGCGTCCCCGCGAGCGCCGTGGTGGCGTTCGGCGACATGCCCAACGACATCCCGATGCTGCAGTGGGCGGGGCACGGCGTGGCGATGGCCAACGCGCACCCGTCGGCCCTGGAAGCGGCGGACGAGGTCACCGCTCCGAACTCGGAGGACGGCATCGCCCTGGTCCTCGAGCGCTGGTTCTGACCTCGTAGGCTGGCGCCATGCGTGCTCTCGTGACCGGCGGTGCCGGGTTCATCGGCTCCACCCTCGTCGACCGCCTCCTGCGCGACGGCCACACCGTCCACGTCGTCGACGACCTGCGGCGGGGCAAGCGCACGGCGCCCGAGGCCCACGCCGAGCGCTACTCGTTCACGCAGCTCGACGTCACCTCGCCGGAGCTGGCCGACGTGGTCGCGGCGGCCGCTCCCGAGGTCGTCTACCACCTGGCCGCGCAGATCGACGTGCGCGTGAGCGTCGAGCGGCCGCTGGACGACGCGACCCAGAACGTCCTGGGCACCGTGAACCTCGCGGAGGCCGCCCGCCGCGCCGGCGTGCGCAAGGTCTGCTTCGCCTCCTCCGGTGGCTCGATCTACGGCACCCCGGACGTGCTCCCGGTGTCCGAGGCCGTGCCGATCAACCCGAAGTCGCCCTACGCGGCGTCGAAGGTCTCCGGCGAGGTGTACCTCAACACCTACCGCCAGCTCTACGGCCTGGAGTGCACCCACCTGGCGCTGGCCAACGTCTACGGCCCCCGCCAGGACCCGCACGGCGAGGCGGGTGTGATCGCGATCTTCGCCAACGCCCTGCTCGCCGGGAAGCCGACCAAGGTCTTCGGCGACGGCGGCAACACCCGCGACTACGTCTACGTCGAGGACGTCGTCTCGGCGTTCGTCGCCGCGTCCGGTGAGGCCGGCGGCGGGCAGCGCTACAACATCGGCACCGGCCACCAGGTGTCCGACCGCGAGCTGCACACGCTCGTCGCGAAGGCGGCGGGTGCCGCGGACGACCCGGAGCACGCCCCGGCCCGCCTCGGCGACCTGCGCGCCTCCGCGCTCGACGCGAGTGCCGCGGAGCGCGACCTCGGCTGGACCCCGGAGGTCGACATCGCGACGGGCGTGTCCCGCACGGTCGACTACTTCCGCGCTCAGCTCTGAGCGACCGGCCGGGCCTGGCGGAAGGTCAGGCCCGGCCGCCCGTCAGGCCTGGGCGACCGCCTGGTCGGCCACGTACCGGGCGATCTCCAGCGACGACGTCGCCGCCGGCGAGGGCGCGTTCAGCACGTGCACCTGGGCCGGTGCCGTCTCGATGAGGAAGTCGTCGACCAGCGAGCCGTCCGGCAGCATCGCCTGCGCCCGCACGCCGGCCTCGGACCTGACCAGGTCCGACTCCTGCACCGCCGGCACGAGCCGGGCCAGCGAGGCGGCGAACCGCTTCTTCGAGAACGACCGCAGCACCTCCTCGGCCCCGGTCTTCGCGAACTTGCGGGCGAGCTTCCAGATGCCGGGGAACCGGGCCACGTCCCAGAGGTCGGCGGGCGAGATCTGGGTCCACCGGTAGCCCTCGCGGCGCAGCGCGAGCACGGCGTTGGGGCCCGCGTGCACGGAACCGTCGAGCATGCGGGTGAGGTGCACGCCGAGGAACGGCAGCGTCGGGTCCGGCACCGGGTAGATGAGGCCCTTGACCAGGTGGCGCGCCTGCGGGGCGAGCTCGTAGTACTCGCCGCGGAACGGCACGATCGTCGCGCGCGGCTCCAGGCCGGCGAGGCGGGCGACGCGGTCGGACTGCAGACCGGCACAGTTGACCAGCAGGTCGGCGCGCAGCACCTCGGTGCCGGTGGCGACCTCGACCCCGCCGGTGCGGCCGGGGCGGATGCCCAGCGCGGGCGTGAACAGGCGCAGGTCGGCGCCGGCCGCGTTCAGCGACCGGACCAGAGCGCCGCAGATGCCGGGGAAGTCGATGATGCCGGTGCTCTCCACGCGCAGGGCGGCCACGCAGGAGACCTCGGGCTCGTAGTCGCGCGCCTCGGCGGGGGAGATCAGCTTGGCGGGCACGCCGTTCGCCTCCGCGCGCTCCGCGAGCACGTTCAGCGCGGGCAGCTCGTCGGGGGAGGTGGCGACGACGAGCTTGCCGCACACCTCGTGCGCCACCCCGTTGGCGCGGGCGAAGTCGATGATCGAGCGGTTGCCCGCCACGCTCATGCGCGCCTTGAAGGAGCCGGGCTTGTAGTACAGCCCCGCGTGCACCACGTTGGAGTTGTGGCCGCTCTGGTGGGCCGCCCAGTGGCCCTCCTTCTCCAGAACCGTTACCCGGTAACCCCTGCTGACCAGCTCGTTCGCCGTTGCCAGACCGAGGATGCCGCCACCGATCACGATCGCGTGCCGCAAGACGTCTCCCTCATTCACCTCGTGGACCGCACGCCCGCTCCGGTGGACCGCGCGTACGGCCGACAAGGATACGTCCGGCCGGGATCGGCGCGGTCGGCCCCGGTATGGTGACGGCCGCTGTGTCATCTGGGCAGCACGCAGAAACTCCGTGGTATGAGCCATTCGCCGGTGCGGTGTCACCGCGGTGGGGAAAAGGGGGCACCGCGATGACTCAGGTCGCGGCAGCACGACGTCATCCGCTGTTGGAGGACGTGCACAGGATCATCGAGGACCGGTCGTGCTCCGTCCTCTCGTTCGACATCTTCGACACGATCCTGTGGCGGCGCGTGCCCCGGCCCGCGGACGTGTTCGGCATCCTCGGCGCCCGCCTGCGCGCCGCGGGGCTCGCGCCGGAGTGGGTGACCGACGCCACGTTCCGCCGGATGCGCGTGGTCGCGGAGGACAAGGCGCGCAACGGCCGCGAGGCGCTGGGCACCGAGGTCTCGCTGTTCGACATCTGGCGCGCGATGCCGTCGAACGTGTTCCCCCGCGAGCGCCTCGACGAGCTGGTGAAGGCCGAGATCGAGACCGAGCGCGAGTACACGGTCGTCGACCTCGACATGGCCGAGGTGGTGAAGAGCGCGCTCAAGCACGACGTGCAGGTCATCTTCGTCTCCGACACCTACTTCACCGAAGAGCACCTCAACTACCTGCTCGACCGCCCCGAGCTGGGCAGCCTGAAGGACGTCAAGATCTTCCGCTCGCACCAGCACGGGCTGGACAAGGCGAGCGGGCTGTTCGAGATCGTGCTCAAGGAGATCGGCAAGGAGCCGGAGCAGGTCGTGCACATCGGCGACAACGTGGTCGCCGACATCGAGGTGCCCGGCGAGATGGGCGTGCGGACCGTGCTGTTCCGCCGCCTCGACGACGAGCTGACGAACGTGCTGGAGCGCGAGAACGACACGGTCGAGCACTTCGGCCCGTACGCGCCGCACTTCGACGCCGTCGAGGGCGACTTCGGCATCACCAGCCTGCGCGCCAAGACGATCCAGGCCGGCCGGCACCAGTCCAACTCGGCCGTCGACACCGCGTGGCGGTACGGCGCCTCGGTGTTCGGCCCCGTCCTCACCGGCTTCGCCGAGTGGGTGGCGTGGAAGGCGCACACGGCGGGCAAGAAGGTCCTCTGGTGCCCGATGCGCGAGGGCGAGCTGCTCTCCGAGCTCGTCAACAACGCGGCGAGGGCCCGCGGCTGGGACGTCACGGCCAAGCCGATCTGGCTGTCCCGCCACGTCACGTCGATCGCGGGTGTCACGGAGTTCGACACCGACTCGATCCACGAGTTCATCCGGCGCAGCTACCAGCTGAACGTGCGCCAGGTGCTGTCGACGATGGGCCTGCGCGCGGGCGACGTGCCGAGCCTCGCCGGCGACCTGAACACGGTCATCGACAACGGCGGCATCGCGGAGCGGGTCAGCATCGCGCTGACCGAGACCCCGCACATCCAGAACCGCCTCAAGGGCAACCTCACCGCCGCCCGCGAGCGGCTGATGCTCTCGCTGCGCAAGGCGGGCGCGCTGGACGGCGACGACATCACCCTCGTCGACCTCGGCTGGGGCGGCACGATCCAGTACATGCTGGCCAAGGCGTTGAAGGCGGCGGGCAGCGACATCGTCCCGGCCGGTCTCTACATCGCCACGGACCACCGCGCCGCCCGCGCGTACCTCTCAGGGCTCCAGGTCGAGGGCTACCTCGCCCAGGCCGGTCACCCCGAGGACACCTGCGCCACCATCGTGCGCAGCCCCGAGGTGTTCGAGCAGTGCGTCAACTCGATCTGCGGCTCGCTCATCGGGTTCACCGAGGACGGTGCGCCGGTGCTCGGCCCGGTCTCCGAGTCGACCTCGCAGAACAACGAGCGCAGGGCCGTGCAGGACGGCATCAAGGCGTTCCAGGCGCAGTGGAACCGCTACGTCACCCACTTCGACGGCCGGTGGGCGGACCTCACCACCTCCCCGGCGGCGAAGGACCGGCTCGCCAACATCCTCGTGTCGGCCCTCAAGGCGCCGACGCCGGAGGAGGCGGCCGTGTTCGGCAACTGGGCGCACGAGGACAACTTCGGTTCCTCGGTCGTCACCAGGATCGTGCCGGAGGACCTGAAGGCCGTGCTGCCGTACCTCTCGCCGGCCGACCTCGACGACCTGCACATGCGCGACTCGTTCTGGCCGGCCCTGCTCGCCGCGTCCGACACCGGTCTCGGTGCGGCCGCGCGCGGTCTCGCCACCGGCCGGATCGAGCCGTCGGTCTTCGAGTCCAGCGGTGAGCCGATGGAGACGGCGCTGTACTACCGCACCGCCGAGGACAAGTGGCGCGAGGCCGGGCGCAAGCGCGTGCGGATCAACCACAACGGCCTGTCGTTCGCCCGGCTGCGGTTCGAGCACCACGACACCATCGACCTCTCCCTCGCACTGCCCGGACGTCCCGCGATCGTGCGGGTCGACTGGATCGAGGCCGAGGTCGTCGCCGCGGGCGGCCGCAAGGTCACCGTCCGCTGGGAGGGCCACGACGACTTCGCCGGCATGAGCTACCGCGAGTGCCGCTGGCTCGGCGCGAACATGGTCGAGTTCGACAACGAGCACTCCGCGCTGATCCTGCCGATCGCGCAGCGCGCCGGCGGCTGGGTGTCGTCGGGTCAGGTCACCGTCGGGTTCGCAGTGCTGCCGCAGTCCATCTCGCACCTCTCCCCGCACCTGCCGACCGCGAAGAAGCTCGCGCGGGTGTCCGGTCGCCTCAAGCAGGAGTACAGGACTCGCGGTCCGGCCGGACTCGCGGCAAGCGCGGCGCGGATCGCGATCCGCAAGCTGGGAGGTAACACGTGATGCTCGACCCGGCGATGACCGGCGACAGAACCGATCCCCACGCCCAGGCGAGGACCGCGCGGCAGCAGCCCTTCCTGCTGCACTCGATGTCCGTCTTCCACGAGATGTTCAAGATCCTCTTCACCTACAAGAAGATCGAGAGCGTCCTCGAGGTCGGTGTCGAGTCCGGTCAGGTCAGCTCGATCTACACCGAGCTGGGTGCGTCGAAGGTCTACTGCATCGACCCGTACCCGACCGCGGAGCTGCGCGAGACGCTCGCGAAGAACCCGAAGCTCGAGCTCGTCGAACGGCCGTCGCCGCAGGTGCTGGCCGAGCTGCCGGCCGCCGACCTGTACGTGCTGGACGGCGACCACAACTACGCCGTGCTGCACGGCGAGCTGACGTACCTGCTCAAGAACACGCCGGACGCGGTCATCGCGCTGCACGACGTGCTGTGGCCCTGGTCGCGCCGCGACCTGTACTACGAGCCGTCGCTGCTGTCCGGTGACGCCAAGCACGAGGTGTCACTCGTCGACGGACCGACGATCTGGCACGACGAGCTCACGCCCGCCGGTTTCGTCGGGCACGGCTCGTACAGCGTCGCCGTCGAGGCGGGCGGCGAACGCAACGGCGTGCTGACCGCGATCGAGGACGCCATCGCGGAGGCCGACGAGGACTGGCTGTTCGTCATCGTGCCCGCCGTGTTCGGCATGGGCGTGATGGTGCGCAAGGACGCCCCGTTCGCCAAGAAGCTGCTCGACGCGCTCAAGCCGTACACGTCGTCGAAGCTGCTCGCGATGATGGAGAACAACCGCGTCGCCATGTACACGCGCGTGCTGCAGCTGCAGTACGAGGCGGTGGCCGCCGCGGAGAACCACGACCGCTTCGCCGAGGAGGTGGCCCGGCAGCGCGTGGAGATCGAGCGGCTGCACGGCGAGCTCGCACGGCGGAACCACGAACTCGGGGTGCTCCGCACGCAGAACGCGGAGCTGCAGCGCCACCTGCGCGACCCCGACCTGGCGGGGGAACCCAACATCGGCACCGTGCTGCACCAGCTCAGCCGCGTCGCCGGCAAGCAGATCCGCAAGGCGCGCAACGGGTCCTGACCGGACTCAAGACGAGAGGCCCTCCCGGCGCTGTGCCGGGAGGGCCTCTTCGCGTTGTCAGGCCCGCGGTTGCGTCAGACGGACGTCGTCACCTGCTCCGGTTCGGACTGGACGTGCACCCGCTCCGGAACCCTCGACGCCCACCAGTAGGCGGCGAAGAGCACACCGGCCCCCACCACCCCCAGCACGATCGGCAGCACCGAACCCAGCGGCGGCGTCCACTCGCCCTCGAGCGGGTTGAGCGACTTCAGCCCCGACTGCCAGCGCGTCATCGCGTACAGCAGGCACGCCACGTGGACCGGCAGCGTCAGCACCGCGAACAACCGCGTCATCGTCCGCATGTGCCGGGCGGTGAAACCGTGCCGCACCAGCACGTACGCGGCGAGCATCGGCAACGCCACCGCGACGGTGAGGAAGTACCTGCCCTGGTTGAAGAACCAGATCCGGTTGGCGCTCAGCACCTCCAGCGCGAGCAACGGCACGAACGCGCCGAACGCCAGCGCTCCCAGCCGCCACCGCTCGACCCGGTCGCCGAGCGCGAAAGCGGCCAGCAGCGGCAGCCCGACCACCATGATCCACACGATGTAGACGAGGCGGGGCATCTCCAGCTCGGCCCAGCCGGGCACGGAGATCATCTGGTAGACGTTGTTCGGCCACGCGTGGACGAACGCGTGCTTCAGCACCATCGCGAGCGTCTGCTTGCGGTCCCACCCGGTCGGGTCGGCCGGCTTGACGACCAGCGTCCACGCGAGCGACGCGACGGTCGCCAGCACGACGAGGACCGACCAGCGCTTCACCGACGCCGACCGCCACAGCTCGCGCAACCGGTCCTTCGAGGACGGCAGCAGCACCACACCGAAGATCACGCACAGCCACATGGCACCCGTGAACTTCGGCGTCACGAGCACGGCCGCCGAGATCCCCGCCAGCGCCACGGCCGCGCGGTTCACCCCGGCCCGCTGCTCGTGCACCAGGGCCAGCAGGCTCGCGAACAGCGCCGCACCGGCGGCGATCTCGACGCCCTGCGGGTTCACCGCACCGGCGAGGTGCGCGACCATCGGCGTGGTCGCCGCGACGACACCGGCGAGGAGCGCCCGGTGCCGCGTCCACCGCACCGCGGCCACCACCGTGCCGGCGAGCAGCGCAGCCACGGCGGCACCGGTCAGCAGGCGGGTGAGCATGATCCCGGTCCAGTTCGGCCACGGCAGCAGCGGCCAGCCCGTCACCGCGTAGTAGACCGGGTTGTACCGCGCCGCGGTCGTGTCGAGCTCCCGCAGCGTCTCGTCACCACCGGGCTCCGGCTCGCAGTCGGCGGGCACCGTCGCCTTGGTGGGGAAGCAGAAACCGGGGTAGAGGCTGTCCGGCACGAGCTGCAGACCGCCGTTGATGTCCTGCTTGGCGATGATCTCGCCGCGCACGACCCCCGCCGCGCGCAGCACGTGCTGCGACTCGTCCGGCGGACCGTTGTACGGCGTGGCGAACGCCCAGCCCGCGAACAGCGCGGCGAAGCCGACGAACGACACCAGCCACAGCCGCACTCCGGAACGTTCAGCTGTTGGCGGCACGGATCGGCTCCTTGACGGGTTCTTCGTCGGTCACGGGCTTCGGCTCGGCCGCCGCGGGAACCCGGGAGATCCGCCAGTGGACGACGAGCGTGATCGCGATCCCGGCCACGGCCAGCACGAGCGGCAGGACCGAGCCGTACGCCGGGGACCAGCTGCCCCGCAACGGGTTGATCGACGCGAGGCCCGACTGCCAGCGGGTCATCGTGTACGCGAGGCACACGAGGTGGATCGGCAGCAGGAACACCGCGAGCAGGCGGGCGATCCGGCCCATCTGCTCGTCGTTCAGCGCCCTGCGGGAGATGACCCACGCCCCGAGCATCGGCAGCGCGATCGCTCCCGGCAGGAAGTAGCGGCCCTGGTTGAACCAGCCGATCTGGTTGGCGCTCAGCAGCTCCAGCACGAGCAGCGGTGCGAACGTGCCGAAGAACAGGAAGAGCAGCCGCCACCGGTCGGTGCGGTTGCCGACGACGAGACCGCCGAGCACGAGCAGTCCGGCCGCCATGAACCAGGCGACGTAGACCAGCCGCGGCATCAGCGTCTCGTTCCAGCCGGTCACCGCGACCATCTGGTAGGCGATGTTCGGCCACAGGTCGGCGATCACGAACTTCGCCATGTAGCCGAACGTCCAGCCGTGGTCGTAGCCCGACGGGTCCGCCGGCTTCACCAGCACGGTCCAGGAGAGGCCGAGTGCCGTCGCGAACGCCACGAACACCGACCAGCGCTTGACCGTCGCCGACCGCCAGAGCTCGCGCAACCGGTCCTTCGAGGACGGCACCAGCGCGACGAGCATGATGCCGACCAGCCACATGATGCCGGTGAACCGCGGCACCACGAGCACGGCGGCGGAGATGCCCGCCAGCGCGACCGCGGCCCGGTTGACGCCCGCACCGGCCTTCTCGGCCTGCACCAGCGCCATCATCGAGGCGAACAGCGCCGCGCCCGCCGGGATCTCCAGGCTCTGCGGGTTCACCGAGCCGTAGACGTGGAACACCATCGGGGTGGCCCCGACGATCAGACCGGCGGCCATCGCCCTGCTGCGGTTCCAGCGCGCCGCCGCCACGACCGTGCTCGCGAGCAGCGCGGAGGCGATGGCGCTGGTGACGAGCCGGCTCAGCACGACACCGGTCCAGTTCGGCCAGAACGCGAGCGGCCAGGCGGCGACCACGTAGTAGGCCGGGTTGTTGCGCCCGGCCGGCGTGGACTCCTCGTGCAGCGCCTCACCCTCGGAGGGGTAGCGCGCGTGCAGGCAGTCCGCCGGCACGGTGACCTGCTGCTGGAAGCACCAGTTGACCAGCAGGCTCGCCGGGACGTCCTGGACCGCACCGGCCGCGTCCTGCTCGGCGATGACCTGGCCCTCGAAGATGCCCGCGGCACGCACGGTGTGCCGCGACTCGTCCGCCGGCCCCTCATAGGGTGCCGCGATCGCCCACGACGCGCTCAGCAGGAAGAACCCGAGGAACGCGAACAGCCAGAGCCGGGCGGACGACCGGGACACGGTCACGGTGCGCTCTCAGTCACGGCAACGGCTGCCAGGCCCTCGGTCTCGGAGATCAACCGGTGCCGGGTGCCGTCCTGCGGACAGGTCAGGTCCTCGTCCAGGCGGGTGGCGCACCGGCACACCCAGCCCTTCTGCACGGCCGGGTTGCCGACGACGAACGCGTGCGCGGGCACGTCGCGGGCGACCACGGCACCGGCACCGACGAAGGCGTTCTCGCCGATCACCGTGCCGCACACCACGACCGCGTTCGCGCCGATCGTCGCGCCCGACCTCACCAGGGTCGGCAGCAGCGCGTCCGAACCCAGCTTCTGGTGCGCGCGTGGGCGCATGTCGTTGGTGAACACCGCGTTCGGCCCGAGGAACACGTCGTCCTCGCACGTCACGAGGTTGAACACGAGCACGTTGTTCTTCACCGTGACGTTGTTGCCCAGCACGGCCTCGTTCTCGACGAACGCGCCGTCGCAGATGTTGCAGTCGCGCCCGATGCGCGCGCCCTTGAGCACGTGCGCGAACGCCCACACCCGAGTGCCTTCCCCGACGGTCTCGCTCTCGCAGAGACCGTTGGGGTGGACGAAGACGCCGGTCACTTGACCGCCTCCGCGAGGACCTCGACCACGCGCTCCTGCTGCGCACGGGTCAGGCCCTGGTACATCGGCAGCGAGAGGATCTCGCCCGCGGTCTGCTCGGCGTTGGGGAACGAGCCGGCGGTCGCGAACGCCTCGGTCTTGTGGATCGGGGTCGGGTAGTGGATCTGCGCGCCGACGCCGTTGTCCTGGAGGTGCTTGAGCACCCGGTCGCGCTCGGCGACGCGGACGACGTAGAGGTGCCACACGTGCTCGTTGCCCTCAAGGGTCACCGGCGTCCGCACGCCCTCGACGCCCGCGAGCAGCTCGCCGTAGTACGCGGCCACCTCCTGGCGCATGACGTTCCACGCGTTGAGGCGCTTGAGCTTCGCGTGCAGCACGACGGCCTGCAGCGTGTCGAGGCGGCTGTTGAAGCCCAGGGTGCTGTGCACGTACTTGGTCGGCGAACCGTGCTGCGAGAGCAGGCGCACCTTCTGCGCGAGGTCGGCGTCCTGCGTGGTCACCGCACCGGCGTCGCCGTACGCGCCGAGGTTCTTGCCGGGGTAGAAGCTGGTGCCGGCGGCGTGGCCGACCGAGCCGGAGATGGCGCCGTTGCGCTTGGCACCCTGCGACTGCGCGGCGTCCTCGATCAGGAAGATGCCCTGCTCGTCGCACGCCGGCTTGAGCTCCTCCAGCGGCGCCATCTGGCCGTAGAGGTGCACCGGCAGGACGGCCTTGGTGCGCTCGGTGAACGCGGCGACCGCTGCCTTGGTGTCGATCAGGTAGGTGTCCGGGTCGCAGTCGACGAACACCGGGGTGGCGCCGGCGCGGGCCACGGCCTCGGCGGTCGCGATGAAGGAGTTGGCGGGCACGATGCACTCGTCACCGTGGCCGACGCCGACCGCGCGCAGGGCCAGCTCCAGCGCGTCGGTGCCGTTGCCGACGCCGACGGTGTGCGCGACACCGCTGTACTCGGAGTACGCCTTCTCGAACTCGGCGATCTGCGGCGCGCCGATGAACGCGGTGTTGGCCAGCACCTGCTCCCAGCCCGCGGCGACCTCGTCGGCGATCTCGGCGTGCTGGAACTTCAGGTCAACGGGAGGGATCTTCATCGCTTGTTCGTCCTCATGAGATCGTCGGACTGCGGGAGAACCCGCAGGCGGCGCGCGGGGGTACCCGCCCACACCTCGTACGGCGGAACGTCTTCGAGCACCACCGCGCCCATGCCGACCAGCGCGTGCTCGCCGACGGACAGGCCTTCCCTGACCAGCGCACCGCTGCCCAGGTAGGCGGCCTCACCCACGGTCACGCCGCCGGCCAGGGCGACCCTGGCCGCGAACGTGACGTGGTCGGAAATCTGGTCGTCGTGCGTGATGGTCACGTGCGGCATCACCACGACGTGCGCGCCGATCCGCTGCGGAGCAGTGACGGCGACGAACGCGAGCAGGACCGACCCGTGGCCGATCTCGACGCCGTGGGCGACGCTCGCGAGGGGGTGGACGACGGTGGCGTAGCGCTCGTCGGGCAGGCCGAGCCGGGCGGAGATCGTCCGCCGCGACGCCTGGTTGCGCGAGCTGGCCGTGCAGATCAGGACCTGCGCGTCGGGGTGCTCGTGGACCGTGTCGGCGCCACCGAGCACCGGCAGGCCGTCGACGAGCTCACCGTGCCGGGCCGGGTTGTCGTCCAGGAAGCCCAGCACCTCGAACGCCGGCGAGGCGGTGTTGAGCGCGCGGACCGCGCCCAACACCTCCCGAGCCAGTCCGCCCGCACCGACGAGCAGCAACGGGCGAGCCGCGGTCACCTCAGCGACTCCGCCAGTGCCGACACGACCTGGTCCTGCTCGGACTCGGTCATCTGGTGGAACAGCGGCAGGATCAGCGAGCGCCGGGTCAGGTGCTCGGTCACCGGCAGCTCGGCGCGCTCGGCCTCCTCGGCACCCGCGTAGGCGGGTTCGAGGTGCGCGGCCATGATGCCGCGGCGGCCGGAGATGCCCTTGCCGAGCAGGTCGGTGAGGACGTCCACGACGGACTTCTCCACCGAGTCCGGCAGCACGACCCAGAACGACTGGTAGTTCGTCGTGCCGTACTCCGGGTCGCTCACCCAGGTCAGGCCGTCGATCTCGGCGAGCATCTTGTGGTAGCGCTCGGCGAGCTCGCGGCGCTTCGCGATGACGCCGTCCAGCTTGGACAGCTGGATGATGCCGACGGCGGCCTGCATGTCGGTCATCCGGTAGTTGAACGCGAGCTCCTCGTACGCCTCCAGCTTGACGCTGCTGGTGGCGTGCCGGTCGGCCGCGGAGACGCTCATGCCGTGCTCGCGCAGCTTGCGCAGGCGGACGGCCAGGTCGGCGTCGTTGGTGGTGACCATGCCGCCCTCACCGGTGGTGAGGAGCTTGCGCGGGTGGAACGACCACGCGGCGAGGTTCGCCGACGCGCTGGCCGGACCGCCCTTGTACGTGGAGCCCGCCGCGCACGCGGAGTCGTGCACCAGCTGGACGCCGTGCTTGTCGCACACCGCCTGCACCGCGTCCACGTCGAACGGCATGCCGCCCTGGTGCACCGCGATGACCGCGCGCGTCCTGGGCGTGATGACCGCCTCGACCGTCTCGGCGGTGACGTTGCCCGTGGCCGGGTCGACGTCGCAGAACACCGGCGTCGCGCCGACGTAGCGCACGACGTTGGTGGTCGCGATGAACGAGAACGACGGGATGACGACCTCGTCGCCGGGGCCGAGGCCCAGCACGTGCATCGCCAGGTGCAGGCCGGTGGTGCAGTTCGAGACCGCGACACCGTGACCAGCGCCCTGGGCGAGCGCGAACTGCTTCTCGAACTCGGCGACCCGCGGGCCCTGGGCGACCCAGCCGGAGCGGACGACCTCCGCCGCGGCGAGCGCCTCCTCCTCACCGAGGAAGGGCTTGATAACCGGGATCATCAGACGTCGCCCTTCACGCTGCGCCACCACTGCACCAGCTCGACGAGACCGTCGTGCATGGAGATGGTGGGCTTCCAGCCCAGCTCGCGCTCGGCGGCCGAGATGTCCGCGAGCCGGCGCGGCACGGCGTTGACCGACCGCTCCGGACCGAACTCCAGGTCACCGGTCGCGCCCATGGCCTCCTGCAGCGCACGCGCGAGGTCGATGAGCGAGGTCTCGGTGGCCGAGGCGATGTTGTAGACGGTGTCGGTGACGTCCGCCTGCGCCGCCAGGATGTTCGCGCGCGCGATGTCCTTGACGTGCACGAAGTCCATCGTGGCCTTGCCGTCGCCGAGGATGAGCGGCGGCTGGCCGGCCTCGATGCGCTCCATCCAGCGGATGAGCACCTCGGTGTACTTGCCGTGCGCGTCCATCCGCGGGCCGTACACGTTGAAGTAGCGCAGCGCCACGTAGTCGAGGTCGTGCATCGCCTTGAAGCTGCGCAGCATGCCCTCGTTGAACGCCTTCGAAGCACCGTAGAAGGTGTCGTTGTTGTACGGGTGGTGGCGCTCGGTGGTGGGGAACTCCTCGGCCAGGCCGTAGACCGACGCCGTGGACGACGCGATGACCTTCTCGACGTTCGCCTCGACGGCCGCCTCGATGATGTTGAACGTGCCGTCGACCAGCACCTCCAGCGCCACGCGGGGCTCCGCGGCGCAGCGCGTGATGCGCAGCGCGGCGAGGTGGAAGACGGCGTCCGCGCCCGCGACGGTCTTCTTGACCAGCGGGATGTCGCGGATGTCGCCCTCGACGAGCTCGACCTTCTCCGGCGCCCGCTCGAGCGCCTCCGCGATGTTCTGCACGCGGCCGCGGCTCAGGTCGTCGATGACGACGACCTTCGCGGCACCCGCGTCCAGCAACTGGTCGACCACGTGTGAGCCGATCGTGCCGGCACCGCCGGTGACCACGATCCGCCGGTCGGTCAACTCCATCTTCGGTGCTCCTCAGTTATGCGTTCACTACGGGCACGAAAGTGCCGCCCTGGGCAAGGCTCTGGGATGCGGCCTCGAGCTGCGCGAGCACGCGGAGGCCCGCCCGCCCGTCGGTGAGCGGCGCGCGCTTCTCGATGATCGCCGCGGCGAACTCCGCCATCACGGCGCGCAGGGCCTCGCCACCCTTGAGGGCGGGCGCCACGGCGTCGCCGATGCGGTAGGAGATGCGGCGTTCCTCGTCGGTCGGCCAGTCGACACCGCGGTCGTAGACGGCCAGCGGCTGCGTCGGGTCCAGGTCGTTCCACACGGCGGTCTTGCCGGAGCCGCCCACGATCATCGTGCGGATCTTGGTGGGGGACAGCCAGTTCACGTGCGCGTGCGCGATCGCCCCGTTGGACAGCTGCACCGAGAGGTACGCCACACAGGCGCGGCCCAGGTTCGCCGGGTCGGAGCCGTGGGCGGCGATGGCGACCGGGCGCACGCCGTCGGGGAGGATCGCGTCGAGGATCGACAGGTCGTGCGGGGCGAGGTCCCACAGCACGTCGATGTCGGGCTGCACGAGACCCAGGTTGATGCGCACCGAGTCGACGTACTGCAGCTCGCCGAGCTCACCGCCGCGCACGAGCTCGCGCAGGTGCTGCACGACCGGCGTGTAGACGAAGGTGTGGTCGAGCATGAGGGTGAGTCCGCGCTGCTCAGCGGCCTCGACCAGCTTCAGGCCGTCGGCGTAGGACGACGCCAGCGGCTTCTCGACGAGCACGTGCTTGCCCGCCTCGATCGCGGCGAGCGCGACGGGGAGGTGGGTGGCGGCGGGGGTGGCCACGGCCACGGCTTCGACCTCGGGGTCGGCCAGCACCTCGTCCAGGGACCCGCTGACCTTCACCGTGCTGTACTTGCCCAGCACCTGCTGGGCGCGCTCCACGTTCAGGTCGCACAGGGTGGTCAACCGGAAGTCCGGGGTCGCCTGGATGTTCCGCACCAGGTTCGGGCCCCAGTAACCGGCGCCGACGACGGCCACACCAACCATCGAGAAGTCCTCTCCAAGATCGGAAAACCCCTGACCAAGGCGCAGACCGATCGGGTCGCGCGGGTACCGCGGTGGTGGCCGGGGCAGTACCCGAGGCAGTGTAGAGGGGTGCCGTTGCAGTACGCTCCGGCCGGGTCGTGCGTGCGACGTGTGACGACCCCGTCCCCCATGTAGCGGCTTCTTTGGAGTTCCGTTGTGACCGATTGGCCAGACGTGTGGCTCATCGTCCCTTGCTACAACGAGGGGCAGGTCATCGAAGAGGTCGTCCGCCACGCGCGCCAGACGTTCCCGAACATCGTGTGCGTCGACGACGGCAGCAAGGACGACTCCGCGCAGGGCATCCGCGCCGGCGGTGCCCACCTCGTGCAGCACCCGGTCAACCTCGGTCAGGGCGCCGCCATCCAGACCGGCATCGAGTACGCCCGCAAGCAGCCGGGCGCCAAGTACTTCGTGACCTTCGACGCCGACGGCCAGCACCGCGTCGAGGACGTCCTCACGATGCTGGAGCGGCTGCGGTCCGAGGACGTCGACATCGTCGTCGGCACGCGCTTCCGCGGCGACGTGCAGGAGAGCGTCCCGCTGATCAAGCGGATCGTGCTGAAGACGGTCGTGCTGCTGAGCCCGCGCACGCGCAAGCTCGGCCTGACCGACGCCCACAACGGGCTGCGCGTCTTCAACAAGAAGGTCGCCGACGAGATGAACATCACCCTCAACGGCATGGGGCACGCGTCGGAGATCGTCGAGCTCATCGCCGTGCGGAACTGGCGGGTGACCGAGGAGCCGGTGACGATCCTCTACACCGAGTACTCGATGTCCAAGGGCCAGTCGCTGATCAACGGCGTCAACATCCTCTTCGACACGATGCTGAAGGGCCGGGCGCACTGACATGCCTATTCAGTACATCCTCGTCCTCCTCGTCGCGGGCCTGCTGATCCTCTTCGTGCGCAAGCGGGGCAACGCGAAGTCGGCGGCGAGCGTCAAGCTGGCGTTCATCCTGTTCGTGGTCTTCGGCGTCTACTCGGTGCTCCGGCCGAGCGACCTCACGGTCATCGCCGGCTGGCTCGGCGTCGGCCGCGGCACCGACCTGCTGCTGTACGGCGTGGTCATCGTGTTCACCGCCGCGACCCTGAACACCTACCTGCGGTTCAAGGAGCTCGAGCTGCGCTACGCGCGGCTGGCGAGGGCGATCGCGATCCGCCAGGCCGAGCCGCCGACCGAGGAAGCTGGGAAGTAAGTCATGACCGTCCACTTCGTGGCGCCGTACTACCTCGAGCCGAAGATCCTCTTCGAGATGATCGACAGCGTGTGCGCGCAGACCCGTGACGAGTGGCTGCTCACGGTCGTCGACGACCAGTACCCCGGCACCGCGGCCGAGGACTACATCAGGGAGATCGGCGACCCGCGCATCGAGTACGTGCGCAACGAGGTCAACCTGGGCGCGACGGAGAACGTCACCAGGTCCATGTCCATGGGCCGGGGCACGTACCTGGTCGTGCTGGGCGCGGACGACGCGCTGGAGCCGAACTACGTCGAGGTCGTGCTCGGCATGTTCGAGCGGCACCCGAACGCGATCATGGCCCACCCCGGCGTGATCGTGGTCGACGACAACAGCAAGCCGCACGACCCGCTGCCGCTGGCCGACCGCGTGAAGGTCTTCGCGGGCCGCAACGCGTGGAAGCAGCGCGAGCTGGACGGCCCCGAGGCGCTGGCCAGCCTGATGAACGGCAACTGGCTGTACGTGCCGGCCATGGCCTTCCGCCAGGACGTCGTCGCGGGCACCACCATCCGCCACGACTTCGGCTCGATCGGCGACCTCGGCTGGGTCACGGACCTGCTGCTGGAGGGTGGCACCCTGGCGCTCGACCCGACGCCGGTGTTCCGCTACCGCCGCCACATGGCGAGCCACTCGTCCAACCACGCCAAGGACGTCATCCGGTTCGACGAGGAGAAGCACTTCTACCTCGACGCCGCGAAGCGCCTGGAGGCGAAGGGCTGGACGAAGGCGGCCCGCGCGGCCCGCCTGCACGTCTTCAGCCGCCTGCACGCGATGCAGTCCGCTCTGGACGCCCTCAAGGGTGGCGACGTGAAGCGGACGATGGCGCTGGCCAAGCGCGGCTTGAGCTGACCCGCTCCGCACGCTGAACGCCGAAGCGGCCCCCGTCACCGACGGGGGCCGCTTCGTGTTCGGGTCGTTCTCAGCGTTCGGCGGCGGCGACCGCGTCGCTGCGCTGCTGCGCCGCGGCGGACAACCGGAAGAAGCTGACCAAGATCACGAGCAGCGTCAGCGCCGGCCCCACGACCTGCGCGGCGGCCGCCATCGTGGGCACGTCCCCCGGCAGCAGCGCGAAGCCGAACGTCGACGCGGTGCCGATGGCCCACGCGATCGTGATGGTGCGGTCGTGGCCCATCGCGACGAGCGCCGGTTGCACGGCGAACACGCCGATGAGCACCACCGTGCCGAACGCCAGCAGGCCCATGACCAGCGCGGTCAGCGTCGAGGTGTCGGTGGCCATGAACACCCGCAGCACCCACGAGCCGACCAGCACGAACAGCACGGAGTAGACGAGGCCCACCGCCGTGACCGCGCCGAGCGTCAGCATGATGCGGCGCTTGACGAAGGCGAAGTCGCCCCTGGTCACGGCGGCCGTGAGGGCGGGCAGCAACATCGTCTGCACCGGGAAGAACGCGAGCTGCGGGATGCGGGCGACCACCACGGCCTGGGCGAACGCCAGCGCCACCACGCTGCCCTCGCCGAGGCGGGAGGACACCATCAGCGGCGCGAGGTTCGGCAGCAGCTGGGCCAGCAGGCTGGCCGTCGCGAGCGCGGCGAGCGCCTTGGTCAGCAGCGGCACCTCGCCGGGGACGCGGTCGTCGCCCCCGCTCGGGGCGGCGCGCAGCCACAGCAGGCCGGCACCCACGGCGACCAGCGAGCTCGCGAGGTAGCCGATGCCGAAGACCCACGCCGACGACACGTGCCCGAACACCAGCAGCGACACGACCACGATCCGCGCGCCGCCCTCGACCATCAGCGACACGGCGTAGCCGGTGAACCGCTGCAGGCCGCCGAGCGCGCCGCGGACGATGCTCAGCGCCGCGAGGATCGCCGGGGTGGCCAGGACCCCCAGGAACAGGCACCAGTCGCCGTACAGGGTGTTGGGCAGCAGGTACGGCGACATCAGCAGCAGGCCCGCCATCACGACGCCCACGAGCGCCGCGCCGCCGATGCACGTCTTGCGCACGACCGGGCGCAGCGCGTGCCCGGAGGCGACGGCCGCGCTCACCGACCGGCTGGTGACCTGTTCCAGCGCGAAGAAGATGCCGGGACCGACCACGTTGACCACGAAGTAGAAGTTCGTCGCGCGCAGCGCCTCGCTCGTCACGAGCGTGCGGCTGGTCAGCGTGACGAACAGGTACCCGGCCAGGCCGAAGACGCCGAGCCCGGCCGCCATCAGGACAGGAGGGCTGAGCAGCTTGGGACGTACCGAGGACAGCACCCGGCCACCTTAGACAGTGCCCGCGCACGCCTGAGCGGAAGGCGGCGCTGAGGGGGCGTCGGCAGCGGTGGCCGCCGTCACGGCTACCCTCTTGTGGGTGAGCTTCGCAGGTTATGACCTGATTGTCGTCGGTTCCGGGTTCTTCGGTCTCACGGTCGCCGAGCGCACCGCGTCCCAGCTGAACAAGCGGGTCCTGGTGCTCGATCGTCGTGACCACATCGGTGGTAACGCCTACTCCGAGGCGGAGCCCGAGACAGGGATCGAGGTGCACCGCTACGGCGCGCACCTGTTCCACACGTCCAACAAGCGCGTGTGGGAGTACGTGAACCAGTTCACCGAGTTCACCGGCTACCAGCACCGCGTGTTCGCGATGCACAACGGTCAGGCGTACCAGTTCCCGATGGGCCTGGGCCTGCTCTCGCAGTTCGTCGGCCGGTACATGTCGCCGGAGGACGCGAAGGCCTACATCGCCGAGCAGTCCGCGGAGATCGACACCAAGGACGCGAAGAACCTCGAGGAGAAGGCGATCTCGCTGATCGGCCGCCCCCTCTACGAGGCGTTCATCAAGGCCTACACGCAGAAGCAGTGGCAGACCGACCCGAAGGAGCTGCCCGCGGCGGTCATCACCCGCCTGCCGGTGCGCTACACCTTCGACAACCGCTACTTCAACGACACCTACGAGGGCCTGCCGGTCGACGGCTACACCGCGTGGCTCGAGAAGATGGCGGACCACCCGAACATCGACGTGAAGCTGTCGACGGACTTCTTCGACGTGCGCGACGAGATCCCCGCGGGCACGCCGATCGTCTACACCGGCCCGCTGGACCGGTACTTCGACTACTCCGAGGGCTGGCTGGGCTGGCGGACGCTCGACTTCGAGCAGGAAGTCCTGCCGATCGGCGACTTCCAGGGCACGCCGGTCATGAACTACAACGACGCGGACGTCCCGTACACCCGCATCCACGAGTTCCGGCACTTCCACCCCGAGCGCGACACCTACCCGTCGGACAAGACGGTCATCGTCCGCGAGTTCTCCCGGTCGGCGGAGAAGGACGACGAGCCGTACTACCCGATCAACACGGCCGAGGACCGCGAGAAGCTCGAGCGCTACCGCGAGCTCGCGAAGGCCGAAGCCGCGGAGAAGAACGTGATCTTCGGCGGCCGCCTCGGCACGTACAAGTACCTCGACATGCACATGGCGATCGGTTCCGCGCTGAGCGTGTTCGACAACAAGATCGCCCCGCACCTCAGCGGGGGCGCCGCGCTCGACGGTTCACTCGACTGATGTGATTAGCCCGCCTGACCTGCGGTAACCTGTGGTTCAGGCGGGCTTTTCCGTGCCCATCTCCTACCATGCAACCCGACGGCACGCACGCCGCGTTCACCTGGTGTGGCAGGTGCCGTCGTCGCCATCGACTGAGCTGACTCGAACCGTCGACGCACCCGTGGCGGTTCGCCGGAGGAAGCACGTGACTGAGCAGGCCAAGGCCAAGGCCGCCGTTAAGACGATCGACCCGACGAAGGTCCTCCAGCGCGTGATCCTGCCGCGCGACGAGGACCCGCTCGACGTCCGACCGCTGTACCTCGACGAGCCCGAGCACGTGCACAGCCACGTGTCCTCGCGCCAGGCGGTCACCATCCCGCAGTCCGCGCGGGTCTCGTTCGCCTCGTACTTCAACGCGTTCCCCGCTGCCTACTGGCGGCGCTGGACGGTCATCGACGACGTCGTGCTGCGCATGTCCGTGCGCGGCGCCGGCCGCATCGACGTCTACCGCTCCAAGCCCAGCGGCGACATCGTGCACCTCGAAGGCACCACGGTCCGCAGCCCCAAGACCGCGACCGAGGTCACCTTCAAGATCAACCTGAAGCCGTACGAGGACGGCGGCTGGATCTGGTTCGACGTCTTCACCGACGACTCGACGCTGGAGATCGACCACGCGGCGTGGACCACCGAGCAGGACCTGCCCGCGCAGAAGGTCGCCATCGGCATGACGACCATGCGCCCGGTCGACGCGGTCATCGCGCTGCGCACGCTCGGCGAGGACCCGGCCGTGCTCGACGTCGTGCAGAAGGTCTTCGTCGCCGACCAGGGCGCCGTGAAGGTCCGCGACACCGAGGGCTTCGCCGAGGCCGCCGCGGTGCTGGGCGACCGCCTGGAGGTCATCGAGCAGGAGAACCTCGGCGGCTCCGGCGGCTTCACCCGCGGCCTGTACGAGGCGATCGAGCACACCGACGTCGACCAGATCATGCTCATGGACGACGACATCCGCCTGGAGCCGGACGCGCTGCTGCGGTCCAACGCGTTCGCGCGCGCCGCCGCCCAGCCGGTCATCGTCGGCAGCCACATGCTGAACCTGCAGGCCCGCTCCCGGCTGCACAGCATGGGCGAGGTCGTCGACCTGGGCACCTGCTTCTGGCGGGCCGCCCCCGGCGCGCTCACCGACCACGACTTCGGCGCGTCCTCGCTGCGGGAGACCGCGGAGATGCACACCCGCATCGACTCGACCTACAACGGCTGGTGGATGTGCCTGTTCCCGCGTGAGGTCGTGCAGCGCACCGGCTACCCGCTGCCGCTGTTCATCAAGTGGGACGACGCGGAGTACTCGCTGCGCGCGCTCGACCGCGGCTACCCGACGGTGTCGCTGCCCGGCTCGGCCGTGTGGCACATGCCGTGGACGGACAAGAACGACGCCACCGACTGGCAGGCGTACTTCCACACCCGCAACCGGCTCGTCCTGGCCGCGCTGCACAGCCCGTACGACGTGCGCAAGACGCTGCTCAAGCAGGGTCTGAAGCAGTCGCTGGTGCACCTGCTGTCGATGGAGTACTCGACCGTCGCGATCCAGCAGAAGGCGCTGGAGGACTTCCTCGCGGGCCCGTCGAAGCTGTTCGAGTCGCTGCGCACGGCCCTGCCGGAGATCCGCGAGCTGCGCAAGAACTTCCAGGACGCGCAGACCCTGCCGTCGGCCCGCGAGTTCCCGCCGCCGACCTTCGACATGGTCCGCACCGAGCAGATGCTCAGCAGGCCCTCGAACAAGGTCGTCATGGCCCGCGAGGCCGGCAAGGCCGTGCTGCACAACCTGCGCAGCCCGCAGCCGTCGACCACGGCCCGCCCGCAGGTCAACGTGCCGTCGGCGAACGCGCGCTGGTACCTGCTGGGCAACCTGGACAGCGCGACGGTCTCGCACCCGGACGGCAGCGGTGTCGCGTTCCGCAAGCGCGACCCGAAGGAGTTCCGCGCACTGATGAAGCGCGCGGTCGCCAACTACCGCCGGCTGTCCGCGGAATGGCCGCGGATGCAGAAGATGTACCGCGACGCGCTGCCGGAGCTGACCTCCGTCGAGTCGTGGCGCAAGGTCTTCGAGAACTGATCAGCTGAACGGCGACGGGCCCCGCTGGTGTGCAGCGGGGCCCGTCGCCGTTCTCAGCCCTTCACACCGGTCTCGGTGACCCCGCGCACCAGGAACCGTTGCAGCGCCACGAACACGACCACCAGCGGGGTGATGGACACGGCCGCGGCGAGGAACAGCTGCACGACGTCGATCGACTGCGCGGTCAGGAACGTCGACAGCGCCACCTGCACCGTCCACGAGTCCTGGTCCTGCGCGATCACCAGCGGCCACAGGAACTGGTTCCAGCTCGTCACGAACGCGATCACGCCCAGCGCCGCGAAGAACCCCTTGGAGTTCGGCACGACCACCCGCCAGTACGTGCCCCAGTGTCCGAGCCCGTCGATCCGCGCCGCCTCCTCGACCTCGCGCGGGAAGTTGAGGAAGTACTGCCGGAACAGGAACGTCGTGAACCCGCTGAACAGGCCCGGGATCACCAGCCCGCGCAGGTCGGACACCCAGCCCAGGGTCGACACCACCACGAACGTCGGCACGAACGTCACCGCCGCCGGGATCATCAGCGTCGCGACCACCAGCACCAGCACGACGTTCGAGTAGCGGTACGGGATGCGCGCCAGCCCGTAGCCCGCGAGCCCGCACAGCAGCAGCTGCCCCGCGGTCTGCAGCACCGCCACCACCAGCGAGTTCACCATGCTGCGCAGCAGCGGCACCGCCGGGTTCGCGAAGAGCTCGCCGAAGTTCTCCCAGCGGATCCGCTCCGGCCAGAACGTCCACGTCGGCGCGGTCAGCTCGGCCTCGGTGGCCAACCCGTTGCGCAGCACCAGGTAGAACGGGACCAGGAACAGCACCGCCGCCACCGACAGCGCGAGGTACCGGAGCACCCTCATCGCGTGAACACCCGCCCCTGCACCAACGTGACTCCCGCGATCAGCAACGTCAGGATGACCGCGCCCGCGCTGCCGTGCCCGAAGTCCTGGCCACCGCTGCCCAGCGCCGTGTAGTAGAGGTAGATCAACGGTGGCCGCGCGAACGGCGGGTAGCCGCGGTCGGTGCCCAGCACGTTGTAGAACTCGTCGAACGCCTGGTAGGCCGCGACGAGCAGCAACAGCAGCACCGCCACCGACGTCGTGCGCAGCTGCGGCATCGTGACGTACCGCAACGACTGCCAGCCGCGCGACGCCCCGTCGATCCACGCCGCCTCGTAGAGGTGCTGCGGAATCCGTTGCAGGCCGGCGATGAACAGGATCATGTAGAACCCGAGCTGCAACCACAGCCGCAGCGTCACCAGCACCAGCCAGTACCAGGGCGGTGACGTCGACACCGTCCACGCCACGGGTTCCGCGCCGAACCAGCCCAGCACCGTGTTCGCCAGCCCGAACCGCACCCCGTTGAAGATCGACAGCTTCCACACCAGCGACGCCACGACGTACGAGCACGCCGTCGGCAGGAAGAACACCGACCGGAAGAACGCCTTCATGAAGCTGATCTGGTTGACCAGCAACGCGAGCGCCAGCGCCAGCACGAACGTCAACGGCACGATGAACGCCGCGAACACGCTGAACGTCCCGAGGCTCGCCAGGAACGGCTGGTCGGTCAGCATGTCGGCGTAGTTGCGCAGCCCCACGAACTCCGTCGGCGTCACCGTGTTGCGCGCCTCGAAGAACGACAGCAGCACGCTCCAGCCGATCGGCACGTACACGAACACGAGCAGTCCGGCGGCGAACGGGCCGACGAACAGCCAGAACGCCCTGCCGTGCCTCATCCGTAGAGACGCTTCAGCTCGTCCCGCGCCTTCGCGGCAGCGGCCCGCAGCTCCGCGTCGGCCGGTGCGCCGTCCCGCACGACCCGCGACACCGCGTCGTTGAACGCCGTCCGCATCGTCGAGGTCCAGTCCGGCGGGTTGGACGCCTTCGCGTTGTCCCGCACGAACTTCACCGCGTCGGCGGCCGGTCCGGCCGACAGCTTCGACGCCTTCGCCGCGATGCTGTCGCGCGGCGGGACGTGGAAGCCGTAGCTCAGGTTGAAGTCCTCCTGGTAGTCGGTCCGCTCGACCCACAGCCAGCGCACGAACTCCTTGGCCTCGTCGACCCGCTTCGACTTGGCGTTGACCATCGCGCCGAACGCCCCGACCGGCACGCTCGGCTTCCCGCCGCCGGTGAGCTTCGGGAACGGCAGCACGCCGAAGTCGTCGCCCAGCGCCTTCTGCACGGCGGGCACCGCCCACAGCCCGGTCCACTGCATGGCGACCAGCCCCTGCGTGAACGCGTCCGGCTCCGCCCAGTCCTTCACCGCGCCCAGCAGCAGACCGCCGCTGGTGTAGAGCTCGCGCAGCTTGCCGATCGCCTGCGCCGCCAGCGGGTCGTCGAACCCGACCTGGTGGTCGCGCACGTAGTCGAGGCCCACCGACCACAGCGCGGGCCCGCCCAGCACCGCACCGCCGCCGTCGTTGCCGGCGAAGAGCCCCTTCACCCCGCCGGTCGTGAGCGTGCGGACCGCGGCGACCAGCTCATCCACAGTGGACGGTGGCTGCACCCCGGCCGCGCTGAGCATGCTCTTGCGGTAGAACAACATCTGCATGTCGACGGCCTGCGGGATGCCGTAGAGCTTCCCGTCGACCGTGTGCCCGGCGAGGATCGAGGCGGTGAAGTCGTCCCTGGCGGCACCGAGCACGTCGTCGAGCGGCACGAGCTGACCCGCCCGCACCGAGCTGATCTGCGGGGTGGACTCGAAGACGTCCGGTCCGCCGTCGGACAGCAGGCTCGTCGCGAGCTTGGAGTCGTAGTCGCCGGGGTTCCACTGCACGTCGACGGGGACCTTCCCGTACGACTGGGCGTACCGCTCCACCGCCTGCTGCACACCCGGCTCGCCGTAGGCGTGGTACCACTGCTTGAGGGCCTGGCCGCTACCGCCCCTGCCGGTGTTGGAACCGCACGCGGTGAGCAGCGCCGTCGCGCCTGCCAAGGACAGAAGTCTGCGTCGGGAAATCACCCACCCCGTCTTACTCCGATCACCCGAGGTGCGCGAGGGATTACTCGAAGTGCGCGGCGGAAGCGGCGGTTCCGCCGTCAGCAGCTCACTTGGCGAGCTCGTCCCAGTCGATGCGGTACAGCTGGAACTCCGGGTTGCGGTAGACGGGGGTGAGCCCGTCGACCAGGTCCAGCTTCTGCAGGCCCTCCGCGCGCTTGAACTCCGCGATCATGCCCCAGCCGACCATCACGTACTTCACGTTGAGCGAGCGGATGGCCTCGGCGACCTGCGGGTCCTTGCCGAAGCGGTTGAACCTGTTCAGCAGCAGCTCGCGCTTCGGCGTGGCCACGCTGCCCTGGAAGTGGCCGATCACCGGACGCCGCCCCGAGATCGCGTATGACCACACGGTGCCGTCGCCGCGGTCGTTCATGATGAGCTCGCCGTCCTTGACGATCTTGCCGGTCTCCAGCAGGCCCTGGTGCTCCAGCGGCGTGAGCACCGGGCTGTCGAACGTCCACGTCATGCGGTCGGCGTTGCGCGCCGCGTAACCGTGGCTCTGGCCGAAGTAGCCACCGGCCAGCACCATCGCGACGACCGCGAGCACGGCGATGGCGGTGCGGCGCGACCTGGTCGTCTCCGGCACGCGCTGCAGCACCTTCTCGGTGACCCAGCGCGCCGCGGTCTGCAACGTCCAGCCCGCGGCCAGCGTGGCGGGCAGGATGATCACGGCAGCGAGCCGGAACCGGTCGTTCCACCACGGCGAGGTGATCGTCTGGACCCACGGGGCGTCCAGACCGGCCGCGGCGACGAGCAGGCCGAGGAACAGCGCGTAGCCCGCGACCATCCAGCGCCAGGTGCCGTCGCGCCACAGCAGCAACAGGCCGGCGAGCGTGCACAGCGCCAGCAGCCACTGCGGCCACGGCGCGTCGCTGCCGAACAGGACCGCGTCGCCGAACGCCCGCGAGACCGTGGTGACGGCGGGCCAGTTGTACGCGGCGGTGGCACCGGCCATGCTGCTCGCGCCCAGCAGGTACGCCGAGGCGAGCACGAGGATCGCGACCGCCACCACGGCGAGCCGCGGCAGCTCCCTGCGGACCCACTCGCGCGGGTCGGCGAGCAGCCGTTGCAGCACCAGGAACACGCCGAGCCCGGCGGCGACGAACACCGACGCCGAGTGCGTGGCGGTCAGACCGGCACCCAGGAACGCGACGAGCACCCCGAGCCGGTCGGCGCGGGTGTCGAGCCAGCGCACCAGCACGGCGAAGAACGGCAGCACCATGGCGAGCGCCGCCGCGTACGGGAAGAGCTGCCCCCACTGGTAGAGGTCCCAGGGGTAGTAGGCGAACGACGTGGACACCAGCGCGCTGGCGGCGGCGAACCCCGCGGCGCCACCGAAGGCCCTGACCAGCGCGATCGTGCCCAGCGGGATGGTCAGCGTGGTGGTGACGAGCATGCCCGTGTTGAGGATCCGCGGGATGTCGGCGCCGCTCACGTTGTAGACCAGCGCCTCGAAGCAGTGGTAGGCGTTCGGGTAGAAGCTGCCGCCGGGGTTGTCCGGCGCGTCGATCCAGGCCAGCGCCCGCGGGCTGGAGTTGCCGGTCTCGGCGATGAGCCGGATCGCGTTGCCGTGGAACGGCGCGTCCCAGCCCTGCGGCACGGTGGCCAGCCCGTGCGTGGCGGCGCGCAGCACCAGCACCGCGACGCACGCCGCGACGACGACCGACACGACCACCGTGAGGTGGCCGGACGTGGACCAGGGACCCTGCGGGAAGGTCAGCTCACGGCCGCGGCGGCGCAGCAGGAGCACGACCACGCCCATGACACCGGTGATGACGACGCACCAGACGATGAACGTCCACAGGTTCCACTGCACACCGACCAGCGGGAACAGCGGCGCCGCGATGCCGACGAGGCTCATGGTGACGGCCGGGGCCGCTCCGATGAGCAGCCAGCCCCGCAGACCTGCGGTCGCCGCCAGCGCCAGCCCCGGTACCCAGAGCAGCACTACCGTGACCAGTGCAGCCAACAACGCGACCGCGTCGAGCATGAAATCCCTACACCTTCACCAGGGCGGCGCCGCCCGCGGCCTCACTTGCGGAAGAAGCGTTCCCTCTGGCCCAGCCGCACCAGCTTCAGCCACTCCACGAACCCCTTCGGGTCGCGCTTGACCCCGAGGAAGTACAGCCCGAACCGGAAGACCTCCAGCAGGCCGAGCTTGCGCATGCCGGGCTGCGAGAGCAGGTAGCCCCGGTTGCGGTAGGTGTAGTAGCGCTTGACCGGGTTCTCCGGGTCCTGGGCGTGGAACTTGCCGCCCAGCATCGGCTTGAACTCGTCGGAGCCGTCCGGGTGGACGTACGCGACCCGCAGCGAGGTGCCGAACGGCACGCCCGAGCGCACCAGGCGGCGGTGGATCTCCACCTCGTCGCCGCGGAAGAACAGCCGGTAGTCCGGCACGCCCACGACGTCCAGGGTGGTCGCGCGGAACAGCGCACCGTTGAACAGCGACGCGATGCCCGGCAGGAAGTCGGTGCCCAGCTCGGCGGCCGAGCGCTTCCAGGTCAGCCCGCGGCGCAGGGGGAACGCGAGCTTCTCCGGCCGGTCGATGTTCGTGACGACGGGGGAGATGGCGGCGAGGTTGCGCCGTTCCGCCTCCTCCAGCAGCACCTCCAGCACGTTCTCGTCGGCGGGCCGGCCGTCGTCGTCGGCCAGCCACACCCAGTCGGCACCCAGCGACAACGCGTGCAGCATGCCGAGCGCGAACCCGCCCGCACCGCCGAGGTTGCGGTGCGAGGCGAGGTACGTGGTGGGGAGCGGGCACTGCTCGACCAGGTCGTCGACCGGTTGGTCGGGACCGTTGTCGACGACGACCAGGTGGTCGGGGACGCGCGTCTGGGTCGAGAGCGCCTTCAGCGACTCGGCCAGCAGTTCCCTGCGGTGGCGGGTGACCACCACCGCGACCACGGAGCCCTTGGGCAGTGCCTCGGTGTTCACTGCTTCTCGCCACCATTTCCGCTGAGTACGGGCGCGTCGTGGGAGAGGTGCATGCGCTCGAACGGGTCGTAACCCTTGTACGCGATGAGCACTTCCCTCAGGTCCCCGTGCATTTTGACGTGGCCCTCGTCCATCCAGATCGCGGTGTTGCAGAACTCCGCGAGGAACTCGTCGGAGTGGCTCGCGAACACCAGCAGACCGGAGCGGGCCACGAGGCCCTTGAGGCGGTCGCGGGCCTTGGCCAGGAACGCCGTGTCGACGGCGCCGATGCCCTCGTCCAGCAGCAGGATCTCCGGGTTGATCGACGTGACGACGCCCAGCGCCAGCCGGACGCGCATGCCGGTCGAGTACGTGCGCAACGGCATCGACAGGTAGTCACCGAGCTCGGTGAACTGCGCGATGTCGTCGACCCGCTTCTCCATCTCCTTGCGGCTCATGCCCAGGAACAGACCGCGGATCATGATGTTCTCGTAGCCGGAGATCTCCGGGTCCATGCCGACGCCGAGGTCGAAGACCGGAGCGACCTTGCCGACGATCCGCGACTGGCCGCGGGTCGGCTCGTAGATGCCCGCCAGCAGGCGCAGCAGCGTGGACTTGCCCGCGCCGTTGTGGCCCACCAGGCCGACGCGGTCGCCGTCCTTGAGGGACAGCGTGATGTCGTGCAGTGCCTCGATGATCGGCACCTTGCCCTCGGAGCCGATCTTGCCGCCGACCTTGCCGAGTGCGAGCTTCTTCAGTGAACGGGACTTCGCGTCGAAGATCGGGAAGTCGACCGATGCGTTCCAGACGTCAATGCTGACCATGTCTCGGCCTCCCTCTCAGACCCAGTACGAGACGCGAGCGCGGTAGTTGCGCAGGATGACGAGCGCGGCCAGCCAGCCGACGACCGTGAACCCGCCGACGACCACCCAGTGGTGCCAGTCGACGTGGTGGCCGAGCAGCGGCGCGCGGACGACCTCGACGAAGTGGTACACCGGGTTCAGCTCGGCGATCAGGACGCGCCACTGCGAGTCGCTGCCGGCGGTCTTGGTGACCTTCGTGAGGATGTCGGCATCCCAGACGATCGGCGTCATGAAGAACACCAGGTTGATGAAGCTGTTCACGACCGGCGGGATGTCGCGGAAGCGGGTGCTGATGACGCCGAACAGCAGCGACACCCACACGGCGTTGACGGCCAGCAGCACGAAGCCGGGGATCGCCAGCAGGATGGTCCAGCTGATGCCGGGCTGCGTGGTGCCGTCGTCGGTCATCTGATACGGCTCCGACAGCGTGCCGAAGAAGATCACCATGACGATCAGGTAGATCACCAGGTTGTGCGCGAGGAACAGCACCTGGCGCCACACCATGCGCATCACGTGGATCGTGATCGGCGCGGGGAGGTGCTTGATCAGCCCCTCGTTCGCGATGAACACGTCGGTGCCCTCGGTGACGCAGCCGAGGATGAAGTTCCAGATGATGAAGCCCGCGGTGATGTACGGCAGGAAGGCCGGCAATTTCGCGTCCAGCAGCACCGAGTACAGCAGACCGAGTGCGAGCGCTGTGGTCCCCATCGAGATGGTGATCCACAACGGACCGATGACCGACCGGCGGTAGCGCTGTTTGATGTCCTGCCAGCCGAGGTGGCCCCACAGTTCGCGGTGGTCCCACGCTTCCCGCACGTCGGCGAACGCGCGCTTGAAGCTGCGCGACTTGACGGCAGGGGGCGCCTCAGCTTGGTCGAGCGTACTGGTGGCTTGCACGAGGACTGAGCGTACCGGCGCCTGAGGAGGCCCTTGGACGCCGGTACGTCACGGAGTGGTCACCGCGCCCGGATGTAGGTCACCATCCGATCGAGGCAACCTTCAGAGGTACTGACCCGTCCCCTTGGGACCGAGACCCGTGTCCGCGGCGTCGCTCCCGCTGCTGCCCGCGGGCAGCGCACGGCCGCGCATCTGCTCCAGCTGGGCGCGTGCGGCCATCTGCTGGGCGAACAGCGCGGTCTGGATGCCGTGGAACAGGCCCTCCAGCCACCCGACCAGCTGCGCCTGCGCGATCCGCAGCTCCGCGTCCGAGGGCGTGCCCTCCTCCGTGAACGGGAGGGAGAGGCGCTCCAGCTCGTCGCGCAGCTCGGGCGCGAGACCGTCCTCGAGCTCGTCGATGGACCGCTTGTGGATCTCCTTGAGCCGGTTGCGGCTCGCCTCGTCCAGAGGAGCGGCCCGCACTTCCTCGAGGAGCTGCTTGATCATCGTGCCGATCCGCATGACCTTCGCCGGCTGCTCGACCAGGTCGGTGAGGTCACCACCGTCCGACGCACCGACGACCACCACTGGTTGCTGCTCCTGGTTCATGCGCTCCATCCTGGTCCTGTCGACGTTTTTGACATTAGTCGGGTGGGGGCTGGGCAACACCGAGTTTGCCCTCATACGTACGGTGTGTGGCATGGCGTTCGACGTCGCACGGGTACGAGGGCTCTTCCCCGCGCTCGGCGACGGCTGGGTGCACCTCGACGCACCGGCCGGGATGCAGGTGCCCGAGCAGGTGGCCACGGCGGTCTCCACCGCCCTGCGCGCCCCCGTCTCCGGTCCCGGTGGGCTCTTCCCCGCCTCCCAGCGGGCGGAGGCGATCGTCGACGCTGCCCGCCGTGCCGTCGCCGACCTGGTGGGGGCGGACCCCGCGGGTGTCGTGCTCGGTCCCTCCTCCGCAGTGCTGCTGCAACGCCTCGCCGACGCCATGACCGACGACTGGTTCATGGGCGACGAGGTACTGGTTTCCCGCTTGGACCACCAGGCGAACATCGCACCCTGGCTGCGCGCCACCCAGCGCACCGGCAGCGCGGTCAAGTGGGCAGAGGTCGACATCGAGACGTGCGAGCTGCCGAGCTGGCAGTACGACGAGCTCGTCACCGACCGCACGAAGCTCATCGCCATCACCGCCGCCTCCGGTGTCGTGGGCACCCGCCCGGACCTGGCGAAGATCTCGGCGGTGGCCCGCGCGCACGGCGCCGTGGTGGTGGTCGACGCCTCCTCGGCCGCGCCGTTCGTGCCGTTGGACATCGTTGGCATGGGCGCAGACGTGGTGGCTCTTTCCGCTGGTCAGTGGGGTGGCCCACCGGTCGCGGCCCTGGTGTTCCGAGACCCGTCGGTGCTGGAACGCCTGCCGTCCTGCTCGGTCGACCCGCAGGCCCGCGGCCCGGAACGCCTGGAGCTGGGCCCGCACGCCTACCCGCTGCTCGCCGGCCTCGTCGCCTCCGTGGAGTACCTGGCGGAGCTCGACGACGCCGCCACCGGCACCCGCCGGGAGCGCCTGCTCACGTCCCTGGGCTCGGTGAAGGCGTACCAGGCCGGGCTCCTCGCCAACCTCATCCACGAACTGCGTTCGCTGCGCCACGTGATGGTGATCGGCGACGCCATGCGCAGGGTCCCCGCGCTGGCGTTCACGATCGCCGGGGTGAAGGCGGAGGACGGCGTCGAACACCTCGCCTCGCGCGGTGTCTGCGCGTTCGCCGACCCCGGCCAGCACGGCGTGTTCTCGGTGCTCGGTGTCGGCGAGGTCGGCGGCGCCATCCGCGTCGGACTCGCCCACTACACGAACGCGGTCGAGGTGGACGACCTGGTGCGGGCCGTGGCCGAGCTGGCCTGAGGCTTTCGGGAGACCTGGTTGGACGACTCGCTCGCACGCGAGCTGGCAGACCTCACGGCCCTGCAGCGGCTGAGCCCGCTGTGCACCGGGTACCTCCCGCGCACCTCCGGCGAGCTGCGCCCGTCAGCCCTGGTCGCGGTGCTGGACGAGATCGTGCTCGGCGCCCGCACCGTGCTGGTGGAACTGGGCTGCGGCTCCTCCTCGGTGCTGCTGGCCCGGCTGCTCGCCCAGCGCGGCTTCGGCCGGTTGCTGTCGATCGAGCACGACGAGCGCACCGCCGCGTTCGTGGCCTCCCAGCTGCGGCGGGAGGGCCTCGGCGGCGTGGCGCGGGTCGTCCACGCGCCGCTGTCCCGTCATCCGGCGGCCCTGTCGCGGCACGGCCAGTGGTACGCGCCGCAGCAGGTGCACGCCGAGGTGTTCGGCTACGTGGACTCGTGCGGGCTCGTGGACCTGTTGTTGGTGGACGGCCCCGGTCTCGGCGACCTGCGGTACCCGGCGTTACCGGTGTTGCGCGGAGTGCTGGCGCCGGGCGCGACCGTGCTGGTCGACGACGCCGACCGGGCGGACGAGCAGGCAGTGCTGGGACGGTGGTCCGAGGAGTTCGGCATGGAGTTCCGCACCGCTCCCCGGACCTCGATCGCGTCGGCGACCGTCACCGCTCTCGCTTGAGCACCACCTTGCCGAACACGTCCCCCTCGTCCAGCAGCCGGTGCGCCTCCGCCGCGTTCGACATCGGCACCACCCGCCCGACGATCGGCTTCACCGCACCGCTCTCCACCAGCGGCCACAGGTGCTCGCGGACCTGCGCGACGATCGCGCCCTTGCCCTCGACGGTCCGTCCCCGCAGCCCGGTCGCCATGACCGACGCGCGCTTCGCCAGCAGCTTGCCGATCGGCAGCTCGCCCTTCACGCCGCCCTGCATGCCGATGATCATCAACCGGCCGTCGGGGGCGAGGACGTCGATGTTGCGCGGCAGGTAGGAGGCGCCCATGTTGTCGAGCACGACGTCGGCCTTCCCGACCTCGGCCACGAAGTCCTGCGTCCGGTAGTTCACGGTGATGTCGGCGCCCAGCTCGGCGCAGCGGGCCAGGCGCTCGTCGGAACCGGCGGTGGCGGCCACCGTGGCGCCGAGGGCCTTCGCCACCTGGATCGCGTGCGTGCCGATGCCGCCCGCGCCGCCGTGGACCAGGAAGGTCTCACCGGCCTTCAGACGGCCGTCCATCACGACGTTCGACCACACCGTGCACGCCACCTCGGGCAGCGACGCGGCGGTGACCAGGTCGACGCCCGCGGGCACCGGCAGGACCTGGGCCGCGGGCACGACGACCTGCTCCGCGTAGCCGCCGCCGGCGAGCAGCGCGCACACCTCGTCGCCGACCGAGAGACCGGTCACGCCCTCGCCCAGCGCCAGCACCGTGCCGGAGCACTCCAGGCCGATGACGTCCGACGCACCCGGCGGGGGCGGGTAGAGGCCCTGCCGCTGCAGCAGGTCCGCGCGGTTGACGGCCGAGGCGGCCACGTCGACCAGCACCTCGCCGGGACCCGGTGACAGGTCGGGGACCTCGGTCCACTCCAGCACTTCCGGGCCGCCGGGTTCGCGCACAGTGATCGCATGCATGTGATCGACCGTAATCACATTCGACAGCCCCGGCACCATCAGAGCATGAACGCCTGGCCGTTGCGGAACCTCGTGCTCACCACGCCGCGCCTCGAACTGCGCCCGGACGACGACGAAGGGCTCTTCGAGCTCGTGGACGTCGCGAAGGAGGGCGTGCACGCGCCGGACGAGATGCCGTTCAACGTGCCGTGGACCGACCAGCTGTCCGACGACGGCGGGCGCAGCATGGTCCAGTTCTTCTGGGCCAACCGCGCGAAGGTGGCGCCGGGCAGCTGGGCCATCACGTTCCTGGTGCGGCACGAGGGCAAGGTCATCGGCGTGCAGGAGCTCAGTGCGCGCGACTTCGCCGTGCTGCGCGAGGTGGCCACCGGCTCGTGGCTGGGGCAGAAGTTCCACGGCAACGGCTTCGGCACCGAGATGCGCGTCGCCGTGCTGCAGTTCGCGTTCGACCACCTGGGTGCCCGCATCGCCCGATCGGCCGCGTGGGTCGGGAACCGGGCTTCGAACCGGGTCAGTGAGAAGCTCGGGTACGTGCACGACGGCACGACCGCCGCCGCACCGCGCGGCGAACGGCTTGAGCACGTGCGACTGCGGCTGGACGTGGCGAACTTCGCGCGGCCGGCGTGGCACACCGAGGTCGCGGGGCTCGCTGAGTGTGTTCGACTGATCACCAGCTGAACTCCCACCGACCGACGGATTGTGGCCCGTGTCTCCTCTTTGTGAGGGTGGCCCCACTCGGACGAAGGGGAACGTTCATGTCAGGCAGATCCAGGCTGGCGGCAGTGCTGGCCATTTCGGCACTCGTCGCAGCCCCCACCGCCACCGCGTCCGCCGCGGCTGAACCCGCGGGTCCCGCCCTCGCCAAGAAGCTCGCGAAGAAGGTGACCGTCGAGGGCGTCAACCGCCACCTGATCGCGTTGCAGCGCATCTCGGACCGCAACGGCGGCAACCGCGCCGCGCTGACCCCCGGCTACGGCGCGAGCGTCGACTACGTCGCGGGCAAGCTCCGCGACGAGGGCTTCATCGTGAGCACGCCGACGTTCAACTTCGACGTGATGGTCACCGACGCCGAGCGCGCCACCGTCGCCGGCGTGAACTACCAGGCGCTGATCATGACCGCGTCCCCGCAGACGCCCGTCGGCGGCGTGACCGGCCCGCTGCGCGTCGTGCCGGAGGACGCCACCACCGGCTGCGAGGCCACCGACTTCGCCGGCCAGGACTTCACCGGCTCGGTCGCCCTGATCCGCCGCGGCGGCTGCACGTTCGAGCAGAAGCACCTCAACGCGGCCGCCGCCGGTGCCATCGCCGTGCTGGTGTCGAACAACACCGCCGGGCCGCTGTCGAACGTGACGCTGACCAACCCCGGCAAGATCCCCACCGGTGGCATCTCGCAGGCCGACGGCACCACGCTGGCCGGGAAGGCCGGCTCCGCGGTCACCGTCGACATGCGCTTCCACACCGAGGTCCGCACCGAGCGCAACGTCATCGCCGAGACCCGCACCGGCCGCAAGAACAACGTCGTCATGGCCGGCGCGCACCTCGACAGCGTCGAGGTCGGCGCGGGCATCAACGACAACGGCACCGGCTCGGCCGCGCTCCTGGAGACCGCGCTGCAGCTCGGTTCCCGCCCGAAGGTCGACAACGCCGTCCGCTTCGCCTGGTGGGGCGCGGAGGAGCGCGGCCTGATCGGCTCGACGAAGTGGGTGCAGTCCCTGACGTTCGAGCAGCAGCTCGACATCGCCCTGTACCTGAACTTCGACATGGTCGGCTCGCCGAACGCCGCCTACTTCATCTACGACGGCGACAACTCCGACGGCGTCGGCGCGGGCCCCGGCCCCTACGGCTCCGCGCAGATCGAGAAGGCCTTCGCCGACTACTTCGCCGCCAAGGGCGTCCCGACCGAGGGCACCGACTTCTCCGGCCGCTCCGACTACGGCGAGTTCATCGCCCAGGGCATCCCGGCCGGCGGCCTGTTCACCGGCGCGGAAGGCGTCAAGACCGCGGCCCAGGCCGCCAAGTGGGGCGGAACGGCCGGCGTCGCCTACGACCCGTGCTACCACTCGGCGTGCGACAACCTCGGCAACATCGACCGCGTCGCCCTCGGCCGCAACGCCGGCGCCATCGCGTTCGTGACCGCCGCCTACGGCGTGTCCACCGAGGACGTCAACGGCGTGCCCCCGCGCGCCAAGCGTGCCGAGGCCCGTCTGTCGGCGGCCAAGGTGTCCTCCGCCGCGCACGCCGACGACCACGCGCACTCGCACGACGCCGTGGCGTAATCGCTTTTCCCGCTGCACAAAAGGGGCCCGGCACCGCGCGTGCCGGGCCCCTTCGCGTGCCGGTGCTCGACTTGGTCGCTGCTGCTCGACGATCCAGAGAGGGGGGCCGCTACCGGCGCCCGGCTGGTGTGCGTGGGTTGGCAGGGCATGGATCGCAGCGACGGTGGCCAGGCTGGATCGCACGCCGCGAACTCCACTTGAGTTCGCGGCGCTGCTGAGACGCCCGTGTTGGGGCCTGTGAATGGGACTGGACGCGAACAGGGTGGTTCACCAATTGGTGAACCACCCTGTTCGCGCAGTTCAGACTGCGGAAGCGGAGGGATTTGAACCCCCGGACGGTTGCCCGTCTCCCGCTTTCAAGGCGGGTGCATTCGGCCGCTCTGCCACGCTTCCCCGACGCCCGGAGGCGTCACCGACACCCACCGGAGGTGTCAGCGGAGCAGCCTAGCCGTTCGAGTCCCGCAGGTGTGTCATGACCCGGTCGAACACCTTGGCCAGCACCTCACCCTCCTCGGGCGACAGCAGGTCCACGATGTGCGCCCGCACCCCGGCGAGGTGCGTGGGGGCGGCGGTGACCAGCTGGGCGAGACCGGCCGGGGTCAGCTCCGCCAGCACGCCGCGGCCGTCCTCCGTGCACTCGCGCCGCAGCACCAGGCCGGCCTTCTCCATCCGCGCGACCTGGTGGGAGACGCGGGACTTGGAGGAGGCGACGTCCTCGGCGAGCTGGGTCATGCGCATGCGGTGGTGCGGTTGTTCGGAGAGGCGCACGAGGATCTCGTAGTCGGCGAGTGACACTCCGTGGGCGTCCTGCAGCTCTCGGTGCAGGCGGTCCATGAGCATGGAGGAGCCGTTCACGTAGGTGCGCCACGCGCGCATCTCACCCTCGTCGAGCCAGTGCGGCTCCTGCTCACTTGATGTCACGCCAACAAGGCTAAACCGGCTCATGACGATCGAGTCATCCCTCTGGAAAACCAGGCGGTCAAAAGGCAGACTCCCGGGCCGTACACGCGCGTTAACCACGCCCTTGAGAGGCCTGTAACCCATGAAGTCGTTCAGACGGCTCACCGTTCTGGCGATCACCGCCGCCGCGGCCACTGTCATCAGCGCTACCGGGCCTGCCCAGGCCGATGTCGAGTCACTGCGCGGTCGGGGCGCGGTCGACGTGCGCCTGATCGGGATCAACGACCTGCACGGCAACATCGAGCCGCCCACCGGCAGCTCCGGCCGGGTCGTGCTGGCGGACGGCACGACCGTCGACGCCGGCGGTGCCGCGTTCAACGCCACGCACATCAAGAACCTCCAGAAGGAGGTCCGCAACTCCGTCATCGTCGGGCAGGGCGACCTGATCGGCGCGAGCCCGATCGTGTCGGCGCTGTTCCACGACGAGCCCACGGTCGAGGTGCTCAACAAGGTCGGCATGGACACGACCGCGGCGGGCAACCACGAGTTCGACGAGGGGTACAAGGAGCTGCTGCGCATGCAGCACGGCGGCTGCCACCCGGTCGACGGCTGCCAGTTCCGGGACAAGTACAAGGGTGCTGACTTCCCGATCCTCGGCGCGAACGTCACGCACGCCAAGACGGGGCTGCCGGCGTTGCCGCCGTTCTGGGTGGAGTTCCGCGACGGGATGCCGATCGGCTTCATCGGCATGCCGCTCAAGGACGTGCCGCTCCTGGTGGACCCCAACGGCATCAAAGAACTCAAGTTCGATGACGAGGTGAAGGCGGCCAACAGGTACGCCAACCTCCTCGACGCGATCGGCGTGAAGTCGATCGTGCTGCTGGTGCACCAGGGCGACCAGGTCACCGCGTCGACCGGTGGGCCCAACGCCTGCAACGTCGCCGCGAACAACCCCGGCAGCTACATCGCGGCCAACGTCAGCCCGAAGATCGACGCGGTGTTCTCCGGCCACAGCCACCAGCACTACAACTGCGTGGTCAAGGACCCGGCCGGCAACCCGCGGCCGTTCATCGAGGGGCTCGCGTTCGGTCGTGAGCTCAGCGTCGTCGACCTGAAGATCGACCGCCGCACCCGCGACGTCGTCCGCGGTGAGACCAAGGCCGACAACAAGATCGTCACCCGCACCGTCGCGCCGGACCCCGAGGTGCAGGCGATCATCGACCTCGCCAAGCAGAAGTCGGGCCCGATCGCGAACAAGAAGATCGGCGACATCAGCTCGGACGTCCTCCGCGCGCAGAACCCCGCCGGTGAGTCGCCGCTGGGCAACCTCATCGCGGACGGGCAGCTGGAGGCCACCAAGGGCAACGGTGCCGTGCTCGCGCTGATGAACCCCGGTGGCGTGCGCGCCGACCTCACCTACAAGTCCTCCCCGGCCGGTGAGGGCGATGGCGTGGTCACCTACGGCGAGGCGTTCACCGTCCAGCCGTTCGGCAACATCCTGCAGACGGTCACGCTGACCGGCGCGCAGCTCAAGAACGTGCTGGAGCAGCAGTTCACCGCCGCCAGGACGTTCGTGCTGCAGCCCTCCGCGGGCCTGAAGTACAGCTGGTCGAAGACCGCGCCGTTCGGTTCGAAGGTCTCGGGCGTCACGCTCAACGGCGCCCCGCTCGACCCGAACGCGAACTACCGCGTGACGATCAACAGCTTCCTGCAGGGCGGCGGTGACGGCTTCAGCGAGTTCACCCTCGGCAAGGACATCACCGGCGGTGGCATCGACCTGGACGCGTTCTCCGCGTACCTGGTGGCCCACCCCGGTCAGGGCGCCCCGGTGCTCGACCGCATCACGCAGCTCCCGTAAGGCACGGCCGAAGGCCCTCCCGGTGGCGATCACGCCGCCGGGAGGGCCTTTTCGCGGGCCGCCCAGAAATCAGTCCTGATCATTTCCTGATCCTTTTCCGGCTGCGGCCGATTGCGTTCCGCAGTGTCGATCTCCGCAGGTCACCCGTCCGACTTCACCAATTCAGGTTCGTCGTGAGGTGTTGAGAAATGCGGCGATCAAGCGCATAGTCGAATATGAGCTGGCAGCCGGTACGTGAAGATCTGAACCGGAGGCCACGCCCAGAAGGGGTAGGTGGTGCTGTGCAGGTATCTCCTCGCTGTGGCGAAACGCGGTCTGTTGCATCCCCGCGAGCGGCCCGGCCGTAACCGGACCGATCGCGACCGTGTAGCAACTCCGAACGGGGTTTCGGGTGCCCAGGCACCATTCAGGTGTCGCTCGGCGCATCTCGACGCTGTTGAGCTCGACTTCGGTTTCGTCTCATGGCGTCACCGGTCGGGCGCCACGCCAACCGCCGTAGGCCGTAGTCGCTGCAACCACATGGGAAGTCCTCGGTGCGGTGCCCCGATGTCGGGCGCCGCACCGAGGCACGTTCAGCTCCTGGGCGCGTAAATCCCCCGAGCACGCCCGGTGCTCTATCGTTTGCCGCGTCACGGGGTCCTTGTCAGGAGGCGCGCGGTGCAGTTCAACGAAGGTGCGGAACTCGACGCTTCGCAGGTTTCCGACCAGCGGGGGGTGGGCGGCCGCGTCGCCGGCGTCGGCGGTGGCCTCGGGGTGGTCGGCCTGATCGTCTTCTTCCTGATCCAGCAGTTCACCGGCATCCAGCTGCCCACGAGCGGTCTGGAGGGCGGCAACGTGAACCCCGGCACGCAGGTGGAGTCGGGTCAGCTGGCGGAGAAGTGCAAGACCGGCGCCGACGCGAACCGCGACAGCGACTGCCGGGTCCTGGCCACGATCAACTCGATCCAGGCCTTCTGGACCGACCAGTTCTCCCGCTCCGGCCGCACCTACCAGGTCACCAGGACCAACTTCTTCCGCAGCAGCGTGAACACCCGCTGCGGCAACGCGACCTCCGCGGTCGGCCCGTTCTACTGCCCCGCGGACTCCCAGGTGTACATCGACCTGGACTTCTTCAACGAGATGCGCACGACCTTCGGCGCGAAGGGCGGTCCGTTCGTCGAGGCCTACATCCTCGCCCACGAGTACGGCCACCACGTGCAGAACCAGCTCGGCACCTCGGACCGGGTGAGCACCCGCACCGGCCCGACCTCCGACTCGGTGCGCCTGGAGCTGCAGGCCGACTGCTACGCGGGCGCGTGGGGCAACGCCGCCACCAAGACGCCGACCGCCAACGGCCAGCCGCTCATCACGAACATCACCCAGGAGGACGTCGACGCCGCGCTCGACGCGGCCGGTCGCATCGGTGACGACTTCATCCAGCGCGAGCTCGGCGGCGGGCAGGTCGACACGACCAAGTTCAGCCACGGCAGCTCCGAGCAGCGCAAGAAGTGGTTCACGACCGGCCTGCAGACCGGCGACCCGGCCCGCTGCAACACGTTCGACACCAACAACCTGGGCTGAGCTTTGCAGAAGCGCTTCCTCGTCCTGCACGACTACGGCATGGGTGGCCTGTCGTGGTGGATCTGGGCGGACTCGGCCGACCAGATCGTGCGCACGCTCGCCGAGGTCGAGGTGATCACGAACCCCGACGCGGTGCGGCAGGCGGAGGAGTGGGGGCTCGAGGAGTTCGAGCTCAGGGACGTGGACGGCGACCCGGTGCTGCGCCGCATGCGGGACGACCGCCTGCGGCAGCGCGACCAGCCGGGGTTCGGCGTGCTGGCCGGGCGAGAGCGGGTGTACCTGCGCACGTTCGACCAGGGCACCGCCTACCTGCTGGAGATCGGCGAGGACGGCCGGCAGCTGCGGCAGGTCGAGGTGAAGGCGGACGGCACGCTGCTCAGCTCCACGATGGAGGGCTGGCCGATCAACCCGCCGATCGACCTGCACGACCCGCAGTACGTGCCGATGGAGATCCCCGAACGCGAGTTCGAGGACGCGTGGTGCAGGGCGGTGCCCGACCCCGCGTACGAGGACTGAGCACCGCCCCGCTCCGGTTCAGCGGCGGGCCACCGCCAGCAGGCGGTGGTCGCCGAGGCGGAACGCGCTGCCGTCGACGTCGCCGCACAGCTCGACCGACGAGAACCCGGCCGCGTGCAGCATCCGGGTCAGCTCGGCCGCGGTGTAGACGTGCTGGACCGCGGTCGAGCGCTGCGTCCGCTCACCCGAGGTGAAGGTGAAGTCGATCAGCAACCGGCCGGAGGCCACGTCGTAGGTGTTGACGGCGACCATCTCGACGCCGTCCGCCGCGAGCCGGATCTCGCCCGGCAGCGACGGCAGCAACGACTCGGCCGCGCAGCTGTAGTCGACCACGAGCACGGGCGCCACCCGGCCCAGGTCGGCCAGGAACCGCGCGTTCTCGTCGTGCTCCAGGTACCCGAGGCTGTTGCCCATGCAGAGGGCGAGGTCGGCGACCACGCCCTCTGCTGCCAGGTCCCGCACGTCGCCCAGCCGCCAGTCCACGGCCGTGGACGACGAACGGGCGTGCGCGATGGCCTCCGCGGAGATGTCGAGCCCGGTGACCCGGTAGCCGCGGCCGGCCAGCTCGACGCTGTGCCGCCCGCTGCCGCACGGCGCGTCCAGCACCCGTGCGCCGGCCGGGGCGAACCGGGTCACGAAGTCGATTTCCGCGGTGGTGGCGGAAGGGGGAACGGCACCGCGCCAGAAGGTGTTGGCGAGATCGGTGAAGAAGGTGGTGTACCACGTCAAGGTGATGCTCCTGGTGATCGCACGGAAGATGAGCGAATGTCACCGGGCACTGCGGAGCGGCCCGGTGTGTCCGGGGCTGCCCATGGCATCGACCTTGTCTCGTAGAGCTCGTGGAGTGACCCCACCCAACCACGCCCACGCCGTGAAGCGAAGCGGTTTTACCGAGCGGCGCACGGCTCCGGGTGCGCATGGCGGGCCGTGTCGTGGCGAACACTTCCCACCACACCGGACGTTGGGGTACTTTCCCGTCGTCCTGCGGGCGCGTGCGGGGGCTCTGACGCCGGCGGACCACTCATCACATGGGGTCTTGGGGGATCCATTGTCCGAAAGATCGGTCAGCCGTGCCCTGCTCAGGTTCACGGCGCTGACCACCGCAGCCGTGCTCGCGTTCGGCGGTTCGGCCGCCACCGCGTCCGCGCAGGACGAGCCGACGAGCACCGCTCCGACCCAGTCGGAGACGACCACACCGCCACCACCTGCCGAGACGACCACGCCGTCGTCGACGCCGAGCGAGACCCCGCCGTCGGAGCCGACCGCGAAGCCGGAGCCGACCGAGAAGCCGGAGCCAGTGGAGGCACCGTCCGAGACGGCCACGCCGCCGTCGAGTGACGCGCAGCCGCCCGCGGTGCAGCCGCAGGCCGAGCAGAAGGCCGAACAGGCCGCGGCCACGCCGGACCTCAAGCTCACCGTGGACTTCGACCGCGACGAGTACGAGCTGGGCAAGCCGCTCGCCATCACGGTGACGGTGCGCAACTCCGGCACCGCGCCCGCCAACCAGGTCCGGTTCGCGAGCGAGCCCGGCGAGATGTGGCTGACCACCGGCGTGGACGAGCTGGTCTCCCGCCCGAACCTGGCGCCGGGGGAGACGAAGACCATCAAGCTCGGGGCCACGGCGCAGTACAACAGCACCCAGGTCCGCCTCGGGATGCGGACCTACGCCGAGGGCACGACCGACCCGACGCCGAACGACAACTACGCGACCGACACCGCGAGGATCGCGGTGAACGGCGGCACGGCGACCGGCGTCGTCTACGAGGACAAGAACGGCAACGGTGTCGCGGACGCGGGCGAGGGCCTGGCGCACAAGCAGCTGAAGCTGACCGGCGCGACGTCCCTGCCGTTCCCGACCTTCTCCACGGACCAGAACGGCCGCTTCTGGATCTCCGGCCTGCCCGCAGGCACCTACCAGGCGAGGCTGAGCAGCAACGACATCAGCGGCCAGCAGCTCAAGGCCGGCCAGACCATCGCCGTGAGGTCCGGTCAGACCACGGAGACCGCACTCGTCACCGCGCCGCCGCTGTCGCGGTCGCTGCGGCTCACCGGCTACCGCTTCGACAAGCCGAAGTACGCGAAGGGCGAGCAGCTGGCCGTCTCGGTCACGCTGACGAACTCGGGCACCGCGCCGATCGAGCACCTCGTCTGGGTCTGCGACCCGGAGAACGACCCGACCGTGCTGGACGGCACCGGCCCCGGCTGGGCCGAGGTCTCGCCCGACGGCCAGGGCATCTCGATCCCGGCCGGGCAGAGCAGGACCGTCACCGTCACCGACGTGGTGCCGGACGCCGCCTTCCAGGCCGGCAAGGTCTACTTCGCCTGCGCGTTCAGCGTGGACGGCCGCAACGTCGACGTCCCGTCCGGCGGACCGGTCGCCGGCGACCCCGGTCTCACCTTCGGCGCCGAGGTCGTGGGCGCGTTCGGGTCGGTCAGCGGCTGGCTGAACCGGCCGGGCAACGACTCGGTCAAGCTCGTCGCCGTCGACCCGGCGAACGGCCGCGTGCTGGGCACCACCCTGACCGGTGGCTCCTACACCCTCCCGAACCTGCGGCAGGGCCCGGTCGCGATCCGGGTCGTCGGCCCGTGGTCGTTCGCCGACGGCGGCACGAGCAAGCCGGTCACCGTGGTCGGCGGCGAGAACGTGGTCGTCGACCTCACCGTCGTTCCCGGCCCGCAGGTCGCCGACCCGTCGGTCGACGCCCAGGACCTCAAGGTCTCGGTCACCTTCGACAAGGCGACCTACGACTTCAGCGACCCCGTGCAGATGACGATCAAGGTCGAGAACGCCGGCACCGGAACGGGTCCCGTGCCCGGCTGGCTGCTGCACGACTGGGCCCAGGGCGAGCCGAGCTTCGACCACATCGCGCTGCCGAAGTTCCTGAACGAGCGCTTCAGCCTGTGGCCGGGTGAGAGCAGGCAGATCACGCTCACCGGCACCATCAAAGACTACGGCCAGAACGGCCCGGCCGACCGGATCGCGTTCAAGGTGCGCGTCGCCAACGGCTGGTGCTGCGACAAGAACCCGGCGAACAACGAGGCGGAGGCCTCGGCCGCCGTCACCTGGGCGACCGGGTCCGCGACCGTCACCGTCTACGGCGACCGCAACCTCAACGGGCAGCTCGACGCGGGCGAGGAGCTCGCGGGCAGCAACGTCAACGTCGGTGGCGGCAAGCCGTACCGCAACGTGCAGGGCACCACCGGCGCCGACGGCCGGGTCCGGTTCACCGGTCTGGCAGCCGGCCGGTACAACGCGAGCAACCGGTTCAACAACGAGACCGACTGGGTCGTCGCCGACGGCGACCCGGACTTCGTCGTGAACCCCGGTGACGAGGGCACCGCGCAGATCAGGATGGTCCGCCCGCTGTCCGACGCGCTGAAGGCGTCGATCACGTTCGATCAGCCGTCCTTCCAGCGCGGCGAGCGCGTCGGCCTCACCGTGTCGCTCAGGAACGAGGGCACGCAGGCGCTCCAGGTGAAGGCCTGGTGCTACGGCGGTTCGAGCCCGTACCTGGGCAACGCCTCCGCGGACTGGGGTGCGCTGGCCGAGGGCGCGGCGGGCGTCGCGCTCGCGCCGGGAGCAACGCAGCAGGTGCACGTCAGCACGCCGATGCCGGCCGGGGCCGAGAACCACGGCCAGGTCGCCACCAGCTGCTCGTTCGGTCCCGAGCAGGCCCAGGGCAACCCGTTCGTGGGTGCCTCGGTGAAGGTCGTCGGCGAGACGAACACCTTCCGCGGTGTCGTGGTCACCGGCCAGTACCCGGACCAGAAGCCGGTGGCGAACGTGAAGGTCGTCCTGCTCGACCCGTGGACGAACCAGCCGGTCGCCCGCGCCACCACCGACGCCGAGGGCGGCTGGGTGTTCCCCGACCTGCCCGTCGGTCCGTACACGCCGGTCGTGGTCGGCCCGTGGCGCCTGCTCAACGACTGGTCGGAGAGTCCGCCGTTCGCCAACGTCAAGGGCGAGGAGTACCCGGCGTGGCTGTGGGTCGAGCCGGGGCAGGAGGTCGCCGACCCCGACCTCGCCACCACCACCGGTGGTGACGGAACGGGAGCCGGCGCCGGTCCCGGTGCGGCGACGGGTGGGAACGCCACCGCGCTGCCTGCCCGCAACACCGCCGCGCTCGCCGACACGGGCGTGAGCGTGCTCGGCCTCGTGCTGTTCGGTGCGCTGCTCGTGCTCGCCGGTGCGGCGCTGCGGCGCAAGCCCGCCCTGGGCTGAGCCGGGCGTTCTGACGCGGAACAACGGGGCGGTGCTCTTCGGAGCACCGCCCCGTTGTCGTGAGAGCCACAACGCGTCTTCCGGGACGGAGTGTTAGCGTCGCTAAACGTTTCTGATCCTGGGGGTGGCATGACGGTCTGGGAAGCAGTCGTGGTGGTCATCGCGGGTGTGTTCGCAGGCGGCATCAACACCGTCGTCGGCAGCGGCACGCTCGTGACGTTCCCCGTGCTGCTCGCCGTCGGGTACCCGCCGGTGGTCGCCAACGTCTCCAACTCGCTCGGCCTCGTCCCCGGCTCGCTGTCCGGTGCCTGGGGCTACCGCGAGGAGCTCAAGGGGCAGAGGTCCCGCATCGCCCGCCTGCTCCCGGCGTCGATCCTCGGTGGCGTGGTCGGCGCGATCCTGCTGGTGACGCTCCCCGACAAGGCCTTCGCCGCCATCGTGCCGGTGCTGATCGTCATCGCGCTGGTGCTCGTGGTCATCCAGCCGTGGCTCAACCGCAAGCTCGCCGACCGGCGCGGCAACGGGGACGGCGGCGTCCTGCTGTGGCTCGGTGTCTTCGCGGCCGGCATCTACGGCGGCTACTTCGGCGCGGCGCAGGGCGTGCTGGTCATGGGCATGATGGGCGTGCTGCTCAACGAGCACCTGCAACGGATGAACGCGCTGAAGAACGTGCTGACCGCGTTCGTGAACCTGATCGCCGGTGTCCTGTTCATCTTCATCGCCGACGTCGCCTGGGAAGCCGTGCTGCTGCTCGCCATCGGCTCCGTGGTCGGCGGTCAGATCGGCGCGAAGGTGGGCCGCAAGCTGTCGCCGATGGTGCTGCGCGGCGTGATCGTCGTGGTCGGCGTGGCGGCCATCGTGCAGCTGCTCACGAAGTAGCCACGGGCCCCCGCCGGACGGCAGGAGCCCGTGGCCCGGTCAGTTCAGGCAGCTCACGCCACGAACGCGCGTGCCGCGGCCAGGAACGCGTCGTTCTCGTCCGGCTCACCGATCGTCACCCGAGCGCCCTCGCCGACGAACGCGCGCACGACGACCTTGTGCGCCAGGCAGTGCTCGTTGAACGCGGCCGTGCGCTCGCCGAGCGGCAGCCACACGAAGTTCGCCTGCGACTCCGGCACGTCGTGGCCCATCGCCAGCAGCTCGCCGCGCACCCGCGTCCGCTCCGCCACGATCGCCCGGCAGCGGATCATCAGCTCGTCCTCGGCGTCGAGCGACGCCATCGCCGCCACCTGGGCCAGCGAGTTCACCGAGAACGGCACGTACACCTTGCGCAGCACCTCGGCGACGGCCGGCGGCGCCACCGCGTAGCCGACGCGCAGACCGGCGAGACCGTAGGCCTTGGAGAACGTCCGCAGCACCGCCACGTTGTCGCGGCCCTGCGCCCATTGCTGCTTGGCCAGCTCGACGCCGTCGGGGATGTGCGCGTCGTCGACGAACTCCTTGTAGGCCTCGTCGATCACCACGAGCACGTCGGAGGGCACGCGGTCGATGAACGCCTCGATCTCCTCGGTGCGCAGCGCCGTGCCGGTCGGGTTGTTCGGGTTGCAGACGAACACCATCCGGGTGGCCGGGGTGATCGCCGCCGCCATCGCGTCCAGGTCGTGGACGTGCCCGGCGGTCAGCGGGACCCGGACCTGCCGCGCGCCCGCGACGTGGGTGACGATCGGGTACGCCTCGAACGACCGCCACGCGAACAGCACCTCGTCGGACGGGGTGCAGGTGGCCTGGATGAGCTGCTGGCACAGGGTCACCGAGCCGCAGCCGATCGCCAGGTGGTCGGCAGGGACGCCGAGCTTGTCGGAGAGGCGGCCGGTGAGCTCGACGCAGCCGGAGTCCGGGTACCGGTTGATGCCGGTGGCGGCCTCGGCGACGGCCTTGACCACGCTGGGCAGCGGGCCGGCGGACACCTCGTTGCTCGCGAGCTTGATGGCGCCGGGGATGGTCCTGCCGGGCACGTAGGAGGGCAGGGACGCCAGGTCAGCGCGGGTTCGCACGGTCATGCTCCCGATCCTCGCATTGCTCCGTCCGATTGGTCACGTTGACTGGAGTTCACCCCGTCGTGCGAGGGTGGGTTCATGACCACTACCCGTGTCGAGACGCTTGCCCTGACCGACGGCCGTGAGCTGCGGGTGACGATCGCCGAACCCGACGGTGCCGTCCGGGGCGGTCTGGTGGTGCTGCACGAGGCCCGCGGCATCACGACGCGGGTGAAGTCGCTCGTCAGCGGTCTCGCCGCGGAGGGCTGGCTCACCGTCGCACCGCACCTGTACGAGGCCGACCGCGTGCACGGCGACGACATCAGGGACCAGGTCAGCAAGCTCTCCGGTGACCGGCTGCTGGAGGACACCGACGTCGCGTTCGTCTGGCTGGGCCAGCAGGGCGTGAGCGCCGACCGGATGGGCGTGCTCGGCTTCGACGTCGGCGGCACCGTCGCGATGGTGGTGGCCGCGAGTCGCACGATCGGGGCGGCCGTCACCGTGCAGGCGCCCGGCGTCCTCGAACCGCTCTCGGACGGCCTGCCCGCGCTCGTCGACGTGGCCGGCGACCTCTCGTGCCCGTGGCTCGGAATCTACCGCGAAGGCGAGTCCGAGGAGGTCGACAAGCTGCGGGATGCCGTAGCGAGCTCGGAATCCGCGTCTGACGTGGTCCGTTTCGGGGCATCGAGTGACGAAGCGCGGGCTCGCGCGTTGAACTGGTTCGACGCACATATGAGGTAAGAGTCTTTACGGCGGATTGGAACCGAACCGTCGTCCGGGTACATCTAAGGAGTGCTTCGGACGGCTGACTGGGTGTAGCGCTGCGTAACACCCAGTGCTGCGGTGACGACCAAGCAGTGCAGGGGGTTGTGAGGATGGCTGAAGGCACCGGGACAGGCACGCAGACGGGCGCGGAGACGCCCGCTGTGAGCACGGCGACGACCACACCGATCACCGCGGACCAGCTCGCGGCGGCGAAACCGGCACTCCAGACGGAGATGCTGGTGGACAAGGCCGCGGCGAGCTACGCGGCGGCGAAGCTGGACCACGCCGCGGACAGCGGGCGGCTGCAGCTCGACGCCGGCGCGGCAGAGGCGTTGATCAAGGCCGTCGACGACGCGCGCGACCAGGTGATGGCGCTGTGGGAACGGGCCAAGAACCAGCTGGCGACGCCGCTGCAGTTCGGCGACAACCCGGTCGCCCACGCGATCAGCGCGCGGTTCCGCGACATCGCCGTCGGTGAGGACTCCGGTGCGGTCAAGGCGCTGCTGGACCTCTACGACGTGCTCGGCGACATCAGCAACGCGCTGAAGAAGAACCGCGACGAGACCCAGCGGGCCGACGAAGAGGCCGAGCGGCAGATGAAGAAGCACGGGGGTTCGTGGTGAGCCAGAGAGGGCACGGCGGCGGCAACGGCGGCCATGGCGGCGGGAACGGTCATGGCGGCAACGGCGGTCACGGCCACGACGGCAAGGACAAGTGGGACCGCGAGGACATCCACGAGCCGGTCGACTGGATGACCTACACCCACGAGCAGCTCTACAACATGGTGCACACCGGCGTGAACCTGGAGAGCGCGAACGCCGCCGCCACCAGCTGGAACAAGATCGGCGAGGAGATCGCGGGCGTCCGCGAGAACCTCCTCAAGGCCGTCGAGGACTCCACGGTCGGCTGGGAGGGCGAGTCGGCGCGGCTGGCCCGCGACGGCCTGACCGAGGTCACCAACTGGGTGCACGACACCGCGAGCTACGCGCAGAAGGTGTCGTCGGCGATCACCACCGAGACCAGCAACGTCGAGGCCGCGCGGGCCGCGATGCCGCCACCGCCGAAGGCACCGGAGCCCCCGGTCCCGACGGACGCGGTCGTGGAGCCGCGTCCGGCGCTGGTCTCGCGGCTGCGCGAGCCGCAGGAGTTCCACGCGGTCGCCGACCAGAGCATGTACACGCCTGAGCAGAACCGGCTCCTCGCCCAGCAGGGGTCGTTCGCGGGCTTCGGCACCGTCGGCACCAGCGCGGTCGACGCCCTCGCGGCCAACGACGCGTCGCACCGGCGTGCCGCGGACGTGATGGCGGCGTTCCAGCGCAACTCGGCTGCGGTCGACCAGACCGTGCCGTCGCAGTTCACGCCACCCGTGAACCCGGTCAACCCGGTGCTCGCCGACTCCACGACCGGCACCCGCACGCCCTCGACCCCGGACGCCACGACCGCCGGGGCCGGCGGTGCCGGAGCGGTCGCGCCGACGCCCGCGCCGAACCGGGGCAACACCACCCCGTCACGCGGTGGTGGCGGCGGTGGCTTCGGAGGCGGCGGCCGCGGTGGTGGCGGTGGCGGTGGCTTCACCGGTGGCATGGGCTTCGGCCGCGTGCCCGCCGCGAACCAGGGCAACCAGACCGGTGCCGGTACCGGCACCGGCGGCGGCATGTCGTCCGGTGGCGGAGCCGGTGTGGTCGGTGACGGCCGTTCCGGTGCGGGTGCCGCGGCAGCGGCGTCGTCCGCGGCGACCGGCAACCAGACGAGGGCGTTCCAGAACCCGCTCGCCATGGGTGCCGCGCCGATGGCGGCCGGCGCGCCGGGGGCCGGTGGCCAGAACGACGAGCGCGAGCACAAGAGCGCGAGCTACCTGGAAGAGGACGACAACGTCTTCGGCCTGGACCGCAAGGCGGCCCCGCCGGTGATCGGTCAGTGAACGAAAGACGCTTCACGGTCAGCACGCAGGAGTTCTTCCTGCTGTGGCAGGCCGTGCACGGCGAGGACCGCGTCGTGCCGCTCGGAACGCCCCACGTCGGGGCCACCCGAGCGGCCCGGCGGCGGCTCGCCGAGCAGAGCTCCCAGACGCTCTACGCCAGGGGGCTCGGCACCATCGACCGCCCGGACGACTACCTGCGGACGCTGGTCAGCGGCCTCGGTGAGTTCGACCGGGCGCTCGAGATCGCGTACTTCAAGGGAACCGAGCTGGCGCGCGGACTCGCGTGCGCCGGCTGGAGCGGGTCGTTCGCCGCGCGGGTGGGCGACCAGGTCCACCTGCGCGAGTTCCGCCCCAACGCGCTGGCCTCGGCCACCGTCTCGTCGTTGCCCGGCCTCGCACCGGGCAGCGGCCGTTCGGTCAACGTGCGCTGGGACGACTACCTGCGCGCGGGCGAGGCCGGTGAACGCGAAGGCGTGCAGGCGTTCCTGGACGTCCTGCGCGACGCGGGCATCCGCGAACCGGAGGCCCACACGCTGATGCGCATCGTCACCTCCCGCATCGGCGGCGGCGAGCTCGGCCTCACCGCCCGCAACCGCGACGGCGTGCCCCGCCCGACCGGCCGCTCGGTGTCCTGGCTGGACACCCGCGAGGGCCGCTACCTGCTGCGCAAGCACGACGGCTGGCTCGTGCTGGCCCCCGCCGACCAGGCCCGCCTGACCTCGGCCGTGGACGAGCTGCTGGCCGGCTGAGCCCCACACCGCCGGCCGCGTCCTTGTCCGCGAACACCACATGGACGAGGCGCGTTCCACCAGCTAGACATTGGGGCATGACCGACACCGACGTCGAACTGCTGTGGCGCCCGGACCCCACGAGGGCCACCGGGATGACCGCCTTCAGGTCGTGGTTGAGCGACCGCGGCCACGACTTCCCCGACTACGAGTCGCTGTGGGAGTGGTCCGTCTCCGACCTCGAGGGGTTCTGGGGCGCCATAGCCGCGTACTTCGACGTGTCGTTCCACTCGCCGGCCGAACGCGTGCTGGCCGCCGCGGAGATGCCGGGCGCGTCCTGGTTCCCCGGCGCCACCCTGAACTACGCCGAGCACGCGCTGCGCCGCGGCGGTGATGACGACCTCGCCGTGATCTTCCACCGCGAGGACGGCCTGACGCACTCGCTGACGTACGGCGAGCTGCGGTCCAGGGTGGCCGCCTTCCGCGCCGCACTGGCCTCCCTGGGCGTCTGTGCGGGCGACCGGGTGGTCGCACTCGTCCCCAACGCCCCCGAGGCCCTGGTGGCCTTCCTGGCCGCCGCCTCGCTCGGCGCCACGTGGTCGTCCTGCTCCCCGGACTTCGGCTCCCGCGCCGTCGCCGACCGCTTCACCCAGATCTCGCCGGTGGTGTTCGTCGCCGTCTCCGGCTACGTCTACAACGGACGGTCGTTCGACTGCCGCCCGGTCGTCGAGGAGATCCGCTCGCAGATCCCGTCGCTGCGCGCGACCGTGCTGATCGACTACCTGGACAACGGCGCCACCCTGCCGGACACCCTGTCGTACGCGGAACTGCTGGCCGCCAACGAGGGCGCCGCCCTGGAGTTCACGCCGGTGCCGTTCGACCACCCGCTCTGGGTGCTCTACTCGTCGGGCACCACCGGCCTGCCCAAGGGCATCGTGCACGGCCACGGCGGCATCGTGCTGGAACACCTGAAGATGCTGGCCCTGCACAGCGACCTCGGCCCCGGCGACCGGTTCTTCTGGTTCACCACCACCGGCTGGATGATGTGGAACTACCTGGTGTCCGGCCTGCTGGTCGGCACCACGATCGTCCTGTTCGACGGCAGCCCGGCCCACCCGTCGCTGTCCACGCTGTGGCACCTGGCCGAACAGCACCGGGTCACCTACTTCGGCACCTCCGCGCCGTACGTCCAGTCGTGCCTGAAGGAAGGCCTGGAACCCGCCGCGCACTACGACCTGACGGCCCTGCGCGTCGTCGGCTCCACCGGCGCCCCGCTGACCCCGGAGGGCTTCCGCTGGATCGCCTCCGCCGTGGGCAAGGACGTCCAGATCGCCTCCGTCTCCGGCGGCACCGACCTCTGCACGGCCTTCGTCGCCGCCTCGCCCGACCGCCCGGTGTGGCTCGGCGAACTGTCCTGCCGCGCCCTCGGAGCCGCCGTCCAGGCCTTCGACGAGAACGGCACCGCGCTGGTGGACGAGGTCGGCGAACTCGTGATCACCAGGCCCATGCCGTCCATGCCGGTCTTCTTCTGGGGCGACGAGGACGGCACCCGCCTGCGCGACGCCTACTTCGACACCTACCCCGGCATCTGGCGTCACGGCGACTGGATCCGCATCACCCCGCGCGGCTCCGCCGTGATCTACGGCCGTTCCGACTCGACCCTGAACCGCGGCGGCGTCCGCATGGGCACCTCCGAGTTCTACCGCGTCGTCGAGTCCGTCGAGGGCGTCGTCGACTCCCTGGTGATCGACACCTCCGGCGTCACCGAGGGCGAACTGCTCTGCTTCGTCGTCCTCGACGGCGTCACCCTGGCGGACGTGGAACCGTTGTTGCGCAAAGAACTGCGCTCCTCGCTGTCCCCACGCCACGTCCCGAACCGCTTCGTCGCCGTCACCGAGATCCCGCGCACCCTCAACGGCAAGAAGTGCGAGGTGCCGGTCAAGAAGATCCTCGCCGGCGCCGACCCGGACCAGGCCGTCAGCCGCGACGCCCTGCGCAATCCCGAGTCCCTCCAACCCTTCCTGGAACTCGCCTCGGAATGATCTAGGTCACTCCGTTCCGCGCGACCAGCGGTTTTACGCCCCTCTCCGGTCTGGTGAACATGCTCTGACCAGCAGGTTTCAGGCAAGGAGGGGGGCGTTTTGCAACTCGGTTGAAGACCTGTGTAACCTATGTCCCGTGGCCGAGGATGGTCCCGGGAGGCTTCGCCTAGTCTGGTCTATGGCGCCGCACTGCTAATGCGGTTTGGGGTAACCCCCCATCCCGGGTTCAAATCCCGGAGCCTCCGCAAGGCCGAGCCTCTAGGGGATCGGTTATAATTGAAGATACGCGCTCGTAGCTCAACGGATAGAGCATCTGACTACGGATCAGAAGGTTGCAGGTTCGAATCCTGCCGAGCGCACTCGATCGCGGGAGCCCTTGTTTGCGGAAAGCGCAAACAAGGGCTCTCTCGGTTTTTTGTGGGGGCCGAGCCCCCACACCCCAGCCGGGCGGCTTCGCCCCCGGACCCCCGGACTGCGTGGCGCTGGCGCGCCGATGCAGTCCCATCCCCGAGGTGGGTCCGTGCGGTCCCGTGGTGCGGAGCGTGCCATTCGTGATCGCGGGAGCCCCTGTTTGCGGAAAGCGCAAACAGGGGCTCTCTCGGTTTTTTTGTGGGGGCCGAGCCCCCACACCCCAGCCGGGCGGCTTCGCCCCCGGACCCCCGGACTGCGTGGCGCTGGCGCGCCGATGCAGTCCCATCC
>NZ_JBVJRC010000004.1:0-28941 GCF_055608005.1 Lentzea sp. NPDC036955 | reverse complement strand
TCCCCGAGGTGGGTCCGTGCGGTCCTGTGGTGCGGAGCGTGCTATTCGTGGATGCGCCGGGGGTGGTGCCTGCGGCAGAGTTCACGGCGTGGATCAGCGCGAGATCATGCAGCGGGCGCTCGGCGTCCTGACGCTCACCTACGACGCCGAGGCGGGCGAGTCGAGCGACTACCTGCGCACGGCCCTCAAGTCGTTGCAGGAAGGCGTGTTCAGCTACGAGGTCAAGGTCGACGGCGAGCTCAACGAGGCCGGGGCCCAGGCCCTCAAGCAGGCGATGGACCAGGTGCTGTCGCAGTTCGGGTGGTTCACCGCGGGGCTGCTCTACGCGTTCCACGGGGTCGCGCAGGCCTACGAGAACGACTGCGAGGAGGCCGACGTCCAGGACGTGCTCAAGCAGCTCGCCCTCAGGCTCGCCGACTGAGCTCCGCGCGCACCCCGTCGGAGAACGGCGTCCACGCCTCGACCGCCCACGGGCCGAAGCGCAGGTCGGTCAGGGCGACGCAGGCCGCCGAGAGGTCCGGGTCGACCCACAGGAACGTGCCGGACTGGCCGAAGTGGCCGAACGTGCGCGGCGAGTGGGTCAGGCCGGTCCAGTGCGGCGACTTGCCGTCGCGGATCTCGAAGCCGAGGCCCCAGTCGTTCGGCTTCTGCATGCCGTAGCCGGGCAGCACGCCGTTCAGGCCGGGGAAGACCACCGAGGTCGCCTCGCGCACCAGCTCGGCCGAGACCAGCTTCGGCGCCAGCAGCTCCGCGGCGAACAGCGCCAGGTCGGCCGCGCTGGACTCGGCGCCCGCGCCGGCGCTGCCGACCAGCGCGGAGGAGGTCATGCCCAGCGGCGCGAAGACGGCCTCGTGCAGGTACTGCGGGAACGGGATCTCGCAGGCGTCGCCGACGAACGCGGCCAGCACGTCGAAGCCCGCGTTCGAGTAGATCCGCCGCTTCCCCGGCTCTGCCTGGACCTCCGGCTTGTCGAAGGCGTACCCGGCCGTGTGCGCGATCAGGTGCCGCACGGTGGCCCCCGGCGGCCCCGCGGGCTGGTCCCACTCGACCGCGCCCTCCTCGACGGCCACGAGCACCGCGTACGACGTCAGCAGCTTCGTGACCGACGCGAGCGGGAACACGCGCTGCTGGTCGCCCAGCGACCCCACCACGGTCCCGCCGGACACGACGGCCACGGCCACGTTCTCGGCCGGCCACGACGCTGCCACTTCGACGCTCTGCATGGGACAGACGTTAACGTTCGGGGGTGACAGTCCGGGAACTGATCGTCCTGGGAACGGCCAGCCAGGTCCCCACGCGCCAGCGCAACCACAACGGCTACCTGCTGCGGTGGGACGGCGAAGGCCTGCTGTTCGACCCCGGCGACGGCTCTCAGCGCCAGCTGCTGCGCTCGGGTGCGGCTGCGAGCGACATCACCCGCATCTGCATCACCCACTTCCACGGCGACCACTGCCTGGGCGTGCCCGGCATCGTGCAGCGGCTCAGCCTCGACCGCGTGCCGCACACCGTCCACGCGCACTTCCCGCGGTCGGGCGCCCACTTCTTCGAACGCCTCCGGCACGCGAGCGTCTTCTACGACGCCGCGGACGTCCAGGAGCAGCCGGTCGACGCCGACGGGCTCGTGGCGGAGGGGAAGTTCGGCCGGCTGGAGGCGTACCGGCTCGACCACGGCATCGACTCGTTCGGCTACCGGCTGGTCGAGCCAGATGGGCACCGGATGCTGCCGGAGAAGCTGGAGGAGCACGGCATCCGCGGCCCGCAGGTGCGCGAGCTGCAGCGCGACGGCGTGTTCGACGGGGTGCGCCTCGCCGACGTCAGCGAGCCGCGGCCCGGCCAGCGGTTCGCGTTCGTCATGGACACCCGGCTCTGCGACAACGTCTACGAGCTCGCCGACCGGGCCGACCTGCTGGTGATCGAGTCGACCTACCTCGCCCGCGACACCAGGCTCGCCGGCGACCACGGCCACCTCACCGCCCAGCAGGCCGCCCGCGTCGCCCAGGAGTCCGGGGTCCGCACGCTGGTGCTGACCCACTTCTCCCAGCGCTACGACGACCCGGCCGAGTTCCACGCCGAGGCGGCCGCGGAGTTCGACGGCGAGATCGTCGTGGCGAAGGACCTCGACCGCGTCCCGGTGCCGAAGCGGGTCAGCGGTCCACCGCGGCCCACTGGTCGCTGACGATCTCCTCCAGCGAGGAGTGCGCCGGCGTCCAGCCCAGCGACCGCAGCCGGGAGACGTCGGCCCGCTGCGCCTTCACCTCGTCCGGGTTCGCGGGCCGCCAGGTCACGTCCACGGACCGCCCGGTGACCGCCTCGACGGTGTCCAGCACCTCCCGCACCGACGCGGACGTGCCGCCGACGTTGTAGACGGTGGACGAGCCGGCCTCGCACGTCTCCAGCGCCGTCACGAAGGCCGTGGCGACGTCCCGCACGTGGACGAACTCGCGCACCGCGGACCCGTCGCCGTAGACCTCCATGCCCGGTCCCCGCCCGGCCGCCGTGGCGACCGCCCGCGTGATCACCCGAGTGGTGTCGGTGTCACCCCCTCCAGCGACGTTGAACAAACGCAGCGTGGCCGCCCCGATCCGGCCCGACCGCGCCGTCCACGCCACGAGGTCCTCGGCGGCCGCCTTCGACGCGGCGTAGGGGGAGGAGGGCTCCCGGACCGACTCCTCGGTCAGCGGCGCGTCCGACGGGCGGTACACCCCGGCCGTCGACGCGAGGAGGAACCGCTGGCCGTGCAACGCCTGCAGCAGGTTCAGCGTCCCGCCGACGTTGGTCTCCCAGTAGCCCAGTGGATCTCGGAACGACTCCCGCACCCGAGCAAGACCAGCCAGGTGGATGACGGCGTCGGCGTCCGGAACGTGGAACGGCTCCAAGACACGTTGACGGGACACCACTGGTTCATGTCCGTGAACCCGCAGCTCACGCACCACAAATCGACCCACGTACCCAGTGGCACCGGTCACCAGAACTCGCACGAGATGACCCTAAAGGTCCACCAAGGTTGGGCCGATAACACACGTGTGAGTTACCCCCATCGCGCTGTGCACACAAGCATCGCCGGACTCCTGCACGACGTGGCCGTGCAGGAGTGCAAGCGGCAGGAGTTCCTGCGCAACGTGGCCGACATCGTGGGAGCCGCACCCGCGCCCGGTCCCGCCGAGCTCACCACGCCGCTGCCCGCGATCAACCCCCGGCGCAGCTTCCTCAACCGCGTTGACCAGGTCCTCCGGGACGCGGCGCGCTCGCTGTAGAGCGGAAGATCGAACACTGATCCACCTGTGGCAGGGCCTGCGCTGACGGGCCCGCCGCAACATTCATCCGGCCGTTGCCGGACCGTGCTTCGACACGCATACCGGGTGGCTCTACGCTACGCGTCACCCGGCGATCGCCGGTCGCATCCTTCTGCTTCTTCTCAAAGCGGGTTTTCGGCGATGGATCATGTCTTCGCAGCGCTCAACGAGCGCTTGGGCGGATTGTTCGGTGACCGGTTGGTCGTGCTGGCCGGTGGTACGCGTCTGGCGAAACGCGCGCATGAGCTCCATGCGCTCGGTGCCCGCCATACGCTCGTGCTGGATACCGATGATCATGCCCCGCTTCATGATTCCGAGATCGCCCGTTGGGTGTCGCTGGGCATCAAGGGCGGCTTCGTCGCGGTCGAGCAGCGCCGTCTCGGCAAGCTGCTGACCAAGCCGAGCGCCGAGGTGCGCGGCATCCTGGGCGACTTCGACCCGGCGGCGGAGGCCGTCGTCATCAGCACGCCCTACAACGAGATCGACACCTTTCAGGGGCGTCCGGTCCTCAACGCGCGCCGCCGCGAGTGGGTCGAGCTGGAGAACAAGACCACCATCGACGCGCTCTGGGACGAGCTCTCCGCCCCGCGTGCGCCCGCGCTGGTGTTCGACCTCGACTTCGAACGCCTCTGGGGCGCCTCGGAGATCCTGGACCGCGGCGCCGGCGTCGTGTGGTCCGGTGACGGGCCCGCGATCAACGGCGGCGCGAACTTCGTGCGCCGGGTGCGGTCCTACGAGGAGGCCAAGGAGGCCTTCGACGTGCTCGCGCCCAAGTGCGAGCAGGTGCGCGTGATGCCGTTCCTGGAAGGCATCCCGGTGAGCGTGCACGGCATCGTGTTCCCCGACGGCACCGCGGTGCTGCGCCCGATCGAGATGGTCGTGCCGCGCCGCCAGGGCCAGGCCAAGTTCCTGTACGCGGGCTGCGCGTCGTTCTACGACCCGCCCGTGTGGATCCGCGACCAGATGCGCAACCTCGCGCGGCGCGTCGGCGAGCACCTGCGTTCCACGGTCGACTACCGCGGCACGTTCACGCTCGACGGCATCGCGACCGAGGACGGCTTCCTGCCGACCGAGATCAACACCCGCTACGGCGGCGCGATGGTGTGCTTCGAGGACGCCGTCCCGTCGCTGCCGCTCGCTCTGGTCCAGGTGGCCCTGGTGGCCGGCTGGGACCTCGGCGTCTCGTCGATGCAGTTCGAGGAGCTCGTGCTGGCGGCGGCGGACGGCCTGCGCTCCGGCGCGGTCGGTGCCAACGTCCGCGCGGTGCAGCCCACCGAGGTCGACGAGCGGCGGCTGGTCTTCACCGGCTGGGCGTGCCGCCTGGCGCACCAGGACGAGCCCGCGCACGCGACGTTGCGGCTCAGCCCGTCCCCGATCGGCGGCCGGCTCGACCTGGACCTGCACCGGGAGAACATGCCGGTCGGCGCGCCGGTGGCCGCGCTGACCGTGGCGGCGTTCGCCCTGGCCGACCAGGAGTGGGGGACCGGTCTCGGTGCCCTGGAGCCCGCGATCGCCGTCGAGGACACCCAGCCGCTCGACCAGCCTCTCGAACAGGAAGCCGTCATCGCCTGACGCTGTCGGCGCACGCGGGGCCCTTTCGTGCGCTAGAAGAGTACGAAAGCTCCCCGCGTGCACTCACGAGGCGCCCTCGTCGCCGGGGTGTTGTCGGCGTACGCGGGGGCCTTTCGTGCGCTAGAAGAGTACGAAAGCTCCCCGCGTGTACTCACCAGGCGCCCTCGTCGCCGGGACGTTGTCGGCGCACGCGGGGGCCTTTCGTGCGCCAGGAGAGTACGAAAGCTCCCCGCGTGCACCTACCAGGCGCCCTCGTCGCCGTAGGCGGCGGTGAGGGCGAGCTGGTAGCCGAGCAGCGCCGCGGTGACCTCACGCGGCTGGTGCGCCGGTCGCACGAGTCCCTCGCCGAGCACCTTCGGCTGCGACTCCACGAGCTCCGGTGTCCGCTTCAGCAGCGCGAGAGCGATCTCAGCGGCCTCGGCGAGCATCTCGTCCTCGTCGTCGAGCACGTCCTGCATCAGCCCCACGACGAACGACGGCAGCCGCTCCGGCACCGCGCACGCGAGCGCCACCAGGCACCCGACCCGTTCCGACGCCAGCGCCTCGAAGATCTTCGGCGCGCCCTGGGCGACGGCGTGCCGGGTCTGCGTGAGCCAGTCCGGTGCTGTCCTCGGCAGCTCGCGGCCCAGCGCGTTCCACCGCCGGTGGGTGCGCCGGCCCTCCTCGGTGAAGCCCTTGCCCGCCAACGCGAGCGCGGCCAGCAGGAAGATGACCCGGTCCCGCACGTCGGCGGCCACCTTGTACGAGGCGCCCAGCTCGACCAGGAACGGCACCGCGCAGAACGAGGCCTCCGACACCGTGTCGTCGGTCAGCAGCCGGTCTGCGAGCGAGGTGAACGCCTCCAGCCTGACCTCGGGCGACGGGTCCACCAACGCGCGCAGCAGACCGGGCAGCCGTTCGGCGCCGCCCCGGCCGTCGTAGACCTCGACCCAGGAAATCCTGTCGAGTCCGCGCAACGGGTCAGGCCGTTGCCAGGCACGCGGCAGTTCCATGCGGGAAACCTACGGGATGTCCGGCAAAGCCATGAGAAGCCGCGCCCGTACGATCTCGCCGTGTCCTTCTCGGTGGCCGACATCTTCTCCGGTGCGGGCGGGATGAGCTTCGGCTTCCACGCCCACCGCGACTTCCGGGTCGTCGGCGCGGCGGACGCGCAGATCGGCAAGCCCTCGTCGCGCCTCGGTTCGTTGCGCTGCAACGACACCTACCGGGCCAACATCGGCGTCGATCCGCTGGAGGTCGACCTCGCCCGCATCTCGCCCTCGGCGTTGCGCGAGGTCTGGGGCCTGCGCCGCGGCGAGCTCGACGTGCTGCTGGCGTGCCCGCCGTGCTCCGGTTTCAGCCGCATCACCGCCGCGAACCACCTGCGCGACGACCCGCGCAACTCGCTGGTCGGCCGGATCGCCGTCTACGCCGAGGAGCTGCGGCCCAGGACGATCCTGGTGGAGAACGCCCGCGAGCTGGTGAAGGGCAAGCAGCGCCACCACTTCGACCAGCTCGCCGACTCGCTGACCGAGCTCGGCTACGACGTCACCGGCGGCACCCACCTGCTGTCCGACTACGGCCTGCCCCAGCTGCGCGAGCGGTCGCTGATGGTGGCCGTGGACGCCGGCCTGCCCCTGCGCACGCTGCACGACGTGTGGGAGGGCCTGCAGCTGCGCCCGGCCGCCGCCACGGTCCGCCGCGCGATCGGCAAGCTGCCGCCCGTCGAGGCCGGTCTCGCGCACCCCGAAGACCCGATCCACGTGTCGCCGACCTTCTCCCAGGACCGCAGCCTCGACCGGATGCGCGCCATCCCCGCGGACGGCGGTTCGTGGGCCGACCTGCTGCGCTCACCGGAAACCGCGGAGCTGCTGAATCCCGCACAACGCAAAATCGTCGAGCAGCAGAACTGGGGTTCTCACCCGGACGTGTACGGCCGGATGTGGTGGGACGAACCGGCCCGCACCATCAAGCGCGAATGCGGCCACGTCGGCAACGGCCGTTATGCCCACCCCGAACAGCACCGCCTCTGCACGGTCAGGGAGATGGCGCTGCTGCAGGGCTTCCCGCGGCAGTTCAAGTTCGACGTCTCCATTCTCGGCAACGCCTACCGGCACGTCGGAGATGCCGTTCCGCCGCTCATCGCCTACCAGCTCGCGGGCCTGACGAAGTGGATTCTCACCGGTCAGCGCCCCGAGCCCCGCGACCTCTGCCTGCGCGGCACCTCATTGCGCCCTGGTGACATCCGTCCCACCGCCGTTACCGAATTGGTGGCTTGAGAGTGAACCGCGAGCGTTCTGGGTACGTAGCAGGACGCCATGGAAGATAACTGTTGGGCAACGAATTTATCGTCACCTGACAAAAGCGATGCATCAGCCATCGATCCACTGTGGACCTTTTTGGCACGTTTTGGCAGCTCACGTTATGTATGATGCGATCTTCATACCTCGCTCAACCGGGTGACACCCCATCGGCTAACGTCCCGCTCGCTTCCTGTCGGTTCGGTGTCGACTTCCGGTGTCCACCGCTCCGGCCGAAGTACTCGACTTTTCCTGCGTTCGGGCTAACTTCAGCGAGCAAGGAGACCCATGGCTTCCCGGTTGAGGATCGGCGCGGCGCTTCTCGGCGCTGCTGCCCTCCTGTCCCTCTCGACCCCCGCGGCGTTCGCCGACGTCGTCGTCACGCCCATCGAGGGCGACTGGCAGTACGGCCATGACGTCTACCTCGTGCCCAAGGTCGGCAACACCCCTCCCCGGCACAACGACGAGTTCAGCACCGGCCTGATCGGTGTCAAGCTCAAGGAAGACGGCAAGGAGGGCCGCTTCCAGGCGTACTGCGTGGAGCTGCCGACCGACCTGGAGAAGGGCAAGCCCCTCCAGGAGGTGCCGTGGGACAAGCACCCCAACCCGAGCACCAAGTTCAAGGACAACGCGGGCAAGGTCCTCTGGATCCTGACCAACTCGTTCCCGACCAAGTCGGTCAAGGAAGTCAACGACAAGTTCGGCGACGGCAAGAAGCCGTACGACGACCGCGAGATCATCGCGGCCACGCAGGCGGCGATCTGGCACTTCACCGACGGTGCCCAGCTCGACGAAGCCAGGGAGCTCGCCGGCGGTGAGAAGGGCGGCGGCGCCGACCTCGTCAAGCTCTACAAGAAGTTCCTCGCGGAAGCCCAGGACCTGAAGAACGACCAGCCGAAGCCGACGCTGCAGGTCGAGCCGGCCGAGGTCAAGGGTGTGGCCGGTGGGCTGCTCGGCCCGTTCACGGTCACGACGACCGCGGGCGAGATCACGCTGACCGCGAAGCTCCCCAAGGGCGTCACGATCACGGACAAGGACCGCAAGCCGCTCGCCGTCGCGAGCTCGGGTGACGAGCTGACGGCCAAGGCCAAGGACACGGCCGAGAAGGTCACCGAGTTCTACGTCGACGTGCCCGGCGACGCCAAGCCCGGCCAGGTCGAGCTGACGGTCAAGGCGGAGGCCTCGCTGCAGGCCGGTCGGTTGTTCGTGTCCGAGGACAGGAACCAGAAGACCCAGTCGCTGGTGATCGCCAAGGCCTCCGAGGTGAAGGTCGAGAAGCCGGCTCGGGCCGAGTGGACCGCGGGGACGACGGTTCCGCCGACGACCACGACGACGACCACCACGACCACCACCCAGCCGACCACGACGACGGTCCCGCCGACCACGACGACCACGGCCCCGCCGGCTCCGGGTGGTGGCACGGACGAGGACCTCGCCTCGACCGGTGCCTCGATCCTGTGGCCGCTCGTGGGTGGCCTCGTGCTCATCGGTGGCGGTGTCGCCGCGCTGTTCGTGGTGCGGCGCAAGAAGGCCGGCGCCTGATCTGAGCGCCTGACAGACGAACGCCCCCTGGGTCCGCGCCGGTCCAGGGGGCGTTTGCTGTCTCATGGGCCGGAACCGGTCAACGCCGGGCCAGCCCCACCACGCTGATGTCCCCGTCGGCCACCGCCACGTCCCGCTGCGACGAAGCGCCCGAGAAGATCGCCCTGGCCGGGTCGCGGAAGTTCGCCACCACCTCGACGCGCTGCACCGGCTTGGCCGTCGGGATCACCGTCTCGGCCTCCCAGGTCCGCCCGAACCGCACGAGGTGGGTCAGGACGTTCGGCTTGCCGTCCTCGGTCGCGTAGACGCGCCAGGTGAGCGGGTCCACGGGTTCGATCTCGCGGGTGCGCAGGCCGCGGGCCACCTCGCGGGTGTCCCAGCTCCGGCCGTTCCACGTCGAGAGGTGGTTGCGGAGCGGGCCGCCGTCGGGGTCGCCGGAGAACCACAGGACGAACGGCCGGCCCAGCACCGTGCCGACCTGCTGGACGTAGTCGGGGGACTTGACGTTGTTCGGGACGGTCAGCGGGGTCTCCGCGACCTTCAGGAACGACTCCTGGTCGGCGTCGTCCACCTGGGTGCCCAGGTCGCGGCCGGACGCCGAGTAGAAGTGCAGGTCGCGGGGGTCGAACCAGGTGTAGTAGATGTTGCGGTGGTAGCGGTCGTGCTTGTGGCCCTCGAAGCCGCCGCCGGCGAGCGTGTAGGCGATGCGGACGCGGCCAGAGTCCTCCAGGCGGAGCTGACCGATGTAGATCTCGTTCATGTTGTCGGCGCGCGCGGTGGAGCCGATGGCGAACGGGTGGCCGGTGAGCTCGGTGGAGCTCTTCCACGTCTTGCCGTTGTCCTTCGACACCACGTAGAGCATCGGGCGGGTGTCGGTGGGGACGTTCGGGTCGAGGTCGCCCGAGGTCTCGCGGTAGAACACGTAGATCGTGCCGTCACGGGTCACGAACGGCATCGGGTACGTGGCCGCGTTCTTGGAGATCACGGTTTCGGCCCACGTGCCGTCGGCCGAGTGCGGCCGGGGTGAGCGGGACATGCGCAGCTCGACGTTGTGCATGCCGCGGAAGACCAGCAGGTGGCCGTCGCGGGCCTGGACCACCGTCGGGTAGTTGTGGGCGTCCGAGTCGCCGTCGGCGATGCGGTGCGGGGGCGACCAGGTGGCCGCGCGGTGGTCGTACGACTGGACGTAGCTGTCCTCGTACTGGCCCGCCCACGAGATGAACGTCTTGCCGGCCTTCCGGTCGTGCACCCCGCCGGCGACGGGGCGGCGGTCGCTGCGGGCCGCCACGTTCGTGGCCGTGGTCGTCACCGCGAACTCCGCCTTCCCGGGCTTCCCGGCCGTGGCGTTGGCCGGGGGGACTGCGACGAGCGGCAACAGCAGTGCTGCGGACATAACTCCACGCAGGAGCCGTGTCATGGGGCGATCCTCCTGGTTCTGGCCGCGACGGCGGCCGACCAGGCGGCGGCGTGGCACATCATGGTTGCGCCGGGCCGACTTGTCCAGGTGCAGTCAGCGTGATCGCGCCTATCACCACGCGGGGGCTCCTCGGGTACCCTGCGTCAGGAGCGGAGGAGCACCACATGAACTTCGACGAGATCAAGAACAAGGCCCTGGACCTGGCTCAGCAGCACCACGAGCAGGTCGACAAGGGTGTCGACGCGGCGGCTGACTTCGTCGCGCAGAAGTTCGGTCACGAAGAGCAGGTCGACTCGGTTGCCGAGAAGATCAAGGACATCCTTCCAGGTGGATGAGTGAACTCCTTCAACGCCACTGACGCGGGGCGGGTCACCTCGAACGGGGAGACCCGCTCTCCTTCTGCACGCCGGCCCGAGATGATCACCTGGCAGGGGCTCCACGAGCCCCGGCTGGAGCAGGTCAGGCTGCTGCTGTCGAACGACCAGCGCCTGCGCGCCTCCGGCCGGCTGGTCGCCGCCGGGCCGGACGAGCAGTTCAACGCCTCGTTCGAGGTCTCCGTCGGCGAGAGCGGCCAGGTCAACCGGCTGCTGCTGCGCACGGCCACGGTGCTGGAGGAGCGGCAGTGCTCGCTCAGCCGCACCGAGGACGGTGCCTGGCTCGTCGACCACGGCCAGGGCGCCAAGCGCGAGACGTTCAACGACGCGCTCGACGTCGACGTGCAGTTCTCCGTGCTGTTCAACGCCATCCCGATCCGGCGGCTGGACCTGCACCGCGAGGAGGGCGAGCACAACCTGCCGGTCGTGCGGGTCTCGCTGCCCGACCTCACGGTGCGCGCGGTCACCCAGACCTACAAGACGATCTCGATCGGCGACGAGGTCTCGGTGGTGCGCTTCAAGAGCGGCGGGTTCGAGCAGAACATCAAGGTCGACCAGAACGGCCTGGTGCTCGAGTACCCGTTGATCTCGAAGCGCATCTGACCGGTCAGAACACCTCGGCGAGCGGTTCCGGGTCGATCGCGGGCTCGGCGGCCCTGACGCGGAACCGTTCCGGCGCGGGCCGCCGACCAGGCCCGCGCGGTTCTGGCGCGCCCCCGAAACCCGGCGACTAGACCCGCACGGCCACCGCGACGCCCTGGCCCACGCCGACGCACGCGGCAGCGATGCCCACGCCGCCACCGCGTTGCCGCAGGTGGCGGCACACGTCGATGATCACGCGCGGCATCGAGGCGCCGAGCGGGTGCCCGTAGGCGATGGCGCCGCCGTGCACGTTGACCTTCTCCTTGTCGATCTCCGGCAGGTGGTGCAGCACCGACAGCGCCATGGCCGCGAACGCCTCGTTGACCTCCCACAGGTCGACGTCGGCCGCGTCGAGGTGCAGGCGCTTCAGCAGCTTCCTGATCGCTGACACCGGCGCCACGGTGAACCGGTGCGGCTCCTCACCGGTCGTGGCGCTGCCCAGCACCTCGCCCAGCGGTTCCACGCCCAGCTCGGCCGCGAGCGCCTCCGTGCCGAGCAACGCGGCCAGCGCGCCGTCGTTCAGCGGCGAGGCGTTGCCCGCGGTCACCGAGCCGGTGTCGGAGAACGCGGGCTTGAGCTTGGCCAGCTTCTCGGCGCTCGTGTCGGCGCGGACGTTCTCGTCGCGGCGCACCGCCGTGCCGTCGGGCAGCTGCACGGGGAACGCGAACCCCTCGTGCACGCCTGCGTCCCACGCCGCCGCCGCACGCCGGTGCGACCGCAGCGCGAAGTTGTCCATCTGCTCACGGGTGATGCCGAGCTCATGGGCGACGGTCTCCGCGGCCAGCCCCAGCGGCACCGTGTAGTGCTTCGGCATCCGCGGGTTCACCAGCCGCCAGCCCAGCGCCGTGGACACCGTCTCCAGCCGGTCGGGGAACGCCCGGTCCGGCCGCGCGGTCACGAACGGCGCCCGGCTCATGCCCTCGACCCCGCCCGCGATCAGCAGGTCGGCGTCCCCGGTGACCAGCGCCCGCGCGCCCTGGATGATCGCCTCGCCACCGGACGCGCACAGCCGGTTCAGCGTCGCGCCCGGCACGCTCACCGGCAGCCCCGCCAGCAACGCCGCCATGCGCGCCACGTTGCGGTTGTCCTCACCCGCGCCGTTCGCGTCGCCGAGCAGCACGTCGTCGATGCGCGCGAGGTCGAGGCCGGGGTAGCGGCGCAGCAGGTCCACGATGGGCAGAGCGGCGAGGTCGTCCACCCGGATGCCGGACAGCCCTCCCCGGTACCGGCCGAACGGCGTGCGGGCTGCGTCGAGGATCAAAGCGCGGGCCATTGGTCCATCTTGGGGTCTACGGCTTCAGCAAGAAGGGAACGTAACCCGTTTCGGGGTGTGCCTCCGGGTCGGTGCTGAACGCCCTGACCTCGATCGCGTGCGGCCCTTCCGTGAGCGAGGCGGTGTTCAGCGAGATCCGCCACCGGCCCGCGCCCGCGGGCCCGTCCGCCGTGGTGGGGACGGTCGCGATGTGAGTGCCGTCGAGCCTGACCTCGAACCCGGCGAGACCCGCGACCGCCGCGTCCAGCGCGGTGATCCTGATCTCCAGCACGACCCGGCCCCTCGCGAGCGCGGCACCGTTCTGCACGGGCTGACCACCCGAGTCGAGCACCTCGGCGACGGGGTCGGCCAGCGACGGGCGGGCGTCCACGAGCGGGCTGCCCGAGTCGCGCTTCGAGATGCCGGAGACGGGGCCGGTGAGCTCGACGTCGGTGTGCGTGACCTGGACGCGGTCCGCGGTGAGCAGCCCGACGTTCAGGGTGTCGGTGAACGCCTCCCGCGGCAGGTCGGCCACGGCCGCGTACTCGGCGCCGGGCTTCCACTGCTGGCCCTCGACAGCGGGCCGCAGCGGCACCTCGACGTCGTTGACCTCCACCCGGTCGACCGGCGGACCCTCCCCGGAGGGGATCAGCGCGAGCCGCAGCTGACCGGCGGTGACGTCCGGGATGCGCTTGACCGGCGCGGGTGCCGCGTCGACCCGGACGTTCGGCGCGGGCACGTTCGGGGGCGCCTCCGCCGCGGCGGCGCGGAAGCCGATCAGGTCGATGCCGGCCCTCACCCGGTCACCGGCGAGCGCGGCGATCCCGGCGAGAGCGGTCGCCTCCCGCCACGGCGGCACGAACGGCGAGGTCGCGACCACCTCGCCGTCGCGGTGCACCTGGACGCCGCTGGGCCCGACCACCAGCTCCCAGCGCACGCTCGTGCCCGGCACGGCGGCGGGGACCGGCTTGGTCGCGGTGCCGCCGGGGACGAGCTCGACGACCGAGTTGCCGGCCGCGTCGGTGCTGACGGTGGCGCGGACGGCGTTCGGCAGCACCGGTTCGCCCTGCACGCTCACCGGACCGGGGACCAGGTCCAGCAGCAGCCTGCCGCCGCTGCCGGGGGCGTCGGTCTCCACGACGAACCGGCTCTCGTCCGGCCCGCGGACGAACGGCGTGCGGGCGCGCAACGACACCGCGCGCGTGCCGCAGCTGCTGCTGATCACGAGCCGGTCGTGGTCGTCGTCGTCACCGGAGGTCGCGCGGGCGCAGTCGGTGCGCTTGCCGAACCGCCAGCGCCCCTGGTCCGGCTCGTCGGTGCCGTCGAACCGGTCGACGAACGAGTACTGCGCGGTGTCGGCCCGCGGCGTCGCCCTCGTGCGGGCGGGCTCGGAGTACTGGCCGAACGAGTCCACCGCGCGGATCTCGACCTCCTGCTCCTGGTCGTTGCGCAGACCGTTGAGCTGGGTGCCGGGCCGGGTCACGAGCTTGCGGTGCTCACCCCAGCGCACCTCGTAGGCGGGGGCGTCACCGGTCCACGTGAGCTGCACGCGGTGGTGACCGGGGCGGGCGGTGACGGCACCCGGCGCGGCGGGACGGCCCTGCGGACCCGGCACGAGCGCGAGGTCGGCCGCGAACGGCTTGAGCTTCGTCGGCGGCGGCGGAAGCTCGGGCGTGGTCGGGTCGCCGGTGTCCCTCAGGAGGACGACACCGACCACCAGGGCCAGGCCTGCGACGGCGAAGGCGACCCGCTTCATGTGGTCACGCTAAGGCGTTGTGCGCAGCTCGAACACGGTTTCGGTGGTAACGGGTTCGCCATGATCGGCCGGAAGGACGCTCAGCTTGAGCCGGGGGCGGGCACCGAGGTCCGCGGCGTTGAGCCAGAACTCGTGCCGGCCGGGAACGGCGCCGCCCTGCTCGTTCGTCGGCAGTGCCACGACGCGCTTGCCGTCGAGCTCCAGCTCGATGCCGCGGTGGCCGATCGCGTTGATCTCCGCGGTGACGAGCACGCGCCCGGTACGGGGCAGCTGCTGCGGTGGTGTGGTGCCGTCCTCGTGCATGACCTGCAGCCGGGGCGGGCCGGTTCTCATGCCGCCCGGCCGGTCGGGCAGCCGGGGCAGCGTGCCGGGGCGGCTCTCCGGTTTGCGGAACACCACGAGCTGCGCGTCCCGCGGCGCCTCGACCCCGCGGTCGCCCAGCGGCAGGTCCACCACCGACGGCTCCTCGCCCCGCAACGTCACGAGCTTCGCGGCGATGGCGTCGTGCGGCACCTCGACCGTCGCCGGGAGGACCTCGGTGGGCACCGCCCGTTCCTCGACGCCGCCGACCCCGAACGAGTCGAGGAAACCGCCGCCGTCGATCCGGATCCGCGGGTGCGCCAGCGGGGTGGTGAGCACGACCGGCTCACCCGCGACCACCACGCCGTCGCGCACCGCCAGCACCGCGTCGGGCAGCACCCGCAGCTCCCAGCGGTGCCGCACACCCGCCACGAGCCCCGTCAGCGGCGCGTCGCCCAGCTCGACCTGCCGGTCGCTGCGCGGCAGGTCGGGATCGGCGACGATGCGCGTGCCCTGGGTGGTGATGTCGAGGCTGACCGCGCCCTTCGGCTGGAACTCCTGGTCCTTCAGGAAGTGCCACGGCGCGGGCAGCAACGTCAGCCGCACGTGGCTCGACTCGACCGCACCGGCGACGCTGATGATCGCCCGCCCGGTCGCACCGTCCCGGCCGGGCACCCCGAACCGGATCGGCGTGTTCGACTGGAACATCGCCGTGCCGCAGTCCACGTCGACCCGCTTGCCCCGGCCGAACGGCCGCAGCCCCAGGCAGTTCTGCTCCGCCTCGACCCGCCACTTGCGCGGGTCCAGCGCCTCCGGCCCGTCGAACCGCTCCGGCTGCCCGACGAGCTCGTCGTCCCACCGGTCGTCGTAGAGGTCCTGGGGCGTGGCGGTGATCATCAGCGGCTCTGAGCGCCGCCCGATCGCGTTGACCGCGCGCACCTCGACCCTGACCTCCTGGTCCGGCCGCAACCCGGCGAGCTCGACCTCGGGGTTCGGCACCAGCTGCTCGTTGCCGTTCCACCGCACCTCGTAGGCCGGTGCGCTGCCGGCCCAGCTGACCTGCACCGCGTCCGCGTCGAGCGCCTGCGTCCGCGGACTGGCCGGCTTGACCGGCTCCTGCTGCTGCACGACCCGCACCCGGTCGTCGACCTCGCGCTTCAGGTTGTCCGGCGCATCGCTCGCCCGCAGCGCGACCACGGCAGCCACGACCAGCGCGAGCCCACCGAGCCCACCCGCGAGCGTCCGTCGATCCACCCGGCGACCTTACGACGTTTCCGCAGCGGCGGTGCTTCCGTTCAGCGCAACCACACGCCCACCCCGGGACCCCAGGTTGCGCAGCGCCGCGAGCGCCCCCGGCTTGCTCAGGTCGAGTGTCACCGCCGCCCTCGCGGGCTGCTCGACCAGCGCTTTCCTGCCCTCGTGCCCGGCCTCGATCGTCTTGGCCAGCCCACCGGTGCTCGCGAGCGACCCCCGTGCCGCCCCCAACCGCCCCAGCGCGTCGTCCACCGCCATCAGCAACGCGTCCCGGTTCCCCTCGCACATCGCCCTGACGAGCTCCGGCCGGCTCCCCGCGACCCGCGTGCCGTCACCGAAGCTCCCCGCCGCCAACGCCAGCGCCAGCGGCCCGCCACCCGCGCCGACCGCGGCCAGCACCGCGGCCAGGATGTGCGGCAGGTGGCTGATCCGCGCGACCGCCTCGTCGTGCTCCTCCGGCGTGGTCGGCACGACGTGCGCCCCCAGGTCCAGCGCCAACCGCATCACGTCGACCAGGTGGTCGTCCGCCTCCTCCGGCGTCACCACCCAGGCGGCGTTCTCGAACAGCCCCGCGCTCCCCGCGTCCCACCCGCTGCGGCTCGTCCCCGCCATCGGGTGCCCGCCGACGAACCGCACCTCCGGCGCATACCGGTGCACGGCGTCGTGGACGGGCCCCTTCACGCTGGTGACGTCGGTGAGCCGGGTGTTCGGCGGAACCTTCCTGAGCAGGTCGGGCAACGCGGGCAACGGCACCGCCAGCACGACGAGCGCCTCGGGGTCGCGCCGGAGGGCCTCCTCGACCCCGACGACGTCGAACCCCTCCGCCCGCGCCCGGTCCGCGTCGTCCCTGCTCGCCGTGGCACCCCACACCGTGCGCCCGGCCGCCTTGGCGCCCCGCAGCACGGACCCGCCGATCAGTCCCAGTCCGATCACGCACACGTCTCGCACACCGCACATCATTCCGTGCGAGGCGGCTTCGGACGACAACGCCTCGTCAGGCCCCGCCGCCAAGTCGCCGCAGGACGGACTTCGCGCCCTGCGCGCTCACCCGCGTGACCACGACCGCGCCGGCCAGGGCCGTGAGCGTGATCATCAGCGCCGACTGCGGATCTTGGCCGCGCTCGATCAACCATCCGGTGAAGGCAAAGGTCATCGCCACGATCAGGGCGTGCGCGATCGTGAGTGGTTGTGCCACGGCAAAGCTCCTGTTTCCCGAAACGGTCGAGCAGTCGCTCGACTGAGAAACGAAGTCTTGCAGCGGTGGAAGTGCGAGACGATCGGCCATAGGCGGGGACTTGAATTCCGATTGACACCACCAGGTGGGTGATCTTGCCGCTTGGATCCGGCTTTCAGTGCAGGTCGACAGCGTTCCCGGCCTCGAAAAACATCCGGTTGGGTTAACAAGCTCCATTCCGTTCGGCGTGGAAACGACTGTCGATCGTTCTCCGCGGCGCGGTCGTGGACACCGCACCGCGGAAACGGATTTCCCTCCGAGCCGTGCCTACCGGAGGGCGTCCAGTGCGAACGCCGCGTACATCGCCACCCCGTGCTCCATCGACGCCTCGTCGAACAGCACCCGGTTCGAGTGGTTCGCCTCCGCCTCCTCCACGTCGACCCCGCGCGGGCAGCCGCCGACGAACGCCAGCGCACCCGGCACCCGTTGCAGCACGTAGGAGAAGTCCTCCGCACCCATCAGCGGGTCCGGCAGCGGCTCGCTCCACGACGGGCCCATCGCCGACGCGGCGAGGTCGAGCACGTGCTGACCGACCGCGTCGTCGTTCACGGTCACCGGGTAACCGGGCACGATGCTGATCTCCGCGCGACACCCGTGGGCGGCCGCCGTGTGCTTCACGACCTGCTCGAGCTCGGTGTGCACCTGCTTGCGGGTGAGCTCGGACAGCGTCCTGATGGTGCCGTCGAGGGTGGCGACCTCGGGGATGATGTTGGTGGTGGTGCCGGCCCTGATCTGGGCCACCGTGACCACCGCCGGCTGGTGCGCGCTGATCCGCCTGCCCAGCATCGTCTGGATCGCGCCCACCATCGCCGCCGCGGCGGGCACCGGGTCGACGGCGTTGTGCGGCATGGCGCCGTGGCCGCCGCGGCCCTTCACGTGGATGTGGAACGTGTCGGCCGACGCCATGATCGGGCCCGGCCGGCAGGTGATCACACCCGAGCGCAGCTTCGACGTGATGTGCAGTGCGAAGGCCTTCTCCACGCTGTCGTCGAGCAGGCCTTCCTCGATCATGTACCGGGCGCCGTGGTAGCCCTCCTCGCCCGGCTGGAACATGAACAGCACCCGGCCCCGCAGCGCGTCGCGGCGGTCGGCGAGCAGGCGTGCGGAGGCCGCCAGCATCGCCACGTGCGTGTCGTGGCCGCAGGCGTGCATCGCTCCGTCCACTTCGGACGCGAACGGCAGGCCGGTGTCCTCCTGCAGCGGCAGGCCGTCCATGTCGCCGCGCAGCAGCACCGTGGGCCCCGGCTGCTCGCCCTCCAGCACCGCGACGACCGACGTCGTCGACTTGCCCGTGGTGATCTTCAGCGGCAGGCCCTCCAACGCGTGCAGGATCGCCGCCTGCGTCTTGGGGAGCTGAAGGCCCTGTTCGGGGTGGCGGTGCACCTGCCGCCGCAACGCGACCGTGCGCGGCTGGAGCGCGCGGGCCGCCTCGAGCAGTCCGGCGAAACGGGGTTCCGGTGTGGTTGTGCTCATCCTCCGATGGTCGCACCACCTCGGCTACCGGGAAGGTCGTCTGAGCCCTACGGTGTGCACATGACACAGCAGGAGCCGGTCAACGGCTTCGCGGTCGCGGTCGTCCGGGAGGACGGCCGCTGGCGGTGCAGCAGGATGGACAGCTCCGCGCTGTCGGAGCTGGACGCGGCGATCACCCAGCTGCGGCAGCTCAGGTCGACCGGCGCGGCCTTCGGCCTGCTGGCCGTCGACGACGAGTTCTTCATCGTCCTGCGCCCGGTCCCCGGCGGCGTGGCCCTGCTGCTGTCGGACGCCGCCGCGGCACTCGACTACGACATCGCCGCCGACGTCCTCGACCTCCTGCGCGTCGAACCGCCCGACGAGGAGGACACCGAGCTCTGGCCGGAGGGCGACCTGGGCGTCCTCGCCGACCTCGGCATGCCCGCCCACGAGCTCCAGATCATCGTCGACCAGGTCGACCTCTACCCGGACGAGCAGCTCCAGATGATCGCCCAGCGCATCGGCTTCATCGACGAGTTCGTGCAGCTGCTCGACACGATCCAGGCGTGAACGACGACGAGGACCTGGTCCGCAGGGCCGTCCGCGCGGCCGCGAACGCGGGCACCGACGTCCCGATCGGCGCCGTCGTGTTCGCCCCCGACGGCACCGTCCTCGCCGAGGCCTGCAACGCCCGTGAAGCCCTCGGCGACCCCACCGCCCACGCCGAGGTCCTGGCCCTGCGCGCGGCAGCCACGAAGTACGGCGACGGCTGGCGCCTCGACGGCTGCACCCTCGCGGTGACGCTGGAGCCCTGCACGATGTGCGCCGGCGCCCTCGTGCTGGCACGTGTCTCCCGCCTCGTCTTCGGCGCCTGGGAACCCAAGACGGGCGCCGTCGGCTCGCTGTGGGACGTCGTGCGGGACCGCCGGCTCAACCACCGGCCGGAGGTGCGCGGCGGTGTGCTCGAAGACGAGTGCGCTGACCTGCTGGAACGCTTCTTCCGGACCCAGCGTTAAACCCCTGGATCCGACTGTGTATTGTTCTTACCGGTGGCGTGTCCGAGCGGCCGAAGGAGCACGCCTCGAAAGCGTGTGAGGTGAAAGCCTCCGTGGGTTCAAATCCCACCGCCACCGCTGCTCAGAGCCCCGGTTGCCGATCATGGCAACCGGGGCTCTGACGTTTGGTGGCATTTGTGGTGGCAATTGCCCCGTTAAGCCGCCGGCACCGGCACGCCGGCTGCACCGTCGTCGCCGTCCTCAGGCGTCTCCCAGAGCAGCCCTCCGACGCGCTGAGCGACGTCCCGGCGGATGGTCGCCGTCACGTGCTGGTACCGAGCGGCCATCGCCGTGCCGGACCACCCCATGATCCCCATCACCGTTCGCTCAGCGACCCCCAGCAACAGCAGCACCGTGGCCGCGGTGTGCCGTGCGTCGTGCAACCGCCCGTCCGGCACCTTGGCGGTTTCGAGCAGAAGCTTCCACTCGTCGTAGTCGCACCTCGGGTTGAGCGGCCTGCCGGTCTGCGTGGTGAACACGTAGCCGGTCTCAGTCCACAGCTCTGCTGCTTTCCCGCGTTCGCGCTCCTGTTCCGCCTGGTGGAGCTTCAGCAGCCTCACCAACTCGTCAGGTAGGCCGATACCCCGCTTACCGGCCGCTGACTTCGTACTGGCCGTTTCAGGGCGCAATGCGACACGGTTCGGGCAATAGCCGCCGTGCTTCTTTCCGCACGGCTCAGTGCACCCGTGCTTCCACTTCGGGCGGAGCCGACTCCGGCGGACAACCAACGTCCCTGCATCCAGGTTCACGTCCGCCCACTTCAATCCGAGCGCCTCACCCTGCCGCAACCCAAGTGCAAGGGCGATCGCCCACCGCACGCTGTTTCGGCGCTTCCGCGCGGTCTCCAACAGCGTCTTCACCTGCTCGACCGTGTACGGCTCCACGTCGTGCGCCTCGACCTTCGGCGCTTTCGCTTCCAATGCCGGGTTCTCGGTGATGTGCTTCCGGCGCTTTGCGATGTTGAGCGCTGCGCGAATCGTGCGGTGAACCTGGTGTGCTGTCGCTGCACTGGTCGTAGGCCCAAACTTTGTGCTCTGCTGCATGATCTTGCGGTAGAGCTTTTCGAGGTGCTCCGGCTTCAACTTTTCCAAGCGATGCGCGCCGATACCGGGGATGAGGTGCACCCGCACCGCCACCTCATACGCGCTGTAGGCGTTCTCCGTGACAACCGGCGGAGCAACGATGTTCTCCAACCAGTGCATGAGCCACGATTCAACGGTCCAGCGCTGTCCAGCCTTCCGAACACGGCCTTCATCGCGCTGCTTTTCCAGCTCACGGACCTTGTCGGTGACTTCCGTCTGCGTCTGGCCGCGGACGTGCCGGCGGTCGGGCTTGCCGTTGTCCTTCGTGCCCATCGTCACGAAGCCATGCCAGCACTTCTCTTTCTCGCTGTAGTAGATGGTCGATCGACCGTTGGCGTTTCGGGTGTTCTTCTCGCGCGGCACAAGTTCTCCTAGGCGGCGTTAGAGCGGGCGTTCTGCTGTGCGACGAGTCGAGCGGCATACGCGGTGACCGCGTCAACGTGCACACGCCGCAGGCGCCCAATGAGCACCGACTCAATTTCTCCGGACGTCACCAGTGCGTACGTCTTCGTCTTGCCGATGCCGAGCCGTTCAGCGGCCTCTGCGACCGTGAGGAGCACTCGTTCCGGCATCGCCCTTTGATTGGGGATTTCAGGAACAGCCTGCTGCTCTGCGCTGATGAGCGTCGCCAACTGCGCCAGCAGTTGAGCAATCTCGTTGGTTCGCGCGTTCATTCGGCACCCCTGTTTTTCTGAGTAGGCAGGTAGCGCGCCCAGGCATCCGCCAAACCGACCTGGTGGTCATTGGCGAAAGTGACGTAGCCCTTTGCGTTGGTGTCCTTGCGTTTCACTGTGATCGGGGCGACGTGGTACTTGCGCAGTTCTTTGGCCAGTCGCCGCGAGTCCAGCGGACGGCCGTTGAAGTCGCCCCATGGCGCGTCGTCCAACGAAAGCAGGTACGACAGGATTTCCGTGGTGTGAAGCCGGTCGGTGCCCTGCGCGTCGAACAGCGTCCAGAGGTCGGAGAGCAACTGCACTCCGGGCGACGGGGTGACGCCGGTCTGGTCATGCACGAAGTAGCTGCACGCCGCGCGGGCGGTGAGTGGCCAGTGGCCGCCCGCGGCGTCGGCGATGGCGATCAGCGGTTCCCAGATTTCCGCGGCGCGGTCGGCTACTCCGGGCGGCATCGGCGGTTCGGCTTCTGCAAGGCCTTCGCCGATGCTGGTGACCCAGGTTTCGAGTGCATCGCGGATCGGTTCGGCTTCGCGCTCCACGCGCCGTTCCATGTAGCTCTGGACGTGTTCGTCGTTGCGCCGGCGGCGCAGGTGGATGGTGATGGCGCGGGTGTTGATGGTGTCGGGCAGGCTTCCGGCGAGTCCGGCCAATGCCGCGGGGGCGAAGATAGGCAGGCGGTCGACGGTGATGCCGGTGGCGGCGTCGCCGCGGCATTTCGGGATGGTGGCGGTGCGCTTGTAGCCGCCGTTGAGCATCCCGCGGACTTCCTCGTTCCCACCGCCACCGGAAGCGAAGATGGTGTCCACCTCGTCCAGCAGGATCGTGATGGGGCCGGCGGCGACCATGCGCACGAGCGCGGCGGCACTGCCGGACATCGTCATTTCCGCGGCCCTGGTGAAGTGCTTGGCCACCTCCAGTACGCGGGTCTTGCCTGACCCCGGTTCGGCGGAGGAGAGCACGAGTCGCGGGGTGGTGTAGAGGTGGTCCGCGGCCCAGGTGTGGGCGTACCAGAGCGCGAGCATGGGCGCGCAGTGCTCGTGCGGAAACGCGGAGAACCGGGCGACGAAGTCACGGACCTGGTCGAGGATTTCATGACCGGGCTGGATATCTGGCGTGGGCAGTACGCGCAGTGCGGCGGTCATCGTCGCGCCTCCTGAGGGTGCGTGTTCATGCGGCGTGCTGCTGCTCGTGGTCGGCGGTGAGGATGAGTCGGCCGATGTGTTCGGCGACGTCGGGGACGACGGCGTTGCCAAGGGTTCTGCGTCGGTCCACCCCGGCGGGAACCCCATAAGCCACTCCGACAGGGCGGGGTTGACCGGTCCACGGCCCTCCCGGTTGCGCACCGCGTCGGCGAGGTTCCACCTGTGGCGCTTGCGGTCCAGGACCCCGCCCCGGCTCGCATCGGAGGCCCGCGGCGTGGGCCAGTCCGAACAGCCGTCGCCGCACGTGTGGGGCACCCACTGCACAAGCGGTGGCCCACCCCACTCGGTGCCGGTAGCCGAGTCGAACAAGGTCGGCGTGAACGATGTCGAGTCCTCGGTGGAGCAGACCGGACACGTTCTCCCACACGACCCACTCCGGTTGGAGCTCTCGGACGACGTCGGCCATGGCGGGCCAAAGCCAGCGCGGGTCGTCGGGTCCGAGCTTGAGTCCTGCGGAACTGGCCGGTTGGCAGGGGAAGCCACCGACGACGGCGTGAACGGGGGGACGTGACTGGGAGCGCCACCACTGGACGGCGGTGTGGATGTCGTCATGGCGGGGCACCTCCGGCCAGTGTCGAGCGAGGATCGAGCGGGCGTAGGGATCGATCTCGACCTGGCCGACCACGGTCATGCCGGCGCGTTCCAACCCGAGTTCGAGGCCGCCAATGCCGGAGAACAGCGAGAGAACGTTCATGCCGCCACTCCTGAAGGCTGGTCAGAGGCGAGAATTAGTCGGCCGATGTGTTCGGCGACCTGGGGAACGACGGCGTTGCCGAGTGCTCGGATCGGGTCTCGCACCAGGTGGGCGGGAACCCCATCAGCCAAGCGAGCCACGTCGGGTTCGGCCGGCCACCCAGGACGGTTGGAAGCTGATCGGTCCGGCCGACGCCTTTCCAGTCCCGCGCCACGGGGGTGGGCCACAAGGAACACGCGCTGTCGTGGATGTGGGGCACCCAGCGAGCACGCTGAGAGCACACTCCATTCCGCATCGAACCCGAGGTCGGCCAAGTCTCCGAGGATGCGTCCGAAGGCATCCCAGTCGTGAAGGAGAGCTGCGACGTTTTCCACAAGGACGTAGCGGGGTCCCACCATCTCGACCACGTCGCGCATCCACGGCCACGCCCACCGTTCGTCGGCCGTCCCGAGCTGAAGTCCGGCGCGGGAGAAGGGCTGACAAGGGGGTCCTCCAGCCACAACGTCAACTGCAGGCCGGATTGCCCTGGTCCACCACTCGCTGGCGGTGCGGACGTCGTCATGGCGCGGAACCTCCGGGAAGTGCTGGGCCAAAACCTGTCGGCAGTACGGGTCGATCTCCACCTGACCGACCACGGTCATGCCGGCGCGTTGCAAGCCGAGTTCAAGGCCGCCGATGCCGGAGAACAACGACAGGACGTTCATGCCGCACCCCGCTCGGTGAACAACGCCGTGGTGGAGGCAGGCTGGTCGGTGGGTGCTTTGCGGGGACGTGACATGCCGGCGCGCAGGCCGTTGGCGATGGTGCGCAACACTTCCGCTTTGGTGCACTGGCACCGGTCGGTGATCATGTGCAGTGCCGCGTTGAACAACTCCGCCTCAGCTGTAGCCGAGGGGAGCAGTCCACCGCCCACGAGCTGACCGAGTGCCACGGCGGCCACGAACAACGTCCGCGTGTGCGCCCCTGACTGCGCCCCTGCGACCCTGTCGCGCTCGCCCCTCACCGCTGCGCCGACGTAGGCGGGCAACCGCTCAGAACGGCTCACAACGGGCGCTGTACGGGCCGTGGGCGGCTTGGGAGTGAGGCAGTGGACCAACCAGGTGGGCAGATCGGTGGGTGCGGAGGTGTCCGAAGCCCAGTATTCGCCGTCTGGGGTGACGGAGCAGGGGCCGACGACGTAGCCGCCGTGCGCGCGGGTGTCGACCTTCCAGCCGAGTCCGTTGCCGTGCTCGCCCTCGGTGTTGCGCAGCTCCACAGTGGACGGGGCGACGAAGTAGTAGTGCGTGCCGCCGCGCGGGGTGTGCACGGTGTAGGTCTCCCACGGCACCGGTTGTCCGGCTTCTTCGCAGACGGCGGTGAACACGTCGTGGCCGTCCACGATCCCCGCCCGGTTCCAGCGCTGGGGAGGCACCTCGTCGGGCGACTTGCGGGTGTCCAGGTCGATGACCACGAGGTTGCTCGGTCCGGTGGCGATGCCGATGTTGAACGGTGCGAGCGACCAGCAGGCGGTGATGCGGTCGGGATCGGTGGTGGCGCGCTGCTCCCATCCGAGGTGGCCGTTGGCGCACACTCCGGTGCGGGGGCAGGGGCGTCGTGGGGAGTTGCCGTGCAGGGCGGGGCGCTTGGTGCCGGGCCGCAGGGGGAAGACGTGCCACCCGAGTCGGGCGTAGTGCAGGGCGTGGTCCAGCAGCATGTTGGGCTCAGACATGGCCAGGTTCTCCTAGCGATCTGTGGAACAGGGAGCAGGGGAGCGGGGTGGTCACGTCCCCTGCCCGAGCTGGGTGAACGGAGGTCACTTCACGCGTTTGCCGTTGATCCAGATTTCGCCGTGTCGCATGTGGACGTCTCCGGTGACGGGGCCGTCTGACTGGATGCCGTAGTTGCCGCCGTGCACGATGTTGGTGACGGTGCCGTGGCCCTGGGGACGGGGCTGGGGCTTCGGCGTGGTCACGTCCCCGCCGCGACCAGCGTCTTTCTGGGCACGGCCGGAGTGGACGCCACCGAAGATGACTCCGGCCTGGATGCCGACGTGGCTGTTGCCGGTGGCGATGTTGGTGATGTCGGTGTCGCGGTGCGTTCCGCCGTGGACACCGCCGCCGGTCACGTCCCCGCGCTGACCAGCGGCGCCGTAGATGACTCCGGCTTGGATGCCGACGTGGCTGTTGCCGTCGGCGATGTTGGTGATGCTCCGCCGTCGTGGGCCGTCGCCGTCCGCGGGCGGTGCGGTGTCACCGGTGGGCGGTGGTGGGGGCACGTCCCCGTCTGAGCTGGAGGAACTGCGCTTGCGCTGTTTCTGCTCGCGCATCTCGGTGAGGGTGTCCCGCACGGCGTCGTCGATCTCGAACTTGCCGCAGTCGCCCAGGCTTTCGTGGCGCTTGTTGCGGACGCGCTGCCGGAGCAGGTCGTCCAGCAGGCCCGTGGTGCGCTGGTCGCCGGCGGCAACCTGCTTGCACAGGTCAAGCAGCGGTTGCATCTCCCGTTCGGGTTCCTGGCGGACGATCGGGACGGCGTGCAGCTTGCGCACCAGCTTGCGCAGCGGTTCGGGCGTGCCCTCGGGGACCTGGGGGACGGGGGTGTCCGGGCCGTCCATGTTGCGGATCGCGTTGGACAAGCACAGCTTGGCGCGGCTGCCTTCGGGAAGCCGGTCGCGCAGCTCCTTGAGGTCGTTCACGGCCTGCTGCGCGGTGGTCTTGCGGCGCACGACATCGGTCGCGAGTCGTCCCACGACGTTGGCCAGCGGTTCGCCGTCGACCTCCATGCGGGCGTCGGCGCCCATGTACTTGACCGCGGTCCCGATCGGGCCGTCGTCGTGGTAGTGCACCGGGCTGTTGTCGAGGATGCTGCCCCAGGTGTTCTCGATCAGCGGCGCGGCGGAGGGCTCACCGCTAACCGGGGCGGGCGTCGGCTTCGGGGCGGTCACGTCCCCGCACTGACCTGAGGTTTCGGTGCTGTCGTTGTGGGACACGATGTTCTCCTTGGCCGCGGCGATGGCGGCGTTGGCCTGGTCGAGGCGCTGCTGAGCGGCGGCAATGGCCTCCGGCTCACCAGCGGCTGTGGCGTTGCGCAGCGCCTGCTTGGCACGGGAGCGCTGCTTGCGGGCGGTCTGGGTGGCGCGGCTGCTGGCAGTGCTGCCTTTGCAGCGGCGTCCTCCGGCTCTGCACATGTGTCACGTCCCCTTGCTGAGCAGCGGATGTCAGCCGACGTTGTTGCGGTGGCGGCGCACGGCGTTGAGGGCACGACGACCGGCGCGCAGCTTGAGGCCTTCACCGCCGCAGCGCGGGCAGAGCTTGATGCCGCCGAACCCACCGGTGCGGCGGCCGATGCCCTTGCAGGCACCGCACTTGCGGAACGGGAAGGCCCAGCACGCCAGGGCGTAGACCAGGGCGAACGCGGCCAGCAGCAGCCACGCGGCCCCGCGGGCATCGGGTGCGATGTCACTGACAGCGACGACGATCAGTCCGAGGATGGTGAGGCGGAGGAAGGTCTTCGGGGACATCGAAGTGGCCTCTCAGGACGGTTTGAGGGTGCGCGAGACCAAGCCCCCTAGGTGCTAGGGCGCTGATCAGCGGGTATGCGGGTGTCTAGGGGAGGCTCTAGGTCTAGAGGGGCTTGGCTCTAGACCTAGAGCCGTGCGCGGCCTACTTCCGCGACTTCTTCCCGTCACGCTCGGTGAGTGCACTGGTGATGGCGGAGCGTTCGACGCCCATCCGGTTGGCGCCCTTGCCGTGCTCGGTCGACCACACCTGCTTGGTGGCGATGCCGAACGGCTTGAGCGCGCCGGCCAGCGTGGTGGCCTTGGCCGCGCCGGTCGGCAGCGCGCCCCACTCGCCGTAGACCGCAGGGCGCAGTTCGGCCAGCGCGTCCACAAGGGACTCAGACCAGCGCTTGTCGTTGGTGCCGAACACGTTGAGCAGGTCGGGCAGCAGCGTGTTGGCCGCCTCGACGTCCTCGACCTGGGCATCCACGCCGGCGGCGTAGCCGGACAGGCTTCCCGCCTCGACCCGCCACGTGCGGGCACGTGCGGCGATGGCTTTCGCGCTGGGTGCGTCGATGTAGACGCCCTTCACGGTCTGCGTCTCGTCACCGACACCCTTCAGCAGGCCGATTCCCTTGTCACCAAAGGAGAACTGCGTGGCGCGCTCACCGTTCTTGTAGGACGACGTGCCCAGCACCATGTCGTTGGCGATCTGGCCGGTGACCTTGAGGCAGAACCTCAGGATGGCGTTGTCGCTGATCGCCATCGGGATGGACTTCGAGTCCGGCCGCTGCGTCGCCAGGATGATGACGATCCCGGTTGCCGGGCCGCGTTTGACCAGGTCAGTGACGATCTCCTCGAACTCCGCGCCGTGCTCGGGATGCTCGAACATCACCTGGCACTCGTCCACCCCCACCACGACCGGGTGCAGACCGAGCGACTTCTTCGACGCAAGGGGGGACGTGACCTTGTTCTCCGGGCACAGGTCCGGCGGCAGGTCGCGGATCACCTTGGTACGGCGGCGCATCTCGTCACGCAGCTCACGCAGGCTGGTGAGCGCGTAGGCGATGTCCTCGGCTTCGTCGCCGGCGCGGTAGCGGTGCGCCACGACCTCCAGCGGCGAGAGGTCACCGGTTCCCTTGAGGTCGAACGCGTACACCGCGGACCGCGGGTCCAGGGCGGCGATGAGCAGCAACTCGCGCAGCGTGAACGTCTTGCCCATCCGCGGGATCGCGCCCACGATGCCCGCGACGTACATCAGCACCACGTCGACCCACTTACCGCGCACGTCGGTGCCGAACGGCTGAGGCTCGAACAGGTCGATGCGCTTGCCCGTGCGCAGCGGCCACGCGGGCTGCGAGGCCTTGCTCATGTCCTTGTCGCCCACCCACAGCACCAACCGTCCAGGGTGGACCTCCGGCTTGCCCTCCGGCCACACACAGCCCAACGGCCGTCCCAGGCCGGACGCGAGCTTCTCGCGACGCTCGATCACGTCCGACGCCGTGACACCGGCGGGCAGGTCGAGTTCGGCACGCCATCCGGGGCCATCGCGGGTGATGGGTGCGGTGAAGCCGATGGCGTGCGGGTTCTTGGCCAACGCGCTGGTGATGCCGGAGATCCCGAGCACGGACAGCGCCTTCTCCACCGTGTCCGCGGTGAGCTTGGCGACGTGCGCCGCGACCACCGCACGCGACACCACCGGCTGGTCCGCGGGGGTGCCGAGCTTGCCCAGCAGCGCCACCGCGAGCGTGCCGCACGCCCACAGCACCCACGACGGCGCCACGTCGGGCAGCAGCATCAACGCGGGCACACCGATCGCGGCGAGGATCACCAGCGTGAGCGCACGCGTCCGCACCCGCACGTTGCGCTGCGCGGACAACCGCAAGTAGGAGGCCGTGTCAGCGTCCCGCGCGGCAGCGGCACGCAGCACGCGCCCTTCCGCGTCGGAGGCCCACCGGCCGGTCGCCGCAGCCAGCAGCAGCACCCCGCGCGGGGACCGCACCGCCAAGCGCAGCAAGTACAGCGGGGACCGGGTGGCGTGGTAGCCGACGGCGTGGGCGTAGTGCCCGACCACCCACCGGACGGTGTCCCGTGCTTCCTCGACCGATCGCAGGTAGGTGGGGATGATCGGTTCCCGCTTGGCCTCACGCAGCCGCCGCACCCAGTGCACCGCGTCGCCACCGGGCTGGTCGACCAGCGTCACCGCACCGGTCACGTCCCCCTCGGAACCGGGGGCGTCGTCGTCGACCAGCTCACCCTCGATCACCGCGGCGTCATCGGCCGGGACGGGGTGCAGAGCGGTCACGGTGGCGGGGCGCTCGAACTCGTCACGGTCCTCGGGACCGGTCGCGCCGGTCAGCGTCGTGATGGTCATCGCTGCACCTCCGCAAGA